>NZ_JABFTX010000025.1 GCF_021404305.1 Billgrantia ethanolica | reverse complement strand
AGCGAGATGGGCCGCATGCTCAAGGCGATGACCGGGGCCGACAAGATCAACGTGGCCAACCTGGGCAACGTGGTCGCCCAACTGCACGTGCACGTGGTGGCCCGCCGGCAGGCCGACGCGGCCTGGCCGGGGCCGGTGTGGGGGCAGGGCGAGGCGCAGCCCTACGACCTGAATGAACTGGCCAACATGCGCGATCACCTGCTGGCCCAGTTGGGTGGGTTGAAGTCGCGCCTGTGATTCCCTCAGCCGCCTAAGGGGTGCCCACCGGTCGGCGGCTGCGCCGGCGCACTACGGGCCGGGGGCTCGCCCAGCATGGGGGCAGAAGTCGGCTGGGTGATTCCGGTCACCGAGAGCGAGATACCCAAC
>NZ_JABFTX010000024.1 GCF_021404305.1 Billgrantia ethanolica | reverse complement strand
GCATGAGAGTTCTCCGTATTTCAGGGATTGAGCTGCCCTATACAAGCAGTGGCCATGGCAGTTTCCCAATGGCAATTCCCGCTTAACACATCACGATAAGCGGATTCGACAAGAGCTGAAAAACATTTCACTGGTTAAGTGATTTGCACAGCAGGACAACTCATTGGCGAGCACTTTGCGGCGTCGGCAAGGTGACGGTTCCTTGATTCATCCTGGAACTGGGAGCCTTCCATGCCAATACAGCACTCTCGTGTCGCCGCAATCGCCCTGTTGGCTTTGGCCACTACCGCCGGCGGACAGCCCGTAGAAGCCAACGAACGCATTCGCATCGCTGAGCAGTTCGGCATTACCTATCTGCTGCTGCACGTCATCC
>NZ_JABFTX010000023.1 GCF_021404305.1 Billgrantia ethanolica | reverse complement strand
AGGGCAGGGTGTTGTTTCCACAACTGAACAAGGGGCTGAACGGTTTCGACTTCGAGCATCGAATCCAGGGAAGCGTGCCGGTGCAGGCAAGAGACCACCGTAAGCGTCGTTGCAACCAATTAAGCGCCGATTCCAATCAGCGCGACTACGCCCTCGCTGCCTAAGCGACGGCTGGTCTGTCAGACCGGGAGTGCCCTCGGCCCGGATCCTGGCATCAGCTAGAGGGACCCACCCACGGGTTCGGTCGCGGGACCTGTGGGGACATCAAACAGCGACTGGGATCGTCATCTCGGCTTGTTCGTGTGACCGGGAGATCCGAGTAGAGACATAGCGAACTGCGCACGGAGAAGCCTCGAGGACATGCCGTAGGACCCGGGG
>NZ_JABFTX010000022.1 GCF_021404305.1 Billgrantia ethanolica | reverse complement strand
CGTCCGTTTCATAGACGTAAGGCATCGCGATTCTTCTCTAGGTGTTCGATAACATCGGATTCATCCAGGCCGGTGGCCACCGGCGTCCCATCGGCGCGACCGCCGACGATCAGGTCGAAGCGTCCCGCCCGGCCGGTCAGGCAGAGGTCCGTGGGCGTCTGGCAGGCGCAGCCCTTGGCGCAGCCGGACAGGTGCACGCTGCCCGCTACCTGGCCGTTCAGCCGTTCGGCCAATTCCTGAGCCAGCCCCAGGGTCGCCACGCTGGCTTGCTCGCAGTAAGGCGCCCCCGGGCAGACCTGCATGGCCAGGCGCGGATCGCACTCGCTCTCCAGCAGCCCCGGCGGCGAAGGCGCCCCGACGGGAAAGCCCTCTACCAGCAGTCGTC
>NZ_JABFTX010000021.1 GCF_021404305.1 Billgrantia ethanolica | reverse complement strand
GCGCATGGGCGAACCCGGCGATTACGTCATCGAGCGCGCCTTCGTCGAGAAATAAAAAGGGGCGTTCGGTGCTTGGCGAGCTTCAAAAAACCCACGGCCTTGCGGTCGTGGGTTTTTGTTTGACTGGGCTTATACCGCATCCTTGCCGGTTTCGCCGGTACGAATCCGGATCACCTGCTCAAGCGGCGTGATGAAGATCTTGCCGTCGCCGATCTTTCCGGTATTGGCCACTTGGGTGATGGCATCGATCACCTGCTCGATCAGGTCGTCGTCGATGGCGATCTCCACTTTCACCTTGGGCAGGAAGTCGACCACGTATTCGGCACCGCGATAGAGCTCGGTGTGGCCCTTCTGACGACCGAAGCCCTTCACCTCGGTCACGGTGATA
>NZ_JABFTX010000020.1 GCF_021404305.1 Billgrantia ethanolica | reverse complement strand
CGTGGCACCGCTTCGGCCGCTGGCAGAGCAGTTCTCCATCGCCCTCGAGGGGCTCGATGAAGAGATTGCTAACGACCTGGTGGAGCTGGCCCTTGCTACCGGCCATCAGCTCGCCGGAGAGGCGCTCAAGGCTCGCCCGCGCCAGGTGCTTGAGCTGATCGGTGCGCTATTGCATACCGAGCCGCCGCTGGTGGGCCAGCAACGCCTCTGGCTACATCCGCTCGACCACAAACTGGTCGAGGAGCACCTGGGCACCGAGCTGGCAGCTGCCGGTTGGAAATTGCAACCCGACGCACAGCTCACCCGCGGTGGCTGTCGGGTCACCAGTGCCAACGGCGAGCTGGATGCCACCTGGGAGACCCGCTGGCAGGCGGTGAAATCCCAGGTCAGACGTCGGCGTGCAGC
>NZ_JABFTX010000019.1 GCF_021404305.1 Billgrantia ethanolica | reverse complement strand
GTGTGTGCGGTGAGGTTCTCTATCAGGCAGACTTGCGGCGCGCCTTGTCGGCGGCGCCCTTCTCGGTCGACTGCCCCTCGTGCGTCAGCTGGCCGCCGGCGCTCTCCAGGTGCGCCCGCACGAACCACTGGAATTTCTCCAGCTCGCCGGCATGGGCGATGAGCAGGTCCTGTGACACCAGGTCGAGGTCTTCGAGTTTCTCGATCGACTTGCGGGTGTCTTCGATGACGCCGTTGTACACCAGGTCGAGCGCGGCCAGGTGGGCCTGGACGGTGTCACGCTCGACGGAGTAGTCGTCCCATGTGCGGTCCTTGATGATCGCACCCGGGGTGCCCTTGGGCGACTTGCCCAGCGTCGCGATGCGCTCGGCCACCTCGTCGGCGTAACCACGCACCAGTTCGACCTGGGGGTCGATCATCTCG
>NZ_JABFTX010000001.1 GCF_021404305.1 Billgrantia ethanolica | reverse complement strand
CTCGTTGAGCGTGTCGATCGCCTTGGCAATCGCATTCATGGGTCCAGTCTCCGACGTCGGAACGACAGCCGCCCCGGGTGGGGCGGCCGGTACAGCCTTACAGACAGGCTTCGATCTCTTCGAGCGAGGGCAGGTTGTCCATGGTGCGGCTCATGTTGAAGGGCGCGGAGAGATCACGCCAGTTGGCGTAATGGTCCATGTAGCTCAGCATCGAATGCAGCACCTTGGCGTAGGTGGGGTCCTCGCAGGCGCCGCGCAGGTAGACTTCGTTGGTGATTTCCTGGATCCGGGCCAGCTCATCCGCGGAGAGCTGGGAAATCTCCACGCCGGCTTGCTGGAAGTTCAGGGTGCCTTCCGTCGCGCTCTGTTCGAAGTGCGAAATCGACCAGGCCAGGTTGGCCTGGGCGGCGAGCTCGAGCTTTTCCTGGGTCTCCTCGGAGAGGGCGTCCCAGGCATCCTTGTTGATCATTACGCCCAACACGGTGGCGGACTGGTGCCAGCCGGGAGTGGACCAGTAACTGGCGACTTCTGCAAAGCCGGCCTGGTAATCGACGCCGGGGGAGGAGAACTCGGCGCCGTCGACCACGCCGCGCTCGATGGCCTGGTAGATTTCGCCGCCGGCCAGGGTCACCTGGGAGCCGCCAAGCTGTTCCAGGATGCGCCCCTGGTCACGCCCACCCAGGCGCAGGCGCTTGCCTTCGAAGTCGGCCAGCGTCTCGATCTTTGTGCGCCCAATGAAGCCTGTTTCGTTATTCAGGATGGCATAGGGTAGGTAGTGAATATTGAACTGGTTATAGACCTCCTGGTAGAGCTCATAGCCACCCCAGTGCTGGATCCAGTTCAGGTAGTCGACGGCGTTGAACAGGCTTGCCGTGGTGCCCAGCAGGGCGAAGGCGGGGGAGCGCCCTGCCCAGTAGACGCCGGTCTCCCCGGCGGCTTCGATGCTGCCGGTCTCAGTGGCATCGAACACCTCGCCGGGCGGCATCAGGGTGCCGCCGGCGCGAAATTCGATCTGCAGTTCATCGCCGGCGATGCGATGGACCGTGTCGACCCAGCGGCGGTCCGCATCGATCAAGGCCAGGCTGTCGGGCCAGGTGGTGGTCATGGTCCAGCGTACCTTGTCGGCGAGGGCCTGGGTGGAAAGAGTGCCCAGGGCGACGGCCGCTGCCAACGAACAGGTGGTGAGCAGGGACTTCGACGTATTCATATTGTAATCCTTGTAATTGTTGGGTCTGGGTCAATGCCGGGCGGCATCGGCCACCCTTGAGCGATTGGCGTATCGCTCCTGATTTCTCATCCTAGGGAGCGGCGTCCCGTGTCGATATACGTACTACTACGTAGCGGAGTCCGTATATGGTCATGGCCGTTCAGGAGAGCTGGATGATGCGTGACACCATCTCCGCGGTGTTGCGGCAGTCGAGCTTCTTCATGATGCGCGCACGATGGGCCTCCACGGTGCGGTGGGAGATGCCCAGTTCCCGGGCGATCTCCTTGCAGGTCAGGCCATTGGCGATGAAGCTCGAGATTTCCCTTTCGCGCATCGAGAGGCGGTTCTCCCCCGGTGGGCGAACATCGATCTTGATGAAGGTCCACACCGCCAGGTCGAACGGCGCCTCGGGGGTCAGGGTGCGCCCGCGGGTCTTGGCCCAGAAGACCTCTCCCGAACGGGTTTGCATGAAGCGCTCATCGGCGTAGTCGGGCGTCCTGAGCATCTCCTTGTAGCCGCGGTCCCCGATGGTCTTGAAGTCGGCAAAGCTCGGGTAGAGCTTGAGCATCAGCTGGCCGATCAGCTCACTGCGCGGATACTCGAAGAGCTCGCAGAAGGCGTGGTTGCACTCCAGGATGCGACGCTTCTGGGTGACCACGATGGCGCTGGCTGAATGCTCGAAGGCCAGTGCCATCAGTTCGCGCCCGATGGGCAGTGAGGTCGTCATGAGCAATTACGCCTTGCTAGACACAGGTCCAGCCGCCATCGATGGGCATCGCCGTACCGGTGATATGGCGTGCCGTTTCCCCGCCAAGGAAGAGGGCAAGGTCGGCGACATGGGCCGGCGGAATCAGGCCGCCATCCGGCTGCTTCTCCGATACCAAGTGGCGAATCGCCTCCTCGCGGCTGCTGTCCAGTCGCTGCTGTCGCGCCTCGATTTGCGGTGCGATGATCGGCGTATCGGTCCATCCCGGGCAGATGGCATTCACGGTAATGCCCTGGCCCGCGGTCTCCAGCGCGACTTCGCGAGTCAATCCCACCACGCCGTGCTTGGCCGCCACATAGGCCGACTTGTTCACCGAGGCCACCAGGCCATGCACCGACGCCAGGTTGATGACACGCCCCCAACCCTTGCGGCGCATGTCCACAAGAGCCTGTTTGGTGCAGTGATAGACGGCCACCAGGTTGATGGCGATGATCGATTCCCATAGGTCGTCGGGGAAGTCGGCAAGGGGAGAGGTCTTCTGAATGGCGGCGTTGTTGACCAGCACATCGACATCGCGTTTGTCCTCGCGTAGGCGGGCGAACATGGCGTGAATAGCCTCGCGGCTGCCCAGGTCGGCCTGTAGGTAGCATACATCACGGGCACCGGCCGCCGTCAGCTCGGCGGTGAGCGTTTTGACTGCGACCTCGGTGGGGTCCACCCGGTCGTGGGCGATGATGCCGGCGCCCTGGCGGGCATAGGCCAGGCAGATGGCGGAACCGATGCCCCCAAGGGCTCCCGTGACCAGGATGTTCTTGTCGGTAAGGTGTGACATGCGTATTGCCTCGCTTGTTGTTGGAGAGAGCTATCGCAAGGAATGGAATCAATCGCTGACCCGCTCCAGCACACTGGCATAGTTGGCCACGCCCATGCCGCCCATGTTGAAGACGGCGGCCAGTCGGGCATCCGGGATCTGCACGCCGGGGGCCTCGCCGAGCAGCTGTCGGGCCGCCAGCACGTGCATGGAGACCCCGGTAGCCCCGACCGGGTGCCCCTTGGACTTGAGCCCGCCGGAGGGGTTGATCGGCAGTCTCCCGTCGGGCATCACCCAGCCCTCCTCGATGGCGCGGGCGCCCTGGCCGTAGGCGGCGAGCCCCATGGCCTCGTAGATCATCAACTCGGCGATGGTGAAGCAGTCGTGCACCTCGGCCAGCGAAAGGTCGTCCAGGCTCAGCTCGGCACTGGCGAGCAGCTGTCGCCAGGCGTGGCTGGCGCCTTCGAGTTGGGTAATGTCGCGCTTGGCCAGCGGCATGAAGTCGGTGACCTGGCTGCGTGCGCGAAAGCGCACCTGGCGTCGTCCGGCCGGTGCCGCCTCGGCATGCGACAGCACCAGGGCGGCGGCGCCGTCGGAGACCGGCGAGCAGTCGGTGCGCTTGAGCGGCCCGGCGACCACCGGGTTCTTGTCTGATATTTCGCGGCAGAACGCGTAACCGAGATCCTTGCGCAACTGGGCCAGGGGATTGTGCACCCCGTTGGCGTGGTTCTTGGCGGCAATTCGTGCCAGGGCCTCGCCCTGATCGCCGTAGCGCTCGAAGTAGGCCTGGGCCACCTGGGCAAATATGCCGGCAAAACCTGCCTCGATGCCGCGGGATTCGGGGCGATAGCTTGCCCCCAGCAGGCCCTCGGCGATGGCGCCCGGGCTGGCGTCGGTCATCTTCTCGGCGCCGATCACTAGTACACGCTTCGCCAGGCCACCCTCTATCAGGTTGATGCCCTGGTAAAGCGCCGCGGAGCCGCTGGCGCAGGCATTCTCGCAGCGGGTAGCCGGCTTGAAGCGCAGGTCGGGATCGGCCTGCAGCGACAGCGAGGCGGGGAACTCCTGCTCACACATGCCGCTGTTGAACTGGCCAACATAGATGGCGTCGATGTCGCGCGCCTCGACACCGGCATCGGCCAGGGCGTCTCTGGCGGCTTCGGCAATCAGGGTTTCCAGCGAGGCGTCCAGCTTGCCGAACGGGCTGTGTGACGAGCCGATGATGTGAGTCTTCATGGGGTATCCTCCTGTTGCGACTGAGCCAGGCGCTGGCGCAATTCCGTCTTGACGATCTTGCCATAGGCGTTCTTGGGCAGGGCCTCGAGAACCTCGTAGCGCTTGGGGCGCTTGAAGCGGGCCATGCGGGAAAGGCAGTGCTGATCCAGCTCGCCGGGGGCAAGCGGGCGATGCAGCGAGACGAATGCGACGACCTCTTCGCCCCACTCGGGGTGGGGGGCACCGACCACCGAGGCTTCGTGGACGGCGGGATGCTGCAGCAGCACCTCTTCGACCTCGCGCGGGTAGATATTGGTACCGCCGCTGATAATCACGTCCTTGACGCGATCGGTCAGATAGAGCGTACCGTCCGCCTCCATGCGGCCGATGTCGCCGGTCCTGAGCCAACCGCCGCGCAGGGCTTCGCCCGTCGCCTCCGGGTTGTCCCAATAACCCAGCATTACGCTGTCGCCGCGCACGCAGATCTCTCCCTCCTGGCTGTCAGCCAGTGGCGCGCCCCCTTCATCCAGGATGGCGACTTCCACCTGGGGGTGGGGGCGGCCGACCGGCACCAGAGTCTGGCGATCGATGGCGAGCTCGGCTGTCTCCGCATAGGGGGCATGAGCGTCCCGGCTCATCACCGAGATGGTCATGGGGCTCTCGCCCTGGCCGTAGATCTGTACGAGGCGAGGACCGAAGATGGCCAGCGCATCGCGCAGGTCACGCTCGTACATGGGCCCGCCGCCGTAGACGATGACCTGAAGGTGTTCGACCCGCAGCTCGGCCTGCCCCGAAGCGATGTGGTCGACCAGGCGGCGGATCATGGTGGGGGCCAGGAACATGGCGAGGCCCCTGTAGCGGTCTAGCAGTTCGACGAACTCCGCCTCGTCGAAGCCGGCGCTGAGCGGCAGCAGGTTGGCGCACCCGCGCATCAGGTAGGGGACCAAGTAGATGCCGGAACCGTGGGACAGCGGGGCAAAGTGGGCCAGGATATGCGACGGATCGAGCTGATCCACGTTGGTCAGGTAGCAGTTGGCCATGCAGGCCAGGTTGCCATGGGAAAGCGTGGCGCCTTTCGGGCGGCCGGTGGTGCCGCTGGTATAGAAGATCCAGGCCGGGTCGGATGACGTTCGAGTCAGAGGGGCTGGAAGCGGCTTGCCGCCAAGCGGGCCCTCCAGTGTCTCCCTTGCCAGCAGCACGACGGCGCTGGCCAGGGCAAGGTCGGGTGCTCGGTCACTGACCAGCAGCTGGCTCCCGCTGTTGTCCAGAATGAAGTCGACTTCGCACCAGTGCAGCTTGGCATTGATGGGCACGACCACCAGCCCGGCGTACCAGGCGGCGAGCAGGGTTTCCACATAGGCGGGACGATTCTTCATGTAGACCGCCACGCGCTCGCCCGGGGTAAGCCCAAGCGCTTCGAAGTGGCCGGCGAGGCGCTGCACGCGTTGCCTGAGCTGGGCATAGGTGGAGTGCAGCGCCGGACCATGATAAATCGCGGGGCGCTCGGGGCCGACCCTCGCGCTGTGGTCGAGAAAGTGGGCGATGTTCAAGGGGACATCTCCAGGCTTGTTGTCATTGTCCTACAGGCTTGCGCCATGACTACGAGACTAGAGACCGCCTCTACGCAGCGATATACGTAGTACTACCTATCTGGGTGCGTATTAGGTCGAGCTGTCCCCCCACACGCTGCTCAGCACCTCCAGCGCTACGGCCACGGCAGGTTCCTCGCTGCGTTCTCTCCGCCAGATGAAGCACAGCGCGCAGGGCAGGCGAACGCCCTCGACCACCACCAGGCCGCGTTCCTGACGCTCGGCCATGGCCAAGGCGTCGCGGGCCAGGCTCAGGCCCACGCCGGCGCGCACCAGATCGAGCATGCATGCTTCCTGATCCACCTGGGCCACGCCGTGAGGCGTTACCCCGAGCGGGTCGAGGGCGCCGTGCAAGAGCCGATGGTGGGCCGAAAGCGCTGGCGTGACGATCCACGGCTGAGCGGCCAGGCTCTTCCAGTCGTTGCTGGCCACGCGGCTGCCCCAGCCGGGCGGAGCCACCACATGGTAGTGGAAGTGGGTCAGCTCGCGGTGGGCGATCTCCGGCACGTCCGGCCCGGGACCTTCACCGGGCGGCGCGAGGAAAAAGCCGACGTCGAGCTCGTCGCGGCGAATCCACTCCAGCACGCTGCCGCTCATGCCATGCTGCAGCACGGTTTCCAGCTGCGGTGCGCGCTCCACCAGGCGATGCAGAAAGGCACCGAGACGAATGAACTCGGGGTCGACGATGGTACCGATGCGCAGTCGGCCGCGCAGGGTGCCGTGCAGGGCGCGAGCACTCTGCTCGAAGGCGGCCATGGCGGCCAGCGCCCGCTCCGCCGCTGGCAGCAGGGCATGGCCGTCGGCGGTCAGCGCCAGGCCCTGGGGGCGGCGTCGAAATAGCGTCAGTCCCAGGGCTTCCTGCAGCTGCTTGAGCTTGAGACTGACCGCCGGCTGGGTCAGATGCAGGCGCTCGGCAGCGCGGGAGACGCTGCCCTCATGAGCCACGGTAACGAAGGCGCGGAGCGTGGGTAGGTCGTGCATGGCGGAGAGTCGGTCAGGATATAAAAGAAGCTTATATCTGGCTTTTGAATTACTCAATTGTTCCTTGCCCTCGGCGCGGTAGTCTAGACAGTCACAGCCGTGTGCCTGTTCGCTGGACGTGCCGAAAGACGTGCCGTCCAGCCGAGGGCAGCCTACGACAAGAGGAAGCACCCATGACTCAGAACACCATCGCCCATTATATCACCGGACAAATGACGACCGGCGAGTCGGGTCGTCATCAGAGCGTCTACAACCCGGCCACCGGCCAGGTCACGGGGCAAGTGGCGCTGGCCTCCCGCGCGGATGTGGCGACCGCCGTGGCCGCCGCCAAGGCCGCCTTCCCGGCCTGGGCCGATACCCCGCCGATCCGCCGCGCGCGGGTGCTGTTCAAGTTCCTCGAGCTGCTCAATACCCACAAGGACGAGCTGGCCCGCGCCATCACCCTGGAGCATGGCAAGGTCTTCACCGACGCCCAGGGCGAAGTGGCCCGCGGCATCGACATCGTCGAGTTCGCCTGCGGCATTCCGCAGCTGCTCAAGGGCGACTTCACCGAACAGGTGAGCAACGGCATCGACAACTGGACGGTGCGTCAGCCGCTGGGCGTGGTAGCCGGTATCACACCGTTCAACTTCCCGGCCATGGTGCCGATGTGGATGTTCCCGGTCGCCATCGCCGCCGGTAATACCTTCATCCTCAAGCCCAGCCCCACCGACCCCAGCGCCTCGTTGCTGATTGCCGAGCTGCTCAAGCAGGCCGGCCTGCCCGACGGCGTATTCAACGTGGTGCAGGGCGACAAGGAGTCGGTCGAGGCGCTGATCGAGCATCCCGACGTGCAGGCGCTCTCCTTCGTCGGCTCCACGCCCATCGCCAACCTGATCTACGAGAACGGCGCGCGCCACGGCAAGCGTGTCCAGGCCTTGGGCGGGGCCAAGAACCACATGGTCGTCATGCCCGACGCCGACCTCGACAAGGCCGTCGACGCCCTGATCGGTGCCGCCTACGGCAGCGCCGGCGAGCGCTGCATGGCGATCAGCGTGGCGGTGCTGGTGGGCGACGTGGCCGACAAGATCGTGCCACGCCTGGCCGAGCGCGCCCGCGCACTGAAGGTCAAGAACGGCCTTGAGCTCGACGCCGAGATGGGCCCCATCGTCACCGCCCAGGCCCACCAGCGCATTACTGGCTACATCGAGAAGGGCGTTGCCGAGGGTGCCAAGCTGGTGGTCGACGGCCGTGAGTTCGATGCCGCCACCACCGGCGACGGCTGCGGCGAAGGCTTCTGGATGGGCGGCTCGCTGTTCGACCACGTCACCCCGGAGATGACCATCTATAAAGAAGAGATCTTCGGCCCGGTGCTGGCCTGCGTGCGGGTCCCCGACGTGGCCACCGCCATCCAGCTGATCAACGACCACGAGTTCGGCAATGGCGTGAGCTGCTTCACCGAGAGCGGCAGCGTGGCCCGCGAGTTCGGCCGTCGCATTCAGGTCGGCATGGTTGGCATCAACGTGCCGATTCCGGTGCCCATGGCGTGGCACGGCTTCGGTGGCTGGAAGCGCTCGCTGTTCGGCGATACCCACGCCTACGGCGAAGAGGGCGTGCGCTTCTATACCAAGCAGAAGTCGATCATGCAGCGCTGGTCCGACTCGATCAACGCAGGCGCCGAGTTCGCCATGCCAACCCATAAGTGAGTCCTGCTGACGGATAAGAACGGAGTCAGTGAGAGGCGCCGAGGGGAGACCGAAGAGGAGGTCATTTGCCAGGGAAGGCAAATGTAGCGCCCAGGGATGGGTTCACAGCGCCTCCTCGCAGGTCTTCCCCTCGGATCAGCCTCGAACGGGCATCAACTGCCGTACATATAGAGAGAGGCTTTGCTGTCGGCTAAGGGCGCCGGTGGCATGCCGAGAGAGAGCACGCCATGGCAGAGCAGGAATTCGACTACATCGTGGTGGGGGCCGGCACCGCCGGCTGCCTGCTGGCCAACCGCCTCAGCGCCGACCCGGCCAACCGGGTGCTGCTGATCGAGGCGGGCGGCCGCGACAACTACCACTGGGTGCACATCCCGGTGGGCTATCTCTACTGCATCAACAACCCGCGTACCGACTGGTGCTTCAAGACCGAGCCGGACAAGGGGCTCAACGGCCGCTCGCTGATCTACCCGCGCGGTAAGACCCTGGGCGGCTGCTCCAGCATCAATGGCATGCTCTTCATCCGTGGCCAGGCCCGCGACTACGACGGCTGGGCCGAGCTGGTAGGCGACGACGCCTGGCGCTGGGAGAACTGCCTGCCGGACTTCATGAAGCACGAGGACCACTATCGCCTGGACGAGAGCGGCGATGCCGATGCCGCCCACCGCGACTACCACGGCCACGGCGGCGAGTGGCGGGTCGAGAAGCAGCGCCTCAAGTGGGAGGTGCTCGATGACTTCGCCGAGGCGGCAGTGCAGTCGGGCATCCCACGCACGCGCGACTTCAACCGCGGCGACAACGAGGGCGTCGACTATTTCGAGGTCAACCAGCGCGACGGCTGGCGCTGGAACGCCGCCAAGGCCTTCCTGCGTCCGGTATGCGAAAAACGCAGCAACTTCACCCTGTGGCACTCCACCCAGGTGCACCGCCTGCTGTTCGACACCGATGAGAGCGGCAAGCCCCGCGCCACCGGGGTCGAGCTCGAACGCAACGGCAGCGTCAGCCGGATGACGGCGAAACGCGAGGTGATCCTGGCCGCCGGTGCCATCGGCTCGCCGCAGCTGCTGCAGCTCTCCGGCATCGGCCCGGCCGACCTCCTGGCCGAGCATGGCATTCCGCTCGTTCACGAGCTGCCCGGGGTAGGGGAGAACCTGCAGGACCACCTGCAGATCCGCTCGGTCTACAAGGTCACCGGGGCCAAGACCCTCAATACCCTGGCCGCCTCCTGGCTGGGCAAGGCGAAGATCGGCATGGAGTACCTGCTGCGTCGCACCGGGCCGATGAGCATGGCCCCCTCGCAGCTGTGCATCTTCACCCGTAGCAGCGACGAGTACGAGCATCCCAACATCGAGTACCACGTCCAGCCGCTCAGCCTCGAGGCCTTCGGTCAGCCGCTGCACGACTACCCGGCGATCACCGCCAGCGTGTGCAACCTCAACCCCACCAGCCGGGGCAGCGTGCGCATCAAGAGCCGCGACCCGCGTCAGGCCCCGGCCATCGCGCCCAACTACCTCAGCACCGAGGAGGATCGCCGTGTGGCGGCGGACTCGCTGAGGGTCACCCGGCGTATCGCCGAGCAGCCGGCCTTCGCCAGGTATCGCCCCGAGGAGGTCAAGCCCGGCCTGCAGTACCAGAGCGACGAAGACCTGGCGCGCCTGGCGGGTGATATCGGCACCACCATCTTCCATCCGGTGGGCACGGCCAAGATGGGCCGCGACGACGATCCCATGGCAGTGGTGGACTCGCATCTGCGGGTGCGCGGCGTCGAGGGACTGCGGGTGGTGGACGCCAGCGTGATGCCCACCATCACCAGCGGCAACACCAACTCCCCGACGCTGATGATCGCCGAGAAGGCGGCTGCCTGGATTCTCAAATCGAGGTAACATTACCGTCACCCACACAAAATAGTATTTGACGTGTGGGTACGAAGAGCGCAAGATGCGTGCAGTTGGTTAGCAAGTCGAACATCGCAAGTGGTTATCGAAACGCTCATGGCGTCTTGATTTCCCGGTGAAAAGTTTCTTGTTTTACCCACTGCAACTCGGGTATTTCCCGGAAAATCAATGCTATTAGAGGAATTCGATAATGGCTACCGGTACTGTTAAGTGGTTCAACGACACCAAGGGCTTCGGCTTCATTTCTCCGGACGACAACGGCGACGATCTGTTCGCTCACTTCTCCGAGATTCAGGCTGACGGCTTCAAGACTCTGCAGGACGGTCAGAAGGTCTCCTTCGACGTCACTCAGGGCAAGAAAGGCCTCCAGGCTTCCAACATCAAGGTCATCGGCTAAGCTTCGGCTTACCATGAACTGAGGTGCCACCTCGGTGGCGACGAAAGGCCCGCGTAAGCGGGCCTTTTGCGTTACTGTGTGCGCGTTTCTCGTGTGCATGGTATATGCGTTTTGGGTCTTAATGAATTTCTAAAAATAACTTTTTAGAATATGCGGCTGCCGTCACAATGGCTCAGCACCTTTGTGAACGGAACCCTCGCACATGCCGCTGGACGCCTGGATCTCATTGGCCGTGGTCATGGCCGTTTTCCCCCTGATGGCCTTTTCGCGCCTCGGCCCGGACATCGTTCTGCTGGGGGCGGTCATTCTGCTGCTGACGCTCGGCATCATCGACCCGAGCCAGGCTCTGGGTGGCTTCTCCAGTACCGGTTTGTTCACCGTGGCCTTCATGTACGTGCTAGTCGCCAGTATCCGCGAGACCGGCGGTATCGACCTGATCATTCGCCATGTGCTGGGGCGCCCCCGCCGCGAGGGCGGCGCGCTGGTGAGGCTAGTGGTACCGGTCGCCGCCCTCAGCGCCTTTCTCAACAATACCCCTGTCGTTGCTACCTACATTCCTGCCGTGCTCAGCTGGAGCCAGCGCCTGAAGCTGCCGGCGCACCGGCTACTGATGCCGCTCAGCTTCGCCTCGATCCTGGGCGGCACCATCACGCTGATCGGCACCAGCACCAATCTGGTAGTGCACGGCCTGCTGGTAGAGCGCTATCCGGGGCTGGCGATGGGGCTGTTCGATCTCGCCTGGGTGGGGCTCCCGGTGGCCCTGATCGGGGCACTCTATTTGATCGTCGTCGCGCCGCGGCTATTGCCGGAGCGACGCGGTGCAGCATCGGCGTTCGAGAACCCCCGCGAGTTCACCATCGAGATGGAGGTCGACCCGGAGGGCCCGCTGGTAGACCGTACCGTGGAGGAGGCCGGCCTGCGTCACCTCTGCGAGCTGTTCCTGGTGGAGATCGAGCGCGATGGCAACGTGGTCAGCGTGGTGGGGCCGGGCGAACGGCTCAAGGGCGGGGATCGGCTGGTCTTTGCCGGCACATCAGACGGCGCCGTGGAGCTGCAGCAGATTCGCGGTCTCAGACCGTCGCGCCACGGCGAGTCGAGCCTGGAGAAGGACTTCAAGGAGCGGCGCCTGGTGGAGGCGGTGGTCTCCGACCAGTGCCAGTTCGTCGGCAAGCGCATCCGCGATGGCCACTTCCGTACGCTGTATGGCGCCGCGGTACTGGCGGTGTGCCGGGGCGGCGAGCGAGTGGCGGGCAACCTCGGCCAGGTGCGCCTGCAGCCTGCCGACGTGTTGCTGCTGGAGGCGCGCCCGCCTTTCATCGAGCGCCACCGCCAGTCGCGCGACTTCCTGCTGATCAGTCAGGTCAACGGCCAGGCGCGTCCCAATCACGAAAAGGCCTGGCTGGCCTGGAGCATCCTGGCTGGGGTGGTGGCGCTTGCCACCTTCGGCGTGATGAGCATGATGAATGCCGCCATGCTGGGCGCGGTGCTGGTGCTGATCACCGGCTGCTGCTCGGTGGGGGCGGCCAAGCGCGGGCTCGACACCCAGGTGTTGCTGACCATCGCCGCTTCCTTCGGTCTGGGCGCGGCGTTGGAGAGTTCCGGCGCGGCGGCCACCCTGGCAGGGCTGGCACTGGGTGTGGCCGACGGTAACCCCTGGCTGCTGTTGATCGGCACCTATCTGCTGGTAGCGTTGCTGACCGAGCTGGTCACCAACAACGCGGCAGCGGTGATCACTTTCCCGGTGGTCATGGCCAGCGCCGAGAGCCTGGGCGTCAATCCCATGCCCTTCGTGGTGGCGGTGATGTTTGCCGCCTCGGCCAGTTTCCTCACGCCCATCGGCTACCAGACCAACCTGATGGTGCACGGCCCCGGTGGCTACCGCTTCGGCGACTTCCTGCGCGTGGGCGGCCTACTCAACGTGCTGACGGCGATCATCGCCCTGGTGCTGATTCCGCTGGTGTGGCCGTTCTGAGCCGGCCGGCGCTCGCCGTGGTCATGGCTTTGCGGTAGGGTGTCGGGTTGATACGAACCACGACGAAGGAACCCGCCATGAGCTATCCCGGCGAACTGATCATCGAGCCCAGAAGCGGCCGCCCGGCCGACGCTTGCGTCTTCATTCTTCATGGTCTGGGCGCCGACGGCCACGACTTCGAGCCCCTGGTGCCGGCGCTGACGCTGACAGAGGGGCTCGACGTGCGTTTCATCCTGCCCCATGCACCGCGGCTGCCGGTAACCATCAATGGCGGTATGGTGATGCCGGCGTGGTACGACATCTACGAGATGAGCCTCGACCGTCGCGTCGATACCCGACAGCTGGTGGCCTCGGCCGAGCGCATCCAGGCGCTGGTGCAGGAGCAGATCGATCACGGCATCGACAGCCGGCGCATCATCCTGGCCGGTTTCTCCCAGGGCGGGGCGGTGGCCTACCAGGCGGCGCTCTCCTTCCCGGCTCCGCTGGGTGGCCTGCTGGCCTTGTCGACCTACTTCGCCACCGCCGAGACCATCGAGCTGAACGAAGCCAATCGCGGGCTGCCCATCGAGATTCATCACGGCTCCTTCGACCCGGTGGTGCCCGAAGCGCTGGGCAAGGCCGCCCAGCAGCGCCTGCAGGCGCTGGAGTATCCGGTCAACTACCGCAGCTACCCCATGGCCCACGCAGTCTGTCCGCAGCAGGTCGGCGACATCGCCGCCTGGTTGAATGCCCGGCTGGGCTAAGACCAACAAATTCCATGACGATCTCTGCGACCACGGTACAGGCCTGCCTGCGCAGCAGCCGGCCGAATTTCCTCGTGCTGGCGCCGCTGTGCGCGGGCCTGGCGATCACCGCGGCCTGGGCCGACGGCCACGCGGTGGCCCCGCTCGATGCCCTGCTGGTGCTGCTCGGGGCGCTGCTGGCACACGCCGCGGTCAACCTGTTCAATGAGCACCACGATTTCCACTCCGGGCTGGATGAGCTGACCGAGCGTACACCGTTCTCCGGCGGCAGCGGCTCGCTGCCGGAGCGGCCCGAGGCCGCCGGTGCGGTGCGCAATGCGGCCATGCTGTGCCTGGCCGGCGTAGTGGCGATAGGCCTCTGGTTTTTGTGGCGGGCAGGTCCGGTGATGCTGCTCTACGGCTTGCTGGGCATCGGCTTGGTGGTGGCCTATACCGCCTGGTTGACCCGTCGCCCCTGGCTCTGCCTGCTGGCGCCCGGCGTCGGCTTCGGCCTGCTGATGGTGGCGGGCGCCTACCAGGCGCTGACCGGCACGCTCAGTGCCACGGCGGTAGCGGCGGCACTCATCCCCACGCTGATGGTCAGCGCGCTGCTGCTGATCAACCAGCTGCCCGATATCGAGGCCGATCGGAGGGTCGGGCGCGACCACCTGGCGATTCGCTTGGGGCCGCTGCGCTCGGCGCGGCTGGTGGCACTGCTGCTGGCGGCCGCCTTCGCCGTGGTGCCGGTGGCCTGGCTGTTCGGCGCGCTACCCAGTGCAGCCTGGCTGACGTGGCTGGCGTCGCCCGCCGTCGCTTGGCTGGTGCGTGGCCTGTGGTCGCTGCCGGCTGAGGTCGAGCAGGGCGAGCTGGCAGCGCTGCTGCCGCTGATGGGGCTGAACGTCGCCCTGCTGCTGGCAAGCTTGACGCTGCTCAACATTGGGCTGGTTATCGCGGCCTGAGCCTCCCGCACCCAAGGTATGCCTCGACATGGCTAATGGCGCTGGGCAAGATGTTTCGATATTTCTTGTCCGCCGTCTTTCCAGCGGCTCTCTTTTGCCATCAGCCATTCAGGATCGCCCCCATGAGCACTTCGCGTTTCGCCAACCTGCCCGATGCCCAAGGTTTCTTCGGTCGTTTCGGCGGCCAGCTCATTCCACCCGAGCTCAAGCGGGTGATGTACGAGATCGACGCCGCCTACGAAGAGATCCGTGTGCGCGACGACTTCCAGCAGGAGCTGGCCGAGCTGTTCGCCGACTACGTGGGCCGCCCCAGCCCGATCTTTCATGCCCGGCGGCTGTCCGAAAAGCTCGGCGGAGCGCAGATTCACCTCAAGCGTGAGGATCTGAATCACACCGGCGCGCACAAGATCAATCACTGCCTGGGCGAGGCGCTGCTGGCCAAGTTCATGGGCAAGACCAAGGTCATCGCCGAGACCGGCGCCGGCCAGCACGGCGTGGCGTTGGCCACCGCCTGTGCACTGGTCGGCATTCCCTGCGAAATCCACATGGGCCAGGTGGACATCGAGAAGGAACACCCCAACGTCACCAAGATGAAGATACTGGGCTGCAAGCTGGTGGCGGTCACCCGCGGTACGGCAACGCTCAAGGACGCCGTGGACAGCGCCTTCGAGGAGTACCTCAAGGATCCGCAGAACTATATCTATGCCATCGGCTCGGTGGTGGGGCCGCACCCGTTTCCCAAGATGGTGCGCGACTTTCAGTCGATCATCGGCCGCGAAGCGCGTGAGCAGTTCCTCGAGCGCCACGGCCGGCTGCCGGATCACGTCACCGCCTGCGTGGGTGGAGGCTCCAATGCCATCGGCATGTTCACCGCCTTTCTCGACGACGAAGCCGTGCACCTGGTGGGCGTGGAGCCCGCCGGCGAGGGTCTCGATACCCAGCGCCACTCGGCCACACTGACCCTAGGCAAGCCCGGCGAGATTCACGGCATGGCCTGCTACGTACTGGAAGACGAGCAGGGCAATCCGATGCCGGTACACTCCATCGCCTCGGGACTCGATTACCCCGGCGTGGGTCCGCAGCACAGCTACCTGAAGGAGCTGGGGCGGGTCGACTACGAGACGGCCACCGACGCCGAATGCCTCGACGCCTTCCTCACCCTGTCACGGGTCGAAGGCATCATCCCGGCCCTGGAGAGCGCCCATGCCGTGGCCTGGGCAATGCGCGTCGCGCCGACGCTGCCTAAGGACCAGCATATCCTCATCAACCTCTCGGGGCGGGGTGACAAGGACGCCGACTATGTGGCAGACAAGCTCGGACTCTGACAGGCTTGGGAGAGAGTCGCCTGCCTGAATTGGCCTTCCGGGGTTGAGTCAGGCAGGATGTGTCCCAAGGTATTGAAAAGAGTGCTGGTCATAAAGGTCATTGAACACAAGGAGACTGTGATGATGCCCGATACGTCCGAAGACATTCGTCTGCCGGTGGCCTGCCCTTCCTGCGGCAGCCACCTCTATCGCGTCAATCAGGTGCGTAATCCCACCGATGAGGTGCACTGCGCCTCCTGCAAGCGTTACCTCTGCGACTATCATGAAGCCGTCGACATGCTCGAAAAAGGTCCGGGCGATGAAGCCGAAGCCTTGATCGAGAAGGTGGTCAACCGGCGGCATCACTGAGGCACCGGCCTATGCCGCCACTGCTTGATGCGCTGCTCGCTCTGATCATGGTGGCATTGGCCGCATTGGCGTTGCTCGACCGCCAGCTGGTACGGGCTTGTGCCTGGTTCGTGGTCTTCGCCGTGAGCGTGGCGCTGACCTGGTGGAGCATGGGCTTTGCCTGGCTGGCGCTGCTCGAGCTGCTGCTAGGCGCGCTGCTCACCGGTGCCTTTCTGTTTCATGCTCTGGATGTGAAGCCGTGGGCTGGGGTGCCCCAGGGGCGCCTGGCACGCTGGCGTGATCCGGTGCCGCTGACCTGGCGTCGCGGGCTGCTGCGCCTGCTGCCGGCGCTGGCGGTATTGGCGATGCTCGGCATGGCGCTGGCAAACCTGGCCGATGCCCCGGGGCCGCTGCGGGCTGGTGGTTTGGGCCTGATCGGGCTGGGCCTGTGGGCCTTTGCACTGCACCGGCACCTGCTGCGTCGGCTGCTGGCATTCAACGTCATCGGCACCGGCATCTTCCTGATCTTGATGGGGCTGGTGGGGGAGCGGCACCCGGCGGCGGGGCATGGGCTGGTAGTGACCGGGCTGCTGGTCGCCTTGCTCGGCACCGCACTTGGGGCGCTGCTGATCAGGCGGCTCAGCGCACTCGAAGTTCGTAGCGCGCATGGCGCTGCCGGAGCAGAGCGGGGCGGCGCATGATCGAGAGGTTGGGCGGCGATTTCGGCGCCGTGCTGCTGGTACTGGGATTGCCCGTGCTGTTGGGCGGGCTGGCAGCGTGCTGGCCGCCACGACGCAGCTGGCCGATCGTGTCGTTCTCTCTGTTGCCGTTGCTGGCGCTGGCGTGGTTGGCTCACCTGGTACTTGCCCAAGGGGGGCAGACCTGGCATATCGAGCTTGGCTCTCTGACGCTGCAGTGGCGCGCCAATGGCCTGACCCTGCTGCTGCTGCTTCTGACTCAGGTCATCACGCTGTCAAGTGCCGCCTACGCCCCGGCGTACTTGCTGGAAGAGATCGGCGAAGAGGGCAAGCAGCTCTGGTTATGGCCGCTGCAAGGCGTGTTGACCACGAGCCTGTCCCTCATCTGGCTGGCCGGCGATCTGCTAACCCTCTATATCGGCCTGGAGCTGATGGGGTTGGCTGCCGTGGGCCTCATGTTGCTGCCCGGGCGAGTGGATGCGCTGGCGGCCGGCATGCGCTATCTACTGCTGGCGCTGGTGGGATCGCTGGCCTTTCTGCTGGGCGTGGCGCTGCTGCTCGGGGCCTGGGGCCGGCTGGATCTGACCGGGCTGGCGCTGGCTGCGGAGCCGGGTATGGTGCTGTGGGTGGCCGTGGCCCTGCTCAGTGCCGGGCTGCTGCTCAAGGCGGCCGCCTTTCCGCTGCACGCCTGGCTGGCACCGGTACACGCTTCGGCCTGGACGCCGGTGAGCGCCCTGCATGCATCCCTGGTGGTCAAGGGCTCGTTCTTCATCGCGCTGCAGCTTTGGCTGGTACTGGTGCCCGAGGCTCGCGTAGCTGCCTGGCTGGTAGGCGGGCTGGGTGCAGCAGCCGTGGTATGGGGTGGGCTGCTGGCCTGGCGGGCGGCCAAGCTCAAGGACGTGGTGGCCTGGTCCACGGTGTCTCAGCTCGGCTATCTGCTGCTGGGCTTCTCGCTGCTGATCGGTACCACCCCTCAGGTGGCGGAAGTTGCCTGGGAGGGCACCTGGCTGCAGCTGGCGGCGCACAGTCTGGCCAAGGCTGGCATGTTCCTGGCTACCGGCAACCTGATCTACTCCACCGGTGAATCCCACGTGAGTGGCCTGGCCGGCGCCAGTCGGCGCATGCCGCTCTCGCTGCTCAGCTTCGGTATCGCCGCCATCAGCCTGATCGGCTTGCCGCCCAGCGCCGGCTTCACCGCCAAATGGCTGTTGCTGCATGCCTCGCTGGAGGCGGGCTACTGGTTGTGGATGGCGGCGCTGGCGCTGGGCACGCTGCTCAGCGCTGCTTATATCTTCCGCGTGTTTCGTTACTCCTTCGTCGAGGATGCCGAGCCGCTGGATTACCGCGGGGTGCCGTGGAGCATGGAGCTCTGCGCGCTGATGTTGGCGCTGGCGTCGCTGCTGCTGGGGCTGGTGGCGGAGTGGCCGTTGATGCTGCTGCGGGCAGCGGGAGGTGGGGCGTGAGTCAGGCCTGGCTGCCGCTGGCCACGCTGGCCACCTCACTGCTGGTGGTGCCGCTGATCTTTGCCCTGCCGGAGCGAGCGTGGCGTGCGCGTACCGCGCTCAACCTCGGTGCCGCCATGATCAAGGTGGTGCTGGTGGCGCTGATGGTGTGGGGGCTCTATCAGGGTGAGAGTTACCGCTTCAGCTTCACCGTGGTGAGGGACGTCACCTTCCTGTTGCAGGTTGACGCGCTGGGGCTGATGTTCGCCGGCCTCTCCTCGCTGCTGTGGCTGGCCACCACGGTCTATGCCATCGGCTATCTGGAAGACTCGCCAAACCGCAAGCGCTTCTTCGGCTTCTTCAGCCTGTGCGTGGCCAGTACCGTCGGCATTGCCCTGGCCGGTAATCTGTTCACCTTCCTGCTGTTCTATGAACTGCTCACGCTCTCCACCTACCCGCTGGTGGTGCACCGAGGGCACACCAAGGCGTTGAATGCTGGCGCTATCTACCTGCGCTATACCCTCACCGGAGGATTGGTGCTGCTGCTCGGGGTGGTGGCGCTGCACGTCATGGTGGGCGACGTGTCCTTTGGCGAGCGCGAGATGCTTGCCGATCTCGGGCCCGAGGCCCATGGACTGCTGACCGTGCTGTTCCTGATCATGCTGCTGGGGCTCGGAGTGAAGGCGGCGCTGGTGCCCCTGCACGGCTGGCTGCCCCGGGCCATGGTTGCGCCGGCCCCGGTGAGTGCGTTGCTGCATGCAGTGGCGGTGGTGAAGGCGGGCGCCTTCGGTATCGTGCGACTGGTGTACGACGTCTACGGCATCGGCCTGACCTATCAGCTGGGCCTGCTCACCCTGCTGGCGGTGATCGCCACCGTCACCATCCTGTATGGCTCGATGCGCGCCCTGGCGCAGCATGAGCTCAAGCCGCGGCTGGCCTTCTCCACGGTCAGCCAGGTCTCCTACATCGTGCTCGGCATCAGCCTGTTCGGGCCCTTCGGTACCATTGCCGGACTGGTGCACTTGATGCATCAAGGGCTGATGAAGGTCACGCTGTTCTACTGCGCCGGCAACTATGCCGAGGAGCTCGGCGTTCATCGTATCGACCAACTCAACGGCGCCGGGAGGCGCATGCCGCTCACCAGCATCGCCTTCACCGTGGGGGCGCTGGGCATGATCGGGCTGCCGCCGGTGGCCGGCTTCATCAGCAAGTGGTATCTGGGCATGGGCGCGGTGCAGGCGAACATGCCTTGGGTCATCCTCGTCCTGGTGGCCAGCAGCCTGCTCAACGCGGCGTACTTCCTGCCTATTCTCTATCGCCTGTGGTTCCGCCCGGGGCCGGCCCACGGCATCGGCGAGTGGCCGGAAGAGCGTCATCTCGGCCGCTTCGAGACCAGCGGCTGGCTGCTGTGGCCGGCGGTTGCCACGGCCCTGTTCAGCATCATGGCGGGGCTGCTCGCCGGGCTGCCGTTCAGTCCCCTGGATCTGGCCACCTTCGTGACCGCCGAGGAGTACACGCCATGATGCCGAGTTTGCTGCTGGCCGTGACGCTGCTCTGGCCGCTGGGGCTGGCGCTGCGCAACGTGCTGCGCCTGGTCATGGAACAGGGTGCTCTGGGCCGCCCCGGCCCGCGCCCCGCGCTGCTCGACTATTGGTGGATCACTGCCCCGGTGCCTGCCTTGCTGTTGGCACTTTGGCCGCAAGAGGCCGTGCTGCTGATGGATGGTTGGCTACTAGGAGGTCAATGGAAGCTGGATGACTCTGGCCGACCCTGGCTGCTGTTCAGTGCCTTGTTGTGGGGGCTGGCAGGTCTTTATGCCCGGGGTTACCTGGTCGCCGAGCAGCAGGCCGCGGAATCGGGCGATGGCGATGCCTTCCGTCGTCTGTTGAGTTTTGCCTTGCTGTGGCCGCTGACCCTGGCCGGCAACCTGCTGCTGATCGTGGCCGAGGACATCCCCAGTTTCTA
This sequence comes from Billgrantia ethanolica, assembly GCF_021404305.1. GTDB lineage: Bacteria > Pseudomonadota > Gammaproteobacteria > Pseudomonadales > Halomonadaceae > Halomonas > Halomonas ethanolica. The sequence continues at coordinate 1,900,736 of NZ_JABFTX010000001.1, read as the reverse complement.
TCTGGGCTTCGCGCTGATGACCTTCGCCGCCTATGGCCTGGTGGTGCATGCCGGTAACCGCGACGCCCACCTGGGTGGCCGTGCCTACCTGATCATGGCGGTGTTCGGTGAGGGGCTGATACTCGGCGGGCTGCTGTGGTCGGCCGGTACCGCGCAGGTGCTCACCCTGACCGAGCTGCGTGCCGGTATCGCTACGGCCGAGCAGGGCGCCTGGATGGCGACGCTGCTGTGGCTGGGCTTCGGCGTCAAGGCCGGGGTGATTGGGCTGCACGTATGGCTGCCCCTGGCGCATCCGGTGGCACCGACGCCGGCCAGCGCCGTGCTTAGCGGGGTGATGGTCAAGGCCGGCCTGGTCGGCTGGATCAGTACGCTGCCACTGGGAGCTGTCGGGCTCGAGTCGCTGGGCAGGGTCGTCATCGTGCTGGGCCTGGCAGGGGCGTTGGGTGCAGCGCTCTACGGCGTGATACAGCGTCATCCCAAGGCGGTACTGGCCTACTCCAGCGTCAGCCAGATGGGCATGATCACCACGCTGGTCGGAGTCGGCATGGTCTCGCCGCCGCTGTGGCCGGGGCTGCTGGTCGCCATTACCCTGTTCGCTGCCCATCATGGCCTGACCAAGGGCGCCCTGTTCCTCGGGGTCGGCATCAGCGAGCATCCGCCCCGGCTGCCGGGCTGGCTGGTCTGGCTGCTGCTCCTGTTGCCGGCGCTGTCACTGGCGGGCGCCATGACCTCGGGCCTGGCAACGAAGTGGACCTTCAAGGAGCTGCTGTATGACGCCGGTCACGGTGGGCTGGTTACCTGGCTCAGCGTGGCGGCCGTCGGTACCACCCTGTTGATGTCGCGAGCACTGTGGCGGCAGTGGCAGGAGCGAGGCAGCTATCGCATCCCTCTGCACTCACCCATGCCGTTGGCCTGGCTGGCCTGCATCCTGGCTGCCTCGAGCGTGCCGCTGTGGGTGCCGCTCGCTGGCCGGCACCCCAACTGGCCGCCGCTGGCGGAGTGGCCGGGCCTGCTGTGGCCGGTATCGCTGGGGCTGGTGGTGGCAGCGCTGATGCTGCTGGCCGCCTTGCGCAGCGAGCGCAAGTGGCGGCGAGCCCAGCGGCTCCTGCCGGGGGATCTGTGGTGGTGGTATGCGTGGCTGGCAAGTCGGCTGCTGCGCCTGCTCAGCGATCTGGCTGAAGAAGGGGAGCGTCGCGGCTCGCTGCTGCGCGGGCGCCTGCAGGCGTGGGAGGAACGAGCCACTGTGGCAATCAGCGAACTGCCGCGCTTCGAGCGCAGCTTCCGCCGTCTGGCCGTACCGCTCATGGTAGGGGTGGCCGTAGTTCTGCTAGTGGGGCTGTGGCTGGGCTAGTCGCCGTGGCCGGGATAAACACTGTGGCCGGGCTAATCACTTTGGCGGTCTCTGAACTACGGCATCGGGCCCGGCGATGCCAGGCCCGACGCTGTGTGCTTGTGCAACTGTATCGCTCGATTCCAGGCTACAGCAGCTCCTCGCCGGCCAGGGCCAGCCGCGAGCGCTCCACGCTGCGCAGCGTCACGTGGCCGGCATGGGGCCAGTTGCTGAAGCGTTGAACCACCGCCGCCATGCCGCAGGTGTTGGCGGTGAGGTAGGGCGTGTCGATCTGGCCGACGTTGCCCAGACAGACGATCTTGGTGTTGCGTCCAGCGCGGGTGAGCAGGGTCTTTAGCTGCTTCGGGGTGAAGTTCTGCGCCTCGTCGATGATCAGAAAGGTGTCGTTGAGGGTTCGTCCGCGCATGAAGCCGGGAGCGCGGATCTGTACGCGTGAGCCGATCAGGCTGCGGGTGGCATCCTGGCTCCAACTGGTGCTGCCGTCGTGTTCGTCGCGCAGCAGGTTGTCCATGTTGTCGTGGAACGCGCCCATCCACGGTGACATCTTCTCCTCTTCGGTGCCGGGCAGAAAACCGATATCTTCGCTCATCGAGATCGGCGCGCGGGTGAAGACGATGCGTTCGAAGCGCTTGGCGTCGAGGGTCTGCTGGAAGGCCGCAGCCAGCGTCATGAAGGTCTTGCCGGTACCGGCACTGCCGGCGATGGTGACCAGATCGATGTCGTCGTCCATCAGCAGGTTGAGGGCGAAGTTCTGGCGACTGTCGTGGGCGTGGACGCCCCAGACGCCATCCTTATGGCGGTAGTTGGTCAGCAGCTGCAGCCGCGCCTGGTTGGGACCCAGTTCGCGCACGATGGCTTCGAAACTGGCACCGTTCTCGCTGTCGGAAACCAGCATGCCCAGATGCCAGTCGCTTGGAATGCGCCCGTCCAGGCGATAGAAGGTGTGGTGGTGGTCGACTCGTTCCACCTCGACTTCGACCTCCATCTGGTCCCAAGGGCCGTTGCTGCCTTCGGCATCGGGATAGATGCGCACGCCTTCGAGCATCACGTCGCTGTCGCTGAAGGCGCGGTCGGTCAGGTAGTCCTCTACCGGCACGTGCAGGGCGGCGGCCTTGACCCGCAGGTTGATGTCCTTGGAAACGAGAATTACCGAGGCATCGGGGCGCTCGTCACGCAGCCGGCAGGTTTCGGCCAGCAGCACGTTGTCGGGGCTTTCTTCCAGGTGCTCCAGTGGCTTCAGTTCCGGATAGCAGAGAAAGCGGAGCTTGCCGAGGGTGGTACCGCCGGCGCGGGGTATCGGGATGCCCCGCTGGATTTCGTCGAAGGTTACCTGATTGGTCAGGTCGGAGAGGGTGCGGCTGACTTGGCGGGCGGTGCGCGCAATCTCGCGCAGGCCGTTCTTGAGCTTGTCGAGTTCCTCGAGCACGGTCATGGGGATGACCACCTCGTGTTCCTCGAACTGGTACAAGGCAGCGGGGTCGTGCAGAAGAACGTTGGTATCCAGCACGTACAACCGCTTGGCTTTCTTGTCGAGTCGTACCATCGGGGCAGCACTCCTGAGTTGACGGCACCAACAACACTGATCTTCACATCATTCCATGGCATGACAGTTCGGTGACTGGCGACCAGCGTCACGTGTTAGGCGGGGCTCCTCCTTGGCTGAGTTACCCTTAGCATGGAGTCTCTCGCTCTGCGGTGCCATCGAAATGCTTCAACGCAGCGTCATGCGTTTCCTATGGTAAAGTCGTGAGCTCACCTTGAGCGGCCGCCAGCGTTGAGAAGTCGGCATGCGCGGCGTGGAAAGAAAGCGTAACATTACGCAAAATAACAATGGCTACGCGTTTGCCCGTCGGGGTGCGAGCAGGTGGCAGGGGTAATAGCGTGGGCCAGTGAAGGTCGAGGTATGCAGGATGGATCCGGTCGTAAGCGTTTTGATCGTGGCGGGTGTGGCGGTGCTGCTGGCAGTGCTGTGTCTCGTCGCGTTCATCAAGAGTCGAAATCAACGTGCCGATGCCGAACTCGCTCCGCGGGTTCAGGCCCGAGTGGTCGATACTCAGCCAGTGCCGTCTCAACCCACCGGCCCCGCGCCGTCCGCTGAGCCGGAGCCGGCCCCCGAGCCGATGCGCCGTTTTCAGGTCGTATCGAGCAAGGAGATCAAGCAGTGCCTGTTCGTGATCCTCGACTGGCCGGGCCTGGACACCAATCGGCGTCTTGCCCGCCTGCTCAAGGAGTACAACGCGCACTACGACGCCAAGCTCGGCGTCTACACCATCCGCGACCAGCTCGCCGGTTACAAGCTGACCATCGCCAACTCCTCGCCACCGGGCACCTTGCCGCCCATTCACGATGGCGATGACCAGCCCACCGTGGCCGGGGTCTCCATTCTGATCCACTTCATCAGCAAGCGCAGCGTGGCACGCAATCCTGAAACGCTGATACAGATCACCCAGGCCATTGCCGACATTGGCGGTCATATTCTCGATGCCGAGCGCAATGCCGTCAGCGCAGAGGAGTTCGAAGCGCTAAGGCAGCAAGCCCAGAGGATGGTTCGCTAAGCCAACGGACGGTTCGCCAAGAGAACATCAAGCCCATGCCCCCCGCTCCTTTCTCTCTGACCCGGCTAACACCCGATGACACGGTGTTGATGCACGCGCTGCTCACGGTTTTCGGCGAGGCCTTCAACGAGGTGGAAACCTATGGCGCCGCGCGCCCGGGGCAGGCCTACATGGAGCGGCTGCTGGGCAGCGACACCTTTATTGCCCTGGTGGCCCGCAAGGGCGATGAGGTAGTCGGTGGCCTGGCTGCCTACGTGCTGCACAAGTTCGAGCAAGCGCGGAGTGAGATCTATATTTATGATCTAGCCGTAGGGAAAGCGCATCGCCGGCAGGGCATCGCTACCGCCTTGATCGAGCACCTGCAGAGCCTCGCCGCTCAGCATGGTGCCTACGTGGTCTTCGTTCAGGCGGATCATGGCGATACCCCTGCCATTGAACTCTACACGAAGCTGGGTAAGCGAGAAGACGTGCTGCACTTCGATATCGCCGTGCCATTGCAACCAGGGCCGTCCAGCCGACACCGATAAACGAGCGCTGCCAGGGAGGTGCCATGTTCGAATTGGAAACGCCGCGTTTACGGCTACGACCGCTGGCTACTGCCGATGTGCCCGCGCTTGCCGATATGCTTGCCGACCCCGAGGTGATGCGCCATTCGCTGCACGGCGTTTGCGACGAGGCGGCGACACGCCTGTTCCTGGATTGGTGCTTCGGCTGCTACATCCAGTACCGCACCGGCCCGCTGGCCATGGTGAGCAGTGAAAGCGATCAGTTCGTCGGCTTCTGCGGTGTCTCGCCCGAGCAGGTAAAGGGCACGACCGAGTGGAACCTGGGCTACCGGCTCGCCAGGCCCTACTGGGGCCAGGGCCTTGCCACCGAGGCGGCCGTCGCCGCGCTGGATCACGCCTTCGAAGAGCGGGGCTTCGATTCGATCATCGTGCTGGTGGAGCCGGATCATTCAGCTTCGCTGCGGGTGGCTGAAAAGGTGGGTTTCGATCGTTTCGAGACGCTGAGCCTCAACCAGCAACCGGTGCGTCTCTACCGCATGCGGCGTAGCCAGTGGCAGCATAAGGCAGTCGCCCGCGCCGAGGCTGAGCTCTCAGCCGTAGTTAGCAAATAGCAGACCTTGCGCAGTACGGGAGGCAACATGAAGCCACGAATCAGCATGATCACGCTCGGCGTGCGCGATCTCGCGGCGTCGATTCGATTCTACGAAGAGGGGCTGGGCCTGCCGCGCATGGAATCGCCACCCGAGGTGGCCTTCTTCACCCTCAACGGCACCTGGCTTGGGCTCTACGGCCGCGAGGCATTGGCCGAGGATGCCGGCGTATCTCCCGAGGGGAGCAGTTTCTCCGGCATCGCCCTGGCGCACAACCTGTCTTCCGATGAAGAGGTCGACGAGCTGCTGGAGCAGGCGGTTGCCGCCGGTGCCAAGCTGGTCAAGCCGGGCCAGAAGGTGTTCTGGGGCGGCTACTCCGGTTATTTCGCCGACCCAGATGGGTATCTGTGGGAAGTTGCCCACAACCCCTTCGTCTGGGTCGGGCCGAAGGACGAGTAGCTCGCGCTAACCACCCAGCGGCATTCGCGTCTCGAATTTCGTGCGCTTGCGTGAAATCAGTGTGCGGAACTTGTGCACGTCGTCGCTGGCATCGAAAGCGCGGTCGCAGAAGCGATCGTAGCTTGCCATGTCGGGTACGCTGACTATCAGCACGAAATCCACCTCGCCAGTGACCTGATAGCATTGGGTCACTTCAGGCGATGCTTCCATCTGCTTGATGAAACGGCCATAAAGAGATTTGTCGTCGCGTGACATGGTGACTTCCACCACCATGTGCAGACCGGCACCAAGGGTTTCGGGTGCGAGGATCGCCACTTCACGCTGAATGATGCCGCTCTGCTTCAGGCGGCGTACGCGCTTAAGGCATGCGGAGGGCGAGAGTCCAACACGCTCCGCCAGGGCCTGGTTGGTTAGGCTGGCATCGCATTGCAGCTGATCGAGGATCCTCAGGTCGAGTCTGTCCATGGTGCAGGAAATGTCCCTCGCGACTCTCAAAAAGCCACATTCTTCCCGTTTCGCTTGAAGAACGCCATCGCCTTGTGCGGCAAATGAGTAAAGTAAGCAGCTGGCTAACTGACTGACGGAACCCACCTATGACACAACGACGCCTTACCTCTCTTTTCGGTACGGGGGGTAGTCTGCTGCGTGAAGCCGCCAAGGTGTATTGGACTCTGCTCAAGGTGTTGGTGCCGGCGCTGCTGATCGTGAAAGCGCTCGAAATGCTGGGCATGACCGAACTGCTCAGCCAGTGGCTGTCTCCGCTGATGTCACCTCTGGGGCTGCCGGAGCCGCTCAGCGTGGTATGGGCCGCCACGCTGCTGACCAACCTCTACACCGGCCTGGTGATCTTCTTCGAGGTTACGCGGGATACGCCGCTGACCGTGGCGCAGGTCACGGTGCTGGGCGCGCTCATGGCCGTGGGTCATTCACTGCCGATAGAGGGGGCAGTAGCGCGCATGTGCGGCGTGCCCTGGTGGTTGACCGTGCTGCTGCGTGCAGGCGGTGCCTGGCTGTTGGGCTGGCTGCTGCATCTGAGCTATTCATGGGGCGGCTGGCTGCAGCATGCCAACCAAGTGGTGTGGGAACCCGCGGTCCAGGATGCGACACTGACGGCCTGGCTGCAGGGGCAGGCGGTGACGTTGGCGACCATCTTCGTGGTGATCTTCGCGCTGATGAGCCTGCTCAAACTGCTGCGCTGGCTGGGCGTGGAGCGGCTGATCCACAAACTGCTCTATCCGCTGCTGCGGCTGCTGGGCATCGGCCCGGCGGCAGCCAACATCACCGTCATCGGGATTACCCTGGGACTCACCTTCGGTGCCGGCCTGCTGCTGCGTGAGGCGCGCTCGGGACGCCTGACCCCTCGGGACATCGTGCTCACGCTCTGTTTCCTCGGCCTGTGCCACAGCCTGATCGAAGACACGCTGTTGATCATGCTGATGGGAGCGGACCTCTCCGGCCTGCTGTGGGCGCGGCTTGCTTTCGCCCTGGTAATCATTGCCGTGTTGGCCAGACTGCCTTGGTTGAAGCAGGCCAGTATGCCCGCCTGGCTGTATGTCGAAAGAGCGCCGAATCGTCCCACCCCGGGGTAGGCCCAAGGCGAAGTCCCAGCGGGCCTACCCGGTATACTCACTCGATAATCAGGGCCTGCGTGTCACCAGCCAGTGTGTGATGCCCAGTGCGAGCACCACGGCGGCAATGGCCATGATCTCCATTGCGGTAATGTAGTCGGTGTCCATGATGATCACCTTACGAGCAATGGCCATCAACGCCGTGGCGATCACCAGTTGGATGGGCAGCATGTTGGTGCCCAGGTAGAGCCGAATGTTGATGAATATCTCGATGGCGATCAGCACCACCATGAAGGCACTAAAGATGGCGAAGATATCGCTCACCTCGAACAGCATGAACGGTGGGGTCATGAGTCGGGTATAGAGCATGTAGACCACATCGATCACGCCCCAGATGATCACGAAGACCATCAGAACCGAGAGAGCCTTGACGGCATAGCGAATGATTCGATGCAAGTGACCGATGAGCGGATCTTCATGTTCCTGGGGGAGCTCGTCATGGTGCAAGCGATGTTTCATGAGCCGCTTCGGGGATTCTTTGTGTGTCGATTCCATGGGTTTCGTCCTTACGCTCCACCGGGCCACGTTGCCTGCCGGTTTGACTCAATCTTCGAGCGAAAGGTTTAGCGCGGTTGGGTCACGCTACCCCGTCTCTTCAGCCACCCCGATGTAGCGTAAGCATGCTAATCTTTATCGCTGGCTCCGGGCCGGCAGCAAACCTGCCGTAAGATCGTTCGGAGCGCTCTCTTTTCCTGGTGTGGAGATGGCATGAAGCTGTTGCGCGGTTTCCTCTGGCTACTCGGTTTCCAACTGCTCGGCCATGCCGTCGTCGAGCTGCTTTCGCTGCCGGTTTCCCATGCCATGGCGGGGCTTCTGCTGCTGTTGGCCTGGCTGCTGGTCAAGCGGCGTCTGAACGAAAGCGTGGCCACCGCGAGCCAGGCGCTGATCCCCCTGCTCGCCATGTTGATCATGCCCGGGGTAGTGGGGGTGTTCTTCGTCATCGACGAGTTCGCCGGCCACTGGACGGCAGTCATGATCGCGCTGGGGGTGGGCACCTTCCTCAGCGTGCTCACCACGCTGTGGCTGGTGCTGCGATTCATGCCCAAGGAAGCCGACAGCGGCGACGAGCGGGGGCGCCTGTCTTGAACGCGCTTTACGACTCGCTGCTCGACACTCCTACCCTCGCCGTGGCGCTGACCCTTGCCGCCTACCTTGGCGGTGTGACCCTGTTCGAGCGCATGGGCCGACCGAGCTGGTGCCCGGCGGTGCTGATCGGTGCCGTATTCACGGCAGCCGGCCTGTGGCTGCTGCGCTACGACTTCGCCGACTATCAGCGCAACGTCGCCTGGCTCACCCTGCTGCTGGGCCCGGCCACCGTGGCCTTGGCAGTACCGCTCTATCAGCAGCGGCAGCACATCTTCGCCCTGTGGAAGCCGATTCTCTGCAGTCTACCGCTCGCCGCCGTGCTGGCGGCCTTCTATGCCGTGCTCATCGCCTGGCTGCTGGGCGCCCCACCCGCGGTGCTGGCCTCGCTGGCGCCCAAATCGGTCACCGCACCGCTGGCCATGGGCATTCAGGAGCAGATCGGCGGCTCGCTCTCGCTGATGCTGGGCGGCCTGCTCATCACCGGAGTGCTCACCACCATTTTCGTCTCGCTGCTGGCGCGTCTGCTCAACATCACCGACCAGCGCATACTCGGCTTCGCGCTGGGTGTGAACGGCCACGCCATCGGCATCGTGCGCGCCTTCGAACTCGGCCCCAAGGCCGGCGCTTTCGCCTCTCTCGGCATGAGCCTGGTCGGCCTATTCAGCGCATTGTTCCTGCCGCTGGCGTGGAAGCTGTTTGGCGGCTGATTGTCGATAGCTGTCATTCCGCCAATAACAAGGAGACCGCATGATCGAAAAAGAGAAAATGCTGGCCGGCGAGCTCTACGACCCCCGCGACCCGCAGCTGCTTCGTGAGCGCCATCGTGCCCGCCTGTTGACCAAGGCCTTCAACGACACCAGCGACGCACAGGGAAAGGAGCGCAAGCGGCTGCTGAGTGAGCTGTTCGGTGCCATGGGCAAGGGCACCTTCATCGAGCCACCTTTCCACTGCGACTACGGCGGCAACATAACGCTGGGCGAAAAGGTCTTCTTCAATTTCAACTGCGTGATCCTCGACGTGGCGGAAGTCACCATCGGCAACCACACCATGTTCGGCCCGGGCGTACAGGTCTATACCGCCACCCACCCGCTCGATGCCGAAGAGCGCCGCAGCGGCCTGGAAGCCGCCAAGCCGATCACCATCGGCGATGACGTATGGATCGGCGGTGGGGCGATTCTGTGCCCCGGCGTCACCATCGGCGCCCGCTCGGTCATCGGTGCCGGCAGCGTGGTGACCAAAGACATCCCCGAGGACGTGTTCGCCGCGGGCAACCCTTGCCGGGTGGTACGCCCGCTCAAGGAAGAAACCCCTGACCGAGGCTGACTGAGGAGAGGGGCATGATCACCGGCATCAATCACCTGACGCTTGCAGTTCGCGATCTTGAACGCTCCTTCGACTTCTACACCAGGGTGGTGGGGCTCCAGCCGGTGGTGAAATGGGCTCGGGGCGCCTATCTTCAGGCTGGCGATGACTGGATCTGCCTGTCGCTCGACGACGAGACGCGCACTGGTCCGCTGCCTGAATATACCCACGTCGCCTTCAGCGTCAGTTAAGGGGCCTTCGCCCGCTGTACCGACGCCATTCGCGAGCAGGGGGTAGCGATCTGGAAGGAGAATCGCAGCGAAGGCGACTCCCTCTATTTTCTCGATCCGGATGGCCACAAGCTGGAGATTCACTCCGGCGATCTGCAAAGTCGACTGGCGGCACTGCGAGACACTCCCTATGAAGGGTTGGAGTGGTTCATATAGCAGGGCTCAGGAGTGAGTAAGTACTGACTGGGTAGCCTCGTCGCCAATAATGAGAACAAGGACAATGAACGAAACCAATCCAAAAGTGGAAGCCTTGCTGAGCCAGCCGCAATGGCATGATGAGCGCAAGAGGCTGCGCGCAATAGCGCTCTCATGCCAACTGAGAGAAAGTGTGAAGTGGGGCAAGCTTTGCTACTCGGTGCAGAACGGCAACGTAGCCATCATCTTCAGTATGAAAGACTATTGTGCACTCGGATTTTTCAAGGGCAGCTTGTTGAAAGACCCGGCAGATATCCTCGTCGCTCCCGGGGAGCACTCCCAGGCGATGCGCCAGTTCCGCTTCACACAACTGAGCGAGATAGAAGCGCAAGCCGCCATACTGGAAGCCTATCTCCTTGAGGCCATCGAGCTGGAGAAGGCTGGTGCCAAGGTGGACTTCAGTGAGAAACATGAGCTGACGTACCCGGAAGAATTTCAGACCGCGCTGGATGGAAACGCTGCCCTGAAAGCTGCCTTCGAAGCGCTCACCCCTGGCCGCCAGAGAGGCTACATTCTGCATTTTTCCGGCGCCAAGCAATCCAGCACGCGAGCGTCACGAATCGAGAAGTGCATGCCCGATATTCTAGCCGGAAAGGGGCTGAATAGCCGCTGAATTCGGGCGTGATGGGTTAGTGAGTACTGACTGGGTTGTAATGGGAGGCAGCGTGCATCAGGAAGCCATTAAATGGATCGCAGGTTTGCTGCGGAACAGAAACATACCTTTTCTGATCTGTGGCGGGCTGGCGGCAAAGGGGTACGGTTCCGAGCGCGATCTGAACGACGTCGACTTGTTCGTTCCCGATGATCGCTTCTCAGAAGTGGTGGAGGCAGGCCAGGAGTTCATAACCAAGCCTGCTGCTCACTATCGTGAGGAAGGCTGGGACCTGACCTACGTACAGTTCAAATATGAAGACATCAAGATCGAAGTAGGGTGTGCCGCTGGAGCGAGCATCTTCGATAAGGAAAGCCAGACATGGATTCCGCTTGATATCGATTTCTCTCGCTATGAAACCAGGTACCTCCTCGGCGTGGAGCTTCCAATGATGCTTAAAGAGGATCTGGTTCGCTATAAGCTGGCATTGTCACGACAGGTGGACCTGGAAGACGTCCGGGCAATTTGTGGGCAAGGGTAGGAGGGCCGTGTTGGAAGTCGCCCCCTAGAAGGCCTTTCCCGGGTTAGTAAGCACTGACTGGAGGGGCTGGCTGTGCCTCGCTATGCTGGGGCGAAGCCAGGCAGCTGGCTTCCGCTCGCGCTCATGCTGACGATCTTCTGCGCCAAGTTTGCCGTCGGCGTGATTATCGGCATGCAGCTTCCCCTCGCCGGTACGGCCGCTTTTGCCAGCGTCGTCAGTCTCGTATACGGCCTGCTCGGCGGCATGTTCCTGGGCCGAGCCGTGGTGATCTGGCGCGCCGCGCAACCCACCTCTCATGGCGCCAACACATAGCTTCCCGGCGCGTCGGTCAGGGGAGGGTACTGTTGGCTACCCATGCCTGGCGGCGGTACCTGCTCGGTGGAATGGGCCGCTAGCCACTGATGCCACGCCGGCCACCAGGAGCCGTCCTGCTCGGGCGTGATCTGCAGCCAGGTTTCCGGATCCAGATACGCCTTCTCATGCTGTGGCACTGACATCCGAAAGCGGCGGCCCGGATGCCCCGGTTCACTGACGATACCCGCGTTGTGCCCACCGCTGGTCAGCACGAAGGTGACCTCGTCGGTATCCGCCAGCAGATGGATCTTGTAGACGGACTTCCAGGGTGCCACGTGATCGGTGGTGGTACTGACGACGAACAGTGGCGCCCGAATATCCTGAATCACGACCGGTCGGCCATCCACCCGATAGTGCCCATTGGCCAGATCGTTGTTCAGGAACAGCTGGCGCAGATACTCGGAATGCATGCGGTAGGGCATGCGAGTCAGGTCCGCATTCCAGGCCATGAGAGCATTCATGGGCTGGCGCCCGCCGAGGAGGTAGTCATGCACGATGCGCGACCAGATCAGATCGTTGGAGCGCAGGATCTGGAAAGCGCCGGCCATCTGGTAGCCGTCGAGATAGCCCTGATCCCACATCATGTTTTCCAGGTACGAGACCTGGCTCTCGCCGATGAACAGCATCAGTTCGCCGGCTTCGGTGAAGTCCACCTGAGTGGCCAGGGTGGTCAGGGAGGCCAGCCTCTCGTCGCCATCCCGTGCCATGGCCGCCGCCGCGATGGAGAGCAGCGTACCGCCCAGACAGTAACCCACCCCGTGCACCTTGTGGTTGCCAGTGATGGCACAGATTGCATCCAGCGCCGCCATCGGTCCCAGCCGACGATAATCCTCCATGCCGAGGTCGTGATCCTCCGAGCTCGGGTTGCGCCAGGAGATCATGAAGACGGTATGGCCTTGGTCCACCAAGTATTTGACCAATGACTGGGAGGGAGAAAGGTCGAGAATGTAGAACTTCATGATCCAGGCGGGCACGATCAGCACCGGTTCCGCGTAAACCCGTTTCGTCGTAGGTGCGTACTGAATCAACTCGATCAGGTGATTTCGGTAGACCACCTTGCCGGGCGTGACTGCCAGGTTCTTGCCTACGCGGAACGCCTCGGCACCGACCGGCGGTTTGCCGGACACGGCCCGTTCCCAGTCCTCGATGAAGTGCTGCCAACCCACCACCAGATTCTGTCCACCGGTCGCCATCGTGGTAGCAACCACTTCAGGGTTCAGCCACGGGGAGTTGGATGGCGAGTACCGGTCGAGTATCTGGCGTGTGATGAAGTTCACCACCCGCTCGCTCTCCGGTGACAGGCCGTCGATCTCGCTGGTGGCGTTGTGCCACCACTGCTGGGTCAGCAGAAAGGATTGATAGATCAAGTTGTACGGCCAACGCTGCCACTCCTCGCCGCTGAATCGCAGGTCCTGCTCCAGCGGCTCGATACAGGCAGCGGCACCGGACCCCGCCGCCACGCGATTGAGGTATTGTCCGAACCGCGTGAGCTTGCGGGTGTACTTCTCGCCCAGCTCCAGTTGCTTGCCTGGGGAGAGCACCAGGTGGACCAGCCATTCGAAATAGACGCTGGCCAGGCCGGCCGGAGTGATGCCGGCGGTCAGCCTGGCCAGGTTGGCCTTGAAGGCCCGGTCCATGGCATGGGTGGAGTAGAACCCTGGGTTGGGGCGCTCCGCAGTAGCGGGTAGTCGTTCACAGGGGGCGTCCCGGGGAGTGACATCAGGGTCGGACGGGTTGGGTGAATCGGGCGACATGACATGGCCTCCATGATCGAGGCGGGGTGGCCGCGGGCAATCGCCGCCGTAGTGGTCCGGTGAACTCAAGCACCAGTATTGCAGGCTTCGTCGCTTCGGCCATTGATATTCATCAAACTTACCTGGGATCAAGAGCCTCTGCCTACTTCCGTCCTATTCAGGCTGCGTGGGCTATGATCAGGTGAATCTCATTGAGTGCTTGGGCGGTGGCATGAGATGAACAAGAAGCAGCGGCGGAACGGGGCTTTCTTCCTAACTTCGTGCCATGGATAGCGGCAGAACGTGAGATGCCCATGAGCCGATGGATCGTTCTCCTCGTTGTGCTGGTCGCCATGCTGGCCGCCGGGCTCGTCTACTGGCGGATGCCTGTCGCTGCCACGGCGTATGAAGTGAAAGAGGGCGCGTTGACACAGCAAGTAGTGGCTAGCGGCCGGGTGGTGGCCTCGTCGCGGGCGCAGATCGGCAGCGAGATCGTGGGGCGGGTGACCGAGCGCCTGGTACGCGAAGGGCAGCAAGTCGAGCCCGGCGACGTCCTGGTGGTGCTCGATTCATCGGAACTTGTCGAGCGCGTGCACGAGACCCGTGCGGCACTCCGCCAGTTGGAGAGCGCACGCCGACCCCAGGCCGAAGCCGGACTTGCCGACGCCAGGGCGCATTTCGAGCAGGCACGGCGCGAATATGAGCGTGCGCGCCGCCTGGTGGAGAGCAACATGGTCTCGCGCCAGGCGGTAGAGCAGGCCGAAGAGCGCGAAGCCGCGTCCCGGGCCGCCCTGGAGCGTTCGCGCCTCGACGTGGAGGCGCTGGCACCGGGCGGTGCGGAAGAAGCGCTGCTGCGAGCACGGCTGGCCGCCGCCGAGGCCGCCCTGGAGCGTGCCGTCATCCACTCTCCGGTCACCGGCACGGTACTGACCCGTAACGTGGAGCCGGGGGATGTGGTGCAGCCCGGCAGGGTACTGCTGGAGATCGCTCGCACCGGTCAGCGCGAACTGCGGGTGCCGTTCGACGAGCGACACCTCGGCCAGCTTGCCGTGGGGCAGCGTGCTCGCTGCGTCACCGACGCCTATCCCGACCAGCCGTTCGACGCCACGATCAGCCTGATCGCACCGATCGTCGACGCCGCCCGCGGCACCGTGGACGTCAGACTGGTCATGGAGGAGGAACCCTGGTTTCTGCGCGAGGACATGACCGTCTCGGTCAATGTCGAAACTGCGCGCCGTGAGCGGGCGCTGGTGGTGCCCAACGATGCCATATTCGGGGTCGAGGGCGCCTCTGCCCGAGTGTACGGGGTCGAGGCGGGCCGTGTTTCACCTCGTAGCGTGAGCTTGGGGCTGAGGGGGCTGCTTCATTCCGAGATCACCGCAGGGCTGACGGCGGGAGAGATCGTGCTGACCGATCCTGGCCTCAGCCCGGGGCAGCGTATCCGGCCTCACTTAACCGACCACCCGGAGCAGGGGGCGCCCGCCTCGTCCCGGGAACCTTTTTCCTTCATTCGGTGACGACCATGTGGATCGAAGGGTTCATTGCCTGGAGCCTGCTGCGTGATGGACGCGCCCAGACCGCCCTGATGCTGGTCGGTATCATGGTGGGGGCGGCCGTGGTGGTCTTCATCAGTACCCTTATCGGCGGGCTGCAGGCCAATATCATCGAGCGGACCCTGGGTACGCAGGCTCACATTCGCCTGCTGCCGCCCGAGGAGTTCAATCGCGTACTGCCGCTACAGGACCCGGCGTCGATCGCCCTGGTGCTGGAGGATCGCAGACCGCAGCGCCTGCGTTCCATCGACAACTGGCAAGCGCTAGTGCCCGTGCTCGACCGCTGGCCGGGCGTGACTGCGGTATCGCCGACGATCAGTGGTCCGGCCCTGGCGGTGCGCGGCAGCGCCAATCGCTCGGTCTCGATCATCGGGGCCGACGCGGAGCGGCTGCGGGGCATACTGCCCATTGCCGATCACATGGTCGAAGGCGTATTCCGGCTGCGTCCCGGAGAGATCCTGATCGGCCGGGAGCTGGCCGATGACCTGGGCCTTCAGAGCGGTGACCGGATGCGCCTCGACACCGCCGGGGAGCGCACCGTGATCATGACCGTGGCGGGTGTCTTCGAGCTGGGTGTACGCGAGATCGACAATCGACTCATGTACCTCGACCTGGACGAGGCTCGCAGCCTGCTCGACCTGCCCGGAGGAGTGTCGGCACTCGAACTCACCGTAGCGGAGGTGTTCGCTGCCGACCGGCTGGCGCTTCGCCTCGGGGCGCTGACCGGACAGCGCGCGGAGAGCTGGATGGAGACGAATGCGCAGCTGCTCAATGCACTGCGCTCCCAGACCCTCTCCACGACCATGATTCGCAGCTTCGTCAGCCTGTCGGTGGCATTCGGCATCGCCAGCGTGCTGGCAGTGAGCGTGGTGCAGCGAACCCGTGAGATCGGCATCCTGCGGGCAATGGGCCTCGGCCGGGGACGAATCCTGCGCGTATTTCTGATCCAGGGCGCACTGCTGGGGCTGGCTGGCGGGGGATTGGGGGCGCTGTTTGGCTCGCTGCTGGTGCTGGCCTTCGACGTGTTCGGCCCCCGCCTGTTCGTGATCGGCTTCGACCCGTGGCTCATTCCGGCGGCCATGGCACTGGCGAGTATGGCGGGCCTCGCTGCCGCCGCCTGGCCCGCCAGCCGCGCGGCCCGACTCGACCCTGCAGTGGCCATTCGTCATGTCTAGGAGCCATGAGATTGAGAGCCACGAGGTTCAGGGCAACGAAGTGCTGCGGCTGGCCGGCGTGTGCAAGG
Organism: Billgrantia ethanolica; assembly: GCF_021404305.1. Lineage (GTDB taxonomy): Bacteria > Pseudomonadota > Gammaproteobacteria > Pseudomonadales > Halomonadaceae > Halomonas > Halomonas ethanolica. Next base: position 1,884,758 of record NZ_JABFTX010000001.1, on the reverse strand, counting down.
CCTACGACGTAGGCACCCCGGTGGAGAACGAAGTGCTGCATGCGATCGACCTGCGCCTCGATCGTGGCACCTTTGCCAGCCTCACCGGGCCCTCCGGTTCGGGCAAGAGTACGCTGCTCAACCTCATCGGCCTGCTCGATACACCGACATCGGGAGAGCTGTTCGTGCTCGAGCGGCCGACCAGTGCCATGGACGACCAGGAACGTACCGACTTGCGTGGCGGCACGATCGGCCTGGTCTTCCAGTTCCATCACCTGATCCAGGCCTTCAGCGTGTTGGACAACGTGCTGATGCCGCTTATGATCCGGCAAGGTCGGCCGACTGCCGCGATGATCGACAGGGCCAGGGAATTGCTGGCCGCGGTTGGGCTCGCCGCCTTCTCAGCCCGGCGCCCCAACGAACTCTCGGGAGGCCAGCAGCAGCGCGTGGCGATCGCCCGGGCCCTGGTCAGCGAGCCGGTGCTGCTGCTGGCGGACGAACCCACCGGCAATCTCGATACCGCCAGTGCCGATGAGGTGTTCGAGCTGTTTCGTCGCTTCAATACCGAGCACGATTGCGCGGTGCTGATCGTCAGTCACGATCCGCGAATTTCGGCGCGCTGCGACCGAGTCATCGAACTGGTGGATGGGCGTATCGTTCGCGACGAAGCAAAGCAATGAACAGCCGGCGGATCCCACCGTGGCTCCCGGGTGAGACGGTTGTTTTAAGCACTTAGGTTGCATTATGCGAGAGCTTCAACTGCCCTACATGAGTCGTATCAGTTCGCTTCCACCGGCACGAGTATCGCGTTGCGTAACTCGAGTCTGCGGATGAACATCAGCCTGACAGCTATTCCTGGCTTGTGCTCTGCCAACGACCGCTGGAGATCGTCGACGCCGGCCAGGACTTTCTCGTCGATGGCGACGATGAGATCCCCCTCCTTGAGCCCTGCCTTGCTGGCCGGACCTTGCGCATCCACCGTCATGACTTCGGCCGCTGTCTCCTGCTCCAGGCTGAGTAACCGTGCCAGCCGCCGGTCCAACTTCCGGTCGCGGGCGTGGATACCCAGGTAACTGCGCTTTACCCGACCGTGACTAATCAGGTGTGATATCACCCATTTGGTGGTATTCGCCGGAATGGCGAAGCCGATGCCCTGGGCAGCGGCAATGATGGCCGTGTTGATGCCGATCACGCGGCCTCGCGAGTCCAGCAGCGGACCACCAGAGTTTCCGGGATTGAGGGGGGCGGTGTGCTGTATGACGTTCTCGATCAACCGTCCATTCTGGCTGCGAAAGGCGCGCCCGAGGGCGCTGATGACACCGGTGGAAACGGTCGACTCGAAACCCAGCGGATTGCCCATGGCAATCACCAATTGGCCTACGCGTAGTTGGCTGGAGTCTCCCAGCGTGGCATAGGGCAGGGCAGTAGCCTCGGCCCGCAGGACGGCCAAATCGGTGTCGGGGTCTCGACCCACCAGCGCAGCGGCGGCCCTTCGTCTGCTGGTGAAAACCGTTCTTAGCTGCTTGGTCTTGCCCACCACATGGCTGTTGGTCAGCAGGTACCCATCGGGGGTGATGATGACGCCCGAGCCGGCGCCTTGGTGCTCGGCTGCGCCGTGGATCGGGTTGCCGCCGGTAAAGAGGCTGACGACAGCGGGGCTCACCGCGTCCACGACGGCGATGACAGCTCGCGAGTAGGCGTCGAGCATCTCGACCTCGGGAGTCGTCTGCGGGCTCACTTCATGACAAGCGTGGCCCTTTTCCTCGCCAAGCTCCTCGTCGGATGACATCGTCAACACCGCCTCACTTCACGTCATCATCTGGTTCGTTCATTACCGGGCTAAGCCGTGGGAAGCGGCTCAGCGGCGCTTGTTAGTTGCCTCTTCGACCGTGTCTACGCATGTCTTCGATCCAGTGAGTGCGCTTTTTTTCATCGGTATATGCGAGGCCATAAAGACTCTCGCGGATCGGCTTGATACCGGCAAAGCTCAGCATGCTGCGTTCGAAGCCGCGTACCCCGAACGCGCCGAAGTACCAGCGATAGAACAGTACGGGCATACCCATCGTCACGACGATGCGGGCCGAACGGCCGGCGAGCAGGCGCTTTGGAAAACCGCCTTCCTTGTATTCCATGGCAAAGCCCGGCCGGAAGATGTGTTCGAGAAAGCCTTTGAGCATGGCCGGCATGGTTCCATGCCAAAGTGGAAAGAAGAATACCCAGTGCTGAGCATTCCTCATGTCGTCGCGAGCTTGCTCCAGAGCCGGCGGCAACGCTCCCGTTTCGAACTCCGATTGCGTGCGCAGCATAGGGAATTCGAGTTGCGCTACTTCAATGCGGTGCACTTCATGTCCTTTTGAAGCCGCACCATCGGCATAGGCATCTGCCATCGCGTGCAGGAGGTGGTGGCCTGCCGGATCCGGGTGCCCCTGGATAATCGCAATGCGCCTGGTCATCGCTGTACTCCAAAAGAGGTCGTGTGAATGAAGTTTTGCAAACGACCGTTCTGGTGGGGTCATACGGACCGCGTCGTTGGGTTGGCTTTTTCAATTCGCAGTCATATCTATTGATGTAGCGCTTCTCTCCATCCTCGTCGAGTGCGTTGAAGCCAGGAGCGTTGGGCCTCCGAAGGGAACAGTCGTCAAGCGCCGAGAAATGACCTGATTCGTGATAATCGTCAAGGTACGGCGACTACCCCATTGCTATACAGATAGCATGTCGAGCGATGGCACAGCGGGCCGATGTCCGTTCGATCTCGGCAAACCGCACAGAGGTGCTGAGACATGGCGTTACCGGCCGAAAGTTCAGTCACGCACATGCACCATCAGCCGGGCGACAAGCCCACCCGTCATGGTGTCCATGACAGGCACGCTGGCCACACGCCGGAGATGTTCCGCCAGAGGTTCTGGCTGTGTCTGGTGTTGACGCTACCGGTCGTCGTCTGGGCAGAGCACGTGCAGATGCTCCTCGGCTACGAGGCACCGGCCATCGTCGGTTCAGCGTGGATCGGCCCGGTGCTGGGCTCGGTGATCTTCTTCTATGGGGGATGGGCTTTCCTGAAGGGGGCTGCGTACGAGCTGCGGGACAGGCTACCCGGCATGATGACCCTGATCTCGCTGGCGATCACCGTTGCCTTCCTCTTCTCGTGGGCGGTGCAGGCCGGCCTCCTCGACGCGTTTCCGCTCTGGTGGGAGCTGGCCACGCTGGTCACGATCATGCTCCTTGGTCACTGGATCGAGATGAAGTCGGTCACCCAGGCGCAGGGCGCGTTGCAGGAGCTGGCAGAGCTGCTGCCCGATGAAGCCACGCGCGTGGTCGAGGGTAACGAGGAGCGGGTCGCTGTCGCCGAGCTGAAGAAAGGCGAGCTGGTGCTCGTCCGTCCTGGCGAGAGCGTGCCGGTCGACGGCGTCGTGCGGAAGGGGACGAGCGACCTCGACGAGGCGATGATCACCGGCGAATCGCGGCCGGTGCGGAAGGAAGAAGGTGATGAGGTGATCGCCGGCACGATCAACGGCGAGGGGGCCCTGCGTGTCGAGGTCACCGGCACCGGCGAGGACACGGCACTTTCGGGCATCATGCGACTGGTCGCCGAGGCACAGGCGTCGAAGTCGCGCTCCCAGCACCTGGCCGACCGCGCGGCACAGATGCTGACCGGCGTCGCCATCCTCGCCGCCGTCATCACCCTGGCTGCCTGGCAGTTCGTCGGCGCGCCCATCGATTTCACCGTCGTGCGGGTGGTGACCGTGCTGGTAATCGCCTGCCCGCACGCCCTCGGCCTGGCGGTACCGCTGGTGGTGGCGATCTCGACGACCCTCGGCGCCCGCGCGGGGCTGCTCGTGCGTGACCGCCGTGGCCTCGAGGAGGCGCGTTTGCTCGATACCGTGGTCTTCGACAAGACCGGCACGCTGACCCTCGGCCAGCACCGCGTGGTGGACCTCGAGGTGGCCGACGGGATCACCGAGGCGGAGGCGCTGCGCATCGCCGCGGGTGTCGAGGCCGAGTCCGAGCACCCCATTGCCCGCGGTATCACGGCGTCGGCCCGTGAGCGGGGCATCGCCTTCCCACCCGCCGACGGCTTCCATGCGATCCCGGGGCAGGGCGCCTCGGCGACGATCGACGGCATCGACTATCGAGTCGGCGGGCCCACGCTGCTCAAGACGGAGCGGGCCTGGGCTGCGGAAAGGCTTCGCCAGCAGGCCGACGCGGCGGCCAACCGCGGCCAGGCCGCTATCTATCTTCTGCGTGACGGCGAGGCCCTGGCGGTCTTCGTCGTGGCCGATGCCATTCGCAGGGAAAGCCGCGAGGCCGTTCGCGCACTTCACGAGCGGGGCATCGAGGTGGCGATGTTGACAGGCGACGCCCGGGCCGTGGCCGACGCCGTCGCCGCGGAACTCGGCATCGAAACCGTCTTCGCGGAGGTCCTGCCGGATGACAAGGCGGCGAAGATCCAGCAGTTGCAACGCCAGGGCAAGCGCGTAGCCATGGTCGGGGACGGTGTCAATGACGCCCCGGCCCTTGCGATCGCCGACATCGGCATTGCCATCGGCGCCGGGACCGATGTGGCCGTCGAGGCCGGGCACATTGTCCTCGTGCGCTCCGATCCGCGGGACATCCCTCGGATCGTCACCCTATCGCGCGCCACTTACCGCAAGATGCTCCAGAACCTCTGGTGGGCCGCCGGCTACAACATTGTCGCGATACCGCTGGCCGCAGGGGTGCTGGCCGCCTGGGGGATACTGCTCGCCCCGGCGCTCGGGGCGGTGCTCATGTCGGTGAGCACCGTGATCGTCGCGATCAACGCTCAGTTGCTGAAACGGGCGCGGCTATGAAGCGGCTTGCCGACCGCTCGGTGTTCGTCGCTGGGCCTTCAATCCATCAACCCGATGGGGGCATAGGGTGACCGCGTACAAGGCGATGCCGCCGCAGACCCGGAGCTGTGGCGCGTGCACGGGCTGGAGTCGCTCGGACCGCCCTTGGCGCTGCAGTGAGTACCACTGTGGGCAGACACTGGGAGTCTGCGTGGCAGTTGCCCAATGAATCGCCGAGGATCACCGCCATGCACGATCATCCTCTTCATCCTCAGAGTCATGCACAGGGAGCCATGCGGCCACCCGCGACGGACAATGGTGGATTCTCCCCGGCGCGGCTCGAACGGATGCACGCCGCCTTGCGTCGCCATGTCGAAAGTGGCTTGCTGCCCGGACTCGTTGCGCTGGTTCACTACCGTGGCCGGGAGCACGTGGACGTGGTCGGCCATCAGGCATTTGACAGCAACGTTCCGATTCGACGCGATACGATTTTCCGGCTCGCATCCATGACGAAGCCGATCACGGCCGTCGGCGCCATGATCCTCGTAGAGGAATGCCGCATCAGGCTCGACGATCCGGTGGATGAATGGCTGCCGGAACTGAAAGACCGCAGAGTCCTGCGGACGATCGAGAGCCCGCTCGACGACACGGTACCGGCGAACCGTCCGATCACGCTGCGCGACCTGCTCACGTTCCGGTCCGGCTACGGCGAACTGGGCTTCCTCTCACCGACCTGTCCACTCCAGAAGACGATGTCAGAGGCAGGCCTGACCCTGGCCGAGTGGCCGTTCACCGTCACGCCAGACGATTTCATGAAGCGCCTGGGCAACTTTCCGCTCGCGCACCAGCCCGGCGAGCGATGGCTTTACCATACGGCTTCCGAAATCCTGGGGGTACTGATCGCCCGCGTCTCCGGCACGTCGCTGGCGACGTTTCTCCGCGAGCGCATCTTCGAGCCGCTTGGAATGACGGACACCGGCTTCCACGTGCCGGAGGCGAAGTTGGACCGACTGCCGATCTGCTACGGGCGAGATTTCCTCTCCGGCGAGGTTGTCGTTCTGCATGAGGCCCACGGTGGGCTCTTCGGACGGCCTCCCGCCTTCGAATCCGGCGGTGGCGGGCTCGTCTCGACCGTCGACGACCTCCTCGCGTTCGGGCGGATGATGCTGGACGACGGTGCATATGGCAGCGAGCGCGTGCTGTCACGGCCGACAGTCGAGCTGATGACCATGGACCACATCACGCCCGAGCAGAAGGCCGCTTCGCCGTTCTTCGCGGGGTTCTGGAATGATCATGGCTGGGGCCTCGGCATGGCGGTGTTCACCGCGCGCCGTGACCTTGCGGGCGTTCCCGGGCGATTCGGTTGGGACGGCGCCTTCGGCACGTCCTGGTGGGTCGATCCAAAGGAACGGATGGTGGGCGTGTTCATGACCCAGCGTCGGCCAGATGTGCTGGCCATTCCCGCGTTCATTCTCGACTTCTGGACCTCGGCTTACCAATTGATCGACGGGTGACGTCGTCGGCGTCGCAGAGGAAGCCGGCAGGCGATAACTCCGGGACGCAAAGCCGCCGAACCAGGCGCTGCTCCTGACTCGGCCCGCCGCAGCGCTTCTGGGCATTCGTGGCTCACTCGCTCGGCTCGGGCAGGTGAGCGGGGGCAGCCCAACCAAGGGCAATGGAGGCACACATGAACATAGGTACGATCCCAATACCTGAATCCGTGCAAGCCGAGCACGAGGAAATTCATGCAACGCTGGTGGAAGCGACCCAGGCTTCCGGGGAAGTCGGCATGGCGGCCAAGGAACTCGCCAGGGTGTTGCATCCACACTTCGTGCGAGAAGAACAAATTGCGTTACCGCCGCTAGGGCTTCTTGCCTCCCTGGCGGCGGGTGATCAACTGCCGGAGGCGGTCCTGGCGGCAGCGCTATCCATGACAGATTCGCTTCGCGCCGAGTTGCCACGGATGCTCGAAGAGCACACGGCAATCCGTGCTGCCGTGGAAAGGCTTCGCCTTGCGGCGCGGGCCGAGCATGCAACCAAATATGAGAGACTTGCCGAACAGTTGGCATTGCATGCGCAGACCGAGGAACAGGTGCTCTACCCGGCGGCGATTCTCGTGGGGGATATCATTCGGCCGCGGTTGCACAACAAGGTGGCCTAGCCTTGGCTCCGCACCGTCAGTCCATTCCCCGAGCGGTGGGGGTGCCGAATGACCTGGCATGACGGAACCGCCGCCGCCCTGAAGTCAGGTCGACAGGCGCCATGACCAGGCGACTGTCCTCGAACGGTAGCGCCGGTCCGCGGCGACGCGTTATCGCTTTCCTGAAGCGGCACCTGCGTTCCTGGTATGTCGGGCTGGTACTATTGCTGGGCCTGGTGCTCGTCGTTACCCATCTCGGCGAACTGGAAAGCTTCGCTCGCTTGGCACGCAATGCCGAGCCAGGCTGGCTGTTCGTGGCCCTTGGCTTTCAATTGCTGACCTACGTCAGCGCCGCAGCTGTCTGGCATCAAATCCTTCGCCACGCCCAGGTGGGTCTCAGCCTGCGCGCTCTAGTGCTCACGCTACTCGGGGTTCCTCTCGAGGCTGCCCTTACGGCCACGCTGCTGCTGCGCGGCATGACCCTCTGGCTACCCATGCTGCCAGGTCTATGGTTCGCGCGGCGGGCGCTGCGCTGACAAAAGGGGAGAGCGGCGATGTCACTCAGTGTGAAAGAAGACGCCTACTGGAGCCGCGATGCCAGGCAACTGCTGGCGGAGCCCGGCAGCAGCGAGCAGGGCCTCTCCACCGAGCTGGCCGGCGAGCGATTGTCAGCAGCGAGGCAACGCAGCCTGCGTAGTGAGCCCGACCGTCAGGCATTACGCCTGTTTGCTCACCAATTCCGCAGCCCCCTGGTACTGATCCTGCTGTTCGGTGCGCTGGTTTCGCTGGTGGTGCATGACTGGACGGACGCCGCCATCATTCTCGCCATTCTGCTGGGCAGTGCGTTGCTCGGCTTCTCACAGGAATACCGCGCTTCGGCCGCGCTCGCGGCATTGCAGCGCCGGCTGGCGCTGACCGTGCCGGTACTTCGCGATGGGCAGCTCGTCACCCTGCCCGCGGATGGGGTGGTGCCCGGCGATGTGATCCACCTCTCCGCAGGCAATCTGATTCCTGCCGACGGTGTCATTCTCGAGGCCCGCGACTTCCTGGTCACGGAAGCCAGCCTGACCGGTGAATCCTTCCCGGTTGAGAAGCGGCCGGGTATCGTCAGCCCCCAGGCGCCGCTGGGTCAGCGGACCAACTGCGCCTATCTAGGCAGCTCGGTGCGTAGCGGCACGGCCCGCATGCTGGTAGTCAGGACGGGGCGCGACACGGCCTTCGGTGCCATTGCCGAGCGACTCGCCGCGCGCGCCCCGGAGACGGAGTTCGCCCGCGGCGTGCCAGGGGATCCTGGACGGGCGTCGTACCTTCGCTGGCGCTCTGCATCCCCTACCTGGGGCTGATCAGCGCGCTGTTCGGCTTCGTGCCCCTGCAAGGGAGCCTGCTGGCGTTCATGCTCATGCTGCTCGGTGCTTACCTGGTATGCACCGAGCTGGCCAAGCGGCGTTTCTTTCGTTGAAGCACGCATTGCAGTGCCTGCGGCTTCAAGCGCGTGGCTCCCGCCGCCATAAGCCCAGGCGTACCAGCAGGGCGGCGAGCAGGCCGCCACCCAGCACCAGTAGCCAATCTTCCAGGTGCAGCGGCTGCAGATGCAGCAATGTGCCCAGCCCGGGCGTGTGAACGAGCAGGGCCGACAGGGCGGGGGAAACAACCACCATGAGCCATGCCGCGATGTTGCGCAGGCGGCTCAACGCTGCCGTGATACCGGCCCCGGCGAAGATCAGCGAGAGCAGCGCCACGGTCCTGGCATGGTCGACGGCGTAGTCGGCGCCGAGGCCATTCAGATACGTGCTCGTGACCACCAGGGTCACTATTGCGCCCATTGCCAGGATGACCCACCACGCGCGTCGGTCGAAGAAGCGCGGCTGAGTTCCTTTCGTGGGGGGTGGCTCCATGGCATGAGCCGACGGCAGGTTCTGAAACACCAGCAGCGCGGTGGGGTGAATGATCAGTTCCAGCCATACGATGTGGATCGGCAGGTAGAGCAGGGGATAGCCCAGCATCGGGATCAAAGCGGCGGTGATCACCAGCGGAATGTGCACCATCAGCAGGTACTGGAAGCTCAGCTGCAGATTGGTGAACAGGCGGCGCCCCTCGGCGATGGCCCCGACGATGCTGCCGAAGTCGTCGTCAAGCAGCACGATGGCCGACACCTCCCGGGCGCTTCGGGTACCGCGCTCCCCCATGGCGATGCCGATGTCGGCGGCCTGCAGGGCGGGTACGTCATTGACCCCATCGCCGGTCACCGCAACGACGTCGCCACCGGCCTGTAGGGCGCGCACCAGGGCCAGCTTCTGTGCCGGCAGGGTTCGCGCGACGATGTCGATCTCGCTGGCGATGGGCTCGCCGCGCGCTATTTGTGCCGCGAGTTCGTCTCCCGTGATCAGCTGCGGTTGCTCACCGCCAAGCCCTAGCTCACGCGCGATGGCAATAGCCGTACCGGGATGATCTCCGGTGACCATGATGACGCGGATGCCTGCCTCCCGGCAGGCCGCAATGGCCTCCGGAACCCCCTGGCGCACCGGGTCCTCGAAGGCCAGCAGCCCGGCGAAGCTCAGCCCCCGGTCAGGTTCGCCCCCTGTCCAGCTCTCTCTGGCGAGGGTGCGGTAGGCGCAGCCGATCACCTTGTGGCCGTCATTGCTGTAGACTTCCACCGCTGCCAGCCAGTCGCGCCGTTCGGCCTCCGGCAGCTCGCAGAGACCCAGCACCACTTCCGGCGCACCCTTGACCGCGACCAGCAGGCCATCCTCCTGCTCGCTCACCATGGTCGCCTTGCGCCGATCCTCGGTGAATGGAAAACGAGCCAGTATGTGCTGCTCCACCGGCGGCGGGCAGTTCGATAATACCGCCTCGTCCAGCGGGTCGCCGCTGTCGGCCTGGGAAGCGGTCGCCGCCAGCGTTCGTAAGCGTTGTTCGCTGATATTCGACATCGGGAGCAGGTGCGTCAGCCTCAGCCGTCCTTCGGTGAGAGTGCCAGTCTTGTCCGAGCAGACACAGCTCACGCGGCCGATGTTCTCCACCACCAGGCTGCGCCGCACCAGGGCGCGTCGCCGGGCGAGGCGGTAGACGCCCACGCCGAGAAAGAAGGTGAGCACCACGGGAAACTCTTCGGGCAGAGCGGCGATGGCCAGGGTCAGCGCGCTGAGCAGCGCGTCCACGAGGCCGTGGCCCTGGTGATAGCGCAGCCACGCCAGTGCCAGGCAGAAGACGATTGCCGCAACGATCAGCACCTTGACCAGGTGTGCCACCGAGCGTTGCAACGGGGTCTGGGCGTGGGTGCCCGCTACCGCCGAGCGTACCACTTCGCCATAGAGGGTTTCGGCGCCGGTCAGGGCGACGCGCAGCCAGGCGTGCCCCGTCAGCTGACGGGTGCCGGCAAGACCCCAGTAAACATCCTCGACCGCAGTCTCACGGATGTTGGAAAACAGCTCCCGCTCCACCACCTGCTTGTGTACCGGCCAGGCCTCGCCCGTGAGCGTGGACTCATCCACCTGCAGCTCTTCACCCGCGACGATCAGGCCATCGGCCGGAAAGAACTCACCGGAGCGCACCAGCACGAGATCGCCTGGCACCAGCCCCTCGGCCGCCACGGTCTGCTGCGAACCATCGCGCAGCACCCTGGCGGTGGTCGCGAGCCGACCGCTGAGCCCCTCCACCGACGCCTGGGTACGCCGGTGCAGGTAGGCGTCCATGCCGAACAGCGGCACCAGGGCCAGCAGCATGACCAGCGCCTCGGTGTAGCTGCCGATGAGCGTGAACAGCGCGCCGGTGGCCAGCAGGAACCACAGCATCGGGTCATGCAGCGTATCCGCCAGAGTGGTGCGCCAGCCGCTGCGCACGCCTGGGATGATGGTATTGGGGCCGTAGCGAGCGCTCCGCGCCTGAGCCTCGACCATACTCAGCCCTTGTCGTGGATCGACAAGCCCGTCCAGCCGCTGCATGGATACGCTGCGCCGCACTTCCTTTCTCCTTTCAGGAAGTCTTTCTCAAGCTATATCCGATCCTCACGCTGCCATCCATGTCTCCTTTGTGCGAACACTCAGTCAACCACCAGGGCAGATGATAGTCTTGCTCCAAAACGCAACGGCTTAGCAAGGAGAGAGGGTGGACATGATCACCGGCATCCACCTCCGGCCTGCCGGTGCGCTACCTATACTGAAGCGCTCGATCACTGCAAGGGGAGGCAGTTCGCTCTGGGTTAGTAAGCGCTGACTGGAGAGGCAACAGCCGCCCGGTGTAAAGGGGCGCCAGCCACGGCAGACCGGTGACTGGTTCCGGTGCACCTTATCATGCTGTGGTGGAGGTAGATGAGAATGGTTGAGTACGAGAATTGCAGAAATCTCAGTGTAGGGTTGTATGATGAAATTAGCAGGCAATATCCTTCGGTACGATAAGGATCACGAATCAGAGTTGATCGCACTTCTGGAATCCGAGCCAGACTGGAACGCGTTTGTTAACGGGGAAGCGTTAGGGGCATTCAAGGCTGCACTGTTGAACAGCGAAACCTATATCTATAAAAGTCATGGCGAGGTATGTGGGTATCTCCGTGCCTTGGTTGATGAGTTCGGTATTTACGTAAGCGAGCTTTACGTTGCGCCGCGTTACAGATGCAAGGGCTTCGGAAGAGAGCTTCTCGGGAAGTTAAAAAAAGCGCATCCGAACCAAAGCGTTTATGTACTTTCGGATGAGGATGGATATTACGAAAAGCTCGGTTGCAGGCGCATTGGCTCGGTTTTTGAACTGTAACTGGCCACCGCGTCCTCAGGGAACATCGTATCGGCCCCGCTGCACGGCTTCATGTAGTGTCATCACCGCTGCGCTTCCCGGCTACTCGCTGAGCGCCGCCTCTCGCTCAACACCGGATTCCGCAATTGGGCCGCGAACGCAGTTCCTTCCACTCGCCTTCGCCTGGTACAGCCGTTTGTCGGCGACTCGGCTGAGCGTATCCAGGTCAAGCCCATCGGGGCCATATTCGGCGACGCCTATGCTGACGGTGAGCTTGAGGATCTTGCCCTGGTATTCGATATCGAGTTGTTCCAGGCTCTGCCGCAGCACCTCGGCAACGGCCACAGCTCGCTTACCATCGGTGTTGTTCAGTAGTACCAGGAATTCCTCGCCGCCAAAGCGTGAGATCAGGTCGATCTCCCTCAGGCGCTGCTGCAGCATACGAGCGAAGGCGACCAGCACTGCGTCGCCGGCCTCGTGCCCGTGCTCGTCGTTGATCCGCTTGAAGCGATCAAGGTCCAGCATCAGCAACGCGAGTGGGGTCCCATTGCGCCGCGCTTGTGCCTGCTCCCAGAGGAAGACGTCGATGAGGCGCGCGCGATTGGCCAGCCCGGTCAGCGGGTCTACCGTGGCCAGACGCGTCAACTTCAGCTCGGACCGTTCACGAGTACGTTCGTAGAAGTGTGGCATGCCAAGGGTGGTCAGCGCGGCGATGATGGCGTTGGACATCACCTCCACCCGAACGAGTTCGGGGCTGCCGCCAAAGCGGTACAAGAAGAGGGCGGCGCCAACCCCCATATAGCCCACCGAGAGCAGCAGGCCCAGCCTGGAACCGAGCAGAAGGTGCGTGACGAGCGGGATGACCAGCAGCCAGATGAAGGCGAACGGCGAGATCTCCGGCCGGCTCAGCAGCAGAATCGTTACCGACAGCAGTATCAGCAAAAAGCGCAGGCACCATGTCTGGACCCGCCGTGTGCGACGAACCACGACCAGCAGGCCAGCGGCGAGAGCAGCAAGGGCAACCTGGATACCGCCGACGAGCATCATGCCGTCGGGAAAATTGAGCGCCGCAAAGACGAGCGCACTGGCGATGGTGACCAGCAGCATGGCCTGCAGCACCGCCCGGCGATGTTCTTGACCTTCTTGATATGGGTGCATGCACGGAACCCTGCTGAGGTTTTGAACGCAAAATCGGCAGTCAGCACATCCATGCAAGCCAGCGTGCCAAGGCGTGAAGGCCACGCGCCAATTTGCCATATTGCGTGGCGTTTCGCCGTAGTTCCTTTGGTCAGCCTGGCGTAAGCCGTTTCTTACATCGTATAGGCTTTCGCCTACCCCGAAGCGACTCAGGTCAATATCCAGTCTCGTTACGTAGAATTACACGATAGAAAGCGCTAGCGTAGCCTAAGCAGACTGAAGCAAGCGTCACTAGCCGAATCGCTGAAGCGAGAGGAAGCCTTTGGACTATTCGATCCTCTTTGAAGCCGCAAGGCCGCTATGGTGGGTGCTGCCCCTCATCGTGCTCCTGGGCGTGCTCAAGTCCCGCTGGTTCAAGGGCATGTTCGGCGAAGCTTTCGTCAAGCTGATCGCCAAGGTGCGGCTGCCCGCGGAAGAGTACCGAGGAGTTCACGACGTCACGCTGCCCACGCCCGACGGCACCACCCAGATCGACCACGTGCTGGTCTCCCGCTACGGCATCTTCGTCATCGAGACCAAGCACATGGCGGGCTGGATCTTCGGCAGTGAACGCCAGGCCCAATGGACCCAGAAGCTCTACCGCAAGAGCTTCAAGTTCCAGAACCCGCTGCGCCAGAACTACAAGCACGTGAAGGCGCTGGAAGCCCTGCTCGACGTGCCGCCAGACACCCTTCACTCGCTGGTGGTCTTCTCCGGGAGCGCCGTATTCAAGACCCGCATGCCCGACAACGTCACCATCGGCGGCGGCTACGTGCGCTACATCAAATCGTTCCGCGAGCCCGTGCTGACGCAAGCCCAGGTAGAGCAAGTGCTGGAAAAGATCACCACCGGCCGCCTGGCAGCCACGCGACAAACGCACCGTCAGCACGTGAAACGGCTCCAGGCCCGCTTCGAATCCAGCTCCGACCGTACCTGCCCCAAGTGCGGCAGCTCCATGGTGCTGCGCACATCGAAGCGAGGGGCAAACGCCGGCAACCAATTCTGGGGCTGCTCGGACTATCCCAAGTGCCGGGAGGTGCAGGATGTGGCGTAGGGCGGGATATCAGGCTCAAGATGCCACGGCACCTGCCGATGCTTTATTTGGCAAGGTTAATTTACAACAGTGCTTCGAATCGGATAGCAACATCGTCCGATAAAGGCGGGTAGGCGGCCTGTAATCGCTAAGAGGGGAGGCCGATAAGCGGCATTCCTTGGCGGTAGCGTGCCTGAATGCTTCGATTTTCTCATATCAGAGGGCTGCGCACGTCATGAATGCGAATGAAGTAGCAAATCCCGTAGAAGTTGGTTTTTTCGGTGCGTGGGTTATAGAGCTTCGCTCGAATGGTTGCCTTCACCTGGTCCATTGGAAAGCATACAGTATTATTGGTTCCGCAAATGTACAAGCGCGTGAGAGTTAGGCGGGGGAGGGCAGGTGGGGAACTTCACAGAGGATGAGTTAAAAGCTCGGGCATTTAAAAGGCTCGCAGGATTCCTCTTCGAGCAATGGGAGGAGTTCCGTGGAGGCGACACCCGGCTATTCGATTGGCTCATAGATGATCGCTTTACCTACGTGGGACACTCGACGAAGGGCAGCGACTACCGAGAACACTTAGTTCCGCGCTCCGTAATTCGAGACATTTGTGTGGATCTTTTCGACGCGGGCGCATCGATCGAACATGTCGCTGAGGTCATTGCTGCTAATCTTAAGATCGCTCGAATAACTAGGGCGGAGGCACGCCTTATTGATGTTGAACTCGGCCTCCGCACCCGTATGCCCGATGGATGGGATTATCGTAGCGGCGATGTCTACGCAAGGCTTCGGGCAAGTGGAGTCGAACTAGTCTCGGGGTCAGAGGCTGCTGGCGCATGAGGCTCGGCTTCAAGTGAAACGAAATCAAGAGCCTAATCATTGCATGAGGCCGGAGCTGGAGTTATGACCAAAAACAAGGAGAGTCTGCTTGACAACAAACTATGTCCTGATTGATTTTGAGAATGTGCAGCCGAGTAACCTGGAGCTTCTCAAGCAGCATTCTTTCAAAGTGGTGGTTTTCGTTGGTGCTAATCAAGAGAAAATACCATTTGATCTGGCTGCGGCTATGCAGGAGCTTGGGGATGCGGCGCAGTACATAAAGATCACCGGCTCCGGGAAAAACGCTCTCGATTTTCATATTGCCTATTACATTGGTGAGCTGGCGGCTAAGGACTCAAGTGCGTACTTTCACATTATCTCCCGCGATACTGTTTTTGACACGCTAATCAAGCATCTCAAATCGCGTGGCATCAAAATCCAACGTGAACGAGACTTGGCAGAAATTCCAGTAGTAAGAATGTCCACGGCGACCTCTACTGACGAAATGATCTCCGCCATCGTGAAAAACTTGGCTGGTCGGGGGCAAGCGCGGCCTCGGAAGATCAAGACGCTCGCCAATACTATCAATTCACTATTTACTGAGAAGCTGTCGGAGCAGAAGCTAAGTTTAATTGTGAAAGACTTGGAGCAGCGCAAGTATATAAGGGTGAATAATGGCAATGTCTCCTATCAGTTGCCACAGTAGCCTTCACAAATCCAGCCAAGGGGCGCTCTGCCGACACGCTCCTGCCGCAAAACCCTGCTACCACCCCCCTGTCGATTCCGACCAGCTCCGTTCGACATTAGGTTGCACCCAAAGCAATCACCCACAGAAGGGAGCTGATCATGAAGCACATGGCAAAGAACACGATCTGCCTTTGGTACGATGGCGGCGCTGAGGAAGCCGCAAGGTTTTATGCCGAGACCTTCCCCGACTCATCGCTCGATGCGGTGCACCGGGCGCCTGGGGATTTTCCCTCGGGCAAGGAGGGAAGCGTGTTGACGGTCGAGTTCACCGTGCTGGGCGTTGCGTGCCTCGGGCTGAACGGCGGGCCTGCCTTCAAGCATAGCGAGGCGTTCTCGTTTCAGGTGGCGACCGAAGACCAGGAGGAGACGGATCGCTACTGGAACTCCATCGTCGGGAATGGCGGCGAGGAGAGCCAGTGCGGGTGGTGCAAGGATAGGTGGGGCATCTCCTGGCAGATTACCCCGGTTGCGCTGACGAAGGCGTTCACCAGCCCGGACCGCGCTGCCGCCAAGCGCGCATTCGACGCCATGATGACGATGCGGAAAATCGACATCGCCAAGATCGAGGCCGCCTTTCGCGGTTGAGATGATCACGGGCTTACCAAAGCCGCCGACGCTTCCCCAGCGTCGGCGGCTTTTTCGTTTCCAAGGCGAAAACCGCAATGGTCGTCTTGCAGGTAGTTCTCTGGCGGGTGAGATATGCTCCTAAGTGAGGAAGCGAGTTGGCCATCTGCTCAGCCCGCGAGTAGTGATCCAGTGATTGCACCTTGCCGAGGACAATGGTCATGGCCGTAAAACCGATCCCGGTTGATCAGCGCGTCATCGACATCGACTCGCGTCGATTCGCCTCTGTCGGCAAGGCGCTGGTCGAGCTGATCACCAACAGCGACGACAGCTACACGCGGCTGGAAGAAGCCAGCCAGCCTGCTTCAGGCCGGATCCGCGTGCTTTACGAGCCGCACCGGGCGGGCGCGATCCTGATCGTCGCGGACCAGGCCGAGGGCATGTCCCTCGAACATGCCTGCTATAGCCTCACCTACGGCGGGGCCCATAGCCCGTTGGCGCGTGGCGAGGGCGGTGGGCGAGGTTACTTCGGCCGAGGCCTCAAGCAGGGGATTTATGGGCTCGGTCACGGCTGGCTGGAAACGATCCGCGATGGTCGCTTCACCCGAATCGAACTGTTCCGAGGCGAGAACGGCGGCTATCTCTACGACGATGGCGGCGGCGACCGCCCCGCAACGCTGCGTGACTATGAGCGGCTCGATGTCACTGGCAATGGTACGAGGGTCGCGATCGTCATCGAGAACCCGCTGGTACACATTCCGCGTTACCGATCCGTCGTGCGGGCCGTGGCGAGTAATGTCTATCTGCGCGACGTGGTGGCACGGCGTCACATCGAGGTTGCCCATGTGCGCTACGGCCAGGTCATGGAGATCGAAGGTCCGGTGCGTTTCGCAGAACCGCCTGCACGGGTATTGCTCGGCCCCGATCTGGAAAAGCGCTTCGAGTTCGAGCGGAAATCCTATCCGCTCACCCTGACGTTAAAGCGTGCGGTAAACGCGGAGCTTGCGCAGCGCGGGGACGAGCGAGCCAACGGGCTGGTGGTGATCTCGGGTACGGCAGTGCTCGACTGCCAGCTTTTCGACTATGAGAACCAGACCGGCACTGAGTACCTCTTCGGCACCGTCCGCTGTCCAGGGCTCATTGAGCGGCTCGGCCAGGGCGGTGCGATCATCAGCGACGAACGCGAGGGGCTGAATCCCAAGGATCCGTTCGTCGCCGCGTTTTCTCGAGCCGTCAGCCGGCTGATTGCGCCGTGCGTGCAGGCTGAGAAGGACCAGCTCAGGCAACTGGAGCACGCGACAACTTCTGGTCGCACGGCACTCATGATTGAGCAGATCCTCCAGCGCATGAACCGGGCGGCTATCGAGGATCTTGGCATCGTGGTATCGACGGCCGCTGTGGGCGAGGAACAGGAGTTCGTCGAGGATGTGGAGCATCCCGCGGCACTGCGCTTCTCAACACCATTCTATTACCGGCAAGCGGGGCATCCGTTCCACGTCAGGCTGCTGGTTGACGCGAGGCAACTCGACTCTGATGTGGTCCTGAGTTTCGAGAGTCAGCTGCCGGAAACCATGCGCATCGATCCGGCAGTGCAGAATGGGACGCTGCGCGATCTCGCCACGGACGGCCGCGTCGAGTGGACCGTCACTGGTAACGTGCCCGGTGATCGCGGTGAGATCATGGTTCGGGCAGGCAGTCACCTGGCTTGGTGCGAGCTGGTCGTGGCCGAGCATGGGGTAGGGCATTCGTACCATCCGCACCATTCTCCGCGACGCAGGGGCAAACGTCGGGCTTCCCACGACCACGGTGAAGCCATGTTCACCGGCTACGAGCTGCGCAGACTCGAGAGCGAACCGGCTCGCGCCATCTACAGTCCCTCAGAGCGGCGGATTCTCATCAATACAGCCGCCCCGACGGTCCAGCTTTACGTCGACGGGCGAGGTTATTTCCGCGACTCGGCACGCTTGCTGCTTGCGGAGCTGCTCATGGATGTCATTTCCGATGAGTTGGCCCGGCGTTCGCTCGCGAAATCCAGGCATGTGAACGACATGGAGGCGCACCGTGCGATGAAGCTCGACATTATCCGGCGCTATGGCAGCGACATTCACCTGGCCTTCCAGGGCGGATGATGCAATCGCCTGGAAGGACAGGAGCCTCTCACGCCTCGATCCACACCTCATCGCCCTTGAAGCTCACCTTCCAGGTGCGCAGGGTGACGCTCTCGTCTTCCAGGCACTGGCCGTCTTCCAGGCGGAAGTGCTGCTTGTAGATCGGTGAGGCGACGACGGGCTGGCCCTTGAGGTCGCCGACGATGCCGCGGGCGATCACGTTGGCGTTGGAGAAGGGGTCATGGTGGTCGACGGCGTAGAGTTCCTGCGCGTACCCAGGCAAATAGAAGATGGCCACCTGGGCCGGGCCTTCCGGGGTTTCCACCCAGGCGGCGACGCCGGAATAGGGCACCAGGTCGGCGCGGGTGCAGAGGGTTTGCCAGGTCTGGGTCATGGTCTTGGCTGCTGCGTTGGCGATTGTCATAAGAAATTCCTAGCAATGGTGTCGGGGAATCGGCGAGCGAGATGAAGCGCTAGGCGCGCGGCGGACCGAAGGCGAGACATAACGGGGGGGTTAGGCGAGCCTTCGGGGTGCCGCGCAACAACGCGCTTCGCTCGCGCAGCGATTTCCATCACGCTGGACGAAGCTGGCCGCGCTCGGTGGTATAGATGATGTCCGGGTCCGGGCGCGCGTCGTTGACGAAGCTGCGGAAGCGCTTGAGCTTCTCCGGGTCGCTGATGGCGTTGGCCCATTCGCACTCGTAGGTGTCGACGACGGCCTGCATCTGCCGCTCCAGCTCTTCACCGATGCCGAGGCTGTCCTCGAGAATCACCTGCTTGAGGTAGTCCAGGCCGCCTTCCAGGTTCTCGCGCCACACCGAGGTGCGCTGCAGGCGGTCGGCGGTGCGGATGTAGAACATCAGGAAGCGATCGATGTAGCGGAACAGCTCCCCGTCGCTGAGGTCGGTGGCGAACAGCTCGGCGTGGCGGGGGCGCATGCCGCCGTTGCCGCACACGTACAGGTTCCAGCCGTTCTCGGTGGCGATCACGCCGACGTCCTTGCTCTGGGCCTCGGCGCACTCGCGGGTGCAACCGGAAACGGCGAACTTGAGCTTGTGCGGCGCGCGTAGGCCCTTGTAGCGGTCCTCCAGCCGGATTGCCATGCCCACGCTGTCCTGCACGCCGTAGCGGCACCAGGTGCTGCCCACGCAGGATTTCACGGTACGGGTCGATTTGCCGTAGGCGTGACCGGTCTCGAAGCCGGCTTCGATCAGCTCGCCCCAGATCGCCGGCAGGTCCTCCAGGCGGGCGCCGAACAGGTCGATGCGCTGGCCGCCGGTGATCTTGGTGTAGAGCTCGTACTTCTGCGCCACCTGGCCCAGCACCACCAGTTTGTCGGGGGTGATCTCCCCGCCGGCGATGCGCGGCACCACCGAGTAGGTGCCGTTCTTCTGCATGTTGGCCATGAAGGTGTCGTTGGTGTCCTGCAGCGGAATGTGGGCCGCGTCGGTGATCGGCTCGTTGAAGCAGGAGGCCAGTATCGAGGCCACCGCCGGCTTGCAGATGTCACAGCCAAGCCCCGGGGCTGATGAAGAGCCGAGACCATGACCCACCTTGGAACCGTGCTTCTCCATCAGCTCGCTGAAGGTCTTGATGCCTTCCACCCGGACGATGTCGTAGAGCTCCTGGCGGGTGTAGTGGAAGTGTTCGCAGATCGACTTGTCGACCTCTACGCCGCGGCTTTCGAGTTCGTGATCCACCAGGGTCTTGAGCAGGGCGGCACAGCCGCCGCAGCCGGTGCTGGCCTTGGTGGCGCCCTTCACCGCGCCCAGGTCGACCGCGCCGCCGTCGATGGAGGCGCACACGTCCGCCTTGGTGACGTTGTGGCACGAGCAGATCATGGCGGTGTCCGGCAGGGCGTCCGGCCCCAGCGCGGGGGCGGCACTGCTGCCGGCCGGCAGGATCAGCGAGGCCGGGTCCTCGGGCAGCTCGATGCGGTTGGCGTAGTACTGCAGCAGGGTATCGTAGTAGCTGTTGTCGCCCACCAGCATGGCGCCGACCAGGCGCTTGCCGTCGCTGGAGACCACCAGCTTGCGGTACTGCTGCTTGAGCGGGTCGAGAAAACGGAACTGGCGTGCTCCGGGTGTACGGTCGCCGTGGGCGTCGCCGATGGAGCCCACGTCGACGCCCATCAGCTTGAGCTTGGTGCTCATGTCGGCGCCCTTGAAGGGTTCGTTGCCTTCTAGCAGCGTAGCGGCAGCGGCCTTGGCCATCTGGTAGCCGGGGGCAACCAGGCCGAAGATGCTGTTGTTCCACAGTGCCACTTCGCCGACGGCGAGGATGGCCGGGTCGCTGGTCAGGCAGTTGTCGTCGATCACTACGCCGCCGCGCTCGCCGATCTCCAGGCCGCAGTCGCGGGCCAGCTCGTCGCGGGGACGAATGCCGGCGGAGAAGACGATCAGGTCGGTTTCCAGCACTTTTTCGTCCTGGAACACCATGCGGTGGCGGCTGCGTTCGCCGTCGACGATCTCCTGGGTGGCGCGGCCGGTGAGTACCTGCACGCCCAGCGATTCGATCTTCTCGCGCAGCAGCCCGCCGCCTTCGGTGTCCACCTGCATCGGCATCAGCCGCGGTGCGAATTCTACCACGGCGGTGTCGAGGTTGAGCCCGCGCAGGGCGTTGGCGGCTTCCAGGCCGAGCAGGCCGCCGCCCACCACCACGCCGGTGGCGGCGCTTTCGGCGGCTTCGCGGATGGCGTCGAGGTCTTCCAGGGTGCGGTAGACCAGGCAGCCCTCACGGTCGTTGCCGGGGATCGGCGGCACGAAGGGGTAGGAACCGGTGGCCAGTACCAGGCGGTCGTAGCGGTAGCGCCCTTGGGGCGTGACCACCTCGCCCTTGTTGCGGTCGATCTCGGTGACCGCTTCGGCAAGGCGCAGCTCGATGCCGTGCTCGGCGTAGTACTCGGCGGTGGAGAGCGCGAGCGAGCTGGCGTCGCGCCCGCTGAAGTACTCGGAGAGGTGCACACGGTCGTAGGCCAGGTGACGCTCCTCGCCGAACACGGTGACGGCGTAGCGCTCGAGGGCGCCCTGTTCGACCAGCTGTTCGACCAGGTGGTGGCCGACCATGCCGTTGCCGATGACGATCAGTTGCGGTTTGACGGGCGTGTTCATGCGGCCTCCTTCGCGGGGCGTTGCGGTGATTCGTTCGATGCGTCGTCGAGCAGGGCCTGGGCGTCGGCGGCGCCGAGCAGCAGGGCGGCGCGGCAGTCGCTGAGGTCGCGCCCGGCCAGGGCCTGCTCGAAGTACCAGGGGCCGGAGGCGGTGTCGCCGTAGAGCACGGCACCTTCCAGGCGGCCGTCACGCAGCAGCAGGCGGCGGTAATCGCCCTGCTGGGGGTCGCGATAGCTGAGCACTTCGTGTTCGGGCTCGGGCTCGGTGGGGCCGAAGGCGTAGAGCGAGATGCCGCTTACCTTGAGCTTGGTGGCGGTCGGTTTCTCGACGTAGCCCTGGGCACTCTCTGCACGCTCGGCACTAGCGCGCTCGGCGTTAGCGCGGCAGAGTTTATCGGCTAGCACTTCGACCTGGCGCCAGATCGGCTCGACCAGGCCGTAGAGATTGCCGCGGTGCTCGCAGCACTCGCCCAGGGCGTGAATGGCCGGGTCGTTGGTGGTGAGCCATTCGTCGACCACGATGCCGCGGTTGACCTCGAGCTCGGCCACCCGGCCAAGCTCGGCCTGAGGCACGATGCCGATGGCCACCACTACGCAGTCCGCGGCCAGACGGGTGCCGTCGGCGAGCAGGGCGGCGCATACCTGGCCTTCGGCATTGGCTTCCAGGCGCTCGAGCTGGGCGTCGGTGTGAATGTCGAGCCCGCGACCGCGCAGCTCGCTTTCCAGCAGCCGGGCGGCGGTGAGGTCGAGCTGGCGGTTCATCAGGCGGTCTTCACGCTGCAGCAGGCTCACCTGCATGCCGCGTTTGCGTAAGCCTTCTGCCGCTTCCAGGCCGAGCAGGCCGCCGCCGATCACCACGGCGTTGCGACCGGCTTCCGCGGCACGTGCCAGGGCGTCGGCGTCGTGCAGGTCGCGGAACACATGCACACCGGGTAGCTCCAGCCCCGGCACCGGCGGGCGGGCCGGGGTGGAGCCGGTAGCCAGCACCAGGCGGTCGTAGCTGAGTTCGCGGCCGGCGTCGGTGGTCAGCCGCCGTGAGGTGCGGTCGATGCTCTCCACCCGCTCGCCAAGAATGAGCTCGATACCCTGCTCGGCGTACCACTCAGCGCTGCGCAGGGTCAGGGCGTCGCGCTCCATTTCGCCGGCCAGCAGCGGTGAGAGCAGGATGCGGTTGTAGGCCGGTGCGGTTTCGGCACCGATCACGGTGATCGCGGGCCGCTCGGGCCGGGCGAGCAGCGCTTCGACCAGGCGGTGGCCGGCCATGCCGTTGCCGACGATGACCAGCCGGTCGGTTGTCGATGTCTCGGGATGTCGCTGTGGCATGCGAACACCTCCTTTCGCTGCGCTTGTCGTGGTGGTGGCCCAGTGGCTGGGCACAAACGCAACGACGCCTCGGCGCGGCCCCTGGACGATGCGATGATCGAACCGGGTGCGCAGAGACGTCGTTGTCGCTTGCTGTGTGTGGCGACCTTCTTTGATCGCCGTTTGCCCATCAGTTTCAAGAAGCCGGCCAGGATGTGCCTGGCGGATGATTTTCTCTTCTATTTCATTGGGCTGGGGTAGCTGAGCAGGGCCGATACGGACATTGGTCCATACCGGCCGTGCACATCAATGGTGCGTTGCGGCATCGAAATGCACAGGGCTGTAGCACGCGGCCAACTGACCGGGCGAGAAGCGCCCCCCCTGGGCTTCCAGCTGCCTGGCGATGGGCTCGGCGAAGTGCAGCGCATCCTGCGGGGTGGGGCGCAGCATGCCGGCACCGAAGAGGCGCTGCCGAATGGGCTCAACGTCGAGTTCGAGCGACTCCAGATGCCGTACCGAATGGTCCAGGTAGGGCGGCAGGGCGAGCCATGCCAGCGCCTGTCGGCGGTTCTCCGGCGAGGCGGCCAGCCACTCGCTGGCTGCCACCAGGGCGCGCAGCAGGGCACCCAGGGTGGCCGGGTAGTGCTCGGCCCAGGAGCGGGTCACGCCAAGTACTTTCTCCGGGTGGTCGGGCCACAGCTGGTCGCCGGTTGCCACCAGCCGTCCGGCGCCGCAGTGTCGGGCCAGGGTGCCCCATGGCTCGCCGGCGCAGAAGCCGTCGATCTCTCCGCTGCGCAACGCCTCCACCATGCGCGGCGGCGGCAGGGCCACCAGCTCCACGTGGCGCTCGGGATCGATGTCGCCGAGGGTCAGCCATTCGCGTAGTTGATAGTGCTGGCAGGAGTAGGGATAGACCATGGCCAGGCGGGGGCGCTTGCCGTTGCCAGGGCCGCGCAGCCAGTTGCCAAGTGCCAGCGCGCTGACGACCGGGGCGTCGCCTAGCGTCGCGCCGCTGGCCTCGCTCAGGGCCGTGGAAAGCGTCACGGTGTTGCCGTTACGGCTGAGTAGCAGCGGGGCCAGGGTGTCGCAGGGGGCCCGGCCCAGCCCCAGGCTCATGGCCAGCGGCATGGGCGCGAGCATCTGGGCGCCGTCGAGCAGGCCGGCAGCGACCTTGTCGCGCAGGGTGGCCCAGGCGTTCTCCCGCGAGAGGGAGACGTCGAGCCCCTGGTCGGCGAAGCAGCCGCGTTCGCGCGCGACGATCAGCAGAGCGGCATCGAGCAGCGGCACGAAGCCGAGGGTGAGGCGTGCCAGTTCCGGCGAGGTGGCGTGATGGTGCGGGTGGCTCATGAGCGGGGACCCCGTTTGTCGGCGGTTCGCCCCTGGGGCGATGTCAGGTTCAGGCGCTCGAGAACGTCGATGACGTTATCGGCGACCTCGGCGATACGCTGGCCGCGATCCATGGCCAGCTTGCGCAGCATGCGATAGGCCTGCTCCTCGTCGCAGGATTGATGCTTCATCAACAGGCCCTTGGCACGCTCGATGCGCTTGCGCTCGGCCAGTTGGTTGCGTGCCTTGTCGAGCTCCTGGCGCATGCTGTGAAAGGCATCGAAGCGGGCAATGGCCACCTCGACGATGGCTTTGACCCGCTCGGGCACCAGGCCATCGACCACGTAGGCGCTGACCCCGGCCTTGAGCGCGGCCTGCAGCATGTCGGAGTCGTGCTGGTCGGCGAAGAACACCACCGGCCGTGGGTTCTCGCGGTTGAGCAGGGCCATGCTCTCCAGGGTGTCGCGGTCGGGGCTCTCCATGTCGATGATCACCACGTCGGGCTGGTGACGCGCGACCATCTCGTTGAGGCTGGCGGGGCTCGTCAGCCGGCAGATGACCCGGTGCCCCTCGGCCATCAGCGCTTCCTCGACCATGGCGGCGCGTACTACCTCGTCGTCGACCAGCAGAATGTTAAGGGGTGAGGGCATAGGCGTCGCTCGTGTCTGACGTTATCGGGGCTGGCTCTGGTTTTGCTACCGAGCACCTGGCAAGAAACCTGCAAGAAACATTCCAGTTACGCTTTTTTCGCACCCATGGTCACGCTCGACGTCACTCTCCTGGCGGGCGTAAGGCTGCACGGTGGCGCCTGCATTGGCCGCTCGGCACTAGCCTGGTGCATGGCCGGGCCGGAGCGCCGGGTCATGGTGCGAAGCAGCATGAAACAAGTCACTGGGCGTCAAGGCAAAGCGTGACATCTGCCTGAAAGGGGATGGTTATTCTCGCCATGGCACGCTTTCTGCTTGATCCATATCAGTAAATATCGACATGGGCGCACCGTCAGCGCCCGAGCGGCAACGACGCCCGCCAACTTTCCCTCAGCATGATCCGGGGGAGTTGGCGGGCGTCGTCGTTTCGAGATCGTCGTTTCAAGAGTGCTCCAGAGGAGATCGACATGCGCGAAGCCCGAACCACCTGCCCCTACTGCGGCGTTGGCTGTGGCGTGGTGGCCAGCGTCGAGAAGAACGAGATCGTCGACGTGCAGGGCGACCCGCAGCACCCCGCCAACTTCGGTCGTTTGTGCGTGAAGGGCTCGGCCCTGCACGAGACGCTGGGTCATGGCGGTCGTCTGACCCGGCCCATCGTCGACGGTGTGGAGAGCGATTGGGACACTGCGCTGGATGCGGTGGCCAGCCGCCTGCGGAAGGTGCGTGACGCTCACGGCCCCGAGGCACTTGCCGCCTACCTTTCCGGGCAGCTGCTCACCGAGGACTATTACGTCGCCAACAAGCTGTTCAAGGGCTTTCTCGGTACGCCGCACCTGGATACCAATTCGCGCCTGTGCATGGCCTCGGCGGTGGCGGCCCACAAGCGCGCCTTCGGCGCCGACGCGGTGCCGTGCTGCTACGAAGATCTCGAAGAGGCCGAGCTGGTGGTGCTGGTGGGCTCCAACCTGGCCTGGAACCATCCAGTGCTCTATCAGCGTCTCAAGGTGGCCAAGCAGCGCAATCCGCTGCTGCGGGTGGTGGTGATCGACCCGCGGGTGACCGATACCTGCGAGCTTGCCGATCTCTACCTGGGGCTCAAGCCGGGCAGCGACGCCCGCCTGTTCACCGGGCTGCTGGCGTGGATGGCTGCACGCAACAAGCTCGACCGGGTCTATCTGGAGGCGCATACCCAGGGCTTCGAGGAGGCGCTTGCCGCGGCGCGGGAGCAGGATGCCGGTGTGGAAGCCATCGCCGCCGACTGCGACCTGGATGCGGAACGTCTGGAGACCTTCTTCTACTGGTTCGCCAGCCACCTGCATGTGGTCACGTTGTTCTCCCAGGGGGTGAACCAGTCGAGCAGCGGTACCGACAAGGGCAACGCCATCATCAACTGTCACCTGGCCGGCGGCAAGATCGGCCTGCCGGGGGCGGGGCCGTTCTCGATCACCGGCCAGCCCAACGCCATGGGTGGGCGCGAGGTGGGCGGGCTGGCCAACCAGTTGGCCGCCCATATGGATTACGACACCCCCGGCGCGCGGGACCGTGTGACGCGTTTCTGGGCCACCGAAGGGCTGGTGCCGTGCCTGCCCGAAGGGCCGGGGCACAAGGCGGTGGCGCTGTTCGAAGCGATCGAGCGCGGCGAGGTGCAGGCGCTGTGGATCATGGCCACCAACCCGGCGGTGAGCCTGCCGCGCACCGACCGGGTACGCGCGGCGCTGGCGAAATGTCCGCTGGTGATCGTTTCCGACTGCATGGCCAATGCCGACCTGCTGGCCTATGCCGACATCGTGCTGCCGGCTTCGAGCTGGTCGGAGAAGGATGGCACCGTGACCAACTCCGAGCGGCGCATCTCGCGCCAGCGCGGCATCCTGTCACCGCCGGGCGAGGCTCGGCACGACTGGTGGGCGCTGTGCGAGGTGGCCAAGCGGCTGGGCTTCGGCGAGGCTTTCGGCTACACCCACCCCAGCGAGATCTTCGACGAACACGCCCGGCTTTCGGGCTTCGAGAACGGGGAGGGGTCGGATGAGCGGCGCCGAGTATTCGACATCTCCGGCCTGGCCGGGCTCGACCGCGCCGCCTACGATGCCCTCGAACCAATCCAGTGGCCGGTCAATGCCGCCGCCCCCCGCGGTACCGCGCGGCTGTTCACCGACGGCCGCTTCGCCACGCCCAACGGGCTGGCGCGGATGGTAGCGGTACGTTCGCGTCCGCCTGCCCAAGAGCTGGACGCAGCGCGCCCACTGCGGCTCAACACCGGGCGTATTCGCGACCAGTGGCACACCATGACCCGCACCGCCCGCTCGCCGCGGCTGATGAACCACCGCGCCGAGCCGTTCATCGAGATCGCCCCGGAAGATGCCGCTGCGCTGGGAGTGGAGGAGCAGGGCCTGGCCCGCCTGCAAGGCGTCGGCGGCCGCTATGTCGGCCGGGTGCGGGTGTCGCGCGGACAGCGCCGCGGCGAGGTGTTCGTGCCGATGCACTGGAACGGCTACTTCAGCGGCTCGGCCCTCTCCGGGGCGCTGATCGATAACCATGTCGACCCGGTTTCCGGCCAGCCGGAATCCAAGCACGGGGCGGTGGCGCTGGCGCCGCTGGCGGTGGAGTGGGAGGCCACCCTGCTGGTGGCGGACGACCTGGACGTGGCGGAATCGCGCTGGTGCGACCGCAGCCGGTACTGGGCGCGGATTCCGCTGGGCGCCGCCCATCGCTGGCAGTTGGCCGGCGGAGAGCCGACCAGCGCCCACGGTGAGGTGGAAAGCGCCTCGCCGGAGTGGCTGAGCTGGCTCGAGGCGACCCTGCCGGTGCCGCCCACCCTGTGGTGTACCGACCCGGCCAGCGGGCGACTGCGTGCCGCGGGTGTCGATGACGCCGGGCGGCTGCGCTGGTGGTTCATGTCGGGGCCGCCCCGGGAGCTGCCCAACCTGGCCTGGCTCGCCGAGCGCTTCGGCGAGGCGGCCAGTGGCGAGAGCATGGCCGCCGAGCACCGCCGCCGCCTGCTGGCCGGCTGCGACGATGGCGCCGCCAATCAGGGACCGGTGGTATGTAGCTGCCATCAGGTGGGTCAACGCGCTATCCTAGGAGCCATCCGTGAAGGCGACGACAGCGTCGAGGCGCTGGGCGCCCGGCTAGCCTGTGGCACCCAGTGCGGAAGCTGCATTCCGGAGCTGAAATCGCTGATCGAAGAGGAGAAGGCCCATGCGCTCGCTGAGCCAATTGAAGACCCTGCTGTCGCCTGAGGCCTGGCTCAAGGCGCTGCTGCCGAAAACGCTGGGTCAGGCCGCACTGTCGCGCCTGCACGGCCTCGGCCATATCGTGCGCTCGCCGTTCGGCGGGTCGCGCACCACGCCGGCACCCACCGTGACCTTGGACGGCGATTGCCGCGCCGGCTGTGTCTACCTGGTGGGGGCGGGCAGCGGTGACGTCGAGTTGCTCACGCTGAAGGCCGCGCGTCTGTTGCAGCAGGCCGATGCGGTGGTCTACGACCGCCTGGTGGGTGGCGACGTGCTGGCGTTGATTCCCACCGGCCGCGAGCGCTACTACGTGGGCAAGGAGCGCGGCCACCACAGCGTGCCCCAGGCCGAGATCGGTGCGCTGCTGGTGAAACTGGCACAGCAGGGTAAATCCGTGGTGCGGCTCAAGGGCGGCGACCCCGGCGTGTTCGGGCGCATGGGTGAGGAACTGGCCGCACTGGCCGAGGCCGGCATTCAGGCCGAGATCGTGCCGGGCATCACCGCCGCCTCGGCGGCGGCGGCCGGCATGGGCATTCCGCTCACCGACCGCGCCCACGCCCAGCAGCTGCGCTTCATCACCGCTCAGCTGTGTCGCAAGGACGGCGAGCCCGATTGGGCCACCCTGGCGCGCCAGGACGAGACGCTGATCTTCTACATGGGGCTGACCAAGGTCGAGGCTATTTGCGCCGGGCTGCGCCGCAACGGGCTGCCCGACGACTGGCCGATCATGCTGGTGGCCAACGCCAGCCTGCCCGAGCAAGCCTCGCTGGTGGGTACCCTGGTCGACATGCCGGCCAAACTGGCCGCCTCGCCGCTGCCTTCACCCTGCCTGATCGTGGTGGGCAGCGTGGTACGCATGACCGAGACAACCCCCGCCGGAGCCAAGGCGCTGGCAGCGCCGACGACACCGTAACGCTCGTCACTCAGGAACACGCTCTTGGCTTCTGCTTATTAGGTGCAGCATGCTGAAGAGAGCTAGGCTATGTCTGAAAAGTCGGCGAGCGCAGCCAGTTTTCGGACACAGGCTAGGCTGATTCACGACGCAGTTGGGCAGGATGCCCTCTCTCACGGCAAGGAGCTGCCATGCAGGAAATCGAGCGGAACGAGAGTGCGCTCTCACGTTTCACCCGACGCACGCTGATCGTCATCGGGCTGGCCAGCCTGGTGGCGGTGCTGATGTTTTTCGCCAGTCAGCTCATCGATGTGATGCTGCTGGTCTTCGCCAGCATTCTGGTTGCCGTGGCCATCGACGGTGCGGTACGGCTGTGTCAGCGCTATCTGCCCTTGAGTCGCCCCTGGGCGCTGATGCTGGCGTTGCTGATGATCTGCCTGATCATGGTCGGTTTGGGGGCGCTGATCGGCCCGCGTCTCGGCGAGCAGTTGCCGCAGTTGCTCGCCGAACTGCCCCAGGCGTTCCTGCAATTTCTGAACAACTTTCGTGAGCTGCCCGGTATCGAGGCTGCCATGGCGGAAGTCGAAGAGCCGGCGCAGCTCATCGGTGCCCCCGTCATCGACTATTTCACCAACTTTTTTTCCACCACCTTCGGTGCCATTGCCAGCTTCTTTCTGATTCTGCTGATCGGCTTCTATCTGGTGCTCAGCCCGGCCAAGTACATCGGCAACGTGCTGCTGCTGTGCCCGCCCGCCAAACGCGACAGGCTGGCCCAGGTGCTGTGCATGCAGGGCAGGGCGCTGCGCCTGTGGCTGCTTAGCCGGCTCGTGTCGATGCTGTTCGTGGGCGTTTTCGTGGCGTTGGGGCTGGCCTTGCTGGGTGTTCCCATGGCCGGTGCTCTGGGCCTGGTGGCGGGACTGTTCACTTTCATCCCCTACCTGGGGCCCGTCATCGGTGCCATTCCGACGCTCTTGATCGCGTTTCTCGAGTCGCCCCAGCTGGCGCTGTACGCGCTGATTCTCTATTTCGTGGTTGAAACCCTGGAGTCCAACCTGGTGATGCCGCTGGCTGCCAAGGGACTGGTGCGACTGCCGCCCGCCTATACCGTCATCGTGCAGCTGGCCGGCGCGGCCATCGCCGGGGTGGCCGGCGTGATTCTCTCCACCCCTATTGCGGTGGTGGCCGTGGTGACGCTGCAGGCGCTCTACATCAACGATGTGCTGGGGGACGACATCGAGGTGCTGGGCGGCCGTTAGGCGA
The DNA here is from genome assembly GCF_021404305.1 of Billgrantia ethanolica. Taxonomy (GTDB): domain Bacteria; phylum Pseudomonadota; class Gammaproteobacteria; order Pseudomonadales; family Halomonadaceae; genus Halomonas; species Halomonas ethanolica. The sequence continues at coordinate 1,854,899 of NZ_JABFTX010000001.1, read as the reverse complement.
CCCGGGCGTTCGTCGCGCCCGGGTACTCATGAACGGTAGACCAGTACCGTGTAGTTTCTCCCCTCTATTTCCTCGAAGTTCTTGAGCTTCTCCATGAGGTGCTTGTCGAGCCGTTTGCCTTCGTGCAGCAGCAGCATGCCGCTGGCGGAGTAGATGTCCTGGGCCAGGATCATGCCCGGCTTTACCTGACTGGTTTCCAGCGAAATGACCGCCTTGCCACCGGTCTGCAGGTCTGGCGCCTTTTCGACACACAGCTTGACGAAATCGTGGCACAGATCGGGATCGTAGATGCGTCCGGCAAACTTGCGCAGCAGCGCCAATGCTTGCGGGCGCGGAACCTCGCGCGGCAGGACCATGCCGCGCTGCAGCTCGATGAAGTCCACGGCCAGCCCCAGCAGGCGTGAACCATAAGGAATGGCATTGCCTTCGAGGCGATCGGGAAAACCGCTGCCGTTCCAGCGCTCGCGGTGATGGCGCACTATCTTGGCTGCTCGCTTCAGTTGCGCCATCGCCATCAAGTGGCTCTCGCTGCTGGCCGGGTAACTCTGATAGGTAGTCCGCTCCTGGGCCGACAGCTGCTCGGAGGGTGTGACAAGCAAATGGTCGTCCCAGGTGAGCTTGCCCATGTTATAGAGGGCCGCTGCCAGCTCCAGGTCGTGCTGCAGCGTATGATCGAGTGCGTGTGTCTCGCAGAACGCCGTGATCAGGGCGGAAACCTGGTCGTTCGTCTGCAGATGACGCGGCAGTCGCTGCTGGAGAAGGTCGGCTATCACGCGCGCTGTCGTCACATGGATGTGAAGCAGCTCATCGTACGCCTTCTCCAGCATGTCGGATGTTTGCTTGAGCTCTTGCTGGGTTGCCTCGATGCGTTGTTCCAGCGTGGTGTTGAGTGCGAGCAAGTTCTCGTTCTGAACCTGCAGCGATGCCTCGTGCTGCAGCCGTTCGCGCCGGGCGCCAAGTTCTTCCAGCGACCGGCGAAGTAGCCGGCGGAGTCTGTCCGCGTCCCAAGGCTTGAGGATACAGCCGTAGACCCCCCCTTCATCGATGGTGCGGAGTGCCTCATCGAGGCCGGTGGCGACATCGATCAGGAGCAGACGGATACTGTCCGGCCAACGTGCCTGGATGAGCCCCAGCCCTGTGTGTCCATCATGGCCGGACGTACTCGCGTCGCATAGCACCAGATCGACGGGTTCAAGCTCCAGAGTGGCCACTGCGTCCTTCATGCTTACCGCTCGCAGGACGTGAAAGCCCACCTGCTCCGCCATCTCAGAGAGTTGCGATAGTGTCTCTGGGTCTTCGATGACCAGCAGCAGTGTTGCCGGCTCGGGATCTGACTGAGCCAGTGTCTGCGCCGGCTGATGTTCTACGTCGCCTATCGAGTCGTCCAAGCAGCTTCCCCCCACCCTGGTGACAAACTTTGCCGCATTCGGCTTTATTTAGGGTTATCGGCGGATGGGCGGGAAGCTTTAGGGCGCTCAGCTCGGCAGGTGTTGGAGAATGGTATCGACGCTGCTCTTGTCGACCACGCCACGCTCGGTATCGACACCCACGTAGCTGACCACACCGTCCTCGGCGATCAGCGCGAAGCGCAGGCTGCGAATGCCCATGCCGGCGCCGCTGGCGTCTTTCTCCATGCCCAGGGCACGGGTCAGCTCGGCGTTGCCGTCGGCCAGCATCAGAATCGCCTGGGCGTTCTGATCCTTCTGCCAAGCGCGCATCACGAAGGCGTCGTTGACCGACATGCAGGCCAGCGTATCCACTTTTTCCAGCACCTTGTCGGCCTTGATCACGAAGCCCGGCATGTGGGTATTCGAACAGCCTGGGGTGAAAGCGCCGGGTACGCCAAACAGCACGACGCGCTTGCCGCTGAAGATGTCGCTCGTGGAGATATCCTCGGGGCCGTCGGGCCCTACGGTCTTGAGAGTGACGTCAGGGATCTTGTCGCCTACCGAGATGGGCATGGGCAGCTCCTTGTCTGGGGTTGGGGTCTTGGCATCGCCTGGATACTGTAGAGCAATTCCTTAATCAGGGGCGTTGCCGAATGTAGCAAGTTTCAGCTGCCCTGATAGGCATCGAAGACTTCCTGGCCGGTCATGTTGTGGGTCTCGTTGGCGAAACGGTAGTACTCGGGCTTTTGGTCGATGAAGATCTGGCTGTCGAAGGTCCAGGCTTCGCCGCCATCCACCAGGCCCACCGGAATGGCATAGTGATCGCCGGTCTTGAGCCGGTAGAAGAGGTGGGTGCCGCAGCGTTTGCAGAAACCCCGCTCCGCCCATTCCGAGGAGGAGAAGACCGTTACGTTGTCCTCGCCTTCGATCTCGACCTCGCTGACCGACTCCAGTGCCAGCAGCGGTCCGCCGCCCCAGATGCGGCACATGCTGCAGTGGCAGGCGCCGACATTCTGCTTATGGGTGGCGACCGTTATGTTGACGGCACCGCACAAGCAACTGCCGCGTGCATTCATTCCATCCTTCATCCGTTTTCTCCTGCTGTTCCACGACGGAAAGGGTTACCGACTCCAGCAGTGTAGCCATACCGGCACCAGGCCACTCATGTCCTTTACACGCTGAATGCCTGCACGTCCAACGCAGCCCGGCGAGCGGTGAGAGGGGAAAATTTGCTACGGTGTGGGGAGTCAAGTGATGCCAGGGAGGCGGCACATTGAAGCGACGCACGAAGCTCAAGTGGATTGGGGGCACCGCGCTTTCGGTAGCGATCCTTTTTGCTGCCGGAAATGTCTTGCTTTCCAACCTGACCCCCATGCCCAAGCGTCTGGTCGAACCCGTGGTCGTGGAGTATGGCCTGGATGACCCACGCTTCCTCAGGACGCTGGAGCATATTCTTCCGCATCCCCTGGTCGGGGGAAATCACATCGAGCACATCGAGGGCGGCGAGGCGATCTACGCGGCCAAGCTCGACGCCATCGCTGAGGCGCAAGACTCCATCAACTTCGAGGTTTTCGAATTCTTCGGCGACAGGGCGGCGGCGGCCTTCGCCGACGCGCTGGCCGAGGCGGCCGAACGGGGCGTGGCCGTGCGCGCGTTGCTCGACTACGTGGGTACCATGCCCGCCGAGGAGGAGCATCTCGAGCGCATGGCAGAGGCGGGGGTGGAGGTGATTCGCTGGCGCGAGCCCTCCTGGTATCAGCTTCCGCGGTTCAATCACCGCACCCACCGCAAGCTGCTCGTCGTCGATGGCGAAATCGGCTTTACCGGGGGCGCCAACGTCACCGACAGCTGGCTGCCGGACGATGATGCTCCGGGTTACCGCGACCATCACTTCCGCATTACCGGACCCTTGGTGGGCAACATGCAGGCGGCCTTCGTCGAGGTCTGGCTCGAGGCGAGCGGGGAGCTGCTGCATGGCGACGACTACTTCCCCGAGCTCGAACCCCGGGGCGAGCTGCTCATGCAGATGGTCAGTAGCAAGCCTCGTGAAGGCATGCATCGCATACGCATGATGTTCAAGTACGCCATTGCCGCCGCCAGAGAGCGTATTACCATCTCTTCGGCCTATTTCTATCCCGATCCCAGCTTCCTCGATGCCCTGATCGAAGCCGCAGAGCGAGGGGTGGAGGTGCGGATTCTGGTGCCCGGCGACAGCATCGATTACGGCTTCGTCAGGCACGCCTCGGTGAATCGCTGGCGTCCGATGCTGGAGGCGGGTGTGGAGATCTACGAGTATCAGCCCTCCATGTACCACGCCAAGCTGATCAGCGTCGACGACCGCTGGGCCAGTATCGGCTCCACCAACATCGACAATCGCTCGTTTCGCATCAACAAGGAGGGCAACGTCAACGTCTACGACGAGGACTTCGCCCGCTACGTGCGCGGGCTGGTCGAGGACGATCTCGACGATGCCATTCGCTATACCGTCGAGCGTTGGGAAGAGCGCCCTTGGCACAAACGCCTGGCGGGCTGGGTGAGCATGATCGCTGGGGCGCATTATTGAGCGTCGGGGTCATCGGCGACGAAGGCGCGACGGTGAAAGTCCGCCGCTGCCTTGGCCTCGGCAACGCCGATGAACCCGGGTTCGGGGGCGGCTGCGCCGGCTAGCACCTCCAGTACCGTCCTCACCCCCCGTGACAGCGAGAGCAGGTGATAGCCGCCTTCCAGCACGAAGACCAGCCGGCCATCACAGTGTTTTTTGGCCAGCACCTGCAGCATGCTCGTCATGGCGGCAAATCCCTCGTAGGAGACGTTGAGCGCCAGATCGAAAGGGTGGGGGTCGAAGCCGGCCGATACCAGAATCAGGTCCGGCTGGAACCAGTCTGCAGCGGGGATGAGGATGTCCTCGAAAGCTCTGAGGTAGGCCCGATCGCCGGCGCCTGCCGGCATGGGCACATTGACGGTGGTGCCTTCTCCGAGGCCCACCCCGACATCCTCGAGGTTACCGGTACCGGGGTAGAAGGGAGAGGCGCGGTGTATGTCGAAGAGCATGACGTCAGGGTCGGCCCAGAAGATATCCTGGGTACCGTTGGCGTGATGAGCATCCCAGTCGACGATCAGTACGCGTTCGCAGCCCAGCTCGGCCCTGGCATGAGCCGCGGCCACCGCCACGTTGTTGAACAGGCAGAAGCCACGGGCACGGACGGGTTCGGCGTGATGGCCGGGTGGTCGAACCAGGGCGAAGGCACTTTTGCTTCGCCCCTGCATGACGGCTTCTACCGCTGCGATGGTCGTGCCGGCGGCGACCTCAGCCGCGTCGACGCTGCCGGCGGAGACCGCCGTCGTGTCCACGTCTAGCCAGGCGTTCTTACCGCGCAACTCGTAGATGTGGTCCAGGTAGGAGCTAGTATGAACGCGTCCCAACTGCTCCCTGATCGCTGGCTTGCCGCTCTTGAAGCGCAGGCCGGGGATCGGTTCGAGCTCTAGCAGGTTGAGAATGGCACCCAGCCGCCCGGCGTGTTCCGGATACTTCCAGGGAACATTGAGCGACGCGAGCAGTTGGCGGATGCGGCGGTCCATGCGGCCGGGCAGGAAGGAGGCTTCGCCATCCGGCTGGTGGGACAGGACACGCTCGTCATAAAAGGCGATGACGCTGTTGGGCTCGGCCACGTGCAGCTCCTGCAGGACAGGTGTCGTTTTCACAGGATAGCCGCTTGCAAAACGCTAGCCGCCTAGATCCAAGGTCGTCTGCTGAATCAGAGCGCGCAGCGCGGCGGCGGCGGCCGAGAGCGGGTGACGGTGACGAATGACGATACCCAGCGGCCTTTCCACGTCCGGCGTCGTCAACGGCCGGTACTCGATGCCCTGGGTGGCAATCTGACGGAAGCTGAGCCGCGGTAGCACGCTGATGCCGAGCCCGGCGGCGACCATGCGACCCACGGTGGCGATCTGGCTGGCGTCGCAGAGGATCTCCAGCGGCTCGCCCACCTCGGCCATGATGCGGTCGATCTCCTGGCGCGAGCTGGAGAGACGGTTGATGCCGATGAACGGATGACCGGCCAGCTGTCGCCAGGCCAGGCTTTCATGTTCCAGCAGCGGGTGGCCGCTGGGACACACCGCCACGTAGCGGTCCATCAGCACCGGCTCGAAGGCCAGCTCCTCGGTGTCGTGGGGCGCCACGGAAAGGCCCAGGTCGGCGCGCCCCTCACGCACCATCTGACTGACCTGCTCGGCCAGCACGTCGTGCAGACTCAGGTTGATGCGCGGATAGCGGGCGTGGAAGGCGGCGATGATGCCCGGCAGCAGGCCCGCCGCCAGGGTGGGCAGGGCGGCCACGGTGACCTTGCCGCGTTGCTTGGAAAAGCGCTCCTCCAGATCCTCGAAGGCCTCGGACCAGTCGTTGAGCAGGCGCACCGCCACCGGCAGGAAGGCCTCGCCCTCCGGGGTCAGGCTGAGCTGGCGCGTGGTGCGCGAGAACAGCGCGCCGCCCACCGCCTCTTCCAGCTTGCGCAGGGCGATGGAGATCGCCGGCTGGGAGAGGTGAATGCGCTCGCTGGCTTCGGCCAGGCTGCTCGATTGGGCCACGGCGACGAAGGCGCGCAGCTGCTTGATGCTGGGTCTCATTTAGAAAGTAAAACACAATTTAAAAACAATTCAATATACAAAACAGATACGCCAATCCAAGCTGCTTCATGGGGAAACCCACCTGCAACACGACAAGAACAAGCCCGCAAGCCGGGCCCAAGGAGCCACTCATGAAGCCAACGCTGAAGACCCTGCTGGCCGCCGCCGCCAGCGCCACCTTTCTCACTGCGGGCATGGCACAAGCCAACGAGCGCCTGCTGATCGGCTCGACCTCCAGCTCGTCGAGCCACTACGGCTACTTCGTCGCCGTCAACCAGATCATCAACAGCCAGGTCGAGGGCGTGAGCGCCTCGGTGGCGGAAACCGGCGCCACCGTCGACAACCTGCGCCGCCTGAGCCGCAATCAGATCGACATGGGCCTGGTCACCACCAACACCGGCTATCACGCCTATGCCGGTCAGGAAGACTTCGACGGTCGACCTGTCGACAGTCGCCTGCTGTGGGTCTATACCGTCGCCCCGCAGAATGTGGTGATGCGTCAGGATGCCGGCGTTTCCACCCTCGATGAGCTGGAGGGCGTGCGCTTCAATCCGGGCATCACCGGCTCTGCCACCGAGAAGACCACCGAGGCGGTGATGCGCACCCTGGGCATCTCGCCCAACTATGTGCGCGGCTCCACCACCGACATCGTCGATGCGATGAAGGATGGTCGGGTAATGGGCTCGGCCAAGTCCGGCGTCGGCAACCGCCTCGACGGTTCGAGTATGGATATCGCCACTTTCACCCCGATCAGCGTGATCTCGCTTACCGACGAGCAGGCCGACACGCTGCGCGAGGAAATGCCCGACGTGGCCATCGTCGACGTGCCCGAGGGCGCCGGCGATGGCATTCCGGCTTACACCACCTGGGCCTTCGGCGTAGCCGTACACGCCCACCCGGACCTCGACGAGGAGACCGCCTATCAGATCGTCAAGGCGGTGATGGAGAACCCCGAGCCCCAGGCCAACGCCTTCTCCGCGGTGCGCGACGCCGACCTGGCGAAGATGACGCTGGAAGTGGGCACCGTGCCGTTGCACGCCGGGGCGGCCCGCTACTTCGAGGAGCAGGGCCTGGAGATTCCCGACGCGCTGCGGCCCGTCGAGTAACGGCCAGGGGAGACGATTGCCATGCGCGAGAACCTGACCAAACTGCTGGCCCTCTTGCTGGGCGGGCTGATCCTCTACACCTCGGCGACCGGCCCCTTCGAGAGCATGGTGCAGAGGGGCATCTTTCTTGCGCTGGTGATCCTGCTGGGGCTGACACTCTATCCGCTGGGCGCGGGAAAGCGCTGGCGCCCGCTGGGGCTGGCCTGCGACCTGGGGCTGGCAGCCGGCGTGGTGCTGGCCTGCGGCTACGTGGTGATGAACTATGAGCGCATTCTGGTCGAGCTGCCCTGGGCCACGCCGCGGGACATGCTGTTCACCGCCGTGCTGGTGGTGGCGGTGCTGGAGCTGTCGCGGCGCGCCATCGGCGTGATCTTCCCGCTGCTGGTGCTGGCGGGCCTGGCCTACGCCTGGCTCGGCGCGGCGATTCCCGGGCCGCTGGGGCACCGCGGCTTCGATCTTTATTACATTACCGAGACCCTCTATCTCGGCGATCTCGGCGTGTGGGGCATGCTGGTGGGCGTGGCCGCCACCACCATCGCCGCCTTCGTGCTGTTCGGCTGCCTGCTGCTGCACACCGGCGGCGGCCAGACCTTCATGGACCTGGCGCTGCGCATCAGCGGGCGCTCGCCGGGCGGCGCGGCCAAGGTGGCCACCGTGGCCTCGGGGCTGTTCGGCATGGTCAGCGGCAGCGCCGTGGCCAACGTGGCCACCACCGGCAACTTCACCATTCCGATGATGAAACGCCTCAAGTACCCGGCGCCCTTCGCTTCGGGGGTGGAGGCGGTGGCCTCCACCGGCGGGCAGATCGCGCCGCCGATCCTTGGTGCGGCGGCCTTCATCATGGCCGAGATTCTCGGCGAGAGTTACCTACGCATCGCCCTGGCGGCGCTGCTGCCGGCCATCCTGTTCTATCTCGGCGTGTTCCTGACCATTCATCTGGTGGCGCGGCGGCGCAACCTGCAGGTGGTGCCCGACGAGGAGCTGCCCACCTGGCCCGAGGTGCTGCGCCCGGAGCGGATCATTCCCATCCTGGCGGCGCTGGGCGGGCTCTTCTACGGCGTGCTTTCCGGGCGCTCGATCCAGATGTCGGCCTTCTACGGCATTCTGATGACCATACTGACCTTCGTGCCCTTTGCCCTGCTGGCGCGCACCCCGCTGCGCGAGATCGCCGGCAAGCTGCTCTCGGGGCTGATCGATGCCGGCAAGGGCATGGTGATCATCGGCGTGCTGCTGGCCGGCGCGCAGATGCTGGTGGCGATGATCGGCATGACCGGCATCGGCGTGACCCTGGCCAGCCTGATCGTCAACGTGGGCGGCCAGTCGCTGTTCCTGGTGGCCTTCATCGTCGGCGGCGTGTGTCTGATCCTGGGCATGGGCATTCCCACCACGGCGGCCTACGTGCTGGTGGCCTCGGTGCTTGCCCCTGCGCTCACCAGTATCGGCGTCGAACCGCTGATCGCCCACCTGTTCGTGTTCTACTTCGCCACCCTGTCGGTGATCACGCCGCCGGTGTGCGTGGCGGTATTCGTCGCGGCGGGCATCGCCGGTACCAACTGGCTGCCGGCGGCGGGAGAGGCAGTGCGCCTGGCGGCGGCGATCTATGTGATCCCGTTCCTGCTGCTGATCTATCCCGCCCTGGCCGGCTTCGGCAGCGCCATCGACATTCTGCTGGCCAGTTCCCAGGGCGTGGTGTTCGTGCTTGCCTTCGCCACGCTGATGTCGCGGGTCGCCGTCACCGGCAGCCGGCTGCTCGATGTGGCGGGCTTGGGGCTGGTGGTGGGCCTGGCGCTGATTCCCGGCTGGCTGACCACCACCGGCGCATTGCTGCTGCTGGTGGCGCTCTACGCCCGGCGGCGTCAGCGCCTGGCATCGGCTCCGGCCGCTGAGAAGGCCCCGGGTGCACATGGCATGACGGCCAAGGAGACCCACTCATGACCTTTCTTTTGGGCAGCGGGGCCGGCTTTTCCGGCGACCGTACCGATGCCGCCATTCCCGTGGTGAAAGAGCTGATCCACCGTGGCCAGCCCGCCGCGCTGATCTTCGAGACTCTGGGCGAGCGTACCCTCGCCGCGGCCCACCGCGCCCTGCGCGACGACCCGACGGCGGGCTACGAACCCTTGTTGGAGGAGCTGCTCACCCCGGTGCTGGACGACTGCCTGAAGCACGGCATCGCCATTCTCGGCAACTTCGGCGCAGCCAACCCGGACGGCGCCTGTGGCGTGGTGGCCGAACTGGCTGCCCGCAGCGAGCGTGGCGGGGCGAGGATCGGCCGGGTGTACGGCGATGACATCCGCTCACGGCTCGGTGAAGTCGATCTCGAGCGATGGGAAGCGGAGAGTCGCGAACTGCCCGGCGAGGAGGTGCTGATCTCGGCCAACGTCTATCTCGGTGCGGCACCGCTGGTCGAGGCGCTGGAGCTTGGTGCCGAGGTGGTGGTCAGCGGCCGTGTGGCCGACCCGGCGCTGTTCCTGGCGCCGCTGGTGCACCACTTCGGCTGGGCCTGGAACGACTGGGACCGCCTGGCCGCCGGCATGATGGCCGGTCATCTGGGCGAGTGCGGTGCTCAGGTCACGGGCGGCTACTTCGCCGACCCCGGCTGCAAGGAGGTGCCGGGCCTGGCCCAGGTCGGCTATCCGATCATCGAGGTGGAGGAAGACGGCAGCCTGGTGGTGACCAAACCCGCCGGCACCGGCGGCACCGTCACCGAGCGCACGGTCAAGGAGCAGCTGCTCTACGAGGTGCACGACCCGGCCAACTACCTGACCCCCGACGTGGTGGTGGATCTGTCCGCCGTACGGGTAGAGCAGATCGGCCCCGACCGGGTGGCGGTGCGCGGAATTCGCGGCAAGCCGGCGCCGCAGCGGCTCAAGACCACCGTCTGCTACGAGGGCGGCTGGCAGGGCGAGGCGGAGATCTCCTACGCCGGCCCCAATGCCTTGGCTCGGGCGCAGCTGGCCGCCGAGGTGTTGCGCGAGCGGCTGACCTTCCGCGCGCCGCCGGAGCTGCGCACGCGGCTGGACATCGTCGGCCACGCCAGCGTTTTCGACAGCGATGCCGGTGATCTGCAGCGCAGCGTGCCGGCAGCCGCCAGCGGCGACTATCGGCTGCGCCTGGCCGCCGAGCACGTCGAGCGGCGCTGGGTGGAGCGCGCGACCCAGGAGCTGCTGGCGCTCTACTGTGCCGGTCCGGCCGGTGGAGGCGGGGTGCGTCGCCAGTTTCAGCGGCGCGTATGCACCGCCTCTTACCTGGTGCAGCGCAGCGACGTGGAAGCCTTTGCCGCCCTGTTCGATACAACCCAGTTCGATACCACTGAGTTCGAGACTAGTCCGGTCAACAAGGGGAGGATTGCCCATGCGGCACGCTGACGTGAACCAGGCCGCAAGCCCCCGGGCGGGGCATGCGGTCGCCCTGCACCGCCTGGCCCATGCCCGCGCCGGCGACAAGGGCGACCGGCTCAACCTGGCGCTGTTTGCCTATGAGCCAAGCCACTACGACACCTTGGTGGAGCAGGTCACCGAAGAGCGGGTGCTGGCGCTGTTCGCCCATCGCGGTGCCAGCTGCGTGCGCCGCTACCTGATGCCGGGCCTGGCCGGCATGAACCTGGTGATCGATGATGTGCTGCAAGGTGGGGTCAACGGCGCCCTCAATCTGGATGGCCACGGCAAGACGCTCTCCTATCTACTGCTGGGCATGAGCGTGACGGTCGAAGACGCTTCACTCTAGCTCTTGCACAGACAGACAAACGGGCCACCCTTGGGTGGCCCGTTGGCCTTGGGGCAGGGCGAGGCTCACGCCTTGGCTCTGGCCCTCTCCTTGGCTTTCTCCTTCTCGTCTTTCTGCTTCTCGCCTTTCTCCTTCTCGCCGACGGCGCCGCGCCGCTGGGCCAGGCTCTCCACCTTGCGCTGTTTCTCGTAGAGAAAGCGCAGCACCTCCTGGCGGTAGTGGTTGTAGCGCGGGTCGTCGGCCAGGGCGATACGGTCGCGGGGGCGTGGCAGCTCGATGTCGAGAATCTCGCCGATGCGCGCCGAAGGGCCGTTGGTCAGCATGACGATACGATCCGAGAGCAGCACCGCCTCGTCGACGTCGTGGGTGATCATGATCACGGTGTTGCCCAGCTCGTCCTGGATGCGCATCACCTCCTCCTGCAGGTGGGCGCGGGTCAGGGCGTCGAGCGCACCGAATGGCTCGTCGAGCAGCAGCACCTTGGGCTCCATGGCCAGCGCCCGGGCGATGCCCACGCGCTGCTTCATGCCGCCGGAGATCTCCGCCGGGCGCTTGTCTAGCGCATGCCCCATGCCGACCATCTCCAGGTTCTTGATGATCCACTCGTGGCGCTCGGCCTTGTTCTTGGTGCGCGCACAGGTCTTGTTCACCGCCAGGGCCACGTTCTCGTAGACGGTGAGCCAGGGCAGCAGCGAGTGGTTCTGGAACACCACGCTGCGGTCGGGCCCCGGTGAGTTGACCTCCTTGCCGTCGAGAATCACCGCCCCGGAGGTGGATTCGGTGAGCCCGGCGACGATGTTGAGCAGGGTCGACTTGCCGCAGCCGGAGTGCCCGATGATGGCGATGTACTCGCCGCGGTCCACGGTCAGATCGATGCCCTTGAGTACCTGGCTCTCCACGCCCTTGGCATGGAAGGTCATGTCGACGTTCTCGATACTCAGATAGCGGTTGCTCATGTTGTTGCTCCTCAGCCTTGGGCGGTGCCGCGGGTCACGCGATTGCCGATGAAGGCGACCATGCGGTCGAGGACGAAGCCGACGATGCCGACGTAGACCAGCGCCAGGATGATGTCGCTGATCATCGAAGCGTTCCAGGCATCCCAGATGAAGAAGCCGATGCCCACGCCGCCGATCAGCATTTCGGCGGCGACGATGGCCAGCCACGACAGGCCGACGCCGATGCGCAGTCCCGAGAAGATGTAGGGTGCGGCGGCAGGCAGCATGATGCGGGTGAAATACTCCAGGCCGTTGAGGCGCAGCACCCGGGCCACGTTTCGGTAGTCCTCGGGGATGTTACGAATGCCCACCGAAGTGTTGATGATGATCGGCCAGATGGCGGTGATGAAGATCACGAAGATCGCCGAGGGGGTGCTGTCCTGGAAGCCGGCCAGCGAGATCGGCAGCCAGGCCAGCGGCGGCACGGTGCGCAGCACCTGGAACACCGGGTCGAGGCCGCGCATGGCCCAGGTCGACTGCCCCACCAGCACGCCGAGGGCGATGCCTGCCACCACGGCCAGGGAGTAGCCGTAGGCCACCCGCTCGAGACTGGCCAGTATCTGCCAGGCCATGCCCACGTCGTTGCCGCCGTGGTTGTAGAACGGGTCTACGATCAGCTCCCAGGTATCGCGCAGCACCTGGGAGGGGGGCGGCAGCACGGCTCCGGGGGAGGAGCAGAGCAGCTCCCACAGAATGCCGAGCAGGGCAATGATCACCACCGGGGGCAGCACTCGCTGCACCAGCACTTGCTGAGCGGCGGCGAAGTCGGGAGTCCAGCGGAACGAGGCCGTCTTGGCCAGGGTATTGCTGCGTTGCATGCTACTCATGACGATGTCTCCTTCTCGTGCGAGATCAGGCGAGGCGCTTGATCTCGAGGCTGTCGAGATAGGCCTGGGGATCTTCGGGATCGAAGGTCTTGCCGTCGAAGAAGGTCTCCACCCCGCGCGAGGTGGAATCGGGAATGTCGGCGGAGTCGATGCCGAGCGCGGCGGCCGCTTCGCGCCACAGGTCCTCGCGGTTGACCTGCTCGATCAGTGCCTGGCTGTCGAAGTCCTGCGGCAGGTAGCCCCAGCGCTTGTTCTCGGTGAGGAACCACAGGTCATGGCTCTTGAAGGGGTAGGAAGCCTGGTGCTGCCAGTAGCGCATGCGCTGGGGGTGGTCTTCGATCACCAGACCGGTGCCGTAGTCGAAGTTGCCTTGAATACGGTCGATCAGATCGGCGTAGGGGGCGTGGATCCAGCGACGGCGCGAGCAGATCTGGGCCATCTCCTCGTGATTGGCCGGGTCTTCGCACCACATCTGCGCTTCCATGATTGCCATCAGCAGCGCCCGGGTGGCGTTGGGATTGGCCTCGACGTAGTCGCTGCGCATGGCGAACGCCTTCTCGGGGTGGTCGTTCCACAGCTCGCCGGTGGTGTTGGCGGTGTAGCCGATGCCCTGATTGATCAGCTGCTGATTCCACGGCTCGCAGACACAGAAGGTCTCCATGCTGCCGACGCGCATGTTGGCCACCATCTGGGCAGGTGGTACCACGATGGTCGAGATGTCGCGGTTGGGGTCGAGGCCGCCGGCGGCCATCCAGTAGCGAATCCACATGTCGTGGGTGCCGCCGGGGAAGGTCATGGCGGCATTGACCGCATCGCCCCCGGCACGCTTGGCGGCGATGGCCTCGGCAAACTCGCCGGTGTCGAGCCGTACCTTGAGGTCGGCGTGTTCGCTGCCCACCGAGATGCACTGGCCGTTGAGGTTGAGTCGCGCCAGGATGCTCATCGGTACCGGCACGTTGTTGGGCGTCATGGCGCCGCTGGCGATGAGGTAGGGCATCGGCGTGAGGATATGGGCGCCGTCGATGCCGTTGCGCTGGGAGCCCAGCACCAGGTTGTCGCGAGTGGTGCCCCAGGAAGACTGCTTGAGTACCTCGACGTCGGTCATGCCGTGGGCGGCGAAGAAGCCCTTTTCCACTCCGACGAACAGCGGTGCAGCGTCGGTCAGGGCGATGAAGCCCAGCTTGGCCGAGGTGGTTTCCGGCCGTCCGCTGGCCACGGCCCAGCCGCCAGGAAGGCTGCCGAGCAGGGCGGCACCGCCCACGACGCTGGCGGTCTGCTGAAGAAAACGGCGGCGGTCGAGGGCAGGTCCTTTATTGCTCTTGTTCATGGGTATGGCTCCCAATAAGAAGTGTCTGGCCAAATAAAGACGGCGCCTGCCCCGGTTCGCATGACGATGTCACGGGAACCTGGGCAGACGCCGTTGTCTGGTCCTGGTGCTGCATGGAAGCGCTGAACCGTCGTTGACTCAGCGGACGATTAGACTTTGCAGCTTGGGTGCCATTGCGCCTTGTTATCGATTTACTTAGTTTAAAATCAATTTGTTAAAAATTTATCTATGATGCCTGTCAAGGGATGCGCTCAACTGGCAGGCGCCGCGACGGTGCGCTCGGGTTGTGCGATGCACCATTGCCGCCTGTGCCATTTTCAGGACTCGATTCCCGTTTCCGCCGCTGGTTGAAGGATGTCGGCCAGCCCCAGTACGGTCTGGGCGATCTCGGCCATGCTCTTGCTCTGGTCCATGGCCATCTTGCGCAGGAAGGCGTAGGCCTGCTCCTCGCTCATCTTCTGGTGGGACATGATCAGGCCCTTGGCCCGCTCGATCAGCTTGCGCTCACGCAGCGCCCGGCGCGTGTCCTCCAGCTCGTCGCTCAGGGCCTGCAGACGCCCGGCCTGGGCGCGCATCAGCTCCACCAGCGAGCGATTGAGCGAGGAGCCCACCACCCGGGCGGTCACCTCGCCCAACTCCTGGCTGGCGCTGCCGTCGAGCAACTCAACCAGCTGCTGACACACGCTCGGCAAGCCATCGTTCAGCTGCTGGCTCAGCTCATCCCGATGGGTCAGGCTACGCCGCGCATCCAGGGTTCGCGTCAGGCACAGGCTGGTCAGCTCGCCGATCATGAAGGTCTCGACCCGCTGCATGGCATCGATGCGCCAGGTGGTCAGTTCGTACCAGGTCTCGCCCAGGGTGCAGGCGTTCTCCGGCAGCGCAACGTCGCCGCAGGCCATCTCCCGCAGCTGCTGAATGCCGGCCAGCGTGCGGCCGGGCATCTCCAGTTGCCACTGTTCGCGTACTGCCTCGCTGGTGAACTCGAGACAGGTGTCGAAGCAGCGCTGCTGGGCGTCGATCAGGTGCAGCAGCAGCTGACGATGCGCGTCGTCGAAGCTGCCGGCAGTGAACCCGGCGGCACCGCAGGCGCGCTCCTGGCCGGCCAGCTCCTTGCCCTGCATCAGATGAAAGACGGCGACCAGCGCCAGGGTGATGTCGGGGTCGCCGGCGGTATCGGCGGCTTCGAACACCACCGAAAGCAGGGCGCTGATGAGCTGATTGTACGATTGGGTTGCCGCATCGGGGCCGGTGCCGAGTGCGGCGATATCGCGGCGCAGTGCGTCCAGACCTTCGAGGGCGTGCCAGACGAAGGCGACCCGCTTGAGCAGCCTGGCGGTGGTGGCGGGGCGACCGGCGGTCTCGCCCAGTGCCTCCAGGCGGGAGCGCAGGGCACGCTCGGTGGCCTGGCACTCGTCGATGCGCTCCTGACGATGCTCGGCGAAGCGCTGGCCGCCGGAGGCCAGATAGACGTTCGACGCGCCACGTTCCTTCTGCAGCGCGTGGATGAAACGACTGACGTCGCCGACGATGTCGCAGGCGGCGGTAAGATGCTCGAGATCGTCGATTTCGCAGCGCTTGGCTGCCAGCAGCAGTCGTTCGGCCGGTGTCATGGCTCACCTCATTCATACGCAACAGCCGCCACCCCGAGGGCGGCGGCCAGTTTGGGCAAGCGATGCGGCAGCGGGTGCCGCGGTGCTTGCGATCAGCGCAGCGACAGCGCGCCGGCGCCGGTATCCTCGCCCACCGCCTCGCGATAGGCCTCGGCTTCCTCGGCTTCCGTTTCGTCGCTGAAGCGCACCAGCAGGGCGCAGGAGGCCAGCACCAGCACGATCAGGCCGAGGTAGAACAGGCCCTGCTGATAGGTGATGGCTTCGCTACGGAAGAGGAAGGCGGCGGCCACCGCGCCCACGTTGCCACCGGCCCCGACGATGCCGGCCACTGCGCCCAGGGCCTTCTTGTTGATGAAGGGCACCACGCCGTAGGTGGCACCTTCGGCCATCTGCACGAACAAGCTGAACACCAGCATGATGCCGATGGCATACGACAGCACGTGCATCTGCGAGAAGGCCACCAGGGCGATGCCCTCGCAGATCAGGGCGATGAACAGCCAGCGCACGCGACCCTTGAGGCCGCCGTTGCGGGCGAACAGGTCGGAGAACACGCCGCCCAGGGTGCGGGCGAAGACGTTCATCAGCCCGAACAGGCCGGCGATCATGCCGGCGGTGGCCAGCGTCAGGTCGAAGTGATCGAAGAAGTAGATGGCGGCGATGTTGTTGATGGTCAGTTCGACGCCGAAGCAGATGGCATAGACCACGAACAGCGCCCACACGCGGATATCCTTGGCGGCGGACATGAAGCTCTTGCCGGCACTGTTCTCACCGGTGGCGGGGGGCAGCTCGCCGCGTGCGCGTAGCTCGTCGAAGTTGCCGTTGGGAGCGTCCTGGGTGAACAGCCAGTAGCCGATGCCGGTGACGAACATCACCACGCCCGGTACCACCATGGCCAGACGCCAGCCCAGCGTCTCGCTGACGCCCAGCATCAGCAGCCCGGAGAAGATCAGCGGCATGACGATCTGAGTGGTGCCGCCGCCCAGGTTGCCCCAGCCGGCGCTGGTGGCGTTGGCCGTGCCTACCACGTTGGGGGCGAACATCATGGTGGTGTGGTACTGGGTGATGACGAACGAGGCACCGATGGCGCCGATGGCCAGGCGCGCCAGCAGGAAGGTCTCGAAGCTGTTGGCGAGGCCGATGCTCATCACTGGAATGGAGCCCAACAACAGCAGTCCGGTGTAGGTCTTGCGCGGCCCGATGCGATCGCACAGCACGCCGATCAGCAGCCTCACGATCACGGTGATCAGGACCGAGGCGATGATGGTGTTGCCGATCTGGGTTTGGGTCAGGTTCAGGTCTTCGCGCACCACCGCCATCAGCGGGGCGATGCCGAACCAGCCGAAGAAGCAGATGTGAAAGGCGAACCAGGAGAAGTGGAAGGCACGCATCTGTGGTGTGCGCAGGCTCAAGAGACGAATTCGGTTCGCCTTGTTGAGAATTTCCATGGGCTATGACCTCGTACGGATTGTCGATACAAGAGTTCGCCCTTCTCCGTTGAAGGTCAGGTCTGACGCACTCGTGCTTCCTGGAAGCCTGGTCCACGCCTACCCGGCAATTTGATTCATATCAAGCAATCCATTTGCCATATTGCCTTGTTGTTCATGTAAAACATCGGGTTATGGTTTGATGAATGGATCGGGGGTCGGACGACCCTGAAGAGAATGGCAAGAGAGCAGCCGCTGAGTGGTCACAGGGTGGCAACAATGGTGCAGTGCCGCACGAAAATGCCCTCTGCTGGTGCCAAGGGGCAGAGGGCGAGATCGGTCGGCAGGTATTCCGCGTGGATCAGTACATGGCCAACTGGGTGGCCTCACGCTCGCAGCTGAGGAACGCGGAATTCTCCAGCCATTCGGGATCGGGGTAATAGGCGAACAGGTAGTGGTCTTCCTTGATACTGTCGATCAGCGGATAGGTCACTTCCTGGCGTACCGCCGGGCAGCCGTGGCTGCGCCCCAGTCGGCCGGTCTGGCGGATGAAGGCCTCGCTGACGTAATCGGCGCCGTGGATCACGATGGCACGCTGATAGGCCAGGTCGTTGACGCCTGGCTCCAGCCCCTCGAGACGCAGGGAGTAGCCGTTGCGTCCGTAGTAGCTGTTCATGGTGCGAAACAGGCCGAGGCTCGACTGATAGCTCTCGGGGGTGTTGGAAAACACCGTGGCCTCGGCATCGCCCGAGCCGCGGCCGTGAGAGACCAGCTCCTCGAACATCAGGCGCTCCTGGGCCAGGTCGAAGACCCACAGGCGCGGCTCGACGGAGGGGCGGGAGAAGTCGATGACGGCCAGGCGCTCGGCGTCGGGCTGGGCACAGGCCAGGGCCTGGGCGGCGAGCTGAAGCACATGCGGGTCGGCGCCGGGAGCCAGCTCGGTCAGAGTCTGGCCGAGCGGAACGTAAGTGGAATACGAAAGCCCCGCCTGGCTCAGGAAGTTGCCGGCGTGGGCGGTGGGCAGGGTGACCAGCAGAGAGGCGGCCAGGGTCGAGAGCGGTAGTCGCAGAGTCGGTAGAAAGCGCATCGGCGTGCCTATGGCGTTGCAACACCGCAGCGGCGGCGCCGCATGCGGGGTAAATATGAAGTAACGTGAATCATGCACGTGCCCGGCTGGCTTGCAGCCACTAGCCAGGCACTATTATGAAGTGAGACGCCAGGAAGGCCAGGCCAGCCATCAACGGAGCAGGGGGGATCGATGCGCTTTATTACAAGGATGGGAGTGCTGGTGATGCTGCTTGTCGCCATGACGGGAGTCTCGGCGGAGGAGCGGACGCGCCAGTCGAGCGTTGACGATACCAATGGCAGGCCGGGCCTGACGCGTGCGCTGGCCGATGAGAGCAGCTTGCTGCAGGCGTTCTATGGCCAGCGCGACCATCGGCCGGCCTGGCAGGATGAGGAAACGGTCGCCGGGCTCGTTTCAACGCTGCGCGCCCTCGAGGAGGATGGCTTGACCCCCGAGGACTACCGTCCCGACGATATCGAGGCGGAATACCGCAGCGTGCGCGACGAGGACGCAGTCAGCGAACGGCAAATCCGCTACGAGCTGTTTGCCAGCCGCATGTTGTTCACGGCGCTCGAGCATCTGCAGCGGGGCAAGGTCGACCCCAAGGCGCTGAGCGCGGATTGGGAGGTGCCGGTGGAGGCGCCCGACCTGGATCTGGCCGCGATATCGGATGCCATCGACCAGCAGCGGTTCGAGCGCATTCTGGAGGAGGCGCGACCGCCTTACACACCCTATCAGCGGCTGCGGGAAGGGTTGGCTCGCTATCGCGACATCGAACGGCAGGGCGGTTGGGAGCGGTTGCCGGAACGCGATGGTGCGCTGCGTGTGGGAGATGTCGATGACGACGTGGTGCGCCTGCGTGAGCGTCTGGCCGTGGCGAGCATGCTCGAGAGTGGGACGACCGGCGATGGGGGTGAAGGCAACAGGGTGACAGACAACGGTGCCGCTTCCGGACAAGCGCGGGAAGCCGCCGATCCGCGGCGCTTCGACAGCGACCTGGAAGCCGCAGTGCGCCGTTTTCAGCGGCGCCATCTGCTGGAACCCGATGGTATCGTCGGGCGCCAGACCCGGGCAGCCCTCAACGTCCCGGTGGAGCGCAGGATCGACCAGATCAGACTCAAC
This sequence comes from Billgrantia ethanolica, assembly GCF_021404305.1. Lineage (GTDB taxonomy): Bacteria > Pseudomonadota > Gammaproteobacteria > Pseudomonadales > Halomonadaceae > Halomonas > Halomonas ethanolica. The sequence goes on along the minus strand of NZ_JABFTX010000001.1, from coordinate 1,835,688 downwards.
ATGGAGCGTGCCCGCTGGTTGCTGCACGGCCTGCCCGAGGCTTTCGTGCTGGTCGACATCGCCGGCTACGAGCTCAGTTATTATCGGCCCGACGGTGAGATCTGGCGCTCGCGTATCGTGGTGGGACAGCCCTATCGGCGTACGCCCTCACTGCGTTCCGAGATCACTCACATGACCGTCAATCCCACCTGGACGATTCCGCCCACCATTTTGCGCCAGGACGTGCTGCCGGCTGTGCGCCGCGATCTGGGCTATCTATGGCGTGAGCGCATCCAGGTGCTCAGTCCATCCGGACAGCCGCTCGACCCCTGGCGAGTCGACTGGGACAATCCTGGCAACATCGTGCTGCGCCAGGCACCGGGGCCGCAGAATGCCTTGGGGCTGCTCGCGATCCGCTTTCCCAACGATCATATGGTCTATCTCCACGACACCCCGGCACAGGGGATATTCTCGCGCTATCAGCGCGCCTTCAGCTCCGGCTGCATTCGCGTCGAGAATATTCGTGAACTGGCACGGCTGCTGTTCGACGATACCGACAGCGATCAGGACATCGACGCGCGCATCGACAGCGGAGAAACCCGCAACGTCTCGCTCGCCAACCGCATGCCGGTCATCCTGCACTACTGGACCGTCAATCCGGACGACGACGGCGCGCTGTCGTTCCGCCCCGACATCTACGAGCGTGACGACGAGCTGCTGCGTGCTTTGGATCGCCCGCTGGCCCTGTGAGCCAGCGGGAGTGAATAATGCCCCGGCCACGTCCTGTGGCCGGGGCATGGCTAAGCCAGGCGCGCTCCGCAGCGCGGACAGATCTCGCGCCGGCTTTCGCGCGCAGCGGTGGCAGCGCCGGAAGTCGCTACGACGTCACTCATGGCGGCGGCGATACGCTCCGGATGGAGCGGTACCAGCTTGCCGCGCTCCCAGCGCAGGCCGATGTCCTTGAGCATGCGGGGGTCGCAGTCGCGCAGCGAAGCATCGCGACGGCGATTGGCGTAGTGGGCGCCTACGGCGCGCAGCAGACGACGGGTAGTACGAAGCAGTGCCATGATCTCGGTCTCCTTGAGGGAGGCCGGGAACTTGTGCGCGGTAGACGGGGAAAGGTGCTATCCAGGCTCGGCCGCGACAAGTGCCGCGGCCAGCGTCCTTCAGGTGTCGTCGTTTTGACGGCCGGCCCACGGCAGCAGCAAACGGGTACGCATCGCGTTATGAAATACGCGATGTTGCCGATTTGCCTTGTTGCCCGGAATTAGCCAGCGCATGAGGGACGTTTCTCGATGGGTGATGAACGATGGTTTGTGCCGCATCGACGATGCGACGCTTTTCTTATAGCCAATCGCTCAACAAGGGTCAACGAATGATCTAGCGGTAGCCTTCCGCCTGCAGCCGGAAAAGCCTGGCATAGCGGCCGTTCTGCGCCATCAGGCTGGCGTGGTCGCCGCGCTCGATGACCTTGCCGTCGTCGATCACCAGGATCTGATCGGCGGCACGCACGGTGGAGAAACGGTGCGAGATGAGAATGGTCATCTTGTCGCGGCGATGCTCGCGGAAATCGGCGTAGACGGCCGCTTCGGCGGCGGCGTCCATGGCCGCGGTGGGTTCGTCGAGCACCAGGATGTCGGCGCTTTCCCGCATGTAGGCCCGGGCCAGGGCGATCTTCTGCCACTGGCCGCCGGAGAGTTCCTGGCCGCCCTTGAACCAGCGGCCGAGCTGGGTGTGATAACCGCCGGGCATGTTGCGAATGAACTCGTCGGCCAGGCCGCGCTCGGCCGCCTCCTGCCAGCGCGCTTCGTCGCCGAACGCCTCGACGTCGCCGGCGCCGAGGTTCTCGCCCACCTTGAGCTGGTAGCGCACGAAGTCCTGAAAGATCACGCCGATGCGCCGGCGCAGAGTCGCCACGTCCCACTCACGCAGCTCGCTGCCGTCGAGCAGGATGCGACCTGCGCTGGGCTCATAGAGGCGTGTGAGCAGCTTGATCAGCGTGGTCTTGCCGGAGCCGTTGGCGCCCACCAGGGCCAGGCTTTGCCCTGGTGCGAGATGCAGCGTGATGTCCTGCAGCGCCGGCCGCTCGGCGCCAGGGTAGGTGAAGCCCACCCGCTCGAAACGAATACCGTCACCGGGGTGGGCTCCCTGGGTGAGGCGGCCGGGCTCGGGTGTAACCGGCTGCTCCAGATACTCGTAGAGATTCGACAGGTAGAGGTTGTCCTCGTACATGCCGCTGATCGAGGTGAGGCTGGCCGACAGTGCCGCCTGCCCCTGCTTGAACACCATCAGGTACATGGTCATTTCGCCCAGGGTCAGCGCGCCCGAGATCGTTTCCGCCACCACCCAGGCATAAGCGCCATAGAAGGCCAGCGTGCCGAGCAGGCCGAGCAGGAAGCCCCAGCTCTCGCGACGGATGGTCAGTCGGCGGTCTTCGCCGTAGAGCGTCTCGAAGATGCGGCGATAGCGCTCCAGCAGCAGCGGCTCCAGCCCGAACAGCTTGACCTCCTTGATGCTGTCCTCCCGGGCCAGCACGGTTTCCAGGTACATCTGCATGCGGGTCTGGGGTGAACGCCAGCGGAACAGGCGGAAGGCGTCGCCGGAGAACTTGGCCTCGGAGACGAACACCGGCAGGGCGCCGATCACCAGGATCAGGATGGCCCAGGGCGAGAACTGCACCAGCAGCACGCCGAAGCTGACCAGCGAGATGGCATTCTGCAACAGCGAGAAGGTCTTGTTGACCAGCCCCAGGGGGCGGATCGAAGCCTCACGACGCGCCCGGGTGAGCTTGTCGTAGAACTCGGAGTCCTCGAACTGGGCAAGCGACAGAGTGCCTGCCTTCTCCAGGATCATGACGTTGACCTTCTGGCCCAGCAGTGCCCGCAGCAGCGACTGCTGAGCCGCCAAGCCTCGCTGGGCCAGGGCAATGGCGGCGATGACCCCAGCTTCCGCCAGCACGTAGCGCAGCACCGGCCAGGCGCTCTCGAAGGTGAGCGCGGCACCGGTCTCGCGGTGATAGGCCATGGCCTCGACCACGGCATCGACGATCAGCTGGCCGATCCAGGCCGCCACCGCAGGCAGCACACCGGCGACCAGAGTGCACACCGCCAGGCCCAGGGTAAGAGGGCGGGAGGTTTGCCATACCAGGGCCAGCGCGCGACGACTGTAGCGGAACACGCCGAAGAAGGCGGTCAGGCGATTGCCACTGGCTGGCGGCGGGGCTGGGATGGCGCGGCGCATGGGTTAGCTGGAGACGGCCTGGGAGTGGTGCTCAACAAACGACGCCCTGCGCTTGGGCAGGGCGTCGTTTGGCGTGCATCGGCGAGGACACCGGATCAATCGTCGTCGCTCTCGGCGCTGGCGCTGGCCTGTGCCACTGCCGGCCCGGTCTGGCCGGAGCGCAGCGTGGCCAGCAGCGGCTCGGCCTGGCGCTGGAAGGCCATCAGGCGTTCGCCTTCCAGGCTCTTGCTCTCTGGCAGATCGACCTTCATGGCATCGACGGCGTTGTTGTTGACGATCACTTCATAGTGCAGGTGGGGGCCGGTGCTGCGACCGGTATTGCCCGACAGCGCGATGCGCTCGCCCATGGAAACGCGGTCGCCGCGGCTCACGATGGCGCGCGACAGGTGGAGGTAGCGGGTACGATAACCGTTGTCGTGACGCACTACGATGTAGCGACCTGCTACCGGGTGGTTACCCACCTTTTCCACGCGGCCGTCGGCCGGGGCAATGATTGGCGTGCCGATGGGCATGGCCCAGTCGGTGCCGCGGTGCGGGCTGACCCGGCCGGTGACCGGATGAGTGCGGCGCGGATTGAACCCCGAGCTCATGCGATAGCTGCCCTCGAAGGGGTAGCGGGCGAAGGCCGGGTCGAGGCTCTGGCCATCCGGGGTATAGAAGTTGTTGTCGTCGCCGTTTCGCACCAGCGTCAGGTCCATGCGCGCCCCGGTGTACTGTATAGCCAGCACGCGGGAGTCGAAGCTGCTGCCGTCGATGATGTCGGACTCGACCAGTACCTTGAACTCATCGCCGCGGCGGGTGTCGCGGCGGAAATCGAGCTTCTTCTCCAGCAGCCGTGTGACCTGGGCCACTTCGGTACTGGAGAGACCGGTGGACTGAGCGGAGCGGGCAAAGCTGCCACTCACGCTACCGGCGAACAGACGCTGCGTGGCCTCGCCGGCCCGCTCGATGGTGGCAACGTCGAAACCGTCTTCGTCGCGCTCGAGCAGGAAGCCTTCACGGGCATTGCGCATCACGCGCAAGGCGATCAGACGGTCCTGCTCGTCGAGCTGATATTCGAAGGTGTTGCCGACCCGCCAGTTGGTCAGCAGGCGCTTGTCCGGCAGGCTGTCCAGCAGGCGCATGGCCTCGCTGTAGCCCATGCCAAGTTCGTTCTGGGCCAGCACGGCGAAGGTATCGCCCTGCTCTACGGTATAGGTGCGCCACTCCGGCACGAAGGGTTCGGCGGCAGCAATCTCATGATCGAAGAGGATCGGGCCGTCCTCGAACAGCGCTAGCTCTTCGTCAGGAAAGTCTTCGTAGGAGGTGGCGTCGCCGAAGGAGGTGCTATCCGCTGCGGCCAGTGCTTCGTCATCGGTATGGATGTCGTCGAGCATGCCGTTGGCCAGGGTGCCGATCACCATCGCCATGTGCAGCGCGCCTGGATCGAGTTCCGTTGTCAGTTCGATAGCGCCGTCAGCAGGCGTGGTGGCGGTATCGAGCTCGGCAGCGGCTCTGACGGGAGTGGGCTGCGGGGTCTGTTCTGCCTGGGCCACAGCAACCCCGGAGAGGTCGATGATCTCGGTCGGCTTGAGCTGGGAGAGCGGAATGTAGTCTCGGGTGGCATCGATGGCCTGAGTGGCGATCTCGATGGCGTCGGCGACGGAGTAGCGGTCACTGCTGAGTGCGGGAAGGCCCGGTTGAGCCTCGGGCGACAGGGGGAACAGCACGGTTTCGGGAACCTGGCCCTGACGCTGGGAATTCTCTACGACGGTAACGATTTTTTGTGCGCCCAGCACGGTCACCATGGTGGCAACGGGTAGCAGCAGCAACTTATGCGTGCGGGGCAGCGAATGAAGGATTCGCAACATTGGTATCGGCCATAAAAAAAGATGACAAGAATATAAAAAGGCATGGGAACCTTAACCCATGATATATGGCCTGCCTAGACTGTACGCACATACAGCAAGGTGCGCCCCGGAGCCTCTGTAACGAGATTCCGGGCCGTCAAGCATTGTCGAACACTGTTCAACAATGTTCATTGAACGTGAAGAAAAGAAGGAAGACAACCCCTTTTCGGTAACTTTTACTGAACCGCCTGTTCAGTCGGTGAAGGTGCCGTTGCGGTAATCGCGCAGGGCCTGTTCGATCTCTTGGGCGCTGTTCATCACGAACGGGCCGTAATGCGCGATCGGCTCGCGGTGTGGCGTGCCCGCCAGCAGCAGGCACTGGGCGCCCGTCGGGCTGGCAAGCACCAGCGACTCCCCGGGGCTTAATCTGGCCAGCTGGCCTGCGGCCACACTCTCCCCCTCGATCTGCAGAGCGCCTTCGAAAACATAGACGGCCAGCGTCTCGCTCGGCGCCGTAAGCGTGAGTTGCCCATCGGCCTCGAGTCGGACATGGGCCACACCGCCACTTCCCGCGAGCGCGTCCAGGGGGCCTGACACGCTCTCGCCTTCCGGTGTCGACCAACTGCCACCGAGAGCAATCAGCTCTGCCTTCTCATTCTTCAGACGCGGCATTTCGTCGCTACGTACGTCGCGATAGCGCGCCGCACTCATCTTCTCCCGGGCGGGCAGGTTCAACCACATCTGGAAGCCATGCAAACCCTGGCTGTCGGTGAGCGGCATCTCCGAGTGCACGATACCGCGCCCGGTGTGCATCCACTGGGCATCACCGGCCTGAATGGTGCTGCTGTGTCCCAGGTGATCCTCATGGGTGATGCCGCCATGCACGATGTAGGTCAGCGTCTGAATGCCGCGGTGCGGGTGCGGTGGGAAGCCGCCGATGTAGTCGTCGGGGCGGTCGGAGCCGAGCTCGTCGAGCATCAGAAATGGATCGAGCTCGCCGTCGAAGCAGTGGATACGCTGGATATGGACGCCGTCGCCATCCTGACTGGGGTGGCTTCGGAACAGACGCTCGATGCGCCGGGAGCTGGGGCTGGTGGCCATGGCTGCGATCTCCATTGAGGATATGACTGGTATTTTAGGCCGTTTTTTTCGAAAATTAATCGCAATGTTTTGCTCTTTTCATTCGAGGAATTCGAATATGTCTCGCGTCACCCTGGCTCAGTGGCAGATGCTTGCCGCGGTCGTCGATCACGGCGGCTTCGCTCGCGCCGCCGAGGCGGTTCACAAGAGTCCTTCCACGCTCAATCATGCCGTACACAAGCTGGAGCAGCAGCTTGGCGTCAAGGTGCTGGAACCCGTAGGACGACAGGTACGGCTGACCGATGCGGGAGAGCTGCTGCTGCGCCGGGCGCGTCAACTGATCGAGAGTGCCGAGGCGCTGGAGGACGTGGCCGGCCGGCTCTCAGAAGGCCTCGAGGCCGAAGTGGTGCTGTCGATCGATCAGATCTTCCCCAACGATGCGCTGGCGGTGGCGCTGAGTCGCTTCTCTGCCGCTTACCCCTATGTCCGCGTGCAGCTCCACGAAACGGTGCTCAACGGCGGCATCGAGATGCTCTATGACGGCCGCGCCGATATCGCCATATCGGGTCTGGCAGCCCAGGGGTTTCTCGGCGAGCCACTGGTCACCATCCGTTTCGTCGCGGTGGCGCATCATGGGCATGAACTGCATGGGCTCGAGCGGCAGCTCGATCTGCGCGACCTGCAGCGGCATCGTCAGATGGTGGTGCGCGACTCGGCGCTGCGCCAGTCGATGGATGCCGGTTGGCTCAAGGCCGAGCAGCGCTGGACGGTGAGCCATCTCGAAACCTCCATCGACATGGTGCGGCGCGGACTGGGCTTTGCCTGGCTGCCCGAAACCCGTATCTACGACGACTTGGAGAGCGGGGTGCTGCGGCCGCTGCCGCTGGCGGCCGGTGGGGTCCGCGAGGTGCCCATGCAGCTGATCTTTCGCGACCGGGACCGGGCCGGCCCCGCCACCCTGGCCATGGCGCAGGCACTCAAGGAAGCCGTGGCAAGTGAATGTGCGGACCGTATTTGACCGTTCGGAATTTTCGTTGCATGGAACGCAAAAACTGCGCTTGAGCGTGGGGCTGAGCAGTTTACTCTGGCTAGCAAATCTTGATTGCGGAGAATGATATGGGCCTGCTGATCGACGGCAAGTGGCACGACCAGTGGTACGACACCAAGAAGCACGGTGGCGAGTTCGTGCGTGAATCCGCCAAGCTGCGCGACTGGGTCACGCGTGACGGCAGCGCCGGTCCCGAAGGTCAGCGTGCCGTGCCGGCCGAGGCGGGGCGCTTTCACCTCTATGTCTCGCTGGCCTGCCCTTGGGCGCATCGCACCCTGATCATGCGCAAGCTCAAGGGGCTGGACGACCTGATCGGGGTGTCCTGGGTCAGCCCGTTGATGCTCGATCAAGGCTGGACCTATCACGAGAACGAAGGCGCCAGCGGCGATCCGGTCAACGGCGTCGAGTATCACCGCGAACTCTACACGCTGACCGATTCCCGCTACACCGGACGGGTCACGGTGCCGGTGCTGTGGGACAAGCACGAGGGACGCATCGTCAATAACGAGTCGGCCGAGCTGCTGCGAATGTTGAACGATGCCTTCGATGACCTGACCGGCAATCGCTTCGACTTCTATCCTCCCGACCTGCGCGAGACCATCGATGCGATCAACGATGACGTCTACGACCACATCAACAACGGGGTCTACAAGTCGGGCTTCGCCACTGAACAGGCGGTCTACGAGAAGCATGTCACGGCGCTGTTCGAGGCGCTGGAACGGGTCGAGAGACGGCTGACCGAGCACCGCTACCTGGCCGGGGAGTGGCTCACCGAGGCTGACATCCGCCTATTCACCACCCTGGTGCGTTTCGATGCGGTCTATTATGGCCACTTCAAGTGCAACTTCCGCCGTATCGAGGACTACCCCAGCCTCTCGAACTACTTGCGTGAGCTGTATCAGTGGCCGGGGGTGGCCGAGACGGTGAGCCTGGATCACATCAAACGCCACTACTATTACAGCCACGACACTATCAATCCGACCCGTATCGTGCCCAAGGGGCCGCTGCTCGACCTCGACCGGCCCCATGATCGGGAGCGGCTGCCGGGGCAGGGCATTCGCGAGAAGGGTTAACGGTTCTTGGCCAGCCAGCGGTCCAGGGCATTGGCGAACTCGCGCCGGTCGGTGTCCGAATAGCCTTTCGGCCCGCCGGTGTGTTCGCCGCTGGAGCGCATCGTCTCCATGAAATCGCGCAGCTGTACCTTGGCGCGAATGTTGTTCTTGTCGAGCATCTCGCCGCGAGTGGTCATCACCGCGGCACCCTTGTCGATGGCCTCCATGGCCAGCGGCAGGTCGGAGCTGATCAGCAGATCTCCGGCGGCGAGACGTGCCACGATCTCGTTGTCGGCGGCGTCGAAACCATGGCTCACCGACAGCGGCTTGACCCACTTCGAGGGCGGCAGCGGGATCGAGTGGTTGGCCACGAACCAGGTGGGTGTGGTGGTGCGCTCGGCGGCGCGAACGATGATCTCGCGCGCGACCTTGGGGCAGGCGTCGGCATCGACCCAGAGCGTGGGCATTCGGCAGGGCTCCTCGAAGGCAAAAGAAGGTTGAGTGTAAGCGCAGCGTTGAAAGTACTGGTCAGGAAACCAGTCTTGATGTTAGCATGCGCGCTCCTCGCATGTGTTGACCCCGCCATCATGACGATTCGCTCCGAGCGCCACGCGTTCGAGAGGCAATCACCGAGACCGACAGCAACTGCTGCAACGTCCGAGATGTGAAGATGGAGCGCTACAGGATGCCGCCAATCGGGCGACATCGGCGCAAAAAGGTCGCCACAGCGGTTCCCGCCTATTGGCGCGAACCGGATGCCAGGTGCGACCGGCATCCCACGATAACGTGATCCGTTCTGTCCAGGCCCTATCGGCCAGTGAAGACAGAGCCACCGACCTGCCAAGAGCGGCGTCGGGGATGCCTCAATGTGATTTGCCGGCGAGTGCCGGCCTACCAAGGTGTGATTGATGACCTCGACTTCTGTCGCCTCGCCGAGCTTCGGCGATCTTGCTCTGCTGCCTGCCGTTCTCGCCGCTGTCGAAACACTGGGTTACGAAACTCCTTCACCGATTCAAACACAGACCATTCCGGCGCTGCTGGAAGGGCGTGACATGCTGGGCCAGGCACAGACCGGCACCGGCAAGACCGCAGCCTTCGCGCTGCCTCTGCTGTCGCGGCTCGAGCTGACTCGCCGCGAGCCCCAGGTGCTGGTACTGGCTCCGACCCGTGAGCTGGCCCAGCAGGTGGCCGTCTCCTTCACCAAGTACGGCCAGAACCTGCAGGGTCTGGAAGTGGCCACCCTGTGCGGCGGTCAGGAATATCGGGAACAGCTGGGCGCGCTGAAGCGCGGCGCCCAGGTGGTCGTGGGTACGCCGGGCCGGGTGATCGATCACCTCGACCGCGGCAGCCTCAAGCTCGACGGCCTCTCCGCCCTGGTGCTGGACGAAGCCGACGAGATGCTGCGCATGGGCTTCATCGACGACGTCAAGCGCGTTGTCGCCGATACCCCCAAGGAAGCCCAGCGCGTGTTCTTCTCCGCCACCCTGCCGGCCGAGATCGAGCGCATCGTCAATCGCTACCTGGTCGATCCGGTCAAGGTCGCCATCGAGTCGCGTACCACGACGGGCGAGAACATCGAACAGCGCTTGGTGCGGGTCGACGGCGGGGCCAAGCTGGAAGCGCTGGCACGCATCCTCGAGGTCGAGCCGGTGGATGCCGCCATCGTATTCGTGCGCACCCGTGCCGCCTGTACCACGTTGATGGAGCAGCTTTCCGCTCGCGGCGTCAACGTGGCCAGCCTCTCCGGTGACCTGGACCAAAGCCTGCGTGAGCGCACCATCCAGCGCCTCAAGCGCGGCAAGGTCGACGTGCTGATCGCCACCGACGTGGCCGCCCGTGGCCTCGACGTGCCGCGCATCACCCACGTCTTCAACTATGACCTGCCCCAGGACAGCGAAGCCTATACCCACCGTATCGGCCGAACCGGCCGGGCGGGGCGTACCGGCATCTCGATCACCTTCGTCGGCTTCCGTGAAGGCCGCAAGGTGGGCTGGATCGAGCAAGCCACCGGCCAGCGCATGACCGAGATGGCGCTGCCCGACGAAGCGGCCATTCGCGCCCATCGTGACGAGGTGTTCCATCAGCGTATCATCGGCACGCTGACTGCCGGTGCCGACGAGCAGCGTGCTCTGGTCGAGCGTCTGGTGGCGGAAGGCCATGACCCGGTCGAGTTGGCCTGTGCCTTTGCCGCCCTGGCACGTGCCGACGAGGCGCCCATCGGCCGCCTGCAGGCGCCGCGCAAGGAGCGTGTCGAGCGTGGCGGCGAGCGTGCCCCGCGTGACGGCAAGGCCCCGCGTCGCGACCGTACTCCGAGTGAAGGCATGACCCGCTATCGCGTTGCCGTCGGCCACAAGGATGGCGTCAAGCCGGGCCAACTGGTCGGCGCGCTGGCCAACGAGGGTGGCATCGAAGGTTCGCGGATCGGCCGTATCGACATCCGTAACGCCTTCTCGGTGGTGGAACTGCCGAGCTCGCTGCCGCCCAGCATCCTGGCCAAGATGGCCCGTGCCCGCGTCGCCGGTCGTGCGCTGGAGATCAGCGAAGACAGCGGTGCCCCCGAGCGTGCCCCGCGCCGCCGCCGTGAAGACGGCGATGCGCCGGTGCGTCGTCGCACCAGCGCTTGATCGCACCCTCGGCCGCTACGGCGGCTGAGGCGAACGACACCCAGGCCGGGTACCGGCCTGGGTTTTTTTATGCTCGGGGAAGCGAGCACGGCCATGGTGTGCATGGCGTCGCCGGTTGCTCAGAGCGGTTTCAACCGTTGTGGCGAGGGATTTGTTCAACATATGCTTTTGTATGTGTCGACTAGTCGGGAGAAGGCGGCTAACGTTGGTTCCATGTCTCTCGATTCACGAGTTTGTGGCCGACGAGGGGTGTAACTTCGACTTTCTGGTGGGCTGCATCGGCGTCGTTAATCCAGCAATGGAGCGGAGAATATGGCAACGAATAATAAGATCGGCCCCGAGCAGCTGCGCTCGCGCTGGTGGTTCGACAACCCCGAATCGCCCGGTACCACGGCGCTGTGCATCGAGCGCTACATGAACTACGGCCTCACCCTGGAGGAGCTCGCCGGCGGCAAGCCGATCATCGGCATCTGCCAGTCAGGCTCCGACCTGACGCCGTGCAACCGCCACCACATCGAGCTGGTCAAGCGAGTCAAGGAGGGCATTCGTGCGGCCGGAGGGGTGCCGTTCGAGTTCCCGCTGCACCCGATCCACGAGAACGCGCGGCGGCCCACCGCCGCGCTGGATCGCAACCTGGCCTACCTGGGGTTGGTCGAGGTGCTGCACGGCTACCCGCTCGACGGGGTGGTGCTCACCACCGGCTGCGACAAGACCACCCCGGCGAGCCTGATGGCCGCCGCCACGGTCAACATTCCCGCCATCGTGCTCTCCGGGGGGCCGATGCTCAACGGCTGGCGCGGTCCCGATCGGGTCGGCTCCGGTACCATCATCTGGGAGCTGCGCAAGCGGCTCGCGGCGGGCGATATCGACTACGCCGAGTTCCTCGCCCGGGCCACCGACTCGGCGCCCTCGGTGGGGCACTGCAACACCATGGGTACTGCCTCGACCATGAATTCCATGGCCGAGGCGCTGGGCATGAGCCTGCCCGGCTCTGCGATGATTCCGGCGCCCTACAAGGAGCGCGCCATGGTGGCCTACGACACCGGAGCACGCATCGTCGATATGGTGTGGCAGGATCTGCGCCCCAGCGACATTCTCACCCGCCAGGCGTTCGAGAACGCCATCGTGGTGTGCTCGGCGCTGGGCGGCTCCTCCAACGCGCCGATCCATATCAACGCCATTGCCCGTCACTCGGGCATCGAGCTGACCAACGACGACTGGCAGGCGCTGGGCCATGCGATTCCGCTGCTAGCCAACGTGATGCCCGCCGGGGCCTATCTCTCCGAGGAGTTCTACCGCGCCGGCGGTGTACCGGCGGTGGTCAACGAGCTACTCGGTGCCGGCAAGCTGCATGGTGAGGCGCTCACCGTCAACGGCCGCACGCTGGCCGATAACGTAGCAGGCTGCGAGACCCGCGACCCCGAGGTGATCCGCCGCTACGACAATCCGCTGGTCGAGCAGGCCGGCTTCCTCAACCTCAAGGGCAACCTCTTCGATTCGGCGCTGATGAAGACCAGCGTGATCTCCGCGGACTTCCGCGCGCGCTTCCTATCCAATCCCGACGACCCCAACGCCTTCGAGGGCAAGGTGGTGGTGTTCGACGGCTCGGAGGACTACCACGCGCGCATCGACGACCCGGCCCTCGACATCGACGAGCGCACCATCCTGGTGATGCGCGGGGCGGGTCCGGTGGGCCATCCCGGCGGCGCCGAGGTAGTCAATATGCAGCCCCCCGAAGCGCTGATCAAACGCGGCATCGAATCGCTGCCGTGCCTGGGCGACGGGCGTCAGTCGGGCACCTCCGGCTCGCCCTCGATCCTGAATGCTGCACCCGAGGCGGCTACTGGCGGCGGCCTGGCGCTGCTCGAGGATGGCGATTACCTGCGCGTCGATCTGAATCGCGGTGAAGTGCGGCTGCTAATTGAAGACGCCGAGATCGAGGCGCGCCGCGAGCGACTGGCGCAGCAGGGCGGCTATCGCTATCCCGGCCACCAGACGCCGTGGCAGGAGATCCAGCGCACCTTGGTCGAACCGCTCGACCGCGGCATGACGCTGGAGGGGGCCACCAAGTACCGTGACGTGGCGCGCCAGAGCCCCCCGCGGGACAATCACTGACATGGTGGCCAAGCCAGCGACGCGACTCAGCATTGCAGAGCACCTCGCCGAGGCGATCTTTTCCGGGCGCTATCAGCCCGGCGAGCTCGTGCCTCGCGAGCTGGATCTCTGCGAGCGCTTTGCCATCAACCGTTCGGCGGTGCGCAGTGACCTGCGCCAACTGGTCGATGTCGGCATCATTGAGCGTATCTCCGGCCACGGCTCCAAGGTGCGTGAGTATAGCGAGTGGCACATCCTCGACCCCCAGGTCACCGACTGGATGGCCCGCTACGCAGCGCCCAACCCACAGATTCAACGCGAAATCCTGACCTTTCGGCTGGATGTCGAACCCTATGTGGCGATGACCGCCGCCCGACGCGCCAAGGCCCGCGACCTGGTCGCCATCGAAGAGGCTTTCGAAGGGTTGGGTCAGAACCTGCGTAGCGCCAGCTGTGCCGAGGAGCGACGCCTGCACAGCGAGTGCGATGTGGCCTTTCACGTGGCGATCTTCAAGGCCACCCACAACATCGTCTGGGCCCAGCTGTCGCATATCCTGCGCCCCTCCATCCATCTGCTGGTGTCGATGTCCAACGAGAGTGCCAGCGACCCGGAAGAGAGCCTCGAGCGCCACCGCCAGTTGATGGAGAGCATTCGTATGCGACGCCCGCGCGAGGCATTTCTGGCTGCCCAGGCGGTGCTCGCCGGCACCGCCGATGCGCTGGGACTGGAGCCTGGCGCTGGGTCGCTGGGTGGATCTGCCCTGGTCGAGGCAAAAAGCCAGGTGGATTTGGAGGGCTGACCAATCAGCGAAGGCAGAATCAGATCAGGTCGTTGGAGCCATGTATGAGGCTGGCAAGCACCTGAGCGGCAGCGCCACGGGCAGCGATGAAGGTGGAGTCCTGGATGACCCGCAGCGGCACCTGTTGGGTGGTGCCGAGCAAACGGCTCTGATTGGACTTGAAGAAGTCGAGGGCGGGAGCGAGTAGAGGGTCGCCCAGTTGGGTCAGAGAGCCGCCGAGCACGATCTCGGCGGGGTTCTGTGTATGGTGCAGGTTAAGGAGCAGCACCCCCAGTGCCTCACCGGCCCTGCGCAGGGCGACCTGGACCTCGGGTTCTTCCAGGCGAGGCAGCAGGGTGGCGATGAGGTCCTCTTCCTCGGCGATGCTCAGCGCAGCGCGAATCGTCCAGCCGCTGACCAGGGTTTCGGCGCAGCCACGGTTGCCGCAATGGCAGTAGAGCCCACCGGGTTGCAGGATGGTGTGGCCGATCTCGCCGGCCAGCCCCTGCACGCCGCGGGTTAGCAGGGGTGGATGGCTGCCCACGACCATGCCGCTGCCGATCCCCGTGCCGGCGCTGACATAGATCAGCGACTCGGGAACGTGTCCGGTGCGGAAGTAGTGCTCACCGAAGGCCGCCGCTTTGGCCTCGTTGTCCATCAGCCAGACACCCTCGAGCTGTGGGAGATGGGGGCGCAGCAGTTCGAGGAAGCGTATGTCCCGCCAACCCAGGTTGGGTGCCAGGCGCAGCACGGGCTTGTCGGGGGCGATGGGGCCGGGTAGTGCGACGCCGAGCCCCAGGCAAAGACGGTCCTTGACCCTGACTTCGCTCATCAGTCGACGTAGCAGCTCTCCAAGCAGTTCGGCAGTGACCTCGGGGGTGGTAGGGACAAGGTGCTCGTGGTGCGAGGCAAGTACGTGGCCTGCCAACGTACAGGCCACCAGGCGCAGGCCATGTACACCTACCTCGGCGCCGAATAGAACATGACGCTCTTCGTTGAGATGCAGGGCGCGACCTGGGCGACCGCCGCTGCTTTTTTGTAGCTCCCCTTCGCGTAGCCAGCCTTGCTCCAGTAGCGATTGAATGCAGACGCCCACGGTGGCCTTGGTCAACTGCGCTTCGGTAGCGATGTCGGCACGGGTAAGGCCGGGGCTACGGCGTACCAGCTCGAGAATGGCGCTGCGATTGAGCCGCTTGAGAAAGTGGAGATCGCCCGCCTTGTGTTGGTTGCTGGTTGGCATGGAGTTGGGTCCCGCAGTCGGCGTATCTCTAGCGCCGCAGATAAAGGAAAGCCGAGTGTGACGCTTCGCGCATCGATGATGCCACTCAATGGTGAGGCACGCGAGGGCTCCCGGGGGAGGCACGAATGCCACGAATTAGTATTGATATTAAACTAATGGTTTTTCGTCTCCCTTTCCAGGCAAGCGTTTCTTGCGTTGTGTTTAACTTATAATTCGCTGATTGAAATTGAAAAAATGAATAGTTAGACCAAAGTCGTATTGTTGGCTCTTGGAACGGTGACCATTCTCAAGTTAGTAAAAACAAAATACTAAGTGGGGCGAGCATGAGCAACCGCGCGGCACGATACCCAAGCCTCGAGCAGCAGGTGGTCTTCATTACTGGTGGCGGCAGCGGCATCGGCGCTGCGATGACCCGGGCCTTTCACCGCCAGGGGGCCAGAGTCGCCTTCGTCGATATCGACGATGCCGCCAGCCATGCGCTGGTGGAGGAGCTGCAGGCAACGACCGGCCGAGCTCCGCATTACCACCGCTGCGATATCCGTGACGTGGCGGCGCTGCAGGCAACGATTGCCACCGTGGGCCGCGAATTGGGCCCCATTCATACCCTGGTCAACAACGCCGCCAATGACGATCGCCATGATTGGCAGGATATCGACGTGGCCTATTGGGACGACCGTATGGCGCTCAATCTGCGTCCGATGTTCTTTGCCGCCCAGGCGGCGGCACATCAGATGATCGAAGCCGGCGGCGGGGCGATCATCAACTTCGGCTCCATCAGCGTCAAGACGGCCATTCCCCGGCTGGCGGCCTACGTCACGGCCAAGGCGGCGGTGCATGGGCTGACGCGCAGCCTGGCGCGGGACCTGGGCGAGCGCAATATCCGCGTCAACACCGTGGTCCCGGGATGCATCATGACCCAGCGTCAGCTCGACAAGTGGATCGGTCCCGATGACGAGGCGCGCATCCGTGAGCATCAGTGCCTCAAGGTTCGCCTGTTGCCCGATCATGTGGCCCCCATGGTCCTTTTCCTGGCGGCGGACGACGGTGCCCAGCTGACCGGCCATGAGTTCACCGTCGATGCGGGGTGGGGCTGATGCACACACGGAATCATCCGCTGCTGTCGGCTCGCCGGATCTGCCGCTCGTTTGGCCAGAACCAGGTGCTGTTCGACATCGATCTCGAGCTGGTGCCGGGCGAGGTCCATGCGCTGCTGGGTGAGAATGGCGCAGGCAAGTCGACGCTGGTGCGCATTCTTGCGGGCTATCTGAGTCCCAGCGAAGGTGAGATCCGCCTCGAGGGCGAACTGCGCCGCTACCGCAGCAGCGGCGATGCCGAAGCCGATGGCGTGGTGATGATTCACCAGGAGCTGGCCTTGGCCGAGCAGCTGACCGTGGAGGAGAACGTCTTTCTGGGTCGCGAGATTCGACGCGGCCCCTTCCTCGACCATCGGGCCATGCGCGAGCGCTGCCGTGCGGCGCTGGCCGAGCTCGAAACCCGGGTCGACCCGCGTACCAGGGTCAAGAACCTCAGCACGTCCGATCAGCAGATGGTGGAAATCGCCAAGGCGATCACGCGCGACGTGCGCGTGCTGATCATGGACGAGCCCACGGCGGCCCTCACCGAGCATGAAGTTGAGGTGCTGTTCGCCCTGATCGCAAGGCTGCGCGAGCGCGGCGTGGCGATCCTCTACATCTCTCACAAGCTGCGCGAGATCGAGCGGATCGCTGACAGGGTCACGGTGCTGCGCGACGGCCGGCTGATCGACAGTGCACCGATGGCCGGGCGCAGCAAGGAGGAGTTGGCACGGCTGATGGTGGGTCGCGAGATCAGCGACATGTACCCCGAGCGTACCGCGCTGGCGAGCGACGCGGAGGTGGTGCTGGAGGCCCGCGACATCGTCGTCCCCGGTGCCGTGAAACAGGCGAGCTTCACCCTGCGCCGCGGTGAGGTGCTGGGCTTCGGTGGAGTGGTGGGGGCCGGGCGCACGGCACTGATCGAAGCGGTGCTGGGACTGCGTGCCCGCAGTGGCGGTGAGGTGTTGCGCAACGGCCAACCGGTGGCACTGCGCCACCTGCGCGATGCGGTGCGCCAGCGCATCGCCTATCTCACCGAAGACCGCAAGGGCAAGGGCCTGGTGCTCAACATGGGGCTGCGCCCCAATCTCACCCTACTCAACCTGCGCGCCTACTGCCGCCCGCTGATCGACCGTCGCCGCGAGGAGCAGGCCTTCAAGGAGGCCGTCGAGCGCTTCGACATTCGCTTGCGCACCCAGGCGGCGACTGCCGCCGAGCTCTCCGGTGGCAATCAGCAGAAGCTGCTGCTGGCCAAGGTCATGTCCATCGATCCCGAGATCGTCGTCATCAACGAGCCGACCCGTGGCATCGATGTTGGCACCAAGCACCAGATCTATCACTTCGTGCGGGAGCTTACCGAGGCCGGACGCTCGGTGATTCTGGTCTCCTCGGAGATGGCCGAGCTGATCGGCCTATCGCACCGGGTGGCGGTGATGTGCGCCGGGGTACTGACAGGCGTGCTTGAGGGCGAGCAGATCAACGAACAAGAAATCATGCAGTACGCATCCGGTATCAAGGGGGTGGAAGTCGATGAACAACGCCGTGCCTGACAACAAATCGCTCACGCAGAGCAGGGTCTCCGTCGACCTCAAGACATGGGGGCCTTTCATCGCCTTGATGGCCCTGGCGGTGCTGGGCGTGTTGATCAATCCTGCCTTCCTGGGGCTGGACAACCTCTCCAACATGCTCACCCGCAGCGCCTTCATCGGGATCATCGCCATCGGCGCCACCTTCGTGATCACTGCCGGTGGGCTGGACCTCTCGGTGGGCTCGATGGCGGCATTCATCGCCGGGGTGATGATCATCCTCATGAACAGCCTGGTCGATCAGTTCGGCCCGGGTCTCACCACCATATTGCTGGGCATCGGCGCCTCGTTGCTGCTGGGTCTATGTGCCGGTTTCATCAACGGCATGGTGACCACCAAAGGCAAGATCGAGGCCTTCATCGTCACCCTCGGCACCATGGGCATCTATCGCTCGCTGGTGACCTACCTGGCCGATGGCGGAACCCTGTCGTTGGACTGGGGGGTGCGTGACATCTATCGGCCGGTCTACTACGGCCATCTGATGGGCATTCCGATTCCGGTGTTGGTGTTCCTGATGGTGGCAGTGGCCGGCTACATTCTGCTCAACCATACCCGCTTCGGCCGCTACTGCTTTGCCATCGGTTCCAACGAGAAGGTGGCCGAATACAGCGCCATCCATGTCGATCGCATCAAGACCATGACCTACATGCTGCAGGGCGTATGCGTGGCGCTGGCGACCATCATCTACGTGCCGCGGCTGGGCTCTGCCTCTGGCGCCACCGGGGTGCTGTGGGAACTCGAGGCGATCGCGGCGGTGATCATCGGCGGCACCGTGCTCAAGGGCGGGCACGGCCGCATCTGGGGCACGGTAGTGGGAGCGATCATGCTGACCATGATCGGCAACATTCTCAATCTGACCGATGCCATCTCCAACTATCTCAACGGTACGGTGCAGGGAATCATCATCATCGTCGCGGTGTACCTGCAGCGCGCATCGTGGAGGAAGTCGGCGCCATGAGGCGCTCTTGTAGCAGCACGATAACAAGCACAAACAGCTAAGGAGCATCAGCATGCCAACCAAGAGGACCCTAGCAGCCTTCGCTGCCGCTGCAGCGTTGGGACTGCCCACTTTCGCCGCCGCTCAGGAGTATACGATCGGCGTCTCCATTCCTGCCGCCACCCATGGCTGGACCGGCGGGGTCAACTTCCATGCTCAACAGGCGAAAGAGCGCCTCGAGTCGCTCTATCCCGAGATTTCCATCACCATCACCACGGCGAGCGATCCGGGTGGCCAGGCCAACGATCTCGAGGACCTGGTCTCA
The DNA here is from genome assembly GCF_021404305.1 of Billgrantia ethanolica. Taxonomy (GTDB): domain Bacteria; phylum Pseudomonadota; class Gammaproteobacteria; order Pseudomonadales; family Halomonadaceae; genus Halomonas; species Halomonas ethanolica. The sequence goes on along the minus strand of NZ_JABFTX010000001.1, from coordinate 1,816,803 downwards.
CAGCGCAACATCGATGCGCTGGTGGTGCTGCCCTTCGAATCGGGCCCGCTGACCGACCCGGTGCGGCGGGTCAAGGATGCCGGCGTGTTCGTTACCGTGGTCGACCGCGGCCTCGAGCAGGAGGGTATCGAGGATCTCTACGTCGCCGGTAACAACCACGAGCTGGGACGTGTCTCCGGTGAGTACATTCGTGAGCAACTCGATGGCCAGGGCGACATCGTGGTGCTGCGCGGGATCCCCACGGTGATCGACGACGAGCGCGTGCAGGGCTTCCAGGAGGCCATCGAGGGCTCCGAGATCAACATCCTCGACATGCAGCACGCCAACTGGAACCGTGACGACGGCTTCGAAGTGATGCAGGATTTCCTGGCGCGTTTCGATCGCATCGATGCGGTGTGGGCCCAGGACGACGATATTGCCATCGGGGTGATCGAAGCGGTACGTCAGGCCGGGCGCGAAGACGAGCTCTTCATCGTCGGCGGCGCTGGAATGAAGGACATCATCAGGCGAGTCATGGAAGGCGATCGGCTCGTGCCGGTCGACGTGCTCTATCCGCCGGCGATGATCGCCACCGCCATGGACCTGACGGTGCAGCATTTCGTCTCCAATGGTCCGGTGGTCGGTCAGTACATTCTCGGCTCCCCGCTGATCACTCAGGAGAATGCCGAGCAATACTACTTCCCCGATTCACCGTTCTGATCGATCCGAGCGGGCGCTCGGCGCCCGCTCGGTTCACCTGTCGATCATCATCGGAGAGCCATCATGAACACAATCAAAGGACCGGCGATCTTCCTTGCTCAGTTCGCCGGAGACGACGCACCCTTCAATAGCCTGGACAGCATCGCCGCCTGGGCGGCGAACCTGGGCTACAAGGGAGTTCAGCTTCCCAGCTGGGATGCGCGTCTGATCGATCTGAAACGTGCCGCCGAGAGCCAGACCTACTGCGACGAGATCAAGGGCACCCTGGCCGAGCACGGTTTGGCACTGACCGAACTCTCCACCCACCTGCAGGGCCAACTGGTTGCCGTACATCCGGCCTATGACGAGATGTTCGACGGTTTTGCCGCGCCTGAAGTGAGGGGAAATCCACGGGCGCGCCAGGCCTGGGCGGTGGAGCAGCTGCATTTTGCCGCACGCGCTTCACGCAACCTGGGGCTGACCGATCACGGCACCTTTTCCGGCGCCTTGGCCTGGCCCTATGTCTACCCGTGGCCACAGCGTCCGGCCGGCCTGATCGATACCGCCTTCGACGAGCTGGCCAGGCGTTGGCGGCCCATTCTCGATGCATTCGACGAAGTCGGGGTCAATCTCTGTTACGAGATCCACCCCGGCGAGGATCTGCATGACGGCATCACCTTCGAGATGTTTCTGGAGCGGGTTGGCCATCATCCACGCTGTCATATTCTCTATGATCCCAGCCACTTCGTTCTGCAGCAGCTCGATTACCGCGGGTTCCTGGACGTCTACCGCGAGCACATCCAGATGTTCCATGTGAAAGACGCCGAATTCACCCCCAGCCCGAGGCAGGGTGTCTACTCCGGCTACCAGAGCTGGGTCGAGCGCGCCGGCCGTTTTCGCTCGCTGGGCGACGGCCAGGTGGACTTCAAGCACATCTTTTCCTGGATGGCGGCCAACGACTATCACGGCTGGGCAGTGCTCGAGTGGGAGTGCTGCCTCAAGCATCCCGAGGCTGGGGCGCGGGAAGGTGCAGCCTTCATTCGCGACCATATCATCGAAGTCACCGAGCGTGCCTTCGACGACTTCGCCGATGGCGGTGCCGATGAGGCGGCCAACCGTCGCCTGCTGGGTCTCGACTGAGGGAAAACGACATGAGCCAACAACACGACACTCCTCGCCGGCTGCGCCTGGGCATGGTCGGCGGCGGGCAGGGCGCTTTCATCGGCGGCGTGCACCGTATTGCCGCCAGGCTCGACGACCACTATGAGCTGGTTGCCGGCGCTTTCGCCTCCGACCCCGAGCGTAGTCGCGCGGCTGCCACCGAGCTGCATGTGGCCGAAGAGCGTGCCTATCCCGACTACCGCACCATGGCCGAGGCCGAGCGCCTGCGCCAGGACGGTATCGACGTGGTCGCCATCGTCACCCCCAACCATTTGCACTTCGACGTGGCGCGTACCTTTCTCGAGGCTGGCATCCATGTGATCTGCGACAAGCCGATGACCACCAACCTGGAGGATGCCCAGTCACTGGCTGAATTGGTCGAGCACAGCGGGCTGTTTTTCGGCTTGACCCACAACTACTCCGGCCATCCCCTGGTGCGCCAGGCCCGCGACATGGTCGCCGCCGGTGAGCTGGGCGAACTCAGGGTGGTGCAGGTCGAATACCCCCAGGATTGGCTCTCCACCCGCCTGGAGGAGAGCGGCGTCAAGCAGGCTGAGTGGCGCACCGACCCACAGCGCAGCGGACCTGCCGGCTGTCTGGGCGACATCGGCACCCATGCCTATCACCTGGCACGCTTCGTCACCGGGCTCGAGCTGGAGTCGCTGGCGGCGGACCTGCACACCTTCGTCGAGGGTCGTGCCCTCGACGACAACGTGCACATGATGCTGCGCTTCAAGGGCGGTGCGCGGGGCATGCTGTGGTCGAGCCAGGTATCGCCGGGCAACGAGAACGGCCTGCGGCTGCGGGTCTACGGTAGCCGTGGCGGCCTCGAGTGGAGTCAGGAGGAGCCCAATCGGCTGCTGCATTCGCCGCTGGGCGAGCCGTCACGCATTCTGACGCGCAACGGTCCTGGCTTGGGGGAAGCGGCCCTGGCCGCGGCGCGCATACCGCCGGGGCATCCGGAGGGTTATCTCGAGGCCTTCGCCCAGCTGTATGGTGATTTTGCCGAGCAGATCCGGGCCCGCCAGGCCGGCCGTTCGGCAGACGCCTTGACCCTGGGCACGCCGGGGGTGAGCGATGGTGTCGATGGCCTGAGATTCATCACGCGTGCGCTGGAGTCTTCCGCGTCAGGGGGCGTGTGGGTGAATGCATGAGACGCTGACCCTCGATAATGGCCGGCTACGTGTGGTGGTGGCGCCCGCTGTCGGCGCCAGTGTAGTGCGCTTCGATGCCCTGACGCCGGCGGGGCCTGTGGCGTTGATGCGTCCCGGTGGTGCGGGCGAGAGTGATCCCAATCGGCTCGCCATGTATCCGTTGGTGCCGTGGTCGAATCGTATCGCCGAGGAGGGCTTCGAGTGGCGTGGCCGGCACTACCCGCTTGCGGCCAATCTGCCTGGCGAGCCGTTGCCGATTCATGGCGACGGCTGGCAGCGGGCTTGGCAGATAGAGGCGCAGCATGAATCGGAGCTGCGCTTGAGCCTGCGCTCCTGGCAGCAACCCCCTTTCGATTACCGGGCAGAGCTGACGTATCGGCTGGTGGACGATGGGCTTGCGGTGACGCTGGCCGTGACCCACCTGGGTGATACACCGGCGCCTTACGGCGTCGGGCTGCATCCTTGGTTTCCGCGCACAGCCGATGTGTGCCTCGAGGCAGCAGCAGAAGGGGTCTGGGAGGTCGATGCCCAGCAATTGCCCACCACCTGGCGTCGCATCTCGCCCGGCGAAGCGTGGGATTTCGCGCACGGAAATGCGCTTCCCGAACGCAAGATCGACAACCTGTTCACCGGCTGGAGCGGCCAGGCCACGCTGTGTTGGCCCCGGCGTGGCGTGGCGTTGTCGGTGACAAGCAGTGCCTCGCGCTATCTGGTCTTCTCACCCGATGCGCAAGCGGACTTCTTCTGCTTCGAGCCGGTCTCTCATTGCGTTGATGCCCACCACTACGACGATCCGTCTGGCCATGGGTTGGTGGTGCTGGCAAGCGGAGAGAGCCACGAGCTGCACTGTCGCTTTCGGTATTCGACCATCCCCGGCCTGCTCTGAAGCGGCAGGCCGAGGCCAATTGCGTGGCTGCCATGATGGCAAGGTTGCGTCCCTGAACGCGAACGGAGACGAGCGATGCAAGACGGTGTGATCGAAGTGGCGGTGAAGCTCGACATGAGCCTGGGCGAGAGCCCGGTGTGGTCGGTTGAGCGCCAGACGCTGTATTGGGCCGATATCAACAACGGCCACGTCTATGCCTGGCGCCCGCAGCAGGATGGGGCGCCGACGCGTACCGAGCTGGGCGAGAAGGTGGGCTGCGTGGCGCTCGCCGAGACAGGGCTGGTGGCCGCTGCGGCCTCGGGCATCCTGCGCCTGCCCGAAAACGGCGAGCCCGAGCGGCTGGCCGACAATCCGGAGTGGGGCCAGGAAGGGCAGGGCAACCGCTTCAACGACGGTCGCTGCGACGCCGCCGGGCGCCTGTGGGTGGGCACCATCGATGCCGACGAATCGAGCCCCAGCGCGGCGCTCTACTGTCTCGACGAGGGTGAGCTGACGCCGCGGCTGACGGGCCTGGGTATCTCCAACGGCCTGGCCTTCAGCCCCGACCGGCGCTGGCTCTACCACACCGACTCGCTGAGCCGGCGCATCCTGCGCTACCCCTTCGACGTCGAAAGCGGCACCTTGGGCGAGGGCGAGACCTGGGTCGACCTGGAAAGGCTGGGCCTGCCCGGCGTGCCCGACGGCGCAGCGGTGGACAGCGAGGGCTGCTACTGGAGCGCGCTCTACGACGGCGGGCGCATCGTGCGTTTTTCGCCCGAGGGCGAGCTGGTGGCGGAGCACCCGGTGCCGTGCCCGCACCCGACCATGGTGGCCTTCGGCGGGGCCGATCTGCGCACGCTCTACATCACCACCGCGACCCAGCATCTGGACGCCGAGGGCAAGGCGCGCTGGCCGCATGCCGGCAGCCTGCTGCAGATGAGAACCGGCGTGGCGGGGCTTGCCGAGCCCGGCTTCAAGGGGTAGTCCCTCACCGGCTGCGATAACTTCGCGTGCGAGTGGTCGGCGCTTTGTTGCAATTTGTGTCAGCGGGGTTGGAGAAGATCGTTAGCGTCCTCATAAAGGCAGGGAAGGTCAATTTCGTTCGCCAAAGGAGTCGGCAAATGTCGCAAACCACGCTATTCACCCCGCTTCAGCTGGGTGGCCTGAATCTCCCCAATCGCGTGATCATGGCTCCGCTGACCCGTTCGCGCACCCCGGACAGCGTGCCCGGTAAGTTGCAGCAGATCTACTACGGCCAGCGTGCCGGTTCGGGGCTGATCATCAGCGAGGCCACCAATATTTCCCCCACCGCTCGCGGCTACGTCTATACGCCGGGCATCTGGACCGACGAGCAGGAGGCCGGCTGGAAGGGCGTGGTCGAGGCCGTGCATGCTAAGGGTGGACGCATCGCGCTGCAGCTGTGGCATGTGGGGCGTGTGTCCCACGAAATGGTGCAGCCGGACGGCCAGCCGCCCGTGGCGCCCAGCGCCCTAAAGGGAGAAGGCGCCGAGTGCTTCGTCGAGTTCGAGGACGGCAGCGCAGGCCCCCACCCCACCAGCACGCCGCGGGCGCTGGAGACCGACGAGATCCCCGGCATCGTCGAGGACTACCGCCAGGCCGCCGTGCGTGCCAAGCGCGCCGGGTTCGACATGGTCGAAGTGCATGCTGCCAACGCCTACCTGCTGAACCAGTTCCTGGCGACCGGTACCAATCGGCGTACCGATCAGTACGGTGGTTCCCTCGAAAACCGAGCGCGTTTCCCGCTGGAGGTGATCGATGCGGTTGCCGAAGTGTTCGGCCCTGCACGCGTCGGCGTTCGCCTCACCCCGTTCATCGAGTTGTTCGGCCTTACCGACGATGAGCCAGAGGAGATGGCCTACTACCTGGCTGAGCAGTTCTCCAAGCGTGGTCTGGCCTACGTCCACCTCAACGAGCCCAACTGGGCCGGTGGCAGTATTACCTTCCCCGAGGGCTTCCGTCAGGGGATGCGTCAGCGCTTCCGCGGTGCGTTGATCTACTGCGGCAACTACGATGGCGAGCGTGCACGCCGGCGCCTGGAAGACGGTACTGCCGACGCCGTGGCCTTCGGCCGCCCCTTCCTCGCCAACCCCGACCTGCCCGAGCGGCTGCGTGTGGGTGCCAAGCTCAATGAGCCCGATTCGAGTACCTTCTACGGCGGTGCCGAAAAGGGCTACACCGACTATCCCTTCCTGAATAACGGCCACGACCGCCTGGGCGAATGAGCATAGGCGGTGGCTCTGGCGCTACTGGCCTAGCCGCCGCCCCAGTGCCTGCATAAAGCGAGTGCCTGCCGCGAGCTGTTCGATCTCGATGTACTCGTCGGGCTGGTGCGCCTGGCGAATGCTGCCGGGGCCGCAGATCACCGTGGGCAGCCCCACGCGCTGGAACTGCCCGGCTTCGGTGGCGTAAGCCACCGCGCCGCTGGGCTGCTCGCCGAGCAGCTCGCGGCACAGGTCGAGCACCTCGGCATTGTTGTCATCGGCCAGCGCCGGCACCGTGAGATTGAGCGCCTCGGTGACGATGCTCGCCTCGGGGGCACGGCGCTGCATCTCGTCCTCGAGTTCGGCGGCATAGGCATTCACCCGCTCGAACAGCTCCTCGAAGCGGTCGCTGGGCAGGTGGCGAATCTCCCACTCGAAGGTGCACTCCCGCGCCATGATGTTGATCGCGGTGCCACCGGCGATCTTGCCCACGTGCAGGCTGGAGTGGGCGACGTTGAAGGCCTCGTCGACGCGTTCCTCGGCGCGCAGTTCGGCCATGACATCTTCGATCTTCGTCACCAGCCGTGCGGCCACGTGGATCGCCGACACGCCCTGGTCGATCTGGCTGGAGTGCGAGGCGCGACCGGTCACGGTGGTGCGCAGGTTGGTGGCGCCCTTGTGAGCCACCACCGGTTGCATCAGGGTCGGCTCGCCGACGATCACCGCCGCAGGGCGCGGGTGGTCGGCCATCAGCCGCTCGATCATGCGCGGCGCGCCGATGCAGCCCACTTCCTCGTCGTAGGAAAGCGCCAGGTAGATCGGCTTGTCCAGGCCGCGCTTCAGCCACTCGGGCAGCTCGGCCAGGGCGCAGGCAATGAAGCCCTTCATGTCGCAGGTGCCGCGTCCATAGAGCTTGCCGTCGCCCTTGTCGATCAGAGTGAACGGATCGGTGGACCAGGGTTGGCCGTCGACCGGCACCACGTCGGTATGCCCCGAGAGCACCACGCCGCCCTCTACATCAGGCCCGATGCGCGCCAGCAGGTTGGCCTTCCTGCCGTCGTCGCTTTCCACCCGCCAATGCTCGACACCGTGCTCGTCGAGGTAGCCCTCGACGAAGGCAATCAAGTCCAGGTTGGAATCGCGGGAAACGGTGGCAAAGCCTACCAGGCGTTCGAGCATCTCGGCGGCGGTCATGATTCTCTCCTTCGGGGCATTGCCTGAAGCCTATCACGCCTGCATCCATCGCAGCGGATGGTCATCTCAGGATCGGCATGACGAAAGTCTTGTTCAATTGCATTTTGCAGTGTTATTGAAATTGTCTATTGCCGCGTTGTGAAAAAACAAGTCTCTCTCTTTCGGTTCCGCTGATATACCTATTCTTACGAGACAGCCACATTGCACGACAACACGTCACCGTAGGGAGAGCGTCATGGACCAGAAAGTCGACAGCAGCGCAGGCAAGTGTCCCGTCATGCACGGGGCGCGCACCAAGAAGGGCGATACCGGCAACTCCAACCAGGACTGGTGGCCCAACCAGCTCAACCTGAACATTCTTCACCAGCATGCGCCGAAGTCCAATCCGCTGGGCGAGGCATTCGACTACGCCGAGGCATTCAAGTCCCTCGATCTTGCCGCCGTAAAGCAAGACCTCGAAGCGCTGATGACCGACTCCCAGGAGTGGTGGCCGGCGGACTACGGCCATTACGGTCCGCTGTTCATCCGCATGGCCTGGCATAGTGCCGGTAGCTACCGGGTGGGCGACGGCCGCGGTGGCGCCGGTACCGGCACCCAGCGCTTCGCGCCGCTCAACAGTTGGCCCGACAACGGCAACCTGGACAAGGCGCGGCGCCTGCTGTGGCCGATCAAGCGCAAGTACGGCAACAAGCTCTCCTGGGCCGACCTGTACATCCTGGCGGGCAACGTCGCGCTGGAGTCCATGGGCTTCAAGACCTTCGGCTTCGCTGGCGGGCGTGAGGACGTCTACCAGCCGGAAGAGGATATTTACTGGGGCGCCGAGGACGAATGGCTGGCCACCAGCGAACACGCCAAGAGCCGTTACTCAGGTGAACGTGACCTGGAGAACCCGCTGGCCGCGGTGCAGATGGGCCTGATCTACGTCAACCCGGAAGGGCCGGACGGCAACCCCGATCCGCTGGCCTCGGCCAAGGATATCCGCGAAACCTTCGCCCGCATGGCGATGAACGACTATGAGACGGTGGCCCTGACCGCCGGCGGCCACACCTTCGGCAAGGCCCATGGCGCCGGCGACCCGGTCAACGTTGGCCCCGAGCCGGAGGCCGCGCCCATGGAGGAGATGGGCTTTGGCTGGAAGAGCGGCTACAAGAGTGGCAAGGGCCGCGACACCATCACCAGCGGTCTGGAAGGCGCCTGGACGCCGACGCCGACGAAGTGGGACATGAGTTACTTCGACGTGCTGTTCGGCTACGAGTGGGAGCTGACCACGAGCCCGGCGGGCGCCAAGCAGTGGGCTCCGAAGGGGCTTGCCGACAAGGACCACGCGCCGGATGCCGAGGATGCCACTAAGCGTGTGGGCATCATGATGTCCACCGCCGACATGGCCATGCGCGAGGATCCTGAATACCGCAAGATCTCCGAGCACTTCCACAACAACCCGGAGGAGTTCGCCGATGCCTTCGCCCGCGCCTGGTTCAAGCTGACCCATCGCGACATGGGGCCGAAGGCGCGCTACCTCGGCCCGGAAGTGCCTGCCGAAGAGCTGATCTGGCAGGATCCGGTGCCCGCCGTGGACCACGAGCTGGTCGATGCCCAGGACGTCGCCAGCCTCAAGCGCAAGATCCTCGGTTCGGGTCTGAGCGTTGCCGAGCTGGTCTACACCGCCTGGTCGTCGGCTTCCACCTACCGCGGCTCCGACATGCGCGGCGGAGCCAACGGGGCGCGCATTCGCCTGGCGCCGCAGAAGGATTGGGAAGCCAATCAGCCGGAGCAGCTGGCCAAGGTGGTGAAGACACTGGAGAGCATTCAGAACGACTTCAACGCCACCCAATCAGGCAACAAGAAGGTATCGCTTGCCGATCTGATCGTGCTGGGTGGTGCCGCCGCGATCGAGAAGGCGGCCAGGGGTGCCGGCCATGACATCGAGGTGCCGTTCACGCCGGGCCGCACCGACGCCAGCGCCGAGCAGACCGATGCCGACTCCTTCGCGTGGCTGCGCCCCGAGGCCGACGGCTTCCGTAACTACCGCCGCGCTCGCTTCACCGTCTCAGACGAGGAGATGCTGATTGACAAGGCCCAACTGCTGGGACTCAGCGCACCGGAGATGAGCGTACTGGTGGGCGGCCTGCGGGTGCTCGAGGCCAACTACGGTAACTCGCGCCACGGCGTGTTCACCGAGCGCCCCGGGACGTTGACCAATGACTTCTTCGTCAATCTGGTCGACATGGGCACCCAGTGGCAGCCCGCCTCGGTGGATGCCGACGTGTTCGAGGGCCGCGACCGCAAGAGCGGTGAAGTGAAGTGGACCGGTACCCGAGTCGACCTGGTATTCGGCTCCAACTCGCAGCTGCGCGCCATCGCCGAGGTCTACGCCCAGGACGACGCCAAGGAGAAGTTCGTCAGCGACTTCGTCGCCGCCTGGAACAAGGTGATGAACGCGGATCGTTTCGACCTGGCGTGATTGGGTCAAGCGTAGTAAAAAGGCGCCCCGGCAGAGGGGCGCCTTTTTTGGTTGGTAGATAAACATTTTTTCAACGTGAACTCGCTGACACCCTCAAGAAGGCCACCACCATGCCGAAGAAGAGTTCATGACCATACTGCCCAACCTTTTCTTTGATCCGCATGCCCTGGACGCTGTGCAAGGGGAGCATCATCTCCCTCTTGTGCTGGTGTCCTTGGCGATCGCGCTGGCGGCCTCCTATGCCGGCCTGGATCTCATCAAGCTGGTCAGCAAGGCCAAGCACGCTGGGTGGCGCAGGCTTTGGCTGGTCGCTGGGGCCGGCATCATGGGGTTGGGTGTATGGAGCATGCACTTTACCGGTATGCATGCCTATCGGCTTGCCTTCCCCGTGCAGCATGACCCGATCCTGACGCTCTTATCCATCGTGCCCGCCGTGGCGGGGAGTCTGGTGGCCATCTTGCTACTCTCGCGTGAGACCTCAACTCACCGAGGACTGATACTGGCCGGCACCAGCCTGGGGCTGGGGATCGGCACGATGCACTACACCGGCATGGCCGCCATGCGCATGCCGGCTTCGCTCTATCACGAGTTCTGGCTGTTTCTCCTCTCGCTTTTCGTGGCAGTCGGTCTTGGTGTCGCTACCGCTTATGCGTATCGCCTATGCCATCGGGAGTGGGGCATGCGGCGGGCCAAGACCTGCGCCCTGATCAGCGCCTTGTTCGTTTCCCTGGCCATTTGCAGCATGCACTACGTGGCTATGCGCGCTGCCTGGTTCGTCCCTCATCCAGGTGCGGCTTTGCCACCGCCAACAGCGGAATCGCACTGGCTCATTTATCTCATTGGGGGCTGTGTCGTTCTGGTTGCCTTGCTCACCGTGGTGGCAGCGCAGGCACAGCGGCGGCTTCATGTCAGCGAGCAGCACGAGCACATGACACGACGACGGCTCGTCGAGGTCCTGTCCGCACTTCACGACGGCGTTGCGCTACTGGACGATCAGGCGCGCATTCGGCTCAGCAACGCCGCTCTCGAGAAAATGCTTGGCTGGGACATGGCACGGGCTATGGATCAGTCGGCGTGGAAGCTCGTCTTTGCCGCCAACAGCGAGGTATTCAAGGAAACGCTGCTCAGGGAGCTCTCGGAGAAAGGGGAGTGGAGTGGCATGATCGAAGCCCTGCACAGCAATGGAAGGCGCTTCCCAGCCTGGCTCAGCGTCAGCCGAGTGACCTATGCCGATAGCGATGAGCGGGATTATGTTGCGTTGATCTCCGATCGCTCCGCTGAGCAGGAGGCTCAACAACGGATACGCTACCTCGCCTACCATGACACCCTGACCGAGTTACCCAATCGGCGTGCGCTTCAGGAGCGGTTGAATGGGTGTGAACGTCATCCGGATAGCGCAACGGCCTTGTCGCTGCTGGTGTTGTTCGACATCGACCGATTCAAGATCCTCAACGACAGCTTGGGGCAGGATATTGGCGATGAGCTGCTGCGCCAATTGGCGACACGTCTGCGCCATTGGGCTAATGACGATCTTCATGTCGCTCGCCTGGACGGTAACGAATTCGCTCTCCTGGCGCGCTTGAATGCCACCCACAGATCTGCCGCCGGTCGTGAAGCACGCGGGATTACCGAACGTGTGCTGGCGTCGCTCTCAGCCGACTACCTTTTGCACGGCCATACCTACCCCTGCCGATTCAGTGTCGGCATGCTGGTGTTCAATCCTCACGATGGCAATACACCAGCAATGCTGTTCAAGCGTGCCGGTCTGGCGCTCCTCGAGGCCAAGCGGCAGCGCGATGCGGTTCCTCAGCTGTTTCGCCCGGAACTGGAGCAGGAGCGGGAGGCGAGGCTATCGCTCGAGCGTGAGCTGCGACATGCCATCGACAACGGTGAGTTGCGATTGCACCTTCAGCCCCAGGTCAATGCCGACCGGCACGTCATCGGTGCAGAAGCGTTGGTGCGGTGGCAGCATCCTGTTCGGGGTTTCGTCTCGCCAGGGGAGTTCATTCCGCTGGCGGAAGAGAGCGGGTTGATCCTGCCCTTGGGCAGTTGGGTCCTCCAGGAGGGCTGCCGTCTGTTGGGGGAGTGGCGGCACCGTTCCGAATTCAGCGATCTCAAGCTCTCCTTGAACGTCAGCGTGCGCCAGTTCCAGCAGCCTGACTTCGTCGACCAGGTGCTCTCGGCGTTCTATCGACACGCGGTGGCGCCGGGCAGGCTGACCCTCGAGCTCACCGAGTCGCTGCTGCTCAAGGACCCGGAAGGTACTATCGAGAAGATGTCGCTGCTGCGGCGCATCGGCGTCAGCTTCGCACTGGACGACTTCGGCACCGGCTACTCTTCCATGGTTTATCTCAAGGCGCTGCCGCTGGACACCTTGAAGATCGACATTGCCTTCGTCCGTGACCTTAGCCGTGACACCCAATCCACCCCTATTGCCGCCGCCATCGTCGCCCTGGCACAGAGTCTGGAGCTGGGCGTCATCGCCGAGGGCGTCGAGACCGAGATGCAGCGTGACCTGCTTGCCGGGTTGGGATGCCACCAGTACCAGGGCTACCTGTTCGGCCGACCGGTGCCGGTCGAGGAGTTCCAACCTACTCTGGTTGCTCAGAGCGAAGCGCCGCCGGCCGCGTAGTAGTGGCACTGGTTCCTAAGCCGAATTGATGGCAGTCTACGTAAAGAGCCAGTAACAAGCTGCCGGTAGAGCAGGCTATGGCACGGGATCGGGGATACGCATGCAGGGACAAGATACGCGCAGCCATAGTGGCGGAAATTTTTACTTTCTCGGTGAGCACGACCCAATCTTCCTGGAGCTTGCGGCCAGCGCAGAGCGTGCTTTCAGCCATGATCCCAATACCACCCTGATCAAGCTGCGCCAGCTCGGCGAAGCCATGGCCCAGGATATTGCGGCTCGTCTTGGTCTCGAACTAGATGAGCGCGTGAGCCAGCGCGATCTGCTTTACCGCATAGATACCGCGCTGGGACTCGACCCCACGGTGCGCGAACTCTTTCATACCCTGCGTATCGAGGGTAACAAGGCGACTCACCAGTTTCGCACCCAGCACCGCGAGGCAATCCAGGGGCTCAAGATCGCTCGTAATCTTGCCGTATGGTTCCACCGCGCTTTCGCCGACCCCGACTTCAAACCTGGCGCCTTCACGCCACCAGCAGACCCCAGTGCAGAGTTACGTGAGCTTCAGGCCGAAATGGAGCGCCTGCAAGGCGAATTGGCCAGTGCTACTGAGCAGGCTGATGCTCAGCGCAAGTTAGCCGAGCTGGAAGCCCGGGAAAAGCGGGAGTACGCCGAGCTGGCCGAGGCCATGGACGAGGAAGCACGGGCCTTGGCTGAGCAGTCACGAGCCCATCAGACCGAACTAGAGCGACGCGAGCGGGAGTTTCAGCGGCGCCTGGCTGAACAGGCCCGAGAGGGAGCCGAGAGTGAACCACCCAAGGCGATGCGCCGCCGCATCGGCCAGGCGAACCGGGCGCTCAACGTCCAGTTGGGGCTGGATGAAGAGCTAACTCGTCTACTGATCGACCAGCAGCTTCGGGAGTCCGGCTGGGAAGCCGATACGCAGGTGCTGTCCTGGAAGAAGGGCGTGCGCCCCGAAGCGAATCGTTACCTGGCCATCGCCGAGTGGGAACTTCCCAACGGCCAGCGTGCCGATTATGTGCTGTTCCATGGCCTAGTCCCCATCGGCGTAGTGGAGGCCAAGCGCCAGAACATCGATGTAGCCGGCAAGTTAGGGCAAGCCGAGCGCTATTCACGAGGCTTCACCGGGGCTTTTACGCCGAAGGGGGCGTTCGAGCCGGCCTGGGAGCGGGAAGGGCGCACTATTGCGTGGCCTGATGAGGGGGATGGCCACTTTTACGTGCCCTTCGTTTTCTCCTGCAACGGCCGACCTTACCTGCCGCAGCTTGCCGAGAAATCAGGCATCTGGTTTCGCGACGTGCGTGAGGCTGGCAATCTGGCGCGGGCGCTACCGCATTTTCATAGTCCCGAAGGTCTGCTCGACCGCCTGAAGCGAAGTCGCGCCCAGGCAGAGCAGCGGCTGCGCGAAGAGGGTTTTGGCTACCTGCGGCTGCGAGATTATCAGGAGCGGGCCATTCACGCCGTGGAAGGAGCTTTGCAGGAAGGAGAGCAGCGAGCCCTGCTGGCCATGGCCACCGGGACCGGCAAGACCCGTACCGTCATTGGTCTGATTTACCGTTTCCTCAAGACTGAACGTTTCCGCAGAATCCTGTTCCTGGTCGACCGCAACGCCCTGGGCAAGCAGGCGATGGATGCCTTCGACGAGGCGCCTCTGGAGCAGAACCACACACTCTCGCAGATCTACAACGTGGCCACGCTTGGCGACATGGCCGCCGAGGCCGAGACTCGCGTGCAAGTGGCTACCGTGCAAGCCATGTCACGACGCCTCTTCATGGCCGATGAGCCGCCACCAGTGGACACCTTCGATTGCATCATCGTCGATGAGGCTCACCGCGGCTATACCCTGGATCAGGAAATGACCGAAGGCGAGCTTGCAACCCGTGACACCGGCCAGTACCTCTCGCGATACCGTCAGGTTCTGGAGCACTTCGATGCCGTGCGCATCGGGCTCACCGCGACCCCGGCGAAGCATACCAGCGAGATCTTCGGCCGCCCGGTATTCACCTACTCCTATCGCGAGGCGGTGGCGGACGACTGGCTGATCGATCACGAGCCGCCGATCCGTTACGAGACGTTGCTCAGTCGCCACGGCATCCACTTTGCCAAGGGTGAAGCGGTGAGTGTCGTCGATGCACGTACCGGCGAGGTGGAAAGTGCCGAACTCGAGGATGAACTCGATTTCGAGGTCGAGGCCTTCAACCGTCGTGTGATCACCCCGGGTTTCAATGAGGTCATCTGTGCGCAGCTCGCCGAGGAGCTCGACCCCTTTGGCGAAGAGAAGTCACTGATCTTCTGCGCTACCGACCTGCATGCCGACATGGTCAAGCGGCTGCTGGACGAAGCGTTTTACGCCAAGTACGGCGACGCCTACAAGCAGGCAGCGGTGGCCAAGATCACCGGCAAGGCCGACAAGGTGGATGAGTTGATCCGCCGCTATAAAAACGACAAGTACCCCAACATTGCCATTACCGTAGACCTTCTCACCACCGGCATCGACGTGCCGCCAATCTGTCATCTGGTGTTCCTGCGCCGGGTGAAGTCGCGCATCCTCTACGAGCAGATGATCGGCCGCGCCACGCGCCGCTGCGACGAGATTGGCAAAACCGTGTTCTTCATCTATGACCCGGTGGATATCTACGCCGCGCTGGCAGCCGTCAACACCATGCAGCCGCTGGTGAAGGATCCCGGTATCACGCTGGAGCAGCTTCACGATGAACTCATCGATCCTGAGCAACTGGAGCGCGCTCTGGAAGTGCCTGGCGAACGGGAAGGGTTCAGCCACGCCGACGATCTGCTCGATCAGCTCAGCCAGAAGCTGATGCGGGTGATGCGCAAGGCCGGCAAGCGTGCCGAGAGCCGTGAGGACGTTCGCCAACTTCTGGAGCAGCTCGAAGAGAGCTGGGGCGTGGCGCCGCAGAAACTGCATAAGCACCTGCACGAACTCGGCCCCAAGCCCGCTGCCGACTTCCTGCGCCAACATGCCGGACTGCTGGCCCAGGTAGTTGAGGTGAAGCAGCTGATCGGCAGCGAGCGCATGCCTTTGGTCTACGAGGGCAAGGACGAACTGCTCGAGCGTAGCCAGAGCTACGGTGTACACGAGAAACCCGCCGACTATCTGGAGAGCTTCGATGACTTCATCAAGAACCAGTTGAACGAATCAGTGGCGCTGAGTGTGGTGGTCAATCGTCCCCGTGACCTCACTCGCGAAACCCTCAAGGAAGTGCGCCTGCTGCTGGACGGCGCCGGCTACAGTGAAGCCGCTCTGGAAAGCGCCTGGCGCAACGCAACCAACCAGGAGATCGCGGCCAGCATCGTCGGTCACATCCGCCGTGCCGCCCTGGGCGAGGCGCTGATTCCTTTCGAGCAGCGGGTACGCGAGGCCATGCAGCGCATCTATGCACTGCATCCCTGGACGCCCAGCCAGCGCAAATGGCTCGACCGCCTGGCCAGGCAGCTCACTCATGAAGTGGTGCTCGACCGGGCCTTCATCAACCAGCGCTTCGCCGATCACGGTGGCCTGAAGCAGCTCGACGCCGTGCTCGGCAACCATCTCGATGAGGTGCTGGATGCCCTCAACGACTCGCTATGGGAAGCGAGCTGACGTGTCCATGCCATCGACATGTCGCCGTGACATGTTCACGAAACGCGATTTTTTCGACATGTTCCCGGAACGTGTCGATGGTGTCGACATATCGGCAGGCAAGGAGAGCGCGAAAGTAAAATAGCGCAGGGTCTTATTTTATTTTCAGCTACAAATTAAAATAAGCCGCATCCTTATTTTAATCGAACCCCAGGTGAATCCATGGATCGCGGGCTGACAGGCCACTATGTAGACAGCATTGCTGGTGGGGTGCGCTGCCAGGCGTTCTTGCCTGATCCGCTTCCACCCCAGCCGCCCCTGACGCTGGATGGCAAGCTACAGCAGCGCATCAACCACGCCATGCTCTCGCTTGGACGCCTTGATGCCATCAGCACCCTACTGCCTGAAGCCTCGCTGTTCCTCTACAGCTATGTGCGCAAGGAAGCTGTCATGTCGTCGCAAATCGAGGGCACCCAGTCCTCTCTCAGCGACCTGATGCTCTACGAGATGGAGGGCATGCCGGGCGTGCCCATGGATGATGTGCAGGAAGTCTCCTGCTACGTGAATGCGCTGACGCTCGGCGTGCAGCGCATACGTGAGGGATTTCCCATCAGCCATCGACTGGTCATGGAGATGCACACCGCACTCATGACCTCGGGGCGCGGTATACACCGGGGGCCGGGAGCGTTTCGCAGCAACCAGGTGTGGCTGGGGGGGCATCGCCCAGATGAGGCGGTTTTCGTTCCGCCGCCGCCTCAGCATCTTGCCGAATGCTGGGCGGCGCTCGAGCGCTTCATCAACGACATTCCCGAGGCGACGGACCCGCTGGTCAAGGCCGCCCTGACCCATGTGCAGTTCGTGACCATCCATCCCTTCATGGATGGCAATGGGCGCCTGGGGCGCCTGCTGATTCCGTTGATTCTGGTAGAGGCCGGCATTCTCAAGGAGCCACTGCTTTATCTCTCGGTATTCTTCAAGCAGCATCGGCAGACCTACTACGAGCGGCTACAGCAGGTACGAGTAACCGGCGACTGGGAGGCCTGGCTGCTTTTCTTCGTGGATGCCGTTGCCCATACGGCCACTCAGGCAGTGGCTACCGCCCAGCAGCTCAACCAACTGCGGGAGCAGGACAAGGCCCGCCTGGCAGGGCTTGGCCGCCAGGCCGGCTCGGCAGGCCTCTTGCTGGATGCGTTATTCCAGCAGCCCATCGCCAACATCAGTCATTTATGTCAGCGCACGGGCCTGACACCCGCGACGGTCGGCAAGCTGCTCAACGCCTTGGAAAAAGAGCTCGGGATCGTCAATGAGCTTACCGGGCAAAAGCGTAATCGAATCTACGCCTACCGTGCCTATATCGATATTCTCAATCAGGACCCCTCATGACCCAGAATGACATCGTCCAGAAGCTGTGGAACCTCTGCGACGTACTGCGCGACGACGGCATCAACTACTCCGACTACGTCACCGAGCTGGTGTTGCTGCTGTTCATCAAGATGGAGTACGAGAACACCCAGGCCGGGCTGCTCAACGCCCATGCGCTGCCGGAGTGGGCCCGATGGCCGCAGCTGACCAGCCGCTCGGGCCTGGAGCTGCTCAACTACTATAAGCAGATGCTGCTCGACCTCTCGAAGAGCGAAGACCGGCTGATTGCCGCCATCTACACGGATGCCCAGACCCGGCTGAGGGAGCCGCGTCACCTGGAACAGCTGATCCGCGACCTGGACCGCATCGACTGGTTCAGCGCCCAGCGGGACGGCCTGGGTGATCTCTACGAAGGGCTGCTGGAAAAGAACGCCAACGAGACCAAGTCCGGTGCCGGCCAGTACTTCACGCCCCGGGCGCTGATCAACGCCATGGTGCGCTGCATCCGTCCCCGGCATGGCGAGACGATACAGGACCCTGCCGCCGGTACGGCAGGCTTCCTGATTGCCGCCGACGCCTATATCAAGCAGCAGACAGATGATCACTTCGACCTCGACGCCAAGGCCCAGGCTTTCCAGAAGCTCAAGGCCTTCGTCGGCATCGAACTGGTGCCGGGCACTCGGCGGCTGGCGCTGATGAACTGTTTGCTGCACGGCATGGAAGGTGACGACGAAGGCGTGGTGCACCTGGGCAACGCCCTGGGCGAGGCCGGCAAGGCGCTGCCCCGCGCCGACGTGATCCTCGCCAATCCGCCCTTCGGCACCGCCAAGGGCGGCGAGGCCAGCATCACCCGCGACGACCTCACGTTCCGCACCAGCAACAAGCAGCTCGCCTTCCTGCAGCATATCTACCGCGGGCTCAAGCCCGGCGGCCGCGCTGCCGTAGTGTTGCCCGACAACGTGCTGTTCGAGGCGGGGCAGGGCACCGAGATTCGTCGCGACCTGATGGAGAAGTGCCACCTGCACACCATCCTGCGCCTGCCCACCGGCATCTTCTACGCCCAGGGCGTGAAGACCAACGTGCTCTTCTTCACTCGTGGTACCGCCGAGAACCCGCATCAGGACGAGGGCTGCACCGACAGCGTATGGGTCTTTGATCTGCGCACCAACATGCCGAGCTTCGGCAAGCGCACCCCCTTTACCGAGGCCCACCTCAAGCCCTTCGAACAGTGCTACAACCCGGCGGGCAGCGATACCTTGGCCGAGCAGCTCGCTGCGCGGGAGGAGGGCGACTGGAGCTTCGGCGCCGAGGAGATAGAAGCCGACCGGGCTGCCGGCACCGATGATGCGAACGCTGGAGTAGACAATAAGTTGCAGACCTCCCGCTGGCGCAAGTTCAGCCGCGAGTGGATCCGCGACACCAAGGGCGACTCGCTGGATATCACCTGGCTCAAGGACGCCGACAGCCTCGCCGCCGAGAACCTGCCCGAACCCGACGTGCTCGCCGCCGAGGCCATGAGCGAGCTGACTGAAGCGCTGCGCGAACTTGACGGACTGATGGCCGCCCTCGGCAGCCAGGACGAGGCCGCAGCACAGAAGCGGCTGCTGGCCGACGCGCTGGGGCTTGGGGATGACGCCGCAAGCGAAGAGGTGAAGGCATGAGCGAGCGGGTGTTGCCGGAGGGGTGGGTGGAAACCACGCTTGGTCAGGTTGTGGAGTATGGCAAGGCGGAAAAGGCGACCCGTGAGCAGGTTGGTGACGATACCTGGGTGCTCGAACTGGAGGATATCGAGAAATCCTCCTCGAGAATTATACAGCGCCTGAATTTCAGCGAGCGCCAGTTCAAGAGCACCAAGAACCGCTTCAAGAAGGGGGATGTTCTCTATGGCAAGCTGCGTCCCTACCTTGAAAAGGTCGTGATTGCTGACCGGGATGGAGTTTGCACTACCGAAATCGTACCGCTTGACGCACGCCCTCACCTGGATAATCGATACCTTTTCTACTGGCTGAAGTCGTTGGACTTCCTCTCCTATGTCAATGAAGTGGGGTATGGCGTCAACATGCCTCGCTTGGGAACCAAGGAAGGAAAAGCCGCCCTGTTTGTTCTCGCACCTCAGGAAGAGCAAAAGATCATCGCTGATAAGCTGGATGAGCTACTGGCTCAGGTCAATAATCTGAAAGCTCGCCTGGATGCCATCCCCGCTATCCTCAAGCGGTTTCGGGAGTCGGTGCTGGCAGCGGCGGTGAGTGGGAAGCTGACGGAGGAGTGGCGAACAAAACTTGGGGGTGGTCTTAGCTCATGGAGGGAAATCGTTTTTTCAAAGATTTGCAAGGAAATTACTGTTGGCTATGTAGGGCGAATGGCTGATCGTTACGAGGATAACGGCATACCATTTCTTCGCTCGCAGAATGTTAGGGCTTTTCGGTTTTCTCCAGTAAACCTGCTTTATATATCCGAGGGGTTTCACAGGGAAATCTATAAGTCGAGATTAGAGCCTGGCGATCTCGCAATCGTTCGATCTGGCGCACCAGGGACAACTTGTGTGATTCCAGAGTCACTTGGCATTGCAAACTGTTCAGATCTGGTGATAGCAAGGCCATCAAGTGAGCTGATCTCCGATTTTGGCTGTATCTTCATGAATTCTGAGATTGCACAGAGAAATATTTTGGTTAATAAGGTTGGAGTGGCGCAACAGCATTTCAATGTTGGTTCAATGAAGAAAATGCCCATTAATTTGCCGCCATTGGAGGAACAGGCCGAAATCGTCCGCCGCGTTGATCAGCTCTTTGCCTTCGCCGACCAGATAGAGCAGCAGGTTAAGAACGCCCAGGCCCGCGTTGACAAGCTCACCCAGTCCATTCTCGCCAAGGCCTTTCGCGGAGAGCTGACCGCTGAGTGGCGCGCGGCCAACCCCGAACTGTTCAGCGGTGAGAATTCCGCCGAGGCGCTTCTCAAGCAAATCCAGTTATCCCAAAAAGGAAATAAAAAACTGCTTATTAGTCAGGAGGAAACGGTGTGGGGCTGAAAGTAGGAGAAGATTTAATCCTCTTTCGTTTGCCTCTTGGGGGAGTTGAGGTTTTGGAGGGGCTTGTTTTTTGTTATGGGCTTGAGTCTTATGGAGTGATTGCACCTAATCTCGGGAGCCTTCGCCCTCAGCTTACTCGTCAGGCCATCTATTCGTTTAAGGAGCTCCCCAAAGCAATTTACTTATTTGTGTCCGAGAGTCGAATAAAACGATTGGGTAGAGAGAGCATAGGGGCGTTCTTGCTGCAGCAGGCTGACGCCTATGTGTTTAAATGGAATAAAGATAATGTCGAGTCCAGGCTCCGCGCCCGGGGGTCTATGCCAAATTATCAAGAGGAGCGTGCTGATCACTACGTCAATTCCGATGGTGGCTGCTCGTGGGTTCATGACTCCCTTTACCGCCGCGCACTTGAGGCGGAGCGCCCACATGCACAAGCATTGGGATTCTATCAAGTGTTAGAATACGAGGCCCGTCGCCACGGGTTAGGGAGAGGTAGTGATCTTGCTGCATTAAAAAATTTATTAATGGATGTAAAGTCGCTGCCACATGAGTTATTGCATCAAGCATATTGCACGGCCTTTCCTGAAGGTGATGATGTCTATGGACTGAAAAGTCTAAAAGGAAAAATAGATCGTGGTAAGCTCGGCGAGGTAATTTACGAAGTGCTAAGAAATCCTGTCGTCCATGCTGGTGGGTATGGACGAAAAGACGAGATGGGAATACCACCATATTCACTTGAGCAATTCGCGCCAAGCTTCAAGCAGACAGTTTGTCTAACACGTGAGTTGGCACGTCACTTTGTTGCTCAATCTGGCAATTGCGCTGGATGAGCTGCATCTCAATTTTATCAATAGTGATACCGCAGTTGCGCAATCAGCAGCGCATTCTCCGTCACCTTATAAACGATACGGTGCTCGTCATTGATTCGCCGTGACCAGTAGCCTGCCAGGCCGTGCTTGAGGGGTTCCGGCTTGCCGATTCCTTCGAAGGGGGAGCGTTGGATCTCCTTGATGAGCTGATTGATCCTGCGGAGTACCTTCTTGTCGGTCTTCTGCCAGTAGAGATACTCCTCCCAGGCTTGCTCGGAGAATGTCAGCTTCATTCCTCGATGAGCTCCCGCTCTTGGCCCTGGTCATCTTCCAGTTGGGCAATGGACTCGAGCAGGCGGCGGGCATTCTTCGGCGAACGCAGCAGGTAAGCGGTTTCCTGAAGGGCTTCGTAGTCCTCCAATGACATCATCACTACGGAGTCGGCCTTGCTGCGGGTGATGATCACCGGAGCATGGTCATCACAGACCTGCTGCATGGTCTTGGCCAGATGGGTGCGGGCGGCCGTGTAGCTGATGGCTTCCATTCGCATTCTCCTGTACAGAAATTGGTACGTACAGGAAATTGTACCTATGGGGGCGGCGCAATGCCACTCTGCCAGCCGGCCAGTTCAGACCTTTCCTGTCATGGCGGCGTGCCGATTACCCGGTCCAGCTCCCGGTTGAATGCCGCGGGCCGGGCCATGTGCAGGAAGTGGTCGCTGCCTTCCACGATCACGGCGTCGAATTCGGGCAGCAGCTGCCGGTTGGCTTCGACGTCGGTTGGCCACAGGTCGGCGTTGATGGCGACTACCGGTACCGTCAGCTCCTCGAAGTGCTGCGCTGCTTCGCCCTCGACATGTCGGGTAAACATGTCCTGCATGGCGCTGGTAGCCACCTGAGGCGGCGCTGCCGCCATGTCCTGCACGATCCAGTCGCGCAGGCTGGCATCGGTCTCTTCCACGAACATCGAGGCGACGAAGTGGCGGGTGGCCGGGACGAAATCCTGCTGGATCGGCCCCAGCATTTCGTCGATCTGGGCCTCGGTGATTTCCTCCGCCACGTTGTGGAAGGTGTCGACGCCCACGATCCCGATGACGCGCTCCGGCATGAGGCGTGCCGCTTCCACGGCGACCGTTCCGCCCATGGAGTGCCCGATCAGCAGGGCCTGTTCCACGTCCAACTCCTCCAGCACCGCTTTGACGTCCTCGCCGAAGGCCGGCATGGTGAAGTCTTCACGCTCCTGGCCGGAATGGCCGTGACCGGCGAGATCGATGGTCACCACCCGATGTTGCTGCGAGAAGTACGGCACCTGCCCGCGCCAGTAGCGTCCGTCGCAGCTCCAGCCGTGGATGAACACCAGCGTGGGTTCGCCGCTGCCGTGAACCTCATAGGCGATCGGTACGCCGTCTGCCGATTCGGTCATTCGCGGCCAGTTCACTTCGGCTGCCAGCGCCTGGCCCGCCAGCGCCAGCAGCAGCGTCAGGCCCAGGTAACGCATACCGTGCAGTGCCAACTCCTTCATGCTGCCTCCTTCAATCGCTCCATGACTCATGCAGCATAGCCGAGCCAGGCCGCCTATCGACGTCTCTTCGAGCGGCTAGACACTCACCAACCACCCGCTCAGTAGCGGCTTGCGAGTCTCAATTCCTCCTCGACGGGCCTCACCTCGATGGTGCCAAGTCGCGCTGACGGCCAGCCGGCAGCAATCTCCAGGGCTTCCTCTTCTGACGCGACCTCGATCAGGAAGAAACCGCCTAGCTGCTCCTTGGTCTCGGCAAAGGGCCCATCGGTCATGGTGAGTTCGTCATGACGAACTCTCAGAGTGTGAGCCTTGGTAGCGCTCTGCAAGGCGTTGGTCAGGACCAGCTTGCCTCGTTTCTGCAGGTCGTCCACATAATCTAGGGTTTCCTGTAGTAGCTCATGCCACTGGGCTTCCGTCATTTCGCTGAATATTTGCTCTTCCTCATAGGCGAGACAGAGGTACTTCATGGGAGACCCTCGCGTTTGGAATGCCGACCCGTAGAAGATGGCGCACAGGATGGACCGGCGCAATGGAAGGACGACGAGAACTCAAAGGCTGACCAACCTAGCCCGGCTGGTGCCATTGCCCAGCGGCTCGACCTGGATCTGCACCGGGATTCTTTCGTGCATTTCCTGCACGTGGGAGATCACCCCGACGCGGCGGCCGAGGGCCTGCAGGCCGTCGAGCGCTTCCATGGCCAGCGCCAGCGACTGCGGGTCGAGGCTGCCGAAGCCTTCATCGATGAACAGCGATTCGATGACGAGCTCGCCCGAGGCCATGGAGGCGAGCCCCAGCGCCAGCGCCAGCGAGACGAGGAAGGTCTCGCCACCGGAGAGCGAGTGCACCGAGCGGCGCTCGTCGCCCATGTCGTGGTCCACCACCAGCAGGCCCAGCTCGCTGCCGCCACGGGCCAGCCGGTAGCGGCGGCTGAGATTGGCCAGATGGGCGTTGGCGTGCTCCAGCAGCTGCTCCAGGTTGTAGGCCTGGGCGATGCGGCGAAATGTCTTGCCGTCGGCGGAGCCGATCAGCTCGCTGATGCGCCCCCAGCGGACCTGTTCGGCACGGGCGGATTCCAGCTCGGTCTGGCCCTGTTGCTGGCGCAGGCGCCGACGGTCGTCGTCGCGCAGGGCGTGAACGGCATCGTCACGAACCTGCTGGGCTTCCGCCAGTTTGGGCTGTAGCGCCGCCTGCTGGGCATCCAGCGCCTCCCGGAGGCTGGCGATCCGGGCTTCGACCGCTTCGCTCAGCAGTTCGGTCTCGCTGTCGGCCAGCGCCCGCTCGCGACGGTGCTCGAGCAGGGCATGACGGCGCTCGGCGAGGCTGGCTTCGGTGCGTTGGCGCGCCTCGTCGGCATCGGCAAGCTCACGCTCCTGGCGGGCGGCCTCGTCCTCGGATTGCGCCAACAGCCGCGCCAGGGTGGTGTCATCCAACTGCGGATGCGCGTGGCGCCACTCGGTCAGTCGAGCATCCAGTGTGACCCGCTCCTGACGGAGCCCTTCGATACGCTCGGCCTCGTGACCGGCCTGCTGGGTGAGCCGGGCCTGCTCGCGCTCGGCGCCGTGGCAGCGCTCGATGGCCTGGTCGCGCTCACGGCGGGCGGACTCCTGGCTGGCTTCCAGCCGTTGCTGCCAGGCGTCGGCCGAGGCGTACTCGCCGAGCAGGGCCTGGAGCCGTTCGGCAAGTGACTGACGCTCCTGACGCAGGGGCGGTAGCTGGGCGTCGAGCTGGGTCTGGGTTTCCGCCAGCGAGGCACGCCGGGCCTCATGCTGGGCGCGTTCGAGCTCGACCTGGCGCAGGGCCTCTTCCAGCGGGCTCAGCGCCGCCTCGGCGCGGGCCAGCTCCTGCAGCGTACGCTCGGCCCGTTCACGCTCGGCGGCGCTGTGCTGGCGCTGGTGAGCGAGCCAGGCCTCGTGCTCCTCTGGTGTAATAGTGGCCAGCTCCGCGTGCAGGGGGTGCCCGCTCAAGGCGTGCCGGGCCTGAGCCAGTCTCTCCTCGGTCTGCTGCAGCTCCTGCCGTTCGCGTGTGATCGACGCCAGCGCGGCGCGGTACTCGCCCTCGAGTTCGCTGCGTGCCAGTTGGGCCTGCTCAAAGGTCTGTCTGGCCTCGGCCAACTGTGCCTCTTCCTGCTCCTGTTGGGCGGCCAGTTGGGCTGCCTCCGGGGTGGCCGGCGGTCGGTGACGGAAGGGGTGGTCGTGGCCGCCGCAAACCGGGCAGGGCTCGCCTTCCCGCAGGGTTTCGCGCAGCCGTGCCACGCTCTCGCTGCGGGCGGCACGGCTGCGCTCAACGAAATCGCGCAGGGTGGCGTAGCGCCGGTCGCTGTCGTCGAGCCGCTCACGGGCGGCCTTGCCCTGAACGGTCAGTTCGGCCTGTCGCTTCTCATCCCCGGCCAAGCGTTCGCTCAGCTGACGCTGGGCCAGCTCGGTGTGCAGAAGCTCCTGCCAGCGGCTGGCCAGTTCCTCCAGCGCCAGGCCGCGGCGGGCGGCGCGGTCATGGGTCTGCTGTGCCGCCTGGCGGGCGGCATCGAGCCGCTCATGGCTGCCCATCAGTTGGCGCAGGGTGGTCTGCCATTCGTCGCGCCGGCGTTGCAGTTCGTGCAGCCTGGCCGCAGTGACCCGATGCTGCTGGACGAGAGTCTCTGCCTGCTGGCGGCAGCTCTGATGACGGGATTCGAGCTCGGCCAGCTGACGCTCCAGGCTGGCCAGCGCCTGGGCGTGTTCCCGCGCCTCGCGCAGGCTCGGTTCGGCCTGCTGGCGGGTCTGGCTGGCGGCTTCCAGTTGGCGGGTGGCCTGGTCCCGGGCCTGCTCGGCCTCGGTTTGCAGGACGCGGGCCTGCTCGAGAGCCTCTCGAGTCCGGAGATGTGCCTGCTCCAGCGCGGCGACTTCGTCCGGCAGCGCGGCCTGGCGCAGCAGGTGGTGGCGCTGGGGCGCAAGCAGGCGGCGACAGTCGCGGTCGGCGCGGGCTGCGGCCAGCGCCTGCCAGCGTGTATCGGCCTCGTGCTGCTGGCGAACGCCATCGTGATAGGCCTGGCGCAGCCGTTCGTCGGCGCTATGCCACTGTCGCTGGGTGTCGAGCTCCCTGGCCTGTTGCTGCAGGTCGGCCAGGGCCTGCTCGGCGGTTTCGGCTTGGTGTTCCAGCGCGCTGCGGGCCTCGGGCTCGGCGGGCAGGTCGTCGGCAAGCTTCGTCTGCAGGGCATCGACCTGTCGCTTCGCCGTGATGGCCCGCCGGTAGGCGGCTTCGGAGATGCGCGAATACTCGGCGGTGCCGGTGAGCCGTTCCAGCAGGTCGCTGCGCTCATTGTCATCGGCCTTGAGGAAGGCGGCGAACTCGCTCTGGGCCAGCAGCACGGCGCGGGTGAACTGATCGAAGGTCAGCCCCAGGCGCTCCGGCAACAGCTCGGCGAACTCGCGCTTCTGCGCGGTGAGCAGGCGTTCGTCGTCGAGATCGGTGAGCGACTGCTCGACCGCCTGCAGGCGCCCGCTGGCCTTCTCGCGGGCGCGGCGCACGGCCCAGCGGGCGCGGTAACGACGCCCGTCGCGACCGAGAAAGTCGACTTCGGCGTAGCCGCCGGCGGTGCCGCGGCGCAGCAGGGTGCGCGGGTCGGCGGTGCTCACCGTCTCGCCTTCCACGTCGGGCAGCGGCGCGTTCTGGCTGGGCGCATGACGTAGCCGCGGCGTGCTGCCGTAGAGAGCCAGGCACAGGGCGTCGAGCAGGGTGCTCTTGCCGGCGCCGGTGGGGCCGGTGATGGCGAACAGGCCGGCATCACTGAGCGGTGGCACGGTGAAGTCGAGCTCCAGCGGGCCGGGCAGGGAGGCGAGGTTGGCCAGGCGCAGGGCGAGAATCTTCATGGGTGGCGCTCCCCGCTGTGCTGCTCTTCGTGGGTGTCGAGCACGTCCTGCAGCAGCTGGTCGAAGTCGGCCAGCACGTCGTCGCCGGGGGGCTCGCCCCACTGTTTCTCCCAGATGCGCTGAAACAGCTTTCTCGGCCCCAGCTGCTGCAGATCGACTCGCTCCGGCCTGCCATCGGCTGCCTGCTGAGGCAGGCGCCGCTCCAGGCGCAGCAGGCGCACGGCCTTGCTGTCGAGGGCCGTTTCCACCCGGGCGCGCAGGTCGGGTACGGGGGCGGTGAGGGTGACGCGCACTTCCAGCCAGGGCCATTGTTCCCGTGGCACGGCGGGGTCGTGGGGCAGCCCCTCGAGCTCCGCCAGCACCGCGTCGAGTTCGCCGGGGCCGACACGCTGCATGGCCACGGGGCGCGGCACGGGGATCGCTTCCGTGGTGGCCAGGGTTTCACCATCCAGCACCGCTTCCACCACCTGATGCGGGTAATTCACCTCGCTGAAGTCCAGCGGCAGGGGACTGCCGCTGTAGCGGATGCGCGCCTCGCCCACCTGCTGGGCGCGGTGCAGGTGGCCCAGTGCCACGTAGGCGATGTCGGCGGGAAAGAGCCCGGCGGAGATCGACTCCTCGCCGCCGATGACGATGGGCCGCTCGCTGGCCTCGGAAACGGCGGCGCCGTGCAGGTGGGCGTGGCTCATGGCCACCAGCGCCTGGCCGGGTGCGCGCCGCTTGCGGGCGGCGTCGATCAGCTGCTGGTGAACGCGGGAGATGCCGGCCACGTAGTCATTATGTGAGCTGCCGTTACGAGGGCTGTCGTTACGGGCGCTGTCGTCATGCGGAGCACCGTGCTCCGCCTCGCTTTCAGTATCGCGGGCCAGGCCGCGGCCGGTGACCTCGGCGGGGCGCAGGAAGGGCAGCGCCAGGCACCAGGCGCGGGTCTCGCCGCTGGCGTCGGTGAGCGGCAGCAGCAGGCGCTCGGCGTCGAGGCTGCCGTCGTCGAGCCAGCTCACCCGTCCCAGAGCGTGAGTGCGCAGCCGGCGCATCAGCGGCGCCGGCAGCTCGATGCGATTGCCACTGTCGTGGTTGCCGGCGATCAACACGATGTCGAGTGCCGGCAGGCGCTCGTGGGCACTGACGATGAAGTCGTAGAGCAGCGCTTGAGCCTGCAGCGAGGGATTGACCACGTCGAAGACGTCGCCGGCGACGAGCAGGGCGTCGGCCTCGCGTTCGACGAGGGTGTCGAGCAGCCAGTCGAGAAAGAGACGGTGTTCGGCGTGGCGCTCCTGGCCGTGAAAGGTCTGGCCCAGATGCCAGTCGGCGGTATGGATCAGCTTGAGCACGGTATCCCTCGTTGTCGGTTCTGCGCCGATGATACACGAAGCCATCGCCGCGCCGTCGTACCGCCTGGTCTTGGGAAGTGACCTGTGACCGCCTACACTGCGGAACAGTTTATGTTGCAAGGATGCCAAGGATGACGCCACTGCATGAATGGACCCCCACGCCGGAGAAGGCCATCGCGCTGCAGCGCGAGCTGGCTCCACGCATCGAGCGCGAGGACCGCCTGGCACCGGTGCGCCATATCGCCGGGGTCGACATCGGCTTCGAGCAGAATGGCGAGATCACCCGGGCGGCGGTGGTGGTGCTGGCCTGGCCCGGCGATCCCATGGTCGGTTTCGAGGTGGTGGAGCAGGTGGTGCACCGCGAACCGACCCGCATGCCCTATATTCCGGGGTTGCTCTCCTTTCGTGAGATTCCCGCGGCGCTGGCGGCCTTCGGTAGACTCGCCACACGGCCCGAGCTGGTGATGGTCGACGGCCAGGGCATCGCTCATCCACGTCGTCTCGGCGTGGCCTCGCACCTGGGGCTGTGGCTCGACCTGCCCACCATTGGCGTGGCCAAGTCGCGCCTCTGTGGGGTGCACGACGAGGTGCCGGAGGCGCGCGGCGAATGGACGCCGCTGCGGCATCGCGGCGAGACGATCGGCGCGGTGCTGCGTACCCGGGTGGGCGTCAAGCCGGTGTTCGTCTCGCTGGGGCACCGCATCAGCCTCGCGACCTCGCTCGACTGGGTGGTGAAGTGCCTGGGCCGCACCAAGCTGCCGGAGCCCACGCGGCTGGCCGACAGGCTCGCCTCGCGGCGCGGGCACATGCCGCGACCGGCGGATTGAGCCCCGCTGCTCGCTGGCTCGGGTATACTGCCTGACCTTTTTTTGCCGACGAGGCCCATCATGCCCGACACCCTGACGCCCGCCTGCGCTGCCACTCGTGACTGGGTCGAGGGCTTCGTCGTGGCCCACAACGTCTGCCCCTTCGCCCGCCGCGAGCTGCTGGCGGAGAGCATCCGTTTCGTCGAGGAGGCGGCAAGCGAATGGGAGCCCGCCCTTGAGACGCTCATCGCAGAGTGCCGCCGGCTCGACGCCTCGGCCGCCATCGAGACGACGCTGCTGGTGCTGCGCCCGGGCCTCGAGGACTTCGATGACTATCTCGATTTCCTCGCCGTGGCAGAGGCGCTGCTGGTCGAGCAGGGCTATGAAGGCATTTACCAGTTAGCCAGCTTCCATCCCGACTACTGCTTCGACGGCGCCGAACAGGACGACCCGGCCAACTTCACCAACCGCTCGCCCTGGCCCATGCTGCACCTGCTGCGTGAGGCGGGGCTCGAGCATGCCCTGGCCCACTACCCGAACCCCGAGGCGATTCCCGAACGCAACATCGAACGCATGCGGCAGCTCGGCAGCGAACGTCTGGCCGCCGAGTTGACGGCTCTGCGTAACCGGGTCCACCCGGACCGAGACTAGACGATATCCAGCGGCACCTTGCGCCCAGGCGCCGGAAACGCCGCGTCGAGCCGGGCCAGGGCCTCGTCGCTGAGTTCGACCTGGAGGGCGGCGGCATTCTGTTCGACGTGCCGCGGCTGCACCGCCTTGGGGATGGCGATGACGTCGCGTCGGTCGTTCAGCGGGCGAATGGCCCAGGCCAGCAGCAGCTGAGCGGGGCTCATGCCGAGCCCGTCGGCCACTTCTCTCACTACCGGATGGCCGAACAGGTCCTGGCGCAGCTGGCCGGCTTGGGCCAGCGGGCAGTAGGCCATCAGCGGCATGTCGAGGCGCTGCATCTGCGGGCGAAGGGCATGTTCGATGCCGCGCGAGCCGAGATGATAGAGCACCTGGTTCACCGCACACTCTTTGCCGCCGGGGAGTGCCACCAGCGAGTCGAGCTCGTCCACGTCGAAGTTGGAAACCCCGTAGCGGCGGATCTTGCCTTGCTCACGCAGGCGCTCGAAGGCTTCCAGCGTCTCCTCCAGCGGAATGCTGCCGGGCCAGTGGAGCAGATATAGGTCGAGATGGTCGGTGCCCAGGCGCTTCAGGCTGCGCTCGCAGGCGGTGATGGCGCTGTCGCGTCCGGCGTTCCAGGGGTAGACCTTGGAGACCAGGAAGGCCTGGTCGCGACGACCGACCAAGGCTTCGCCGACGACTTCCTCGGCGCCGCCATCGGCATACATCTCGGCGGTGTCGATCAGCGTGAGGCCCAGCTCCAGGCCCTGCTGCAGAGCGCGCACCTCGTCGCTTCGCGGTGCCAGACCCTCGCCCATGTACCAGGTCCCCTGGCCGATGGCGGGCAAATCGAGAACGGGAGCATGAGCGGTGGCGGGCAGGGTCACGTGTGGTGTGCGGTGGTCGGTCATTGCTGGCCTGCAAGTATATTTTGGAAAATATTTTCAAAATTATTCGCCAAAGAGATGGCGAAGACAAGTCGATGCGCTATGGTGAGGGAGTGACAGCGTCCATGACGCTGTCGGCGTATCTATTGCCTGTTCTCCCATCGCAAGGAGTCGACTGACATGAGCATCAAGAAAACCGGAAGCGCTGTGTGGCAGGGTAGCTTGAAAGAGGGAAAGGGTCAGGTCTCCACCGAGAGCGGTGTGCTAGATGACGTGCCCTACAGTTTCGCCAAGCGTTTCGAAGGTGAAGCCGGCTCCAACCCGGAGGAGCTGATCGGCGCTGCACACGCCAGCTGCTACTCCATGGCGCTCTCCATGATCATGGGCGAGGCGGGGCTGACTCCCGAGCGCATTGCCACCGAGGCTGCCGTCACCCTCGCGCAGGACGACAGCGGCTTCAGCATCAGCAAGATCCACCTCACCACCCGGGTACGCAGCCCGGGCGCCGATGAGCAGGCGTTCCAGGACGCGGCCAACAAGGCCAAGGAGGGGTGCCCGGTCTCCAAGCTGTTCAAGGCCGAGATCACGCTGGACGCTTCATTGGAAAGTTGAGTCGTGCTTCGTGCTTCGTGCTGCCTGCGGCCACCCAAGGGTGGCCGCTGTCATGTTCAGGGCATACCGCGCCGCGCGGCATCGACCAGGGCGCGAACCAGCCGCTGCTGGGGGCGGTTGAAGATCAGCCACTCGGGATGCCACTGCACGCCGATCAGGAATTCGTGCTCGCTCGATTCGATGCCCTGCACCAGGCCGTCGCGGTCGCGGGCGACGATCTCGATACCGCGCCCCGCCTCCTGCACGGCCTGGTGATGCAGACTGTTGATGCGGCACCAGCTCACCTTGAGGATGCGGCGCAGCTGCGTGTCGGCCACGATGTCCACAGTCTTGCGCGGCAGCACGGTGCGACGGCGCTTGAGGCCCTCGTGGGTGGTGTAGATGTCGGGGTCCAGAGTGCCGCCCAGGTGGACGTTGAGCATCTGGGCGCCGCGGCAGATGCCCAGCACCGGCTTGCCCTGAGGAATGAAGCGCTCCATCAGTTCCAGCTCCAGCTCGTCGCGCTGAGGGTCGAGGCGCACGTCGAGCTGCACCTCACCACCATAGAGATGGGCCTGGATGTCGTCGCCGCCACCGATGATCAGGCCATCCAGAGCTGCCGGAAGCGGTCGTGATGGAGAGAGTCGCAGTGGCCGCCCGCCGTGTCGCCACACGGCGAACCAATCGAACCACCAGGCGATACGACTCTTGTAGTCCGACGTGGTGATGCCGATGAGGGGGCGTGTCATGAGGGAGAGCGGACCTCCTTGATCCAGTTGCGCAGCTTGCCTGCCATGCGCGTCATCAGCGACTGGGTGTTGAGTCTGACGAATCGAGTGGCTCGCTCATGGAGTTCCCTGCGGTCGGCGGCGAGCCGTTCGACGGCGACCCAGCGGTTCCACTCCACCACCGCTCCCCAGCCGCGCTGCGAGAGCTGGGCGTTGGGCAATCGATAGTGAAAGGTCGGCCTGGGCTTGATCAGGGTGTTGTGAATCAGTGGGTCGGGGTAATCGGGACGCAGATAGGCGAACAGCGGGTAGAGGTCCAGCTCACGATTGCGCGTCGGGTTGAAGCCGATGTAATCCGCGATCAGCGTATCCAGATCGGGGGCGTAGTCCGGAGACAGCACCTGGATGGCGTAGTGCTTGGGAAAAGGATTGGCATGCGGCAGCACCTCACGGGTGATGTCGATGTCGATCTCCTTGCGCAGCCAGGCGGCCATCAGCAGATAGGCCTGCAGCTGACGCAGCAGGTAGTCGGTCTCCAGGCTTGCCACCTCGGGGTTGAGGTGCAGGCCGAAGCCATACAGCAGGCTGGCGTCGGTGCCCTTGGCGCCATGGGCATGCAGCGCCGTGAACAGGTTGTCGAGCTTGTCCAGTTCGTTCCATGGCACCGGCGGACAGACGATCTCGGTCGGCACCAGACCCATGACCACGTCGCCGATCAGTTCGCGGGTCTTGTGATGGAACTCCATGCGCATCTGATGCCGCTGTCGCTCCCACTCGGTATCGCTGTGTGGGGCCTGCTTGGTCACTCGGCTGTCGGGATGGGCATACTGGGTATCGAGTTCGATGACGAACTCGCCCCAATGGGTATTCACCACCTTGAGACGATGAGGGCTGACCTGCTGGAGCTCACCGCCGAACAGGTCGCGCACCAGTTCGCCCGTCTGCTGGGGTGGGAGTCCGGCAAACTCGATTTCGACACCGATCCGGCGGGTTCTACCCTGAACGTTCAGCGGCTCGGGTGGTGATTGCGGCAGCATGAAGGCATCCTGTGCGACTCGAGAGTCTGAACGCCAGCCTAGCACAGAGCGGCGAAAAGCCGTCAGGGACCGAACCTTGCTCTACTGTTGTCCCAAGGCTTGGCACAACGGACGAGGGAGTGTAAGCGATGCCAGTTGGTTTCATCCGAGCGGGACTCGCCGGCGTTGTGCCGGCCATGATTCGGCTCGGGCTGTTGTTGGGTCTGCTGCTTGCGGCGGGAGCGCTGCATGCTCAGACACTGTCCTTCGGCGGGCTGGGCCAGGAAGAGCAGGCCCCGGAGGAGACCCACGATGCCGAGTCGTTTCAGCAGTCGCTCAACGAAGTGATTGCGACACTGGAGGACGAGGAGCGTCGCGGCGCGCTGCTGGGCGAGCTGCGTGACATTCAGCAGGCCCACGGTGAGCACGCTGCGGACGACGGTGCGATTCAGCGTCAGGGATTGCTCGGGGCCTTGGCCGAAACGATCAGCGAGTTCGGTGAGCAGGCCGAGGCGGGCGAGTCGCCGATCGACGACTGGCAGCGTCAGCTGGAGCAGGGCTGGGCGGAGCTCAGCGAGCTGATGGTGGATACCGGCACCAACACGCTGGTGCGTTTCGCCATCGACAGCGCCGTGATGCTCGGCATCTGGGCAGGCCTGCTGGTGATCCTGATTGCCTTGGGCAGGCTTCTGTTCAAGCGACGCGAACTGCCGCTCGACCTGCCGCGCGAGCCGCGTGGCTGGCTGCTGGCGCTGCACTTCCTGCGGCGCATGCTGCCCTGGGCGCTTGCGTTCCTGCTGGTGATGGGGCTGGTGCAGGTGCTGCCGCCTAGCCCGGGACGCACTCTGGCCCTGATCGTGGCCTATCTGGCGCTGTGCGGCCGCACGCTCTCGGTGGTGGTGGAGTGCGTGGTCTCGGTCTTCACTCGCGGCCATCGCTTCCCTGCGGTGCTGATCCTGCAGCGCAAGTCACTCAGGATGCTGTTCGTGATCGGTGCCCTGATCGCCCTTGGCGATGCGCTCAATGCCGCACGCCTGTCGCTCATTGTCGGCGAGGAGCTGGCAGCGCTGGGCTCGGTGCTGACCAACATGCTGGCCGCACTGCTCAGCATCCGCTTCATCTTCAAGTTCAAGCGTCCGATCCGGCACCTCATCCGCAACCGCTCCTGGCGCGTACGCCGTGAGGGCGGCAGCGGCATCGAGCTGGCGCGCATCGTCGGGGAGCTGTGGCACGTGCCGGCGCTGCTGGTCGTTGTGGGGTCGCTGCTGGCCATCTTCGTTACCGTGGGCGACGTGGGGGGTGCCTTGGCGCGTTCGATCGTCTCCGCGGCACTGCTGGTACTGACGTTGGTGATCACCGGGTTGATTCAACGTCACGGCGAGCGCCGCGGCAAGCGTCGCCGCCTCAGCGAATATCGCCGGCGCCTGGAGCGCTTCGGCTACGCGCTCTCCCATGTGGTGGCGTGGATCGTCTTCGCCGAGCTGTCGCTGCAGGTGTGGGGCGGTTCGCTGTTCGGCCTGGGCCGCGAGGGCGTGGCCGGGGTGCGTATCGGCCAGGCGCTGCTGGCGCTGGGCTTCACGGTGCTGCTGGCCTGGCTGGCTTGGATCTTTGCCGATACCGCCATTCAGCGCGCCCTGATGTCTTCCGCCCGCTCGCGGGGGCGGCGAGTCAATCAGGCGCGGGCCCAGACCATCACGCCGATGATCCGCAACGTGATGTTCGCCACCATCGTGATCATCGCCGCCATCGTGGGCCTGGCCAACCTCGGCGTGAACGTCACGCCGCTGCTGGCCGGTGCCGGCGTGATCGGCCTGGCGGTGGGCTTTGGCGCCCAGACCCTGGTGCAGGATCTGATCACCGGCATCTTCATCATCATCGAGGATTCGCTGGCGGTGGACGACTTCGTGCAGATCAACGGCCACATGGGCACCGTCGAGGGGCTGACCCTGCGCACCGTGCGGCTGCGAGACCTGGACGGCATCCTGCACATCATCACCTTCAGCGCCATCCAGTCGATCCACAACATGTCGCGCCATTTCGGCATCGCCTTGATGCGCATCCGCATCCCCCACACCATGAAGATCGACGACGCCATCACCCTGATGCAGGAGACCGCCCAGGAGCTGCGCCAGGACCCGATGATGCGACATCACATCTGGTCGCCGCTGGAGATGCAGGGCATCGACCGCTTCGACGAGGGGGCCGCCGTGCTGCGCATGCGGTTCCGCACCGCACCGGTGATGCAGTGGGACGTGGCGCGTGCCTTCAACCTGCTGCTCAAGCAGCGCATGGAGGCTCAGGGCATCGATCTTGGCCTGCCGCGGCTGAGCGTCAGCATGGAGGGCCAGCCGGGCGACCCCATGACGGACGAGCCGGCACCGGACGATGGCAACGCGACCACCTTGCGCGATGCCAAGGGGCGGTCGCCGGGCGAGGCCGGCATCGCCGACCCCGAGGGGACGACCAATCCACAACGCGCCTCGCCCGACTCTTCATAGCGCTGTGCGGGCATGGGCCGGTCTGCATTGGCGTGCGGGCCGGTTTTCCCCGTACTATGAACGTCATACGGCCTCATCCAGGCCTCTGGCACGAGGAGACGGGGCGACGTGATCACCGTCGAACGCAAGGACAGCTTTCACCTCAAGATTTCCCGCGTGCTGCAGGAGGAAACCTCGCACCGGCTCGATCTGTTCCTGTTCGTTCCCGGCGAGCTTGGGCTCAACGAGCACGTCATCTCCGAGGATGCTTTTTACTACAGCGGCATTCACGTCAAGCGCACCTACTACAGTGACAAGCACCACCTGCCGCTGGTGCTCAGCCGCCTGGCCAGCCGCGGCAAGCTCAGCACCGAACAGTATCGTCTGAGCCTGAGCCTCTATGCCTACCAGTACGTGGTGGCGTTGGAGCGGGCGACCCAGAGCCTGCTCGACACCGCACGCAAGGTAAAGAAGGCCGAGGGGGAGGAGCGGGATGAAGCGGGCGAATCCGGCTCCGAGGAGAGCAAGGGCCGCGAGGAGGAGAATCGCGAGATGCTCTCCGATCCCACCTCGGTGGGGCTTGAGGAGCGCCTCGAGGAGCTCTGCGAGCTGGCCCAGGGCATTCTACGTCGTCTGCGCCGTAACCGGCCCGGTGAGGACAACCTGCTCAAGTACTACGCCAATATCGATAACTACCTATCCTGGTTCACCGAGCAGCAGTTGCTGGCGCTGCTGGCCCACCTGCCGCGTGGGCGCAACTACCGGGCCATCCGCGAGCGCCTGCTGGAGATCGTTCAGGTCGAGGGCGAATACCGCGATCAGGAGGAATACAACGCCTCGCGGGTGACGCGTGATCCGACGCGGATGTCCAACAAGATGCGCCTGCTGCGGCGTCTCATCGAATACCCGGTCACCTTGAAGCAGAAGAGCCAGGAGCTGGGCAGCGCGGAGCAGAAGGCGGTGAAAGGACTCGCCACCGGGCTGG
Source organism: Billgrantia ethanolica (assembly GCF_021404305.1). Taxonomy (GTDB): domain Bacteria; phylum Pseudomonadota; class Gammaproteobacteria; order Pseudomonadales; family Halomonadaceae; genus Halomonas; species Halomonas ethanolica. The sequence goes on along the minus strand of NZ_JABFTX010000001.1, from coordinate 1,780,828 downwards.
TCATGATCTTCGTCTCGCTGGGGCTGCTCCAGGCGCGCGATGCCTGGGGCAACATCACCGCGCTGTTCGTGCTGGCCATGGCCGTGCTCTACGCCATGCGTGAGGTGTTCAAGGACGATCTGCGCAATACGCTGTGGCGCTGGCTGCGCAAGGGGCGCCCCAAGTGGCGGCGGCAGTACTTCGACGCCACCAGCAATGCCATGGTCGGGCGCCAGCTCGAATGGTTCGATTACAAGCGCTTCAGCAAGCTCGACGAGCAGATCCAGCGCGTGCGCCAACGCAACGTGGCGCAGCGCGAGGAGGTGGTGCTGCACTATCGTTCCAGCTCACGCATGTCGCCGACCCGTTTCCTGAGTGGCTATGAGCAGACCCGCGAGACGCTCTCCTTCGACCTCTCTCAGCTCACCCGCCTGATGGACAAGGGCAGTCACCATGTCTACCGGCTCAAGGACGGTCAGGTCAGCAGGGAGTCGGTGGAGAAGCGGCATCTGCTCAATCTGGTGGTACGTGAAGAGGTCGCCCATGCCGAGCCGATTCTGCAGCGCTGGAAGATCGTGATGAGCCGCTCGCGGATCGTCGATGTGGTCAAGGTGCATCAGGAGGGCGGGGAAAAGCGCACGGCCGACAGCGAAGCCCTCGCCAAGGAAGCTCTCGCCAAGGAAGCATTGAATCTTCATCGCATATGAGGATTTGTCGTGTCGGGATTGCTGCAAGTCAAGTCGGCTGGTGCCACGCTCTGCTACTTTCTGAAATGTAGAAAATTGTGACGCCGAAAAAGTCGGACTAGATTTCAAGCAGGGACCAGCCAGGAGAATCCCGCCATGCATGCTGTCGATGTCATGACCCCAAGGGTCATCACCGTGTCACCCGAGACCGACGTTCGGGAAATCGCACGCCTGTTGCTCGAGCATAACATCAGCGCTCTGCCCGTGGTGGATGACGAAGGCAAGGTCCTCGGCATCGTCAGTGAGGGCGATCTGATGCGCCGCGTCGAGAACGGCACCGAACGGCGCAAGTCCTGGTGGCTCAAGTCCATCTTTGCCGGCGCCAACAATGCCAGCGAGTACATCAAGTCCCATGCCCGCAAGGCGCATGAGATCATGACGCCCAATCCCGTCACCATCGGCGAGGACGAGCCGCTGCACCGCGTGGCCAAGCTGCTCGAGAAGCACCATATCAAGCGGGTGCCGGTGGTACGTGACGGCAAGCTGGTGGGTATCGTCAGCCGTGCCAATCTGCTGCGCGGCTTCTCGATGACCGCACCGGATGCTGCGACGCCGGCTACCACCGACGACCGCGAGATCCGCGATGCCATTCTCAAGGAAGTCGAGGAAAATACCGGGGTCTGGGTCGATCGCATCAACGTGATCGTAACCGAGGGCGCGGTGCAGGTCTGGGGCCTGGTCGAGAGCCAGGAGGAGAAGATGGCGGTCCAGGTCGCCGTCGAGAACACCCCCGGCGTGAAGTCCGTGGAGAACAACCTCGGCATGCTGCCCCGCGGGGTCGGTCACTTCTAACCGTAACGGGGGCCGTATCGTCAACGTCCAACGCAAGCGGGGCGGCCCTGAGGCCGCCCCGCTTGCGCGAATGACGAGCCGGTCGGCTCAGCCGACCTGCTTCAGTGCCGCTTCCAGATTGGCCAGGCTGCGCTCGGTCTCGTGCAGCTTGTCGAGGCCGAACAGGCCGATGCGGAACGCCTGGTAGTTCTCGCCCTCGTCGCACATCAGCGGCACGCCGCCGGCTACCTGCACCCCGGCGGCGGCGAACTTGGCCACGATGCCCGGATCGTCGCTGTAGCAGACCACCACGCCGGGCGCTTCGAAGCCCGGCGCCGCCACGCTGCGGTAGCCGTAGCGTGCCAGCAGTTCACGCACGCCGCGTCCCAGCGCCCACTGCTCCTCGCGCACCTTGTCGAAGCCGTACTCGGCGGTCTCGTGCATGATGTCGCGCAGCCGGGCCAGACCATCGGTCGGCAGGGTGGCGTAGTATGCGTGGCCGCCGTTCTCGTAGGTCTCCATGATCCACAGCCATTTGCGCAGGTCGCAGGCGAAGCTGGTGCTGACGGTCTCTTCGATACGCGCCCGCGCCCGCTCGGAGAGCATCACCATGCCGCAGCAGGGTAGCCCGCTCCAGCCCTTCTGGGGGGCACTGACGAGCACGTCGACGCCGATCTCCTGCATGTCCACCCACAGCGTGCCGGAAGCGATGCAGTCGAGCACGAACAGGCCGCCGACCTCATGTACCGCCGCCGCCACCCGGCGCAGGTAGTCATCGGGCAGCAGCAGTCCGGCCGAGGTCTCCACATGGGGCGCGAACACCACGCCCGGACGCTCTTCGCGGATGGTGCGTTCGACCTCCTCGATGGGCGCAGGAGCGAAGGGTGAGCGCTCGTCCTGAGCGTCGACCCGACGGGCCTTGAGCACCGTGGTCGAGGTGGCAATGGCGCCCATTTCCAGGATCTGCGACCAGCGATAGCTGAACTGGCCGTTGCGCACGATCAGGCAGTGCCGGTTGGTGGCGAACTGGCGGGCTACGGCTTCCATGCCGAAGGTGCCGCTACCGGGCACGATCGCCACGCTATGGGCCCGGTAGACCCGCTTGAGAGTCGCCGAGACGTCGCGCATCACCCCTTGGAAGCGCTGTGACATGTGGTTGAGGGAACGATCGGTATAGACCACCGAGTATTCGAGCAGGCCGTCGGGGTCGACATCGGGCAGCAGTCCGGGCATGGGAGTCTCCCTTCTTTCAAGCGAGTGGCGAAAGCGTCATCGGACCGGAAAGGATATGTGGTTTGCGGGTGGCGGGCCAGCGCTAGGCCTAAGTTACCTTGGAATCGACGATGCCGAGAGCGGAAAGCAGCGCTGTCAACCGGAGCCGGTCAAGCGAGTGGGGCCGGACAAGCGAGGGGCTCCGAACCACCGCAGGCTGACGAGCCTGCGGTTGAAGAACGGGGGCGATCACTTGTGGCAGAAATAGACCTTGGCGGGAGGGATGTTGATCGGTTCGAAGGTGCTCTCCACGCGCGAGAAGATCTGGCGCAGGTCGGAAGAGACCTTGGGCGAGAACTGATAGATCAGCATGGATCCACCGGTTGCCAGGGCTTTCTGACTCTGCTGGAGAATACGCTCGCGGCAGTCGGCCGGCATGGTACTGAAAGGCAGGCCGGCAACCACGTAATCGGCTGCCGGCAGGCCCAGGCGCTCGAGTTCCTCCTCGATGTTTTCCGCGGAGCCGGCTATCACCTTGAGGCGGGGGTCGGTCATGGAGCGGTTCAAAAAGTCGACGAAATCGTCGTTGGTCTCGATGACCACCAGCGTTGCGTCGGGGTGCAAGCGACTCAGGATCTCGTGGGTGATGGTGCCCACGCCGGGCCCGTATTCGACGATCACACGTGCTCGATCCCAGTCCACGGGCTCCAGTAGCCGGCGAATGAGGAATGACGAGCTGGGGATGATGGAGCCCAGCATGCGGGGATGCTTGAAGAAATTGCGTGCAAAGAGTGTCAGCTGGGCTCGTCGTTCAGGGCCTGCCAGGACCGGGGGTCGCTCTTGAACCGCCATGGGCATTCCTCCTTCAGTTGTAGCTGAATATGCCTCCACTCTAGGCTAGCCGAGGGCTGCATGAAAGAGTGGCTTGCCTGGCGGGGTGGGCCAAGCGCCGGATCTCGAGCTTCAGCGTTGAATTACTGCTAAAGAAGGATGTGGAATATACTTGACGATAATCTGGGCGATGTTTAGCTTGAATGTTGAAACTTTCAGTGAACGTCTTGCATTATTCTTGACGTCTGCACCCCTCTGAAATCGCCACGGGTGAAACGATGCCTCACGACAAGACCAACGAATCGCACCTTCATCCGCCGCCCTTGATTACGTTCACAGGCGTCCAGAAGACCTACGACGGCGAGCATCTGGTGGTCAAGGATCTCAACCTGACGATTCGCCAAGGGGAGTTCGTCACGCTGCTGGGACCATCCGGCTCCGGCAAGACCACCTGTCTGATGATGCTGGCCGGTTTCGAAGTACCAACCAGCGGTGACATCTTCCTACGTGCGCAGCGGCTCAACAGCGTGCCGCCCCACAAGCGCAACTTCGGCATGGTGTTTCAGAACTATGCCCTGTTTCCCCACATGACGGTAGAGGAGAACATCCGCTACCCGCTCAAGACGCGCCGCATGCCGGCTGCCGAGGCTGACCGCAAGGTGGCTCACATTCTCGACATGATCCAGCTGCGCGACTTTGCCAAGCGTCGCCCCACCCAGCTCTCCGGGGGCCAGCAGCAGCGTGTGGCGCTGGCCCGCTCGCTGGTCTTCGAGCCGCAACTGGTGTTGATGGACGAGCCGCTGGGAGCGCTGGACAAGCAGCTGCGTGAGCAGATGCAGCTGGAGATCAAGCATCTCCACGAGCGGCTTGGGCTCACCGTGGTCTTCGTCACCCACGACCAGAGCGAAGCGCTGACCATGTCGGACCGGGTGGCGGTCTTCAACGATGGCGTCATTCAGCAGATCGACACCCCGACCAACCTCTACGAGCATCCCGCCAATGCCTTCGTCGCCCAGTTCATCGGCGAGAACAACACCCTGGCAGGGCGCATTCAGTCGGTGGAAGGTCGTCACTGCCGGGTCAGTTTCGGCGACGGTTTCAGCACGGGTGCGCTGATCGGCAACGGGCTCGCGGTGGGGGATGCCACGCGGCTGTCGATTCGCCCCGAGCGGGTCAAGCTCAACGGCTCCGCCCAGGGCCTGCCCAATCGGCTCCAGGCGCGCATCCGTGAGTTCATCTACCTGGGCGACCACTTGAGAGTCCGCTGCGAACTGGCCGGAAACGACGAGTTCATGGCGCGGGTGCCGGTGGACGACTTCGAAAGCAGCATGCAGCCGGGCGATGTGATTGAACTCGGCTGGCGAGACGAGGACGTGCGCGCACTCGACGCCTCCTGATCCACAACAACGTAATAATTCAATAACAAAGGCCTTTGGCCGGGAGATAGACATGACTCAACAGCGCTTCCCATTGTCCCGCATCAGCCGCGGCATCGCCCTCGGCGGCCTGGTCACCCTCGGTCTGGCGGTTTCCGCCAGCGCTCAGGCGCTGACCGTGATCTCCTTCGGTGGCGCCTCCGGCGATGCCATGCAGCAGGCCTACTACGGCCCCTTTACCGAGGAGACGGGCATCCGCCTCACACCGGGTGACTACAACGGCGAGCTGTCGCGCATCCGCGCCATGGTGGAAACCGGCAACGTCAGCTGGGATCTGGTGGAAATGGAATCTCCCGAGCTGGTGCGCGGCTGCTTCGAGGGCCTGTTCGAGCCCATCGACTGGCAGCGCCTGGGGCTGGGCAGCGTATTGATCGATGCAGCCTTCGACGAGTGCGGCGTGGGCACCTTCGTGTGGTCGACGGTGCTGGCCTACAACGCCGATGCGCTGGATAGCGCGCCGACCTCCTGGGCCGATTTCTGGGATGTCGAGCAGTTCCCCGGCACCCGCGGGCTGCGCCGTGGCGCCAAGTACACCCTAGAGTTCGCGCTCATGGCCGACGGCGTGGCCGCCGATGAGGTCTATGAGGTGCTGCGCACGGACGAAGGGGTCGACCGCGCCTTTGCCAAGCTCGACGAGATCAAGAGCCACATCCAGTGGTGGGAGGCCGGTGCCCAGCCGCCGCAGTGGCTGGTATCCGGCGACGTGGCGATGACATCCGCCTACAACGGCCGTATCGCCGCAGCTCAGGAGGAGGGCAGTAACCTCGAGATCGTGTGGAACGAGAGCATCTACGACCTCGACTACTGGGCCATCGTCGCCGGCAGTGAGCACGTCGACGAGGCCTATGCCTTCATCGAGTTTGCCAGCCAGCCCGAGACTCAGGCGGCCTACTCCAGCCAGATTCCCTACGGTCCGGTGCACCCGGAAGCCATCGCCCAACTGGACGAGGCCCAGGCGCGACGCATGCCCACCTACGAGGAGAACATGGTGGGGGCGCTGGCCATCGATACCGGCTTCTGGGTCGATCATGGCGAAGAGCTGGAGCAACGCTTCAGCGCCTGGGCGTCCCGCTGAGGGACGTCGAGCGGCGGCGGCCTCGAGGTCGCCGCCAGCCCTGCTTCCACGTCGGGCCCGCCATGGGCTGGCCCGACACGCTTGATCCATGGGGAAGGCGATGTCTGCGAACCTGACGGCCACCATGTCGCCAGCCAAGCCTGGCGGTAACCTCAAGGCGCAGCTACGCCGTGCCGAACGGCTGCGCAAGCTCAAGGCCATCGGCCTGGTGGCGCCGCTGGCGCTGTTTCTGATCGTCGTTTTCGTCGTACCCATTGGCAACATGTTGTGGCGCAGCGTCGATAACACCGAGCTTGATTCGGTGATGCCGCTCACGGCAGAGGGGCTGCGCCACTGGGACGGCAGCGGGCTGCCGGACGAGGCTACTCTGGCGGCCTTCGCCGCCGAGCTGCGTGATTCACGTCAGGGCGGTGGGCTGGGGCGCATCAGCCGGCGCCTCAACTACGAGGACTCCCGCTATCGCAGCCTGCTGATGAATACCCTGCGTGGCCTGCCGACGGTGGATGCGGTCGGCCCCGATACCGATTGGGTCGCGACCCTGGCCGAGATCGATCCCGCCTGGGGCGAGACCGAGACCTGGCTCGGCATTCAGCGTACCGCGCCCACCACCACCGACCGCTACCTGCTGGCCTCGCTCGATCTGCAGCGTGGCGCCGACGGAGAGATCCAGCGCGTCGCCGAGCGCGACCGCCTCTACCTGAGCGTGTTCCAACGCACGCTGGTGATTGCCGGGGGCGTGACCCTGATCTGCCTGGCACTGGGCTTCCCGCTGGCCTATCTGCTGGCCACGCTGCCGGCCAAGACCAGCAACATGCTGATGATTCTGGTGCTGCTGCCGTTCTGGACCTCGCTGCTGGTGCGTACCGCGGCGTGGATCATCCTGCTGCAGTCCAACGGCCTGGTGAACCAGAGCCTGCTCTTCACCGGGCTGATCGACTCGCCGCTGCAACTGGTGTTCAACCGCATCGGGGTGTTCTTCGCCATGGTGCACATCCTGCTGCCGTTCATGGTGCTGCCGCTGTACAGCGTGATGAAGGGCATCTCACCGAGCTACCAGCGCGCCGCGGTATCGCTAGGGGCGCACCCCTTCGCCGCCTTCTGGCAGGTCTACGTGCCGCAGACCATCTCCGGCGTGGCGGCCGGCACCATCCTGGTCTTCATCATGGCACTGGGTTACTACATCACCCCAGCGCTGGTGGGCGGGCCGGCCGATCAGATGGTGAGCTACTACGTGGCCTACTACACCAACACCACCAACAACTGGGGCATGGCGGCGGCGCTGGGCAGCCTGCTGCTGGTGGTCACGCTACTGCTCTATCTGGTTTACCACCGCCTGGTGAACCGCAAGCAGCTGATCAGGAGCTGAGCCATGTCACTACCTCCCTACGCCTCACCGGTAGAGAAAGTGTGGTTCTGGGTCTTTCGCATCTTCTGCGGCCTGATACTGCTGTTCCTGATCGCGCCGGTGCTGGTGATCGTGCCGCTGTCATTCAGCAGCGGCTCGTTCCTGACCTACCCACTGCCGGGTTTCTCGCTGCGCTGGTACGAGGCGATCTTCACCTCCGCGGCGTGGATGGGGGCGCTCAAGAACAGTCTGATCGTGGCGCCGCTGGCCACGCTGCTGGCGATGATTTTCGGCACCCTGGCGGCGGTGGGGCTCAATCGCGCCGAGTTTCCCGGCAAGGGGCTGATCGTGGCGCTGCTGATCTCGCCGATGGTGGTACCGCTGGTGATCGTCGCGGTGGGTATGTACTTCTTCTTCGCCCAGGTTGGCCTGCTCAACTCCTACACCGGGCTGGTGCTGGCCCATACGGTGCTCGGCGTACCCTTCGTGGTGATCACCGTCAACGCCACCCTGCAGGGCTTCGACTTCAATCAGGTGCGCGCTGGGGCGAGCCTGGGTGCCAACCCCATGCGGGTGTTCTTCACCATCGTGCTGCCGCAGATCGTGCCCGGCGTGGTATCGGGTGGGCTGTTCGCCTTCGCTACCTCGTTCGACGAAGTGGTGGTGGCATTGTTCATCGCCAGCCCCACCGAGCGCACCCTGCCGATCCAGATGTTCTCCGGCATTCGCGAGAACATCAGCCCCGCCATTGCCGCCATGGCCACCATTCTGATCCTGATCTCGACGCTGCTATTGGTTACCATGGAACTGTTACGACGGCGCAGCGAGAGGTTGAGGGGCAATGCCTGACGCTCCTCATTCTGCCAACTTGCCGCCTTTGCGCCCCGTCTCGACGGGGCGCAGTCGTGTCCTGAGGCCTGGGCGCCCGCAGTGGCGGGACCCTGTATCGGAGCATTGCGTGAACGACTTCCTGATCGTCGGCGGTGGTGTCATCGGCATGCTGACCGCCTGCCAGCTGGCCGAGGCCGGCCATGGCGTTACCCTGCTGGAGCGAGGCCGCTGCGGCCAGGAGGCCTCCTGGGCCGGCGGTGGCATCGTCTCGCCGCTCTACCCCTGGCGCTACAGCGAGCCGGTATCGCAGCTTGCCCGGGGGGCGGGAGAGCGCTATGCCGAGATGGCGGCGCAGCTGCGGGAGGCCACCGGCGTCGACATCGAATACCGCCAGAAGGGGCTGCTCTACCTGAGCGTGGACGACGCCGAGCGCGCTCGCGACTGGGCGCAGCGTCAGGGCTGGCCGCTGGAGCGGGTCGATGCCGACTTCATCTACCGCCAGGAGCCCTGGCTGGTAGAGGGGCTGGGCGAAGGATTGTGGATGCCCAGCCTCGGCAGCGTGCGCAACCCGCGGCTGTGCCGGGCGCTGCGCGCGCGACTGGAGATGTTGCCCAACGCCCGAGTGGTGGAAGAAGCGGACGTCGAGCGGCTGATCGTCGAGCGGGGGCGGGTGCTGGGAGCCGTTGCCGGACAGCAGCGCATCGCTGCCGGGCGGGTGATCCTGTGCAGCGGCGCCTGGAGCGGGGTGCTGCTGGCCGACCATGACGTGGCACTGCCGGTACGCCCGGTGAAAGGCCAGATGATGCTGTTCGCCACCCCGCCCATGCCGGGCGGGCGCCAGCTGCTGGAACGGGTGGTGCTGGCCGATGGCCGCTACCTGATTCCGCGCGGCGATGGCCGGGTGCTGGTCGGTTCGACCCTGGAGCAGACCGACTTCGACAAGAGCACCACCGAGGAGGCACGCGAGTCGCTGTGGCACAGCGCCGTGGCGATGCTGCCGGCACTGGCCGAGTGCCGAGTCGAGCATCACTGGGCCGGGCTGCGCCCGGCGGCACCGGACGGCATCCCCTTCATCGGCGCCGTACCCGGCATCGAGGGGCTCTTCGTCAATGCCGGGCACTACCGTAACGGCCTGGTACTGGCGCCGGCGGCGACCCGGTTACTGGTCGATCTGCTGCTCGGGCGGGAACCGGCCATCGACCCCGCGCCCTATCGTCCGGCACGGCGTTCCGGACGGCCGGGCTCAGCTGCGCTGGGCGGCCTGGATCGCCGTCAGCGCGATGGTGTAGACGATGTCGTCGACCAGGGCGCCACGTGAGAGGTCGTTGACCGGCTTGTTGAGCCCCTGCAGCATCGGCCCCACGCTGACCACCCGCGCACTGCGCTGCACCGCCTTGTAGGTGGTGTTGCCGGTGTTGAGGTCGGGGAACACGAACACCGTGGCACGGCCCGCCACCGGCGAGTCAGGTGCCTTCTGGCGGCCCACGCTCTCGATCGCGGCAGCGTCGTACTGCAGCGGGCCGTCGATCAACAGATCGGGTGCCAGCTCGCGGGCCAGTCGCGTGGCCTGGCGCACCTTGTCGACGTCGGCACCGCTGCCGGACTCGCCGGTCGAATAGCTGATCATGGCGACTCGCGGCTCGATGCCGAAGGCCTGGGCGGAGCGCGCGCTCTGAATGGCAATCTCGGCCAGCGCCTCGGCGTCCGGATCCGGGTTCACCGCGCAGTCGCCGTAGACCACCACCTGCTCCGGCAGCAGCATGAAGAAGATCGACGACACCTGGCGATAGTCGGGCGCGGTCTTGATCAGTTGGAAGGCGGGGCGCACGGTGTTGGCGGTGGTGTGAATGGCGCCGGATACCAGGCCATCGACCTCGTCGAGCTGCAGCATCATGGTGCCCAGCACCACGTTGTCCTGCAGTTGATCCTCTGCGGTCAGCTCGTTCACCTTGCCGCGCCGGCGCTCCACCATGGGCGCCACGTAGCGGCTGCGAATGTGCTCAGGGTCGAGGATTTCGAGCCCTTCCGGCAGTTCGATGCCGCGGTTGCGGGCGACCTCTTCCACTTCTTCGCGGCGGGCCAGCAGCACGCAGTTGGCGATGCCGCGGCGCTGGCAGATGGCGGCGGCCTCAACGGTGCGCGGCTCGCTGCCCTCGGGCAGGATGATGCGCCGGTTGGCGCGCTGAGCCAGCTTGACCAACTGATAGCGGAACGCCGAGGGTGACAGCCGACGGGCAAAGCCCCGGCTCAGATGGTCCTTGAGCCATTGCAGATCCAGATGTCCGGCCACGAAGCGGGCCACCTGCTCGGCGCGCTCCAGGTCGTCCATGGGGATGTCGTTGCCCATCCGGCCCAGGTTCTTGGCGGTGGTGAAGCTGTCGGTGTCTACCGCCAGTACAGGCATGCCGGTCTTCAGCGCCGGGCGGCACATCTCGATCATGTTGTCGTTGGGCATGAAGCCGTTGGTCAGCAGCACGCCGGCCATGGGAACGCCGTTCATGGTGGCTAGCGCCGAGGCCAGCACGATGTCGTCGCGGTCGCCGGAGGTCACGATCAGGCTGCCGGGGCGAAACACGTGCAGGGCGTTGGCGGCGCTGCGGGCGCACAGGCTGGTGGAGAGTACGCGGCGGTTGGCGGCGTCGCCCTCGTGCAGGAACCTGGCGTCGAGCGCCCGTGCCACGTCGATCACCCGCGGTGCGATCAGTGCCGGGTTGTAGGGCACCACTCCGATCAGGTGGAAACGGTCGGTGGCCAGCGCCGGTGAGTGGCGGCGCAGTTCGTCCAGGAAGGTGTCGTCGAGCATGACGCTGCTGGTACCGGGTGCCAGCGTGGGCTCCTCGCCGCCGGGCAGGTTCTGCATGCGCATCAGGATGCAGCCTAGGGTACGCGCCGAACCCACTCCGCCGAAGGCGCTGGCGTGCATGTCGAGCTGTTCGGCCAGCGCTTCAGGGGCCGCGGCGTCGCCGCTGCCGACCAGAATGACGCGTGCATTGAGCGCATGGGCCAATTGGGCGTTGAGCTGGGTGGCGTAGGTGCCGTGAGCGGTGGGAACCACCCCTTCCACCACGATCAAATCGGGGGTGGTGTCGTCGTGGCCGTCCATGGCCTGGTCGAAGAGCTCGATGACCTGCTCCATCAGCACGTCGAGGCGGTCCTGGCGCAGCAGGCGCTCCATGTCGGCCTGGGCGATGGGGGCCGGCGGGCGCAGATCGAGGGTGCTGCTTACCAGGGCGGTGGAGCGGTCGGGGCCGGGGCCGTTCAGCTCGTCCTGGCGGAACGGCTTGAGAAAACCCGTTTTCAGACCGATGGTATCCAGCGCCTGCATCAGCCCCAGGCAGGCGGAGGTCAGCCCGACTCCCACTGAGGTGGGAACCATCAGCAGTACCTTGGTGTGTGAACGTGTATCGTGTGGTGTCATGCAGCGGTCTCTTCCAGTCGCTGGCGGGTTTCGGTGGCGATCTGCCCCTCTTCGTCGGTGGGAATGACCCACAGCTGGCGGCCACCGGCATCGATGCGGCCCTCGCGGCCGCGGATCGTCTCGGCGTTGACCGTGTGATTGAGCTGCAGGCCGAAGTGCGGCAGCAGGGCGCTAACCCGTTCGCGGACCATGGCGGAGTTTTCCCCGATGCCCCCGGTGAAGACGAGGCCGTCGAGACGGGGCAGGGCGCAGGAGAGCGCCGCCAGCGACTTGGCGATGCGATAGCAGAACACCTCGATGGCAAGTGCAGCCCCCGCATGCCCCTCAGACTCGGCGACTTCCAGTTCACGCATGTCATTGGTCAGGCCCGATAGCCCCAGCAGGCCACTGCCGCGGTTGAGGACCTCGTCGATGCGCTCGATGGTCCAGCCGAGCTGGCGCGACAGGTGAGCGTGCAGGCCTGGGTCGACGTCGCCGCTGCGGGTGCCCATCACCACCCCTTCCAGGGGCGTCAGGCCCATGCTGGTGTCGAGGCTCCGGCCGTGCCAGACGGCGCAGGTAGAGCAGCCGTTGCCCAGGTGGGCGGTTAGCCAGCCGCCCCCCTCGAGGCCGCTCAGCGCATCGGCGCGACGGCTGACGTAGGCGTGACTGGTGCCGTGGAAGCCGTAGCGGCGAATGGCATGGTCGCGGTAGAGCGCTTCGGGCAGGGCATAGCGGTAGGCCCTCGGTGGCAGGCTCTGGTGGAAGGCGGTATCGAACACGGCCACCTGAGGCAGGTCGGGAAACAGGCGGCGAGTGGCTTTGACCCCCTCCAGGTTGGCTGGATTGTGCAGCGGGGCGAGGGCGGCGGTATGTTCGATTGCCGCCACCACGTCGTCGTCGATCAGCGCGGCGCGGGTAAAGTGCTCGCCGCCGTGTACGATGCGATGGCCGACTGCCACCGGCAGGCGCCCATCTAAGCGCGCGAGAATGGCTTCCAATGCCACGGCATGGTCGGCGGCCCCCAGCGGCTGTTCGAACGACTCGCCCTGGCTGTCGGTTCCCTTCAAACGTGCATCGCTGCTACCCAGGCGCTCGGCCAGCCCCGACAGGCGCGGGCGGTCAGGATCCTTGGGCACGAGGGCGTACTTGATCGAAGAGGAACCGCAGTTGATGACCAGAACCGAAGTCTCCATCCGTTCTCCCGTTGGTAGGCTGTAGGGACAGCATAGACGTCAGACTTTAGTCTACCATGTCCTGCTTCGCAGGCTTATTGTTAAGTCATCTCGAGGCAACCTGTTGGGGCAGGACGAGAACGCTGGCATGCTGAGCGCTTCGCCCCGACCAGAATCCGTCATGAGCACTGCGCTATCCGACCGTCCAGCCGTCCACCCTGGCCTGCTGCCCCGCCATCTCGCCATCGCCATCCTGGTCGCCGTCGCGACGCTGTTTGCCAGCAATCACGTCGCGGCGCGCCTGGCTTTCGACGAAGGCACCGGCTTGTTGCTGGCCGTGCTGGTGCGCTCGGCAACGGCGCTCGCCGTGCTGGTGGTGCTGTTTCTCTGGCAGCGCAAGCGCATCTCCTTTCCGGCCGGTGCCGGGCGCTGGCAGCTGCTGGCCGGCCTGATGGTGGCCATCCAGAGCCTGTGTCTCTATGCGGCGGTGGCGCGCATCCCCGTGGTCGTGGCCTTGCTGCTGATGAATACCTTTCCCATTCAGCTGGCGCTGCTGACCTGGGCGCTGGGCGGGCCGCGGCCGACGCTGCGCGCGGCGCTGATCATGACGGCGATTCTGGTCGGTCTGGTGGTAGTGCTCGATATTCCTGCCTGGCTGGCTGCGCCCGAGGCCCTTGGTCCGGAGTGGCTGCCGGGCATCGCCTTCGGCCTGGGCGCGGCAGCGGCCTTTTCCGTGGCGCTGTGGACCACCGAGCACCATCTGGGGGAGGTGGGCAGCACCCTGCGCAGCCTGCTGACCATGCTCACGGTGCTGGTATTGATGATCGTCGCCGGCGTACTGCAACTGGTGCCGGGCGGCATGACGATGCCAGCAACTCCCACGGGGTGGGGTGCGCTCGCTGCTCTGGCACTGCTCTACAGCGTGGCTTTCTCGGTGCTGTTCATCAGCGTGCCGCGGCTGGAGATGGCGCGCAATGCGCCGGTGATGAACGTGGAGCCGGTGGCCTCGCTGCTGCTCGGCTATCTGGTGTTGGGGCAGATGCTGTCGGGCACTCAACTGGTCGGTGGGGCGATCGTGCTGGGCGGCATCGTGGCGCTGAGCCTGTCTCCACGCTGAAGGCGGCTCTTCGTTACGAATCGAAACTATCTTCTGCTTATTCGACTTGCATGGTCGAAAACCCTGTACCACACTGGACCCGGTGTATGGAAACACCGTTTCTTAATGGAGGTGAAGATATGAAACTGCTAGCCGTTCCCGCTGCAGCACTGATGGCAGGTACGTTCATTTCCTCGGCCCAGGCTCAGCAGCCTCAGACTCAGGCCCAACCTCAAGCTCAAACCCAGACGCAAGCCCAGACCCAGCAGCGTACTCAGGCTCAAGGGCAGGCTCAGCCGCGCACCCAGCAGCAGGCCTATATGCCGATGTACCCGCAAGGCTATATCGGCGCAGACGCCATGTTCTGGGATCTCAGCAACGATGTCGGCCCCTCGGGCGATTCCGCCGGCCTGCGTCTGCGTGGCGGCGCTCAGTTCAACGACTATTTCGGTGTCGAAGCGCACTTGGGTACCGGTGGCTCGGACGGTCCGGTCGAGCTGGATCACCTGATCGGGGCTTACGGCAAGGGTATCCTGCCGCTTTCCGATGAATTCCGCCTGTACGGCCTGGCCGGTATTACCGAGGTCGACTTCGATGTGGGGCGCGAAGATGGCCTCTCCTACGGTGCCGGTGCCGAGTTCGACATCGCGCCCAACTTCTCCGTCGGCGCCGACTACATGCGTTACCTGGATCGCTCCGACCACACCTTCGACGCGGCCAGCGTCGGTTTGCGGTTCCGCTTCTAAGCCGCCATCTGAGGCAAGTCGTGATAGCCAAGCGCCCCGGTCCAATGGCCGGGGCGCTTTCTGTCGTTCGTCATGCCTGGTCGCAGGTTCAGCCGCCGATCCACCTGCCATGTTCCTTCCACCTGGCCAGCAGTGCGGGCAGTTGCCTCAGCTCAGGGCCCTCCACGACCTCGACCCGAAAGCCCTGTCGGCGCTGCAGTTCGGTAAGTCGCTGCTTGGCCTTGTCGAACTCGCCGCAGGCGAGCAGGACGCGGGTCGCCGAGAGCCCGGCGGAGTGATCGAGGATTTCATGCAGCCGCTTCAGGCCCTGCTCGAGGCAGACTTCTGCCCCAGGGCGGGCGATCAGCCATTCGACGAACAGGAGCTGGTTGCGCTCGACCGCCAGGCAGTCCGACACCACGGGCTCGTGATTGTGTTGAACGCTCAGGTCGAGTATGTGGGCCTCGCAGCAGGCGTGGGCCAAGCCGGCCTCCTGCGTGCTGAGCCAGGTGTACTCGGTGAGCCAGCCGCCGCCCAGGTAGAGGGCACCTTCCAGTGTATCGATGACGACACTGTGCGGGTCGTCGCTCGTCCATTGCAGCAGCTGGGCCTCGCTGAGAACGTTCAACGCATCGGTGGCGGGAAAGTGTGGGGACGCCCGCAGTCGCTGGCGTTCGCCGCCGGGGCGTAATTGTGGCCCCGAGCGTGGATCGGAAGCCGTCAGCACGCCATCGGTGCCATGGACCATGTCGTGCAATTCACCGAGCAGGACGGCCAGCCGATCGGCATGATGAGCAAGATAATACGTGAGAGGCTTGCGGAGCTGGCAGGCGTCGCGCCAGGCGGCACCGTCGGAGAGGGCGCGAACGCGCTTGCGCCCGTTGGCCTGCAGGTAGCGGTCGACATTCAGTACCGGCTCGATGGCGATGGTATCAGGCTGCCTGTCGGTGCTGTCGCAGTCCATGCGGTAAAGTACTCCTGCCTGAGTGTCCACGTACAGCCAGTCGGCCGAGCACTGCTGCATGGCCTGCTGAAACATCAGCGCGGTCAGGGTGCCGCAT
Organism: Billgrantia ethanolica; assembly: GCF_021404305.1. Taxonomy (GTDB): domain Bacteria; phylum Pseudomonadota; class Gammaproteobacteria; order Pseudomonadales; family Halomonadaceae; genus Halomonas; species Halomonas ethanolica. The sequence goes on along the minus strand of NZ_JABFTX010000001.1, from coordinate 1,765,148 downwards.
TCGCCCAGGTCCAGCGTCACCGAGAGATTGGTGGCGTCGAACTGCTCACGATAGAGGCTCTCGGCCAACTCGTTGGCATAGATGGCACAGCGCATCGGGTCCTGGGTGGCGAGGGTTGGACACACCTCGACCTCTATTTCGCCGCTCATTTCGTGACGCAGCAGGATGGCCAGGCGTTCGGCGGCCTGGGGCGATGCCTGGCACGGCACCAGCACGACCCGCTGTGGGCGCAGCTGCAGTATCGGGATCAGGCTCACTTCGGGGCGTTCGGTCACCAGCGCGACGTGCAGGTGTGACATGGGCTCGCTCCCTCCGCAATTCTCCTTGCCGGTTTCTACAGGCTACATCCGAGCGTTCCCCGATGTCGCCTATGGCGGAAAAAAAACACGCCGGCCACTTGGGCCGGCGTGGGCAGAACCAACGAGGGCTCACACCTCCTTGTAGAGCTCAGCGCCTTGCTTGCGGAACTTTTCCGCCTGCTCCTCCATGCCTTTCATCACCGCGTCGGCATCGCCGGTGAGGCCGTGCTCGGCGGCGTAGTCGCGCACTTCCTGGGTGATCTTCATGGAGCAGAACTTGGGTCCGCACATGGAGCAGAAGTGGGCCACCTTGGCGGAGTCCTTGGGCAGCGTCTCGTCGTGGTACTCGCGGGCGGTGTCCGGATCCAGGCCGAGATTGAACTGATCCTCCCAGCGGAACTCGAAGCGCGCCTTGGACAGAGCGTTGTCACGCCTTTGCGCTGCAGGGTGGCCCTTGGCCAGATCTGCCGCATGGGCAGCAATCTTGTAGGTGATGATGCCGGTCTTGACGTCATCCTTGTTGGGCAGGCCGAGGTGCTCCTTGGGCGTGACGTAGCACAGCATGGCGCAGCCGAACCAGCCGATCATCGCCGCACCGATGCCGGAGGTGATGTGGTCGTAGCCCGGGGCGATGTCGGTGACCAGCGGGCCGAGGGTATAGAAGGGCGCCTCGTCGCAGTACTCCAGCTGCTTGTCCATGTTCTCCTTGACCAGGTGCATGGGCACGTGGCCGGGGCCTTCGATCATCACCTGCACGTCGTGCTTCCAGGCGATCTTGGTCAGCTCGCCCAGGGTCTTGAGTTCGGCCATCTGTGCTTCGTCGTTGGCGTCGGCGATGGAGCCGGGGCGCAGACCGTCACCCAGCGAGAAGGCGACATCGTACTGCTTGCAGATTTCGCAGATCTCCTCGAAGTGGGTGTAGAGGAAGCTCTCCTGGTGGTGGTAGAGGCACCACTTGGCCATGATCGAGCCGCCGCGGGAGACGATACCGGTGACGCGCTTGGCGGTCAGCGGCACGTAGCGCAGCAGCACCCCGGCGTGGATGGTGAAGTAGTCCACGCCCTGCTCGGCCTGCTCGATCAGGGTGTCGCGGAACACCTCCCAGGTGAGGTTCTCGGCCACGCCGTTGACCTTCTCCAAGGCCTGGTAGATCGGCACCGTACCGATCGGCACCGGCGAGTTGCGAATGATCCACTCGCGGGTCTCGTGGATGTTCTGGCCGGTGGAGAGGTCCATGATGGTGTCCGCACCCCAGCGGATGCCCCAGGTCATCTTGTCGACCTCCTCCTCGATGGAGGAGGTGACCGCCGAGTTGCCCAGGTTGCCGTTGATCTTCACCAGGAAGTTGCGGCCGATGATCATCGGCTCCGACTCCGGGTGGTTGATGTTGCAGGGAATGATGGCGCGACCGGCGGCTACCTCGGCGCGCACGAACTCCGGGGTGATCTCTTCCGGCAGGCGTGCGCCGAAGCTCTGGCCCGGATGCTGATGGCCGAGGATGCGCTCGACCTCGGCGGTGCCCAAGGCCTGGCGGCGCTGGTTCTCGCGGATGGCGATGAACTCCATCTCCGGCGTGATGATGCCCTGGCGGGCGTAGTGCAGTTGAGTGACGTTCTTGCCGGGTTTGGCGCGGCGTGGCGTGCGGGAGAGGTCGAAGCGCAACTGGGCCAGGGTCGGGTCGTTGGCGCGGCGCTTGCCATACTCGCTGGTGGGACCGTCGAGGAACTCGGTATCGCCGCGCTCTTCGATCCAGGCGCGGCGCAGCTCGGGCAGGCCACGACGCAGGTCGATCTCGGCCTGCGGGTCGGTGTAGGGGCCGGAGGTGTCGTAGACCAGCAGCGGCGGGTTCTGCTCATCCGGGCCCATGCCGGAGGTCTTGGTCGGCGACAGCGAGATCTCGCGGAAGGGTACGCGGATGTCGGGGCGCGAGCCCTCGACGTAGAGCTTGCGCGAGCCGGGCAGCGGCTGGATGGCGGCCTCGTCGACCTTGGCGGTCTCGGCGAGGAAGTGGGCGGTCTTGCTCATAAACTGGAATCCTTGATGCGTTGTTGTCGGTCAGGGGAGCGTCAGAGGCTGCGGTCGAGCCCCATCTGCCAGAAATCGATCTCGAGCCGGGTGGCATCACGGAACACCTCGACGAGCTCGTCGAAGCGTGCCGGGGTGACGTCGGCCAGGCGGGCGTCGAGCCAGGCCAGTTCCGCCTGCATGGCGGCCTGGAACTCCTCGCCTTCGTACATGGCGATCCAGGCCTCAAAGGGGTTGGCGTTGCCGCGTACCGTGGAGTCTTGAGCATTGAGCCAGTTGGCGATCTCGCCGTAGCCCACCAGGCAGGGGGCCAGTGCCACGTGGAGGTCGAGCAGATCGCCGCGGTTGCCGGTATCGAGCACGTAGCGGGTGTAAGCCATGGTGGCGCGGGCCTCGGGCAGCGCGGCCAGCTCCGCCTCGGAGATGCCCCATTCGCGGCAGTAGCCCACGTGCAGGCCGAGTTCTACGTCGACGATGGCCTTGAGCCCCTCATGGGCCTGGCGCAGGTCGGCCAGGGTGCGGCTCTTGTAGGCGGCCAGCGCATACGCGCGGGCGAAGTGGATCAGGAACAGGTAGTCCTGCTGCAGGTAGTGGCGAAAGGCGCCTTCATCCAGGGTGCCAGTGCCCAGGCTGCGGACGAAGTCGTGCTCGATGTAGGCGCGCCAGTCGTCGTGGCAGGCGCGGGTCAGGTCGGTGAAGCGATAGCCCATCTTGCCTCCGGGTGAGAACGGATCCGGAGCGCGGGCGAAGGGGGGAAGAGTGGGTCAGGGCTGAAGAAAGAGAGAGCTGGCGCCTGGCCACCGCTTGATTCCTACGCCGGTACGAGCCGGATCAGGTTCAACGGGCCCCGCCGTGACGACGCGTCTGCAGCAGACATGTCGTATGGCGATCTCAGCCGGTTCCACCGGCACCCCGTCAAGCGTTGTGGCCAGTCTAGCAGGTCAGCGGCCGCTTTCCAGCCATGCGGGCCATTTGGTTCATTCCCTCTGCTTTATTCCACCTGCACGTCCAACCGTTCGAACCAAGCTTCGCTCTCAGGCAGCACCAGCTCGCTCTCGGGCAGAACCAGCTCGCTGGCGGGCACCCCGCTGGTGTACCACGAGCGAGCGTTGCGCAGCTGCCAGCGGCGTCCGCCCTCGTCGATCTCAATGCCCAGTCGAAGCGGGCCATAGCGGGCGAAGGCGCGACCGGCAAGCTGGGAGTCGCGCAGAGCGAGGTTGGCCAGCAGCTCCAGGCGCTCGCCGCCCTGCACGGCGAGGTTCTCCAGCCGTACGGTGTCGTCGTTCAGCATCACCCGAGCCTCGCCGTGAACCTCGCCGAAGGTGAGGCGTTCACGCAGCCAGCGTCGCTCGCGAGCGGCATCGACGAGCAGATTCACCAGCAGGCCGCTGTCGCGCATGACCAGTTCCAGTTGGGCGTCGAGTTCCAGTGGCCGCTCCCAGCGCATGCGTCCCTTGGGCAGCTCGAGCCGCGCCCACCAGCCGTGGCTGAGGCTGCCGCCGGCGTCCGCCAGGCGCACGCCGTCGAGACTGAGCCGCGAGCCGGAGACGTCGAAGTCGAGACTCTCCAGGTCGCCGTCGGCGAGCCGGGTCTCCAGATGCAGAGCGCCCTCAAGGGTCTGCTCGTGCAGGGCGAGCCGGGCATCCGGCGCGTGCAGCGCCAGCCGGCCGCGGGCACGCGTGCCTTCGAGCTGCAGATGGGTGGCGAGGCGCGCCTGGCCGCCCAGCAGCTCGATGGCGCCGCCCTGGGGCAGGTAGTCGTTGAGCGCGGCCAGATCCGGCGCCACCAGGTGAGGCAGATCGATGCGCGTACTCAGTTCGCGCAGCCCTTCGGGCAGATCGAAGTGGCGTGCCCGGCTGTGCAAGTCCAGCAGCCGGCCTTCGATCAGTGCCCCGCTGTCGGCCTGGCGGCGCAGGCCGAAGCGGGGCAGCGACAGGCTGAGTTCGGCGCCGGGGTCGTCGACAGTCACGATCAGCGTGCCGTCGCCGAAGGCCTCGTAGTGCAGGAAGCGGGCACCGAGCCGCTCGGAGTGAACGCGCAGTTGGCTGCCGGCCATGGCTTCGCCGTCGGCGAAGCGCAGGTCGGCGCTCAGGCGCCCGCCGCCCTGGATCGCCAGGCCGTGCTCGTCGGGCAGAAAGGCGTTGAGAAAGCCGAGCCGGTCGAGCAGGCCATCCAGCCGCAGCGTGCCGGAAAGCGGCCGGCGTGGCGCTTCGCTGCCGGGCCAGTCGAAGCCGCCCTGGAGCCTTGCCTGGCGAACCGCCAACTGGGTACGCAGGGGCTCGCCGCCGTTCGTTGCGGCGTTCAGGGTCAGGCGGCTGCCGGAGAGATCGAGGTGCTGGCGGGCGGGGTGAAGGTCGCGCAGCACGAGGCTCACGTCCAGTTCGCCGTCGAACGCCTCCTGCAGCAGGCGGCCACGAATGGCATCCCCGGTCAGGGTAGCCCGACCCTGGGCACGCTCCCCGGTAATCACGAGCTCCCCATCGCTGGCGGCCCGGCCGCCGTGCAAGCGTAGCGGCGTCGCCTGGGGTAGGTAGGCATCGAGCACGCTGACGTCGGGAATGCGCGCGCCGCGCCAGGCGATCTCGGCGGTGGTGGGGCGCGCCGTCCGAGGGCTCGCCGCGGCGCTGGCGGCAAGCGCGAGGCGTTCGGCCTGGAACAGCCGGCGACCGTCGCTGAGTCGGGTGAGGTCCACCTCACCGAAGACGAGTTCGAGGCTGGCCTCGGGGTGGGTCTCGCCGGGGCCGAGCACGAAATGCGCGCGGCCGTCGCCGCGGGCGTGAAAGCCGAGCAGGCGTGCGCCCAGCGCCTCGGATCGAACCTCGAGCCGGCTGCCCGACAGTGGCTGCCCGTCGCGCACCTGAAGCACGCCATCGAGCCGGCCGCCGCCCTGCAGGGCAAGGCCGCGTCCGTCTAGCAGTCCGCTGAGAAAAGGGTCGAGCACGGCCAGATTGGCGACATGGCCACGCAGTTCCAGCTCCGCTTGCCATGGCGTTTCGCGATCGCGCAGGGTGTCGTCGTCCAGTTCGCGCCACGCCAGCGGCGAACGAAAGCGGGCGGTGGCCAGCGCCAGAGAAGTGCTGAGCGGCTGCTCCTCGCCTGGGGCGGCCGCCTCGAGCTCGAATTGCGTGCCGGAAACGTCCACTGCGCCACCTTCGACGTCGAGTGCGACGATGGGCAGGTGCAGGCCCAGCCGGCCGGTCAGCGGCTGCTCCCCGAGGCGCACCGAGATGGCCTCTCCGGCGAGATCGAAACCGCCGGTGAGGCGCTCGGCGTCGTAGCTGAGTCCGCCTTGCAACCTGGCCGTGCCCCCTTCCAGCGTCAGCGGTACCGGAGGCGGCAGGTAACGCTGGAGGGCGGCGATGTCGAATGCCTCGGCGTTGCGCCAGTGCAGTTCGGCACGCTGCAGCTCGTCCGGCGGAGCATGCAGGCGCAGCGCGGGGGTCTCCAGCACCAGCCGGAACCCTTCGCCGCCGAGCAGGGGGCGAGCCGAGGTCGCGGGCGAGGGCTGCGGTGACGCCTCGCCCATCTCGATGTCGTCGAGCTCAAGCGCCAGACGTGCGCTCTGTGCCACCTCGACCTCGACGGCGCCGGAGCCGTCGATGCGGTAGAGCGCTCCTGCTTCCAGCCAGTGGCGCTCGTCGAGCCGCACGCTCAGGCGAGGCGAGTCCAGACGCAGACGGCTGCCCGGCAGCACCTCGCCGCGCTCGATGGCGATGTCGCCGGTGAGATCGCCGCGTCCGTCGATCTCGAACCAGCCCAGCGCAGCGAGGTAGGGATTGAAGACGTCGTAGGCGTCACTGCGCCCGGCCAGCGTGAGGCTGCCGGAGACGAAGCGTGTCGCCGCGCCGCCGGGGTGCTCGGCCAGCCTCAGCGGGGCCAGGCGCAGGTCGGCGTCAAGCGTTACGCCTTCCACCAGTGCGGTGTCGTCATGCAACACGGCGCCCTCGTCCAGCTGCAGCGAGGCGCGCTCGGCGCCGAACTCACCGGCGCGCCAATGAACGCCGGCCAGGTGGAGGGTACCGCTGCCCTGCAGCCAATAGGCGTCGAGGCTGGCCTGACGGATCCCCTCGGCTTCCAGCGTGCGAATGCCGACTTCACGGTCGAGCAGGGGAGCGAGGGCGAAGCGCAGGCTGGCGCGTTCGGCCGCCAGGGTGAAGTCACGCTCGGCGGCACTGCCGGCCAGGCGCAGCTGAGTGACCTCGAGCTGACCGGGAAAGAGCGTCCAGGCGCGCTCCCATTCCAGGGAGAGCCGCGGCGTGCGGTCGAGTTGGGCGCGACCCCAGGCGCTGGCGAGCAGGGCATTGGCGGTAATGAGATAGAGCGCGTAGAGCAGCGCCAGAAACAGCACGAGCCATGTCAGCGCCTTGAGTGGCCTGGGGAGGATCATGGATGGTGTTCTCGTCCTTGAGGCATTCACCCCCCTGCGTACTAGCGGCGGCAGCGTTCAGTAGAGCCGAAACTCCTGGTGGTTCGGCACGCCCTGCTGCTCTTCGATCACCTTGCGATAGCGCTTGTACTCCCACTGGTACTGGGCCGGGTCCAGGGCGATGGCGTCTTCCACGCAGGCGTTGACGCCGGTGGCCGACTGCTCCTCGTCGGTAGCATAGACGCGCTCGTCGGCGGCCAGGAAGTGGATGGCGAAGCCGCGTCCGGGAATGCGCCGGGCCACGCCGGTGACGACCCGGGCGTCGGTGCGTGCCACCAGCTTGGGCAGCAGGGTCGCGGTGTAGGCCAGGCGGTGATAGAAGGGCGCGAACACGCCGCTGCCCCAGCTGGGCTCCTGGTCGGGCAGGATGCCTACCGCTTCACTGCGCTTGAGCGCCTTGAGCAGGGCGGCCACACCGCGCGGATTGGTCGGTACCAGGCTCGCCCCCATGCGTTCACGGCCCTGGCGAATCACCGGATCGAGTTCGGCGATCTTGGGCGGCTCGTACATGGCGGTGAAGGGGAAATGGCTGGAGAGCCAGAAGTTGAGCACCTCCCAGTTGCCGAAGTGCGGGGCCAGCACGATCACGCCGCGGCCCTCGGCGCGGGCTTCGTCGAGCAGTTCGCGGCCGTGGATCTCGAGTATCGACTCCTCTACCCGCTGCGGCTCGCCCATCCAGGCGAAGCCCAGCTCGAGCATGGTGGCGGTGGAGTGGGTCAGGCTCTCCCGGGCCAGCCGGCGGCGCGTAGCGGCATCCTGTTCGGGGTAGACCTCGGCGAGATTGATCTCGGTGACCTCGCGCTCGCGCCGGCTGAAACGATGCACCAGCGGGCCGGAAACACGTGCCAGGCGCCACAGCATGGCGGGGCGACATCCGGCCAGGGTGCGCCACAGGGCGGCGATGGCGCGGCCTTGCAGGGTGGCGGAAGGGGGCTGCGACTCGCTCATGGTTCAGATCAGCCAGGCATCCACGTTGTCGGGCTCGCGGTGCTCCTGCAAGCGCTTGATGCCCTTGACGCAGCGCACCACCAGCCACACCACGGCCAGCAGCCAGGTCACGAAGCCGATCATCACCAGCGTCAGCACGCCGGAGATGGCAAAGTAGAGCACGGAGAGCCAGAAAGTACGGATCTGGTAGCGGTAGTGCTCGTCGAACCAGTGGGGACCCTGGCCGCGATAGACATAGGCGATGACCACGCCAACGATGGCCGTCAGCCCCCCGCTGACCACGCCGGCCAGAAGCAGGGCATAGACGACGATAGGCAGGGTGATGTCGGGAGTGCCTTTTGGTTCGATGACGCTGTGGTTATCGGGGCTGTCGTTCATGGGCCATCCAGTCAAACACGATTTGCCCCAATGATACCGGTCATACGCGTCATTGCCAGCGGGCCATTATTCCAGCGTTTCTTTCAGCGGCCGGCTGAGTTCGAGCAGGTTGCCGTCGGGGTCGCGCAGATAGAGCGATTCGATGGGGCCGGTGGCGCCCTGGCGGGAGACCGGGCCGAGCTCGACCTCCACGTCCAGCGCTTCGAGGTGACGCTGGACCTCGTCCAATGGCAGCAGGCTGCGCAGGCACAGGTCCAAGCTGCCCGGCGTGGGCGTAGCGGCACGCGGCTCGATGTCGGTCGCCGTCCAGTGCAGGCGCAGGGCGATGTCGCCGAGCAGCAGATCGACTCGCTCACGATCGCGATAGCGCACCTCGAGCCCGAGTACGCGAGAATAGAAATCCACGGCGCGGGAGATGTCGGTCACGGTGATGACCAGGTGGTCCAGACCTGACAGCATTGCCGGCCTCCTCGTTATGATGTGTTTTTTCGTCAGGCCATGAAGGATACGACGATGCCGACCTGCCCGCTATGCGCTAGCCCGCATTCGCGCCATTTTCATCGCGATGCGCGGCGCGACTACTACCGCTGCGAGAATTGCCGGCTGGCTTTCGTGCCGCCCGAGCAGCGTCTGTCGCCCGAGCAGGAGCGGGCGGTCTACGATCAGCACGAGAACCGCCCCGACGACCCCGGCTACCGACGTTTCCTGTCGCGCCTGTTCGAGCCGCTGCAGCATCGGCTGGCACCGGGAGCCAGCGGCCTCGATTTCGGCGCCGGCCCCGGCCCGACCCTGTCACTGATGTTCGAGGAGGCAGGCCACCCGATGTCGATCTACGACCCGTTCTATGCCCCCGATGCCGGCGTGCTCGAGCGCCGCTACGACTTCATCACCGCCACCGAGGTGGTGGAGCATCTATTCGCCCCGGGGCGCGAGCTCGCGCGTCTAGCGGCGCTGCTGCCACCGGGCGGCTGGTTGGGGCTGATGACCAAGCGGATGATCGGCGAGGAGGCCTTCGCACGCTGGCACTACATTCTCGACCCCACTCATGTGTGCTTCTTCAGCGAGGCGAGCTTCGAGTGGCTGGCCGAGCACCTGGGCATGAGCGTCGAGTTTCCGGCCGCCGATGTGGCCTTGCTGCAGAAGCGCTAATGCAGGCATGTTTTGGCCTGTCTTGCTGTTTTTTATCCTCAGTTTGGTGAATTGCTCTGAGTGAGTGAAAGGAAGCGGATTAAGCATTTGACACCGGCGCTGCCAGGCGTATGATTCGCGCCGCCCCACCCGAGCGTTGGCCAGTCAGTGGTCGAGCGCAAGGGCGATGGGCAGCGTTCCACGGCGTTTTCTGCCATCTTTCTCCCTTTATACATTCTTCGGTTCTGTCGAGAGGCGCGCTGATGTCGCGGCAACTGCTGGCCATGGCCCTGGCTCCCCTGCTGGGTCTCTTCATTCTGGGTATCGGCAATGGCTTCCTGGCCACGCTGATCACGCTGCGGCTCGACGCCGCCGGCGAATCGCCGGTCGTGATCGGCTGGGTCTCCTCGGCCTACTTCATCGGCCTGGCGCTGGGGGCGATGTTCAACGACCGACTGCTGCTGCGCATCGGCCATATTCGCGCCTACGGCAGCTTTGCCTCGCTGGTGGCGGTCACGGTGTTGCTCCAGGCGCTGATCTTCGACCCCTGGGCCTGGTTCGGCCTGCGCCTGATCGGCGGCTGGGCCACCGTGGGGGTCTATCTGGTCATCGAGAGCTGGCTGCTCACCTCGGGCGATCAGAAGGTGCGCGGTAGGCTGCTCGCCCTCTACATGATCTCGCTGTACGCGGCCGGTGTGCTCGGTCAGCTGCTGCTCGGCGTGACCGATGCCATGGGCGAGGCCGCGCCGTTCATGGTCATCGGCATGCTGGCCTCGCTGTCGGTGCTGCCCATGGCGATGATTCCGCGGGTTTCGCCGCTGATCGAGCACGCCGAACCGCTCTCGCCTATGCGGCTGATCGTCATGACCCCCACCGGGGTGATGGGCAGCTTCGGTTCGGGCCTGGCGGTCGCCGCCGTCTACACGCTATTGCCGCTTTATCTACAGCGCATCGGACTCACGGTGGCACAGGTGGGGCAGATGATGGCGGTGGTGATCCTCGGCGCCATGCTGCTGCAGTACCCCATCGGGCGCTGGTCCGATCGTCATGACCGGCAGATCGTGCTGATCATGATCGGGGCCTTCTGTGCCCTGATCTCGGTCGGCATGCTGTTATTGCCGCTCCACACCTGGGTGCTGGCGGCGCTGCTGTTCCTGCTGGGTGGCGGTGTCTTCGCCCTTTATCCCGTGGCGGTGAGCCATGCCGCCGACCGCGCACCGGCCGGGGCCCTGGTGCGCATGAGCCAGGGACTGCTGCTGATCAACGCCATTGGCTCGACGGTCAGTCCGCCGCTGATTTCTCCAGCCATGGCCTGGGTGGGCGATGCAGGCCTGTTCTGGGCCTTCGGTGTCTTGGGATTGTTCCTGGTCGGCTTCTTCACCTGGCGGCGCAGCGTGCGGCCGGCGCCGGTGCCGGTGGCGCCATTCTCGCCCAATACGCCCATGTCGCCGGTGGGTGCCGAGCTCACCGTCACCGAGGAGCTGGTGCAGGGCGCCATCGAGCACGAGCACATGGAGGATCTCTCCAACGTGGTGCCCGAGGTTGAGGTGGCCGAGCCTCTGGTCGGCCCGCCGCCGCCGGACGAGCCGCATATCGTCTTCTATCACGGCGAGGATGACGTTCCGGCCGTCGAGCAGGAAAACGAAGCGCTCGATAGCGGCCCACGACGCTGAAGCTGCTGCCATTTCCACAAGACGCCCGGTGCCCTCGCATCGGGCGTTTTTTTGCGCGCCCGAGAGCGGGGCCTTGGCCATCAGACTGCGACCTAGTGATAATGGCCAACGAAAAGTAGTATATCTACTATCGCTGTTATCATTTTCCCCGAGGTGCTTTCATGTTTCCCTTCGTCGCTCCCGTTCGTGACCTTCGCTTCGTGCTCGAGGAATTGCTCGAATACCGCTCCCTCGACCTGCCCGGCTTCGAGGAAGCCAGCCCCGACCTGGTCGAAGCGGTACTGGAGGAGGCGGCCAGGCTTGCCGGCGAAGTGTGGGCACCGCTCAATGCCAGCGGTGATCGCCAGGGTTGCGTGCGGCGTGAGGATGGTGGCGTGACTCTGCCGGACGGCTTCGCCGAGGCCTACCAGGCATACGCGGAAGGCGGCTGGAACGGCATCGGGGTGTCCCAGGCGCTGGGCGGCCAGGGCCTTCCCGAGGTGGTGGCGAGCAGCGTGCAGGAGATGCTCCACGGCGCCAACATGGCGCTGGGGCTGTGCCCGATGCTCACCGCCGGCGCCATCGAGGCGTTGGCCCACCACGGCAGCGATGCGCTCAAGGCAACCTACCTGCCCAAGCTGGTCGATGGTAGCTGGACCGGCACCATGAACCTCACCGAGCCCCAGGCCGGCTCCGATCTTTCCAAGGTGCGCACACGGGCAATGCCATGCCCTGATGAAGAGGGCGACCGCTACCGCCTGTTCGGCCAGAAGATCTTCATTACCTGGGGTGAGCACGACGCCAGCGAGAACATCATCCACCTGGTGCTGGCGCGCAAGCCCGACGCACCCGAGGGCAACAAGGGCATCTCGCTGTTCCTGGTACCCAAATACCTGGTCAATGCCGATGGCTCGCTGGGGGAGCGCAACGACGTCACCTGCGCCTCCATCGAGCACAAGCTGGGCATCCACGGCTCGCCTACCTGCACCCTGAGCTTCGGTGAGAACGATGGCGCCATCGGCTACCTGGTGGGCGAAGAGGGACGCGGCCTGAACCACATGTTCACCATGATGAACGAAGCACGTCACAAGGTCGGTATCCAGGGCATCGGTGTGGCTGAGCGTGCCTGCCAGCACGCCTTCGCCTATGCGCTGGATCGCGTACAGGGTAGGGCGCGCGGCGCCGAGGCCACCATCAGCGAGCATCTCGACGTGCGCCGCATGCTGCTCTCCATGCGTGCTCGCACCGATGCGCTGCGGGCGCTGGCGCTCTACTGCGCCGCCCAGCTCGACGTGGCGCGCCACGCGGCGGATGCCGCCGAGCGCGACGCGGCCCAGGGCCGGGTCGACGTGCTGATTCCGGTGGTCAAGGCGTTCTCTACCGATCAGGCGGTGGAGATCGCCTCGCTCGGCGTGCAGGTGCACGGTGGCATGGGCTTCATCGAGGAGACCGGCGCCGCTCAGCTGCTGCGCGATGCCCGCATCGCACCGATCTACGAGGGCACCAACGGCATCCAGGCGCTCGACCTGGCCGGGCGCAAGCTCTCCCGCGACGGCGGCGCGGCGCTCGCCGGGCTGATCGATGAGGTCGAGGCCACGGCCGGCGAGCTGCGCGAGAGTGGTGAGCTGGCCGCCCTGGGAGAGAGTCTGACCGCCGGCGCCGCCGATCTGCGAGCCGCCATGGCGCTGGTGCTCGAAGCGAGCCGCGACCCGCAGCGCGGCGCCGACGCCGTGCAGGCCTACGCCACGCCGTTCCTCAGCCTGGCCGGCCACGTGCTGTGCGCCTGGCAGATGGGCCGGGCCGCCCTCAAGGCGCGTGCCGCCGAGGCGGGTGGCAGCAGCGACCCCTTCTATCGCGCCAAGCTGGCCGCGGCGGATTTCGCCCTGCGCCAGTGGTTGCCGGTCGGTCGCGCCAACCGCAGCGTGATCGAGGCCGGCATGGAGAGCCTGGCCGACTATCGGGTCACGCTTTCCTGAGCCGTTACTCCACCGGACGCTACCTCGGCGGCCGGTGGTCAGGACAATACCTATAAGAACGATACTCACTCGGAGCCCACCATGAACGACAGCATCTTCGAACAGGACCTGCCCAAGTCGCAGGCCAACTTCGTGGCGCTATCGCCGCTGACCTTCATCGAGCGCAGCGCTTCCATCTATCCCGACTATCCGGCGGTGATCCACGGCGACATCCGACGCAGCTGGCGCGAGACCTGGAGCCGCTGCCGGCGGCTCGCCTCGGCGCTGGAGAAGCGCGGCATCAAGCCCGGTGAAACGGTGGCCGTCATGCTGCCCAACGTACCGGCCATGTTCGAGGCGCATTTTGGCGTGCCGCTGGCCGGTTGCGTGCTGAATACCCTCAACATTCGCCTCGACGCCGAGGCCATCGCCTACATGCTCGAGCACGGCGAGGCTCAGGCGGTGCTGGTCGACCCGGAGTTCGCCGGGGTAATCGAGGACGCCGTCTCGCGGCTGGCGATCAAGCCGCTGTTGATCGACGTGGACGACGCCCTGTACGAGGGCGAAACACGCCATATCGGTGAGCTGGAGTACGAGGCGCTGCTGGCCGAGGGCGATCCGGAGTACGCCTACCAGCTACCGGAGGATGAGTGGCAGGCGATCTCGCTCAACTACACCTCGGGCACCACCGGCAAGCCCAAGGGGGTGGTCTACCATCATCGCGGCGCCTACCTCAACGCGGTGAGCAACATCCTCGAGTGGGCCATGCCGCATCATCCGGTCTATCTCTGGACCCTGCCGATGTTCCACTGCAACGGCTGGTGCTTCCCCTGGACCATCGCCGCCAATGCCGGCGTCAGCGTTTGCCTGCGCAGGGTCGATCCGAAGAAGATCATGGACCTGATCGTCGACGAGAAGGTCACCCACTTCAGCGGTGCGCCGATCGTACTCAACGGCCTGGTCAACCTGCCGGCGGAGCAGAAGCGTGCTTTCGACCACCCGGTGAAGGTCACCACCGCCGGCGCCGCGCCGCCCGCCTCGGTGATCGCCGGCGTCGAGAAGCTCGGTATCGAAGTGACCCATGTGTACGGTCTCACCGAGGTCTACGGGCCGGTAACGGTGTGCGCCTGGCGCGAGGCGTGGGACGAGCTGCCGCTGGAGGAGCGGGCCAGGATCAAGGCGCGTCAGGGCGTGCGCTATCACATGCTGGAAGCGCTCTGTGTCGCCGACCCCAACACCCTGGAGCCGGTGCCCAAGGACGGTGAGACCATCGGCGAGATCCTGATGCGTGGCAACAACGTGATGAAGGGCTATCTCAAGAACGAGGCCGCCACCGAGCAGGCGCTTGAGGGTGGCTGGTACCACACCGGCGATCTCGCCGTGTGGCACCCTGACGGCTACATCGAGATCAAGGATCGCTCCAAGGACATCATCATCTCCGGTGGCGAGAACATCTCCACCATCGAGGTGGAGGATGCCATCTACTCCCATCCCGCTGTTGAGGAGGCCGCGGTGGTGGCCAAGCCCGACGAGAAGTGGGGCGAGACGCCCTGCGCCTTCGTCAAGCTCAAGGTGGGCTTCGGCGAGGTCACCGAAGCCGACATCATCGAGCACTGTCGCCAGCATCTGGCACGCTTCAAAGTGCCCAAGACGGTGATCTTCACCGAGCTGCCCAAGACCTCTACCGGCAAGATCCAGAAATTCGTCCTGCGCGAAGAAGCGCGCAAGCAGTGAACGGGAGCAAGACAATGACACGACAGGCAATCGGTGTGGTCGGCGCCGGCACCATGGGGCAGGGCATCGCGCAGGTGCTGGTGGCCAGCGGCTTTCCCACGCGGCTCTACGACGTGGCAGATGAGCAGTTGGGTCGGGCTCAGGCCACCATCGACAAGGGCCTTGGCAAGTTGGTGGCCAAGGAGAAGCTCAGCGAGGCCGAAAAGGCCGAGGCCATGGCGCGCCTGGAGACGACCACGTCGCTCGAGGCTCTGCGCGACTGCGAGGTGATCATCGAGGCCGCACCCGAGCAGCCGGCGCTGAAGGAGAAGCTGTTTCGTGACCTGAGCCGGCTGAGTCACGATGCCATTCTGGCCTCGAACACCTCGTCGCTGTCGCTGACCCGGCTTGCTGCGGTGTGCGAGCGTCCGGAGCGGGTGGTGGGCATGCACTTCTTCAATCCGGTGCCGGTGCTCAAGCTGGTCGAGGTGATCCGCGCCGAGCAGACCTCTGATGCCACCGCGGCGCGCATCGAGGAACTGACCCGGCAGCTCGGCAAGACGCCGGTGGCCATCGCCGACTCGCCCGGGTTCGCCGTCAATCGCCTGTTGATCCCGATGATCAACGAGGCCGCCTTCCTATTGCAGGAGGGCGCCGCCAGCGCCGAGGACATCGACCAGTCGATGCAGCTTGGCGCCGCTCACCCGATGGGGCCGCTGGCGCTGGCCGACCTGATCGGGCTGGACGTCTGCCTGGCGATCATGGAGGTGCTGCAGGAGGGCTTCGGCGACCCGAAGTATCGCCCCTGTCCGCTGCTCAGGCGCATGGTGGCAGCCGGCTATCTGGGGCGGAAGAGTGGGCGCGGCTTCCACATATACCAGTAAGCGACGATTCACTACTGCGCTCGACCAAGAAAGGATTGCCGACCAACCAAGCGTTCGCTAGGGTTGGTCGGTATCGTTCTGACTACAAGCAAGGAGCCCCCATGAGCGAGAAGCTGATCGAGATGGTCGACAACGCCGGCGTCGTGCGCCTGACCATCACCCGTCCCAAGGCGCTGAATGCCCTCAACAGCGCCGTGCTCACCGAGCTGGAAGCGCTGCTCACCGAGCTGGAGAAGCGCAGCGACCTGCGCGCCCTGCTGATCACCGGCGCGGGTGAGAAGGCCTTCGTGGCCGGTGCCGACATCACCGAAATGCGCACCAAGACCCCGGAGGAGGCACGTGCCTTCGCCAGCCAGGCCCTGCGTACCATCAAGCGACTGGAAACGTTGCCGGTGCCGGTGGTCGCCCTGGTGAACGGGTTTTGTCTTGGCGGCGGCTGCGAACTGGCGCTGGCCTGCGACTGGGCCGTAGCCAGCGACAACGCCATCTTCGGCCAGCCCGAGGTGCTGCTCGGGGTAATTCCCGGCTTCGGCGGCACCCAGCGCCTGCCGCGTCGGGTAGGACCGGCCATGGCACTGGACCTGGTTACCACTGGGCGCAAGATCGATGCTCAGGAGGCCCTGCGTATCGGCCTGGTCAACCGGGTGATGCCCCAGGCCGAGCTCGAGGCCTATGCCGAGGAACTGACCAAACAGCTCGCCGGCAACGGCCCGCTGGCGGTGCGCAGCGCCAAGCAGGCGGTGCACGATGGCATGGACCAGGACCTCGACAGTGCGTTGGCGCTGGAGACCAGCCTGTTCGCGCTGGGCTTTGCCGGCAGCGAGCAGAAGGAGGGTATGAGCGCCTTCGTCGAGAAGCGCAAGCCCAACTTCTGATTCATCGGCGGTGCGGTAACGAGAGAGCGGCAGCGTAACGACGCTGCCGCTCTCGTTCGTTTACAGCGTGTCGGTTCAGGCCAGCTCGCGGCGTCGCCAGCGAATCATGCCGGTGGCAATGGCGGTACCCGCCAGAGTGATGGCCATGCCCACCAGTACCTGCAGGCTGAGGCGCTCGTCCAGCAGCAGGTAGCCCCACAGCAGGGCGCTCACCGGCACCAGGAAAGTGACCGTCGAGGTGGCGGTGGCGCCGGCGCTGGAGATCAGCCCGAAGTAGAGCAGGAAAGCCAGGGTGGTGCTGAACACGGCCAGGCCCAGGGCGTTGCCCCACGCCAGGCCGCTGATCGGCTCGCTGGGCCACAGCAGCAGCCCGGGGATCAGCAGAATCAGCGCCGACATGGCGGTACTGCCGGCGGCCAGCACCCGCACCGGCAGGTGCGAGAGGTAGGTCTTGGAGTAGTTGGTCGCCACGCCGTAGCAGAAGGTGGCGCCTACGGCGGCCAGAATGAACCAGCCGTCGCCGCCCAGGGCGAAGTCCAGCCGGTTGGCCGACAGCACGTAGACGCCGAAGAAGGCCAGCGCCAGGCCCAGGTACTGCTGCCGCTGTACCGGGGTGGTGAAGAACAGCGCACCGAGCAGGGCGGTGAATATCGGCGTGGTGGCGTTGATCAACGAGGTGAAGCCGGCCTCCAGGCGAATGGTGGCCATGGCCAGCAGCACGAAGGGCAGCACATGGTTGACCAGTCCGAGCAGCAGCAGGCCGCCCTTGTTCTCCCACACCAGCTTGAGATAGCGCAGGCTGAGCAGCAGCGGAAGCAGCAGCAGCGCACCGATGCCCATGCGCACCAGGATGAGCGGTACCGGGCCGAACTCGGGTACCGCCACGCGCATGAAGATGAACGACATGCCCCAAAGCGAAGAGAGCAGAATCAGGCGCAGAGAATCGGCCGGCGTCATGCAACGGTCCTTGGCGTTTTGTGGCTGAATGACGAGCGTAAACGAAACGGCCGGGTGATAGATAGCCTTCTATCCATCAATAAACATGATGATATGCATCAACGATGCCTACTCGTCCGGCCCGCCAACGACGACCCAGCCCTCGGCGTCGACGCTCACCGGCACCGGGTCGAGCGCACAGTCGACGCCAAGCCCGCCGGTGCCTTCGCCGGTGCGGGCGGAGAAGGTGGCATCGTGATTTGTGCAGCGCAGTGACTCGCCATCCTGACTGAGAATGCGCGGGCCGCGCTGGTCGAGTGGCAGGAACTGGTGAGGACAGGCGTTGACATAGCCGAGCAGCGCGTCGCTGAGGCGCACCAGCAGCAGTGGAAAGCTTCCCTTCTCTCCCTGCAGGGTCAGGCTGTGGGTAGAGCCCACCGGCAGCTCGTCGTGTCGAACGAGGCGCGTGCCAAGCGCGGGTGCGCTACGATACTGTTGCCAGGCTTGGGTCATGATGGTGTCCTGAAATGCAAACGGGCCGACATTGTCGCCAATGCCGGCCCGCCTGTCAGTGCCGTGGGTGCTGTCAGTCTTCGAGCTCGATCTCCTTGGCGAGGTGGCGCTCGCCGTCGTACTCGAAATCGATCTCGACCCTTTGCCCCTCTTCGAGATCGTCGAAGCTGCTCAGGCCGTCGTCGTAATCGGTATCGTCATCGGTGTGGAAGACGATGCCCTGAACGGTCAGGGTGCGCGCTTCACGATCCAGCGACTCGATCTCGCCTTCGAGATCGTTGGCATGAGCGGCCGTCGAGAAGGTCAGCAGCAGGGCGGCAGTCAACAAGGCAAGACGTTT
This sequence comes from Billgrantia ethanolica, assembly GCF_021404305.1. Taxonomy (GTDB): domain Bacteria; phylum Pseudomonadota; class Gammaproteobacteria; order Pseudomonadales; family Halomonadaceae; genus Halomonas; species Halomonas ethanolica. The sequence goes on along the minus strand of NZ_JABFTX010000001.1, from coordinate 1,747,076 downwards.
CAGCATGGTTCCTCTCCTTGGTCCACTGAGACTAGCATCAATTTAACTTGCGTCATCAGCTTATGCGGGGCGTCTCGCCAAGGCGAGTTAAGAAATGTTCAGCAGAGGAAGCAGCGTGAAAATCTCGAAACTCAACGTTTATCCGGTCAAGTCGCTGGGCGGTATCGGCCTGGAGCAAGCCACGCTGGGGGTACGCGGTCTGGCCTATGACCGTCACTGGATGGTGGTCGATCAGGTGGGGCGCTTCGTCACCCAGCGGCAGCTGCCGGGCATGGCGCGAGTCTCGGTGCGTTTCGAGAGCGACTGGCTGGTGTTGGAACATCCCGAGGCGGAACCGTTGGCCATCGAGCTGGCGCATCGAGACCGGCCGCGGCTGACCGCCTATGTGTGGGACGACGCCTGTCAGGCCTTTGACGAGGGCGCCGAGGCCAGCGACTGGCTGACGGCGGTGCTGGGCGACCTGCGCGGTAGCAGCCTGCGCCTGGTGCGCTTCGACGAGGAGCATCGCCGCCCGGTCGAGTCGCGTTATCTGCAAGGTGAGGAGGCCCATACCGCCTTCGCCGACGGCTATCCGTTCCTCATTGCCTCGCAGGCCTCTCTCGACGCTCTCAATCGGAATCTGGCACAGAAGGGGCTCGCACCGCTGCCCATGAACCGCTTCCGTCCGAACATCGTGCTCGAGGGTGCTCACGGCTTCGCCGAGGATGGCTGGAGCGAGGTGGCCGCTCATGATGGCAGATATCGCTTCGGTCTGCGCAAGCCCTGTCAGCGTTGCAAGATCACCACCGTCGATCAGGCTAGCGGCACCATCGACACTCCCGGTGAGCCGCTGCAAACGTTGATCGAGATGAAGACCCAGCCGCTGCGCCCTGGCGCCTACTTCGGTCAGAACGCCACGCTTCTCGGCGGCGAAGGGGAGAGTCTCGCGGTGGGGGATGAGCTGCAGGTAGGCTAGGGAGCGATAAAAAAGAAGCCCGCTCTTTGAGCGGGCATAAGCAAGGGACTCACGACTGCTGTGCAAGAACCGGCGTGAGTAAATTCAAGGTAGCGCTTTTTCATCAGTGAGAATGTCATCCATTCACTCTCTGTCTTGTAAGAGATTGCCTACAACTTGTGTAGGGAACCGTCTCGGTGCTGCGGTTCGCTGCGGCTGAGAGGGTCCCGTAACGGTACACAAGTCTTGTATACAAATGTTGGCCGGCTATGATGGAGGCCCATTTCGCTTCAGGAGAGCTCCGATGAGTTTTTACGTCTACCTATCCGGTGAGATCCATACCGACTGGCGTGATGAGATCGAGTGCGGCGCCAAGGCTGCCGGGCTGGACATCGTGTTCACCGCTCCCGTTACCGACCATGACGCCAGCGATGCCGCAGGCGACCACCTGGGACGCGAAAGCGATGCCTTCTGGCGCGACCACAAGTCGGCCAAGGTCAATGCCATTCGTACCAAGACGCTGATCGAGCAGAGCGACCTGGTGGTGGTGCGCTTCGGCGACAAGTACAAGCAGTGGAATGCGGCCTTCGATGCCGGCTATTGCGCCGCTCTGGGCAAGCCGTACGTGACCCTTCACGGCGAGGAGATCGTCCACCCGCTCAAGGAGGTCGATGCCGCCGCCATGGCTTGGGCAACAACCACCGAGCAGGTAGTCGAGATCCTGCGCTATGTGATTCGTGGCTGAGGCTTGGCCAGCCGCGATTTTTTACGGCTTTTTTAGGTAGGGCTGTGCTTTCATGCCGTCATGCTCGATGAGGAGGTGATGGCTGAATGCGTACCGCCGTATACGGTGTAAACGGGGTCGGCGTCAGGCTCAGGTACCACTGGCGTAGCTGGTCGCCCGTGCTCAAGGTCATGTCGGTGCTGTGGACGGTGCTGGCCGTCTTCATGACCGTTCCTTGGCTGGTGCTGGTCGTCGAGCGCGACCCCGACGCCCGCGCCTTCGGCCTCTCGATCATGTTGGTGATGGTGGCCGTGGCGCTGGTGTGGTTGTCCACGGTTCGCACGCGGATCGAGCTCAAGCCCTGGCAGATGTTCGTCGTCACCACCTTCAGCTGGATCAGCGTCAGCGGCTTTGCCAGCCTGCCGCTGGTGCTGGGCGCGCCGCAGCTCAACTTCACCAATGCCGTGTTCGAGTCGGTATCGGCCATTACCACCACCGGCTCCACCATCCTGGTCGGCATCGAAAATCTTTCCGATGGGCTGAAGCTGTGGCGGGGCATCATGCAGTGGCTGGGCGGTATCGGCATCATCGTCATGGGTATCGCCATCCTGCCCTTCCTCAAGGTGGGCGGCATGCGCCTGTTCCATACCGAGTCGTCGGACTGGTCGGACAAGGTCATGCCGCGCACGGGTGGCATTGCCAAGGCCACCCTGGGCATCTATTGCGGTTTTACCTTGATCGCGATGCTGGCCTACTGGGCGGGTGGCATGACGCTGCTGGATGCTGCGGTGCATGCCATGACGTCCTTGGCCACCGGGGGCTTCGCCAATTCCGATGCCTCGTTCGGCGCCTACGCCGAGCAGCCCCATTTGCTGTGGATGGGGTCGCTGTTCATGCTGACGGGTGCGCTGCCTTTCGTGCTCTATATCCGTACGCTGCGCGGCTCGAGCATGGCGCTGTGGCGTGACCAGCAGGTGCAGGGGCTGCTGTTCCTGTTGGCGCTGGTCATCCTGGGCCTCTCGCTGTGGCGGATCTGGCACGGTACGGCGCCGTTCGAGGCGCTGACTCATGTCACCTTCAACGTCATTTCGGTGGTCACCACCACCGGCTATGCCTCCGACGACTACAGCGCCTGGGGGCCGCTGGCCTACGTGGCGTTCTTTTATCTGACCTTCGTCGGCGGTTGCAGCGGCTCCACGAGCGGCGGCATGAAGATCTTCCGCTTTCAGGTGGCCACCATCCTGCTGCGCAACCAACTGCGTTTTCTGGTCCACTCCCAGGGCGTCTTCGCCTCGCGTTACAACGGCCAGCCGCTCACCGACGACATCACCCGGGGCGTGGTGGCGTTCTCGTTCTTCTTCTTCCTGACCATCGCCGGTTTGGCCCTGGGGCTTGCGCTGATGGGGCTGGATTTCACCACGGCGCTTTCGGGAGCCGCTACCGCAGTAGCCAACGTGGGCCCGGGGATGGGCGACATCATCGGACCGGCGGGCAATTTCGCACCGCTGCCGGATGCGGCGAAATGGCTGCTGTGCGTCGGCATGCTGCTAGGACGGCTGGAGATCCTGACCGTACTGGTACTGCTGACGCCGATGTTCTGGCGCAAGTGAGGGGGAACGATGTCAGCGTCACCACCGCCACAGGAAGCGCTCTCACTCGACCCGGCCAACCCGGTGCGGCCGCAACTGCTGGTCGCCCTGGGCGGGCGCAGCGAGGAAGATGCCGCGCTGGTGCGGGCAGCGCATCGTCACGCCCAGCGCGAAGGTATCGCCTGGCGGGCGGTGCATGTCGATAACGGTCGTGCAGGCGTCAGGCAGCGTCTGGCGCTGGATCAAACCCTGGCGCTGGTGAGCCGGCTGGGCGGTGAGGTGCGCATTCTGCAGGGAGCAGGACGGGCCCGGGAGCTGCATGAGTATGCAGTGGAGCAGGGTGTTGCCACGCTGATGGTCGGCCGCACACGCCCTTCGGGGTGGCGCCTCTGGCGTCGACCGCTGGCGGAGCGATTGCTGCATCATGGTGGCGCCTACGACCTGGTGGTCGTCGCCGAAGCCCGGCCACGCCCTCGGTTCCGCCATGTGCCTGGCTGGCGTTCGTTGGGTTGGCGCGAGGTCGGGGTCGTGGCTGGCTGTTTCCTCGGCGCCGTGGCCATGGCCTGGGCCCTGGAATACTGGCTGGAACTGGCCAACCTGTCGTTGATCTTTCTTGCCGCGGTACTGGCCAGCGCCGCTCTGGCGGGTACGCGTGCCGCCATGATTTCCGCCGTATTGGGGTTCCTCGCCTTCAATTTCCTGTTCACTCGGCCGCGTTTTTCTCTGGCGATGGTAGAGCGCGAGCAGCTGCTGACCGTCATCTTCTTCCTGCTGGTGGCGGTGGTGGTCGGCCAGCTCGCCGGCAGCGCGCGGCAGCGTCTCATGGCGCTGCGCAGCAGTCGTGAACAGACCCATCGACTGCTCACTTTTTCCCGCGCGCTCTCCGTTGCCACCGACCGGGAGCAGGTGCGTGACGCGGGCGTCACGACGCTGGAGCGTTGGCTGGGGGTGCCGGTCGCTTTCCTCGACGAGGATGAGGCGGGCGCCGGACTGTCACTGCGCTATGCGTTACCGGCGAACGTCAGGTTGAGCCCCGCAGAGGAAGCTGCCGCCGCATGGAGCTGGCAGCATCGCAAACCGAGCGGTGCCGGCACGGCGACACAGCCGGGGCTGCGCTGGCGCTTCATTCCGCTCGTCGAACAGCAGCGGGTGTTGGGTATCCTGGGGCTGGAACTCGCCGTGCGCGAGCGCCCCCTGGGGCCCGATCAGGAGACGATGATCGTTACCTTGACCCGCCAACTCGGCATGGCTCTGGAGCGTACGCGGCTGGTGGCCGAGCTGGGTGCCTCCCGCCTCTCGGAAGAGAACGAACGCCTGCGCTCGGCGCTGCTTTCATCGGTATCCCACGACCTGCGTACGCCGCTCGCTTCGATCATCGGTTCGGCAAGCTCGCTCAGAGAACTGGAGCCACAGCTCAGCCGCACCGACCGGCGTGAGTTGCTCGACGGCATCCTGGCCGAGAGTGAACGCCTCAACCGCTATATCCAGAACCTGCTCGACATGACGCGCCTCGGTCATGGCGGCCTCAAGCTCGAGCGCGACTGGGTTTCGCTCGACGACCTCGTCACCGCGGCGCTGAGGCGTCTTGGCAAGGCGCTGGAAGGCGTGCAAGTGGAGCGCGACGGGGCGGCTGGGCTGCCGTTGCTCTATGTACATCCCGCTCTGATCGAGCAGGCCTTGGTCAACGTCATCGACAACGCCATACGTTTTTCCCCCGCTAACGGTCGGGTGGGAATTCTCGCCGGTCTCGATGGCGCAGGCAGTCGACTGGAAATTCGCATCACCGACGAGGGGCCCGGCATTCCGCCGGAGCAGCGCGAGGAAGTTTTCGACATGTTCTTCACCGGTGGCGAAGGTGACAGGGGGCGTCACGGCAGCGGGCTGGGTTTGGCCATCTGCCGTGGCATGCTGGGTGCCCATGGCGGCAGCGTCGAAGCGCTGCCCGGCCCCGATGGACGGGGCACCGCCATCGTCATGCGACTGCCGCTGGCCATTCCCGAGGAGGCGGGCACCGATGACGACTGAACGCTCGCGCATACTCATCGTCGATGACGAGCCGCAGATTCGCCGCTTTCTGCGCATCAGCCTGCTGTCCCAGGGGTTCGACGTCAGCGAGGCGTGCTCGGGGCGAGAAGGGCTCGAGCTTGCCGACACTCAGCGACCCGACCTGGTGTTGCTGGATCTCGGGCTGCCGGACATGGACGGACAGCGTGTGCTCGACGAGCTGCGCAGAACGAGCCAGGTACCGGTCATCGTGGTATCGGTGCGGGAGCAGGAGGCGGAAAAGGTGCGTGCACTCGACTCGGGGGCCAACGACTACGTCACCAAGCCTTTTGGCATCCAGGAACTGCTGGCACGGATTCGTGGGCTATTGAGGCGCCAGAACGTGACGGGGAGCGGCTTCGGTACGCTACGCCTGGGGCGCGCGGGGCTCGAGATCGACCTGGGGGCGCGCCGCGTGACCCTGGAGGGCAACGCCGTTCACCTCACCCCCAAGGAGTACGCCGTGCTCGACCAGTTGGCACGCCATGCCGGCCGGGTGGTAAGCCAGACTCAGCTGCTGCGCCACGTCTGGGGCCCCACTCACACTCACGATACCCACTATCTGCGCATCGTCATCAGCAAGCTGCGTCACAAGCTGGGTGACGACCCTCATGCGCCCCTGTTACTGCAGACCGAGGCCGGCATCGGCTATCGCCTGCTGGTCGATCCACTGGAAGAGTCTTGAGGCATGCCGCAAGGAGCTGTGAGATGAAGATCATCATCCTGGGGGCCGGCCAGGTCGGCGGCACGCTGGCCGAGCACCTGGCCCGCGAGGAGAACGACATCACGGTGGTGGACACCGACGGCGAACGGCTGCGCGAGCTGCACACCCGGCTCGACATCCGCACCGTGACCGGCCCCGGCTCCTACCCGGTGGTGCTGCGTCAGGCCGGCTGCGAAGACGCCGACATGCTGATCGCGGTGACCAGCCAGGACGAAGTCAACATGATCGCCTGCCAGGTCGCCCACACCCTGTTTCGCACCCCCACCAAGATCGCCCGGGTGCGCGCCACCGCCTACCTGACCCGCAAGGGGCTGTTCGCCCACGAGGCGGTACCCATCGACGTGCTGATCAGTCCCGAGCAGGTGGTCACCGACCACATTCGGCGTTTGATCGAACACCCCGGCGCCCTGCAGGTGCTGGAGTTCGCCGGCGGCCTGGTACAGCTGGTGGCGGTCAAGGCCTACTACGGCGGCCCGCTGGTGGGTCAGGACCTCGGCTTCCTGCGCCGCCACATGCCCAGCGTCGACACCCGGGTGGCGGCCATCTACCGCCGCAACCGGCCAATCATCCCCCGCGGCGACACCGTGATCGAGGCCGACGACGAGGTCTTCTTCATCGCCGCCCGGCGCGACATCCGCGCGGTGATGAGCGAGCTTCGCCGGGTCGACCGCGACTTCCGCCGGGTGGTGATCGCCGGTGGTGGCAACATCGGCGAGCGTCTCGCCGAGCACCTCGAGCACAGCCACCAGGTCAAGATCATCGAACACGGCCTGGAGCGCTGCACGGTACTCTCCGAACGCCTCAACCGCACCGTGGTACTGCACGGCAGCGCCACCAACAAGCGCCTGCTGGAAGAGGAGAACATCGAGGAGTGCGACATCTTCTGTGCGCTGACCAACGACGACGAGGTCAACATCATGTCGTCGATGCTGGCCAAGCGCATGGGCGCCAAGAAGGTGCTGACGCTGATCAACAACGCCGCCTACGTCGACCTGGTGCAGGGCGGCGAGATCGACATCGCCATCTCGCCGCAGCAGGCCACCATCGGCAGCCTGCTGACCCACGTGCGCCGCGGCGACATCGTCAACGTGCACTCGCTGCGCCGCGGCGCCGCCGAAGCCATCGAGGCCATCGCCCACGGCGACACCCAGTCGTCCAAGGTGGTGGGTCGTGCCATCGGCGAGATCGACCTGCCTCGCGGCACCACCATCGGCGCCATCGTGCGCGGCAAGGAGGTGCTGATCGCTCATGACGACGTGGTGGTGGAGTCCGGCGACCACCTGATCCTGTTCGTGATCGACAAGCGCCGCATCCGCGATGTCGAGCGGCTGTTCCAGGTCGGGCTGACGTTCTTCTGATCGGCTTGGAGGAAGGCGCCGGACGTGCCGGCGCCCGTCAGCTTTACAGCGTCATGAACGGCATCGGCTCCTGATCGGTGAACTGGTAGACGTCCCAGTCGCCGCGCTTGGGTCCGGGCATGCCGGGGGTGCCGATGGGCATGCCGGCCAGTCCTATGCCGCCGATCCTCGGGCGCTCCTGGAACAGTCGCTCCACGGCTTCGAAGGGCACGTGGCCCTCGATGGCGTAGTCACCCATCAGCGTGGTGTGGCAGGAGCCCAGGCCGAAGGGCAGGCCGACCTGCTGCTTGATCTTGCCGACTTCCACGTCGTCGATGATGGTGACCGAGACGCCTTTCTCTTCCAGTTGGCGGTCATATTCGTGACAGCAGCCGCACTCGGGGTTCATGTAGAGGGTTGCTTCAGCGGGCAGTGCGGCGTGTGCGGCGCCGACGGCGCCCAGCAGCAGGCTGGCGGAAAGCAGGAGGGATGGGGTACGACGGTTCATGAGCTTGCTCCCGTGGTGGGCTTGGACGAGGTGAACAGGTACTTGAGCAGGGCGGCAATGCCGAGACCCAGCAGAGCGAGGAAGGCCAGCGGCATCAGCCACCCCAGCCAGCTCATGTGGCCCATCAGGGCGAGGCAGTTGGTCATCATGGTGGCGCTCCTTATCAGTTGGCCAGCCAGGTCACGCCGTTCGGACCCTGCCCGGTGGCATGAGTGGCGACGATGTCGCCGCTTGTCAGGTCGATGATTGCCAGCGAGTCGTCGAACAAGCTGGTGACGAAGGCGAAGCGGCCGTTGGCGTCGATGCTGATGCCGTGGGCACCGGCACCGACCTCATGGGTGGCAACGACCTGCTGGGTGCGGGTGTCGATGACCGAGACGCGATTGTCGGGCTCCTCGCTCGTGCCTTCATTGGCCACCAGCATGAGCCGGCTGTCTGGAGTGCCGTAGACCTGGATCGGCAGCCGATTGACCTCGACCGTGGCGGTGACTTCCCGCGTGGTGGTGTCGATCACCGCCACTCGGTTCTCGTCACGCAGCGAGACGTAGAGCTGGGCGCCGTCGGCGGTAAAGCCCACCTGTACGGGGGTTGCCCCCACGGGGATGCGCGCTACTTCCTCGCGGGCTGCCACGTCGATCACCGAGACGCTGCCATCCATCACGTTGGCCACGTAGAGTTCGCTCCCGTCGGGGCTCAGACGCAGGCCGTGGGGGTACTCTCCGGTGGCGATGGTGGCGACCACTTCCCGGGCGGTCAGATCGATCACCGACACGCTGGCATCGCCGGCATTGGTCACGAAGGCGAACTGACCGCTCTGATCGCTCACCACGTGTGCCGGGTGGCTGCCCACCGGAATGACGGCGAGCGGTGTGCCATCGAAGTCGAGGGCATCGAACACCTTCAGCTTGCCTGGCTCGTCGCCATGGGCATGTGTGTGACCGTCGCCGCCATGAGCGTGTCCGGCGCGCTCCCCGACGGCCATCAGGTAGCGTCCGTCGGCGCTGACCTGAACGTTGTGCGGTGCAATGGCGATGTCATGTGTGGTCGTGGTGCCTTCGTCCAGTTGGATATGAGTCAGCGAGGCGCCATGCTCGTTGGCGGTGAACACCTGGCCGTGAGGCATCTGACCGGCCAGGCTGACGGTGCTGGCAAGCGTCAGACCGACTGCGAGCAGCCAGCCGAAGGCAGGGTGGAACCGCGTGGCCAGGTGTGTGTGGGAAATGGCAGCGGTGACGGGGCGAGGAGCAAGGGTGCCTTTGCGAAAAAGGGTCATGATGAAACTCCTGATCTACGAAATCGTGTACGGCTCGGAATGGCCAGGCGGCGAGGCCGCCGATGTCGATCAGGCTCTAGGAGGGCGCTGCGGGGGCAACGAGGAGTGGGGCATGAAGGCCGCGTCGGGCGTGGCCGTTTGCTCGGCGGGCCCGGTGAGAGCCAGCCGCGTGCGGGGTATAACTGCGGTGCAGGTGCCGCAGTTGTGTTCTTCGCTGTCGTTTGCTTCATGAAGCTGTTCGACGGCGATGCAGTCGACCGAGTCGGCCTGTATGGCGGCGTGCGTCGTGAGGCTGCTCATCGCCACCAGCAACGCGAGCAGCAGCGCCAGCAAGCGCAGGATGCGTCGATGTTGCAGGTTAGAAGGGGCGAATCGCGTCATGGTGTTGCCTCACGGTGCTTGGTCTCATCCTAAGGCGAGACGAGTTGCGCTGCATTGACCCAGCGCAACTCATCACCGTCACTTATCGCGATGCCGATGGCCATGGCCATGACGGTGCATCAGGAAGTGCATGCCCAGGCATAGCAGCATGGGCAGCAGCAGCCAGGCGCCGCCAGCGGTTTGTCCGCGCCACATGACCAGGACGAAGGCGCCGCCCATCAGGATCAGGCAGAGGGGCATCAGCCAGGCGTGCAAACCGCCTGAAGACGAGCCTCGGGATTCATCCGTCGAGCCGCGGTCCTGATGGGATTCCTGCGGCCGGGGGTCGGGAAGGGCGTTCATGAGGCATCTCCTCGGGGTTGTAGGCGGGCATAACGGCGCTTGAGCAGCAGCGAATTGCCGATCACCGACAGCGAGCTGGCGGTCATGGCGATGACGCCGATCATCGGGTGCAGCAGACCGGCGGCGGCCATGGGAATCGCTGCCACGTTATAGCCGCTGGCCCACAGCAGGTTCTGCACGATCTTGCTGAAGGTGGCGCGACTGAGATGCATCGCCTCAACCACGCCGGTGAGCTCGCCGCGTACCAGGGTCACGTCGGCGGCCTCGATGGCCACGTCGGCGCCGGCGCCGATGGCGATACCGACGTTGGCCTGCTTGAGGGCGGCGGCATCGTTGATACCGTCACCCACCATGGCCACGTGGGGGCCGTGCTTCTCCTGCAGCTTGCGAATGGCCTCGACCTTGCCTTCGGGCAGCACGCCGGCCTGGACCTCGTCGATGCCGACCTCGGCGGCCACCGCCCGGGCGGCGCGCTCGTTGTCGCCGGTGATCATTACCACGTGCAGGCCGAGCGCGTGCATCCCGCGAATGGCCTCGACTGACTCGCCCTTGAGCGTATCGGCGACTGCCAGGACACCTCGGACACGGCCCTCGGCGGCGACGATGACGGCGGTACGCCCCTTGCCTTCGAGCTCATGCATGGCCGCGTCCAGCGCTTCCAGCCCTGTGATGCCCTCCTCCTCGAGCAGCCGGCGGTTGCCGATCAACACCTGCTTGTCTTCGACTCTGCCGGAGACGCCGCGGGCGCCAGTGGAGCGAAACTCGCTGACCTCGCCGGGCTTGATGCCGCGCTCGACGGAGCCGTCGACGATGGCGCGAGCGATGGGGTGCTCCGAGGCGTTCTCGACGCTTGCCGCCAGTCTCAGCAGCTCTTTCTCTTCGACTCCTTCCGCCGTGACCACCTCAGTGAGCTTCGGCTCGCCGCGGGTGATGGTGCCGGTCTTGTCGAGCACCATGACCTTGATGTCCTTGAAGGTCTGGATCGCCTCGCCGGAACGGATCAGGATGCCGCGCTCGGCGCCGATGCCGGAGCCGACCATCAGGGCCGTCGGCGTTGCCAGACCCAGCGCGCAGGGACAGGCGATGACCAGCACGGCGATGGCGGCAATGAGTGCCAGCACCGGTGTACTGGCTTCCGGGTTCACCCAGGGCAGGAAGTTCGCGCCCCAGTCGAGGATTGGGCGCAAGACGTCGGGAAGCAGCAGCCAGGCGACCAGGCTGGCCAGCGAGATCAGCAGCACCGCCGGCACGAAGCGGCCGGTCATGCGGTCGGCGAACTCCTGGATCGGCACCCGCGAGCCCTGGGCCTGATCGATCAGGCGTACCACCTGGGAGAGGAAGGTATCGCCACCGACCTTGGTGGCCCTCACTCGCAGCCGCCCCTCCTTGTTGATGGTGGCGCCGATCACGCTGTCGCCGACGCTCTTGTAGACGGGGATCGATTCGCCGGTGGCGATGGATTCGTCGAGGTGGCTCTCGCCCTCGATCACCTCGCCGTCGGTGGGAATCTTGTCGCCGGGGCGCACGACCATGATGTCGCCGGGCTCGAGCTCCTTCACCGGCACTTCGACCTCTTCGCCACCGCGTTCCACTCGAGCGGTCTTGGCGCCGAGGGTCAGCAGGCGACGAATGGCTTGCGAAGCGCGCCCCTTGGCCAGGGCCTCGAGATAACGACCCAGTAGATGGAAGGTCATGATGGTGGCGGCCATCTCGACGAAGGAGGTCATCGGGTAGACGAAGCCGACCAGACCGATCAAGTAGGGCGGTAGGCTGCCCATGGAGATCAGCACGTCCATGTTGAAGGTGCCGTTCTTCAGCGAGCGCCAGCTCGAGCGATGGGTGGCCGCACCGCCATGGAGAAACACCACCGGAAAGGCGAGCAGCACGACGATGGCCAGGTAGCCGGGAATCGGCTGCCAGAACATGTGTGGCATCATCAGGATCATGATCAGCGTGGTGGGCACGCCGGCGATCCACAGCCGCTTGCGGGCCTGACGCAGGTAGTCTTCCTCGATGACGGCATCTGCCTCGCCATCCGCCTCGGCTTCGCCGCTTACCGCCGCGACGTCATAGCCGGCCCCCTCCACCGCCTGCTTCAAGGCATCGGCGTCGGGGCCGCCCTGCGCGACGCCGACGCTGACTCGGTGGCTGGCGATATTGGTCTGGATTTCGCCGACGCCATCGAGACGCTGGAGCGTCGTGCGTACGATACCGGCACAGTGGTCGCTGCCCATGCCGGGCACTGTCAGGGTGATCCGTTTCGTCGCTGTGGTCATCGCATGCTCCCTCGCGCCGTGTTCCCGGGCGGCCGTGGCCGGCCGCCCGATACCAGGCGGCTATCGACGATCAGTGGTGGGCCGCGTGGTCATCCGACTCGTCGGCTTGCGGTGTGGCCTGCTGCAATTGTTCGCGTTGCTCATCGGTGAGCAGGTCGTGCATGGCGTTTCGCATGCGCACCATCTCCGCCATCATCTCGCCATGGAGTTCCGCCATCTGAGCATGAATGGCTTGGACCTCTTCGGGGTCGGGACGCTCGCCATGCATGGCAGCCATCAGGTCATCGCGCAGATTCATCAGCTGCCCCATGCGCTCGAACTGGGCGGGGCGATGCTCGCGCATGAGTTCGCGCATCTCGTTGCGCTGTTCGGGCTCGAGCATCTGCATCATGCCTTTCCCGTCATCCATCATCGGGCAGGGCATCATGCCACCGCCCATCATGCCGGGGCCCATGCCACCGCCCATCATGCCGGGGCCCATGCCACCGCCCATCATGCCGGGGCCCATGCCACCGCCCATCATGCCGGGGCCCATGCCACCGCCCATCATGCCGGGACCCATGCCACCGCCCATCATGCCGGGGCCCATACCGCCGCTCATCATGCCTCCGCCTTGCCCCATACCCTGGGCAAAGGTCAGGCTGGAAGCGGTGCTACCGATAGCCAGGGCGAGGCCCGTGGCAATAGCGAGCTTGCGCAGTTTCATGTCTTACTCCTATGAGCGTGAACGCTCGTGGTTTGCTGCCGGAATTGGCGAGCGTCCAGTGGGACGTCACCGGGAATTGCCGCAAGACAGGTGGGGCATTGCAGAGGAGTCAGGGACGCAGGCGCTGCGTCAACAGATAGAGTGGTGGGTTGGCAAGCGTGGGAGCGGCACTGGGCAGGCCGATGGTGACGGCGACGGGAGGCGGTGTCACCGCGGGAACAGGGCGATGGCAAGGAGTGCCATCGACGTCCAGGCGCTCCGCACGCAGCAGGAGCTCTGCGGCATGTTCCCCGCTGTGGCCGTGCTCGCAGTGTGGCGCAGGTGCTGGCGGGTTTGCTTGCGCAAGGCTTTCGACGACGGAATGTGGGGATGCCGGCGCTGGATGCGCCATTGCCTGAACGCCGAACACCACGGCCATCGACAGCAGCAGCAGGCTGAAAAGCCAGCTGCGGCACCACCCGCGACGGGTGATGCAGTGCTGTGAGGGTGTAACGGCCCGCTGCAGCATGGCGCGGTGCTCCGACATGATAGGCAATATCAGAATAGACGAACCCGCTGAGCCTCCCTTTGACTTGTATCAATCAGCATCGCTTTTCTCAACCTGGGTGTCGCACATAGGTTGTTGTTTTCTTGCTTTTTTTGGGCATGAGAACAGGGGCGCTTGCGACGCGCTTGCGAGCATGGAAGACTAGGCACGACCCTGACCTACACTCGGTTGATCCATTTCGATGCGTTCTCGCCCCTTCGCCTGGCTGCTCTGTCTCCTCTTCGGCATCGTGCTTACCCTGCCGCAGGTGGCCCTGGGCGACTGGAAGTACGCTGACGCGGATTGCCAGACGGGCACCTCTTCGTCTCTGGACGCTGGCCTCGTGTTCGAGGCCGACAACGGCCAAGCCCAGGGGGGCGAACAACCCGCCTGTACCAGTGCAACACCGGTTTGCTCCAGTGCCGGCCTAGCGCTTGCCTCAGTGGCCCCTCGCTCACTCGAGCCTCGTCGGCCCGTCGACACGACGCTTCTCCACGCCCCTCGCGAGCGACCGGAGCGTCCTCCGCGGGCGTAGCGCCTGCCCCTTTCTGAATGATGCTTGCCCGCACAGCGGTGTCGCTGTGCCCGGCATTGGATTCGGAATGTCGATGCTCAGCGGCATTCACACTCAATTCGCCGCAGGTGCGATGGCTCCAGCCATGTGCCTGCAAGGAGCACAAGCGAGATGAACTATCCCGATATCGATCCGGTGGCCATCGCCATCGGGCCGCTGCAGATCCACTGGTATGGGTTGATGTACGTGGTGGGCTTCGTCGCCGCCTGGCTGCTGGGGCGTCCTCGCGCCCATCGCCTGGGGCTCACTCATGACGATATTGGCGATCTGCTGTTCTACGCCGCCATTGGCGTGGTGGCCGGAGGACGCCTGGGTTATGTGCTGTTCTACGGTATGGAGCAGTTCCTGGCCAACCCGCTGTGGGCCTTCCGGCTCTGGGATGGGGGAATGAGTTTTCATGGCGGCCTGATCGGCGTGCTGCTGGCGGCGCTGCTCTTCGCACGCAAGAAGAATCTCACTTTCTTCCAATTGACCGATTTTATCGCACCGCTGGTACCGATAGGCCTGGGCGCCGGGCGCATCGGCAACTTCATCAACCATGAACTGCCGGGACGTGTCAGCGATCTGCCCTGGGCCATGCCGTTCCCGCACCTGGGGCCGGAGCCGCGCCACCCTTCGGCGCTCTACGAGTTTGCCCTCGAGGGGGTGGTGCTGTTCGTGGTGCTGTGGTGGATTTCGAGCCGCCCCCGGCGCAGAGGCTTGGTGTCAGGGCTGTTCCTGCTGCTCTATGGCGTCTTCCGCTTCGCCGTGGAGTTCGTGCGCCTGCCCGACGCCCATATCGGTTTCATCGCCTTCGGCTGGGTGACCATGGGTATGCTGCTGACCCTGCCGATGATCGCTGCCGGCGCAGCGCTTATCGCATGGTCGCGGCGCCAGGAGCGCGATGAGCAAGTCGCGGCGTCGACTTCCGCGCAAGAGGCGAGTTGATGGTTGCCTGGTTGACGAAGCGTGCACGGCCCCGGGGGCGTCGCTCCTGGGGCAAGTTGGCTATTTTCATGCTGATAGCGCATGTGGTGGGGTTGTTTTCGTCGGTGGAAGCGCTGATGTCGAGTCGCACGTCCCAGGGGGCAATCGCCTGGATCGTCTCGCTCAACACCATTCCCTACGTCGCGGTGCCGACCTACTGGATCTTCGGGCGCAACACGTTCGAAGGCTATGTCACCTCGCGGCGTGACGAGGATTCCGAGCTGGCCCGAGCCCTGGCGGACAAGCTGGGCGAACTGAGGGCGCATGGGGTCTCGTGGCCGCAGGAGCATCGTCATTTGGCCGGCGTGGAGCAACTGGCCAAGCTGCCTTACCTGGGCGGTAATGACGCCACCCTGCTGATCGATGGTGAGGAAACCTTCGCCAGCATCTTTGCCGGCATCGAAGCCGCAGAGCGTTACCTGCTGGTGCAGTTCTACATCGTGCGTGACGACGACCTTGGGCGTGAGCTTCAGCAGCGCCTCATCGCCAGGGCCAGCGAAGGTGTCGAGGTCTATTTCCTGTATGACGAGATCGGTAGCTACAAGCTGCCGAACGCCTATCTGCAGGCGCTGCGCGACGCCGGGGTGAACGTGCACCGATTCCACTCCACACGTGGCCCGGGCAATCGCTTTCAGCTCAACTTTCGCAATCATCGCAAGATCGTGGTGGCCGATGGCGCGAGGGCCTGGGTCGGCGGCTTCAACATCGGCAATGAATATCTGCAAGGGCATGAGGATCTTGGCCCTTGGCGCGACACCCATCTCAAGCTGGAAGGGCCGGCGGCGCTGGCTTTGCAGCTCGTCTTCATCGAGGACTGGCACTGGGCCACCGAGGAGGTTCCCGACCTGCCCTGGGAGCCGTCCGTGCCTTCGGTCAATGGGGTGCCGGCGCTGATTCTGCCCACCGGCCCGGCGGATCGCTTCGAGACCGCCAGCCTGATGATCCAGCAAGCGATCCATTCCGCGCGCGAGCGGATCTGGATCTCGAGCCCTTATTTCGTGCCCGACGAGGGGGTGCAGGGCATGCTCAAGCTGGCGGCGTTGAACGGCATCGATGTCAGGATTCTGATTCCTGAACGACCGGACAATCTGCTGACCTTCTACGCGGCCTACGCCTTTCTGGGGCCGCTGATCGACGCCGGGGTCGAAATTCATCGCTATCAGGAGGGCTTTCTGCATGGCAAGGCGTTTCTGGTGGACGACGCCTGGGCTGCCGTGGGCACCGTCAACCTCGACAACCGCTCCTTCCGCCTCAACTTCGAGGTGACGGCGCTGATCATGGATGGGGAGTTTGCCAGCGATGTGGAGGCGATGTTCGAACGGGACTTTGCCAGGTCGCGCCAGATGACGGTTGAGGACCTACTCGACCGGCCGCTTTGGCATCGTGTGGCGGGGCGGGGCGCCTATCTCTTTGCCCCCGTACTTTGAGCCGGCGCATGGAGAAGCCGAAGCCCGTGAGGTGTCGACTTTTGCAGAGGATCGTTATGATAGGGGCATTTTTTATTAGTTTCCTAAGGTTAGACAGGCAAGAGGCAACGCTATGAATCTGTATGCTGTGGTACGTGAGTGCAACTGGACCTTGCGACGCCAGACCTGGCTGTCCCTTGGCCTGGGCATATTGGCCACCTTTCTGCTGGCCGGGATGAGCTGGGCCGAGGAAGATGCGGCGGAAAACGGTAATGCGACAGAGGAGGAGTGGCCCAAGGGACACTACCCCCTGCCCGAGCGGGGCGATGTCATCGGTAAGGATTACGTCGTCGAGGCGCGTCAGGACGAGACGCTGATCGACATAGCCCGCGCCAACAACGTTGGCTACGAAGAGATCCGCCGTGCCAACCCCGATGTCAGCGTGTGGATGCCGGGTGAGGGCACTGAAGTGCTGATTCCCGGCCGCTTCATCCTGCCCCCGGTGGAGCGCAAAGGCATCGTGATCAACGTGGCCGAGCTCAGGCTCTATTACTACCCGCCGACGAGAGAAGGTGAGACACCGCGAGTCGAGACCTATCCCATCGGTATCGGTCGCGAAGGCTTCGATACGCCCTTGGGCATCACCAAGACCACCATGCGGCTCAAGGACCCGGCCTGGTACCCGCCGCGCTCGGTGCGTGAGGAGGCGGCCGCTCGCGGCGAGACGGCGCCCGCGGTGGTGCCGCCGGGGCCGGACAACCCGCTGGGCAGGCACGCCATCCTGCTCGACATCCCCGGTTATCTGATTCACGGCACCAACCAGCCCGACGGGGTCGGCATGCGCGCCAGCCGTGGCTGCGTTCGCATGTTCCCCGAAGACATCGAGTCGATCTTCGACCGTGTGCCGGTCGGCATGCAGGTGCATCTGATCAACCAGCCGATCAAGGCGGGTTGGGACGGCGACACGCCCTACGTGCAGGTCTACGAGGCGCTGGGCGAGCAGGAAACCGGCATGGCCAACCTGATGGAAACGCTGGCCATGCTGCAGCGTGACGACGACGAGCCGGCCACGGCCCTGAACTACGAAATGCTGCGTGAGCTACTCGAGAACCCCAGCGGTGAGGTCATTGCCCTCACGCCCGCTCCGGAGCCGGAACCGGAGCCTGAGGAAGAAGAAGAGAGCCTGCTCTGGCGAGAGCTGGCGGTCTAGCCTTGATCTAGCCATGAACGAATCGGGCGCCCTTGGGCGCCCGATTCGTTTTCAGTGCTGATGGGCCTGGGCGTACTGCTCGTCCTGCTCATCTGCCAGGCCATGGCGAATGTAGTGCACTACGGACCAGATTTCCTTCTCGCTCAGCTTGGTGTCGAAGCGCGGCATGGCGCTCTCGGCATTGCCCTCGCTGATGATCCAGGCATATTCCGCGGCGCCATGGGCGGGCCCGTGCAGCGCCAGGTTGGTGGGGCTGGGATCGAAGTAGGCGACGGCAGGCGCCAGGCCATCGCCTTGGCCCAGCGGGCCATGGCAGGCGGAGCAGTACTGCTGGTAAACCTGCTCACCGCGGGCAAGGGCTTCGGTGCTCAGCGGCAGGGGGTTCTCACGGGCTGCCCATGCCTCCGGCATGGCCCGATCGTGAGCATGCTCATGCGCGTGGTCATGTGCGTGGTCATGATCGTGCGCATCATGAGCCGCTTCCGCGTGCTCGTCGTCGTGGGTGCGATGAGCATGGCCATGAGCAGGGTCGTGCTTCGCCGCGCTGCCTGCGTGGTCGTGACCCTGGTGGACATGGCCGTGATCGTGCTGATGACCGTGATCGTGGGTCGCCTCGCTGCCATGCTCCTGTTGGTCATGGTCATGGTCATGGTCATGGTCATGGTCATGGTCATGGTTATGCGCCGCATGGCTCACACTCGTCGGAGCGGCATGCGTATGTGCCGGCTCGTCATGCGCGAAACTCTGCGTGCCGGCCAGCAGCATGCCGGCCATGAGTACGGCGGCTCGGGCGGTTGTTCCTGGCATGGCGGGCTTGCCCGACAGCAAGGGGGCTGAATAGGTGAGAAGGGTCGCCATGGTGGGCTCCTGATAGACAGCATACGAGGTCAATGGCGCTGGCGCGCCGGGTCGTTAGCGGCAAATCAGGCGGTTCTGGGAGGTCGCTCATCCATGAAGCAGGGAGGAGTGGGCCGGACCCCGGTATGGCAAGGGGGCCGCGTCGCCAGGGCAGGCGAGCTCAGGGTCGCAGTGAGCGGCATGGCCCCACTCATGCAGTGGCTGCTGCTCAGGCAGCTGACCTGGCACTCGGTCACATCGGTGTGGGCCGTCTGGCCGCAGGCGGGGTGCTCGTCTCGGGCTGCCTCATGCTGGCCATGGGCGGCATCGCGCACAGCGTCCACGCTGGCAAGTGCCGTTGAGCCTGCCGACAGCGACAGGACCAGGCACAGGCTGACCAGGACAAGCAGTATTCTGCGCATGAGCGGCTGGTATCCGATGAAGAGCTACCCGTTCATCATCGCGATGTGAAGAAAGGCAGACAAGCGCCGCCGGCTCGCAAGCCGCGAAAAGTCACCATTTCCTGATCTCGGTCAGCCGACCTCCCCGAACGCAAGAATCTTTCAGGCAAGGTATGGGCAGGACTCAGGTTGCTCCCCCTCTCCCGAGCATGAAATACTCCGGTTACCACTGGCTCATACGTCCCTACCTCCATGCGTCGATTCTCCTGGCACTGGCTACTGAGCCTGTCGCTGGCCCTGATGTTGGTCATCGTGCCACCCGTGGTTGCCGGTGGGCACCATGGCGATGCTTCCTGCCTGGATAGCCTGATAGCCCAGGAGCAGCCGCTGGCCTGGGAAATGACCGATCCGGATGAGCCGCATTCCTCCGCAGCGTCTCCCTGCTGCCTACCCTGCCTGCAGTGCGGAACCGTCGTGATGTCGTCGGACGGTCGCGCCTTGGCGTCTTCATTGATCTTGTTCGATGCCGTTCCCGACGGTCCTTTCGGACCGCCGGATCCCATCGAACGCCCTCCTCGGGTCTGAACCTCTTTCCCCTGATGGCGCCGCGGACGATCGATTCGCGGTGAGAGCGTACATGTCTCGAGGACAAGTCAATGAAACGTCGTGAATTTCTGGGCTACTCGGCGCTGGGCGCGCTGTTGCTGTCGACGGCTGGCACCATGGGTTACGCCCTGTCTCGCCAGCACCCCCATGGGGTACCGCCTGCCAGCCTGGCTGCCTTGCCGAAGGGCGGCCAGCCGCTGCAGCCGCTGCCGCGTATCGTCAACCTGAGCGAATCCGCCGGCCGTTTTCGCAGCGTGCTGACCCCGGCCCCCCACAGCGTGCCCCTGAGCGATGAGCTCGAGGCCAGGCTCTGGCTCTACAACGGCAAGGTGGCGCCACTGATCGAGGTGAGAGAGGGCGATGAGCTGGATATCACCCTGATCAACGAGCTGGAGCAGGAGACCACCTTGCACTGGCACGGCGTGCCGGTACCGCAGGCGCACGATGGCGCTCCCTGGGACGCCGTGGCGCCGGGTGAGTCGCGCCAGTACCGCTACGTCTTCCCCAGCGGGAGTGCGGGCCTGCACTGGTTCCACCCCCACCCTCACGAGGGCACGGCCAGGCAGGTGGCGCATGGCCTGGCGGGAGCGCTGCTGGTTCGCCCTGCCGAGGATGCACTGCCTGCCGGGGTCGAGGAGCACCTGCTGGTGATCAGCGACCTGCGCCTGAGGGCGAATGGCGAGGTCGCGCCCCATACCGCCGAGGACTGGATGAACGGCCGCGAGGGCGAGCTGCTGCTGGTCAACGGCCAGCGCGAACCGCGGCTCGATGTGGCGCCGGGCTCTACCTTGCGCCTGCGGCTGATCAATGCCTGTGCCGGACGCTATCTGCGCCTGCGTCTGGATGATCACGAGTTGATCCTGATCGGCACCGACGGCGGGCCGATCGAGCGGCCGCAGCCGCTGGAGGAACTGCTGCTCACTCCGGGCGAGCGGGCCGACCTGCTGGTGCGGGTCAGCGAGCGGGCCGAGGGACACTTCCAATTGGCCAGCCACCCCTACGAGCGTGGCTGGATGGGCGACAGGCCGCCCCATCTGGACGACGTGGCACCGCTGCTGGCGATTCACACGCTCGACTCGGCGGTTCAAGCTCCCATCGCACTGCCCGAGCGCCTGGGCCGTGTCGAGCCGTTGGGTGAACCGGCAGTGCAACGCCGGGTGGAACTGACCGAAGTGATGCCGGGCCATGACGATCACGGTGCCGGCCACGGCGACCCGCATGCCGGCCACGGCGACCCGCATGCCGGCCACGGCGATCCGCATGCCGGCCACGGCGATCCGCATGCCGGCCATGGCGATCCGCATGCCGGCCATGGCGATCCGCATGCCGGCCATGGCAGCGGCAGTCATCATGGTACCCACGGTCCTGGCCATGGGGCTGATCATGCAATGGACCAAGCGGCTGAGCGCCCCGAGGTGGATTTCCTGATCAACGGTCGTGCCTTCGCCATGGATGAGATTCTGTTCGAAGGCAAGGTGGGCGAGGTGGAGGAGTGGGAGGTCTTCAACAACTCCCACATGGATCATCCCTTCCATGTGCACGGTACCCATTTCCAGGTGATCGCCACCCGCGATGCCGAAGGCGAATGGCAGCAAGCGCCTTGGCTGGCCTGGAAAGACACCGTCAATCTGGCGCCTTATCAGCGTCTGAAGCTGCGAATGGTGTTCCGTGAACCCGGCGACTGGCTGTTCCATTGTCACATCATCGAGCACGAGGAGCTCGGCATGATGGCGACGATCCGCGTGAGCTGAGCCGCTCGCTTCCTGGCGTCACGCGAGCGCGGGGCGCCCCAGAGCGGCCGTTCTTACTTCGGCAAAGGCTCCACCAGCCCCAGCGCCACGCAGAAGCGCACCAGCTCGGCCAGGTTGCCGGCACCCAGCGCCTTCATGCCCCGCAGGCGGTAGATCTCCACCGTCTTGGCGCTGACGTCGAGGCGCTCGGCGATCTCGCGGCTGGTCAGGCCCTCGGCCACCAGCACCAGGATTTGGCGCTCCTTGGGGCGCAGGGCGTCGTAGCGCGCGCGCAGGGTGTCGATGCGCTCGCTCACGGCGCGCTGGCGCCGATACTCGGCGAGCGCCTGCTGCACGGCGTCGATCAGCTGCTGCTGGTTGAAGGGTTTCTCGATGAAGTCGAAGGCGCCGGCCTTGAGGGCGGCCACCGCCATGGGCACGTCGCCGTGGCCGGTCATGAAGATCACCGGGGCGCTGTCGCCACGCTCCAGCAGGCGCTGTTGTACCTGCAGGCCGGAGAGACCGGGCATGCGTACGTCGAGCAGTACCGCATCGAAGCTTGCGGGGTCGGCGGCGAGAAACGCCTCGCCGTCGGCAAAGGCGCGCGTGGCCAGACCTACGGAGTCGAGCAGCCAGGCCAGCGAGTCGCGCAGTGCCTCGTCGTCGTCGACCACGGCGATACGGGGGGCACGAGTAGGCTCGGTCACGGCTGGCTCCGGGGCGGCTTGCTGTGGATGGGGCTTGGTTCGGCCAGCAGTGTACCGGTAAAGGTGGCGCCCTCGGAACCGTCGGTCAGTGCCAGGCTGCCGCCCATGGCCTCCATCAGCGAGCGGCTGATGGCAAGGCCCATGCCGAGGCCCTCCGGACGGCTGGAGTGGAACGGTGCGAAGATGGCCTGAGCGTCGTCGTCGGTAACGCCGGGACCCTGGTCGCTGACGCTGAAGGTCACCTCGCGCCGGCCGCTGCGTCGTGCGCGGATCTCGACCCGCACGGCGGCAGGCCGTTCGCGGCTCGCTTCCAGCGCGTTGAGCAGCAGATTGACCAGCACCTGCTCCAGGGCGATGGGGTCGGCCATCACGCGGGGCAGCGTTTCCGGCAGGTCATGGGTCAGGCTCACTCCGGCCTGCTGGTACTGCCACTCGCACAGCCGGCAGGCGGCATCCACCACCTCGAACAGCGCGACCGGGCGCGGGCGGGTCTGTCCCTTGCGCACGAAGGTGCGAATGTGGCGCAGCCGCTGTGCCAGTCGCTGCACCTGGGTGTCGATCCGCTCGAGGGGCAGCGCGAGGTCGCTGGCCGGGCGATTCGGATCGGCACGCAGTTGCAGCAGCGCGCCGCTGACGTAATTGGCAATGGCCCCCAGCGGCTGGTTCAGCTCATGGGCGATGTTGGAGGCGAGCTCTCCGGTGGTGGCCAGCCGGTTGGCGTGGGCGATCTGTTCCTGATGGCGTCGCGCCTGGGCCTCGGCGGCCTTGCGCAGGCCGATGTCGCGATTGAGCAGCGAGAGGTGGTCGGGCTCGGCGCCGGGGCCGCGGTGGGCCAGCACCACGCTGAGCACCGGCACCGGCCCCTTGGGGCCCGGCATCTCCAGCTCGCCGCTCCAGGAGCCGTAGCGGGCCACGGCGGGCAGCACGATCTCTCGCAGGATGGCAAGCGAGCTCGGGGTATAGGCCCGCTCGAGCCGGGCATCGAGCCCTTCGCGCGGCAAGCCCAGCAAGCGTCGCGCCGCCTCGTTGGAGTAGAACAGCCGCTCTTCGCCGTCGCAGAACAGCACGTAGTCGGTGGTCGATTCCACCACCCGGGCCAGGCGTTCGCGATTGGCCTCGGCGCGAATGCGCCGGCCCACGTCGCGGGAGACGCAGAGCACGTCGATCAGCTCGCCGGTGGCCGGGTCGCGGCGGGTGCGGCTGGTGGTCTCGAACCAGACGTAGTGTCCGTCCTTGGCGCGGAAGCGGTAGGTCTGCTGATAGAAGCCGTCGTGGTAGTAGACCCGTGGCGACTTGTTGAGCAGATCGGCGAGGTCGGATGGGTGGAACAGGTCGTAGGCCGAGACGCCGATCAGCTCCTCGGGCTCGTAGCCGAGCAGGTCGCGGGCGGCCTGGGAGGCGTAGAGGAAGGTGCCGTCGCGGGCGTGGCGCGAGATCAGGTCGGTGGTGCTCTCCGCCAGCCAGCGATAGTGGCGCTTCTCCTCGACGAGCTCGGCGACTCTCGCTTCGAGAGCGGCCTTGTGGGCCTCGAGTTCGGCCAGCCGGGCGCGCAGCGCCTCGCGTTCGTCGGCCATCAGCGCGCCGGGTCGACCAGGCCGCCGAGCGAGGCGTTGCGCCGGAACCAGCCGGCGATGCTGGCTCGCGGCAGGCGGGTGGGCAGCACCTCGTGGGGCACGGTCTCGGCGAGAAAGCAGGCGAAGTTGCCGGCTTCCGGGCGTACCCGGGCCACTTCGCGTTCCGGTTCGTCGGCGGCGAAGATCGCCATTTCCCCGCCGCCGTCCGCCGGCCAGCCGGGGTTGAGGTAGCCCACCGTGGAGACCACCCGGTTGGCGCGTCCGCGAAAGCTGTCCAGATGCTTCTTGTAGAAGGCCCCGGGCGGGTAGTGGGCGAAGTGCGCCTCGTATTCGAACAGCCCCAGGAACAGCGCCTGATTCAGTTCGCGCTGCAGCTCGCCCATGGCTTCGAGGTAGCGGCGCTGGGCCAGGCTCTCACGGTCGAGCCAGCGGATGGCGTCGCCGCGGATGTCGCGACGCAGCTGGTGCTCGTCGCCGCGGCCGATGCCGGCGGCAGCCAGGGCGTCGCGCTCGGCCATTTCCATCAGCTCCCGATGCAACTCATGGCACAGCTCGGCGTCGAGAAATCCCTCGCCGACGAACCAGCCCTTTTCGACCAGGGCATCGACCAACTGAGGCAGGGCATTGGCCGCAAAGGCCGGGCGAGTGAGCAGCGACATGAATGCGACGAACCTCCAGGAAGGCGGGCAGCAGGATCAGGAGCGGCGCGTGGCGGTATCCGGACTGCGCAGCAGACGTTCGGGAAAATAGCATAGCCGACCCTGCGGCGGCTCATCGAACAGGCTGATGGGACGCTCGAAGCCCTCCGCCAGCAGCTCCACCAGCATCATGGCCGAGAGCCCCCAGATCACCTGGCCCTGGGTGTGGTAGCTGGGCACGTAGTGGGGGCGTCCGTCGACCGGGATCACGTCGGTATGGTGACGGCGGTCCTCGAGGAACAGCTCGAGCGGCACCTCGAAGATGGCGTCCAGCTCGGCGGGGTCGGGCGTGAGCGGCAGGTCCGGCGGGATCAGCCCCACATAGGGCGTGACCAGAATGCCGTGCAGCGAAATCACGTCCGACAGGCGGCCGAGCAGCTCGACCCGCTCCGGCGGCAGGGCGATCTCCTCGTGGGATTCACGCAGCGCGGTGAACAGCAGGTCGCGGTCGTCCTCCTCGCGCTTGCCGCCGGGAAACGCCACCTGGCCGCTGTGCGTATTGAGATGCCCTGCACGGCGGGTGAACAGCAGCGTCGGTTCGGGGCGCTCGACGATCGGCATGAGTACCGCGGCACGCGGCATGTCGAGGCGCAGATGGCGGGGCTCGTGCGCTTGCAGGCGCTTGCGAAGTTTCTCTAACATGGGGTTTCCGTCGGGTTTGATTCCTTCTACCCGGGGGCCTTTGCCGACGTCAAGCCTGCCAGGGAGACTCATGAACTTCTGCAGCCACTGTGGCCAAACCGTGCGTTTCGCGATTCCGGCAGGAGACGATCGGCCCAGGTACTTGTGCGACGCCTGCGGTTCGATCCACTACCAGAACCCGCGCATCGTGGCCGGCACGCTGCCGGTGAGCGGCTCGCGCATCCTGCTCTGTCGCCGCGCCATCTCGCCGCGCAAGGGCTACTGGACCCTGCCGGCGGGCTTCATGGAGAACGCCGAGACCACCGTGCAGGCGGCGGCCCGCGAAACCTGGGAAGAGGCCTGTGCCGAGGTCGATATTCATGGACTCTACACCCTGATCAACCTGCCGCACATCAACCAGGTCTACATGATGTTCCGCGCCGAGCTCACGGGCGGCTTTTCCGCCGGCCCGGAGAGTCTCGAAGTGGCCCTGTTCGAAGAGCACGAGATCCCCTGGGACGAGCTGGCCTTCCCCACCATCGAGCGCACCCTGCGCCATTTCTACGCCGACCGTGGCGATGGCCATTATCCCCTGCACATCAGCGACATCACCGCCGAAGATCGCGAACGCTACTTTGGCTCTGCATGACGAGGCTTCGCTTGAGGGGCTTTGCATGATTGGGGTTCGGCCTGATGGGCAAACGACAAGGAACGGGTGACGTGGACAAGTTCGAGCTGAAGCTGGACCAGGCGGCCCGTGCGGCGTGGCTCTCCTACGTGGGCGGGCGCACCCAGGACGAGATCGCCAGCCAACTGGGGGTGTCGCGCCCCGGCGTGCAGCGGCTGCTGGCCCTGGCGCGCCAGGAGGGGCTGGTCAAGGTGCATATCGACCACCCGCTGGCCAACTGCATGGTGATGTCGGATGCCATCCTCAAGCGCTTCGGGCTCGAGTTCTGCGATGTGGTGCCGGCCGACCCGGAAGCTCCCGAGAGCAGCGCCCACTACCTGGCGGTGGCCGGGGCGGAGCGCCTGGCGAGGTTGATCGAGCGCTCCGAACCGCTGACCCTTTCGCTGGG
Organism: Billgrantia ethanolica; assembly: GCF_021404305.1. Classification (GTDB taxonomy): domain Bacteria; phylum Pseudomonadota; class Gammaproteobacteria; order Pseudomonadales; family Halomonadaceae; genus Halomonas; species Halomonas ethanolica. Next base: position 1,721,307 of record NZ_JABFTX010000001.1, on the reverse strand, counting down.
TACGGGCCGCTCGGTGCGCGCCACGGTGGAGGCGCTCAGCCGCATCGAGCGTCCCCAGCACCGCTTCGTCTCGCTGGTGGGCAACGTCGCCCGCGACGGCTCCGCCAACCGCTACGACGGGGTGATGGTGCTGGCCGACAAGACCGGCGGCGAGCGCTTCCTGCTGCCGGCGCCGGTGGTGGCCGGTTCGGTGGAGGAGAAGGCGGCGATGCTCGGCCAGCGCCTGTTCCAGGCCATCGTCGAGGTCGCCAAGGAGGCCGAGGCGGCCTACATCGGCGTGGGCCGCATCGACCGCCAGGCCACCCTGTTCCAGGACCACTTCATCAGCGAGGCCGAGCTCGACGAACTGCTCAGCCGCAACGCCGTGGGCGAGCTGCTCGGCTGGCCGCTCGACCGCAACGGCGCCGTCATCGAATGCTCGATCACTCGCCGCGTCACCAGTCTGCCGCTGGAGATGTTCCGCCATCAGACCCTGGTGGCGCTGGCCGGTGGCCGCGACAAGGGGCCGGCGATTCTCGCTGCGCTGCGCGGCGGCTGGCTCAAGGGGCTCATCACCGACGAGAGTGCCGCACGCTTCATCCTCGAAAGCGAAGGGCTTTCCTGACCCGATTCGACCTGGCTTAACCTAAAGTCTAAGGGCCTTGCCTTTGCCTTTTGCTGCGTGCTGTCCGATCATTTGATCGTCAGATGAGTAAATGATCAAAACAGCGACTCCCGGCACCCAACAACAATTTCCGGCACCCAACAACAATGCCCCCAGCGGGCACGCCAAGCACACAGGAGCCCGACATGAAGTTCGCCTACGCCTTTCCCCTGGCCGGCCTGGCAGCCGCCTTCGCTACTGCCGCCCAGGCCGAGACCATCACCGTGGCCACGGTCAACAACAACGACATGGTGATCATGCAGAGCCTGACCAGTGCCTTCGAGGAGGCGCATCCCGGCATTCGGGTCAACTGGGTGGTGCTCGAGGAGAACGTGCTGCGTCAGCGCCTGACCACCGACATCGCCACCGACGGCGGCCAGTTCGACGTCATGACCATCGGTACCTACGAGGCGCCGATCTGGGCCGAGCGCGGCTGGCTGGTCGCTCTCGACGACCTGCCCGAGGCGTATCAGGCGGAGGACCTGCTCAAGCCGGTGCGCGACGGCCTCTCCCATAATGGCTCCCTTTATGCGCTGCCGTTCTACGCCGAGAGCTCGATGCTCTACTACCGCACCGACCTGTTCGAGGAGGCCGGCATCGAGATGCCCGAGCAGCCGAGCTGGGAGGAGGTGCGCGAATGGGCGGCCGAACTCCACGACCCCGCCAATCAGCTGGCCGGTATCTGCCTGCGTGGCAAGCCGGGCTGGGGCGAGAACATGGCCTTCGTCTCCACCCTGGTGAATACCTTCGGCGGGCGCTGGTTCGACGAGGAGTGGAATCCCGAACTCGACTCGCCGGCCTGGCAGGAGGCCATCGGCTTCTACGTCGATCTGCTCGGCAACTACGGCCCGCCGGGAGCCAGCTCCAACGGTTTCAACGAGAACCTGGCGCTGTTCTCCCGCGGCAACTGCGCCATGTGGGTCGACGCCACCTCGGCGGCAGGCAAGCTCTACAACCCGGCAGAATCCCAGGTTGCCGATCGCCTCGGCTTCGCCCCGGCGCCGGTGGCCGAGACGCCCAAGGGCGCGCACTGGCTGTGGTCCTGGGCGCTGGCCATTCCCGCCTCTTCGGAGAAGCAGGAGGCCGCTCAGACCTTCCTGACCTGGGCCACCTCGCAGGAGTACATCGAACTGGTCGGCGAGACCCAGGGCTGGACCAGCGTGCCGCCGGGTACCCGTGAGTCCACCTACGCCAACGAGAACTACCAGCGTGAGGCACCCTTCGCCGGCTTCGTGCTCGATGCCATCAACAGCGCCGATCCCACCGACTCGACGCTGGAGCCGAGCCCCTATGTCGGCGTGCAGTTCGTCGGCATTCCCGAGTTCCAGTCGATCGGTACTCAGGTGGGCCAGACCATCGCCGCGGCGCTGACCGGCGATACCGACGTCGAGCAGGCGCTGCAGAACGCCCAGCGTGCCACCGCGCGTACCATGCAGCGCGCCGGCTACTGAGCCGCGCCACTCGTCTGCCGTCGGGGTAGTGCCCGGCGGCCAACCTCGCGACCTTTCGTGGTGAAGCTATGAGCAAGACACGCGCCTCCGGGCGTACCGTCGGCGGATTGCGCTCGCTGTCGCTGCAGGCGCCTGCGGTCACGCTGCTGCTGCTGTGGATGCTGGTGCCGCTGGGCATGACCGTGTGGTTCTCGCTGCAGCGCTACAACCTGCTGATGCCGGAGATGGTCGGCTTCGCCGGCCTCGAGAACTACGAGTTCCTGTTCACCGATCCGGCGCTGTGGCGCGCCATGGGCAACACCCTGGTGCTGGTGGGCTCGGTACTGACCATCACCGTGGTCGGCGGCGTGCTGCTGGCGGTGCTGTTCCAGCAGGAGTTTCCCGGTCGCGGCATCGCCCGGGTGCTGGCCATCTCGCCGTTCTTCGTCATGCCCACGGTCAGTGCGCTGGTGTGGAAGAACATGATGATGCACCCGAGCAACGGGGTGCTGGCGTGGCTCGCCGGGGTGTTCGGGCTGCCTGCGGTGGACTGGTTCTCGGCGTTGCCGATGACCTCGATCATCATCATCGTGGCCTGGCAGTGGCTGCCGTTCGCGCTGCTGATCCTGCTCACCGCCATGCAGTCGCTGGACGAGGATCAGGTCGAGGCGGCACGTATGGACGGGGCAGGGCCCATCGCGGTGTTCTTCTACATCACCCTGCCGCATCTCAAGCGCGCCATCAGCGTGGTGATCATGATCCAGATGATCTTCCTGCTGACGATCTTCGCCGAGATCTACGTCACCACCTCGGGTGGCCCGGGGCTCGCCACCACCAACCTGGCCTTCCTGATCTACATGCAGGCGCTGCTCGACTTCGACGTCGGTCTGGCCTCCGCGGGCGGGGTGGTCGCCATCATCCTGGCCAACATCGTCGCCATCTTCCTGGTCCGGCTGGTGGCCAGGAACCTGGAAAGCTGAGGCGAGGAGCCGCTCATGACCACACTCAAGACCAAGGTGCTGCCGGCCGATGGCCATCTGGCCGCCACGTCCAGCGGAGCGCGGGCCCGCCATACGCCGCTGATGCCAAGCGCCGGAATGCGGCGGGTATGGCTCACGCTGCTGGGCTGGGGCATTGCGCTGATCATCTTCTTCCCCATCCTGTGGATGGTGCTGACCGGGTTCAAGACCGAGGCCGAGGCCATCGCCGACCCCAGCCTGATCTTCACCCCGACACTGGAGAGCTACGTCGCCGTGCAGGCCCGGGCCGACTACTTCAAGTTCGCCATGAACAGCGTGGTGGTGGCCTTCGGCTCGACCCTGCTGGCGCTGCTGATCGCCATTCCCGCCGCCTATGCCATGGCCTTCCTGCCCACCCGGCGCACCAAGGCCACGCTGCTGTGGATGCTCTCCACCAAGATGCTGCCGCCGGTGGGGGTACTGGTGCCGATCTACCTGATCTTCCGCGACCTGGGCCTGCTCGACACCCGCTCCGGGCTGATCATCGTCTACACCCTGATGAACCTGCCGATCGTGGTATGGATGCTCTACACCTTCTTCAAGGACCTGCCGCGGGACATTCTCGAGGCGGGGCGCATGGACGGGGCGAGCACCTTCCAGGAGGTGGTCTACCTGCTGCTGCCGCTGACCCTGCCCGGCATCGCCTCCACCGGGCTGCTGTCGGTGATCCTGAGCTGGAACGAGGCGTTCTGGAGCCTCAACCTGACCTCCTCCAACGCCGCTCCGCTCACCGCCTACATCGCATCGTTCTCGAGCCCCGAGGGGCTGTTCTGGGCCAAGCTCTCGGCCGCCTCGACCATGGCCATTGCGCCGATCCTGATCTTCGGTTGGCTGACCCAGAAGCAGATGGTCCGCGGCCTCACCTTCGGCGCCGTCAAGTAACGAGGTTTCCCCATGGCAACGCTACAACTGCACGACATCGTCAAGCGCTTCGACGACACCGAGGTGATCAAGGGCGTCGATCTGGAGGTCAACGACCGCGAGTTCGTGGTCTTCGTCGGCCCCTCCGGCTGCGGCAAGTCGACTCTCTTGCGCATGATCGCCGGTCTCGAGAGCGCCACCAGCGGCGACATCCTGATCGACGGCGTACGCATGAACGAGGTCGGCCCCGCCGAGCGCGGCCTGGCGATGGTGTTCCAGAGCTACGCGCTCTACCCGCACATGACCGTCGAGGACAACATGGGCTTCAGCCTGAAGCTCGCCGGGGTGCCCAAGGAGGAGCGCCGGCGCAAGGTGCGCGAGGCGGCATCTATCCTGCAGCTCGAGCCGCTGCTCGAACGCAAGCCCAAGGCGCTCTCCGGCGGGCAGCGCCAGCGGGTGGCCATCGGCCGCGCCATCGTGCGCAACCCCAGCATCTTCCTGTTCGACGAGCCGCTCTCCAACCTCGACGCGGCGCTGCGGGTGCAGATGCGCATCGAGCTGGCGCGCCTGCACGAGGAGCTCGACGCCACCATGATCTACGTCACCCACGACCAGATCGAGGCCATGACCATGGCCGACAAGATCGTCGTGCTGCAGGGCGGCGTGGTCGAGCAGGTGGGCTCGCCCATGGAGCTCTACCACCACCCGCGCAACCGCTTCGTGGCCGGTTTCATCGGCTCGCCGAAGATGAACTTCCTGGAAGTGGAGCGGGTGAGTGCCGCCGCTACCGGCGTCGAGGTGCGCCTGCCCGGCGGCGATACCTGCACGGTGCCGGTGGACGGCAGCGGGCTCGACGATGATGCCCTGACCCTGGGCATTCGCCCCGAGCACCTGCAGCTCGACCCGCAGGGCCCGCTCACGGGGCGCATCGAGGTGATCGAGCGCCTGGGCGGGGTGACCTCGCTCTACGTGCGCATGCAGGACACCCTGGTCACCGTGAGTGCCGACGGCAACGTCGACAGCCGGGTCGGCGACAGCCTGCGGTTCGGCTTCGAGCGCGACTGCGCGCACCTGTTCGACGGCGAGGGATTGGCGCTACCCAGCCTTGCCCGACATCCCCTGGCCGGGCTCAACCGCCAGGACAACCGTGCCCCGGCCGCGGCGGGTCGCCTATGAACGGGACAGGCATGGAAACGCTGATCTTCGACTGCGACGGCGTGCTGGTGGACAGCGAGGTAATTGCCGAGGCGACGCTGTTGCAGCAGCTCGGCCAGTTGCTGCCGGACATTCCCGAGGGTGTCGCGCTGCGCCAGGCGCTGGGCATGACCACCGGGGCGATTCTCGAGCGATTGGAGCGGCAGAGCGCCCATCGCCTGCCCGCCGACGCGCTGGAGCGTATCGACGGCGCCATCGAGGCACGCCTGGCCAAGGAGCTACGCGCCGTCGAGGGCGTGGCGGATACGCTGGCCGGCATCGAGCTGCCGCTGGCCATCGTCTCCAACAGCCGGCGTCGGCGGGTGCTGGCTTCGCTGGCCGTCACGGGGCTCGATGCCCGGCTGGGTGAGGTGCCGCTGTTCACCGCCGACGAGGTCGAACGGCCCAAGCCGGCGCCCGACCTCTACCTGTTGGCGGCGCGCCGCATGGGGCGGGCGCCGGCCGATTGTCTGGTGGTGGAAGACAGCGTTTCCGGGGTCACCGCGGCCCACGCCGCCGGCATGACAGTGATCGGCTTCACCGGTGCCAGCCACATCGAGGAGGGCCATGTCGCACGATTGCTGGAGGCCGGGGCGTGGCGGGTGCTGCCGGCCATGCATGGCCTTGAGAGCTTGATTCAGCTGTGGCGTGAACGGCGACGTGCCGGTGCAAAGGCGGCCACGAATGAAACCAACGAGGAAACCCCGAGATGAAACTGCAGGATAAGGTGGCGGTGATCACCGGCGGCGCACGCGGCATCGGCCTGGCCATCGCCGAGCGCTATCTCGCCGAAGGGGCCCGGGTCGCCGTGGCCGATATCGACGTGACGGCGGTGGAGGAAGCGGTGGCCGGCCTGCGTCCGCTGGGCGCCGAGCGCGTGATGGGCGTGCGCCTGGATGTCTGCGACCGCGACTCCATCCAGGCGGTGGTCCAGGCGGTCACCCAGCATCTCGGTGCCATCGATATACTGGTCAACAACGCCGCGGTGTTCGATATGGCGCCGGTACTGGAGGTGAGCGAGGCGAGCTTCGATCGCCAGTTCGCCGTCAATACCAAGGGGCTGTTCTTCACCCTGCAGGCGGTGGCGCAACATATGGTGAGCCGCGGCCAGGGCGGGGCGATCATCAACATGGCCTCCCAGGCGGGGCGTCGCGGTGAGGCGCTGGTGAGCACCTACTGTGCCACCAAGGCGGCGGTGATCAGCCTCACCCAGTCCTGCGCCCTCGACCTGATCAAGCACGGCATTCGGGTCAACGGCATCGCGCCAGGCGTGGTCGACACGCCCATGTGGGACGAGGTCGACGCGCTGTTCGCCCGCTACGAGGGCCGCCCGCTGGGCGAGAAGAAGCGCCTGGTCGGCGAGGCGGTGCCCTATGGGCGTATGGGCAAACCGGAGGATCACGCCGGCGCGGCGGTATTTCTGGCCAGCGACGATAGTGAGTATGTGGTCGCTCAGACAATCAATGTCGATGGTGGCAACTGGATGAGCTGAAAAAATGAATCCCAATATCCACGATATGGCGGTGCGTTTATTGGAGGCTGCCGAGAACCGGCAGCGCTTCATCGTCGCCCTGGCCGGGCCGCCGGGGGCGGGCAAGTCGTTCCTCTCCGAGTGGCTGTGCCGCGAACTCAACGAGCGTCAGGCGGGCATTGCCGCCGTGGTGCCGATGGATGGCTATCACCTCGACAACGCCATTCTCGAACCGCTGGGCCAGCTGCCGATCAAGGGCGCCCCGGAGACCTTCGACCCCGACGGCCTCAGGCACGATCTGGAGCGCATTCGCCGCGCCGACCGGAGCGTGGCGGTGCCGGTGTTCGATCGCCCGCTGGATCTGGCTCGGGCCGGCGGTCGGCTGATCGCCTCGACACACCGCATCGTCATCGTCGAGGGCAACTACCTGCTGCTCGACCGCGACCCCTGGCGCGAACTCCACTCGCTGTTCGACATGACGCTGCTGCTCGAGGTGGCCGACGAGGTGCTCGAGGCGCGCCTGATCCAGCGCTGGCTGGGCATGGGCCAGGACCACGAGGGTGCCATCGACAAGGCGCGAAACAAGGACATGCTCAATGCCCGGCTGATCAAGCGCGAGTCCGTCGCACCGAACCTCTACTGGCGCTGACCCGCGACTCATCCGGACCGCCAATCCATTTTTCGTTCATTGCCGCCTGCGGCAAGGAGTGCCCCTATGCCTGTTCTCAGCAACGCCACGCTCTCTCAGCTCGATTCGCGGGTGGCCGTGCCGCGCTACGACCGCCGTAAGGTGACGCCGGGTATCGTGCACATCGGCGTCGGCGGTTTTCATCGCGCTCACCAGGCCATGTATCTCGATGCGCTGATGAACTGCGGCGAGGCGCTGGACTGGGGCATCGTCGGCGTTGGCGTGATGCCCGGCGACCGTCGCATGCAGGAGGTGCTGGCCGCTCAGGATCATCTCTACACCCTGGTGGTGAAGCACCCCAATGGCGAGCGTGAGCCGCGGGCGATCGGTGCCATGCTCGACTACCTCTACGCCCCCGACGACCCCGAGGTGGTGGTCGAGCGCATGGCCGACCCCGCCATTCGCATCGTTTCGCTGACCGTCACCGAAGGCGGCTACAACTTCCATCCGGTAACCGGAGAGTTCGATCTCGCCAACTCCGACGTGCGCCATGACCTCGACTCTCCCGCAGCGCCGCGCACCACCTTCGGTCTGGTGGTGGAGGCGCTGGCTCGCCGTCGTGCGCGAGGCCTGGCGCCGTTCACGCTGATGTCCTGCGACAACATCCAGGGCAACGGCGAAGTCGCGCGGCGCATGTTCGTGGCCTTTGCCCGGGCCCGCGACCCGGCGCTGGCCGAATGGATCGAAGCCGAGGTGCCGTTCCCCAATGCCATGGTCGACCGCATCACGCCGGTGACCCAGGCGGTCGACATCGAGGAGCTCGCCGGCGAGTTCGGCGTCGAGGATGCCTGGCCGGTGGTGTGCGAGCCCTTTACCCAATGGGTATTGGAGGATCATTTCATCTGCGGCCGGCCGGCGTTCGAGCGGGTCGGCGTGCAGGTGGTGGAGGACGTGGAGCCTTATGAGCTGATGAAACTGCGCCTGCTCAATGCCAGCCATCAGGCGCTGTGTTACTTCGGCACTCTCGCCGGTTACCGCTATGCCCACGAGGTGTGCCGCGACCCGCTGTTCGTCGACTTCCTGCTCGGCTACATGCGCCACGAGGGCAGCCCGACCCTGGCCCCGGTGCCCGGAGTGGACCTCGAGCATTACCGCCTGACCCTGATCGAGCGCTTCGCCAACCCTGAGATCAAGGACACCCTGGCGCGGCTGTGTGCCGAGAGCTCCGATCGTATTCCCAAGTGGCTGGTGCCGGTGATTCGCGAGCAGCTGGCAAAGGGGGGCGAGATCCACCGCAGCGCGGCGGTAGTCGCAAGCTGGGCGCGCTACGCCGAGGGCCTGGATGAGCAGGGCGAGCCCATCACCGTGATCGACCGCCTCAGGCACGAACTGGCTGCCCTGGCCGCCGAGAACCGCACGCGGCCCGCTGCCTTCATCGAGAACCGCGAGCTGTTCGGCGACCTGGCCGAGCATGAGCGCTTTCGCCAGGCCTACCTCACGACGCTGGCGAGCCTGCACGAACGCGGCGCACGCGCTACGCTTGAAACGCTGGTCGGGGAGTGAGGAGTGGTGGCATGTACATCGGGGTGGATTGCGGCACCCAGAGCACCAAGGTGGTGGTGGTCGACGTCGAGGGCGAGGCGATCCTCGGCGAGGCGAGCCGCGCCCATCGCCTGATCGAGGGTGACAACGGTCGCCGAGAGCAGCAGCCCCAGGAGTGGATCGAAGCCTTTCGCGGCGCCTTCGACGAGGCCGTGACTCGGGCCGGCATCGAGCGCCATGCAATACGCGCCATCGGCGTTTCCGGCCAGCAGCACGGCATGGTGGCGCTCGACGCCGAGGGGCTGCCGGTGCATCCCGCCAAGCTGTGGTGCGATACCGAGACGGCGGCGCACAATGCCGCCCTGGTGGCGCGCCTGGGAGGCACGGCAGGCTGCCTCGAGCGGCTTGGCCTGGTGCTGCAGACCGGCTATACCGCCTCCAAGATCGCCTGGCTGCGCGATACCAATCCATGTGCCTACCGCCGTATCGACAGCGTGCTGCTGCCCCACGACTACCTCAACTTCTGGCTCACCGGTGACAAGGTGACGGAGGCGGGCGACGCCTCGGGCACCGGCTACTTCGATACCCGCACCCGCCGCTGGCGCCATGACGTCTTCGCTGAGATCGCCCCGGAGCTCGATCCGGAGCACGTACTGCCGCGGCTGATCGATTCCCGCGAGCCCGCCGGCACGCTGCGTCCGGAGGTGGCCCGTGGGCTGGGGCTGGGCGAGGGCGTGCTGGTGGCGAGCGGTGGCGGCGACAATATGCTCGGCGCCATCGGTACCGGCAATATCGCCCCCGGCATCGTCACCCTGAGCCTCGGCACCTCGGGCACGGTGTGCGCCTATTCGCCCGACCCGGTGCGCGCCGAGAGCGACATGGTAGCCAACTTCTGCGCCAGCCACGGCGGCTGGCTGCCGTTGGTCTGCACCATGAACGTGACCTCCGCCAGCACCCTGGTGCGCGAGCTGTTTGACCTCGACCTGGCCGCCTTCGGCGAGCGCCTGGCCGCGGCGCCGATCGGCGCCGAGGGGGTGACGGTGCTGCCGTTCTTCAACGGCGAGCGGGTACCGGCGCTGCCGCACGCCACGGCCAGCTTCCTGGGGCTCGACAGCCGCAATCTGACCCAGGCCAACCTGTGCCGGGCGGTGGTGGAGAGCGCCACCTTCGGCCTGCGCTATGGCCTCGAGCTGCTAGGCCCGCTGGCCGCCGGCGCCAGCCAGATCCGCCTGATCGGCGGCGGAGCGAAAAGCCCGGTGTGGCGACAGATGATGGCCGACGTGACCGCAACCCCGGTGATCTGTCCTCAGGTGACCGATGCCGCGGCGCTGGGTGCGGCGCTGCAGGCGGCCTGGTGTGATCGGCACGATCTCTCACTGGGTGAACTGTGCGAGCGCCTGGTGCACCTCGACGACGCCTCGCTGGCCGAGCCGAAGGCGGCCAGTGTATGGGCTTACGAGACGGTCTACGCCCGCTATCGCGAGGCGCTGGCCCAACATCATGGCGTACCGGTGGACTGAGATCCGGGCTCGGTTCACGCTGCCTAGAAGGTCTCCAGTCTCCACACGTCGAAGGCCGGTTCCTCGTAGGGGTGCGCGGCACGCAGGGCCGCGACGGCATCGTGGATGAGCGCGTCCTCGCACACCATCTCCACTTTTACCTCCTCGACCTTTTCCAGGTCACCTACCTGACCGATATGCGGGCTGGCGCCGTCCAGCGGACGAAACTGACCGGTGCCGCGGGTCTCGAAACAGCACGCCTCGTAGTCGCCGATGCGCCCGGCGCCGGTGACGAATACGGCTTCCTTGACGGCCTCGGCGTCCTCCAGAGGTACGAAGAAGGCAAGCTTGTACATCAGCGTCTCCCTGTCACGATTTTGGTGGCTTCCGTTCCTTCTTTTTGCCACAGCTGGCAGGCAGCGTCAGCCCCTTGGCTGTCACAGAGGCGCAGTGAAAAAAAATACTTGTCCAATAACTGTACAGAAACTATTGTCTGTATAGGGTTGGGCTCGTTCATGACGCACCGCCCTATACGTACACACTGAGGAAATGACCCGATGAAACCGATTCATGTGGTAGCCACGAAGTGGGTGGGAGCAGGTTTGGTTGGCCTCATGCTGGCGGGTGCCGTCCAGGCCGGCAGTCATGGAGACAAGCAGGACATCGTGGACACCGCCGTGGCGGCGGGGCAGTTCGAGACCCTGGCCGCCGCGCTGGAAGCCGCCGGGCTGGTGGAAACCCTCAAGGGCGAGGGCCCCTTCACCGTGTTTGCTCCCACCGATGAGGCCTTTGCCGCGCTGCCCGAGGGCACCGTAGAGAGCCTGCTGGAGCCCGAGAACATCGAGCAGCTGCAAGCCGTGCTGACCTACCATGTGGTGGCGGGGAAAGTCATGGCCGAAGAGGCCATGAGTCTGGACAGCGCAACCACCGTTCAGGGCCAGGACATCACCATTACCACCGCCAACGGCACGGTAATGATCAATGACGCCACCGTGATTCAAGCCGATATCGAGGCAAGCAACGGCGTCATTCACGTCATCGACAGCGTGCTGCTGCCTGAGTGATCACAGCCAGCCCTTGCTGTGTCCAGCTTGCCACCCTGCGGGGTGGCTTTTTTGTATTCGGCAGTCGTTCACGGACGTCGGCGTCCTTCGCCAGCATGGCGCAGTATGACCTCGTAGGCGGCGTGTTTCAGTTTCAGCGCCGCGTCCCAGTCGCTTCCCTGGGGCTCGAGAGCGGCACTGACCTGCACCGTCACCTTGCCCGGATGGGGTCGCCACTCCTTGCCTCGCAGCAGCTGCCGCGAGCCGGTGATGGCGACCGGGATCACCGGCACGCCCGCATGCGCTGCGGTGAGAAAGGCGCCTGTGTGGAAGTCGCCGAGTCCGGGCTCGGCGGTGAAGGTGCCTTCCGGGAAGATGGCGAGAATGTCGCCGTTGGCCACTGCTCGTTCGGCTTGATGCATGTCCTGTTCCGCCTGGCGCGGGTCGAAGCGCTCGACGAACAGCGCCCCCATGCGAGTCAGTGGCAGTCGGGTTGTCGTGCGGCTCTCCAGCTCCTCCTTTGCCAGGTAGCGCACGCTGCAGGGCAGGGCCGCGGTGAGAATCAGCGCATCCAGGTAGCTGGCATGATTGGCCACTATCACGCCGGGGCGCTCGCGCGGGAGGTGCTCGAGGCCATCTACCTCGACACGGATGCCGGCCAGCCGAGCCATGGCCCGGCAGACGTAATGAGCGACGCGCCAGCGCCAGGCGAGCCGCGGCAGCGGGAGGCCTGCCAGGGCAAACAGCGTGAAACCGACTCCAAACAGTGACCAAGCGTAGAGGTAGTAGGTCCAGTAGCCCGCCGCCGATAGCCCCTGGCGTGCGCGTCCGGCCCACGCACGCAGCGTCAGCTTGATCACCTGACGCCATACCGGAAGCGGCTTTTCGCCCAGGCGGCCCAGGCGATAGACGTCGCGGGTCGCGGCGCGCCGGATCTTGCCGCTGGAGGTCTTGAGCACACTGTGGGGCGGCACCAGGCGAATATCGTCGGCCGGTACGTTGACCACATCCACCACCGTGTCGGCTATGACACGGCACAGCTCTTGGCGCTTGGCCGGGTCGTCGATTCGGGTTTCCGCCACCACCACCAGCGACTCGCTGCCGGTCGTCGGGTCGGGGTCGCCGAACACCGCCACGCAGCCTCGGCGCACGCCTTCCAGCCGGCCTACCGCGGTCTCGATGTCGTAGGGGTAGAGGTTGCGCCCGCCGCGTACCAGCATGTCCTTGCGTCGCCCGCTGATATAGAGATCGCCATTGGCCAGGTAGCCGCGGTCGCCGGTGCGTAGCCAACCGTCGTGGTACAGCTTCTCGCTCTCCTCGGGATTGTCGAAGTAGCCGCTAGTGGCGGAGGGGCCGCGGAACTCGAGATCGCCCTCCTGGCGCTCGGTGAGCTCATGTCCCTCGGCGTCGACGATGCGCAGGGCATAGCCGGGCAGCGGCGGACCGCAGTTGACGAAGGGCTGTGCTGCCGCCGGGTCGCTTTCGGGGCGTGCCTCGCCGCTGGAGGCGAAGCGCTCACGGTTGATCCGGTCGATCACCAGGCCGCGGCCCGGCCGGGCCACGCAGAGGCCAACCGCCGCCTCGGCCAGGCCATAGACCGGCATCAACGCTTCCTGCCTCAGGCCGCAGGGCGCCAGCCGTTCGGCGAACTGCTCCATGGTAGTGGCACTGACCGGCTCGGCGCCGTTGAAGGCGACCCGCCAGCGGCTCAGGTCTAGGGCCTGGACCCGCTCCGGGGTAATGGCCCGCAGACACAGCTCGTAGCCGAAGTTGGGGGCGCCGGAGATGGTGCCGCGATGACGGTCGATCAGCTCCAGCCAGCGCAGCGGGTGCGACAGAAAGGCCAGCGGCGACATCACCACCAGCGGAATGCCGTAGTAGAGGCTGGCCAGCCAGGCTGCGATAAGACCCATGTCGTGGTAAAGCGGCAGCCAACTGACGAAGACATCGTCCGGCGCGGCTTCCAGCCGTTCGCCCATGGCGCGGATGTTGGCCAGCAGCTGGGCGTGAGTGAGCTGCACCCCCTTGGGGTCGCCGGTGCTGCCCGAGGTGTATTGCAGCAGCGCCAGGCTCGAGGCGCTGGGGGCGCGGGGAGCGACCGATGCAGAGGGTGCGTCGAGCTCCGCCAAGGTGATGACATGGCGCAGGTGCGGTGCCTCGGCATGCAGCAGATGCGCCACCTTGCGTGCCTCATCGACGGTGATCAGCATCTCCGCGCCGGCATTGCTCAGGATGCGCCCGTGGCGCCGAAGGTGTTCCTCGAGCTGGGAGGGGCGGGCCGGAGGGTAGATGGGAACCGGAACGGCGCCTGCACGCAGTATGCCGAGGAAGGCGAAGAAGTAGTCGGGTGAGGTCGGCAGCATCAGCGCGATGCGGTCGCCATGACGGATGCCGCGCGCCGCCAGTGCGGTGGCGATGGCTTGCGCCTCCCGGTTCAGTTCACCATAGCTGAGAACTTGCGGCTCATCCCCATCGCCGTAGACATAGAGGTGAGTGCGATCCGGATGGCGCTGCAAGTGCCAATCCATGGCGGCATTGAGGGTTTCCGCGTCGCTCGGTTCGCCGCCTGGCTCGGCTTCATCGGCATTGGCTGCTTTACGTTTCGTCGATACGGACTCCGCCGCGACCCGGCATGACGAATCCGCCGTGGAAGAGCGCAGCAGCTGTAACAAGGTGCTGGGGGTCTCGGCCAGCAGTGCCGACTCGGGCAGGCGGATACCGAACTCCTGCTCGATACGCAGCAGCAGCTCGGAGCGGGCTAGGCTGTCCAGGCCCAGGTCTCGATCCAGGCGCGATTCCAGCGAGACCCGCACATTGTCGCTGCGGTCGGGCCGGATCTCCTTGACCAGCGCTTCGAGCAGCGACAGCAAGCGCCGCTCGATCTTTCTGTCTGCCATGTCATGGCTGTCGTCGTGCTTCACCATACGTCACCTCTGTGGGTGCCCTTGGGCAATGGACTCCGGCATGGCATGGTTTCTCCCTTACTGTAGTCATCTACTGTAGTGGTTCTGAGCGGTTGTCCAGATCAGGCGGTGAAGGAGAGGGGGCAATGGATCGAAAACTTGCGCTGTTGCTGGAAGCACGAGGTCTCTCGCCCCGGGGGGCGCTACGTCCGCTTGGCGGCGGCGACATGGCGGCCGTCTACTGGCTGGAAACGGACCAGGGAGCGGTGGTGGCCAAGCAGGACGATGCGCAGCGCCTGGCCGGTGAGGTGGACGGGCTGCGGGCGCTGCGCGAGGCGGGGAGTTCGCTAAGGGTGCCCGAGGTGCTGGCGCTGGGCGACGGCTGGCTGGTGATGGAGGCACTGCCCACTGGGTCGCGTTCGCCACGCTCTTCCGCCGCGCTGGGCGAGGGGCTGCGCCAATTGCATGCGCATACCGTGAGCGAGCACGGCTGGCCTCGCGACAACGCCTGTGGCCGTACGCCCCAGCCCAATGCGCCCATGGCCGATGGGCGAGCCTTCCAGCGCGAGCGTCGCCTGCTGCCGCTGGCCCAGGCCTGCCACGCCCGCGGGCTGCTCGACGCCTCCTTGCGCCGCCGTATCGAAGCCGTGGCGCTAGCGCTGGAGAGCTGGCTTCCCGATGCGCCGGCGAGCCTGCTGCACGGTGACCTCTGGTCCGGCAACGTGCTGCACACGCCCCAGGGGCCGGCGATCATTGATCCTGCGGTGTATCGCCACTATCCCGAGGTAGACCTGGCCATGCTGACGCTGTTCGGCTCGCCCTGTGATGCCTTCTTCGAGGCCTACTGGGGCGGTGATGAGCCGGGCGACTGGCCGCGCCGTGAGGCCCTGTTCCAGCTCTATCCGCTGCTCAATCATCTGCTGCTGTTCGGCGGCGGCTATCGGGGCGGTGTGGAGCGCGCGGTAGCTGCGGTCGAATCCGGCTAGTGAGGATCGTTTCATTCAAGGGTACGTTTGAATCACCTTGCCGAGAGCAGTGAATAGTACATACACTTGTGTATGTTATTGTGCTCAAGGAAGAGAACACTATGAATCGCGGCATTGGCGGTTTCATGCGCAGTATCGCCGTTGGCTGCTTGCTGGCCACGCCGGCGTTTGCCAGCTCGGGCGTCGTGACGCTACAGGTGGACAACGACGGCATGGTCAGCAGCGACGACGACCATTACACCTCCGGGGTAGAGCTGCACTGGACCCAGGCGGTCTCGCCGCAGCACTGGAGCCAGCGCATCACCCATGGCTTGCCCGGCGTATGGCTCGGCTCGGTGGATGCCATCAGTTATCACCTGAGCTATCGCATGTACACGCCGGTGGAGGTGGAGCGCCGCGATCTGATCGAGGAGGACCGCCCCTACGCCGGTCTGATCCTGGGCGGCCTGGCGCTGTACGGACGCGAGCCGCTGAGCGGTGCCTGGCACCGAGAAGAGGCATTCCAGCTCGACCTCGGCGTGGTCGGCCCCGTCACCGCAGCCGACAGCGTTCAGCGCGAGGTACACCGTTTCACCAATAGCCAGCGTCCTCGCGGCTGGTCTCACCAGTTGGGCAACGAGCCCATCCTCAACCTGGGCTATCGTCGCCACTGGTGGCAAAGCCATTCGCTGGGGTGGCTGGAGATGCAGCACGGTCCCGGTGCGTCGGCGTCTCTCGGCAACCTGTTGGTTCAGGCCGGCGGGGGCTACGGCCTGCGGCTCGGCCGTGGGCTGGATGCCAGCATGGGCTGGCCCTCCCTGAGCATCGAGCGCGGCGGCTATCGACAGGTCGCCACCTCGCCGGGCAGCGGCTGGAATCTCTTCGCCGCGCTGCAGGGGCGCTACGTGGCGCACAACCTGCTGCTGGACGGCAATACCGTGCGCGACAGTCATTCGGTCGATCGTCGCGAGTGGGTCGGCGACGCCGTTGTCGGTGTGGCGCTGACCTGGGAGCGCTGGGAGGTGAGTCTGGCCCACGTGTGGCGCAGCAAGGAGTTCGAGGAGCAGCAGAACAGCACCGTGCATGGCGCGCTGTCGCTGAGCTATCGGCTGTGAGGGGAGACGCTGGCCGCCTGGGCGGCCAGCGTGATCCCGCTTACCAGGCCTTGTAGGGCAGGAACTTGCCGTTCAGGGTAAGCAGTACGCGGTCCCCCTTGGGGTCCTCGATCTTGTCCATTTCCATGGTGAAGTCGATGGCGCTCATGATGCCGTCGCCGAACTTCTCCTGGACCACGTCCTTGAGGGTCTCGCCGTAGACCCCCACCACCTCGTAGAGGCGATAGATGAAGGGGTCCTGCGGAATCGCTTCATCCCAGGCCTTGGTGGGGAAAGCCGTAAGGGCGTCAGCGACCTCGGTGTCGACCTCGAGCACATCGCACAGCTTGTGGGCTACCTCCCGGCTGGCGCTGTTCATGCCGTAGCAGGCCGAGGCGGTCCACACCGGCGACATGCCGATGGCACTGCCGATATCGTCCCAGCTCAGCTTCTTGCGGGCCTTGGCGGCGAGCAGGGTGTGGCGCATTTCGAGCTTATCCATGATGTTTCTCCTTGGCGCTGAGGTTGACCAGCTTGGGTGAGGCGGATGCCGGCGCATCGGCCTTGTGGTACGTGGCCGGGGCGCTTGCCTCGGCGACGGGGTTGACCGGCCGTGGATAGTGCAGGCCGCGTGAATCCTGGGGGAGCGTGCGCAGGTCGCTGGCGCGATTGACCAGGAAGTCGACCAGGTAATTGCGCAGGGTGTAGAAGTGCGGATGCTTGACGATCTCGCCGCGGGAGCGCGGCCGCGGCAGATCGATCTCAACCGCCTCGGCGATTCGCGCCTCGGGACCGTTGGTCATCAGGAAGATGCGATCGGCCAGCAGGATTGCCTCATCCACGTCGTGGGTGATCATGAACACCGTCTGACGATCCTGGCTCCAGATCTTGAGCAGCTCGTCCTGGATCACGCCGCGGGTCAGGGCGTCCAGCGCACCGAAGGGCTCGTCGAGCAGCAGCAGCTCAGGCTTGGTGGCGAAGGCCCGGGCGATGCTGACCCGCTGGCGCATGCCGCCCGAGAGCTGGGCCGGCTTGCGCGTGATCACCTCCTTGAGCCCGACCATCTCCAGGTAGTGCAGGCTGTGTTCGGTGACCTGGCTCTCCTTCCACTCGGGCCAGCGGGCACGCACGCCGAAACGCACGTTCTCCAGTGCCGTGAGCCACGGCAGCAGGCTGTAGTTCTGGAACACCACGCCGCGCTCGAGGCTGGGGCCGTCGATCTCGCGGCCATCCATGATCATGGCGCCGTCGCTCACGCTGTCGAGCCCGGCCAGGGCGTTCATGATGGTCGACTTGCCGCAGCCGGAGTGGCCGATGATGCAGACGAACTCGCCCTTCTGCAGCTGGAAGCTGACGTTCTCGAAGACCGTGAGATCCGCGCTGCCCTTGCTGCCGGGAAAGCGCTTGGCGGCCTGTTGAACTTCCACGAAGGCATGACTCATGGCGCTTACTCCTGATAGGTGACCAGCCGGGCGACGGAGGAGAGCGCGAGGTCGAGCAGCATGCCCACCACGCCGATCACCAGAATCGCGAAGATCACGCTGGTCAGGTCGAGGTTGTTCCATTCGTTCCACACGAAGTAACCGATGCCGGTGCCACCCACGAGCATTTCGGCGGCCACGATCACCAGCCAGGCAATGCCGATGGAGATGCGCATGCCGGTGAGGATGGTGGGGGCCGCGGCCGGCAGGATGACCTTGAAGGCCGTCTTCAGCGGCGACAGCTCGTGGGTACGGGCCACGTTGACCCAGTCGCGGCGCACGCCCGCCACGCCGAAGGCAGTGTTGAGCAGCATCGGCCAGATCGAGCAGATGAAGATCACGAAGATGGCCGAGGCCTCGGCGTCGCGAATGATGAACAGGGCCAGCGGCATCCAGGCCAGCGGCGAGATCGGCCGCAGCACCTGGATATAGGGGTTGAGCGCGCGGTACATCAGCGGCGACATGCCGATCAGAAAGCCCACGGGAATGGCGATCACTGCCGCCATCAGATAGCCGGTGAGCACCCGATAGAGCGAATAGCCGAGCTGAATGCCGATGCCCTTGTCGTTGGGGCCGGCGTCGTAGAAGGGGTTGGAGAGCTCGACCCAGGCGCGTTCGAGAATCGCCGAGGGCGGCGGTACCCGAGCCGTCTCGTCGGCGCCTCCCATCAGCAGCTCGTACTCGCTGAGCTCCTCGCCGCCGCCCAGCACGGGGGCGCGGTCGAGGCCCTCCCACAGCCCCAGGCCCACGATCAGCAGCAGCACGGCCAGCAGCGTGGCACGGGTGTTCAGGCTCAGTTTCCATTCGGTGGTGGTGCGGTCCATGTCAGCTCCTCCTCAGCGCGAAGCTCTCGACGTAGGCCTCGGGCTCGGTGTAGTCGAAGGTCTTGCCCATGATCTCGAACTGGCGGGCGTTCTCTTCCGGGGCGTCGTAGCCCAGTTCGCGCATCACCTCGCGGGCATCGGTGGCGAGATAGACGTCGCGGGCGATCTGCTGGTAATCGATGTCGCCGTTGATGTAGCCCCAGCGTTTCATCTGGGTGAGGATCCATATCGCCATCGAGTGCCAGGGGAAGGGATCGAAGTCGATGCGGTCGGGCACGTTCTGCACGTTGCCCAGGCCGTCGGCGAAGCGCCCGGTCAGCACCTGTTCGATCACCGTCACCGGCTGGTTGAGATAGGCGGCGGGGGCGATGGCCTCGGCGATCTCGGCACGGTTGACCGGGTCGGAGGAGTACTGGGTGGCATCGACGATGGCGCGCAGCAGGGCGCCATAGGTGTTGGGATTCTCGCGGGCGAAGCGCGCACTGGTGGCAAAGGCGCAGCACGGGTGGCCGTCCCAGATCTCCTTGGTCAGCAGATGGATGAATCCGATCCGCTCATAGACCGCGCGCTGGTTGAACGGGTCGGGAGAGAGGAAACCGTCGATATTGCCGGCGCGCAGGTTGGCGACCATCTCGGGCGGCGGAATGACGCGAATCTGAATGTCCCGATCCGGATCGAGACCGTGCTCGGCCACGTAGTAGCGCAGCAGGAAGTTGTGCATCGAGTATTCGAAGGGCACGCCGAAGGTAAAGCCGCGCCACTGCTCGGGGTCGCGCTTGTCCTGATGGTCGTTGTGCAGCACGATCGCCTGGCCGTTGACGTTCTCGATGGCCGGCGCAACGAAGTGCCGCGAACTGGAGCCGGCGCCAAGGGTCATGGCCAGCGGCATCGGCGTCAACATGTGGGCGGCGTCGAAGCGGTCGTTGAGCGAATTGTCGCGGATCAGCGCCCAGCCCGCGGCCTTGATCACGTTCACGTCGAGTCCGTAGCGTTCGTAGAAGCCCATGGGGTGGGCCATGATGATCGGCGTGGCGCAGGTGATGGGAATGAAGCCGATATCCAGTTGGCTCTTCTCCAGCGGCCCCAGGCTCTCCTGGGCGGCGGCCTTGATCGCGCCCAGCGGCAGAATGGTAGACAGCGCTGCCGCCACGGTACCGCCGCCGACCAGCTTCATGAACTGGCGGCGATGCATGTCGCTGTGGCCGAAGATGCCGCGTACCAGAGCGCTCTCCACGACGCGATCCATCATCGCTTCGCTGTCACGTGGGGCGTCGCTGGCGTCACTAGTGTCATTGCGGCTGACTGAGCATTCGCCGCAGCCGCAGTGGCGGCCATGGACCAGCGACTGACGATGATCGAACGGGTTTCCCAGACTGTTGTGATCGTTGTTCATGTGGTTCCCCTCGAGAACGCAGTGATCGATTGCCTGCACTCGCCTGGTGCATGGGGACAAGGCGTGCCGGCACTCTCCGTTTACCTAGCGATTGCTGTGCCACCTGCCGCCACCCTGGATTTACCCTTTCAATAACAAGGCCTTGCGCGGACCTAGGGGCGGGGGAAAAGAGAGTGCCGGGCGTGACGATTTTTCGTCATCGACGATATCTCGTTGCTTTCTCGACGAAATGTCGTCATTGGTACGCCGCTTGTATGGACCAAGGCAGGCTTCCTGCTGGAGTTCCGTCATGTCTCTGCCCCAGGTATCGGAGCGCTTTGCCTTCGATCATGCCCCCATTGCCATGCTGCTGGTCGATCCCCGGGCCGACCGGCTGCTGGCCGCCAACGCCGAAGCGTGCCGTCTGCTGGGGGCCGGCTTCGAGCGGCTGGCTTCGCGGCCTTTCAGCCACTGCCTGGGGCCTTCGCTGCCGACGTGGGTGGCGTTCAGCGACGAGACCCTGCAGCGCTCGCCGGCCTGGTCCGACGACCTGCTGCTGTTCGACGTGCAGCGCGCTCCGCGGCGGGTGGAGGTGTACGGGCAGGCGCTGGACGAGCATTGCCTGATGTTCGGCGTGATCGAACTCGACAAGGCCGAGCAGCGCCGGGCGCGGGCCGAGCTTTGGCGGCGCCACCGCCGTGGTCATGTGGGCTGGGAGCGGGTCGAGCAGGTGTTCGAGCGCATCGAGCGGCAGAACCAGCTGATACTGGGGGCCGCCGGGGAGGGCATCTACGGGCTCGATGCCGAAGGCCGCACCACCTTCGTCAACCCGGCCGCCGAGCGCATCCTGGGCTGGAGCAGCGAAGACATGGTCGGCCATGACGCCCACCAGATGTTCCACCATACCCATGCCGACGGCAGCCACTTCCCGGTGCAGCAGTGTCCGATCCACGCCTCCTTCAGCGACGGCCAGGTGCATCGGGTCGACAACGAGGTGTTCTGGCACAAGAACGGCGAGGCGATCCCGGTGGAGTACACCAGCACGCCGATCTTCGAGACCGGACGGCTGGTGGGCGCCGTGGTGCTGTTTCGTGACATTCGCGAGCGCAAGCGGGCCGAGCAGCAGCTGCGCGATGCCCTGGCCGAGGTGGAGTCGCTCAGACAGCGCCTGGAGCTGGAGAATCAGTATTTGCAGGAGGAGATCACCGCCGAGATCAACCATCGCGAGATCGTCGGCGAGAGCCCGGCGGTGGCCCACCTGGTGCGGCAGATCGCGCTGGTGGCGCCCACCGACGCCAACGTGCTGATCACAGGCGAGTCGGGCACCGGCAAGGAGCTGATCGCCCGGGCGATCCACGCCGGCAGCGGTCGCAGCGACCGGCCGCTGATTCGCGTCAACTGTGCGGCGATTCCCCGCGACCTGTTCGAAAGCGAGTTCTTCGGTCATGTGAAGGGCGCCTTCACCGGTGCGGTGAGCGATCGCCCGGGACGCTTCGAGCTGGCCGACGGTGGAACCCTGTTCCTCGACGAAGTGGGGGAGATACCGCTGGAGCTGCAGAGCAAGCTGCTGCGGGTGCTGCAGGATCAGCAGTTCGAGCGCGTCGGCGACGACCGCACCCGGGAGGTAAACGTGCGCGTGATTGCCGCGACCAACCGCGAGCTGGGTGAGATGATCGCCGCCGGCCAGTTTCGTGAGGATCTCTACTTCCGGCTCAACGTCTTCCCCATCACCTCGGTGCCCCTGCGCGAGCGAATCGGCGACGTGCCGCTGCTGGCCAACCACTTCCTGCGGCGCGCCTGTCAGAAGTTCAACAAGCCCGGCATGCGCATTCCGCCGGCGCAGATGGAAGCGCTCAAACGCTACCCCTGGCCGGGCAACATCCGCGAACTCGAGAACGTGATCGAGCGACAGGTCATCGTCGCCCAGCGTCGTGACCTCGCCTTCGAGGAGCTGCTGTCGTCAACGAGCGCCGACGCCCTGGCGCTGCCGAGTTTGACGGCGCCGCTCGGGCGGGTGGGGGCAGCGGAGGTACGGGAGCCGCAGACCGAGCAGGAGATGGCACGGCAGCTGCGAGCCAATGCGGTAGCCGCTCTGCGCGCCTGCGGCGGCAAGGTCTCGGGGCCGGGCGGTGCGGCAGAGCTACTGGGCCTGCCGCCGACCACGCTGCGCTCGCGGCTCAAGGCCTGGCGTATCGAACCGCGGGATTATCAAGCCGAGCCGCGGGGCCATCGTATCTAGCCGGGAGCGCCGCTAGGCCTATACTGGAAGCCTGAGCGGCGCGCCGAGGGTGACGGCGCCGGGGGAGAAAGCAATGCAGGCATCGATCAAGTGCTGGTGGGGTGGTGTCGGCGGGCTCCTGCTGGCGGGCTGTTTCGCGGCCGGCTCTAGCGCCTGGGCCGCCTCGGATGAGGGCGTGGCCGACACCCGCGGGGCACTCTTCCTGCCCGTGCAGCACCCGCTGGCCTGGCACCGTGAGCACTGGCGTCAGCGCCGTCAGTTCGACCCTACGTTCACCATCGAACTTCCCTGGTTCCTCTTCGACCCCTACCTGCGTTGGGGCTACGCTCCGCGGCCGGACGAACCGGAGCGACCCGCTACCATCACCCCGCGCGAGCGCGGAACCATCTGGCGCGACGACGTGGTAGGAGCGGGCAGCGGGGAGCGACTGGAGGTGCATCCCGAAGGGCGGATACTGCGCAGCCGGCCACGTTAGGGAAACACTGCACAAATGCCTGCGCGAGCGAATTGCTGCGTTGCGCGGTGCTCGGAATCCTCACATATACCCCATATGCTCCGGTTGACTCGAAGCCTGCGGCTTCTCGCCCCTTCGGGGCCAGCCTACGGCTGTTTGTCGCTTCGCTCGGTGCTGTGCTCCGTGCGCCTTGCACTTCATCTCGCTCGTCTATTTGTTCAGCGCTTCCTTAGCGCCGCTTGGAACCAACTCGCTTTACGGTTGCTAAAAAGGGTTAGTCGGCGCTCTTCAAAGCGGTGCGTCGTCTGGCCCAGTCGATCAAGCGTTGCCACCAGCCTCGCTCGGCGTGCTGCGCATGGCGTGCTGATTTCTGTGGGGGGCGGGTGAGAAATTCAGCGATGGGGGCTACCTGGCTGCTACGGTCGAGCATCGGCGCATGGCCGCAGCCGGGAACTTGCAGAGTAACCAGGTCGGGCTGTGCCTTGGCCATGCTCACGACACTCTCGGCATCCAGCAGCGGCGATTCGGCGCCGCGTATTACCATCAGCGGGCAGTCGATCGCTCGCCAGTCGGCCCAGGTGTCGCGTGGTGTGTCGTTGATGAATTGTTCGGCGATGCGGGGATCGTAATGGTAGGTCCAGCTGCCGTCAGGCAGACGTCTTGCGCTGCCAAGTGCCAGTCGACGCCAGGCTTCGTCTCCCTCGATGCCGAAACCGTGATAATGCTCGGTCAGCTCGGCTTGCAGCTGAGCGAAGGTGGTAAAACGATGCGGCCTGCCGAAATAGAGTGCCAACTGCATCAAGCCTTGGGGATTCAACTCGGGGCCGACGTCGTTCAGCACCAGACGTTCTATGCGATGCGAGCTTTCGGCTTCGGCAGCCAGGAGCATTCCCAACAGCCCACCCATCGAGGTTCCGACCCAGGGCACTCGCTCCAGTTCGAAGTGATCCAGCACGGCCAGTGCCACACTCATGTAACTGCGATAGAGATAGTCTTGCGACGGAATGGGCGACCAGCTCGAAAGCCCTCGGCCGGGGGTGTCTGGAGCCAGCACACGCCACTCAGGACCGAGTATGCGGGCGAAATTTTCGAAATCGCCACCGTGGCGTGCCAGTCCATGCCAGGCGATAACGGTTTTCGGCGCCTCCGGGTGCCAGATGCGCACCGCTATCTCCAAGTCTTTCAGCGTGACCAGTTCCATCGCATCCATCTGTATCGGCCTCCGTCGCCACCTCATGCTGCTTTGCAGCATAGCCTGTTTTCTCGGCCCTCGCCTTGCCCAGGGGAAACGATGTAAACGGGGTAGGCTAGTATACATACAGGGTTGTAGATATAATCCGGCGCCAGCTAACCACCTGCCATGCGACCCCTGCTACAAGGCGTGTTGCTCTGACGAACCACGATATCCAGCGGAGATCCAATATGCATTTGTCACTTCCGGGAGCGCGCCTTCCCGTGAAATGGATACTGGCTGTCGGCCTCTTGGTCTCCCTGCTGGCAGGGTGCGAGCAGAATGGAAACGACGGTGCCCCCGCTGGCGCTGGCGGACGTCCACCGCCCGACGTCTACGTACAGCGCGTGGAGCCGCGTTCGGTCGACGTGGTGGAGGAGTATGCCGCCCGCGTGCGCGGCTCGCGCGAAGTGGAGGTGCGCGCTCGCGTGCAGGGTATTCTGGAAGAGCGCCTCTATACCGAAGGCCAGGTCGTCGAAGCGGGCGAGCCGCTGTTTCGTATCGACCGCGAGCCGTACCAGATCGAGCTGCAGCGCGCTCGGGCGGAGCTGGCCAATGCCCAGGCCGAGCTGAACCAGGCACAGCGCGAGTGGCGGCGTATCTCGACGCTGTTCCAGCAAAATGCCGTCAGCGAGCGCGAGCGCGACTCGGCGCTTTCCACCCGTGAGCTGGCCGAGGCGCGCTATGCCTTGGCCGAGTCCGGCATGGCCACTGCCGAGCTCAATCTCGACTACACCGAGGTACGTGCACCGCTGGCCGGCATGACCGGTCTCGAGAGCTTCCCCGAGGGCAGCCTGATCGAGCGCGGCACGCTGCTGACCACGCTGACCCAGCAGTACCCGGTACACGTGCGTTTCTCGCTGCCCGAGGGCGATGCCGCCCTGCAGCGGGCCGCTCGGCGCGCCATGGCGGCCAACGGCGAGGCCGAGCAGCGCGAGGCGAGGCTGACCCTGCCCGACGGCAGCGAGTACGCCGAGATCGGCATCGTCGACTTCACCGACAGCACCATCGACCCGCGTACCGGCAGCGTGTCAGCCCGTGCCGTGTTCCCCAACCCCAACGGCGAGGTGGTGCCGGGGCAGTTCGTACGCATTCAGCTCCTGGTACAGACACTGGACGATGTCTTCCGTATTCCGCAGGAGGCCGTCGGTCAGGGCCAGGCGGGAGCGCGGGTGTTCGTGGTGGTGGATGACGTCGCCGAGACGCGTACGGTGAGCCTCGGTCCCATCGTCGATGGCGAGCAGGTGGTGCTTTCCGGCCTGGAAGACGGCGATCTACTGGTGGTCAACGGTCACGTGGCGCTGCAGGAGGGCATGCCGGTGAGCGTCAATGAGGTCGAGAGTCGCGAGGAAGCGTTGCAGGCGGCCGAGGACGAAGCCGCTGCCGCCGAGGCGGAAGCCGAAGCCGAAGCGGCCCAGCCCGACGAGGAGGCGTGATGCTCAGGTTCTTCATCGACCGGCCGATCTTCGCCTCGGTCATCTCCTTGATCATCGTACTGGCCGGGCTGGCGGCGCTGCGCGCGCTGCCGGTGGAGCAGTATCCGGACGTGGTGCCGCCACAGGTAGTGGTACAGGCCGCCTACCCTGGGGCCAGCGCCGAAGTGCTGGCCGAGGCGGTGGCGGCGCCGCTGGAGCAGGAGATCAACGGCGTCGACAACATGATCTACATGGAGTCGAGCGCCACCGATGCCGGCAGCCTGCAGATCACCGTCTCGTTCGAGATGGGCACCGACCCCGACCAGGCGGCGATCAACGTCAACAACCGGGTGCAGGCCGCCTCCGCGCGTTTGCCCCAGCAGGTACGCAACCAGGGCGTACGGGTCGAGGCGCGTTCGACCAATATTCTGATGGTGCCGGTAATGTACTCGCCGGACGGCAGCCAGGACCCGCTGTTCATCTCCAACTATGCGCTGCTCAACGTACTCGACGAACTGGTGCGGATTCCGGGGGTGGGCGATGCCTCGCTGTTCGGCGCCCAGGACTACTCCATGCGGGTCTGGCTGTCGCCGGACAAGCTCGCCCAGTACGACCTGACTCCCTCCGACGTGGCCGCGGCCATTCGCGAGCAGAATGCCCAGTTCGCCGCCGGTCGTCTGGGAGCGGAGCCGGCGCCCGACGACCAGGCCTTCACCTTCACCGTGACCACCCGCGGCCAGCTGTCCAATCCGGCGGAGTTCGAGCGCATCATCCTGCGCGCCGACGAACAGGGCGGCACCCTGCGTCTGGGCGATGTGGCCAGAGCCGAACTGGGTGCGCAGAACTACGCTTTCTCGGCCACCTACAACGGTCAGGCCGCAGTGCCCATGGGCGTCTACCTGCAGCCCGGGGCCAACGCCCTGGAAACCGCCGATGCGGTGCGCGCGGCGCTCGACGAGGTCGCCGAGCGCTTCCCCGAAGGGGTGGCCTATACCGTGCCCTACGACACCACCGAGTTCGTCGAGATCTCGATTCGTGAGGTGTTCATCACGCTGCTGATGGCGGTGGGGCTGGTGGTGCTGGTCACCTTCATGTTCCTGCAGCACCTGCGCGCCACCTTCATTCCGGTGGTGGCGATCCCGGTGTCGCTGATCGGTACCTTCGCCGGCATGCTGGCGCTGGGCTTCTCGGTCAACCTGTTGACGCTGTTCGGTCTGGTGCTGGCCATCGGTATCGTGGTCGACAACGCCATCATCGTGCTGGAGAACGTCGATCGATTGATCAACGAGCAGGGCATGAAGGCCCGCGATGCCGCCGTCGAGACCATGAAGCAGGTCGCCGGTGCCGTGGTGTCCTCGACCCTGGTGCTGGTGGCGGTATTCGCGCCGGTGACCTTCCTCGGTGGCCTCACCGGTGAGCTCTATCGTCAGTTCGCCGTGACCATCGCCATCTCGGTGGTGGTGTCCGGCGTGGTGGCGCTGACTCTCACGCCCGCCATGTGCGCGATGCTGCTCGACAAGCAGTCGCACACCGTGGCCAAGCCCTTCCAGTGGTTCAACGCCGCCTTCGACCGGCTGACCAACGGCTTCGCCTGGCTGGTGGGCAAGCTGCTGCGTCATGCGCTGCTGGGTATCGTGCTGTTCGCCGGCGTGATCGCCCTGACGCTGTTCTCGCTGACCCGGCTGCCGCCGGGGCTGGTGCCCCAGGAAGACCAGGGCGTGGCGCTGGTGGTATATCAGCTGCCGCCGGTCTCTGCCCTGTCACGCACCGCCGAGGTGCGCGACCGGCTCTCCGGCATGCTTACGCAGATGGACGAGGTCGACGAGTTCACCACCTTTGCCGGTTTCGACATCATCGCCGGTTCGCTGCGCACCAACGCCGGAGTCGGCTTCGCCAACCTGGCCGACTGGAACGACCGCCGTGGCCCGGGACAGGACGCCCAGTCGCTGGCCGGGCGCATCATGGGCATGGGCGCCGGCGTCCCCGAAGCCAACGTGTTCGCCTTCACCCCGCCGCCGATCATGGGTCTCTCACTGACCGGCGGTGTCGAGGGCTACCTGCAGGTACGCGGCGACTCCACGCCGCAGGAGATCCAGGCATTGGCGCAGCGGCTGGCGGCCGCCGCCAACGAGCGGCCCGAACTGACCAACGCCCGCACCACGCTGGATACCAGCATTCCGCGCTACACCGCCCAGGTGGATCGCGAGAAGGCGCGGGCCATGGGCGTGCCGATCGACCAGATCTTTGAGGCCATGCAGAGCACCTTCGGCTCGCTCTACGTCAACGACTTCACCCTCGAAGGGCGCAACTGGCAGGTCAACCTGCAGTCGGAGGGGGAGTTCCGCAGCAAGCCCGACGACATCAACAAGGTCTTCGTGCGCTCGAGCTTCGGCGAGATGCTGCCGCTCAGCTCCGTGGTAACCCTCGAGCGGGAGCCGGGCCCGGACATCATCAACCGCTTCAACGTCTACGCGGCGGCCAAGTTCCTGGCCGATGCGGCGCCGGGCTACACCACCGGCCAGGCCAAGGCAGCCATGGACGAAGTGGCCGCCGAGGTGCTCACCGACGGCAACACGCTGCTCGGTTGGATCGGTGAAGCCTACCAGCTCGATGCGGCCGCCGGTGCGGGTGGGCTTGCCTTCGGCCTGGGCATGGTGATGGTGTTCCTGATCCTGGCCGCTCAGTACGAGCGTCTGACGCTGCCGCTGGCGGTGGCCACGGCGGTGCCCTTCGGCGTGCTGGGGGCGGCGCTGGCCTCGATGCTGCGCGGCTTCCCCAACGACATCTACTTCCAGGTGGGGCTGCTGGTGCTGATCGGCCTGGCGGCGAAGAACGCCATTCTGATCGTCGAGTTCGCAGCACAGAACCGGCGCGCCGGCATGAGCTCCTTCGATGCGGCGCTGGCGGCGGCTCGGCAGCGCTTCCGCGCCATCCTGATGACGGCGCTGACCTTCATCATCGGCAGCCTGCCGCTGGTATTCGCCACCGGCGCCGGGGCGGCCAGCCGTCAGGAAATCGGCACGGTGGTGGTGGGTGGCATGCTGCTGGCCAGTTCACTGGCGCTGATCTTCGTGCCGCTGGCCTACAAGCTGCTGGAAGACCTGGCCACCTGGGGGCGCGAGCGCCGGCAGCGCAACGCAGAGGGCAAGGCCAGCCGGGCATGATGCCCGGCCAGGCCGCCGGAGTCAGAGCGACTCCGGCGCCTGTGCCAGCAGCATGAGCTGCGTATCGACCAGCTGCGTGCCGCGTTCGACCAGCGAGAAGTGCTCGTGATTGCGCAGCCAGTCGTGAAACAGCCCACCGAGGGTCGCCTGCAGTAGCCGGGCGGCGACTTCCGGCGCGAGGTCGTGACGCAAATGGCCCATGCGGGCAGCGGCGGTGAAGTACTCGATGAGAGCGCCGCACGCCTCCTGGGCAATCTCGTTCTGCATCGCCAGCGGGTCGATCTCACCGAAGGTTTCGCAGTGGTGGATCAGAATGGCATGCACGCGCCGATAGCGTGGCTGCTCAAGGCGGGCGAAACCGCGGTGGCAGGCCTGACGAATGGCCTCCAGCGGGCGCTCGGCCAGCCCCGGATCGCCGATCTCCTCGACCAACTCCTCGAACGGCATACGTACCCGCAGCAGCATGGCCCGGAACAGATCGGCCTTGTTCTTGAAGTGCCAATAGACGGCGCCACGGGTCACGCCGGCCTCGCGAGCGATCTGCTCCAGCGAGGTGCGTGCCACTCCGCGCTCGAGAAACACCTCTTCCGCAGCATCGAGCAGAGCTTCGCGGGTGGCGGCGGCTTCCGCCTTGGTACGTCGCGCCATGGTGTGTGGTGTCTCCTCAGGCCTCGCTTTTGCGCCATTCTATCGTAGCGCCGCGCGTCTTACCTTCACCTGTGTATGGTCTTGCCCCGCTATGCTCGTATTCCACGTTGGGGCAGGGTATAACAGAGCGAACACTGTTCGTATTGGGATCTTGCCATGCCCCGCGCCTCCTTCGAGCTTGCCGGCGTCACCATCAAGCCCGGCAGTCGCCTTCAAGTCGATGTGCCGGTGGCGCGGCTGTATACCCACGCTCCGCTGCACATCCCTGTGGAAGTGGTGCACGGGCGTCGTCAGGGGCCGGTCATGCTGGTGTGCGGCGGCATTCATGGCGACGAGATCAACAGCGTCGAGATCGTACGCCGGCTGATGCGCTCCAAGCAGATCCAGGGCCTGCACGGCACCTTGATCGCCGTGCCCATCGTCAACGTGTTCGGCTTCATGCAGCACAGCCGCTACCTGCCCGACCGGCGTGACCTCAACCGCTGCTTTCCCGGCAGCGAGACGGGCTCGCTGGGGGCGCGGGTGGCCGCTCTCTTTCGCGAGCAGATCGTCGATCACGCCACCCACATCATCGACCTGCACACCGGCGCCATTCACCGCACCAACCTGCCGCAGATCCGCGCCCAGCTGAGCCCGGGCAGCGAGACCGAACGCATGGCCAACGCCTTCGGCGCGCCGGTGATCCTCAATGCGGAACTGCGCGAGGGCAGCCTGCGCCACTATGCCCAGACACGGGGTATCCCGGTGCTTACCTATGAGGCCGGCGAGGCGCTGCGTTTCGACGAGTGGGCGATTACCCCGGGGGTGCGTGGCGTGCTGCGGGTCATGCGGCGGCTGGGCATGCTGGCGGGCGAGCATCGGCGCCGGCCGCCACCGGCCGCGGAGCTGGCCAACGGCTCGAGCTGGGCCCGGGCGCCCATCGACGGGATCCTGCGGCCCAAGGTGCGCCTCGGCGCGCGGGTGAGCAAGGGCGACGTGCTGGGCAAGGTGGCGGACCCCTTCGGCAACGCCGAAGCCAGCGTGAAGGCCATGGCCGACGGCATCGTGATCGGCGTGAGCCGCCTGCCGCTGGCCAACGAAGGCGAGGCGCTGTTCCACATCGCCCGCTTCGACGCCATTGAAGAGGCCGAAAGCGCCATCGAGACCTTCCACTCCAGCCTCGAGCCGCCGCCCGACCCGCTCTATTGAGGCGGCTCAGGCCGTTTCGGCGGGCTCCCGCTCCGGCACCAGGCTCAGCGCATCGTCGTAGACCCGCAGGCAGGCGCCATCCAGGTGACCGTTCTCGGAGAGATGACGGCGGAAGCGGCGCCCGCCCGGCTGGCCCTGGAACAGCCCCAGCAGGTGGCGGGTCACATGATTGAGTTTGGCGCCTTCCTCGAGCCGACGAGCGATGTAGGGGCGGAACGCCCTGGCCGCGGCGTGGCGGCTCTCGGCCGGCCCCGCGACACCGTAGATGGCCCGGTCCACCCCGGCCAGCAGCCAGGGGTTCTGATAGGCCTCGCGGCCCACCATCACGCTGTCGACGCTATCGAGCTGCTCACGGCACTCGTCCAGCGTCTTGATGCCGCCGTTGATGCCGATGTGCAGCTCCGGCCGGCTGGCCTTCAAGCGGTGCACGCGGGGGTAGTTGAGCGGCGGGATGTCGCGGTTCTCCTTGGGCGAGAGCCCCTGCAGCCACGCCTTGCGCGCATGTACGATGAACACCTCGCAGCCGGCATCCGCCACCTGGGCGATGAAGCGCTCCAGATCGGCATCCTCGTCCTGGTCGTCGATGCCGATGCGGCACTTCACCGTGACCGGGATCTTCACCGCCTCGCGCATGGCGCGCACCGCCGCCGCTACCTTCTCCGGGTGACCCATCAGGCAGGCGCCGATCATGTTGTTCTGCACCCGATCGCTGGGGCAGCCGACGTTGAGGTTCACCTCGTCGTAGCCCCACTCCTCGGCAATCACCGCGCACTCCGCCAGCTCGCCCGGGTCGCTGCCGCCCAGCTGCAGCGCGATGGGATGCTCCACCTCGTCGTAGCCGAGAAAACGCTCCCGCGGGCTGCCGTGCAGAATGGCACCGGTCGTCACCATCTCGGTATAGAGCAGCGCCTGACGGGTCAGGGTGCGAGCGAAGGCCCGGTAATCACGGGTCGTCCAGTCCATCATCGGCGCGACGGAGAACGTCCTGTCCAGTGCAGGGCGCGTCGTGCCAGACTTCATGCGGGTTGTGGCGGTTGCCTTGTAGGTCATTGGGATCGTATCTGTGATATTCAGGCGTGTGGCGCAAGGGCATGGTAGCCCGGTATGGCAGAGTGCTCGCTACGCCTTATGGCGCGTCGGCCAAGCCCGCTATTCTCTCACACCTCGCTTGCGTACGCATCGCGCGTACGTAGAAGCAGGCCGCAATTCAGACAGTGAGAGTTCCCGAGCGGGAAGGCTGGGGTTTGTGGGGCAAGCCCCGTTTTCACATCGCAGGTATGAAGCCTAGCCACGATAATGCGTACCGGTCACACGGGAAACCCATGATGGGTACCATCCGGCAACTCGATATCCAGGCGAACCTTCCCGCCAATGGCTTCAACGTAGCGCTTGAGGGAACTCAAGCGAAGATCCTGGCCGCTTTTCTCCATGCCGGCGATGGTCGGCTGCTTGACGCCGAGAGCCTCGGCCATTTCAGCCTGTGTCATTTCAACCAAGTGGCGAATTTCCGCAAGGCGTAGCTCCAGCAGCATCGCATCGGCCTTTTCCTTGGCGCGGCTGACGACCTCGGGGCTTTCGTTGGCAATGAGTTGGTCTAGTGTGCGGGCCATGGTTTAAACCTCACTTCAGTGATTCCAGGTGTGCCGTGTTCTACCGGTCTGCTACTGGGATCGCCTTCGCTTATAGGAAAAAGGCTATATAGGTTTTTTTCTATACACAAGATGATTGGCACCTTCCGGCAGCTCGCTGCCTGCTAGGCGCTAGGGGCTGGCGGATGTAACGCTACTTCTTCTTCCTCATGAACGGGAGCACCTTGGCCATGGCGTCCGCGAGCACCTGGTCGAGCGGTTTGTGCTCCAGGCTCACCGCGGCGCGTGCGGCGGTATAGGTCCCTTTGTACTCCCGGGCGATTTCGCTGTCGCTCATGCTGTCGGGCAGCTGCTCCTTCTCGCGGATCACGTCGATCACGGCCTTGTCCATGTCGCCCACCATAGATGTCGCTCCATTCACTGTGGAGGGTAGTGCAGAATCGGGATGGGAGCCGAGCGGGCTGCCTTTCCCAAGCGCTTGTAAGATATTTCCTACAAAGCGAAGCGGCAATTTCTTACACCGTTTCATATCGTGCGTTAAACCACGTTCCGCTTGGAGCGGCTACCTTATGGTTAACGGGGCAACGGAGAGCCCCTCAGGGAAGACAGAGCAAAGGATTGTTCGGTACCAAGGATGCTCGAGCAGGATGCTTGAGAAGGTGGAAAGGAAGCGAAGATTCAGCCCGGCCTCAGGCCGGGTTTTCGCGTTATAGCGCCCTGACTTTGGGCAGCTCATCCCAGCGTGTCGTGCTCCTATCCGAGCGATGGGCGCAGCGTAAGTGCCACGCCGCCCCGGGGGTGGGCATGCCCAGTTTCACCGTATCGCGCCCCATCCTGCGGTTCAGGGTATCCATCACGTCCATCAGCTTCTGGCTGCGCTGCCGCTCGGCATCGCTCTGGGGCGTATCCAGTAAAGAGAGCTGCTGCCGGTCGGCGCCGATCAGGTCGAGCAGCATCACGCCGCCTTTCTGGTACAGGTAACCCTTGCGGTAGATCCGCTCCAGGGCGAGGCCGGCGGCATGCAGTATCTCGCGGCTGTCGGCGGTGGGGCGGGGCAGTTCAAGCACCAGACTCGGTGAGTACTGGGACAGGTCCTGCCGGTGCGGGTTGGTCTTGAGGAACACCAGCACCGCCTTGGCGAGGCCGTTCTGGCGGCGCAGCTTTTCGGCGCTGCGCTGCCCGTACTGTCGGGTCGCCTCGCGAATCTCGTCCAGATCGTCGGTGAGTTTGCCGAATGAGCGGCTGGTCATGATGCGCTGGCGGGCCTCATCGAGGTCGATCATCTCGATACAGGGCACGCCGCGCAGCTCCTGGGCGGTGCGTTCGAGAGTGACCGAGAAGCGGCGTCGGATTTCCTTCGGGTTGGCCTGGGCGAGGTCCCAGGCGCTCTTGATGCCCATCAGGGCCAGGCGCTCGACGAGCCGGCGGCCCACGCCCCACACATCGCCCAGTTCGGTCTTTTGCAGCAAGTTGCGGGTTTCCGCGCTGCCGGCGTGAAGTATGCAGACCCCCTGGTAGGCCGGTATCTTCTTGGCGGCACGGTTCGCCAGCTTGGCCAGGGTGCGCGTGGGCGCCACGCCCACGCAGACCGGAATGCCGGTGAACCGGCGCACCTTATGGTGCAGCTGCCGGGCGTGCTCGAGCAATGGCGCATGGGCGAAGCCGTCGAAGCGAACGAACATCTCGTCGATGGAGTAGGGCTCCACGGTCGGGCTGAACTCCTCGAGCACGGCCTGCACCCGCTGGCTCATGTCGCCATAGAGCTCGTAGTTGGAGGAGAGCAGGTGGATCTGTCCGCTGCGTACTAGAGGCTGAAGCGTGAAGGCCGGCGTCCCCATCTTGATGCCGAGAGCCTTCAGTTCGTTGGAGAGCGCGATGACGCAGCCGTCGTTGTTCGACATCACCCCGACAGGCACCCCGCACAGCCGGGGCTGGAAGACACGTTCGCAGCTGACGTAGAAGCTGTTGCAATCGACCAGGCCGATCATGCTCATACCGGATACTCGTGGATGACCGAGCGCACCACGCCCCACACCTGACACTCGATATCGACGAGCGGAATCGGCGCGTAGCGTGGGTTGCCCGAGCAGAGGCACGGTACCTTGCCGCGCAGCTCATATCGCTTGACGGTGATCTCGCCATCGATCAGGGCTACCAGGATATGGCCGGGACGAGGCTCGAGTGAGCGGTCGACCAGCAGCAGGTCGCCTTCGTGGATCCCCAGGCGCTCCATGCTGTCGCCGGTAACGCTCATGAAGAACGTCGCCGAGGGGCGTTTGACCAGGCGCTCGTTGAGGTCGAGCGTACGGCCTTCGTAGTCCTGTGCTGGGCTGGGAAAGCCGCTGAGGCCGGCGCGGCCCAGGGCCAGCGGGTGAGGCAGCGCAAGCGGTGGCGGCTCAGGGTGAGCTGGGATGAGGTTTACCAGTGTCATGTGAGTCCCTTGGTATTCTGTGTTTTTGTACAGTATTTGCGACACTGCCACTTTTCCGCAACAGGTAAGCGCTAATGAAAGTTAATTTTTGGCGACGCTGGGGGAGAGTGTGAAGCGACAGGGGAGATGCGTGGGTCTCGCTGTGCCAGCAGGATCCGAAGCGTGGCGTGTAGGATGAGGCTTACATTTACGGAGCAAATCTCTTACTCGCCGGGATGACCTAAGTTAAACCGCTATTGGCGTAGAGCTACTACCCTGTGGGGTAACGGGCTAGGGAAAGCCCTACAGGGAAGGTCGAGCGACGGAATGCTCTTACCCCAAGGAAGCTTGGGCAGGAGGCCCAAGGTTTGGTTGGATAGGGACGCATCGATAGAGCCCGGCCCGTGCGGTCGGGCTTTTTTGTGCCGCCGAGACTTGTTCCGCCGAGACCCGTTTCCCATGCGAGGGTCGCTATGGTTTCGCGTTCTCGAGGGTTCGCCAAAATATCGCGTCTCATCGCGCTTGCCCTGGCCACCGCCGGGGCTCTTTTATTGGCGACGTTTCACCGAGCTACGGCGGGCTCACGACTCAGTACCTGAGCGTGAGGGCCAAAGCTGACAGTTCGAATCGGCAATCGCTTACAACAATTGCAGCCAAAGCTAATACATCGCGCGCGTCGTGGCTGGCATAGTGGGCGAATCGGGCACGGAGGCCCTTCAAGGAAGGTCGCGTCAGGGAGACTCAGGAACCAAGGAGGCTCAGGCGGGAGGCTTGAGGAAGTGGAAAGGAAGCGAAGACCCAGCCCGGCCTCATGGCCGGGTTTTCGCGTTCAGGGCCCAGGGTTCCGCGCCGCTGGCCTGCCGCAACCGTCGCCATTTGTGTAGCCATACAGCTAGCCATCAATCCTCGGTGAGGAAATAAAGCTAAATAAATCAATGTATTGGAGAAGTTCTGGAGCGGGTGAAGGGAGTTGAACCGAACAGTGGAATCAACATCTTACCCGCGTTTTGCAGCTTGGGCATACACACAGGCATACAAATCCGGAGCTGCTGGCCTCATTCTAAGCCCCTTTTTTAGGTCACGGCAAACGCGGGAAACGCTACTCTCTCTCGATTAGGTTTCTCGGTTTCAAGCGTGGAAACCTCACTACCTCCATTTCAAATGGAGAAAGCCCCAGCACAAGGCCAGGGCTCTCGGGGTGCCTGCCACCGCCATAACTCGGAGATGACGCGCAGGCTGTCGGGGTTTTCATGGACTGGGGCACTCGCCGACTAATCCCCTGCTGCTAGAACATTCCTCTGATTCGTCTCATGCCGACCTTGTGGGGCTCCTTTCTCAGACAGCCATACCGCACGGCATCGGCTGCGTGGTCAGGGCCGGTAGTCTCCACGTCCTCGATGCGCTTCTGGTCCCTGGCGAGGTACGGCACGGTTTCCCAGAAATACCCGCAATGACGGGCAATATAGAGCCCCGGCTTATCGGGCTTCCCGGCATCGGCCAGTAGGCGGCGCATGACGTTCCAGCCGGTGATTCGGTCGGCCTTCTTCGCGGGATCGAACTGGACGCCTGCCTTGCTGAACTCGTCGGCGATACTCCCCGCTCCCGAGCCGGTCTTGGCGAAGATGGCGTCATCGGCCACGCCTTGCGGCTTCACGTCCCACTCCCGACACCACTTCACGATTTCCTCAGCCAGCACAGGCACGGTCCAGCCAAGCCCCACGTTGGGATTTTCCCGCCTAGCCGTATGCAGCTCATCCACCAGGACGATGCTGTTACGCGGGTAGAATTTCCCGTCCGGGCCTTCACCTCCCGGTGAGATAGCGCAGATATACGTCACGCTAGGGGCGCTGCTGCCGAAGTCGTGAGCGAGGTAGACGGTCCAGTCTTCGGGAATGTCCTTCCAGGTATCGACGGCGTTGCGGCCTTCCTCCAGCACCGAAGCGAAGTAGGCCCCTCGGTTCACTGCCCAATCCCCTTCAAGCCAGGCGCGTAGCAGCTCCGGGTCATCGGGACAGGCGCTTTCGAGCTGGTCCCTGTACTGCTCGGTATCAATAAAGCGGTTTCCATCGAACGTTGAGGGCGCGTAGATCCACTGACGCTTGCTCTTGCTCTCATGGAAGGGTTTCCAGGGGCCAGCCTGAAAGACGTAGCGACGGGCAAGCCAATGATGCCCAGGGCCACCAGGGTTGGCCGCTACAACGACACGAACGGGCATTTCCTTGGGGCCGCGCAGGTTCGAGCGCATGATGTCCAGCAGGTCGGCGGTTGGGTACTGTCCCGCCTCGTCAATAATCAGCAGCGTGAACGAACGTCCCTGATACTTGGCATAGTCGCCTTGGGTTTCGAGCTGGCCTAGCTCCAGGTAGCCGCCATTCGGGAATTTCCAGACATGCTCCCCGGCGTTGTAGCGGGCAGCCGTGCCGTAGACCATGGCGAACAGCTCGCGGGTTATCAGCTCGAAGTCAGCAAGCCCCTTGTAGGTCTTCCGCAAGTACAGGATGCGGGCCTTCTCGGCGTACATCTCGAAGTGGCGCATAGCCAGCAGGGCCAGGCAGTAGGACTTACCGCCACCACGACCGCCGCCCAGGAACAAATCGAATTCCTCGGGGGTTGCCAGCACCTTCTGTTGAAAATCGTTCAGCTCAATCGTCTGCATGCGACTCCCCCTCGATGACGTTGGAGAAGTCTTCTAGCTTCATCGGCCCCGGCAGGTTAAACGTCACGCTGACACGGTTGGCAAGGTCGCCTTGGTCGCCTTCGCGGTAGCCATGCCGGCACTTCAGCAGGAAGATAGCGGCGGTAACGTTGCCGCCTCTGGCCTGTTGCATGAGCGAGCTACGCAGCTCGGTATGCTCAAGCTCCCGTCCTTCATCCAAGGCGTTTTGCAGCTCGGGGTAACTGTCCAGCCAGGCATTCAACAGCTTGGGGGAACAGCCCAGCCCCCGAGCGATACCGGCCTTAGAGAGCCCTTCCCGGCTCATCTCGAGTATTTTCTTCGCCGCTCCCCGAGGCGGCTTCTTCTGGCTGCCGTTGCACTTCACGTTGGCCATGTATTCACCTCCTGGCAGAGGCCCCCGAAGGGGCCTCCTCTGGATTACTCGGCGCGGGCGATGAGGAAGGCCAGGGGGATGGCCTTGCGCTCGACCACGCGATTCCAGTTGGCCGGAAGGGCTAGCTCGGCGAAGCTCGGGGATTCGTCGGTGACGGTATCCTCGACCCAAGTGAAGCCAGCGGGGTGAATGCCGACGTTCATACGGGAATGGAGAATCTGTTGACCGCCACCACGACCGGCAGAGGGCAGGTTCTCGACTTCCGTGCCATCGGCGACGACCGGCTCGCCAGTGCCGTAGCCCACTGCACCAGCACCGAACAGCACAGAGGTATAAGCCCCTTCATCGACCGGCAAGCCATCGTCTACCACAGTCGCCAGGCCCCGGAAGGTGGCGATGGTGCCGCCCTGGGAGTCGGGAATGAACTCGATGAGGTCATTCTTCAGGGCACGGCGGTAGATGTCGGAGTGCATGGCGATCGACACCAGGTTGCCCATGGAGTCGCCCAGCGTGCCGGTAGCGTCGATGACGGCTTCAGCACCGAAGACACCAGCAGCGCCAGTCTCGGCAGAAATGTCGAGAATCATGTCGCTGCTATCGTTGGCCACGTTATCAGCCATGATGCCGCGCAGGGACGCGATTAGGCGCTTTTGAAGCTGGCGGTCCCAATACGCTACCACTCGGCTCTGAATCTTCTTCAGGGCGTCATCCCCGGCGATTTCAGACGCCAGGTTCATAGCGGACCAGGATTGATGCAGATAGGACTTGCGGACGATTTGCTTGCCGCTGCCGATCTTCTTGGGGGTGGAATGAATCTCGGGATCGTCATTAACGATGTTGGCTTCGTCGTCTTCCAGGTCGCGCCAGAAAGGAACGGTGAAGCTGTGAGAGCCAGCCCGAAGCTGCTCGGCAATGACGTTGTTACGGACCGCGACACCAGCACGCACCAGGGCAGTCTTCTGCATGGTTTCTTGAAGCGTATAGCCGGTAAAGGCGGCGGGTTCGATAATATCTGTCAGGCGTACAGTAGCCATGGAATCACCTTTGAAAAAGGGTTGAGTGATTCTCACGGACCATTAGTCTCGGAGTGTGCCCCATTAGGGCAATTTTACCAGCGCTGCGCGGCTGATTGGCGTGCCCCATTAGGGCGGAAGGATGGCGGCCCCATTAGAGCCGCCGATGTACCACCGACCAGGAAAGTACACCTCCCTATTATAGCTTATCGGATGCCGAATTGCTGGGGTTTCTCTTCCTTCCTAAGCGACTCTGGCTCAGGCTTTACGTAGTAGTGGCCTCGCCCATTGCTGCCAGGCGCACCGCTGCCCACCGGCTTGGGAATGAAGTAGTCCAGCTCCTTCAACTCACGCTCAAGAATCAAGTCTTTGATTTCGCCATCGCTCAATTCCCTTGGCTGAGTGTCGTTCCCATACTTGCCGACCTTGACTTGCTTCAAGGTAGGACTGCCATCCTTCTCATGAATCCAGAACCTGCCTTCTTCTTCGTCTTGGATAATGTCGAAGTGCTCTTCAAAAGCCTTTCGGAATATCTTTCCAGCACCACTGATACTCTCGAAGATTGAGTTTACCGGGGCATCGAAGGTGAACTTTCGCAGCTCGGTCTTCAGCCCTTCGTTTTCCGCCTCCAGGGCTTCCAGGCGCTCCGATGATTCACCGCTGCCTTGCTGAGCCTTTTTCAGCTTTCCCAGCAGCTCGGCATTCTTGGCCTTCACTTTCTCAAGCTCAGCGGTCAGGGAGTCGTTCTCAGCTTGAAGCTGGTCGATGGTCATATCAGACATAATCGTCACCTTTCATGAGTTTGGTAATGATGAGGTTTGCAGCACGGCGGCCAGCGTTATCACGGCGGTGGTAGGTGGGTTCATCGTCAGCAGCAGACCGCCATGCCTCGACGTATCGTTCTGCGAGGCGCTGTTGCATCCGAGGGTGAAGGGTCAGCATGAGCCGGGCGACGTGGCTACGGTCTTCCGGCACCATGGGGCAGCGGTCGGCGATCCATGAAAGCCAGTCGGTAGAATCGGCACGAACTTCAGCCAGCAGCTCGGCCTTGTGGGCCTTAATCCAGGCGCGTAGCTCATCGTTAAGCCGCTCCGATGGCCTGACGACAATCTTGTCTCCTGAGAAGGGCTCGACGTGGAGCCCATGCTGTTTCAGATAATCGAGAGCAGCCATTAGAACAGCTCCTCATCGCCGAAGGGGGTAGCTGTATCCGAAACATCGAAACATCCCTTTTGATTCAATGGCTTAGGATTGTTCCCATCCGAAACACGATGCCCCTTTGTTTCGTTACGGATTGCACTTAACCCACTGTTTCCAAAGCGTTGTTTCGTTGTTTCGCTTCTGGCGGGGGTGCCAGCGGAAAGATACCGCCGAAACGCTTCTTCGAAGTCCTGGCGTAGGTATCCCTTCTTGGTTTCGTGGCCAATCCGAATCTGCTTCGACTTGATGCCGAAGTCCGAGAGCTTGGCCGCAACCTGGCGGGCGCTGATTGGCTGACCACGGTTCCAGGTGTTCCAGGGAGCTTCACTGTCGGCGTGAAGGGCGTTCACTAGCGGGGTGCTGAAGATACGGTCAACCGCCTTTTCCTCGAAGACGGTCTTGATGTCCTTCAGCAGCTCCGTGCCCACGTCCGGGGCCTGCTCCGAGTCATCCATGCGGGTAATAACCAAGGCAATCGAGCGGACGCGCTGGGGCCACTCCCCGCCGATAGCCTCGGCAATCTGCTGCAAGGGCTCCCAGTTGTCGGCACTGCGATTGCTCAGGCCGGGAACCGGCTCCGGGCGTGCCTTCGCTACGTCGCTGCTCAGGTCTTCCTGAAGCCTGGCCAACTGGCGGCGAAGCCGGTTAGCCAGGTCAGCAGGCATGAAGCGGATGTTCTCCACTTCCTCATGGGGCAGCTTTCGCCTTAGCTCCAACCGAATCGAACGGCTTGCCAGGGTATTAGCAATGCCCCCGATACCGCACAGGGCCTTGGCTCCCCAGGTAGCGAACCGCTTCGGCTCATGGTCATCACCTACCACGCGAATGATGAAGCCGTTGCGGCGATGCCCTGAGTTGAGCACGCCTCGGGCGTCTTCGTTGTCGCGCAGGAAGGTATCTACCTCGTCGATGAGCAAGGTAGGCGTCCACTTATCCATGGAGCGGAACAGCGCGGCGGGGGAAATGCCGTCACACTTGAGCGGCTGGAAGGCGAACGTCTCCAGAAACTCCAGCAAGGTAGACTTGCCACAGTTCGGCAGCGGCGCGGTGATATTGGCGATCGGCGCGACGTGTACCTCGTCTATGAACCAAGTGAAGGCAATCCATAGCGCGGCGGCGTCGGCAACCTCCGGTTCACATATCACGTACCGCCGAAGCGTGTCCGATAGCTCCCGCACCAGGGCAGCCCCGCCCACTGGCTCAGGCCAGGGCGTGACGACCGGGAACAGCTCGCTACCGTCACCACTGGAAACCGAACGGGTCAGCTTATCCAGCTCGGAGACTTGCACCTTCTTGGCCTTGGCATCGGCCCGGATTCGCTGCCAGTCGGCGGCATTGCGCTGCCGAATCTCTGCGATACGCTCCAGCATATCCGGCTCGAATAGTGCGCCAGGGTCATCGTCCAAGCGTGAAAGGGCAGCCCGTACAATGTCCATGGCGTCGTCTTCAGCGGTTCGGTGCTCATCGGCCATGTCTTCGAGGCTGCGACGTTCATCCAGCCAGGCCGCGCCGGTATCAACGGCTAAGTTTGAACTCATAACCTACTCCCTCAGCAGCAGCGCGAAGGCGGCCAGCAGCGACCGCCAGGCGTTGAATATCGTCCTCATGCAGGGCTACCCCTTTGCTGACTTGCTCGGCTGCCAGAAGGGCGATTAGGGCCTCTCTGGCGACACAACCGAGCACGTCTCGGGGTATCCACCGTTGCCCCTTTGAAAGGGGCTTCCGGTGATGGTCATCAGGTCGATTGGGGAACAGGTCAGCCAGGCTCAGGCCAACGGCAGCCACCACATCAGCAGCGCCACAGCCAGCCCAGCACTTCACCAAGACAGTGCCATCGTCAGTCTCACGAACAGACAGCGAAGGGTGCTTGTCTTGGTGGGCAGGGCAGCAGGCAACCCATCGGCCTTGTCCTGTCCGCTTCACCTTATCGAGGCGGGCTAGCAGTCCATTAACATCGGCGGTATGATGGGTTATCCCTGTATTCCTTTGCGCCTGGCCTCCCCCAAGGTCAGGCGTTTTCATTTGTGCTTGCATGGCTTCTCCTCCCGAAGCAACCACAGCAGCCGGGACGCTAGGCGTAGCTGCTTGATGTGCTGGCGAGTGGTGGCGAGGTCGATGTGCCGACCTTCCGAGCATTCGCGCTCCATGGCGTCACAGATACGAGCCAGGGCGGTCGAAATGCTGCCGATTTGCTCACGGTCGAGGTCAGTCATTCGCACCTCCCAGCCCACACAGGCGCAGCGCCTCACGAACCTGGCGCTTCAGCTCCTCGCTTGCCTCGGAGTCAGCCAGCAGACGCTCGACGGGAATCCAGACGGCTCCCTTGCGTACCCTGGCCTTGCCGGTATCGAGGTCGAGATAAAGGGCATCTGAATCAATCGTCATTCTCGAACTCCTTATCCAGTTGGGACTCGGCGAATGAGGCGCGGCGGCTCAGACCA
This sequence comes from Billgrantia ethanolica, assembly GCF_021404305.1. Taxonomy (GTDB): domain Bacteria; phylum Pseudomonadota; class Gammaproteobacteria; order Pseudomonadales; family Halomonadaceae; genus Halomonas; species Halomonas ethanolica. Next base: position 1,679,296 of record NZ_JABFTX010000001.1, on the reverse strand, counting down.
GCGGTCATTTGGTCGAGAGCGTTCAGCAGTCCCTCCCGGTGGAAGTCGTTCAGCTCGATTTCTCCATTCAGGTCGAGCTGGAGTAGCCGGATAATGGCGCTCATGGCATGGGAGCTTTTCGCCATCTCGTCAGCACAGCCGCCCAGGCAGGCACGAGACAGTTGGTAGCGGTCGGTATCGGTGAATTTCATGCTGCACCTCCTTCGAGGCGGCGGGCCTTAGCCATGTGGGAGTTGTAGCGCTTAAGCCGGACGGCAGCGCTTGAATCGGAGAAGAGAGCGGCCTTAGCCATTGCTCGATGAGCAGCGGCGCGTTCGGACACTTTGCGGGTAGGGAATAGGCGGAATGATGCCATGGGTAGGTCTCCAAGTTTGGAGCCGTCCCCGGCTGCGGCCAAGCAGCGGATGGGGGCGACTGTACGCGGGTTGGCCGACCGGGAAACTTGGAACCCGGCACACCCGAAGGTGTCCCACGCACAGCCGCCATAGCGCATGGCAGGCATGAAAAAAGCGCCTGACATGGTAGGGGCGCTTGTGCGCCAAGTTTCTCTCGACCGGCCAAGGTCGGCTACTGAATTTGCAGCAGCACCTTGAGCATACTCAGGCATACAAGAACGTGTCAAGACCATTAGGCTGTACCTCGCTCGGCCAGCTTGGACTCTATCCATTCCTGTACTTCAGCAACGGAGAAATAGCAGGTCGCCTGCTTGCTGTCGCTGAACTTGATGGGGCGGGGAAAGGTGGGGTCATTCAACCTCAGCTTGGCGATGCCGCTCCGTGTCATGTCGAGCGAGCGGCAAAGGTTCTGCTGGGTGATGAGCTGATTGTCTAAGGGCAGTGCTTCAAGATTCATGAGAACGCCTCCATATGAGTTACGCTCTCAATTTTTCATAGGCTGGCACTGGCCAGAATACGCATTGCGCGCAGCGGCTGTCCTCTGCGCGTACAGGCTAGGTCGGGTCTTTGGTGTTGCGTAAAGCCTTTCTCGCTGCGGCAAAAGATTTGTAGCCTAAGGCCGCCCATTCTTCTTCAGCACATATGTCACGGGAGCTGTATTTTCCTGTAGCCCATATGGCGCGAATTTTTTCCTTTAACTCTCGACTTCCACCGGGCTTGTTGTGTCGTGCATCCGCTGCCGCCTTTGCTGCTGCGCGCAGCCCCTCCTTTTTCAGTTTCTCAATTGCCTCTTCAACGCTGGTTCCCATGGTGCGGGTGTCAACGGCAAGGGATGCGGCTTCCAAGCCCATTAGGTAAGCGCCGACAATTGTTTTCCGCACCTTCTCATTTTGCTCCTCATCGTCACTCCCTGGCCAAGTATCAACGATGCCTGCTACCAAATTTGCAAAGTCAACGGCTCGCTGGGCTATCTCTCGGTTCCTTGGGTTTTCCAAGCGCAGTTGCTCGACTTGAGAAACGCATGACCTGATAAGCTCACCAGGGTTTTGATGCGGATCTTCGCAATATCCTTCTCTTGCCCACTGATACGGGTCGAATTCAATTCTTTTCATGCTCGCCTCACCAGCTCAACAACATTGGTTTCCTGTGCCTGGCGTACCCGCTTGGCAAAGTCGACCTTCTGCTCCTTGGTCAATCCGGCTTCCAGGGCGTCGAGATAGTCGGCGTACCACTGCACCATGAGACGACGCGGGGCCAGGTACTCCGACTTGTTGTAGGTCTTCTCCTCGCCTTTCTTCAGGTGGGCCAGGTGGCGCTCCGACCATTTGTCGGGCCAGCCATGTTCAGATACGAGCGTCTTGAACGTGTGGCGCGATCCGTGGCCGGTCAGGCGTCCTTTATAGCCGACTAAGGCAATGCACTTGTTGATGGTGGCATCGCTGATATAGGGCGTCTTCGGCCCGCTGCTGGGGAATACCCACTTGCTGCGTCCCGATACGCGCTTGAGGTCGCGCAACATCTCGACAACCTGGCGGGGCAGGGGGACCAGGTGAGGGCGTCCCATCTTCATCTTCTCGGCAGGCACTGACCATAGGGCGTTGTCTAGGTCGAGTTCTGTCCATTCGGCCATACGCACCATGCCAGGGCGTGAAGCGGTGTAGAGCGTCATCCATGTGGCGGTGGATACGATAAGGCGGCTCCTAGAGCGCCGTAGAGCCCCCAGGAAGGCCGGTAGCTCCGACTCGTATAGATGGGGGTACTGCTGTTCCTTCGGGGCCTCAGCGGCTACACGGTGCATTTCCGTGGCGGGGTTGTGCTGGCACCAGCCTTTGGCCATGGCCACGCCGAAGATGTCACGCAGCCAGACGCGCACCTTCTCGGCTGTGTTGTGGGCTCCCCTGGCTTCGATGCTCTCTTGCAGGGTGGCACAGTCACCATGGGTCAGGGTATCGAGCTGGCGGTCGCCAATGGCAGGGAGCATGTCGTTATCGAGGGCATAGCGCATTCCCTTCAGCGTCTTCTCGGCTCGACCGGCTTCAACCTTGCGCTGATACCAGTATTCGGCGGCACGGCGGAAGGTATTGAGCTTGGCTACATCCTCGGCTTCCCGCTGTTCCCGGCGATGCTTCACCAGGTCGATGCCTTCGCGTGCCAGTTCGAGCGCTTCGTCTGCCTTCGCCCTCGCAGCCTTGCCGGTCAGGTCCGGATAGCCGCCCAAGCCGTACCAGCTCCATGAGCCGTCAGGCTTCTTGTAACGCAGCTCCCATGACTTCGTACCGTTTGGTTTCACTCGGAAATACAACGGCTTATCGTGGGTGTCTCGTACTCGGTATGCCTGGCTCTCAGGTTCCAGCGAGGCCAGCACGGCATCTTGAAGGGGATGCTTCTTTATCTCAGTCCGCTTCATATTTGTATGCCTCAGTTTGTCCCTATTCGAAGCATACACAGGGGCATACACGGTGACAAGCGCTGTACGTCGTCATTCAGGCACATTGGGGCACAAAAAAACCGGCTTAAGTGCCGGTATCATCGAGGATTCTAAGCTAGTTCGGGAACACTGGTAGGCATACAGGGAAATGGGCATTGGAGCGGGTGAAGGGAATCGAACCCTCGTCTTAAGCTTGGGAAGCTTCTGCTCTACCATTGAGCTACACCCGCAGAGGGATTTCGATAGTAAAACCAAGGGCTTGAGCATTGCAAGCCGTCCCGCCGATTAGCTGCTGCTTGTTTTTCATGTTGCTGTTTTTACTGAATTTTGCTCGTTCGGTGATGGTCGGTGCGGTGCCGTGGTGGGCGCCCTGGTGGCGTGCGCCAGAGGTCGCGGTGACAAACGGACAAAAAAATTATCGAACAGTGGCGAACTTTTTTGCTTGCTGCTGTCATATCTGATACAGGCAACAGCGCGATGGCAGTCGCTAACACTGTTGCTCTGGCTCGCAGTTTCGATCTTGCCGCCCATGACCCCATGGGCGGTTTTTTTTGTGCTGCCGATGGGGTGGCAGGAGAGCACACGTCAAAGCAGGCCCGGTCGTAGGGCCTGCTGCTTTTGCTTTCGCTCAGTGAGCGTGTCAGGCCCGGCTGCCGTTGGCTCGGCAGGGCCTGGCGGGTTCAAGTATGGCGCATGCGCAGGATGGCGGTCAGCACATCGCGGCGAGTCACGATGCCGCACAGGCGGCCCTGCTCAGTTACCGGGTAGACCTTGGGCTTCTGCCCCAGCATCTCCTGCGCCAGATCGGTGATGCTCTTGGTGGGCGAGACGGACAGCACTTCGTTGCGCATCAGTTCCTTGACCAGTGGCGCTTCGTCGTTGAGATAGGCGCTCTGCAGCAGCTTGCCCAGCACGTCCTGTTCGGAAATGAAGCCGATCAGCTGGTCGTTGTCATCGACGACCGGCACGCCTGGCAGGCGATGTAGGGCCAGGCCTTCGGCCAGAGTCGTGATCGAGGTGTTGGCCGTGACCCGGTAGCAATCCCGGGACATGATCTCGCGAACGATGGTAGGGGCCCTGTTTTGCATGGCGCATCTCCTTGTTCGAGCGCTTTGGAAACACTGCACGAACGCCTGTGCGAGCGAATCCTGCGTTGTGCTTCATCTCGCTCGACGATTTGTTCAGCGTTTCCTTTTTCGGACACTTTCAGCATAGCTGAATCGCTTCGGGCTTAAACAGTGTCTTCAACACCTGGCCAACGCTGTCGTGGGCGCACGGGAGCGGTGGTCCCAGGCGCCGGAACATGCGCGGGTACAGGGGAATCCAACGTTGCATGAGCTAGGCACTTTTTCAGGCAGAGCCTAGTTTGAGAGATGGGCTGGCACACCGCTACCGTAGTGAGGGAGGAGCAGATGGACGCGCGTGAGTACATGGCACGAAAGGGCCTCGATGGCAGTCGCGACGAGGAGCGTCCCAATACGCTGGAAGAGAAGGCATGGGAGCGTGCCCGCCAGGCCGGTGGGCACCAGCCTCGAGCGGGCACTCCTCACGACTGGGAGGATTGGGAGCGCTATCACGATGAGCTGGCGGAAGGGTCGGAGAGTATCGATCAGAAGATCGACCACGAGGCGCATCGGCGGGCCCTGGAGATCGAACGGAGGGCGCGGGAGGCGGATGAGGCGGTGCAGCACTATACCCCCGCCAACGACACCGTTCCGGCCAGTGCTACCAGGCCGGGCCGGGAGGCTGAACGAGGCGCAACGTCATCGTCGCTTCCCCTCTCGCCGGTAGCGCCATCATCGCCGGCCGAGCCGATGCCTCCAGCGCTGCGCTTCGCCTTCAAGACGCTTGCCATCCTGCTGCCACCCTTGGCGGTGGGCCTCTCCCAGGGTGGCGCGAAGCGAGTCGTCTACAGCCTGGCATTGACCCTGCTGGGGTGGGTGCCGGGCTGCATTTACGCCTGGCTGTGGCTGCAGCGACGGCTTGGGTGATGTCCTTCCCGGGCTCCATGACAGGAGTCACCTGCGTACTGGACTCCATTTTCGTTTGCGAATAGTGAGATTGAAAACGAAAGCGATATGCTCGGGCTCGCACGCCCTGAGCCGCTATTCGCAGCGCTTTCGCAAAGGAAATCGCAAAGGAAATCGCAAGGGGAATTTCATAGACTAAGGTCTAGGTATATTGACGAACATGATGGTTGCTCTCTAATGATCGCTAAGCTAGTCTCGCTATCGTAAACGAACATTTGAGGCTTTTTTTGATTGAAATAGAACATTTGACCGAGTGGTTAGTTTTCGTTTCGATCAGCCAGGGCCTCAACTTCGACCCACAAGAATAATCGGGCGAGGCTAATGTCCTACCTACTCTCCATCGATCAAGGCACGACCAGCTCGCGCGCCGTTCTCTTCGACCGCTCCCTGAGCCCGCTGGCCATCGCTCAGCAGGAGCTTGTCCAATCCTTTCCCGACGATGGCTGGGTGGAGCATGACGCCGAGACGATCTGGCAGACCGTGATCGGGGTCTGCCGCGAGGTTCTTGAGCGCACCGGTGTTGCGCCTCGAGACATCGCGGCAATCGGTATCACCAACCAGCGTGAGTCCACCGTGGTCTGGGATCGCGCTACGGGCGTGCCGATCCATCCCGTGATCGTATGGCAGGACCGGCGCACGGTGGCGCATTGCGATGCGCTCAATGCCGGCGGCCATGCCGAACGGGTGCGCGAGCGTACCGGGCTGCTGATCGACCCCTATTTTTCCGCCACCAAGCTGGCCTGGATTCTCGACAACGTGCCTGGGGCGCGTCAGCGCGCCGAGCGCGGCGAGCTGGCCTTCGGCACCGTCGACAGCTATCTCGTGTGGCGCTTGACCGGCGGCCGGCACCACGCGACCGATGCCACCAACGCCTCGCGTACGCTGCTGTTCGATATTCACACCCAGCAGTGGGATGCGGAGCTGCTGACGCTGTTCGACATTCCTGCCGCCGTGCTGCCCGAAGTGCGGGATTCCAGCAGCGATTACGGCAGCATCGAGCCCGGTCTGTTCGGTCACCCCATTCCCATCACCGGGGTGGCCGGCGACCAGCACGCCGCGCTGGTCGGCCAGGCGTGCTTCGAGCCCGGCATGGTCAAGAGCACCTACGGTACCGGCTGCTTCATCATGCTCAACACCGGCGAGCAGGCAGTGAGCTCGAACAACCGCCTGCTGACCACCCTGGCGTATCGGATCGATGGCGTTCCCACCTACGCCCTGGAGGGCAGCATCTTCGTGGCCGGAGCCACGGTGCAGTGGCTGCGCGACGGGCTCAGGCTGTTCGATGACGCCGCCGAAACCGAGCGCCTGGCCGAGCAGACCCGGGCGGGCAGCGGCGTCTATCTGGTACCGGCCTTCACCGGGCTGGGGGCGCCGCACTGGGACCCGCGTGCCCGCGGGGCGATCTTCGGTCTCACCCGCGACACCGGCATTGCCGAGCTGGTGGCCGCCGGGCTGCGCTCGGTGTGCTTTCAGACACGCGATCTCCACCGCTGCATGGAGCAGGACGTCGGCCTCGGCCAGGGCAGGCTGCGGGTCGACGGTGGCATGGTCGCCAACGGCTGGCTGATGCAGTGCCTGGCCGACATGCTGGGGCAGGAGGTCGACCGCCCGGTGGTGCGCGAGACCACGGCCCTGGGGGCGGCCTACCTGGCAGCGCTGGGCATCGGCTGGTTCCGCTCGCTGGACGAGCTGGCGGCCAGCTGGCAGTGCGAGCGCACCTTCTTTCCACGCATGCCGGCGGATATCCGCGAGTCGCTCTATGCCGGCTGGCAGGTGGCCGTGGAGCGGGTGAAGAGCGATCGCGATCTTTCTGCCGGGTGTGCGACGGAGCACGCAGTGTCGCTCGCCGGCTAGAGCCCGCCTGGGGCTCACCCACGACTCAATAACGACGACAAAGAGTTCAGCATGTCCTTGATACTTGAAAACATCGATCACGTGGTCAACGGAGCCGTGCATATCGAGGGCGTCAACCTCGAGTTGGCGCCCGGCTCCTTCAACGTGCTGCTGGGGCGAACCCTGGCCGGCAAGACGACGCTGATGCGCATCATGGCAGGCCTCGAGCCGCCCACCCGCGGCAGGGTGCTGATGCACGGCGAGGACGTCACGCGCACCTCGGTGCGCAAGCGCAACGTCTCGATGGTCTATCAGCAGTTCATCAACTACCCGGCCATGACCGTTTACGACAACATCGCCTCGCCGCTCAAGCTGGCGCGAGTGCCGCGGGAGGAAATACGCCGCCGGGTTCACGAGACGGCCAGCATGCTGCACATCGAGCATCTGCTGGAGCGCTATCCGGCGGAGCTCTCCGGCGGCCAGCAGCAGCGAACCGCCATGGGCCGGGCGCTGGTCAAGGATGCCGATCTGATCCTGTTCGACGAGCCCCTGGTCAACCTCGATTACAAGCTGCGCGAGGAGTTTCGCGAGGAGCTGCGCGAGCTGTTCAAGGCGCGCAACTGCATTGCCGTCTATGCCACCACCGAGCCCAACGAGGCACTGGCGCTGGGCGGGCACACGGCGGTGCTGCACGAGGGGCGTCTGCTGCAGTACGGCCCCACCGAAGATGTCTATCACCGTCCGCGCGACGTGCTCACCGCCGAGATGTTCTCCGAACCGCCGATCAACGTGGTGCCGGCCATCGTCTCGGGCACGGAGGTGACCTTCGACCGCAACGTGCACTTTCCTCTCAATCGCGATCTGGCGGGCCTTTCGCCGGGGCAGTACCAGTTCGGCGTGCGGGCCTCCCATATCGGGCTCGAGCGCCAGGCCAAGGACGATCTCGAACTCGAGGTGCAGGTCGACATCGCCGAGATCAGCGGCTCGGAAACCTTCCTGCACGTGCGCAACGAGCTGTTCCACCTGGTGCTGCATCTCACCGGCGTGTACGAGTTCGCCGTGGACCAGCCGCTCAAGGTCTACTTCCCGACCCACAAGATCTATGCCTTCGACCGGAATGGCGACGTCGTGCACATTCCGTCTCGGCCAGGAGCGCACTGATGGCCCAGATAACTCTCAAGTCGCTGGCGCACAGCTATTCGCCCAGCCCCTCGGGTCCCGAGGATTACGCCATTCGCGAAATGGAGCACGTGTGGCACCAGGGCGGCGCCTATGCCTTGCTGGGGCCCTCCGGCTGCGGCAAGTCGACCCTGCTCAACATCATCTCGGGCCTGCTGACACCTTCGGATGGCCAGGTGCTGTTCGACGACCGGGTGGTGAACGAGCTGGCCCCCGAGGAGCGCAACATCGCTCAGGTGTTCCAGTTCCCGGTGGTCTACGACACCATGACCGTGTACGACAATCTGGCCTTCCCGCTGCGTAACGTGGGCACGCCGGCGGCCAAGATTCGTGAGCGCGTGGCTGAAGTGGCCGACGTGCTCGATCTCACCTCGCTGCTCAAGCGCAAGGCGCGCAACCTCACCGCCGACGAGAAGCAGAAGGTCTCCATGGGGCGTGGCCTGGTGCGCGACGACGTCTCGGCGATTCTCTTCGACGAGCCGCTCACGGTGATCGACCCCCAGCTCAAGTGGAAGCTCCGGCGCAAGCTCAAGGAGATCCACGAGCGCTTCAACATCACCATGATCTACGTGACCCACGATCAGCTCGAGGCCTCGACCTTCGCCGACAAGATCGCCGTGATGTACGAGGGCCAGGTGGTGCAGTTCGGCACCCCGCGCGAGCTGTTCGAGACGCCGGCACACACCTTCGTCGGCTACTTCATCGGCAGCCCCGGCATGAATCTCATGGAGGTGGCGCGCACCGAAGAGGGCGTACGTACCGGCACCGTCGATCTGACGCTGCCGCCCGCCCTGCGCAATGCCATTCACCGCTCCCGCTCGCGCAACATCAAGCTCGGCATTCGCCCGGAGTTCGTCGAGGTGCTGACGGAGCCGGGTGAAGCCAGCTACCCCGTCGAGATCGACAACGTGCAGGACCTCGGCACCTACCGCATCGTGTCGTTCACCTTCGCCGGCATGCCGTTCCGGGCGCGCCTGGGAGAGGATCGGCCGTTGCCACGGCGCCATGCCTACGTCCGCTTCCCCGAAGCGTGGCTGAACCTGTACATCGACGAGTTCCGCGTGGAGGTGGGGCAATGAACAAGGTCTACAACAACCGGGCGTGGTTCCTGATCCTGCCCATGCTCATGCTGGTGGCATTCTCCGCCATCATCCCGTTGATGACGGTGGTCAACTACTCGGTACAGGACGTGTTCGATGCCAACACGCGTTTCTTCACCGGTACCGAGTGGTTCGAGGTGATGCTCAACGATCCTGCCTTGCAGGCGGCGCTGCTGCGTCAGTTCGCCTTCTCCTTCACCATCCTGGCCATCGAGGTGCCGCTGGGCATCGGCATCGCCCTGCTGATGCCAAAGCGCGGCTGGCAGGCCTCGGCGGTGCTGATCCTGATCACGCTGCCGCTGCTGATCCCGTGGAACGTGGTAGGCAGCATCTGGCAGCTCTTCACCCGCGGCGACATCGGCCTGATGGGGGTGGGCATCCGCGAGCTGGGCTACGCCTACAACATCACCCGCAACCCTGCCGATGCCTGGGCCACCATCATTCTGATGGACGTGTGGCACTGGACCCCGCTGATCGCTCTGCTGTGCTACAGCGGCCTGCGCTCGATTCCCGACGCCTACTATCAGGCTGCGCGTATCGACCGGGCTTCCAAGTGGGCGGTGTTCCGCTACATCCAGCTGCCCAAGCTGACCAACGTGCTGGTGATCGGCGTGCTGCTGCGCTTCATGCACTCCTTCATGATCTACGCCGAGCCGTTCGTGCTCACCGGCGGCGGGCCGGGCAGCTCGACCACCTTCCTCAGCCAGTCGTTGACCACCATGGCCATCGGTCAGCAGGACCTGGGCCCCTCGGCGGCGTTCTCGCTGATCTACTTCCTCATCATCCTGCTGGTTTGCTGGGTCTTCTACACCGCGATCATGAACAGCCAGAAAGACAACACCACTCAGGGAGGAGCCTGACATGACCAGCTCCGTACCGACCACCCCCGAAAGCGTGCGCAAGCAGGCCGCCGAAGCCGCCGCCCTGCGCCGCAAGCGGGCGCGTAACGTCACCACCCGTTGGCGCCGCCGCACGCTGCTCGGTCTCTATCTCGTGTTCGTGATGCTGCCGATCTACTGGCTGCTCAACCTGTCGTTCCAGACCAACAGCGAGATTCTCGGCAGCTTCTCGTTCTGGCCGCAGAACTTCACCGTGGCCAACTATGCGCGCATCTTCACCGATGCCAACTGGTACATGGGCTACGTCAACTCGCTGGCCTACGTGCTGATGAACATGCTGATCAGCATCTCGGTGGCGCTGCCGGCAGCCTATGCCTTCAGCCGCTTTCGCTTCATCGGTGACAAGCACCTGTTCTTCTGGCTGCTGACCAACCTGATGGCGCCGCCGGCGGTGTTCCTGCTGCCGTACTTCCAGCTCTACTACTCGGTCGGCCTGTTCGATACCCATATCGCCGTGGCGCTGGCTCACTGCCTGTTCAACATTCCCCTGGCGATCTGGATCCTCGAAGGTTTCATGAGCAGCGTGCCCAAGGAGGTCGACGAAACCGCCTATATCGACGGTTACAGCTTCCCGCGCTTCTTCGTGACCATCTTCCTGCCCATGATCCGCTCGGGCATCGGCGTGACGCTGTTCTTCCTGTTCATGTTCTCGTGGGTCGAGCTACTGCTCTCCCGCACCCTGACCGCTACCAACGCCCAGCCCATCGCCTCGATCATGACGCGTACCTCGACGGCCTCGGGCATCGACTGGGGCACCCTGGCCGCGGCCGGTGTGCTGACCATCATCCCGGGCATCGTGGTGGTCTACTTCGTGCGCAATCACATCGCCAAGGGCTTTGCCCTGGGCCGGACCTGAAGGGGAGGGAACGACGATGGAATGGATGGTCTGGACTCTGCCCACGGCAATCTTCTTCTCCGTCATCGCCGCGATCCTGCTCGGCATGACGACCTGGGAACTGGTGTCGCCCAGCGTGGAGCGGCGCGGCTTTCTGCCGATCGCCACCACCCGCGGCGACCGGCTCTTCATCGGGCTGCTCTCCGCTGCCTATATCCACCTGGTAGTGGTCGGCTTCACCGATATCTCGATTTGGTTTGCCCTGGGGGCTTCCGTCCTCTGGTTGCTGGTGCTGATGCGCTGGGGCTGAACCAAGGCCGTACGGACGATAAAGGTGTCACGGATGACTCACAACACGCAGAACGAGGTCAACATGAAGAATAAAAGGATCCAACTGACGGCCATCGCGGGCAGCCTGCTGCTTGCTTCGGCCGCCCTGCACGCCCAGTCCAACGATGCCCGTGCCATTGCCGAGCGCTTGGTCGATACGCACTTCCAGAACTCCACGCTCTCGAGGGAGGAGCAGATCGAGGAGCTGCTGTGGTTCGCCCAGGCTGCCGAACCGTTCCGCGGCATGCAGATCAATACCGTGGCCGAGGGCTTGACCACCCACGTGTGGGAGCGCGACGTGCTGGCCCCGGCCTTCGAGGAGCTCACCGGCATTCGCGTCACGCACAACATCATCGGCGAGGGTGATGTGGTCGACAACATGCAGACCCAGATGCAGACCGGACGCAACATCTACGACGGTTACGTCAACGACTCGGATGCCATCGGTACCCACATCCGCTACGGCACCACCATCAACCTCTCCGAGGCGATGGAGAACGAGTGGGCCGACTTCACCTTGCCGACCCTCGATCTCGATGACTTCATCGGGCTGCAATACACCACCGGGCCGGATGGCAGCATCTACCAGCTGCCGACGCAGCAGTTCGCCAACCTCTACTGGTTCCGCTACGACTGGTTCCAGCGCGAGGATCTGCAGGAGCAGTTCCGCGAGATCTACGGCTACGATCTGGGCGTGCCGACCAACTGGACCGCCTACGAGAACATCGCCGAGTTCTTCACCGACCACGTGCGCGAGATCGATGGTGTGCGCGTCTATGGCCACATGGACTACGGTCGCCGCGATCCCTCGCTGGGCTGGCGCTTCCACGACTCCTGGCTCTCCATGGCCGGTATGGGCAGCCCCGGTATCCCGTTCGGCAACCCGGTGGACGACTGGGGCATTCGCGTCGATGAGGAGAGCCGTCCGGTTGGCGCCAGCGTGACCCGCGGCGGCGGCACCAACGCGCCGGCTTCGGTGTTCGCCATGCAGAAGGCCGTGGACTGGCTGCGTGACTATGCACCGTCCGAGGCACAGGGCATGACCTTCGGCGAGGCCGGTCCGGTTCCCGCCCAGGGCAACATCGCCCAGCAGATCTTCTGGTACACCGCCTTCACTGCCGACATGATCGACCCCAGCGTGGCGGTCACCGACGACGAAGGCAATCCGCTGTGGCGCATGGCACCCTCGCCGGTCGGTCCTTACTGGGAGGAGGGCATGAAGGTGGGCTATCAGGACGTGGGCTCCTGGACCTTCTTCGACTCCACACCGGAGGATCGCCGCACCGCGGCCTGGCTGTTCGGCCAGTTCACCACCGCCAAGACGGTCTCGCTGGAGAAGCTGATGGCAGGGCTCACGCCGATTCGCGAATCGGACATCTTCTCCGATCAGATGACCGAAATGGCGCCGCGCCTGGGCGGTCTCGTCGAGTTCTATCGCAGCCCCAACGAGTCCATGTGGACGCCGACCGGCACCAACGTACCCGACTATCCGCGCATGGCACCGCTGTGGTGGCAAAACCTGGCGCCGGTCATCAGCGGCGAGATCACGCCTCAGGAGGGTCTCGACAACCTGGCGGGAGCGCTCGACAACATCATGGCGCGCCTGGCCCGGGCCAACGTGTTCGAGGCCTATCCGCCGGTGCTCAACGAGGAGCGCGACCCGGAGTACTGGCTGTCGCAGCCGGGTGCCCCCAAGGCCAAGCTCGACGACGAGATGCCGCAGGGAACCACCATTCCTTACGACCAGATGATGGAAGAGTGGATGGCCGCCGGTACACGTTGATGCCGACTGAAACCCGGCGCAACGGCTAGTCGCGCCGGGTTTCGCAACCATTCGTGTTTCCGGTAGCCCGTCCGGGTCATTCCAGGCCCCGTTCGGCGCTCGCCGAACGGGGTCTTTGTCTTCGAAAGGTCCGCACATGGAACTGCGTAGCAGCAATATCGACAAGCTGGGCGGCGAGGTCTTCGACGTCCTGATCGTGGGCGGCGGCATCAACGGCGCGTCCGCGGCGGCGGCTCTGGCCGGCAAGGGCGTTCGGGTTGCGCTGATCGAACGCGGCGATTTCGCCGGCAGCACCAGCATGCACTCCTCCAATCTGGTATGGGGCGGCATCAAGTACATGGAGAGTCGCGACTTCGCCCTGGTACGCAAGCTGTGCCGGAGTCGCAACCACCTGATCAAGAGCTATCCCGCCACGGTGCAGGAGATCCGCTTTCTCACCACCATCACCCAGGGATTTCGCTACCACCCGCGCTATCTCTGGGCCGGTGCCTGGCTCTACTGGCTGATCGGCAACGGCTTCACCCGCATACCGCGCTTTCTGTCGCCCCAGGCGATAAGCGACAACGAGGCGATCATCGACACCAGCAGTGCCGTTGGCGGCTTCGAGTACTCCGACGCCTATCTGCACGATAACGATGCCCGTTTCGTCTTCAACTTCGTGCGTGGGGCGCTCAACTACGGTGCCGTGGCGGTCAACTACGTCGAATCGCTGGGTGCCCAGCGTGAGCCGGACGGTTGGCTGACCCGTGTGCGCGACGTCATGACGGGCAAGGAGCTGGCGGTGCGCTCGCGGGTGCTGATCAATGCCGCCGGCCCCTGGGTCGACGAGCACAACGCGCTCACCGGTCAGTCGACGAACCATCGCCACGTCTACTCGAAGGGCATCCACCTGATCGTGCCGAGGTTGACCGACAGCCAGCGGGTGCTGGCCTTCTTCGCCGATGATGGCCGGCTGTTTTTCGTCATCCCCATGGGGCCGCGAACCTGCATCGGCACCACCGACACCCGGGTCGAGCGTCCGGAAGTGGTCGCGACGGAAGAAGACATCCGCTTCGTGCTCGGCAACATCAACAAGCGGCTACGGCTCGAGCGGCCGCTGGATCAGCAGGACATCATCTCCATCCGCTGCGGCGTGCGCCCCCTGGCGGTCAAGGCTGCGGGCGGCGGCGAGCGCGATTTCCTGCAGCTTTCGCGCAAGCATGCCATCGACATCAACCGGCAGGATGCCCATCTGAGCATCTTCGGCGGCAAGCTGACCGATTGCCTCAACGTCGGCGAAGAGGTGGTCGAAGCGGTGAACCGCATGGGGATCGAGGTGCCTTTCCCGAAGCACCGCTGGTACGGCGAGCCGCCCGATCAGGTGCGCCGGGAGTTTCTGCACCAGGCCAGGCTAATGCGACTCGACGATCTCACCGCGCAAGCGTCGTCCGAGCCGCTGTCGACCCGGCTGTGGCGGCGCTACGGCACCCATGCGCTGGAGATGCTCGAGGAGATCCGCGAGGACCCCCGTCAGGCCGAAGTGTTGATAGAGGGCACCGAGTATCTGCGCTGCGAACTACACTACGCCAAGCGGCGGGAGATGATCACGCGGTTGGAGGACTTCCTGCGGCGGCGCTCGAAGATCGCCTTGGTGGTGCATGAAGAGGCGATGCGTCGCTCGCCGGGGCTGCGCGAGGCCTGTGTGATCCTGTTTGGCGACGAGGCCGATGCGCGTCTGGAGGAGTACTTCGACACCACCCGGCGCGAGCGCAGCGAGGCCGCCGCCGTCGAGCGGGCTGCCACACTCGACGCAGCGAGCACTGTGCTGGCCGAACCGGGAGCGGAGCCGGGACGTCAGGCGTCGCATTGATGTGCGGCGGGTTGGCAGTATAATCCGCGTCAACTCAAATCGAATACGAGGTTGACCGTGGGCTACTTGATCGGCGTTACCGCGCTCTGGGCCTTCTCGTTCTCATTGATCGGCGTCTATCTGGCCGGTCAGGTGGACAGCTATTTCGCGGTGCTGGTGCGTGTGATGCTGGCGGCCCTGGTGTTCCTGCCGTTCCTGCGCCCCAGGCTGCTGGCCGGCCGCCAGCGGCTGGCGCTGATGGGCCTGGGCGCCGTGCAACTGGGTGTGATGTACATTTTCTTCTACCAGTCCTTCCTGCTGCTCACGGTGCCGGAAGTACTGCTCTTCACCATCTTCACGCCGCTCTACGTGACGCTGCTCGACGATGCGCTGTTCGGCCGCTTCACGCCGTTCTACCTGCTTACCGCCGCCTTGGCGGTAGTGGGAGCGGCGGTGATCCGCTACGACGGTATCGACAGCGGCTTCCTGCTCGGTTTCCTGGTGGTTCAGGGCGCCAACCTCTGCTTTGCGCTGGGTCAGGTGGGCTATCGGCGCCTCTCCGCGGAGCTGCCCGCCGAGCTGCCCCGTCACAGCGTCTTTGCCTGGTTCTACCTCGGCGCCCTGGTCGTGGCGCTGCCGGCCTTCGCGCTGCTCGGCAACGCCTCGGCACTGCCTACCACCAGCGTGCACTGGGGCGTACTGGCCTGGCTGGGGCTGGTGGCCTCGGGCCTCGGCTACTTCTTCTGGAACCTCGGCGCCACCCGAGTGGATGCCGGAGCCCTGGCGATCATGAACAACGCGCTGATCCCGGCCGGGCTGCTGGTCAATCTGGTGATCTGGAACCGCGACGCCGATCTGCTGCGACTGGGGCTGGGCGGGGCGATCATCGTCGGCTCTCTGGTACTCAACGAGTGGTGGCTGCGCCGCCGCGCTGCCATTCCCGCCTGAGACGCGTTTGCCCGTCCTGCCCACTGTCTCCATAATGAACGCCCACGACGCGAGAGGCGAGGGCATGCACAAGCAGCACGACGGGTTCAAGAACATCGGTCTGATCGGCCGCCTGGGCAGCACCAAGGTGGTCGAGACCCTCGAGCGACTGCTTCGTCTTCTCGATGAGCGTGGCCTGCATGTGATCGTCGAGGATCGCACCGCGACCGTGTTGCCCGATCATGGTCATCCCGAGGCCAGCCGCCGCACGCTGGGCGAGCTCTGCGACCTGGTCATCGTGGTGGGCGGCGACGGCAGCCTGCTGGGCGCTGCCCGCACGCTGTGCCACAGCGGCACCCTGATGCTTGGCGTCAACCGTGGCCGCCTGGGCTTTCTCACCGACATCTCGCCGGACGAACTCGAAGAGCGGGTAGGGCAGGTGCTGGACGGCAAGTACGAGGTGGAAGAGCGCTTCCTGCTCGACGCCGAGCTTTACCGGGACGGTACCCTGGTAGGCAGCGGCGATGCGCTCAACGAGGTCGTGCTGCATCCCGGCAAGGCGGTGCGCATGATCGAGTTCGAGCTGTTCATCGACAAGCAGTTCGTCTGCAGTCAGCGCAGCGATGGCCTGATCATGGCCACACCCACCGGCTCGACCGCCTATGCGCTGTCGGGCGGCGGTTCGATCATGCACCCCAAGCTGGATGTCATCGAGCTGGTGCCGATGTTTCCCCATACGCTCTCCAGCCGGCCCATCGTCATCGATGCCGCCAGCGAGATCCACGTACACATCGGTGAGACCAACCAGACCTACCCGCACATCAGCTGCGACGGCCAGACCCGTGCCGTGGCCAAGCCCGATGACGTGCTGGTGGTGAAGCGCAAGCCGCAGCGGGTGCAACTCGTGCATCCGCTCGGTCATAACTTCTACGAGGTCCTGCGCAGCAAGCTGGGCTGGAGCAACCGGCTGGGAGACTGAAGTGAGGCAGGCGGCGATAGAAGGCTACGATCTGATCGGTGACGTGCACGGCTGCGGGGCGACCCTGGGGGCGCTGCTGGAGAAGCTTGGCTACCATCAGCGTGGCGGCGTCTACCGTCATCCCCGGCGCAAGGCGATCTTCCTCGGCGATCTGATCGATCGCGGCCCGCGCATACGTCTGGCGGTGAGCATCGCCCGGCGCATGGTGGAAGAGGGCGAGGCGCATATCGTCATGGGCAATCATGAGTACAACGCCCTGGCTTACTGCCACCGCGCGCCCAGCCAGCTGGGGCGTGAATGGCTGCGCGAACACACGCCCCGGCACAACCGCATCATCAAGGAGACCCTCGACCAGTACAGCGACCACCCCGCCGAGTGGGACGAAACGCTGAGCTGGTTCATGGAGATCCCGCTCTACCTCGACTTCGACGACTTCCGCGTGGTGCACGCCTGCTGGGACCAGCCGCTGATCGATGCGCTGGAGAAGGAGTGCCCGGGCGGCATCATCGACGAGCCGTTCCTCAGACAGTCCGTCGATGCGGATACGCTGGCCTATCGCATACTCGATCGCCTGACTCGTGGCGTGCATCTGCCCCTGCCCGCCGGGGTGGAGATCCACTCGGGCGACGGCTTCACCCGACGCAGTTTCCGTGCCCACTTCTGGGCACGCGAGCCCCAGACCTGGGGCGACGTCGTCTTTCAGCCCGACAACCTGCCCGACGCTCTCGAAGAGCGCGAGCTCACCGCGGCCGAGCGGGCCCGCCTGCCGCACTACGGGCTCGACCAGCCGCCGCTGTTCATCGGCCATTACTGGTGTGAAGGGGTGCCGGCGCTGCCCACGGCCAACATTGCCTGTCTCGACTACAGCGCGGTGAAATTCGGGCGCCTCGTCGCTTACCGTTGGAGCGGCGAACGGCGGCTGGATGCCAACCATTTCGTCTGGGTGAGGGTGCCGCAGGAGGAAGCTGCGAGGCCGCGGCCGTGGGAAATCGACTTCGACTAGAAACTCTGCACCAATGCCTGCGCGAGCGAATCGCTGCGTTGCGCGGTGCGCGGAATCCTCACATATACCCCATATGCTCCGGTTCCTGTGCTCCGTGCGCCTGGCGATTCATCCCGCTCGTCGATTGGTGCAGCGCTTCTGATTCAAGATACAAAGTTTTACAACTTTTTTTCTCGAACCCCTGAACTTCCCCTCGGCTCGCTCGTCAGAGTAGGTGTTCCCTTGAATGATCCCTTGCTCTTGTCCGGCGGCCCCCCTTCCGCCGGATTTTTTCTGTGCCCCGATTTTCTCCGGGCATCAGTGGGCAGATTTGAGAAAAGCCCCGTCCCAGCGCAAGATTGCACTCAAAACCTTGGTTCAGGAAGCGTTCATGTATCGCATCATGCTGTTTCCCCACGAAATGGATACCAGCGAACTTCGTCGGGCGCTGTGGGCGCATCGCATCGGGCACCGCTTTACCGAGGAAACGGAAGGTCAGGTGTTGTGGCTGGCCGACCCGGATCAGCACGACGCCCTGATGCAGTTGCTGACGCGCTGGCAGCGCGGTGAGCGGGTCATGCCCGCGCGCCGCAAGCGTGCGTCCGGCACCGGCGGTTCCCTGGCCGTGGCCTTCCGCCAGGCGCCGGTCACCGCCGCGGCGCTGGGGATCTCGCTGCTGGTCTTCGGCCTGATGTACCTGCTCGGCGATATCGTGGTGGCCATGCTGACCATCGTGCCGGTCGGGATCGTCAACGGCAGCCTGGCGTTCGGCAGCCTGACCGACTCCATCGCCTCGGGGCAGGTCTGGCGTCTGCTGTCGCCGGCGTTCATCCACTTCGGCTGGATGCACCTGATCTTCAACATGATGTGGCTGTGGTATTTCGGTCGCCAGGTCGAGACCCTGCAGGGCAGCGGACGCATGCTGATGATCCTGCTGGTGGCGGGCATCGGTGCCAACCTGGCCCAGTACGCCACCGGGACCGTGCTGTTCGGCGGCATGTCGGGGGTCGACTTCGCGCTGCTCGGCTACGTCTGGCTGATGTCGCGCCGCGCGCCGCACAGCGGTTTCTTCGTGCCGCAGATGCTGGTGGTGTTCATGCTCGGCTGGATGGTGTTCACCATGACTGACATGGCCGCGGCGGTAGGCTTCGGCAACGTGGCCAACGAGGCGCACCTGGGCGGGCTGGTCGTGGGGCTCCTGCTGGGGTGGTATTATTCCAGCCGTGCCCGCCGTCTTTGATCAAGAGAGTTTTACATGAGCGATATGACCTTCGAGCGCATGATCCGCCAGATGACGCCGGCCATCTACGAGAGCCTCAAGCAGGCGGTGGCGCTGCGCAAATGGCCCGACGGGCGCATGCTGACCGCCGAGCAGACCGAACTCTGTCTCGAGGCGGTGATTCGCTACGAGCACGAGAATCACGTGCCCGAGGAGCTGCGCGTGGGCTATCTGCAGCAGCGCACCTGCGGCAGCGCCAGCAGCGGCGCTAACGTTCCGCCGGAGCTGGCGGGGCTTGCCCGGGATGCGTCACGTGACTGAGGAAATGCGGCATACATGGCTGCGCGGGCGAATCGCTGCGTTGCGCGGTGCGCGGAATCCTCACATATACCCCATATGCTCCGGTTCCTGTGCTCCGTGCGCCTTGCGCTTCATCCCGCTCGCCAGTCTATGCCACATCCCCTATGAATATTATTGAAACGAAAGAAATCGATTCCGCCGTAGTTCAGGGTTGCCTGAGCAAGATGGCCGTCGCGCCGGGCGAGCAGGGCGGCGCGGTGCGCTACACGCTGCGTGCCGGCGAGCATCGCCTCGACCTGAATGCGCGGCTCGGCCAGCCGCTGCGGCTGCAGTGGACCGGAGCGATCGCCTGTACCCACTGCGGAAGGGCGACGAAGAAGAGCTTCGCCCAGGGCTACTGCTACCCCTGCTTCACCCGGCTCGCCCAGTGCGACACCTGCATCGTCAAGCCCGAGACCTGCCACTTCGACGCCGGCACCTGCCGTGAGCCGGAGTGGGCCGAACGCCACTGTTTCCAGCCCCACGTCATCTACCTGGCCAATTCCTCCGGCCTCAAGGTGGGCATCACCCGCGGTACCCAGGTGCCCACGCGCTGGCTGGATCAGGGCGCGATCCAGGCGATGCCAATCCTGTCGGTCGAGACGCGCCAGCAGTCGGGTCTGGTCGAGATGCTGTTCAAGGAGGAGGTGGCCGACCGCACCAACTGGCGCGCCATGCTCAAGGGCGAGGTCGAACCGATGGACCTGCTGGTCGAGCGCGATCGCCTGCTGGCGCGTCTGGAGAGCGGGCTTGGCCAGCTACGCCAACGCTTCGGTGCCGATACCATTCGCCTGCTCGACGAGCCGCCGGTGAGCTTCGACTACCCGGTGCTGGAGTTCCCGCGCAAGATCGTCTCGCACAACTTCGACAAGAAGCCCGAAGTGGCCGGCACCCTGCTGGGCCTCAAGGGACAGTATCTGATCCTCGATACGGGCGTGATCAACCTGCGCAAGTTCACCGGCTACGAGGTAGCGGTGAGCTGACCTGGGCACGGAACTGAGCGCAGCCGAGAGGCTGCGCTATGCTCCCCGAAGAGACTTCGTTGCGAGGGAGCCGTCATGAGCACGATGCGCGCGATGCGCCTGCATGCCCCCGGTCAGCCGCTGCAGCTAGACCGGGTCCCCAGGCCACAGCCCGACACTGCCCAGGTGCAGTTCCGCGTGCTGGCCTGTGGCGTCTGCCGCACCGATCTGCATGTGGTGGACGGCGAGCTGCCTTCGCCTGTGCTACCCCTGATTCCCGGTCACGAGATCGTCGGCGAGGTCACGGCGGTAGGCGAGAGCGTCCAGCACCTGAGCGTGGGCATGCGCATCGGGGTGCCCTGGCTGGGGTGGACCTGCGGCGAGTGCGAGGCCTGCCTGGCCGGTCGCGAGAATCTCTGCCCTCAGGCACGCTTCACCGGCTATACCCTGGATGGCGGCTACGCCGAGTACGGCGTGGCCGATGCCCGCTACTGTTTCCCCTTGATCGCCGAGGACGCCCAGGCCGCAGCACCGCTGCTGTGCGCGGGGTTGATCGGCTATCGCACCTGGCGCCTGGCCGGTGGCGAGCAGAACCGCCGCCTCGGCATCTACGGTTTCGGCGCCGCCGCGCATATCCTCGTGCAGCTCGCCGTGGCGCGTGGGCAGCGAGTGTATGCCTTCACCCGACCGGGCGACGACGCGGCCCAGGCCTTCGCTCGAAGGCTCGGGGCCGTGTGGGCCGGCGACGCCGATCAGGCGCCGCCGGAGCCCCTCGATGCCGCGTTACTGTTCGCGCCGGTGGGAGAGCTGGTTCCCCTGGCCCTGGCGCAGGTACGCCCGGGTGGCACGGTGGTTTCCGGCGGTATCCACATGTCCGACATTCCCGCCTTCCCCTATCGCCTGCTGTGGCAAGAGCGCAGCGTCAAGTCGGTGGCCAACCTCACCCGGCAGGACGGCGAGGAGTTCCTGGCCCTGGCCCCCACGGTGCCGATTCGCACCGAGACGCACGCCTACCCGCTGGACCGGGCCAACCAGGCGCTGAGCGACCTGCGCGAGGGCCGGCTGACGGGAGCTGCCGTCATCGTGCCTTGAGGCGTCACTCGAACAGGTCGCCCTGCGCTCGCGGCGGGCGGAACGCGGTGACGTCGAGCTGTCGCGATTCGCTGGTGGCCGGGTCGTTGAGGCCCAGCCGTCGGCAGATCTTGTCGAAGCGCTGGGCGATCAGCTCGGCGAACACGCCCTCGCCGCGCATGCGCGTGCCGAAGCGGCTGTCGTAGTCGGCACCGCCGCGACTCTGCCGCACCAGACTCATCACCTTGCGTGCCCGCTCGGGGTAGTGGGCCTCCAGCCAATCCTCGAACAGCGGGGCCACTTCCCGCGGCAGGCGCAGCAGCGTCCAGCCCGCCCACTGGGCGCCGGCGTCACGCGCCGCTGCCAGCAGGCGGTCCAGCTCATGGTCGGTCAGGCCCGGTATCACCGGCGCCACCATCACCCCCACCGGGATGCCGGCCTCGTGCAGCCGCTGCACGGTGCGCAGGCGCGCGGCGGGGGAGGCGGCCCGGGGTTCCAGGCTGCGCTTGAGCTCGGTGTCGAGGCTGGTCAGGCTGATCGACACCCGCACCAGCCGCCGGCGGGTCAGCTCCCCCAGCAGGTCCAGGTCACGCAGGATCAGCGCGCTCTTGGTGATGATCGACACCGGGTGGCGACACTCGAGCAGGAAGCCCAGTATCTCGCGGCTGGTGCCGCGTTCCGCCTCCAGCGGCTGATAGCAGTCGGTGTTGCCGGAGAAGGCGATGGGGCGACACACGTAGCTGCGCTTGCAGAACTCCTCGCGCAGGCGATCCACCAGGCCGCTGCGGGCAATCAGCCGGGTCTCGAAGTCGATGCCCGGCGACATGTCCCAGTAGGCATGGCTCGGTCGCGCATAGCAGTAGATGCAGCCGTGTTCGCAGCCGCGGTAGGGGTTGAGGGAGCGGTCGAAGGCCAGGTCCGGGGAGTCGTTCCACGCCAGCGCGCTGCGTGCCCGCTCCTCGCTGACCACCGTGGCCAGGCGCGTCGGCATCTCCTCCTGCCACCAGCCGTCGTCCTCCGTTTCGCTGTGGGTGGGGGCGAAGCGGTTGCTGGGGTTGTAGGTGGCGCCGCGACCCTTGCGCGTTTGCTTTATGTCGAAGTGGGGCATGGCGAGCCTTCATTTAACTGTATTCATATACAGTATAGAGGGGCGCTGGCCAGGTGCCAATCGTGAATGGCTCCATCTGGCGGGCATTTGCCCGGGGTTTCCTTTACGCTTTGCCGTATGGATGCCATCTCCGACAGTCAATCCGAGCGCCAGGGTGAGGCGCTCTACTCGGTTCAGGGGCTGTGGTGCACCAGCTGCGCCCTGGCCGTCGAGGCACAGCTGGCCCGCATGCCCGGCGTCAGCGCCGCCAGCGTGCACTACCCCAGTGCCACCCTGCTGGTGCAGGGGCAGCCGCCGGCGCTCGAGGAAGCGCGGCTGGCCGCCGCCGTGAGCCGGCTCGGCTACCGCCTCGGTCCCCCCGAAGCGATAGGCGATGCCGAAGCGCGGCTCGATGCCGAGAGCCGCTATCTCACCCTGCGGCTGCTCATGGCCGTGGCCTTCGGCATGTGGACCATGCTCGCCTCGCTGCTGATCTATGCCGGTGCCATGCCCAGTGCCGAGCTGGACGTGATCATGGCCTGGGTTTCGGGCGCATTCGCCCTGCCGGTCGTCACCTACGTGGCACTGCCGTTCTACCGTGCCGGCTGGCGCACAACCCGGGCATGGCGACCCGGCATGGATGCGCTGGTGGCGCTGGGCGCGCTGACGGCGGTGGGCGTATCGCTGTGGCTGCTGATGCTGGGCTCGCCGGAGGTCTATTTCGATACCGCGGTGATGTTGGTCACCCTGCTGCTGGTCGGCCGGCTGGTGGAAACCCTGTGCCGCCACCGCGGGCTGCGTGCGCTCCAGGCGTTGCATCGGCCGCCGGCGCAGGTACAGCGCTGGGTGGCGGATGCCTGGCACTCCTGTGCGCTGGAAGCGGTGGCGGTGGGGGATCGGCTGCGCGTCGAGCCCGGCGAGACCCTGGCGCTGGATGGCGTCCTCCGCGATGGCGAAGCGCTGCTCGACCTCTCACCGCTGACCGGCGAAAGCGCGCCGCGGCGCTGCCTGCCGGGCGATGCCGTGGCGGCCGGCTGCCGTAACCTCGGTGCGGCGCTGGTATTCGAGGTCACCGCGCCCGCCGGCGAGTGTCGTCTGGACCGGCTGCGCGAGCAGATGTGGTGGCAGCAGGCGCGCAAGGGCGAGCTGCAGCGGCTGGCGGACCGCTTCGCCGGCTGGCTCAGCCCCCTGGCGGTGGTGCTGGCGTTGCTTACCCTGGTGGCGACCTGGCTGGCCGGCGTGCCGACCGAGGAGGCCTGGGTGAGGGCGCTGTCGGTGCTGGTAGTGGCCTGCCCCTGCGCCGTGGGCCTGGCGATTCCCCTGGCCGGTCTGGCGGGCAGCGGCCAGGCCCTGGAGCGCGGCGTGGTGATTCGCGACCCGGGGGCCTTCGAGACGCTGGCGCGAATCCGTAGCGCCGCCTTCGACAAGACCGGCACCCTCACCGCCGGAGAGCCGCAGGTGCAGGCCATGCACTCAGCGACCAACCTGCCTGAACCGGAGCTGCTGGCGCTGGCCTCGGTGGCGGCGCGTGGCAGCGAGCACCCGTTGGCGCGGGCCGTGCGTCGCTATGTTCAAGATGCCCAGGATGCCGGGGCGGGCGGGGAGCTCGAGATCGTGCAGGCCGAGGAGGTCGGCGGACGCGGGCGCCGGGTCTCACTTGGCGACGGGCGAGAGCTGCTGCTGGGCAGCCGTGCCTGGCTCGCCGAGCAGGGCGTTGCCACCCAGCAGGCCGCCGACTCGGGAGAGAGCGAAGTGCTGCTGGCCTGCGACGGTGCCCTGTCGGCGCGCTTCACCCTAGGCGAGACGGCCCTGCCCGGCACCGCAGCAACGCTGGCCGAGCTGCGCCGTCACGGCCTCGCGCTGGCGCTGATCAGCGGCGACAGGGCGCTGGCGGTGAGGCGGCTGGCGGATGCGGTGGGCATGAAAGCGGAGGAGTGCTATGCCGGGCGCAGCCCCGAGGCCAAGGCCAAGCTGCTGGCGGCCATGCCGCAGCCGTCGCTCTACGTCGGCGACGGGCTCAACGACGTGGTGGGGCTGGCCACCGCCAGCGTCGGCGTGGCGCCGCTGGGTGCCAATAGCACGGTGCAGGAGGGCGCCAGCGTGGCGCTGCTGAAGCCCGGGGTGGCCGGGGTCGAGGTGGCCTGGCGCCTGGCGCGCCGCACGCGCCGGGTGATGCGCCAGAATCTGGTGCTCTCCGGCATCTACAACCTGCTGGCACTGGGGCTGGCGGTGGCCATGCCGATTCCGCCTCTGATAGCGGTGCTGGCCATGGTGGCCAGCTCGCTCAGCGTAGTGGCGAATTCGGCACGCCTGGCCCTGGCCGGCGAGCGGGAGCCCCAGGTACGACAGCAGAGCCAGCAGGTGGGAGCGCTGGGCACGGCGCCGTGACAGGCCGAGCCAGCCTGTTAAGATGGCGGCTGCCCCACGCCCTATCAGGATACGCTCATGCTTGCCGATACCCTGGCCGCCATCGTACCGGTCGATGACGCTCTCGCCCCCGCCGTGCAGACACGCCTCGACAACCTCACCAAGCCCCCCGGCAGCCTGGGTCGTCTCGAATCGCTGGTCATCCAGCTTGCCTGTCTGAGCGGCAGCGCTGCGCCTGCGGTGAGCCCGCCCGGGGTGATCGTCTTCGCCGCCGACCATGGCGTGGCCGAAGAGGGCGTGTCCGCCTTTCCCCAGGAGGTGACGGCGCAGATGGTGGCCAACTTCGCCGCTGGCGGCGCCGCCATCAACGTCTTCGCCTGCCAGATCGGCGCGCGGCTCGAGGTCGTCGACGTGGGGGTGAAGGGCACCGTCGAAGGTGAGGGCGTGGTCCACGACAAGGTGCGCCCCGGCACCGCCAATTTCGCCCGCGAGGATGCCATGAGCCTGGCCGAGGCCCAGCGCGCCATCGAGGTCGGCATACGTGCCGCCGCGCGCAGCCACGCCGACGGCTGCCGCTGCCTGATCGTCGGTGAGATGGGCATCGCCAACACCACCGCCAGCAGCGCCCTGCTGGCCGCCCTGAGCGGGCGGCCGGTGACCCGCCTGGTGGGGCAGGGGACGGGCATCGATATCTCGCGCCTGGCCCACAAGGTCGGGGTGATCGAAAGCGCCCTGGCGGCTCGCGATGCCGACCCCACCCGGCCCATGGAAGTGCTGGTCAAGCTCGGCGGGCTGGAGATCGCCGCCATGGCCGGCGCCTACCTGGGTGCGGCCGCCCGGCGCATGCCGATCCTGGTCGACGGCTTCATCGCGACGGTGGCGGCGCTGGCGGCCTGCCGGCTCGCGCCTGCGCTGCGTGGCTACCTGATCTTCGGCCACCGTTCCTGCGAGCCGGGCCACGACGTGGCGCTGGAGCTGCTCGAGGCCGAGCCGTTGCTCGACATGCAGCTGCGCCTGGGCGAGGGCACCGGGGCGGCGCTCGCCTTTCCGCTGCTGGAAGCCGCCTGCCGCATGCTGAGTGAGATGGCCACCTTCGATTCGGCCGGGGTGGCTGGCGCTGCCCCTGAGTCATGAGCGCCGAGGCATGAGCGTCGAGCCGCTGAGCCTGGCCCTGCTGGCACTGCTGCTGGGGGCCATCGCGCTGGATCTGCTGATCGGCGACCCGCGCTGGCTTCCCCATCCGGTGGTCGCCATGGGGCGGCTGATCGAGGTGCTGGAGCGTCGCTGGAACCACGGCAGCCCGCGAGCCCGTCGCTGCAAGGGCTTTCTGCTCACCGGCTGCGTGGTGGGGCTCACTTATGCCCTGGCCTGGGGCGTACTAACGCTGCTCGCTTGGCTGCACCCCTGGCTGGGGCGCATCGGCGAACTGTTGCTGCTGGCTAGCGCGCTGGCGATCAAGGGGCTGCGCGATGCCGCCTTCGCGGTGGCCGACCCGCTGGTCAGAGGCGACCTCGCAGGTGCGCGCCGGGCCGTTGCGATGATCGTCGGGCGCGACACCGATACGCTCGACGAGGCCGGCGTGACCCGGGCCACGGTGGAAACCGTGGCCGAGAACACGGTCGACGGCATCACCGCGCCGCTGTTCTGGGCGCTGCTCGGCGGGGCGCCGCTGGCGCTGGCCTACAAGGCGGTGAACACGCTGGACTCCATGGTCGGCCATCGCAGCGAGCGCTACGCCGATTTCGGCTACGCTTCGGCCAGGCTCGACGACCTGGCCAACTGGGTGCCGGCCCGGCTCACCGCTCTGAGCATGTGGCTGGCCGCCCTGGCGCTGCCGGGGGCGCGTAGGCAGAGGGCGCGTAGACTGGGAGCGCTGGCCGGCACCTGGCGTGAGGCGCCGGGCCATCCCAGCCCCAACGCTGGCTGGCCCGAAGCGATGATGGCGTACCTGCTCGGCGTGCAGCTCGGCGGTATCAATCACTATGGCGGAAGCATTTCCGAACGGGCGCCGATGGGTGAACCGTGCGAGCCGCTGCGGGTCGTCCATATCGAACGTGCCATACGCCATATGCACGGGGCCTGGGCGGTGTTCTTCCTGCTGATGGCCGCCGTGGCCGGGGTACGGAGCGCCTGGGCATGAGCGAGGGGAGAGACGCATGAGCGACTGGCCGAGCCATGGCGGGCGCCCCGAGCAGCTGCTGCCGCGCTTCGGCCTCGCTGGCGACAGTGAGGTCATCGACTTCAGTGCCAACCTCAACCCGCTGGGGCCACCGCCCTGGCTGGCGCAGCGGCTCGCCGCCAGCGTGACGGAACTCGCCGTCTATCCCGATCCTGACTATGGCGAGGCACGAGACGCTATCGCCATGAGCGAAAGGCTCGGGCCCGAGCAGCTAAGGCTCACCAACGGCGGCGCCGAGGCGATCTTCCTCGCTGCGGCTCTGCTGGCCAGGCAGGGGGTGCGTCGGGCCGCGATCGTGCAGCCCACCTTCGGCGAGTATGCGCGCGCCTGCTGCCACTACGGCATCTCCACGGAGCCTCTCGCCCTGACGGGGGACCGTTTCATGCTGGACGAGGCACGTGCCGCTGAGGCCATGCGCGATGCCGGCGCGCTGTTTCTGTGCCGCCCCAACAACCCTACCGGAACGCTGATCGAGCGCGAGCGGATCGAACGCCTGCTGGCGGCAGGCCAGCGCCACGGCGCCACGCTGGTGGTGGACGAAGCCTTTGTCGATTTCGCCACGCCGGACGTGCGGCTCACGCCGCTGCTGGCTCGCTTCGACAACCTGCTGCTGCTGCGCTCGATGACCAAGCTGTATGCCATTCCCGGCCTGCGGTTGGGCTACCTGCTGGGCTCGGCCGCCGCGGTAAACGCTATTGCCGAGTTGCAGCCGCCGTGGAGCGTCAACGCCCTGGCGGCGGGGCTGGTCGCGCCGCTGTTGGCGGACCGGGACTATCTGGCGCGAACCCGCGCCTGGCTCGACGCCGAGCGCCCCTGGCTGCAGGGCAAGCTCGAGGCGCTGGGGCTCGACGTCGTGCCGTCCCACGCCAACTTCCTGTTGTTCAGGGGCGCTTGGCTTCAGGATGCTCGCGGCGGGTCGATGCCGGCGCTGCTGGAACACCTGGCGCGCGGCGGCATTCTCGTCCGTCATACCCACCATTTCATCGGCCTCGAGGGCGCCTGGCTGCGGGTGGCGGTGCGCTCGCGGCCGGAGAACCGGGCGCTGGTTGAGGCCATCGCCCGCTGGAGACATCCATGATCGCTTTCATCAGCGGCGGGGCGCGCTCCGGCAAGAGCACCCATGCCGAAGCCCTGGCGCGGCGCTGGCAGGCCGAGCGGGGCGGGGCCCGCTACTACCTGGCGACCGCCAGGAGCGGCAGCGACGGCGAGTGGCAGGCCCGCATCGGCCGCCATCGGCAAGCCCGGGGCGAGGGCTGGATCACCCTGGAGGAGCCGGTGGATCTCATCGCCGCCCTCGAGCGGGTGGCGCCCGGCAGCACGCTGCTACTCGACTGCCTGACCCTGTGGGCCAGCCAACTGCTCTATGCAAGCGAGTATGCCGGCGAGCTCGACGAGGCGCGGGGCATCGCCATGCTCGAGCGCCTGCTGGCCGAGGCCCGGCAGCGCGACGTGGCGCTGGTGATCGTCTCCAACGACGTCAACGAGGGCATGCCCCCCGAGGACGCCGAGGTGTGGCGCTACCTGGCTTTTCTGCAGCGGGCTCACCGCCTGGTGGCGCAGGAGGCGGACGAGGTGATCCAGGTGATGGCCGGGCTGCCGCAGGTGTGGAAACGCCGTGGTGAGGAGCGCTCATGAAAGACGCCGCCTTTGGCCTGGTGCTGGCGCTGCAATTCCTCACCCGCCTGCCGCTGCCGTTCGCCTGCCCCTGGACGCCGGCCACCCGGCGCTGGGCGGTACGCTGCTATCCGCTGGTGGGCGTGCTGCTCGGCGGCCTGCTGGCGGCGACGGCCGCGCTGCTCGAGAGCCTGCTACCCGCACCGCTGCTGGCGCTGGCCCTGCTTACGCTGTGGGTGGCGCTCTCCGGCGGGCTGCACCTGGACGGCCTGATGGACGTGGCCGACGCCCTGGGCAGCAACGCGCCGCTGGAGCGCAAGTGGGAGATCATGAAGGACCCCCATGTCGGCAGCTTCGGCATCCTGGCGCTGGTGTTCCTGCTGCTGTGGAAGGCCGCGCTGCTGTTCGTGCTGCTCGACGCCGGCGCCAGCCTGCTGCTGCTGGTGATGATCCTGGGGCCGGGCCGCCTGGCAGCCGTGGCGCTGCTGGTGCTGGCCCCGGCGGCACGGCCCGAGGGCATGGCCGCCAGCTGGAAGCGCGATCTTTCACCGCGCGATCTCTGGCTCGCGGCGCTGCCTCTGCTGCCGCTGGCCGTGCTGGTGCCGGGAGGCGTGTGGCTGTGTCTTGCACTGGCGCCGTTCCTGATGCTCTATGGCTGGGGCATGCTGCGCGCCTTCAAGGGCATCAACGGCGATATCGTCGGAACCGCAATCGAGGGAGGAGAGCTATGGCTGCTGCTGGTCGCCTGGAGCTGGTGGTCGTTCGTCACGGGGTGACGCAGTGGAATCGCGAGCGTCGCTACCAGGGGCAGCGCGACATCCCGCTGCTGCTGCCCGAGGCCTTGCCTGGCCTCGACCGGCTGCGTGAGGCGCTGGCGGAACAAACCTTCGATGCCGTGCACTGCAGCGATTTGACCCGCTGCCGGCAGACCCTGGCGCACGTGGCCGAAGGGCGCGAGCGGGCCTGGCCGACGCACTTCGATGCGCGCCTGCGCGAGCTCGACTTCGGCGACTACGAGGGGCGCACCTATGATGAGCTGAAGTCGCAGCCCTTCTATCGCGCCTGGATCGACAGCGAAGGCCAGCAGCCGCCGCCCGGCGGCGAATCCACCGCCGACCTGGGCCGGCGGCTCGACGCCTGGTTCGACGACGTGCTGAGCGCCTGCGCGCCCCATGGCCAACGGCGCGTGCTGGTGGTCACCCATGGCGGGGTGATTCGCGAGTTGCGCCGCCGCTTCGAGGGCATCGGTTTCTGGCAGGGTGACGTCGTCCAGGCGGAGGGACGCCGCTTCACGTTTTCCATGAACGAAGAGGGATGCTGGCAATGCAGCTCTTCATCGGCGGTGCCTGCGCCGGCAAGCGTGACGCCGTAAGGCAGCGCTTCGATGCCCCGCATTGGCACTCCGCCCATGCCGGCTGCCGGCTCGATGCCTGGCGCTCGCTTACGGAAACCCGCTGCCTGGTGCTGGAGGGCTGGGAGCGCTGGATCGGCCAGCGGCTCGCCGATGAGCCCGACGACGACCGGCTGCGCCAGGCCATGGTGCCGGAGCTCGATGCGCTGCGGGCCTGGGAGGCCGAACAGGGCAGTCAGGCGGTGCTGATCCTGCTCGAGATGGGCCGCGGTATCGTGCCGCTCGGTCGGGAGAGCAGGCGCCTGCGCGACCTCAACGGCTGGCTGGCCCAGGACGCCGCGGCACGCTGCGAGCGGGTCTGGTACGTATGGAATGGGCTGGTGAAAGCGCTAACCCATTGATCCATATCAGCCTCAACGTAACGATGCATTGACGCCCGTCGCTGCTGTTGTTAGTTTACGCCCACTCTCAGGTGCCTCAATTGTCCTATCGAGGTTAAACGGGAAGTCGGTGATCCTCTTCTCATTCCAAGAAGTCGCATTCCGACGCTGCCCCCGCAACGGTGATCGAGTATTGGTCCATCATCACGCCACTGTGCTCTGCATGGGAAGGCGATGGACCTGAAGCGTGCAGTCGACGCTTCGCTCGTCAGCCCGGAGACCGGCCTGAGGTAATTTGCCGGGTTGCGGTGGGCTACCTCGAGGCAGGGCCGCGCCTCTCTCCCTTTCTCGATCCCCTTCACGCCACCCCGGCTTCGCCTAGAAGACCGTGCGGGTAGGCACGGCGAGCAAGGGAATCAAAATGAAAACCAAGCATCATCTGGCCGCGCAGGGTCTGGCCGCCTTCGGCCTGGCAGCGCTTCCTCTGGCCGTTCAGGCCCAGGCCACCACCGCCGAAGAAACCGACACCGTCACGCTCAACCCGATGGTGATCACCGCCACCCTGGCGCCGCGTACCGCCGACGAGACGCTCTCCTCGGTGACCTTGCTCGACGAGGCCACCCTACGCCGACAGGACCCCACCAGCGTTACCGATATGCTGCGCGGCCAGCCGGGGGTGGACGTCATCACCAACGGCAGCTTCGGCAAGAACAGCAGCGTCTACCTGCGGGGTACCGGCAACGAGTCGACGCTGCTGATGATCGACGGCATTCGCCTGCGCTCGGCGACGGCGGGCGGCGCGGCCTGGCAGTTCCTCGATCCGCGCATGTTCCAGCGCGCCGAGATCGTGCGTGGCCCGCGGGGCAGCCTCTACGGGGCCGATGCGGTGGGCGGCGTGGTGCAGCTGTTCACTCATGAGGCGCAGGAGGGCGGTCCGCACCCACGCGTCTCGGTGGGCGGCGGCTCCTTCAACACCCAGCGCTACAGCGCCGGGCTCTCCGGCAGCAGCGGCGGCACCCGCTACAGCTTTGCCGGCAGTCATTTCACCACCGATGGAACGCCGGTACGTCGTGATGGCGAGGACAAGGGGTACGACAACACGTCGGCGCTGGCGCGTATTGCCCATACTTTCGAAAATGAAGTGGAAGTAGGTGTGCTGGCATTGCGTGCCCGTGGCAACACGGAGTTCGATCGCTTCGGGGCGCCGTCCGATACGGACTTCGTCCAACAGGTCGCCGGCATCTATGGCGAAATCCCGTTCACCGACACCTGGCGTAGCCGTCTCACACTGAGTGAATCCCGCGATGAGCAGGATACGAGCTACTCCACCGGCACCAGCTTTTTCGATACGCGCAGCCGGGCGGCTCGCTGGGACAATACCCTGGATTTCGGCCCCCATCAGCTGGTGGTAGGCTCCGAGTACATGCATGATGCCATCGAGGCGACCGACGACTTTGTCGAGGAAAGCCGCGACAATGTCGCCGTGTATGCCCAGGCGCTGCTCGACTTCGACCCCTTCTCGCTCCAGGCGAGTTTGCGTCACGATGACAACGAAGCCTTTGGCCGGGAACTGACCGGGGGCATCGCACTGGGGTTCGAGCTCGACGCTCACCATACGCTCCGCGCCAGCTACGGCACTGCCTTCCGCGCGCCTACGTTCAATGATCTCTACTACCGGGACGAGTGGGGCAGCGAGGGCAATCCGGACGTCAATGCCGAGACTTCCCGTACCTTCGAGCTGGGTGCCAGAGGTCAGTATCGCAGCGGCTTCTGGGATCTGGCCGTTTACCAGAGCGATATCGACGATCTCATCGCCTGGACGCCCGACCCCGCCGACCCGTTCCGCTGGAACCCCATGAATGTCAACGAGGCCCGTATTCGAGGTATCGAACTCGCGACAGGTGTCGAGCTACAGCAATGGACCCTGCAGACGGCCCTGACCTGGATCGATCCGGAAAATCGTAGCGGAGCCAATGCGGGCAATCGTATCCAGCGCCGGGCCAGCCAGAGCGCCCGTTTCGACGTGGATCGCGAGCTGGGCGAGTGGTCGCTGGGCGGCTCCTGGATCGTTCAGGGGTATCGCTACAATGATGCCGAGAACCAGGATCGCATCGGTGGCTTTGGGCTGGTCAACCTGCGCGCCGGGTGGCAGTTCGCCCCGCTGTGGTCGGCTCGTCTGACGGTGGAGAACGCCCTGGACAAGGAGTACGAAACTTCCCGTGACTACCTCAACGCCGGCCGTGCGGCCTTCGTCAGTGTTCACTTTGGCCAGTAAGGGTCGATTCGGCGGGGCCCTTGGCCCCGCTGCATCTTCCTGTGCCTTGCTGGCACTGGCCCTGTCGGGGCAGGTGGCCGGCGAGGCGCGTGCCGGTTCGCTGTGCGCCATCGACGACCGCGACCGTGAGGTTTGCCTCGAGGCACCGGCCAGGCGCATCGCCGCGCTCTCGCCCGGCGCCACCGAGCTGGTCTACGCCGCCGGGGCGGGGGAGAAAGTGGTGGCGGTGGTGGCCTTCAGCGACTATCCGCCCGAAGCCAGGGACTTACAGTCGGTGGGCAGCCATACCCGCATGGATCTGGAAACCCTGGTGACGCTGACCCCCGATCTGGTGATCGGTTGGATGACCGGCAACCCGCCCGAGCAGCTCGAGACCATCGAGGCGCTGGGCATGCCGGTGTTCTATATCGAGCCGCGGGACTTCGAAGGTGTCGCCAGTGCCGTCGAGCGCCTGGCGCTGTTGGCCGATACCCGGGAGGAGGGTAAGCGGGTCGCCACCGAGTTCCGTGATGGCATGGCGGCGTTGGCCGAGCGCTATGCCGACGCCGAGCCGGTGTCGGTGTTCTACCAGGTGTGGGACGAGCCGCTGATGACCATCAACGACGAGCACCTGATCGGCAAGGTGCTTACCCTGTGTGGCGGGGTCAACGTGTTCGGCGAGCTGCCACGGCTGGTGCCGCGCATCGACGACGAGTCGGTGCTGGCCGCCGACCCCGAGGCGATCCTGGCTGGTGGCATGGGCGAGGAGAACCGCGGCTGGCTGACCCATTGGCAGCAGTATCCGAGCCTGACCGCCGTCGAACGCGACAATCTCTACTTCGTGCCGCCATCGTTGATCCAGCGCCCCACGCCGCGGCTGCTGGAAGGCAGCCGCCTGTTCTGCGAGCAGCTCGAGCGTGCCCGTGCCAAGCGCTGAGGCCTGCATGGTCATGCCCCGGCGCTCACTGTGGTCGCCGCTGGCGGTGCTAGTGCTGCTGGGGCTGGCGGCGCTGCTGCTGTCGGTCACCCTGGGCAGTGCCGCACTGTCGCTCGCCGACGTCTGGGCGGTGGCGCGCGGCCAGGGCAGCCCCCTGGCGCGCACGCTGATCCTCGAGCTGCGCATTCCCCGTTCCCTCTCGGCCTTCGCCGTGGGCGGCCTGCTCGCCGTGGCGGGGGCGCTGATGCAGGTGCTGCTGCGCAATCCCCTGGCCGACCCGTACGTGCTGGGGCTTTCCGGCGGCGCCTCGGTGGGGGCGCTGGCGGCGATGCTGGCTGGGCTGGGCGGGGCGGTAATCACCGGCTCCGCCTTCGCCGGGGCCTTTCTCTCCACGTTGCTGGTGTTCGGTCTGGCCCACGGTACCGGTAGCTGGACCCCCTCGCGGCTACTGCTCACCGGTGTGGTGGTGGCCGCCGGTTGGGGCGCGGTGATCACCCTGATGCTGGCGATAAGCCCCGCCGAGCGCCTGCCAGGCATGCTCTACTGGCTGATGGGCGATCTCTCCTACTCGCGCTCCCCGTGGCCGCCGCTGACGCTGCTGCTGGTCATCTGCCTGCTGCTGATGCCGCTGGGGCGCAGCCTCAACGTCATGGCGCGCGGCCCGCTACAGGCGGCGGCGCTGGGCGTCAACGTGCGCCCGCTGGAGTGGACGATCTACCTCGTCGCCAGTGTGCTCACCGCCACCGCGGTGACCACCGCCGGCAGCATCGGCTTCGTCGGCCTGGTGGTGCCGCACATGCTGCGCCTAGTGCTGGGCAACGACCAGCGCCTGATCCTGCCGGCCTGTGCCCTGGCCGGCGGCACCCTGCTGGTGTTGGCCGACACCCTGGCGCGCACCATGATCGCCCCGGAGCAGCTACCGGTGGGGGTGATCACCGCGCTGCTCGGCGTACCCACTTTCCTCTATCTGCTGTACCGGAGCCGCTGATGAACCGCCTCGAGACCCGCAGACTGGTGATCGACGTGCCGGGGCGGCGCGATGGTCGAGCGCTGACGCTCAGCGTCGAGCCGGGGCAGGTATGGGGCGTGCTCGGTCCCAACGGCGCCGGCAAGACCACGTTGCTGCACACCTTGGCCGGGCTGCGTGGGGCGCGGGCAGGGCAGGTGCTGATCGACGGTCGTCCGCTGGCGGCGCTGGGTCGGCGACAGGTGGCGCGCACTCTGGGTCTGGTGTTCCAGGATCGCCACGATGGCTTTCCCGCCACGGTACGCGAGACGGCGCTGATCGGTCGGCATCCGTGGCTCTCGGCGTGGCAGATGGAAAGCGGTGAGGATCTGCGCCTGGCGGAGGCGGCGCTGCAGCGACTCGACGTCGCGCATCTGGCCGAGCGCCTGGTCAGTACGCTCTCGGGCGGCGAGCGCCAGCGCCTGGCGATTGCCACGGTACTGACCCAAGCGCCTCAGATCTGGCTCGCCGACGAACCGACCAACCATCTCGATCTGCATCATCAAAGCGCAGTGATGGCGCTGCTCGCTGAGCAGGCCGACGAGGGCCGCGCGGTGATGATGTGCCTGCACGATCTCAATCTGGCGGCACGCTGGTGCGACCACCTGCTGCTGCTCTATCCCGACGGCGAGGCGTGCTGGGGGCCGGCCAGAGACATGCT
This sequence comes from Billgrantia ethanolica, assembly GCF_021404305.1. Taxonomy (GTDB): domain Bacteria; phylum Pseudomonadota; class Gammaproteobacteria; order Pseudomonadales; family Halomonadaceae; genus Halomonas; species Halomonas ethanolica. The sequence goes on along the minus strand of NZ_JABFTX010000001.1, from coordinate 1,644,341 downwards.
GGTACCCGCCGCCCTGGAGCGGCTCTATGGCCAGCGCCTGGCCACCGCCGAGATCGACGGCGCCCCCGTGTTCGTACCTGTGAGGTGATATGACGACTTCGACGATTCGCGGCGAGGCCCATGCCGCCCTGATCACCGCCCCCGGTTCCGGCCAGGGCAAATCCATGGTCACTGCGGCGCTGGCACGGCTGCACCGTAATGCCGGGCGCAAGGTGAGGGTGTTCAAGCACGGCCCCGACTACCTCGACCCTATGGTGCAGGAGGTGGCCTCGGGCCAGCCGGTCTACCAACTCCACCCTTGGATGACTGGCGAGGACGAGTGTCGCTGGCGTCTGGCCGAGGCGGCCCGCGACGCCGATCTGATCCTGGTCGAAGGTTCCATGGGGTTATTCGACGGCGCTCCGTCCAGTGCCGACCTGGCGATCCTGGCCGGGTTGCCGGCGCTACCGGTGATCGACGCCTGGGGCATGGCGCAGACCTTCGGCGCCGTGGCTCAGGGGCTGGCCAATTATCACGCCGAGCTCGCCATCCACGAGGTGATCGCCAATCGCGTGGGCAGCCCCGGCCACGGCAAGCTGCTGGCAGAGAGCATGCCGTCGGGGCTCTCGCTGCTCGGGGCCATTCCACGCCACGAGGCGATGAAAATCCCCGATCGCCATCTGGGTCTGGTGCAGGCCGGTGAGCTGGCAGGGCTCGACGCCCAACTGGATGCCGCCGCCGAGGTGCTCAAGGAAGCGGGCCTCGCCCGCCTGCCGGCCAAGGTACCGCTCGAAGCCGAGGCCCCCGAGCCGTCGCCGCGGCTGCTCGAAGGGGTATGCATCGGGGTCGCCCGCGACGATGCCTTCGCCTTTCTCTATCGCGCCAACCTCGACCTGCTCAGCCAGATGGGCGCCGAGCTGCGCTTCTTCTCGCCGCTGGCCGACAGCGAACTGCCCCAGTGCGACGCCCTGTGGCTGCCCGGCGGCTACCCGGAGCTGCACGGTGGGAAGCTGGCCGCCAACGCGCCGATGCTCGCTGCGATTCGCGGCCATCATGACGCCGGCCGACCGATCCTGGCAGAGTGTGGCGGGCTGATGGCGTGCATGGACACCCTGGTGGACGGTGAAGGCAGCGTGCATGCCATGCTGGGGCTGATGCCCGGCACCGCGCGCATGGCCGGCAGGCTCAGCGCCCTTGGCTTGCAGAGCCTGACGAGCGATGCCGGCGAGCTGCGCGGCCACACCTACCACCACTCGCTGCTGGACACGCCGCTGGCACCGGCTGCCCATGCCCGTCGCCTGGCCGGCAGCCCCGCCGAGCCGGTCTACGTCGAGGGCAAGCTGGTGGCCAGCTACTTCCACGGGTACTTCCCCTCGGCGCCGGCACTCACCGCCGCCATCTTCCGCGGCGAGCCGCTGCGTTTCACCCAGATGAAAGAAGCGTGAGGAGACAACCATGCGTGAGAACGCCAAGGACCCCCAGCGCCATGCCCAGCGCATGGCGGCCAAGCAGAAGATCATGCAGGAGCGCATCGCCAGTGCGCAGAAGGAGCAAGGCCTGCTGCTGGTGCTGACCGGCCCCGGCAAGGGCAAGAGCAGCTCCGGCTTCGGCATGCTGGCCCGTGCCTTGGGCCACGGCATGAAGGTGGGAGTGGTGCAGTTCATCAAGGGCACGCGGGAGACCGGCGAAGAGGCATTCTTTCGCCGCCAGCCGGGCGTTGAATATCACGTGATGGGCGAGGGCTTCACCTGGGATACCCAGGACCGTGAGCGTGACACCCGCGCCGCCGAGGCGGCCTGGGCGGTGGCCCAGCGGATGCTCGACGATCCCGGCTTCGACCTGGTGCTGCTCGACGAACTCAATATCGCTCTGCGCTACGACTACCTCGACCTCGACCGGGTGCTCGACGATCTGCAGGCACGGCCGCCCATGCAGCACGTCGTGGTTACCGGGCGCTACGCCCCCGGGCAGCTGATCGAACTGGCCGACACCGTCACCGAGATGAAGGTGGTCAAGCACGCCTTCAAGGATCAAGGGGTCAAGGCACAACGCGGGATAGAGCTGTAATCTCATGCCAACCCTGATGATCCAGGGCACCACTTCGGACGCCGGCAAGAGCACGGTGGTGGCGGGGCTGTGTCGGGTGCTGGCGCGGCGTGGGGTGTCGGTGGCGCCGTTCAAGCCCCAGAACATGGCGCTCAACAGCGCAGTGACGGTGGATGGCGGTGAGATTGGCCGCTCCACGGCGCTGCAGGCGCTGGCGGCAGGCGTCGAGCCGCATAGCGACATGAACCCGGTGCTGCTCAAGCCCGAGAGCGACCGTGGCGCCCAGGTCATCCTGCGCGGGCGGGTGCACGGCCACTTGGACGCGCTGGACTATCACGCCTACAAGCGCACCGCGCGGGAGAGCGTGCTGGCGGCGTGGCAGGCGCTGTCGGCGCGCTATGACGTGATCGTCGCCGAGGGGGCGGGCAGCCCGGCCGAGATCAATCTGCGCGCCAACGACATTGCCAACATGGGCTTCGCCGAGATGGTCGACTGCCCGGTGGTGCTGGTCGGCGATATCGACCGCGGCGGGGTCTTCGCCCAGCTGGTGGGCACCCTGGAGCTGCTTAGTGAGAGCGAGCGTTCACGTACCCGTGGCTTCATCGTCAATCGTTTTCGCGGCGACATTTCTCTGCTCGAGCCGGGGCTCGACTGGCTCACCGAGCGCACCGGCAAGCCTGTATTCGGCACGCTGCCCTATCTGCAGGGCCTGCTGCTCGATGCCGAGGACAGCATCGGCCGCATCGGTCGGGTGGGGCCGGGGGCCACGCTCAAGGTCGTAGTACCGGCGCTGCCGCGCATCAGCAACCACAACGACTTCGACCCGCTGCGCCTGCATCCGCAGGTCGACTTGAGCTTTGTCGGGCCTCATCAGGTCGGGCCCGGCCGAGCGATCCCGCCGGCGGATCTGATCATTCTGCCCGGCAGCAAGAGCACGCGCAGCGACCTCGCCTGGCTGCGTGCCCAGGGCTGGGAGGAAGCGATACAGCGCCATCTGCGCTACGGCGGCCGGGTGCTCGGCATCTGCGGCGGCCTGCAGATGCTGGGCCGGGCGGTGCACGACCCCGACGGCCTGGAAGGGCCGGCGGGATCGACCCCCGGGCTTGGCCTGCTCGAGTTCGAGACGCGCATGGTGGCGGGCAAGCAGCTGCGCAACGTGAGTGGGCGCTTGCTTCGCGAAGGGGTGCCGATTGCCGGCTACGAGATCCACAACGGGGTGAGCGAGGGGCCTGCTCTGGCGCGGCCGCTACTAGAGCTGCAAGGCCGGCCGGACGGTGCCGAAAGCGCAGATGGCCAGGTCATGGGCACCTACCTGCACGGGCTGTTCGATCGGCCCGAGGCGTGCGTGGCGCTGCTTGCCCGTTGCGGGCTCGAGGCGCAGGGAAGCGCAGTGGATTACCAAGCCCATCGCCAGCAGGAGCTGGACCGGCTGGCCGACTGCCTGGAAGCGAACCTGGACATGGCCGCCATCGAACGACTGCTGGAGTGTTGAGCCTGTAGGCTCATTATTCTTTAGTCCTACGTCCCTGCATGGGGGACGTTGCTTTGTGTAAGCGCCTCTGCGGCGCCCGCGTTCGGAGCGCCTTGCCTGGTCTCATTGACGTTAACGTAAACTTCGCTCAAGTAGCGCCAAATCTGTCGACAACTTTCTCGAAAATGCCGAAGTGATTTCCAGATGGCGCGCTCATTCTGGGCGTGCTTCTCCTTGGTGTTTGTAATGTTGTCGACAAGTTCCGGCAAATAGTGGCTTGTCTACTCGTCACATGGTCGAATGTTGCACCGCGTCAGACCCGCGTACAACCGAGCTCAGCCAAGAACAACAACAACCGACGAAGAGGACCACTCAACAAACAGAACCGCCGAGGTGTGACGTGCCGCTCAATCGCGAATATGGCCAGGAGCATCCCTACTGGCCGCTGGGGCCCTTCAAGGTCCGCCTGCCTTTCATCCATTTCCAATGGGCCATTCCGGAAACCATCCAGGCCATGGTGATGTTCGTCATCTCCCTGGGGATGATCCCGCTGCTCGAACAGTATCTGGGCGTACCCTATGAAGTGGGCCTGGCCTTCGTCGTGGTGTGCGGTATCGGCTTCATCCTGCCGCCGCTGCTGGGGGTGCCGTTCATCGCCGGATGGATCACACCGGCGATCCCGGTGGTGCTGTTGTTCATCGGCCAGTACGAGCCGGGGCCGGATGCCATTCGCGCCATGGTGGCGCTGCAGCTGATGGTGACGGCGATCTTCCTGTTCATGGCGGTGACGCGGCTGGGCAGCAAACTGGTCAACAGCGTGCCGGCCTCGATCAAGGCGGGTATTCTGCTCGGCGCGGGCATCGCCGCCATCAGCGGCGAAATCGTCGAGGGTGGCCGGCTCTACAACACGCCGATCTCGCTCGGCATCGGCGGGTTGATCACTCTCTACGTGCTGTTCTCGCTCTCCTTCCGCGATCTGGCCGAGAAGTATCGCTGGGCGCGCAACATCGTCGCCTTCGGTATGGTGCCGGGCATGCTGATCACCATGGCAATCGGCTGGGGCGTCGGTGAGTATTCGATGCCGACGGTGGAGTGGGGCATCGCCGTGCCTGATTTCGCCGGTATCTGGGCCTACCTGCCGTTCTCCATCGGCGCGCCGCCTATCGAGCTGATGGTGGCGGCGATTCCCACCGCGATCATTGCTTACATCATCGCCTTCGGCGATATCGTGGTGGGCCAGACCCTGCTCAAGCGGGTCGATCACCTGCGCCCTGACGAGAAGATCGAGGTCAACGTCGACCGCGTGCATTTGATCACCGGTATCCGCAACCTGATGCACTCGCTGCTGGCGCCCTATCCGGGGCTGGCCGGGCCGCTGTTCACCGGCGGCATGGCCACGGTGACCGAGCGCTATCGTTACGGGCGCAAAGCTATGGACACCATCTACTCCGGTACCGGGGTGTTCTGGATCGTCGGTTTCTTCGCCCTGTTCCTGTTGCCGCTGGTGACCTTCTTCCGTCCGGTGCTGCCCATTGCACTGTCGATCACGCTGCTGATCACCGGTTACCTGTGCATCGCCGTGGCCGTGGAGCAGATCAAGAACGCTACCGCCATGGGCGTGGCGGGCATCATGGGCGTGGTACTGGCTACCCACGGGGCCGCCTGGGGGCTGGGCATCGGTCTGATCCTCTACTTCCTGATCGAGCACCGTGCCCGCGGCGCGCGCGAGGCCGAGGAGCAGGAGCCGATTGCGGTGGAGGATGACATGGTGGTGGAGCGCGACGAGGAAGACGCGGCGCACTCCCAGTCAGCGGCTCGATAACTCGGCCTTCTTTCGGTCATGCTTGGCGGGCCGGCACCTCAGGGTGTCGGCCCGCCTGCGTTACGAAGTTGTCGCGCCGGTCGGACTCAGTCGGGCGCGATGGGCAGCCGGCGCTTGTGCCCGGTGCGCCGATAGGTGGTGAGTATGGTGTCGAAGGCCCGTTCGGAGACCTCGCGGTTCTCCAGGAAGTCGTCGATCTCCTCGTAGCTGACGCCGAGGGCAACCTCGTCGAGCTTCTGTGGCGCCAGTGACTCGAGATCGGCGGTGGGGGCCTTGTTCACCAGCGCATCGGGGGCACCCAGTTGCTGACCCAGCAGACGTACCTGGCGCTTGCTCAGCCCGGTCAGAGGCGCCACGTCGCAGGCTCCGTCGCCGTATTTGGTGAAGAAGCCCATCAGCGCCTCGGCGGCCTGATCGGTACCGATGACCAGGCCGCCGCGGGCGCCGGCCACGGCGTACTGGGCCACCATGCGCTGGCGCGCCTTGACGTTGCCGAGCACGAAGTCGCGCTGGTGAGCGTCCTTGAACGTCATCCCGCCGCTCTCCAGCGCTTCCAGCAGCGCATCGCTGGCGGCCTGAATGTTCACGTCGAGCACCTCGTCGGGCCGGATGAAGGCCAACGCAGCGTTGGCGTCGTCGGCATCTTGTTGCACGCCGTAGGGCAGACGCATGGCCACGAAAGTGGCCTGCTCGCCCTGCTCGCGGCGCTGCTCCACAGCGAGCTGCGCCAGGCGTCCCGCCACGGTGGAGTCGACCCCGCCGCTGATGCCCAGCACCAGCGTGCTCTGGCCGCTCTCCTGCATGACCCGGCACAGGAAGTCGCGCCGCCGCTCGATCTCATACCGGACATCGATGTCGCTGCGGGCTTGCAGCTGCACGCCGATGGCGCGCTGCACGGCCCGGCGTGAGCGCGTCTCTTCCTGGCTCTGCGTCGCGCTCTCGAGGCACAGGCGATGGTAGTGGGGCAGGCGCTCCAAGGCGTAGTGGGCCGCTGCCAGGCGCACCTCGTTGCGGGTGCCGTCGAAGCGTCGCGTCTCGCAGTAATGATGGTGATCGCCATCGTGGCAGAAGGCCCAGGCGAAGCAGACGGTGCCGATCGGCGTATCATCGTCGCCAGGGTTGGGGCCGGCGATGCCGGTGTTGGCCAGGGCCACGTCGGCATCGTTGTTGTTCAGCGCGCCGGCGGCCATTTCACTGGCCACGGCTTCGCTGGTCAGCCCGTAGCGCTCGATGGTGTCGAAGCTGACGCCGAGGTAACGGTTCTTCGACTGGGGTGAATAGACGCCGAGGCCACAGTCGATGCTCTGGCCGCTGCCGGGCACCCTGGCCAGCTCCGAGACGATCAGACCGGCGGTGCATGACTCGGCGGTGGCAAGCTTCAGTTCGTTGTCGATCAGATAGTCCGTGATCCTGTCCAGCAGCTCCATTGCCTCTCCTCCTGATGGCCGACTAGCCTGATGCTGTCGGAATTGAATCTGGCCTTACCTACCCTAGGCCAATTCGGCTCGGATCGCGTGACCGGAAACCGATCGGACTGGCGAGACATGGAGAAGTGACATGGAACGTATCGATGAGTCGAAGAGTGCCATCCTGGCGGTGGCACCCGGGCGCATGGGCTTCGGCGTGATCGGCCCTGCGCTCAACGAGCACGGCAACAGCGTGGCCGGGCTGCGCCTGCTCGAGGCGCTGTCGAGCCGCTGGCGGTTGGGCGCGTTTGCCTGAACCTGCGCCCGTTGCCGCTCAGAGCTGGGTAAGAGCGGGCGGCGGGGCGATACCCTCGAACAGAGCCGGATCGTCGCTGATGGCACTGTCGACCCCCCATGCCCAGCGGTTGGCGAAGGCAGCCGGGTCATTGGGTGTATAGCACAGCAGCCGGTAGCCGGCGGTCTTGATCTCCTGGGCTCGGTAGGCGGTGAGCCGGGTCCAGTCGGTATGGATGCTGAAGGCATCCAGCGCCTCGCAGCGAGACTGCCATTTCGCGGGCACGCTTTCACTGAGCACGCCGATGGGCAGCAGCGAGGCGTCGGCGATGGCGCGAGCCTGATGCAGGGCGGGCTGATCGAAGGAGGAGACGATCAGCCGCTCTGGCGGCAGCGCCTCGATCAGGCGCGGTATCACCACGTCGGCCAGCTCGGTACCGCTGCGCCTGCTGGTCACCTTGAGCTCCATGTTGACGCCCATGTTCAGCTCCACCAGTAGCTCCAGCATCTCGCGCAGGGTGGCCATGCGCTGGCCACGAAAGCCGTCGCCGAACCAGGCGCCGACGTCCAGCTTGCGAACCGCGGCCAGATCTAGCGAGGCGAGCCTGCCGTGGCCATCCGAACAGCGCTTGAGCGTGGCGTCGTGCCAGATTACCGGGGTGCCGTCACCGAGCAGTTGCACGTCGAGCTCGACCCATGAAAAGCCGGCATCGTGGCTGGCGCGCACCGCTGCCAGGGTATTCTCCGGAGCGTGAGCAGACAGCCCGCGATGGGCGATCAGCCGAGGCAGGACGATGGCGGGGTGCGGTGAGGGCATGCATGAGCTCCAATCGAGGGACTAGGCAACTATATCGGATGTCGATGACAGGATAGCGACCCGCTCGGGGCACGTGGTATCGGGCGCGACTATGCTAGTCTTGCGCCTTTGAATAATGCAATGAGGCAAGCATGAAGGTGATGACCCCCGAGCGTGACGAGCAGCGCGACGCCTGGCTCGCCCGGCTGTGCGCCGATGTCTATGGTAGGGAAGCGGGGCTGTCGCCGTTGGTAACCTTCACCGGGACGCGACAGGTGCTGTTCGCTCAGGAGGCCGCAAGGCTGTGGGCGCTGGTGGACGAGCAGGGACGGCCGGGCGCGTTGGCCCTCTTGATCCTTGACGCGTCGGGCAGCGGCATGACCCTGTGGCACCATGCCTCGCCGGGTGGCGACCGCGAGAGCGTGCGTCGATTGATTCGCGAGCTGGTACAGAAGGCACCGCTGCGAGTCGATGCGGCGAATCAGGAAGAAGAGGGCTTTTACCGCCGCTGCGGTATCAATCGCTGGTTCGCGACGCCGGGTGGCCGGCGTGTCGGTCTCTCCCCGCATCACTCGGCACGCGGCGTGAGCGAGCTGGAACCACCGCTCGGCTTCGATGAGGAGGCGATCCTGCGTCGCTTCAAGCACGATGCCCACTTCTTCGAGCAGGAGAAGGCGAGCTTCGTCGAACGCCTGGCCGCATTTCCCGGGTAGTGGAACGGTCTGTTGCAATCTCCCCCTTGACCCCATGCACACACGACGGTTGGATGAAGTACCCCTATCGTTAGCGAACAAAGGAAAAGACGCCATGGCAAAGCGGATTCAGTTCTCTCGCACCGGTGGTTCCGAAGTGCTCGAATACATCGACGTGACGCCGGCCGATCCGGCGCCCGGTGAAGTTCGGGTCAGGAACGAGGCAATCGGGCTCAACTTCATCGATATCTATTTCCGCACCGGTCTTTACCCCGCGCCTAGCCTGCCGTCGGGGCTGGGCACCGAGGGCGCCGGCGTGGTCGATGCCGTGGGCGAGGGGGTGAGCCACCTGAAGACGGGCGACCGGGTCGCCTATGCCCAGGGGCCGCTGGGTGCTTACGCCGAGTATCACGTACTACCGGCGGAGAAGGTGGTGACGCTGCCCGATAGCGTTGATTTTGATACCGCCGCCGCCAGCATGCTCAAGGGCCTCACCGTGCAGTATCTGCTGTGCCAGACCTTTCCGCTCAAGGGAGGCGAGACCATTCTTTGGCACGCCGCTGCCGGTGGGGTGGGCTCGATTGCCTGTCAGTGGGCCAAGGCGCTGGGCGTCAAGCTGATCGGCACCGTCAGCTCGCCCGAGAAGGCTGAGCTGGCGAAATCCAACGGCGCCTGGGCAACCATCGACTATACCCGTGAAAACGTGGTCGAGCGGGTGCGCGAACTCACCGATGGCGCGATGTGCGATGTGGTTTACGACTCGGTAGGCAAGGACACCTGGATCACCTCGCTGGACTGCCTCAAGCCGCGTTCCCTGATGGTCAGCTTCGGCAACGCTTCCGGGGCGGTGGAGGGCGTCAACCTGGGCATTCTCAACCAGAAGGGCTCTCTGTTCGTCACTCGCCCCAGCCTCAACGGCTACGCCGATACTCGCGAGCGGCTGGAGACGATGTGCCGCGACCTGTTCGACATGCTCGGCAGCGGCAAGGTCAAGATCGACATCGGCCAGCGCTTTGCCCTGGCCGAGGCCGGCAAGGCCCAGGACGCCCTGGCCAGCCGCAAGACCACCGGCTCCACTATCCTGCTGCCTTGATACCGCGTCTCTGACTCCCCGCTGCAACCTCTGTCGGTCGCCCCCTCGGGTGCGGCTGGCAGAGATCACAGAGAAGCGCCGAGTTCGGTAATCATCGTCTCGCGGTGCTTGAGCGCCGCCAGCCCGGCTTCACCCAGTAGGCTGGCTACTTCACTCAGCAGGCCTTGGGCCAGCAGCATGAAGGCGCACATGCTGTTGCTGTAGAACAGGCTGTGATTGGACACTGCAAAGCTGTGTCGCGCGCTCCGGGCGAGGGGAGAGCTCTCGGAATCAGTCAAAGCGATGACTTCAACGCCATGACGGGTCGCGACCTCGGCCGTGGCCAGTACGCTCGGGGTGTAGGGAAAGCAGCTTGCCACCACCAGCACGTCGCCGGGGTCGAGCTGGGCCAGGGCATCGGCGACGCCCTGCCGGCCCGCGTCGAGGGGGGCGACGTCGGGGCGCAGCATCCCCAAACCATAGGCCATGAACAGCGCCAGGGAATGGAACTGGCGCATACCGTGTATACGCACCCGATGGGCCGTCGCCAGCAGCGTCACTGTCTGCTCGAAGGCTGCCGGGTCGATCCTCTCCAGAAGACTCGCCATGTTGGCGCTCTCCTGCCGAGCCAGCCGGCTCAGCCGCGCTAGCGCCTGCGTGTCGCCGTTCGCTTGAAGCAGCCGGGAAGCCTGGTCGCTGTAGAAGCTCTGGCCTTCGGTGACTTCGCGGCGAAAGACATCCTGTAACTGGCTGAATCCCTCATAGCCAAGACGCTGGGCCAGGCGCGAGAGCGTCGAGGCATTGACACCCAGTCGCTCCGCCAGCTCGCTGATGGTGGAAACGGCGGCCTGCTGCGGTGCCTCGATGAGCAGGGCCAGAACGTGGCGAGAGCGCTTGCCCAGCCGGATGTCGGCGTCGCCGGCTTCGATGTCCGTAAGCCGCTGTCTGAGGCCGCTCAGCGTTTCCGGGGGTAGCGTGGTGGTATCCGTCATGGCATCGCTTCACTTCAACTCTATAGAGGCGTCAAGGCGTCGGGGGCATTGTAGCCGCGTTGCCCCTGGCAGAGTCGCCGGGGGAATGATTTGCAAATATTAATTGCAAATTAAAATATAGCATTTATATTTTGCCTATTCTCAATGTGGAGGAACCCATGAGCCACGTATTCCATCGCAGCCTGACGCAGCAGTACCCCATGGCCGTCAAGGGCGAAGGTCCATACCTGATCGACGATCAGGGGAAGCGCTACCTGGATGCCTGCGGTGGTGCCGCGGTCTCCTGCCTGGGGCACAGCGATGCCGCCGTCATTGCGGCCATTCGCGAGCAGGTGGGCAAGGTGGCTTACGCCCATACCTCCTTCTTCACCACCGAACCGATGGAAGCCCTGGCCGATTTCCTGGTCGAGCGAGCTCCTGCGGGGCTTGAGTCGGTCTACTTCGTCTCGGGCGGCTCCGAGGCCATGGAAGCGGCCCTGAAGCTGGCGCGGCAGTACTTCATCGAGATCGGCCAGCCGCAGCGCAAGCACTTGATTGCGCGCCGCCAGAGCTACCACGGTAACACCCTGGGAGCGCTTGCCACCGGCGGCAACGCCTGGCGCCGCCAGCAGTTCGAACCGCTGCTGATCGACGTGAGCCACGTCAGCCCCTGCTATGCCTACCGTGGGCTGCAGGAGGGCGAGAGCCCTGAGGAGATGGGCGTACGCCTGGCCGATGAACTCGAGGCCGAGATCCTGCGCCTCGGGGCGGAGAACGTGATGGCCTTCGTCGCTGAACCGGTGGTGGGTGCCACCATGGGCGCGGTGACTGCGGTGCCAGGGTACTTCAAGCGGATCCGCGAAGTGTGCGATCGCCATGGCGTACTGCTGATCCTCGACGAGGTGATGTGTGGCATGGGCCGCACCGGCACACTGTTCGCCGCCGAGCAGGAAGGCATCACCGCCGACCTGATCACCATCGCCAAGGGGCTGGGAGCCGGCTATCAGCCGATCGGCGCCACCCTGGTCAGCGGGCGAATTCGCGATGCCATCGCCAATGGCTCGGGCTTCTTCCAGCACGGGCATACCTATATCGGTCATGCGACGGCCTGTGCCGCGGCGCTGGCGGTGCAGACGACCATTCAGGAGCGCGGCCTGTTGTCCCGGGTGTGTGAGCTGGGCGAAGGACTGCAGCGGCGCCTCTCCGAGCGTTTCGGCGAGCATCCCCATATCGGCGACATTCGCGGCTGCGGGCTCTTCCAGGGCCTTGAGCTGGTGGCGGACCGCACCACCAAGGCAACCTTCGAGCCCGAGCGCAAGGTGCATGCGCAGATCAAGAAGGCGGCCATGCAGGCAGGGCTGATGTGTTATCCGATGGGCGGCACTCTCGACGGTCGCCAGGGCGATCACATTCTGCTGGCACCGCCCTTCATCCTCGAAGAGCACCATCTGGACGAAATCGTCGACAAGCTCGATAACGCACTGAACAGTGTGCTGGGCAACCGCTAAGGAGACGCGCATGGCCATCGAATCCCGCCTGACCCCACTCGACGAGACGCGCCTCGACAGCGAGCAGCGCCGCGTGCTGGAGGAGATCCTCAGCGGCCCGCGCGGTAACCTGGACGGCCCCTTCCTGGCCTGGATCCACAGCCCGGGCCTGGCCGATCATGCCCAGCAGCTGGGTGCCTTCTGCCGCTACGGCACGCGGCTGGAGCTTCGCCTGACCGAACTGGCGATCCTGGTCACCGCTGCCTGGTGGCGGTCTCAGGCCGAGTGGCAGATCCACGAGCCCATCGCCCGCGAGGCAGGGGTCACCGACGCGGTGATCGAAGCACTGCGCACGGGACAGGAGCCGCCCTTCGAGCGCGACGATGAGCGCTTGATCTACCGTCTGGGCAGCACGCTCTACGCTACCCGACGCGTCGACGCGGCACTTTATGCCGAAGCCGTCGAGGCTTTCGGCGAACCCGCGGTGGTCGAACTGGTGGGGGTGTTTGGCTACTACGCCCTGGTGGCCATGACCCTGAACGTCTTCGCGGTGCGCCGCGATACGGAGGTGCCACTGCCGTTCAACGAGCCGTGAGGCCGAGGCTGCCCGTTCCAGGCATGTGCCAGCACTTCTCAACCCGGCCCCGGCCGGGTTTTTTTCATGGCAGTGACCCGAAGTCATAGAAAAGGCTGGATTTTTTTGCGTGCGACTGGTGTGCTGAAGCGAACGGGCCACCACAGGGAGCGGGGCATGGCCGACCATACGCTGGTTTTCATTGTGCTGGGGCTGACGCTGGCCGCTTTCGTCTGGGGGCGCTTTCGCTACGATCTGGTGGCGCTCTCCGCGCTGCTGGGTTGCGTGATCCTGGGGCTGGTGCCGGGCGAGGAGGCTTTTTACGGTTTCGGTCATCCCGCGGTGATCACCGTGGCCGCCGTGCTGGTGCTCAGCCGCGGCTTCGAGCGCTCCGGCGTGGTGGATGTCATCGCCGAGCAGGTGCTCAAGGTCGGCGACCGGCTGTTCCTGCAACTGGTGGCGCTCACCGCCACGGTGGTGGTGCTGTCCGGCTTCATGAACAACGTCGGCGCTCTGGCGCTGCTGCTGCCGGTGGCCATGCGCCTGGCGCGTGAACACGACACCTCGCCCTCGCTGCTGCTCATGCCACTGGCCTTCGGCTCGCTGCTCGGCGGTCTCATGACGCTGATCGGCACCCCGCCGAACATTATCATCTCTGCTTACCGCGGCTCGGTAACCGGAGAGACCTTCGGCATGTTCTCCTTCTTCCCCGTCGGTGCCGCAGTTGCCCTGGCGGGGCTGGTGTTCATCGTGTTGCTGGGCTGGCGGCTGGTGCCGCAGCGCGCCGGCAATGCGTCCACCGAGGGTATGTTCGATATCAGTCACTATCTGGTCGAAGTCCGGGTGGACGAGGAGGCCAAGGCGCTCGGTTGGACCCTGCGCGAGCTGCAGCGTGAACTCGAGGAGACGCTGCCGGTTCTGGCGGTCTTGCGCGGTGAGCAGCGCTACGCCGGGCATGCCTTCCTCGGCGCGCTGAAAGAGGGGGATGTCCTGCTGGTGGAGGCGGGGCCGGAAGAGATGAAACTGCTCGAGGACAAGGCCGGCCTGCGGGTGGGAATCGACCCGCAGGAGGAAATCCTCGAGCAAGATCGCGCCGAGGCGAAAGAGGGTGGGCAGCTGCAGCGGGACGCTAGCCTGCCGGATACCGAGAATACCAAATCCAACGGTCTTGATACCGAGGGACTGGAGCTGGTCGAGGCGGTGGTGCGCAACGACTCGATCATGGTCAACCGTACCGTGACCCAACTGCGGCTGCACAACCAGTACGGCATGCATCTGGTGGCGGTGGCCCGGGACGGCAGCCGCCTGCGCCAGCGCCTGCGCGATATCCGTTTTCGCCCCGGTGACGTGCTGTTGCTGCAGGGCGGCGAGAGCAATCTGAGCGAGAGCCTGGCAACGTTGGGCTGCCTGCCCCTGGCCAGGCGTAACTTAACCCTGGGGCAGCCGCGCATGCTGCTGGTGTCTCTCGGCATCTTTGCCCTGGCCATCGCCGCCATGCTGCTGGATATCCTGCCCAATGCCGTCGCGCTTGCCCTGGCGGCCTTGGTCACGCTGCTGATCGGCGTATTGCCGCTGCGAGACGGTTATCAGGCCATCGACGGCCCGGTGATCATCCTGCTGGGCGCCATGATCCCCGTGGGCACGGCGCTCGAAACCAGCGGCGGCGCGGCGCTCATTGCCAACAGCCTGCTGGAGCTGGGGGGTACCTGGCCCACCGTGTCGATCCTGATACTGCTGTTCGTCACCACCATGATGCTCTCCGATGTGATCAACAATGCGGCGGCGGCGGTGCTGATGGCGCCGATTGCCGTCAGCCTGGCCAACGGTTTCGATGCGTCCATCGACCCCTTCCTGATGGTGGTGGCGGTCAGTGCCTCCTGTGCTTTTCTCACGCCCATCGGGCATCAGTCCAATACCCTGGTGATGGGGCCCGGCGGCTATCGCTTCGGCGACTACTGGAAAATGGGCCTACCGCTGGAGCTGATCGTCATGGCGGTGGCGATTCCGATGATCCTTCTGGTGTGGCCTTTGTAGGAGAAGAAACGAAAAACCCCGGCGCTGGGCCGGGGTTGGGTAGGGGGCTGACCGAACTTACGCCGCGTTGTGGCGCAGGATTTTTGCCTTGTCGGTGGCGAACTCGTCGTAGTCGAAGTCGTCCACGCTGAGCAGCTCGAGGACTTCGGCTTCGAATCGGCGCATGAACTCGGCATCCTCCTCGCTGACGAGACCCTTCTCCCGTGCGGCCTCCAGGCGTACCTCGGGGTGCAGCGCCTGACGTGGCAGCTCGCCCTTGGCGTAGGCCTTGTTGACCGTGCGGTAGAGCGCCTCGGCGCGGTCGTAGTCGGCCAGCAGGGCGTTGTAGTGGGCCAGCGGATTGTCCTTGACGCCATCGTCGCCCTGCCAGGCCGCCGCGATCAGCTTGGTGCGCAGCGGGGTATCGCGCGATACGGCTTGGGCGATCTCGCGGGTCAGATGGTCGGCGGGGCGCTTCCAGCGCCGTCCCAGCGGCATCGTCACGGCGCGCAGCACGCCGGCCAGCGCGCGGTTGGGCAGGTTGTCGAACAGCTCGTCGAAGGCCTGCTCGGCGCGCTGCAGCAGGTGGGTGCAGCTGTAGTGGAGCAGGGCGGCTTCGCCCTCGACCTTGTCACCCTCCTGCCAGTGCTTGAGCACCATCGAGGCCAGGTAGAGGTTGGAGAGCACGTCACCCAGGCGCGCCGAGATCATCTCGCGCTGCTTGAGCGCGGCGCCCAGGCTGGCCATGGCGGCGTCGGCGCACAGGCTGAAGGCGGCAGAGAGTCTTGCCATGTCGCGGGCATAGGGCGCGGCGACTTCATCGAAGGGCACCGTGGGCTTGCCGATACCGAACCCCATGGTGAAGGCGCGGGCGGCGTTGCCGAAGACCAGCGCGGCATGACCGAAGAAGGCGCGGTCGAAGGCCTTGAGGTCGTTGCTGTCGGAGGCCGCCAGCTCTTCGAGCACGAACGGATGGCAGCGGATGGCGCCTTGACCGAAGATCATCAGGTTGCGGGTCATGATGTTGGCCCCCTCCACCGTGATCGCGACCGGGTTGGCGCTGTAGCCGATGCCCAGGTAGTTGCGTGGACCCAGTGTGACCGCCTTGCCGCCGTGGATGTCCATGGCATCGGAGAGCACGATGCGCTGGAACTCGGTGAGCTGGCTCTTGAGGATCGCCGAGGGCACCGCCGGTTTCTCGCCGCGGTCGATGGTGTTGGCGGTCTGGTAGACCGCTGCCTGGGCGATGTAGCCCAGCGCGGCCATGCGCGCCAGCGGTTCCTGCACGCCCTCCATCTCGACCACCGGCACGTTGAACTGGCGGCGGATGCGGCCGAAGCCGCCGGTCCAGCCCAGGGCGTAGCGCGCGGTGCCGCTGGCGCCGGATGGCAGGGTGATGCAGCGGCCGATGGAGAGACACTCCACCAGCATGCGCCAGCCCTGACCGATCATCTCGGTGCCGCCGATGATGGTGTCCAGCGGGACGAAGACATCCTTGCCCTTGATCGGGCCGTTGAGGAACGGGCTGCCGATGGGGTGGTGGCGGCGGCCGATCTCCATGCCGGCGGTGTTGCGCGGCACCAGCGCCAGGGTGATGCCGCGGTCCTCTTCCTCGCCCAGCAGGTGGTCGGGGTCGAACAGGCGGAAGGCCAGGCCCACTACAGTGGCGATCGGCGCCAGGGTGATCCAGCGCTTCTCGAAGTTGAGACGCAGGCCCAACACCTCCTTGCCATCGACCATCTGCTTGCACACGATGCCGGTGTCGGGCAGCGAGGTGGCGTCGGAGCCGGCGCGGGGGCCGGTGAGGCCGAAACAGGGGATCTCACGGCCGTCGGCCAAGCGTGGCAGTAAGTGATCCTTCTGCGCCTGGGTACCGTACTTGAGCAGCAGCTCGCCGGGACCCAGAGAGTTGGGTACGCCCACCGTGACCATCAGCGTCTCGCTGATGGAGAGCTTCTGCAGCACCAGCGACTGCGCCTTGGCGGAGAAGCCCAGGCCGCCGTATTCCTTGGGAATGATCATGCCGAAGAAGCCTTCCTTCTTCAGGTACTGCCACAGCTCCTCCGGCAGGTCGGCACGCTCCTTGGCGATCTCCCAGGCGTTGCACATGCCGGCGGCCACCGAGCACTGCTGCTCGAGAAAGCTACGCTCCTCCTCGGTCAGGCCGTCGTCGTGGTAGCTCATCAGCTTGTCCCACTGGGGACGGCCCGAGAACAGCTCGCCGTCCCAGGCCACGGTGCCGGCTTCCAGCGCGATGCGCTCGGTATCCGAGACCTTGGGCGAGACGCGCTTGAACATGGCGAACAGGCGCGGGCTGAGCCAGTGGATGCGCAGCGCCGGCAGGCCGGCCATGGCCACCGCTGCCGCGCCGAGCAGCAGCAGCACGCCCAGCACGGGCGAACCCAGCAGCAGCCCTGCCAGGCCGAGCACGCCGAGCAGCGCCAGGGTCGGTACGGCGCCGGCCTCGCGCCGCATCAGCGCCAGCATGCCGACGACGGTGAGGATCAGGAGTATCAGGGTGAGCATGCCTCGTCTCCGTGTTTCGGATCGCGTTTAGAACAGTTGTTTGAATGTGTCAGCCTAGCCGATCTCCTTGGTGCTGGCCAGTCCTGAGACGCACGCCAAATGAGAGCGCCCTGCTCGGTGGCAGGGCGCTGAGTGGCGAGGCTAAGAGCCGCAGGCAGCTGTGCAGCGTTTCCTAGGTTAGGCGTCGCTGGGGTTCTCGCCTGGCCGGACTGTCTCCGGCCACGAAGTAGGGCGCATCCGAGGGCGGCAGCGGCTCGCGGCCGCGGATGCGGTCGGCGATCTTTTCGGCCAGCATGATGGTCGGTGCGTTGAGGTTGCCGGTGGGGATCACCGGGAACAGCGAGGCATCGACCACGCGCAGCCCTTCCAGGCCATGCACCCGGCCCTGGCCGTCGACCACGGCGTCGTCGCCTTCGCCCATGCGACAGCTGCCGCAGGGGTGGTAGGCGGTCTCGGCGTGTTCGCGCACGAAGGCGTCGAGCTGCTCGTCGCTCTGCACGTCCGGCCCCGGTGAGATCTCACGACCCCGGTAGGGATCCATGGCCGGCTGAGCGATGATCTCGCGTGTCAGACGAATGGCGTCGCGGAACTCCTGCCAGTCCTTCTCCTTGGCCATGTAGTTGAACAGGATGCTGGGAGCGGTCTCGGGATCGCGCGAGGTGAGGCGAATGCGCCCGCGGCTCTCGGAGCGCATCGAGCCCACGTGAGCCTGGAAACCATGGGCCTGCACCGCGCTCTTGCCGTTGTAACTGATGGCGATGGGCAGGAAGTGATACTGCAGGTTGGGCCAGGGCTCCGCGTCATGGGTGCGAATGAAAGCGCACGACTCGAACTGGTTGCTGGCACCGACGCCGCTGCCGAGAAGCAGCCACTCGGCGCCGATCTTCGGCTGGTTGAACCACTTCAGCGCCGGGTAGAGGCTGATCGGCTGCTTGCACTCGTACTGGATGTACATCTCCAAGTGGTCCTGCAGATTCTCGCCGACCCCGGGCAGCTCGTGCACCACGGGAATGTCGAACTCGCGCAGGTGTTCAGGGTTACCGATCCCCGAGCGCAGCAGGATCTGCGGCGAGGCGATGGCCCCGGCGCACAGCAGCACTTCGCGGCGGGCGCGCACCTGCTGGGTCTGGCCGCGGCGCAGGTAACGCACGCCCACGGCGCGCTTGCCCTCGAACTCGATCACGTCGGTGGTGGCGTGGGTCTCGATGGTGAGGTTGTCGCGCCCCTTGGCCTGGTCGAGATAGCCACGCGCGGTGGAGGAGCGG
Organism: Billgrantia ethanolica; assembly: GCF_021404305.1. GTDB lineage: Bacteria > Pseudomonadota > Gammaproteobacteria > Pseudomonadales > Halomonadaceae > Halomonas > Halomonas ethanolica. The sequence goes on along the minus strand of NZ_JABFTX010000001.1, from coordinate 1,625,927 downwards.
CGCCCCTTGGGGGTGACGAAACGGTCCATGGGGCCGAAGCCCTCCTGCCGGTAGCCGTTGACGTCCTCGGTCTCGGGATAGCCCGCCTGCACGCCGGCATCGACGAAGGCGCGGTAGAGCTCGTTGTTGCCCTCCTTGGGCGTGGTCACGTGCACCGGGCCATCGCCGCCGTGGTAGGCGTTGGCGCCGATGTCGCGGCACTCGGCCTTGCGGAAATAGGGCAGACAGTCGGCGTAGCGCCAGTCGGCAAGACCGGCCAGGCTGGCCCAGTTGTCGTAGTCCAGGGCATTGCCGCGGATGTAGCACATGCCGTTGATCAGCGACGAGCCGCCCAGCCCCTTGCCGCGGCCGCACTCCATGCGGCGGCCGTTCATGTGCGGCTCGGGATCGGTCTCGAAGGCCCAGTTATAGCGCTTGCCCTGCAGCGGGTAGGCCAGGGCGGCGGGCATCTGGGTGCGAAAGTCGAAGCGGTAGTCGGGGCCGCCGGCTTCGAGCAGCAGCACGCTGACGCCTGTGTCCTCGGTGAGGCGGGCGGCGAGCACGTTGCCGGCGGAGCCGGCGCCGATGATGACGTAGTCGAATTCACGAATCTGGGGCATGGCGATTTCCTCAGAACACCGACTCGAAGGGGCCCATCTCCACCTGCACTGACTTGGTCTGGGTGTAGTGGGCCAGGGTTTCGATGCCGTTCTCGCGGCCGACGCCGGACTGCTTGTAGCCGCCCACCGGCATTTCCGCCGGCGACTCGCCCCAGGTGTTGATCCAGCAGATGCCGGCTTCCATTCGATGAATGGTGCGATGCGCCCGGGTGAGGCTCTCGGTGAACACCCCGGCGGCGAGGCCGTAGTGGGTGTCATTGGCGCGACGGATCAGCTCCTCTTCGTCGTCGAAGACGAGAATCGCCATCACCGGGCCGAAGATCTCTTCGCGCACGATGCGCATGTCGTCGCTGCAATCGGTGAACACCGTGGCCGGGGCCCAGGCACCGCGGGCGAAATCGCCCTCGTCGAGAGGCTCGCCGCCGATCAGCACCCGCGCGCCGTCCTGCTTGCCGTAGGCGATGTAGTCGAGCACCTTGGCCTGATGCTCGAAGCTGACCAGCGGGCCGAAGTTGATTTCGGGGTCGAGCGGGTCGCCGGCGCGGATGCGTGCCACGCGCTCGACGATCTTCTCCTCGAAGTCGGCCTTCACCGAGCGCTCGACGAAGACCCGGGTGCCGTTGGTGCAGATCTGGCCGCTGGAATAGAAGTTGGCCATCATGGCGGCATCGGCGGCGCGGTCGAGGTCGGCGTCGGCGAACACGATCAGCGGCGACTTGCCGCCCAGCTCCATGGTCACGTCCTTGAGCGTCGAGCCGCCCGCCGCGGCCATCACCTTCTTGCCGGTACCCACCTCGCCGGTGAACGAGACCTTGGCGATGCCTTCATGCGCGGTCAGCATCTGGCCGACCCGTGCGTCGCCGTGGACGACGTTGAACACACCGTCGGGCAGTCCGGCTTCGGTGAAAATTTCAGCCAGCTTCATGGCCGAGAGCGGAGTGACCTCGCTGGGCTTGAACACCACGGCGTTGCCGGCGGCCAGCGCGGGGGCAGCCTTCCAGCAGGCGATCTGGATCGGGTAGTTCCAGGCGCCGATGGCACCGATGACCCCCAGCGGTTCGCGCCGGGTATAGACGAATGACGACTCGCGCAGGGGAATCTGGGCGCCCTCGATGGCCGGGGCCAGGCCGGCGTAATATTCGAGCACGTCGGCGCCGGTGACGATGTCCACCGCGGCGGTTTCGCTGATCGGCTTGCCGGTGTTGCGCGTTTCGAGCTCGGCCAGCTCGTCGTTGCGCGCTCTCAACAGCGCCACGGCGCGCTGCAGCACACGGCTGCGCTGCATCCCGGTCATGGCGGCCCAGCGCCGCTGACCCTGGCTGGCGGAGGCGACGGCGCGGTCGATATCGGCCTGGCTGGCCTGATCGACCCTGGCCAGCAGGCTGCCATCGTAGGGGTTGAGAACATCGAAGGTCTCACCCGAAGTGGCCGGCTCGCGGCGGCCGTCGAGGTAGAGAGTCTCGTTGTCGAAAGCGGTCATGCTGTCTCCTTGGGTGACGCTGCGGAGGTGTCGTGGCCGGCCAGCAACTTGTCGAGGCAGGCGTGGGCCAGGCGCCGGGCGCGCTCGGTATCCAACCCATCGGGGCTCAAGGTGCCGCGCAGCCACAGGCCGTCGATCATGGCCGCCAGGGTGCGGGCGGCATCTCTTGCTTCGTTCAGCGGCATCAGCCGTCGGAACTGGAAGCAGAGGTTGGAGTAGAGGCGCTGGTCGTTGACGTGCTGCAGTCGTTGCAACTGGGGTCTGTGCATACTGCTGGCCCAGAAGGCGAGCCAGGTCTTGGCCGCGGGACCGGAAATCTGGCTGCGATCGAAGTTGCCGTCGATGATGGCGGCGATATGGTCGCGCGGGGAGCCATCGGCCAGGCGGAGTCGACGCTCAGCCACGGCCTGGCCGAGATCGCTGAGGATCTGGCGCATGGTGGCTTCGAGCAGGCCGTCCTTGCCGCCGAAATAGTGGCTGATGATGCCGGCCGAAACCCCGGCATGCCGCGCAATTCTCAGCACGGTGGCATCGGCCAGGCCGACTTCGTCGATGGCCGCCATGGTCGCCTGGATGAGCTGGCTGCGTCGAATGGGTTCCATTCCTGTCTTGGGCAACGTTGACTCCTTGACCCTTCGCCGTGACTGGCATGTGGCATATAAAGGTAGATTCGAGTCTGGCATTTTTTTATTGAACGTTCAATCAATAAAAAGCCAGGCAGTATCAGTCTTGCCTGAGAGAAGTGGTTCATGCATAATTCAGCGCGTCGCGAAGGCCTGCCTTCGTGCCGCCTGGCTACGTAGCTCAGCTGGTTAGAGCACATCACTCATAATGATGGGGTCCCCTGTTCAAATCAGGGCGTAGCCACCAGTTACGACAGGACGCCCGATCGAGTCATCTCGATCGGGCGTCTTGCGTTATATACCTACCCTGACAGGGTTTCCGCCAAGATACGCCCTTGACCTTACGTGGGCGATCCGTATACTACGCACCGTGTTCACGGCCATTCCCGGATAGCTCAGTCGGTAGAGCAAGTGACTGTTAATCACTGGGTCGCAGGTTCGAGTCCTGCTCCGGGAGCCACGAACGCACGCTGATCATGACGCACATCATTCCTCGATAGCTCAGTTGGTAGAGCAAGTGACTGTTAATCACTGGGTCGCAGGTTCGAGTCCTGCTCGAGGAGCCATCAGCTATTGGTAAAGAGCCATCAGCTTTTGGTGAAGAGCCATCAGCTTTTGGTGAAGAGCCATCAGCTACTACCACTCCGTGGGAAGTCCTTTCCCGCCACGTCGTTCCCGGATAGCTCAGTCGGTAGAGCAAGTGACTGTTAATCACTGGGTCGCAGGTTCGAGTCCTGCTCCGGGAGCCAATCTTCGTCGCTCTGATTCCCTCTGTCGGCTTGGGCCGAGTCGCAGTCAACGTTGACTGGGTGACTGCTCGGCAGGCATTACTGCCGTATACTCGTCATATGAAGAACCGATAGGAATCCTGCCATGCGCAGCGCACTCTCATGTGGCTTGTTGATGTGCCTGGTGGCCATTACGGGGCATGCCCTCGATGCGCCGGAAGGGCGAGTCATACTGACGATCACCGGCAGCATCGGCGTGACCAACGGGGAGGGCGCGGCGCTGTTCGATCGCGACATGTTGGAAGCCATGCCCCAGCATACGATCAGCACTCATACCCCCTGGCACGACGGCCAGGTCACCTTTGCCGGTCCGCTGGGGCGCGATGTCCTGGATGCCGTGGTAGCCCAGGGCGAGATGCTGCGAGTGGTGGCGCTGAACGATTACAGTGCCAGCATCCCGGTCGACGACTTCGAACAGTACGACGTGATACTGGCAATGACCCTGGATGGCGAGCCACTTCGAGTACGCGACCAGGGACCGCTGTTCGTCATTTACCCCTTCGACGACCACCCCGAACTGCTCAACGAGAAGATCATGTCCCGCTCGGTGTGGCAGGTCGCGCATATTGATGTTCTTGCGGAATAGTGCCGTGTCGCGCAGGGCAAGTTCGAGCCTGCGATACCGGGTCGCGGCCTGTGCCGCTATCGTGCTGTTCGGCTCGGCGCTGCTGACGGCAAAGATCATCCATGACCGAATGCAACAGATCGAGCATCGCATGCTCGAGGATCTCACCTGGTCGGCTTACCAGTTCGATCGAGAGGTCAGAGAGATGCGAATGACGCTATCGCCCTGGCATGGTGACATCGACGGGCTGTTGCTGCGCTATGAAATCCTGTATAGCCGCGCCGATCTCTTCGGCCGCGGCGAGCTGAAGCAGAGTCTGGTCACACAGCCCCTGGGCGAGGCTCTTGAGCATGCCATTGCACTGACGTTCGAGCTCGATTCCGTGCTGTCGCCGCTGGAGAGTGACGATGCCGTACTCGACGCTGCTGCCCTGGCGACACTCATGGAACGGTTGGCTGCGCTACAGGAAAAGACCTCTCGCTTGATCCTCGACGTCAACGCTCACGTTGCCTTGTTGCGCACCCAGGAGCGCGACAAGCTGTGGAATCTCTATACGCTGTTGCTCGTGCTCATCGTGCTGCTGATGGGAGCTGGCTCGGTGCTGGTGGCCTTTCTGATCCGAGAGAGCAGGACCAACCGGGAGCGGAGCGTTCTGCTCGAGAGACAGGCGCGTGAACTCGATACTGCGGTGCAGAGGGCGGAAAGGGCGAGCCAGGCCAAATCGGAATTCATGGCAGTGATGAGCCATGAGATACGCACGCCGCTCAATGGTATCGTCGGCGTGGCACAACTGCTTGCCTATGAACCCTTGAGCGATCGAGGCGTTCGACTGCTGGGTACTTTGGATGACAGCCTGGTGAGTCTTCAGGCGGTCATCAATGACGTGATCGACTATACCAAGTACGACGCGGGCGTCCTGGATCTCGATGCGCAGCCATTCCGGCCGAGTGAACTCATCGACCAGTTGGATCGGCACTACGGCGTGCTGAGCGCAAGTCGGGGTGTCGCCTTCAGTACCGCGCTGGAGGATTCACTACCTGATTGGGTACTGGGCGACCTGACTCGCATTCGCCAGGTCCTGATGAACCTGCTCAACAATGCTTTCAAGTTCACCTCGTCCGGCGAGGTTCGCCTGACGATAGGGCGCGGTGAAGACGATACGCTTTGTTTACGCGTTGAGGATACGGGGTGCGGCATTCCCGAGCAGAGCCGGGCGCATATCTTCAAGCCTTTCACTCAGGCAGACAGTACCATCGCGCGCCGCTACGGTGGTTCGGGGCTGGGACTTGCCATCTGCGAGCGGCTGGTCAGGGCCATGCAGGGGAGGATCGATTTCACTACGGAAACGGGCGTGGGCAGCTGCTTCCAGGTTCGTTTACCGCTGCGTGTACCGAGCCGGGAGGCCATCGAGCGCTACGCGAACACGCGTCAGGAGGCGGTCTTGAGCCTGCCCAGGGGAAACGTGCTCGTCGTCGAGGATCAGCCTGCCAACCGTGAGCTGGCCAGAGCTCTGCTCGAGCGCTTGGGTCAGTGCGTCAGTGTGGCGGCCGACGGTCAGGAGGGGCTGGCGCTGATGGCGAGCCACCGCTTCGACTTGGTGCTGATGGACATGCAGATGCCCACGCTTGATGGTCTGGAAACCACCCGGCGCTGGCGCCTGCAGGAGTCGGACAGGCTCACGCCGCTGCCCATCGTGGCGCTGACGGCCAACGCGACACCCTCGGCCAGGCAGCGCTGTCTCGAGGCCGGCATGAACGACGTGCTTTGCAAGCCGTACACGCGGCATGATCTGCAGCGAGTCATTCAGCAGTGGATGCTGCCCCAGGGCACTCATGAATACGCCGAGGCAGAACCCGGCGTGGCGACACCGGATGCGCTTCCTGAACCCCTTCAGGATCACGTCGGCGAGGCGGCGGTGGAGATCGATCCTGCCATGCTGGCCTCGCTACGCGAAGCGCTGGATGACGAGGCGCTGCACCACCTCGTGAGGAAGTTCGTCGAGCGGCTGGAGGAGGATCTTGCGGCCCTGAGGAGTGATCTTGAGCGGCATGATCGTTCTGGCCTCAGGGAGACCTCTCACTCGCTGAAGGGGGCGGCAGCGTCCATGGGCTGTGAAGCGCTGTCGCAAGCCGCTGCCAGGCTCGAGCAGGGGGTTGAGGCGGCCGGGCAGGAGGCGCTCGAGGCCACGGTGGAGCGTATCACTCATCTTGGACGTTTGAGCGTAGCGGCCTTTGCCAGGCTGGGGTATGCGGTTGAGGTTACGGCCACCGGTGACGCGCCGCGCGAGGACCTGGCATCACCGACCAAGGGCTGAGTCGGGCCGGGGTGAGAAACCCACGGCCTGCCTGCGTCAGCGTGGCTTGAAGAGGCGATGGCCGGTCGAGGCGACGAACTCGCCGAGACGATCCGCCGTCATGGGCTTGGCCAGCCAGAACCCCTGGATCTCATCGACGTCGAGCGCCTCGAGGTAGTCGCGCTGACGCTGGGTTTCCACTCCTTCGGCAATCGTCTTGAAACCCAGCCCCTGACTCAGGGTCGTGAGCGAGCGAACGATGGTGCGGCACGAACGCTCCTCGGTCACGCTGCTGGTAAAGCTGCGGTCGATCTTCAGCGTATCGATCGGGAAACGTAACAGGTAGTGGTAGGTTGAGTGACCGGTACCGAAGTCGTCGATGGCAATCGAGAATCCCAGCTCCTTGAGTTCGAGCAGCATCTTCAACGTCTGCTTGGGATGACTCATTGCAGCGCTTTCGGTGATCTCCAGCTCGAGCAGATTGGGTAACAGGCGATTGGCGTTCACATGGGCCATGATGCGCTGGGGAAAGTCGGGCTGGTTGAATTGTACGGCGGAGAGGTTGATGCTCATGCGCAGGTGCAGGCCGGCCCGCTGCCACTCGGCGAGCTGTCGGCAGGCCTCGCCGATGACCCAGTCGCCGACATCGACGATGTGGCCGGATTCCTCCAGCAGCGGAATGAATTCCGCCGGTGAAATCACCCCGCGACTGGCATGGCGCCAGCGTAGCAGGGCTTCCGCGGCGCTGATATGGCCGTCGGCCAGGTGCTGCTGTGGTTGGTAGACCAGAAAGAACTCGTCTCGTTGCAGCGCCTGCTGCAAATGGGCCTCGAAGCTCAGCGTGTCGCCATTGGTGTGGCCAAGAATCTCATGCCTCAACAGCAGTCGCTGTTGGCCAGCCTGGGAGCGGGCGAGGCGCTGCGCCTGCAGTGCGGCGCCCAGCAGCGTTTCGGCATCGCTTGCATCATCGGGATATACGCTGCCGCCTGCGGAGTAGTCGATGAAGACCTCTTCTCCTGCAATCTGCTGGGCCCGAGCCAAGGGTGGCATCCACTGCTGACAGAAAAGTCGAGGGTCTGCCGTGTCCGGTAGCGGGACGGCTACGCCGAAGCTGCCTGCCTCCAGACGCCCGAGCAGGGCATGGCTCGGGGCCAACCGCTCAAGGCGTCGTGAGAACAGCACCAGGGCTTGGTCGCCTGCGCGAATTCCCAGGGCTTCGTTGATGCGATGCAGACGGTTGATATCCAGAACCGCCACCAGCCAGCGAGTCTCGGGGGTCTGCGCCAGACGCTCGGCGAGCAGACCAAGAAAGCAGTGACGTTTGGGCAGTCCGGTCAGCTCGTCGTGGGCTGCCAGGTAAAGCGCCTTGTCCTCGAAGGCGCGCAAGGCGGTAACGTCCTGAAAAGCCCCCACCAGGTACCGTTCGTTGCCTTGCTCGTTGCCTTGATCGGTGCTTTGCAGGCGCAGGGTGCGTTCGAGATTGCCCTGGCCCACGGTGAGTTCGAGGTCCAGCCCCTCGCGGTTCTGACTGGCGACGCTGAGGGCCGTCTCCAGCCGCTGTCTGTGCGCGGGGGAGGTCAGCGCCGTCAGCTCCGCCACGCAGCCGGGCAGAGAGGGCCAGCCAAGCATGTCGGCGGTGCCTTCCGACCATCCCAACTTGCCGCTGTGGACGTCCAGGTGCCAGAAGCCCAGGCGAGCGAGCTTGCAGGCGCTGGCCTGTTCCAGCTGCGCTGCACGCAGGGCTCGCTCGCGGGCGGCGCCGCGCAGCGCATAGCGCACCCGCTCGGTCAGCAGCGGCAGCTTGATCGGCTTGGGCATGAAGTCGGTCGCGCCGGCATCGAAGGCGTCGTTGATCGAGCCGACGTCATCATGGCCGGTCAGCATCAGCAAGGGAACGTAACGGCCATCGATTCCGGCCTGTCCGCTGCGAATGGCGCGCAGGGTGCCGAAGCCGTCCAGCCTCGGCATGTCCGCGTCCACCAGCACCAGATCGGGCGCCTGCTGGCCGAAGACCTCGAGCCCCAACTGGCCATCAGCGGCGAGCAGCACCCGGTATCCCTGGCGTTGCAAGCCGGAGGCGATCAGTAGGCGAATGGTGGGATCGTCATCGACGACCAGCACGGTGGCCAGGGGCGCTACCTCGCTGCCGCTGTCCACTGCCCTCTGGCAAGCCGGCTGATGGGGCATCAGGAAGGTAGTGGCTGGATGCAGCCTGTCTGAATCGGTCATGTACCTTCCCCGCGCAGGGAGCGCATCGGGCATGCGCTGGACGTATTGCGCGTCTCGGACGAGCCGCATGGTGCTCGTCCATCCTCAGGCATCGGCGAGGTAGCGACAAGCTATCCGTTTAACGCAGCCATCAACCCAGGTGAAGTTCGAAGTGCACGAGGGAAACGAGTGACGCCCGGCGCGTGTCGTCGCGCCGGGCGTCCGGTGGGGTAGGGCAAGTCTGGCGGTTCTGGCTCGATTAGAAGCGACCGGCCAGGCGCCGCTGGGTCAGCTCGGCATAATCGGCCAGGATGGCAGCGGCTTCGGTCACCTGGACGCGCTCCACCGGCTCCTCTTCGTTCTCCTCACCGCGAGCATCGATCAGCTCGTTCAGCGTATCCAGCCCCAGGGCTTCACGGCGACGGTTCTCCAGCGCCAATTGCTCGGCGTCGCGCGCTTCCACTTCGCGCTGGCGCTGTTCGCGGTCGAGGCTGACGGTGGTCTGCTCTTCGCGCATGCGCCGGGCGAGCTCGGTGCGCTCCTTGAGGAAGACGAAGTTGGGGTGCGAGTCGGCCCGTTCGCGATGCCGGGAGCGCAGGGTTTCCAGATACTCCCAGGGCTCGCCATAGTGGCGGTACTGCACGGCCTGCACCGTATCCCACTCGAGGGCGTTGTCGAGACTGCTCTCGCCGATGCGCTCGGGGTCGACCAGATCGGGGAAGAGGATGTCGGGCTCGACGCCGCGATGCTGGGTGCTCTCGCCCGAGATACGGTAGAACTTGGCGCGGGTCAGCTTGATTTGACCATGACTCAGGTCGTTCAGAGTCTGTACGGTGCCCTTGCCGAAGGTGGCACTGCCCAGCACCAGGCCGCGGCCGTAATCCTGAATGGCGCCGGCCAGGATCTCCGAGGCCGATGCCGAGAGACGGTTGACCAATACGGCCAGCGGGCCGTCGTAGAGGGTGCCGGTCTCGGTGTCGCCGTAGAGATTGATGCGGCCGCGGGCATCGCGCACCTGCACCGTGGGGCCGCGGTCAATGAACAGACCGAGCAGGGAGTTGGCTTCCTGCAGCGCACCGCCGCCGTTGTTGCGCAGGTCGAGTACCAGGCCGTCGATGCCTTCGGACTTGAGGCGCTCGACTTCGCGGGCCACGTCGCGGGTGGTGCTGCGGAACTCCTCGGCGCCGGACTGCCAGGCATCGAAGTCGACGTAGAAGGTGGGGATGGTAATCACGCCGATACGCTTGTTGCCGTCTTCGCGCTCCACCTCGACGATTTCACCCTTGGCGGCCTGGTCTTCGAGATCGACGGTGTCGCGGGTGATCTCGACGGTGCTGGAGCGGGTCATGTCGACCGCTTCCGCCGGTACCACCTCGAGGCGCACCACGGTGCCCTTGGGGCCGCGAATCAGATCGACCACCTCGTCGAGGCGCATGCCCACCACGTTGACGATCGCCTCGTCCTCCTGGCCCACACCGACGATGCGGTCGGCAGGTTCGAGCACGCCGGCGCGATCGGCCGGGCCGCCGGGAACCAGGCTGGTGACCTTCACGTATTCGCCGTCGGACTGCAGCATGGCGCCGATGCCTTCCAGCGACAGGCGCATCTGGATGTCGAAGGATTCGCCCTGGCGGGGGGAGAGGTACTCGGTATGCGGATCGATGCTGCTGGTCACCGCGGCCATGAACAGGCCGAACACGTCCTCGCCGTTGGTCTGGCGCAGACGCGACAGCTGGCCTTCGTAGCGCTGACGCAGGTTGTTCTCCACCTGCTCTTCGTCCTGACCGCTGATATCGAGGGTAAGGGCGGCGTTCTTGAGGCGCTTGTACCACAGCTCGTCGAGCTCGGCTTCGCTGGTGGCCCAGTCGGCCTCGCGGCGCTCGAGGTCGAGCCGCATGTCGCTCTCGTAGGTGAAGTCGAGCCCCTCGTCGATGGCGCTCAGCAGCCACTCGAAGCGGCTCTCGGCGCGATCGTGATAGCGCTGGTAGAGCTCGAAGGCCGGTGCCAGATTGCCTTCAAAGAGCATGTCGTCGATACGCTCATCGAAGTGGCGGAATTCCTCGATGTCGCTCTCCAGCAGGAAGGCGCGTTGGCCATCGAGGATATCGAGATAGCGCTCGAACGCCAGGCGTGACCAGGTGTCGTCCAGGGCGGTCTCGGCGTAGTGGCCGTAGCGCAGCGACTCGGCGACTTCCAGGGCCGCCTGCCGATGCGAGTCGTTGGGCTGGATCTGGGCTAGCGCCAACTGAGCGCACGACAACAACGTCACCAGCGAGAGAACCGCTGTGTGCCTAAGAACGACTGACAGGCTCATCAATGAAGCACCCCTGGATTCGTGTACACTTCCTTCCCTAGACAAGCGTATGGCTCATGAGTTGCGAGGCCAGACGTCGCATTGTAGCAGTTCTTGCGTCAACCACGACCCCTGATGAGGATCCACATGTCTCGGGAAGCTCGTCTCGAGCGTCTGCTCGAATTTCTCCATCGCTCGCCGACCCCCTGGCACGCCGTCTCGGCCATGGCCGAGCGGCTCGATGCCGCCGGCTTCCGCCGGCTGGACGAGAGTCAGGCCTGGGAGGTCTCGCCCGGCGAGCGTCTCTACGTGACGCGCAACGGTTCGTCGATCGTGGCGCTGCAGCTGCCGCACGACGAGCTGGAGGCGCTGCGCATGATCGGCGCCCACACCGACAGCCCCGGTCTGCGCCTGAAGCCCAACGCCGCTCAGCTCTCGGCAGGCTGGTTGCAGCTCGGCGTCGAACTCTACGGCGGCGCCTTGCTGGCCCCCTGGTTCGACCGCGATCTGGGTCTGGCCGGCCGTGTTCACGTGCGGCACCCCGACGGCCGCATCGAAGGCGTGCTGCTGCAGGTGGATCGGCCCGTTGCCATCATCCCCAGTCTGGCCATCCATCTCGACCGCGAGGTCAACAACGGTCGGCCGATCAACGCTCAGACCCAGATGCCGCCGGTATTTCTGCAAGGTGGCGACAAGGCCGACCTGCAGCGGCTGCTGCTCGAATGGCTGGAGGCGCAGAGCGGCACCGTCGGCGCCGAGATCCTCGATTTCGAGCTGGCGCTGTATGACGTGCAGCCTCCGGCATTGGTCGGTGTCGGCCGTGAGCTGGTCGCCAGTGCGCGGCTCGACAACCTGCTGTCCTGCTTCATCGGGCTCGAAGCGTTGCTGGAGAGCGACGGCAGCCAGGGCGTGGTGCTGGTGGCCAATGATCACGAAGAGGTCGGCAGCGCAAGCGCATGTGGCGCTCAGGGGCCGTTTCTCGGTGACGTGCTGCGGCGAGTCAATGCCCAGTTGGGCGAGCCGGGTGACGAGGGCTTCATTCGCCTGATCCAGGCGTCGCGGATGATCTCCTGCGACAACGCTCACGCCCTGCACCCCAACTTCACCGACAAGCACGATGCCGCCCATGGACCCGCGCTAAACGGCGGCCCGGTGATCAAGGTCAACGCCAATCAGCGCTACGCCACCAACAGCGCCACGGCCGCGCTGTTCCGCGATCTCTGCCGCGAGGCCGAGGTCCCGGTGCAGACCTTCGTCACCCGTGCCGACATGGGCTGTGGCAGCACCATCGGGCCGATCACGGCCACCGAGCTCGGCGTGCCGACGCTGGACGTGGGCGTGCCGCAGTGGGCCATGCACTCGATCCGCGAGACGGCGGGCAGCCTCGACGTGGAGTACCTGACTCGAGCGCTGGTCGCCTTCGCCAACCGCCCGCGGCTGGCCTGACCACACGCGACGCACTCGGCTGGAGATGCCACCACGAAAAACCCGGCGCCAGGGCGCCGGGTTTTTTTCGATTTCTGGTGGCTACGCCCTGACTCGAACAGGGGACCCCATCATTATGAGTGATGTGCTCTAACCAACTGAGCTACGTAGCCATTCAACGGGGGCGAAGTTTACGGATTCGCCCCCGTCAGGTCAAGACTGAAGGTTATACATTGAAGCGGAAGTGGATCACGTCGCCGTCCTTGACCACGTACTCCTTGCCTTCCAGACGCCACTTGCCGGCATCCTTGGCGCCCTGTTCGCCGCCCAGGGTGACGAAGTCGTCGTAGCCGATCACTTCGGCGCGGATGAAGCCCTTCTGGAAATCGGTGTGAATCACCCCGGCGGCCTCGGGGGCGGTGGCGCCGACCTTGACCGTCCAGGCGCGCACTTCCTTGACCCCGGCGGTGAAGTAGGTCTGCAGCCCCAGCAGCTCGTAGCCGGCGCGGATCACCCGGTCGAGACCGGGCTCTTCCATGCCCATCTCGCTGAGGAACATGGCGCGCTCGTCGTCGTCGAGCTCGGCGATCTCGGCTTCGAGCTGGTTGCACACCGGCACCACCACGGCGCCCTCCTCGGCGGCAATCTCGTTGACGATGTCGAGATAAGGGTTGTTCTCGAAACCGTCTTCGTTGACGTTGGCGATGTACATGGTCGGCTTGAGCGTGAGGAAGCCGAAGCTCTTGACCTGGCGCTTCTCGTCGTCGTCGAGGCCGAAGCTGCGCAGCGGCTGGCCCTCGGCCAGGTGCGGCTGGATGCGCTCGAGGATCGCCTTGGTGGCGATGGCGTCCTTGTCACCACCCTTGGCCACGCGCACCAGGCGCTGGATGGCACGCTCGACGGTGTCGAGGTCGGCCAGGGCCAGCTCCAGGTTGATGGTCTCGATGTCGGCGCGCGGATCGACCTGGTTGGCCACGTGGATGACGTTGTCGTTGTCGAAGCAGCGCACCACGTGGGCGATGGCCTGGGTCTCGCGAATGTTGGCCAGGAACTGGTTGCCGAGCCCCTCGCCCTTGGAGGCGCCCGCCACCAGACCGGCGATGTCGACGAACTCCATGGTGGTGGGAATCACCTTCTGCGGACCCACGATCTCGGCCAGCTTGTCGAGACGCGGATCGGGCATCGGCACGATACCGACGTTGGGCTCGATGGTGCAGAAGGGGAAGTTCTCGGCATCGATGCCGGACTTGGTCAGGGCATTGAAGAGGGTCGACTTGCCCACGTTGGGCAGACCGACGATACCGCAGTTGAAACCCATGATGATGTCCTGATTGAGATGGCGAGTGGTGCTCGCGAACGGGCGCTATTCTAGCTCAGCCTTGGCGCCGGTTCAGCCCGAGAAGCTGTGCAGTCGGCTCATGGCGCGGGCCCAGTCGCCCGACACGGCCAGTGGCAGTGTGACCAGGCACTCGTGGAGGGCGGCGCCGATGGCCTCGAGCTCCGCCTTGCCGGGGCGCCCGAGGACGTAGTTGGTGACCTGGCGTGAATCGCCGGGGTGGCCGATGCCGATACGCAGACGGTTGAAGCCTTTCTCGCCCAGTGCGCTGATGATGTCGCGCAGGCCGTTGTGTCCGCCGTGGCCGCCGCCCTGCTTGTAACGGGCAGCCCCGGGCGGAATATCCAGCTCGTCGTGAGCCACCAGCAGTTCGTCGGGGGCGATCTTGTAGAACTGGCACAGGGCCGCGACGGCACCACCGCTGCGATTCATGAAGGTGGTGGGTTCGAGCAGATGCAGCTCTTGGCCATCCAGCAGCACCTTGGCATACAGGCCGAGGAACTTCTTCTCCTGACGCAGCTCGGTGCCGGCCTGGCGAGCCAGGATCTCCACCAGCCAGGCGCCGGCGTTGTGGCGTGTGGCGGCGTAGTTGTCACCGGGATTGCCCAGTCCGATGATCGCCTTGATCTGCGGCATGCGGGGTCTCCAAACAAAAACAAGCGCCGCAGCGCTTGGTCGAGACGGGAAGGGGCCGCCCAAGGCGGCCCCCGACGGCAAGGCTTATTCGGCGCCTTCTTCGCCTTCTTCGCCTTCCTCACCCTCGGCCGCTTCACCGCGGGTCTTGGGCTTGGTGATGCTCAGTACGGCGTTGTCATGGTCGGCACCGTGGGTCAGTTCGACCAGGGTCACGCCAGCCGGCAGCGTGAGGTCGGAGAGGTGCAGGGTGGTGCCCAGCTCGACGTTGGTGATGTCGACTTCCAGGAAGTCCGGCAGGTCCTTGGGCAGACAGCTGATCTGGACTTCGTTGGACAGCACGTGCAGCTCGCCGCCCTGGTCCTTGATGCCCTTGGACTTCTCTTCGCCAACCACGTGCAGCGGCACGTTGATGGTGATGGCGTGAGTGGCGTCGACGCGCATGAAGTCGGCGTGGGTGACCAGCGGCTTGTACGGGTGGCGCTGCAGATCGCGCACTACCACCTGCTCCTTCTTGCCGTCGATGACCAGATTGAGCACGGAGGAGAAGAAGGACTCGTCCTCGATGGCCTTGTAGAACGGGGCCTTCTCGAGGGAGATCGGCTGCGGCGCCTTGTCACCGCCATAGACGATGGCGGGCACTTCGAGGTTCGCACGACGCAGGCGGCGGCTCGCACCTTTCCCCAGGTCGTTACGAACGCTGGCATTGAGTGTGAAATCGGACATGTTGTTGCCTCTTGCTGAATGTAAGGGAGACGTGCGACCCGCGACCTGATCGCGACGTTCCCGAAAGCCCCGTGGGGCGCTACTCCGCTGCCCTGTTCTTGCCGAGAGTCGTCGAGAGTCTCAGTGGAACATGGCGCTGACGGATTCTTCGTTGCTGACGCGGCGGATCGCCTCGGCGATCAGGCCGGCCACGCTGAGCTGACGAATCTTGCCGCTGCGACGGGCGACGTCGGACAGCGGGATGGTGTCGGTCACCACCACTTCGTCGAGTACCGAACCGGTGATGTTCTCCACTGCCGGCCCGGAGAGGATCGGGTGGGTGGCGTAGGCCACCACGCGGCGCGCGCCGTGTTCCTTCAGCGCGTCGCCGGCCTTGCACAGGGTGCCGGCGGTATCGATCATGTCGTCCACCACCACGCAGGTGCGGTTCTCGATCTCGCCGATGATGTGCATCACCTGAGCCTGGTTGGCCTGGGGGCGACGCTTGTCGATGATGGCGAGGTCGGCATTGAGCTGCTTGGCGATGGCGCGGGCCCGGACCACGCCGCCCACGTCGGGGGATACCACCACCAGGTCATCGTAGTTCTGGCGCTCGATATCGTCGAGCAGGATCGGCGAACCGTAGACGTTGTCCACCGGGACGTCGAAGAAGCCCTGAATCTGGTCGGCATGCAGGTCCATGGTCATGACCCGGTCGACGCCGGCCTTGACCATCATGTCGGCCACCACCTTGGCCGAGATCGGCACCCGGGCAGAGCGTACCCGGCGGTCCTGGCGTGCGTAGCCGAAGTAGGGCACCACGGCGGTGATGCGGGTGGCCGAGGCACGGCGCAGGGCGTCAACCATCAGGATCAGCTCCATCAGGTTGTCGTTGGTCGGTGCGCAGGTGGACTGCAGAATGAAGACGTCCTTGCCGCGAACGTTCTCGTTGATCTCGACCGCGATCTCGCCATCGCTGAACTGCCCGACCGTGGCGTTCCCCATACGAGTATCGAGACTCTCGGCGATTTTCTGGGCGAGTTCGGGGTTGGCATTCCCGGCAAAAACCATCAATTTTGACACGCGCATCCACCTATGCAGTGTTGGGGAGCTCAGTTGGCGATACAGGATACCGCAAGCGCGGCGATTCGGCGCTCGCTGACAGCGCGTTCATCGGCCAAGAGCAGCATGTAGCGGGGAGAGGTTCAGGCCGCGAGCCATGAAAGCAGTATAGTGGCTCGGTAGCTCGGCCATGATGTGCCGCGCTTTGGTCTGCGAGTCGAGCCGGGCGAAGACGCAGGCACCGGTTCCCGTCAGCATGGCGGGTGCCCGGCAGCCTAGCCAGTCGAGTGCCTCGGCGACCTGCGGATAGAGTGACCGGACCGTCGGCTCGCAGTCGTTGCTCCAGCTGGGCGCTCCCCCCTGCAGTGCGCGCGCCATGGTAATAGGGGCAGTGTCACGTGTCAATTGTGCCGCCCCGAACACCGCGGCGGTGGCGACTTCGATGCCGGGGTGCACGACCACGAACCAGGGGGTGTCCAGCGCTACCGGGGTAAGCCTTTCGCCTACTCCTTCTGCCCAGGCGGCTTGGCCGCGGACGAACACCGGCACGTCGGCGCCGAGGCGCAGGCCGAGTTCGGCCAGCCGCTCGAGCGAGAAATCGAGACGCCACAGGCGGTCGAGGCCGAGCAGCGCGGTGGCGGCATCGCTGCTGCCGCCGCCCAGGCCGCCGCCCATTGGCAGGCGCTTGGTCAGGTGGATGTCGGCACCCAGTCGACAGCCGCTCTCGGCTTGCAGCAGCCGGGCTGCCCGTACGATCAGGTTGTCGCTGTCGGGCACGCCCGGCAGGGCCGGCGTCAGACGGATTTCGCCATCGTCGCGCAGGCATAGTTGCAACGTGTCGCCATGATCGAGGAACTGGAACAGCGTCTGCAACTCGTGATAGCCGTCGGCGCGGCGGCCGACGATCTGCAGCATGCGGTTGAGCTTGGCCGGCGCCGGCAGGGTCAGCTCGGTTGCAGTCGCGCTGTCGTTCATCGGTTCGGTCGTCGACTCACGCATCGACTCAATCATCGAGAGCGGGGCGCCACTCGGTGACCACCAGGGTCACGCGCAGGTCGTCGTACTCCATGATCAGGCGACGCGGTAGCCACAGCGACTCCACCTCGACCCAGTCGCGATAGTCGATCTGCCAGCCGTCCTGCTCCAGGCGCTGAGGAAAGCCCGAATCGTCGTGCTCGAGCTGGTACTGACTGTGGTCGGCGGGCAGGCCGCGGATCCAGTCGGCCAGCGAGCTGACCGGCAGCGACCAGCCGAGCTGCTGCTGCATCAGTGCTTCCGGGGTCTCGGCGACGAAGCGGCCGTTGGCGTTGGTCAGGGAAAAACGACCTTCGCGGCCTTCGAGCAGGTTGCGGCCGCTGCCGAAGGGGCCGCTGATCAGCATGCGGTAGTAGTGCGGGTGCTGACTCCAGTCGAGATTGGCGCTGGTCGACTCCTGGGGCGTGCGCAGGCCGGCCTTGCCGACCAGGATCCAGGTGTCCAGCTCGGCGAGACGCTCCTGCTGCGCCTCCCAGCGGTCGGTGCGCATGTCGGGCGCGGTCGTCGGGGCGGCGCAGCCGGCCAGCAGGGCAAGTGTCAGGCCCGCTGCCAGGCATCGTATCGTGGTCATCCGGTGTTTCATGACGTCGTCTCGTGGGCCAGTGGGTTGGGTCAGGGTGCCAGCTCGGGTATGCGTTCGAGCAGTGCGTCGATGAGCGGGCGTTCATCGAAGCGTTGCAACGCCTGTTCGACCACCTTGCGTGCTTCGTCGTGCCTTTCCAGTACCCATAGTACCTCGGCCAGGTGGGCGGCAATCTCCTGATCGGGCATGCCGGCATAGGCGCGCTCCAGCCACGGCAGGGCGCGCTCGGGGTCGCCCAGGCGGTAATACACCCAGCCCAGGCTGTCCATGATGGCAGGGTTGCCGGGTTCGAGCTCATGGGCTCGCTCGATCAGCTCACGGGCTTCTTCCAGGCGATCCTCGACGTTGAGGTCCGCCAGGGTGTAGCCCAGGGCGTTGAGGGCGGTGGCGCTGTCCGGGTTGGCTTCGATGATGCGCCCGAGATCGCGCTCCATGGCTTCGATGTCGCCACGCTCCCAGGCGCGCATGCCGCGTAGATAAAGCAGGGTCTCATCGTTGGGAGTGCGCGAGAGTTCGCGGTTCAGCAGCGCGTCGGCTTCCGCTTCCAGGCCGGCTTCGCCGAGCAGCTCCACTTCCAGCGCCACCAGCTCGCTGAAGCGGGCCTCGTGGCGCAGGCGCTCAATACGCAGGAAGGCGCGGGCGTCGAGCAGCCGGTCGTCGTCGATCAGCATGCGTGCGGCGCGCAGGCGGGCACGCAGGAAGTCGCCGCCGGGCGCCACCTGACGGTAGTAGAGCAGGGCGTTGTCCACCTCGTCCTCTTCCTCGGCAATGATGCCCATCAGGTAAAAGGCGGCGGGTGGGGGCTCGTCACTGCTCACCAGAGGTAGCAGCAGGCGCCGTGCGGCATCCAGATGGCCGTCTTCAAGATAAAGCCCGGCGAGCGAGATGCGCAGCTCCTGGTTGCCGATGTGCTCGTCGAGCAGTGTCGAGGTGTGGCGCTCGGCGGCGGCGACATTGCCCAGCATCAGCTCGGCTTGCGCCATCAACAGCAGAAAGCGCGGGTCGCCGGGGGAAATCTCCAGGCCGCGGCTTGCGGCCTCGCGGGCCTGGCGCGGGTTGTTCGCCTCCAGGGCCAGTTGAGCCCGGGTCAGCCACAGGGCGGGCAGTTCGGCGTGGTCGCGGGCGAGCAGGTCCAGCCGCCGCTCGGCCTGCAGCGACTGCCCCGTGGCTGCTTCCAGAATGGCCGTGGCCAGCACGGCATCGTGATAATGAGGGTGCGCGGTAGTACCGGGGCGTTCGAGATGCGCACGCAGCCGCTCACGCAGAGGCAGCGGGTCGGTGCCGGCCTCCAGTGCCAGTTCGGCGAGCAATGCCAGCTCGGCATGCTGGCCCTGCTGTGCCAGTGCCAGGCGCCACTCCAGGGCCGTCGTCCAGTCGCCACGCTGCAGTGCCAATCCGGAGAGCAGGCGCAGTGGCGCTTCGGCATCCGGAGCGAGTGCGTGCCAGGTGCTGACCGCTTGATCGAGCAGCAGAATGTCATTGCTGAAACGCGCCGCAAGCGTGCCGCGCTCCGCCAGCGGTGCCGCCTGGTAGCGCTCGGCCATGGCCAGGTAACCCAGGGTGGCGCGACGGTAGTCGCCGCGCTGTCCGGCAAACTCCGCCGTCAGCAGCGTGGCCAACCCCTCGGCGTCCAGGCCGCGCTCGATGGGCGGGGCCGTGGCCATGGGGTCGTCTGTGGTGGTGGCAAAAGGCGTGGTGGCCAGGCCTTGGCAGCCGCTCAGCAGTGCAGCCAGGCCAAGTACCGCCAATCCTTGGCGCGAAGAGCGCTTCAACGTCGAGGGCATGCGTGTCTCATCTGGTGTCCCGAGCTGTCAGCATAACGGCTAGCCGCGCGGTGGCAAAGGGATGGCTGCGATCGGGGCGGCCAGGCCATGAATGAGGCTTGCCTTGTCGTGTGTCAATTACGTGCTTGGTGTGGCTGGCGCCGAGCGCGCAAGGCTGTGATAGAATGCAGCGCCGCAGATACGTTTTTTTCATTTACGCTGCCGCCGGCCGACATCACCGAAGACGCTTAACGCATGACGCTTCTTGCCCTTGGAATCAACCACAGGACGGCCACGGTCGCGGTGCGCGAGCGGGTCGCCTTCACTCCCGCGCAACTGGACTCGGCGCTGACCCAGCTGCGCCATATTCCCCAGGTGCACGAAGCGGCTGTGCTGTCGACCTGTAATCGCACCGAGCTCTATTGCGTCACCGAGCCGAGCGGCGAGCGAGTCATTCTCGACTGGTTGAGCCACTTCCATGGGTTGCAGCTCGATGAGCTCACCCCCTGCGCCTACCACTATCTGGACAACGATGCCGCGCGCCATCTGATGCGCGTTGCCGTCGGACTCGATTCGATGGTGCTGGGCGAGCCCCAGATTCTGGGCCAGCTCAAGGAGGCGTATCAGTCGGCGCGTCAGGCGAGCGGCCTCGGCGGTGAGCTCGAGCTGCTGTTCCAGCACACCTTTGCGGTGGCCAAGCAGGTGCGTACACGCACCGGCATCGGCCAGAACCCGGTGTCGGTGGCCTATGCCGCTGTGAGTCTGGCCAGCCGCATCTTCGAGGACTTCGGCCGCGCCCGGGCGCTGTTGATCGGTGCCGGCGAGACCATCGAACTGGTGGCCCGGCACCTGCGCGAGGCCGGCGTGCGCGACATGATCGTGGCCAATCGTACCCGGGAGCGCGCCGAGGTGCTGGCCGGCGAGTTCAATGCCGAAGCGATTTCGCTCAACGAGATACCCGACGCCCTGGCGCGCTCCGACATCGTCATCTCTTCCACGGCTGCACCGCTGCCGATCCTGGGCAAGGGCATGGCCGAGCGGGCGCTGAAGAAGCGTCGCCATCGGCCGATCTTCATGGTCGATATTGCCGTTCCTCGCGACATCGAGCCCGAGGTGGGCGACCTGGATGACATCTTCCTGTACACGGTCGATGACCTCAACGAGGTGATCCAGGAGAACCGACGCCACCGCCAGGCGGCCGCCGACCAGGCGGAATCGCTGATCGAGCATGGCGTGCACGTCTGGCTGCATGAGCGGCGCATCCGCGGCGGCGGCGAGCTGATCCGCCGCTATCGCGACCGGGCGGCCGAACTGCGGGAACTCTCGGAGCGCCAGGCCCTGGCTCGGCTGGCCCGCGGCGACGATCCCGAAGAGGTGATTCGCCTGCTCGCTCATCAGCTCACCAACCGGCTGCTGCATCAGCCCACGGTGGCATTGCGCGAAGCGTCCGGGAGCGAGCGGCGCGACCTGCTCAGCGCTGCCGAGGCGCTGCTGCTGGACTCCCCAACCACGAAAATCTGACAGGACACGTCATGAAAGCGACCCTGCGCCAGCGTCTCGATGGCTTCGTCGAGCGCTTCGAGGAGCTCGCCGCCCTGCTGGCGGAGCCCGAGGTGATCGGCGATCAGCCCCGGTTCCGCGACTATTCCCGCGAGTATGCCGAGCTCGAATCCCTGGTCGAGGCTTGGCGCGACTACCGTGCCACCGAGGGGGATCTCGACGACGCCGCACAGTTGGCCGAGGACAGCGACGCCGAGATGCGCGAGCTGGCCCAACTGGAGCTGGTGGAGGGCCGGGAACGGCTCGAACAGCTGGAGGTCCGGCTCAAGCAGTTGCTTGTGCCGCGCGACCCCGACGACGGCCGCAACGTCTTTCTCGAGGTTCGTGCCGGTACCGGCGGCGACGAGGCGGCGCTGTTCGCCGGCGATCTGTTCCGCATGTACTCCCGCTACGCCGAGAAGCAGGGCTGGAAGGTCGAGGTGATCAGCGCCAGTCACGGCGAGCAGGGCGGCTACAAGGAGATCATCTCGCGGGTGAAGGGCGAAGGGGTCTATGCCAGGCTCAAGTTCGAGTCGGGCGCGCATCGCGTGCAGCGAGTGCCGGCCACGGAGTCCCAGGGCCGCATCCACACCTCCGCCTGTACCGTGGCGGTGATGCCGGAAGCCGACGAGGTCGGTGACGTCGACATCAATCCCGCCGATCTGCGGGTGGACACCTTCCGCTCCAGCGGCGCCGGTGGCCAGCACGTCAACACCACCGATTCGGCCATTCGCATCACCCATCTGCCTACCGGGGTGGTGGTGGAGTGCCAGGAGGAGCGCAGCCAGCACAAGAACCGCGCCAAGGCGATGTCGCTGCTGGCCGCCCGCCTCAAGCAGAGTGCCATGGAGAGCCGTCAGCGCGAGCAGGCCGATACCCGTCGCAGCCTGGTGGGCTCCGGGGATCGCAGCGAGCGAATCCGCACCTACAACTTTCCCCAGGGGCGGCTCACCGACCATCGCATCAACCTCACTCTCTACAAGCTGGGCGAAGTCATGGCCGGCGAACTCGACGAGGTCCTCGATCCCTTGGTGCACGAGCATCAGGCCGAGCAGCTCGCGGCGCTGCAGCAGGAGGCCTGAGGTGGCGCCCGAGGGGCAAGGCGGGGCGGTGCGTGAAGATGCCGCCCGCCTCGATGCGCTGCTGGTCAGGGCGAGCGAGCGTCTGGCGCGTTCGGGCTCACCCAGCCCCCGGCTCGATGCCGAAGCGCTGCTTTGCCATGTGCTCGAGGTCGATCGCACCTGGCTCTACACCTGGGGTGACAGACCGGTTTCCACCTTTCAACGCGCGCGCTACGAGGCGCTCGTCGCCGCCCGGGCGTCGGGGCGCCCGGTGGCCTACCTCACCGGTATGCGCGAGTTCTGGGGGCTGCCGCTGGCTACCTCGCCGCATACCCTGATTCCGCGCCCCGATACCGAAACCCTGGTGGAAGTGCTGCTCGAACTGGCGGCCCAACCATCGGGGCGGCTGCTCGATCTGGGCACCGGCACCGGCGCCATTGCGCTGGCCTTCGCCAGCGAGCGCCCCGGCTGGCAGGCGCTTGGCGTCGATCGGGTGCCCGAGGCCGTGGCGTTGGCCACCTCGAACGCCCACCGTCTGGCCATCGGCAACGCCCGGTTTCAGGTCAGCGACTGGTTTGCCACCCTGGCCGGGGAGCGCTACACCCTGGTGGCCGCCAATCCGCCCTATATCGACCCCGCCGATCCTCACCTGGGGCAGGGCGACGTGCGCTTCGAACCCAGAAGCGCGCTGGTGGCGGCCGACTCGGGGCTGGCGGATCTGCGTCATATCGTCAAGCAGGCCGTCGGTCATCTCGAGCCCGGCGGCTGGGTCGCGCTGGAGCATGGCCACGACCAGGCGGCCGCCGTGCGCGACCTGCTGCGTGGCTGCGGATATGTCGAAGTGGCCAGTCGCCAGGACCTGGGAGGGCGGGAGCGCGTCACCTTCGGACGCTTGTCGTCATAGCGTTGAGGGGGCGGTACTGGAGAGGGAGCGGGGGCTGTGGTACACCTGTTCAGGAAATAATTCCAAATGTCGCCATGTTTGTGACACTGAACACCAGCACTGTGCCTGATTGCCGCGCTTTTTCAGGTTGATTTGCTGTCATGGCGACGCTTCACTCACTCTGAATCGGCACCGCTCGACACGACAATGAAAACCAAGACCCGCTCACTGGACCGTATCGACCTCAAGATCCTGCGCTGTCTGCAGGAGAACGCCCGCATCTCCTATGTCGACCTGGCCGCCCAGGTAGGTCTTTCCACCACGCCTTGCCTGGAACGCGTCAAGCGTCTAGAAAAATCCGGGGTCATTCGCGGTTACAAGGCCGTGCTCGATCCGCGCTCGCTCAAGGCCAACCTGCTGGTGTTCGTCGAGATCAGCCTGGAGACCCAGTCGCCGGCGGTGTTCGACGAGTTCCGTCGTGCGGTCTCCCGTCTGCCGCAGATCCAGGAGTGTCACCTGGTCTCGGGCCAGTTCGACTACATTCTCAAGTGCCGAATTCCCGAAATGGCCGCTTACCGTCAATTGCTCGGCGACGTGGTGTTGACCCTTCCCGGGGTCAAGGAGTCGAAGAGCTACGTGGTGATGGAGGAGGTCAAGGAGGAGTTCTCGCTCTACGTTCCCGACATCGAGGAGCTCGAAGGCAAGTAATGGCCATGAATGACGAGGCGCTGCTGCGCTATAGCCGGCAGATCATGCTGGACGCGATCGACATCGAGGGGCAGGAGCGCCTGCTGGCCTCGCGGGTATTGGTGGTAGGCGCCGGTGGGCTGGGCTCGCCGGTGGCCCTCTACCTGGCCGCCGCCGGCGTTGGTCGCCTGACCCTGGCCGATGCCGACGCAGTGGAGCTTTCCAATCTGCAGCGTCAGATCGCTCACGGCATGGCCGACCTCCAGCGTAACAAGGCGTGCTCCGCACGCGACTCGGCGCTGGCGCTCAACCCGGGCTGCGACATACGGGTGATCGAGTCGCATCTCGACGAGGCCGCCCTCGACGCGGTGGTGGCGGAAGTCGACCTGGTCCTCGACTGCACCGACCGTTTCTCCAGCCGCTATGCCATCAACGCCGCTTGCCGCCGAGCCGGTGTGCCGCTGGTGTCGGGAGCGGCGATCCGCTTCTCGGGGCAGCTCGCCGTATTCGACCCGCGCGATCCGGCCGCCCCTTGCTATGCCTGCCTCTACCCGCCGGGAGAGGGCGGTGACGAAGAGCTGCGTTGTGCCGAGAATGGCGTCGTTGCACCGCTGGTGGGGCTGATCGGCTGCTTTCAGGCGCTGGAGGCGATCAAGCTGCTAAGCGGTGCCGGCACCCCGCACCGTGGGCTCTCCACCTTCGATGGCATGACGGGGCAGTGGCGCCACTTCCAGGTTCCACGAGATCCTGCCTGCCCTGTCTGTGCCGGCACCGAGCAGGCAAGATGATGGTTATTATTTGACAGGTTTTGCATGGCGAGTAACCGTCGGGTTACGTTTTGCCACGATTTTATTTTATTAATTTATTGATTTAACAAAATTTTCTTGGGTTTGTGGGTTGGTTTAAGACGCTCGCTTGGAAAATATCGTTGTTGGATACTTGACACTCCCCGTTGGTATGATGCCAGACTAAAGCAACCGCAAGCTGGGTCATTCCAGGAATCGTTGCATGGCCGATGCCGCACACTTTGCAAACCCCGCCTCCTACTACCGAGACTCGGTGGCGGTACGTCTCGAGCAGGCGTGCCCGCCACAGCGCGGGCACCAGCGCGTGGACGTCTGCGTGATCGGTGGCGGCATCACCGGCTGCTCCACAGCACTGCATCTGGCCGAACGCGGCTACTCGGTGGTCCTGCTCGAAGCCCACGAGATCGGGTTCGGGGCTTCCGGGCGCAGCGGCGGCCAGATCCTGCCCGGCCTGGGTACCGACATTGCCACCGTGGAGCAGGCGCTGGGGCGTGAGCGGGCCCGTCAGGTGTGGGAGATGAGCCGTGAGGCCGTACGCCTGACGACGACATTGATCGAACGCCATGCGATTCCCTGCGATCTTGCCTGGGGCTACCTGCATGCCGCGGTGAAGCCGCGTCACGTGCGCGAACTGCAACAGTTTCAGGAGCGCATGGCGCGCGACTACGGCTACGAGGCGCTGGCCTGGCTCGAAGGCGAGGCGCTGCGCGAGCGCGTTGCCACCGATGCCTACCCCGGTGCGCTGTTCGAAAGCGAAGGCGGTCACCTGCATCCGCTCAACTATACCTTGGGCTTGGCGCGTGCTGCCCAGCAGGCGGGGGTGACGATCCACGAGCATAGCCCGGCCCTGGACGTGCGCCGCGGCCAGCCGGCCACCGTGGTGACCGAACACGGCGAGATCAATGCCGATTTCGTGGTGGTGGGGGCCAATGCCTACCTGGGCCGGTTACTGCCGGAGCTGGACGGGCGCATCATGCGTGCGGCCAACTACATCGTCGCTACCGAGCCATTGGGCGAGGCGCGGGCCAGCCAGGTGCTGCCGCGCAACGATGCCATTTCCGATGCCAACTTCGTGCTCGACTACTATCGTCTCTCGGCCGACAAGCGACTGATCTATGGTGGAGAGGTCAGCTACGATGGGCGCGAGCCGCGCGGCCTTCAGCGGCGCATGGATGCCAAGATCGCGCGGCTCTTCCCAATACTCGAGGGCGTTCGCATCGACTACCGCTGGGGTGGGGACGTGGCCATCACGCTCAATCGGGCACCGGACTTCGGCCGGCTCGGCGCCAACGTCTACTATGCCCAGGGTTACTCGGGGCACGGCATGGCACTGGCCGGGCTGGCTGGAAAGCTCCTGGCCGAGGCCATCGCCGGTCAGAGCGAGCGCTTCGATCTCTTTGCCGCCATGCCACACCGCCGCTTTCCGGGGGGCGAGCGCCTGCGCACGCCGCTGCTGGTGCTGGCGACCACCTTCTACAAACTGCGTGACCGACTATAACGACGACAGGTTCGGCAAGAACCGCAACGAGGTTCCCATGAAAGACCTGGAAAGCTGGCTGAAGGAACGACGCATCACCGAGGTGGAGTGTCTGGTCAGCGACATTACCGGCATCGCCCGCGGCAAGATCACCCCCGTGTCGAAGTTCATGGCCGAGAAGGGCATGCGCCTGCCCGAAAGCGTGCTGCTGCAGACCGTCACCGGCGACTACGTCGAGGACGAGCTCTACTATGCGCTGCTCGACCCGGCCGATATCGACATGCTGTGCCGACCCGACAGCTCGGCGGTCTATCCGGTGCCTTGGGCGCTTGAGCCCACCGCCCAGGTGATCCACGACTGCTACGACAAGATGGGCAACCCCATCGAGCTCTCCTGTCGCAACCAGCTCAAGAAGGTGCTGGCGCTCTACGCGGAGCAGGGCTGGAAGCCGGTGGTGGCGCCGGAAATGGAGTTCTACCTGACCAAGCGCTGCGAGGATCCAGATCTACCGCTGCTGCCGCCCATCGGGCGCAGCGGGCGCCAGGAGACCGGGCGGCAGTCGTTCTCCATCGATGCCGCCAACGAGTTCGATCCATTGTTCGAGGACATGTACGACTGGTGTGAGGTCCAGGGGCTCGATATCGATACCCTGATCCATGAAGAGGGGACCGCCCAGATGGAGATCAACTTCCGTCACGGCGACCCCCTGATGCTGGCCGATCAGGTGTTCGTATTCAAGCGCACCCTGCGCGAGGCCGCGCTCAAGCACGACGTGGTGGCGACCTTCATGGCCAAGCCGATCACCAACGAGCCCGGCAGTGCCATGCACATTCATCAGAGCGTGCTGGATGCGGCCACCGGCAAGAGTGTGTTCGCCAACGAGGATGGCTCCATGAGCCAGCTGTTCCTGCATCATATCGGCGGCATGCAGCGTTTCATCCCCGAGGCGCTGCCGCTGATGGCGCCCAACGTCAACTCCTTCCGTCGCTTCCTGCCCGACACGTCGGCGCCGGTCAACGTGGAGTGGGGCGTGGAGAATCGCACCTGCGGCCTGCGCGTTCCCGATTCATCGCCGCAGAATCGACGCATCGAGAACCGTCTGCCGGGGGCGGATGCCAACGCCTATCTGGCCATCGCGGCCAGCCTGCTGTGCGGCTACCTGGGCATGGTGCAGCAGCTCAATCCTTCTGCACCGGTGCAGGGGCGGGCGTTCGAGCGGCGCAACCTGCGCCTGCCGTTCACCCTGGAGCAGGCATTGGAGCGCATGGAGAACTGCAGTGAGCTGGAGCAGTACATGGGCCACCGCTTCGTGACCGGCTACGTCGCGGTCAAGCGGGTGGAGAACGAGAATTTCAAGAAGGTGATCAGCTCGTGGGAGAGGGAGTTTCTGCTGCTGAGCGTCTAGTGGCGCAGGAAGAGTGCCCGGCGGATGACATGGTCGGGCTCATGGATACAGTGCAATTAAAACAACGCAAAGAAGAGGTGCCATCATGTCCTGTCAACGCAAGCTGTCCCTGGCCGTTGCGCTGGGCTCCCTGACCCTGGCCGCTGCGGCCGTTCAGGCGAACGAGGTGCGGGTCTACAACTGGTCGGATTACATCGCGCCGGACACCCTGCAGAAGTTCACCGAGGCCACCGGCATCCGAGTGATCTATGACGTCTATGACAGCAACGAGGTGCTCGACGCGGCGATGCTCGCGGGCCGCTCGGGCTATGACGTGGTGGTACCCTCCAACCACTATCTGACCCGCCAGATCAGCGCCGGCGTGTACCAGGAGCTCGATCACGACAAGCTGCCCAACATGGCCAACCTCAACCCGGAGCTGTTGGACGATCTGGAGTTCATCGATCCCGGCAGCCGCTACTCCATTCCTTACATGTGGGGCACCAACGGCATCGGCTACAACGTCGAGCGGGTCACCGAAATTCTCGGCGATGACGCGCCGCTCGACTCCTGGGCACTGCTCTTCGACCCCGAGATCACCACGGCGCTGCGTCAGGGCGGCTGCGGCATTTCGATGCTCGACTCGGGCGACGAGATGCTCTCACCGGCCATGGCCTATCTCGGTCTCTCTCCGCTCTCCGAAGAGACGGCCGATCTCGAGGCGGCCGGCGACCTGATTGCGGCGGTGCGCGACAACATCACCTACTTCCACTCCTCGCGCTACATCTCGGACCTGGCCAACGGCGACATCTGCGTGGCGGCCGGCTACTCCGGAGACATCTTCCAGGCCGCCGACCGCGCCGAGGAGGCCGGCCGCGACTTCACCATCGACTACATCATTCCCAAGGAAGGCGCGGCGCTGTGGTTCGACATGATGGCGATTCCCGCCGATGCACCGAACCCCGACAACGCCCATGCCTTCATCAATTTCATCCTCGAGCCCGAGATCGCCGCTGCGATCACCGAGTACGTGGTATACGCCAACCCCAACATCGCCGCCAACGAGTATCTCGACCCCGATATCCTCAACGATCCGGCCATCTACCCGGACCAGGAGGTGATGGACAACCTCTACGTGGCCGAGGAGAAGCCGCTGGCCGTGCAGCGGGTACGTACCCGCGTGTGGAACCGGGTCAAATCCGGCATGTGAGGCTTCATGCCGGCCCTTCGGGGCCGGCGGGTTCTTGTCTGGCTAGAGGAGACGCTGCGATGCCGCAGACCCAGACACACACGTCGGAGCCTGTGCAGCGAGCCACGGAGAGAGCGGCCGAAAGCGCTGCCGTGCCGGGCAAGCCGCGACCGGCAAGGGAAGAGGGGCTGATGGAGATTCGTCGCGTCAGCAAGCGCTTTGACGGCGTGCTGGCGGTGGACGACGTCAGTCTGTCGATCCGCCGCGGCGAGATCTTCGCGCTGCTGGGAGGCTCGGGCTCGGGCAAGTCGACACTGCTTCGCATGCTGGCCGGTTTCGAGAAGCCCAGCGAAGGGCAGATCGTGCTCGACGGCGAGGACATCACCACCATGCCGCCCTATGAGCGGCCGATCAACATGATGTTCCAGTCCTATGCGCTGTTCCCACACATGACGGTGGCGCAGAACATCGCCTTCGGTCTCAAGCAGGACAGGTTGCCGCGGCGTGAGATCGAGGAGCGCGTGGCCGAGATGCTCAAGCTGGTGCACATGGAGGCCTACGCCCGGCGCAAGCCGCACCAGCTCTCCGGCGGCCAGCGTCAGCGCGTGGCGCTGGCACGTTCGCTGGCCAAGCGGCCCAAGCTGCTGCTGCTCGACGAGCCCATGGGGGCGCTGGACAAGAAGCTGCGTACCGAGATGCAGCTCGAGGTGGTGCAGATCCTGGAGCGGGTCGGCGTGACCTGCATCATGGTCACCCACGATCAAGAAGAGGCCATGACCATGGCCGACCGGGTGGCGATCATGTCGGATGGCTGGATCGCCCAGGTAGGCACGCCCATGGACGTCTACGAGAGCCCGGCCAGCCGCATGGTGGCGGAGTTCGTCGGTTCGGTGAACCTGTTCGAGGGCGACATCGTGGTCGATGAGGTCGATCACTGCGTGATCGAGAGCCCGGCGCTGAGCCGCCCGATCCGTATCGGCCATGGGGTCAGCACCCAGGCCGACGAGCGCCGGGTATGGGTCGCGCTGCGTCCGGAGAAGACCGGCCTCACCCGCGAACGGCCACAGGGCGACAGCAACTGGGAGGCCGGGGTGGTCGAGGACATCGCCTACCTGGGCGGCCTGTCGGTCTACTTCGTGCGTCTCGAGAGCGGTCAGCTGGTCAAGGCCAGCATGGCCAATACCGAACGTCGCGGCGACAGGCCGCGCTGGGACGAGCCGGTCTTCGTGCACTGGGACGAGCATAGCGCCGTCATCCTGCACGACTGAGCCATCGCCGAAGCCAGGGGAAAACTCATGACCAACCGTATCGTTCGTCTGCGACGGTGGCTCAAGCCCGGTCGCGGCTGGGTCATCGCCGTGCCGTTGCTGTGGCTCACGCTGTTCTTTCTGCTGCCGTTTGGCATCGTGCTCAAGATCAGCCTCTCCGAGGCGGCCATTGCGGTGCCGCCCTTCAGTCCCATTTTCGACTACGCCAACGAGACGCTGAACGTCGTCGTCACCTTCAGCAACTATCTCTTCCTGGCCACCGACACGCTATACGTGGCGGCCTACTGGGGCTCGGTCAAGATCGCGCTGCTGGCCACCGTACTGTGCTTGCTGCTCGGCTACCCCATGGCCTATGCCATGGCCCGGGCACCGGTTCATTGGCAGTTGGTGCTGCTGCTGCTGGTGATGCTGCCCTCCTGGACCTCGTTTCTGATCCGCGTCTACGCCTGGATGGGCATCCTCAGCAACAATGGCCTGATCAACAACTTGCTGATCTGGGCGGGGTTGATTGACTCGCCGATTCGCATGCTCAACACCAACTTCGCGGTGATATTGGGCATCGTCTATGCCTACCTGCCGTTCATGGTGTTGCCGCTCTATGCCAATCTCACCCGGCTCGACGGCTCGCTGCTGGAGGCGGCTTCCGATCTCGGCTCGCGCAAGATCAATACCTTCCTCAAGGTGACCCTGCCGCTGTCCAAGGGCGGCATCATCGCCGGCTCGATGCTGGTGTTCATACCGGCGGTGGGGGAGTACGTGATACCGGAGCTGCTGGGCGGGCCCAATACGGTGATGATCGGTAAGGTGCTGTGGGAAGAGTTCTTCCACAACCGCGACTGGCCGGTGGCCTCGGCGCTGGCGATGGTGATGCTGGCGATCCTGATCGTGCCCATCGCTCTGTTCCATCGTTACCAGTCCCGAGAGCTTCAGGAGTGATGACCATGCGCAAGCCCTCCTTCACTACCGTGATGCTGATCGTCGGCCTGCTGTTTCTCTATCTGCCGATGGTCGTGCTGGTCATCTACTCGTTCAACGCGTCACGCCTGGTGACGGTGTGGGCGGGGTTCTCGACCCGCTGGTACCTGGAGCTGTTTCGCGATCAGCAGATCCTCTCGGCGGTATGGACCAGCCTGCGCATCGCCTTCTTCTCCGCTTCCATGGCGGTGTGTCTGGGTACCCTGGCCGCCTTCGTGATGGTGCGCTTCGCCCGCTTTCGCGGCAAGACGGCACTCTCCAGCATGGTCACCGCGCCGCTGGTGATGCCCGAGGTGATCACCGGCCTGTCGCTGCTGCTGTTGTTCGTGCACATGGCGCAGACCATCGGCTGGCCGGCGGATCGCGGCATGGTCACCATCTGGATCGCCCACACCACCTTCTGCAGTGCCTACGTGGCGGTGGTGGTGGCGTCGCGCCTGCGTGAGTTGGACCTCTCCATCGAGGAGGCCGCCATGGACCTCGGCTCGCGGCCGGTGCGCACCTTCTTCCATATTACGCTGCCGATGATTGCGCCGGCCGTGGCGGCGGGGTGGCTGCTGGCCTTCACCCTGTCGCTGGACGACCTGGTGATCGCCAGTTTCGTTTCCGGCCCCGGCGCCACCACGCTGCCAATGGTGGTGTTCTCCTCGGTGCGTCTAGGCGTCTCGCCGAAGATCAACGCCCTGGCCACGCTGATCATCCTGGCGGTGTCTTTGGCCACCTTCATCACCTGGTACCTTATGCGGCGCAGCGAGGCCAAGCGGAGGCAGGCGATGCTGCAGGACATCACGGCCGGTAGATAACCTTTTCCTTGAGTGTGAGGTAGTTATGTCGAGCAGTGCCAATGCCGAGCACGTGGCGTCCTACTACGCCGCCACGGCCAACCCTTCGCCCGAGCGCCCCGCCCTCGAAGGCGACATCGAGTGCGAGGTGTGCGTGGTGGGGGCCGGCTTCACCGGGATCTCGTCGGCGTTGCATCTCGCCGAGCAGGGGCATGACGTGGTGGTGCTCGAAGCCGCCCGGGTCGGCTTCGGTGCCTCGGGGCGCAACGGCGGTCAGATCGTCAACAGCTACAGCCGCGACATGGACGTGATCGAGGCCAAGTACGGCACCGACACCGCCCGTGCCCTGGGCGACATGGCCTTCGAGGGCAACCGCATCATCCGCGAGCGCATCCGCCAGTACGCCATCGCCTGCGATCTCAAGAACGGCAATCTGTTCGCCGCCTGCAATCGCAAGCAGCTCGAGGGGCTGCGCGAGCACAAGGCGCTGTGGGAGCGGTTCGGCAACCACGAGCTCGAGATGCTGGAAGGCGAGGCCTACAAGCGCGAGGTCGGCAGCGAGCGCTACACCGGTGCCTTGGTGGACCACTCCGGCGGCCACCTGCATCCGCTCAACCTGGTGCTGGGCCAGGCGGCCGCCTTCGAGTCGCTGGGCGGCGTCATTCACGAACGCACCCCGGTAACCGGGGTGCGTCACGGCGAGACGGTGACGCTGACCACTGCGCGCGGCAGCGTGCGCGCCCGGCGCGTGGTGATGGCCGGTAATGCCTACCTGCAAGGGGTGCTGCCGGAGCTAGAGAGCAAGTCGATGCCCTGCGGCACTCAGATCGTCACCACCGAGCCGTTGCCGGAAGCGCTGCGCCGGGAGCTGATTCCCAACGACATGGCAGTGGAGGACTGCAACTACCTGCTCGACTACTACCGCTTCACCGCCGACGGCCGCCTGCTCTACGGCGGCGGGGTCAACTACGGCGGGCAGGATCCGGCGGACATCGCCGCGGTGATCCGGCCCAAGATGCTCAAGACCTTTCCTCAGCTTGCCGATGTGCGCATCGACTTCGCCTGGAGCGGCAACTTTCTGATGACGTTGAATCGCCTGCCTCAGTTCGGCCGGTTCAACGACAACGTCTACTACGCCCAAGGCTACTCGGGCCATGGGGTGACCTGCTCGCATCTGGCGGGTCGGCTGATCGCCGAGGTGATGCGCGGCGAGAGCGAGCGCTTCGATGCCTTCGCCGGCCTGCCTCATTTGCCGTTCCCCGGCGGGCGGCTGCTGCGGGTGCCGCTGTCGGCACTGGGTGCCTGGTACTACGCGACGCGGGACCGGCTTGGCTGGTGAGTGTCGCCAAGGGCTGACACCGGGACAAAAAAAGTGAAAGCCGCTGCGCTACGCTTATTGCCTTGTCTCGACGCCGTATACTGAGGGTAACCCACGGGCGGCATGGAACCGCCGCCCTGCGTCTCTCCTCCACATCGTATCGAGCCGAGCCTTATCAGCCCGGGGCGCGTGGCGTCCTGCAGGAGGAGTGTCATGAATAAATCGATCGTGATCGGTACCACGCTGAGCGTGCTCGGTCTGGGTGGTCTGGCCCTGGGCGCGTGGCAGGTGCAGCAGGACCAGGAGCCGCAGGAGCGCGGCCCCCAGTTTGCCGAGGTCGTGGCGATACAGCCGGTGACGCGCAGCGTCGAGACGCCCCGCGAGGTGTGTGAGGACGTGGTGGTGCACCAGCAGGCGCAGGCGCCCAGCCGCGATCCGCATCGCATCGCCGGCACCGCAGCGGGAGCCGTGGTGGGTGGCCTGCTGGGCAATCAGGTCGGCGGTGGCAGCGGCAAGACCCTGGCCACCGTGGCGGGTGCGGTCGGTGGCGGCTACGCCGGACGCGAGATCCAGG
Organism: Billgrantia ethanolica; assembly: GCF_021404305.1. Classification (GTDB taxonomy): domain Bacteria; phylum Pseudomonadota; class Gammaproteobacteria; order Pseudomonadales; family Halomonadaceae; genus Halomonas; species Halomonas ethanolica. The sequence continues at coordinate 1,592,593 of NZ_JABFTX010000001.1, read as the reverse complement.
GCCGCATCGAGGCCAACCAGACCCAGACCTACACCACCACGCAGCGTCAGTGTCACACCGTCATGGACAGCTCCGAGGAGACCGTCGGTTACGACGTGACCTGGCGTCATGGTGAACTGACCGAGGTGTCGCGGCTGGATCACCGGCCCCAGGGCAACCGCGTGCTGCTCGACGAGGGCCTGCCGCGCTGGGACCTGCCGCTGGCCAGCGCGGACGGTTGATTCCTTCCCTTCGTTATCTTTCCCGTCCTGCATTGCCCCGGCTCAGGCCGGGGCGCCGCTTGCCTGGTTGGCATCACTCTGCATCAGGTGCGCTGCGTCAAACGTGACGCAGGTACCAGGCATACTCCAACTGGCTCACCGCCTGCATGGCCTGTTCGCGCTCGGCTCGACGATTGGCCAGGAAAACATGTACGAAGTCGCTGCCGAGGGCGGCCTTGAGCGGTTCGCTCGCCTCGAGCAGGTCGAGGGCCTGCTGCCAGCTGTTGGTCAGCGTGGGCTCGAACTGTTCGTAGGCGTTGCCTTCCACCGGGGCGGGCGGCATCAGCTGACGGTCGATGCCATAGTCGATGCCGGCCAGCAGTACGGCCATCAGCAGGTAGGGGTTGACGTCGGCGCCGGCGACGCGATGCTCGATGCGCCTGGCGTCGTTGCAGCCCGAAGGAATGCGCAGGGCCACCGAGCGGTTGTCGAAGCCCCAGGTCGGGGTCATGGGCACGTAGAGCCCCGGCTGGAAGCGGCGGAACGAGTTGAGGTTGGGAGCGCAGATCGCCATGCTGGCCGGCATCAGTTCGAGCAGCCCGGCGACGGCCCGGTGCAGCGTTTCACTGCCCAGCGGGTCGCCGTTTTCGGCGGCGAAGACGTTGCGCCCATGGGCATCCAGCAGGCTGAGATGCACGTGGGTGCCGTTGCCGGCCTCTAGTCCGTAGGGCTTGGCCATGAAGGTGGCTTCGAAGCCGTGATTGAGCGCCACCCCCTTGATCAGCCGCTTGAGCAGCACGGCGCTGTCGCAGGCCTTGAGCGCATCGTCGCAGTGGCCGAGGGTGATCTCGAACTGACCCGGCGCACACTCCTTGAGCGTGGTGTCCAGCGGTAGCCCCTGACACTCGGCGGCCTGGCGCACGTCGTCGAGAAAGTCGGCGTACTCGTCGAGTTCCCCGATGGAGTAGAGCTGGCTCTGGGTGGCGCGTTCGCCGCTGCGAGGCGAGCGTGGCGGCTGGATCCGACCTTCGGCGGTGCGCTCCCTGTCCAGCAGGTAGAACTCCATTTCCACGGCGGCCACCGGTACCAGGCCACGCCTGCCCAGCCGCTCCAGCTGGCGTGACAGCACCTGACGCGGGTCGGCGAAGAAGGGGCTCTCGTCGCGCTCGACCATGGTCATAAGCAGCTGCGCCTGGCGCCCGCCGCGCAGCCACGGGGTCGGCATCAGCGTTCCCGCCAGCGGCTGGCAGACTCGGTCGCTGTCGCCGATGGCGAGGCCCAGGCCGGTGGCCTCGATGGTATGGCCGTTGATGTCCAGCGCGAACAACGAGGCCGGCAGGTTGATACCCTGATGGAACACCTTGTCGAGATTTTCTCGGGGGATACGCTTGCCGCGTATCACGCCGTTGAGGTCGCTGATCAGCAGATCGATGCTGTCGATGTCGGGATGACGGTCAAGGAACTCGCGGGCCTGATCTGCACTGGGCGACGGCATGGCAGCACCTGTTGTGTGTTGAGATGTCCGGTTCCGCTCTATCTTTCGATGCTGCACCGTTGTTGTCAAATCCTTTACGCTGGTGTTCGGCTGGAGATAACGGTTGTCGGCTATTTGGCTAGGTTTTGCTTGGGTTTCTTCCGAAGATTTCGCCGGCGGGGTGGATTTTTTCTCCGGCTTGGTGGAAAGTTTAATCAACACTCGTCTTTTTTTCATCGTCTGATTCGAGGAGGCTGTCATGCCGAGCCGTCCCTTGGTGGGGGTCATCGCCTGTCGTCGCGAAGTCGAAGGGCATCCCGCTCATGTGGTGACCGACAAGTATCTGAGCGCTCTGCGCGCCTACGGCATGGCGCCGGTGGTGCTGCCGGTGTGGCAGGACGCCGCCGACGGCGATCTGCTCGGCCACCTGGATGGCCTGCTGCTCACCGGCAGCTACTCGAACGTCGAGCCTGCGCGTTATGGCGCCGAGCGGGCACCGGAAAACACGCATGACGACCCGCATCGCGACGCCGCCGCCCTGGCCTGGATACCCACCGCCGTGGCGCGGGGCCTGCCGCTGCTGGGCATCTGTCGCGGTTTTCAGGAGATCAACGTGGCCTATGGCGGCACCCTGCACCAGGCGGTGCAGAACGTGCCCGACCTTGCCGATCACCGCGAGCCGGAAGCCGACTACGACACTCGCTACGCGCCGGCCCATGACATCGAGATCGTGCCTGGCGGCCGCCTGGCAGCACTGCATCCCGAGCCCCACGCGCGGGTCAATTCGCTGCATCAGCAGGGCATCGACCGGCTGGGCGGCGGGCTTGCCGTGGAGGCCCGTGCGCCGGACGGCCTGATCGAAGCGGTGTCGGTGGCCGCGGCGCCGGGGTTTGCCCTGGCCGTGCAGTGGCACCCCGAATGGCAGCCGCGGGAACACCCGCTCTACGACGCCCTGTTCAAGGGTTTCGCCGCCGCCTGCCGCGAGCACTGCGGCGAGCGCTCACTGGCCTTGACGAGCTGATCGGGGGAGCCATGCATACCGAGACCTACCGCAAGTTGGATCGGGACCACCACCTGCACCCCTTCACCGACTTCAAGGCGCTGGGCGAGGAGGGCAGCCGTATCGTCACCCACGCCGAGGGCGTCTATATCCACGACAGCGAGGGCAACCGCATCCTCGACGCCATGGCCGGGCTGTGGTGCGTCAATCTGGGCTACGGCCGCGAGGAGCTGGTCGCGGCGGCCACCGCGCAGCTGCGAGAACTGCCTTACTACAACAACTTCTTCAAGAGTACCCATCCGCCGGCGGTGAAGCTGGCCGAGATGCTGTGCCGGCTGGCGCCGGCGCACATGAACCGGGTGTTCTTCACCGGCTCGGGCTCCGAGGCCAACGACACGGTATTGCGCATGGTGCGCCGCTACTGGGCCCTGGAAGGCAAGCCCGACAAGCAATGGATCATCGCCCGCGAGAATGCCTACCACGGTTCCACCGTGGCCGGCCTGAGCCTTGGCGGCATGGCGCCGATGCATGCCCAGGGCGGTCCTCTGGTACCCAAGATCGCCCATGTTCGGCAGCCCTATTGGTTTGGTGAGGGAAAGGTTGCACAAGGGCGGGTTGGAGAAGGGCGCGATACCAGCCCGGAAGCGTTCGGTCGCGAGTGCGCCGCAGCCCTGGAGGCGAAGATTCTGGAGCTCGGCGAGGAGAACGTCGCCGCCTTCATCGCCGAGCCGGTGCAGGGCGCGGGTGGCGCCATCATCCCGCCGCAAAGCTACTGGCCGGCCGTCAAGGAGGTGCTGGCCAGGTACGACATCCTGCTGGTAGTGGACGAGGTGATCTGCGGCTTCGGCCGGCTGGGGGAGTGGTTCGGCAGCATCCACTACGATTTGAAACCCGATCTGATGCCCATCGCCAAGGGGATCTCGTCCGGCTACCTGCCGATCGGCGGCGTGCTGGTGGGCGACCGCGTCGCCGAGACCCTGATCGAGCGCGGCGGCGAGTTCTTCCACGGTTTCACCTATTCGGGGCATCCGGTGTGCGCCGCCGTGGCGCTGAAGAATCTCGAGCTGATGCAGGCCGAGGGCATCGTCGAGCGGGTGCGTGACGACGTGGGACCCTATCTCGCCGAGCGCTGGGCCACCCTGGCCGATCACCCCCTGGTGAGCGAGGTGCGCTCGCTGGGGTTGATCGGGGCGCTGGAGCTGATCGACCCCGACACCGGCGAACGCTTCGACAAAGCGCGGTTCCCCAAGGGCTTTGGCGTCGGCACCCTGTGTCGCGACATCTGCTTCGATCATGGCCTGGTGATGCGCTCGGTGGGTGATACGATGATCATTTCGCCGCCGCTGGTCATTACCCGCGCCGAGATCGATGAGCTGGTCCGCCTGGCCTGGGAGGCGCTGGACGAGACCGCGAGGCGACTGGCCGCACGCGAACAGGCGGATGAGCCAGCCATCATGATCCAGCCATCAATAGAGGAGTCCCGATCGTGAGCCGTACGCCAACCCCTCGCACCCTGGCCGACTGGCAGGCCCGAGCCGCCGAGCTGTCGTTCGAGTCGCGCGCCTTCATCGACGACACCTTCCTCGCTGCCGAGAGTGGCGACACCTTCGAGTCGCGCAACCCGGCCACCGGCGAACTGCTGGCCCAGGTGGCCAGTTGCGACGAGCCCGATGCCGCGCGTGCCGTGGCGGTGGCGCGCCGGGCCTTCGCCGACGGCGCCTGGTCGCGCCTGGCGCCGGGCAAGCGCAAGAAGACCCTGTTGCGCCTGGCCGAGCTGATGGAAGCCAACAAGCACGAGCTGGCGCTGATCGACACCCTCGACATGGGCAAGCCTATCTCGAGTTCGCTGGGCGACATGAATGGTGCCATCGCTTGCATCCGCTACCAGGCCGAGTGCATCGACAAGCTCTACGGCGAGGTGGCCCCCACCGGCGAGGAAACCCTGGCCCTGGTGCTGCGCGAGCCCATCGGCGTGGTAGCGGCGATTGTGCCGTGGAACTTCCCGCTGATGATGACCGCCTGGAAGGTCGCCCCGGCGCTGGCCGCCGGCAACAGCGTCATCCTCAAGCCCTCGGAGAAGTCGCCGCTGTCGGCGCTGCGCCTGGCCCAGTTGGCCCGGGAGGCGGGCATCCCGCGCGGGGTGTTCCAGGTGCTGCCGGGCTTCGGCCACACCGTGGGCAAGGCCCTGGCGCTCTCCATGGAGGTCGACTGCCTGGCCTTCACCGGCTCCACCGCGGTGGGCAAGCAGCTGATGCAGTATGCCGGGCAGTCCAACCTCAAGCGGGTTTATCTCGAGTGCGGCGGCAAGTCGCCCAACCTCGTCTTCGCCGACTGCAAGGACCTAGACCTGGTGGCCAGCCACGCCGCCGCGGCGATCTTCCACAACCAGGGCGAAGTGTGCATCGCCGGCTCCCGGCTGCTGGTCGAGAACACGATTCGCGACGACTTCGTCGAGCGGGTACTCAAGGCCGCCGAGAACATGCAGCCGGGCGATCCGCTGGACCCGGACAGCTTCATGGGCGCCATCGTCGACGAGGCCCAGCATCGTCGCATCCTCGACTACATCCGCCAAGGGGTGCAAGAGGGCGCGCGGCTGCGCACCGGCGGCAAGGCCATCGACGGCCCGGGGTTGTTCATCCCGCCCACGGTGTTCGACGGCGTCACGCCGCAGATGACCATCGGTCGCGAGGAGATCTTCGGCCCGGTGCTGGCGGTGTTCGGCTTCGACACGGAAGAGGAGGCGGTGGCCATGGCCAACGACACGCCCTACGGCCTGGCGGCGGGGCTGTGGAGCCAGGACATCGACCGCATCATGCGCGTGACGCGGCGGCTGCAGTCGGGCCAGGTGTTCGTCAACAACTGGGCCGGGGGCGACCAGACCATGCCCTTCGGTGGGGTCAAGCAGTCGGGCAACGGCCGAGACAAGTCGCATCACAGCCTGGAGGAGTACTCCGAGCTCAAGAGTGTATGGATGTCGCTGCAACCAAGTTGATCCTGTCAGAAACCGGCAGGGGATGAGCCGGCGGCCGTGGCAGGTATACTGGCGCCACGACCGCCTGCTGGAGACTTCCCTTGATCGATCTTGCCACCATGCTGGCCTCGCTGCCCCTTGGCTACGCCATGGCGCTCACGTCGCTGTTGACGTTCCTGCTTGCCTTCGGCCTGGCCGGCTGGCTCGCCGTCCGGCGCCAGCGGGTGGAGGCGGTACGGCACGAAGCCGCCTTGGCCGACATGCGTGAGCGGCTGGCCGAGCGTGAGCAACAGCTCGATGACGCAAAGCACAGGCTCGGCGAGGTGCAGGTGAGTGAGGCGCGTCTGGCCACCACGCTGGAGCAGAAGCAGCAGCACTTCGAGGCCCAGTTGGCGCTGTTGCGCGACAGCCGCGAGCAACTGCGCCAGGAATTCGAGAACCTGGCCAACGAGATCCTCGAGCGCAAGGGGCGCGCTTTCTCCGAGCTTTCCCAGCAGCGTATCAGCGGCCTGCTGCAGCCGATCCAGGCCGAGATGAAGGGCTTTCGCGAGAAGGTCGAGACGATTCATCGCCACGACACCGAGCAGCGCGCCGGGCTTCGCACTGAACTGCGCCATTTGCAGGCGCTCAACCGCGAGATCACCGATCAGGCTGAGCGCCTGACCCAGGCGCTGCAGGGGCAGAAGAAGGTGCAGGGCAACTGGGGCGAGCTGATGCTGGAGAACGTGCTTGAGGGCTCCGGCCTGCGCCCTGGCAAGGATTACCAGCGCGAGGTGAGCTTTACCACGGCGGAGGGTCGGCGCCGGCCCGATGCGGTGGTCTATCTGCCCCAGGGCCGCCACCTGGTGATCGACGCCAAGACCTCGCTTGCCGCCTACGTGCGCTACGTCAATGCAGAGGACGAGATGGCGAGAGGGCAGGCTCTGGCGGCTCATGCCAAGTCGGTGGGCGAGCGCATAGCCGAGCTGGCCGACAAGCACTACTACGATCTGCCGGGCCTCAACTCGCCAGACGTGGTGATCATGTTCATCCCGGTGGAGTCAGCCTACGTCGAGGCGCTCAAGCACGATGAGACCCTCTACCAGCGGGCCATCGAACACAACGTGCTGGTGGCCACGCCCACCACGCTGCTGACCAGCCTCAACGTGGTGCGTCAGCTATGGCGCTTCGAGGACCAGAGTCGCCACAGCGCCGAGCTGGCCAATCGTGCCGAGCGGTTCTACAACAAGCTGCGGCTGTTCCTCGAGAGCATGCAGGAGGTGCAGGCGAAGCTCGACGGCGCCCGCGACAGCTACGACCGTGCCATGGGACAACTAGTCAACGGGCGCGGCAACCTGATCAAGCAGGCCGCCGAGTTCCAGGAGCTGGGAGTGGCGGTGAAGAAGGAGCTGCCGGCCGAGCTGGTCGAGCGGGCCGGCCTCGAGCTCGAGACTGCGAGCCCCCGCCAGGCGCTGCCGGACGGGGGCGGTCGAGGCTAGGGGCCAGCCAAGGTAAGGGACTTAGAAGTTGGCCCACTCCGGCTGGCGCTCCGCGGTGGCAAGCTGCAGCTGGCGCATGATGGGCCGGGGCGCCGTAAGCATCTCGCCGTGCGGCACGCTTTGGCCATCGGCGCGAGCGCTGCTCGGCAGTTGGAAGGCGGCCATGGCGTTCATCAGCTGACGGGCATGCTGGCGCAGATTGTCGGCTGCCGTGGCGCTCTCTCCCACCAGGGTGGCGTTCTGCTGGGTGACCCTGTCCATCTCGGCCACCGCCGTACCGGCTTCCTGCACGCCGGCGCTCTGTTCGACGCTGGCCTGGCTGATCTCCCGCATCAACTGGCTGACTCGCGCGATGGCCTCGACGATCTCCTCGGTGGCCTGCCGCGCCTCGGCAGCCCGAGCGTTACCGCTCTTCACGCGCTCCACGTTGCTGGTGATGAGTTCATTGATTTCGCTGGCGGCCTCGGCGCTCTTCTGGGCCAGCTTGCGCACTTCGGCAGCAACCACGGCGAAGCCGCGGCCGTGCTCGCCGGCACGCGCCGCCTCCACTGAGGCGTTGAGTGCCAGAATGTTGGTCTGGAAGGCGATGTCGTCGATGGTCGAGATGATGCTGGCGATCTCTCCGGCGCTCTTGTCGAGCTCGTTCATGGTAGCCGTCATCTGCTCTACCGCCATGCCACCCTGGCGTGCCGTGTGCGAGGCATTCTCGGCCTCACGGCTGGCCTGGCCTGCATTCTCGCTGTTCTGCACCACGGTGCCGTTCAACTCTTCCATCGCCGAGGCGGTCTGGGTCAGGGCGCTGGCCTGCTGCTGAGTGCGCGAGGCGAGGTCGGTGTTGCCCTCGGCGATCTGCTCGCTGTTGCTGGCCACGGCTTCGGCAGCGCCGCGCACCTGGGTCACGATGGCCTGCAGCTGGCGGGCCATTTCCACCTGCGATGCCATGATGCTGTGTCGGTCGCCATCGCGCAGACGCCCGGCGGTAGCCAGTTCGCCGCGGCCGATCGCCTCGGCGAAGGCTTTCACCTCGTGGGGCTCGGCGCCGAGCTCGCGCAGTAGCTGGCGAGCCAGCAGGTAGGCGATGGTGCCCCCTGCCGCCAAGGCCGCCAGGCAAAGGGCCAGCATCAGCATCTGGAAGCCGGAGGCGGTATCGCGGGCCAGTGCGGTATCGGCTGCGCTCTCGGCTTCCTGGTGGTCGATGAAGTCATTGATGCTGTCGAGCCAGGTAAAGAAGGCCGGGCCGGCCTCGCTCAGAAGAACTTCCCGTGCGCCGACAATGTCGCCCTGTGCGCGACGCTCCATTACTTGGGCCGCCAGTCGTTGCGTCGTATCGGCCTGGCGCTCGATGGCTGACAACAGTTCGCTTTCGCGGGAGGAGACGCTGAGCTGAATGGCGGTCGCCATACCGCTGGCGGCGCGCTGGTAGTCGTCGGCCAGCATGCGGTAGTCGCGCTCGAGGGTTGCCAGCGCGGCGGGCGATTCGACCAGGGTCATGTCGCGCAGCAGGATCGCGCGGTCATGCACGCTGCCGCGCCAGTCGATGGCGTGGCGCTGCTTGGTGCCATTGACGTCGTTGATGGTGGTGAGGCTGTGATCGATACGGTTCACCTGCACGATGCCGATGGCGGTGAGCAGTACGATCAAGGCGAGCACGGCGGAGAATCCAACGAACAGACGACTACGTATTCCCAGGCGGGCGAGGCTGGTCGAGAGTCCCATGGCATGCATTCCTTATTCTGGTTTTGAGCCACTCCCGGTGGAAGCGAGAGTGGAAGACACGCGAATCTTAAAACTTGTACAATCACTGTACAAATGAATTTAATTTTAGCCTGCCGTCGAAAAAAGCACTGCTTGACCTACCGATCTGCTAGGTGTGGTATGTAGAAAGCAGGATTTGGGCGCGTGAGGTCGCGATTCGGCCGCGAAAAGTTGTACAAAACCCTGAGGAAGGAGAAACCCTATGTTCGCTATCTTTCGGCGAGATCCCACCAAACGACTGCAAAAGGCCTATGAGCGCAAGCTCGAGGAAGCGATGCTGGCGTCCCGCAACGGTGACATGCGCGCCAACGCGGCGCTGACGGAGCAGGCCGAGGCCCTGCGCTTGGAGATCGAACGTTTGAAGCGCGGTTGATTCAGAAGGCGCAGGCCGGTGTGCAGCAGCTCACCAGACGGCAGGGCTCGCTGCCGGGATTGCGGAAGCGGTGGGGCACGTTGGTGTCGAAGTAATAGGCTTCGCCCGGGCCGAGCAGGCGGGTTTCGGGGCCGATGGTGATCTCTATCGTGCCCTCCAGCACCACGCCGGCTTCCTCGCCCTGGTGGGCGATCATCTCGCGCCCGGTATCGGCGCCGGGCGGGTAGGTCTCGATCATGAACGCCAGCGCCCGACTAGCGCGGTTGGCGCCGACCAGCTTGTAGACGACCTCGCCGCTGCCCACGTCGGCGAGCTCCTCGGCGCTGTAGAAAACCTGGTCGCGGCTCTCCATGTCCATGGTGAAGAAATCGCCCACGCTGATGGGGATGGCATCGAGGATCTTCTTCAGCGAGCTGACCGAAGGGCTCACCTTGCCCTGTTCGATCAGCGACAGGCTGGAATGGGTGACCCCGCAGCGCTTGGCCAGTTCACGCTGGGAAATGCCGCGCAGAGTGCGAAGCGCGCGCAGGCGTACGCCGACGTCGTCCGACATGCCGATCTCCTAATCCCGCGGGCGGCGCCCAGGCACCGCCCGCCATGCCTCAGCAGAGGGCGTCGAGCTTCTGCTTGAGCAGCTCGTTGACCTGTTGCGGATTGGCGGTCCCGCGCGAGGCCTTCATCACCTGGCCGACGAAGTAGCCGATCATCTTGCCGCGCTTGTCCGGCTCGGCGTCGCGATACTGGGCTACCTGGGCTGGGCTGTCGGCGATCACCTGATCGATCATCGCCTCGATGGCGCCAGTGTCGGTGACCTGCTTGAGCCCCTGGGCCTCGATGATGTCATCGGCGCTGGCGCCCTGGCCGTTCCACAGTGCCTGGAACACCTGCTTGGCGGCCTTGCCGTTGATGGTGTCGTCGAGCACGCGAGCGACCAGTTCACCCAGCTGACGAGCCGATACGGGGCTATTGGCGATCGAGAGATTCTCACGATTCAAGGCACCTGCCAGCTCACCCTGTACCCAGTTGGCGGCCTGCTTGGCATCCTGGCAGACATCTTTCACTTCTTCGAAATAGTCGGCCATCTCGCGGGTGGCGGAGAGCACGCTGGCATCGTAGGCCGAGAGGCCCAGCTCGTTCTCGAAGCGGGCGCGCTTCTCGGCCGGCAGCTCCGGCAGGTTGTCGCGCAGATGGTCGATGTAGGCCTTGTCGAGCACTACCGGCAGCAGGTCGGGACAGGGGAAGTAGCGATAGTCGTTGGCCTCCTCCTTGGTCCGCATGCTGCGGGTCTCGTCGCGCTCGGGGTCGAACAGGCGTGTCTCCTGCACCACCTTGCCGCCATCCTCGAGCAGCTCGATCTGCCGCTCCACCTCGAAGGCGATGGCGCGCTCGACGAAGCGGAACGAGTTGACGTTCTTGATCTCGGCGCGGGTGCCGAAGGCTTCCTGGCCCTTGGGCCGAACCGAGACGTTGACGTCGCAGCGCATCGAGCCCTCGGCCATGTTGCCGTCGGAGATGCCAAGGTAGGTGACGATGGAGTGGATCGCCTTGAGATAGGCGGCGGCCTCCTTCGCCGAACGCATGTCCGGCTCGGAGACGATCTCCAGCAGCGGTGTGCCGGCACGGTTGAGATCGACGCCGGTCATGCCGTGGAAGTCCTCGTGCAGCGATTTGCCGGCATCCTCTTCCAGGTGCGCGTGGTGCACGCGAACCGGCTTGGTGGTGCCGTCCTCGAGAGTGATCTCGACCACTCCGGCGCCGACGATGGGCTGGTACATCTGGCTGGTCTGGTAGCCCTTGGGCAGGTCGGGGTAGAAGTAATTCTTGCGGTCGAACACCGACACCTCGGGAATCTCGGCGTCGATCGCCAGGCCGAACTTGACCGCCATGGCGACGGCCGCCTCGTTGAGCACCGGCAGCACGCCCGGCAGGCCCAGGTCGACGGCGCAGGCCTGGGTGTTGGGCTCGGCGCCGAAGGCGGTGGAGGCGCCGGAAAAGATCTTCGAGCGGGTGGCGAGCTGGACGTGAACCTCCAGCCCGATCACGGTTTCCCATTGCATCAGGCGTTCTCCTCGGCGAGCGCGGGGCATTGACGGTGCCAGTCGGTGGCCAGTTGGAACTGGTGGGCAACGTTGAGCAGCCGCGACTCGTTGAAGTGGCTGCCCAGGATCTGTAGCCCCACCGGGCGCTTGCCGGCGAAGCCGACTGGCACGCTCATGCCGGGGATGCCGGCGAGGTTGATGGCGATGGTGTAGATGTCCTGCAGATACATCGACACCGGGTCCTTGTTGGCGCCAAGATCGAAGGCCGGGGTGGGAGCGGCCGGGCCCATCAGGACGTCGACTTCCTCGAAGGCGTCGAGGAAGTCCTGGCGGATCAGCCGGCGCACCTGCTGGGCCTTCTTGTAGTAGGCGTCGAAGAAACCCTCGGAGAGGGTGTGGGTGCCGATCAGAATGCGGCGCTTGACCTCGTCGCCGAAGCCCTCGGCGCGGCTGCGCTTGTACAGGTCGATCAGATCCACGGGGTCGGCGCAGCGGTGGCCGAAGCGTACGCCGTCGTAGCGCGACAGGTTCGACGAGGCTTCCGCCGGGGCGATGACGTAGTAGGCCGGTATCGCGTAGTGGGTGTGCGGCAGGCTCACCTCACGCACGCTCGCGCCGAGCGATTCGAAGACCTTGATCGCTTCGCGCACGGCGGCTTCCACCTGCGGGTCGAGACCGTCGCCGAAGTACTCGCTGGGCAGGCCGATCTTGAGGCCGGAGAGTGCGGTACCGAGCTCTTCGGTGTAGTCGGGCACGCCGCGCTGCACGCAGGTGGAGTCGCGCAGGTCGTGGCCGGCCATGGCGTTGAGCAGCAGGGCGCAGTCCTCGGCGCTGCGGGCCATGGGGCCGGCCTGGTCGAGGCTCGAGGCGTAGGCGATCATGCCGTAGCGCGACACCCGGCCGTAAGTGGGTTTGAGCCCGGTGATGCCGCAGAAGGCTGCGGGCTGGCGAATCGAGCCGCCGGTGTCGGTGCCGATCGCCGCCGGCACGAAGCCCGCCGCCACCGCCGCGGCGCTGCCGCCGGACGAGCCGCCCGGAACGGCGGTGAAGTCCCAGGGGTTCTTCACCGGGCCGTAGTGGCTGTTCTCATTGGAGGAGCCCATGGCGAACTCGTCCATGTTGGTCTTGCCCAGGCTGACGGTGCCGGCGGCCTTGAGCTTCTCGACCACCGTGGCGTCATAGGGGGCGATGAAGCTGTCGAGCATCCGCGAGCCGGCGGTGGTCTTCACGTCCTGGGTGCAGAAGATGTCCTTCAGCGCCAGCGGCAGACCGGTTAGCGCGCCGGCCTTGCCCGCGGCGCGGGCGGCGTCGGCGGCATCGGCGGCGGCCAGGGCCTGCTCGTGGGTGACGGTAATGAAGCTGTTCAGCTGGCCGTCGAGACGGTCGATGCGGCCGAGCAGGTGCTGGGTCAGTTCGCGGCTGGAAAAGTCGCCGGCATCGAGCGAACGGGTCAGTTCGGCAAGGGTCTTGTCATGCATGCGGCATGGCTCCATGAAAGCGTGCCGTTGAAAGAGAGGTGAATCCTGAGCTGGTTGGCGCTACCCGAATGGCGGCTGGGCTCACTCGACGACGCGAGGAACCAGGTAGAGCCCGTTTTCCACGGCCGGAGCGCACTGCTGGAAGCGGCTGCGCTGGTCGCGCTCGGTGACTTCGTCGGCGCGCAGGCGCTGGGTCACGTCGAGGGGGTGAGCCAGCGGGGCGACCCCTTCGGTGTCGAGTGCCTGGAGCATGTCGACCATCTCGAGAATACGGCCTAGGTCGTCCACGTAGCGGGCGGCCTCGTCGTCGGTCAGGCCGAGCCGGGCCAGATGAGCGGCCCGCTGCACGTCTGCGTGTTCAAGCGCCATGAGCTGAGTGTCCTCGCACGGATGGAGTGTTATGAACAGCGGGAAAAGGTACCATATTCGAGCCATGGCGGGCACTCTTCTCGCATCTGGAGCGGCCTATGTCGCTTGCTGCACTGAGGCGGCGATGATACCGTTTGCATCCGCACTGGTCCCGGTCTGCACTAGGTAACGACGTCCATGTTCAAACGCTTGAGGGGGCTGTTCTCCAGCGATCTTTCCATCGATCTGGGTACGGCTAATACACTGATTTACGTTCGCGGTCGCGGCATTGTGCTCGATGAGCCGTCCGTAGTGGCCATTCGCCAATCCGGTAACATGCGCAGCGTGGCCGCGGTGGGTGCCGATGCCAAGCGCATGCTGGGCCGCACGCCGGGCAACATTACTGCGATTCGCCCGATGAAGGACGGCGTGATCGCCGACTTCACCGTTACCGAGCAGATGCTCCAGCACTTCATCCGCAAGGTTCACCAGAGCACTTTCCTGACCCCGAGCCCGCGGGTGCTGGTCTGCGTACCCTGCATGTCGACTCAGGTCGAGCGCCGGGCGATCAAGGAGTCCGCGGAAGGGGCCGGTGCCCGTGAAGTGTTCCTGATCGAAGAGCCCATGGCTGCTGCCATCGGCGCTGGCCTGCCGGTGGACGATGCCCAGGGCTCGATGGTGGTGGACATCGGTGGCGGCACCACCGAGATCGCCATCATTTCGCTGAACGGCGTGGTCTACTCTGAATCGATCCGTGTCGGTGGCGACCGCTTCGACGAGGCGATTTCCGCCTATGTGCGCCGCCACTACGGCAGCCTGATCGGTGAGGCCACCGCCGAGCGTATCAAGGAAGAGATCGGCTGTGCCTACCCCGGCGGCGAACTGCGCGAGATTGACGTGCGCGGCCGCAACCTGGCAGAGGGCATTCCGCGCAGCTTCACGCTGAACTCCCACGAGATTCTCGATGCCCTGCAGGAGACGCTCTCCTCGATCGTCGCCGCGGTCAAGAGCGCGCTGGAGCAGTCGCCGCCCGAACTCGCCTCCGACATCGCCGAGCGTGGCCTGGTGCTGACCGGCGGTGGCGCCCTGCTGCGCGACCTGGACAAGCTGATCTCCGAAGAGACCGGGCTGCCGGTCATCGTCGCCGAGGATCCGCTGACCTGCGTAGCGCGCGGAGGCGGCAAGGCACTCGAGATGATCGACCGCCACACCTTCGAGCTGCTCTCAAGCGACTGACGCCGCAAGGCCGTTTTCCAGTGCGAATCGACGTATGAACAGGTGCGGCCGGACGTGCCGCGCCCGGTGCGGGGGGAACGTCTATTAAACCGCTGTTCTCGCACGGTCATGTGCCTGGCTACCGCATGCTGCTGTGTGTGGTAGCTGCGTCTGCCTTGATGTTCGTCGATCATCGTTTCACCCGCATGGAAGAGGTGCGCGCTCAGCTCACCACCGTCGTGGCGCCGATCCAGTGGCTCGTCGCGCTGCCCAGCGACGTGCTCACATGGGGCTCGCTGGCGCTCTCCGAGCAGCGTGCGCTGGTGGAGGAGAACCGCCGCCTGCGCGAGCAGATCCTGCATCTGTCCCACCGGGTCCAGCACATGTCGAGTCTTACCGCCGAGAACGTGCGTCTGCGCGAACTGCTTGGTGCTGCCGCTCGCCTGGAGGCTCCCTACATCACCGCCGAACTGCTCTCCCTCGACTCCGATCCGTTCACCCATCAGATGGTGATCGACCGCGGGCGTCGCAACGGGGTCTACGTGGGGCAGCCGGTATTGGATGCCTCGGGGCTGGTGGGCCAGGTGACGGCGGTGTCGGCCTATTCCAGCCGGGTGCTGATGGTGGCCGACGCCAGTCATGCGCTGCCGATTCAGATCAACCGTAACGGCCTGCGCTTCGTGCTGCAGGGCAGCGGTCAGTACGATGCCCTGAGAGTGATTCATGTGCCGGATACGGCCGACATTCGCGAAGGCGACCTGCTGGTGACCTCCGGGCTGGCGGGGCGTTTCCCGCCGGGTTATCCCGTGGCCAGGGTCACCGAGGTGGTCCATGACCCGGGCCAGCCCTTTGCCCGGGTAACGGCCGAACCCGTCGCGCGCCTGCAGCGCTCCCGCCACTTCCTGCTGGTGTTTCCGCCCGATCCGGCGCCGGTGCCTGACGACGAAGTGTGGGATCTGGAGCTGCCGGATGAGCTGGATGACGAAGCCACGCTGGAGGAGTCGAACTGATGGCGAGCGGATCGACCACGGCGCTGCCCTGGATTTGGCTCACCCTGCTGCTGGCGCTGTGCCTTCAGGTGATGCCGTTGGCCGAGGGTTGGCAGATCTGGCGGCCGGACTGGCTGGGGCTGATGCTGATCTATTGGTGCATGGCCGCCCCTGCCCGAGTCGGAGTCTTCCACGGCTTCGTGCTCGGCATCCTGCTCGATCTCATCGAGGGCGCTCCGCTGGGGCAGAATGCCCTGACCCTGTCGCTGCTGGCCTTCCTCGCCGCTCTGGTCTATCCACGCTTCCGTACCTACTCCCTGGTGCAGCAGGCGCTGCTGATCCTGGTGCTGCTGGGGCTCGTGCAACTGGTCGAACAGTGGCTGCGTACCCTGTTCGGTCCCTTCTCGATGCACCTTGCCTTTCTGCTCCCATCGCTGATCGGAGCGGCGCTGTGGCCGTGGCTCGTCACCATGTTCCAGGCCTTCGAGCGCCGGTTGGCCAGGCATGACTGAGGAGCGGGCCGAAGGGCGCGAGGGCGTGCTGTGCCTGGCATCGGCCTCGCCGCGCCGCCGCGAGCTGCTGGCCAGCATCGGTGTCGGCGTCGAGGTGCGGCCGGTGGACATCGATGAGACGCCGCTGCCTGACGAGCTGCCCGAAGCCTATGTGCTACGCCTGGCCCGAGAGAAGGCGTTGGCGGGCGGGTGCCGGTCGCGACTGCCGACGCTGGGCTCGGATACCGCCGTGGTCTGCGACGGGCGGATACTTGGCAAGCCGGCCGATCGGGACGAGGCGATAGCCATGCTGCGCCTGCTGTCGGGTCGCGCTCACCAGGTGCTCACCGCCGTGGCCGTGACGGGGCCGGCCGGGTTGCTCGAGGTTTGTGTGGCGACGCGGGTTTTCATGCGCGAGATCAGCGAGAGCGAGATGGCGGTCTACTGGGCGACCGGCGAACCTGCCGACAAGGCGGGCGGCTATGCCATCCAAGGCTTGGCGTCGATTTTCGTCGAGCGTATCGAGGGCAGTCACTCGGCGGTGGTCGGGCTACCCCTGTACGAAACGGCGCAGTTGCTGGTGCGACAGAATGTGCCGCTTTGGTGTGGTGCTGCCTAGGCGTACCACTATGTCATAATGCGGCTATTGAACTGGACAAGGATTTCCGCATGAGCGGCGAAGTACTGATCAACCTGACGCCGATGGAAACCCGCGTGGCGGTAGTGGAAAACGGCGTGCTGCAGGAGGCGCTGATCGAGCGTACGCGCCGACGTGGCATCGTCGGCAACATCTACAAGGGTCGCGTGGTGCGGGTCCTCCCCGGCATGCAGGCGGCCTTCGTCGACATTGGTCTCGACCGTGCGGCCTTCATCCATGCCCATGAAGTGATGCCGCCCGGCACCCCGCCCGAGGAGCAGGCCACCATCGGTCAACTGCTCCACGAGGGCCAGGCACTGGTGGTTCAGGTCACCAAGGATCCCATCGGCTCCAAGGGCGCACGCCTCACCACCCATCTGTCGGTACCTTCACGCTACCTGGTCTACATGCCTGACTCCCCGCACCACGGCGTGTCGCAGCGCATCGAGGACGAGCGTGAGCGAGAGCGCCTGCGCGAGCTGCTCGAACTCTGCCAGCAGGAGCAGGAGATCGAGATCACCGGCGGCTTCATCGTGCGTACGGCGGCGGAGAACGTGGGCAAGGAGGAGCTCTTCTCCGACATGCACTTCCTGCTGCGGCTGTGGCGCAAGGTCAGCGAGCGCAAGGTGACCGCGCCGGCACCCAGCGTGATCTACGACGATCTGCCGCTGTTCATCCGTACCCTGCGCGACCTGATGCGCGACGAGATCGAAAAGGTGCGCATCGATTCGCGGGAAAATTACGTCAAGCTGCTGGAATTCGCCGAGGAGTTCATGCCCGACTCCTCGGCACGCATCGAGTACTACCCCGGGGAGCGGCCCATCTTCGATCTCTACAGCGTCGAGGACGAGATCCAGAAGGCGCTCGGGCGCAAGGTGCAGCTCAAGTCGGGCGGCTATCTGGTGATCGACCCGACCGAGGCGATGACCACCATCGACGTCAACACCGGCGGCTACGTGGGGCACCGCAACCTCGAAGAGACCATCTTCAAGACCAATCTCGAAGCGGCCAACGCCATCGCCCGACAGCTGCGGCTGCGCAACCTGGGCGGCATCATCATCATCGACTTCATCGACATGGAGGACCCGGAGCATCAGCGCCAGGTACTGCGGGTGCTCGAGAAGGCGCTGGAGCGCGATCATGCCAAGACCAAGTGTACCGGGGTCACCGAGCTGGGGCTGGTGCAGCTGACCCGCAAGCGCACCCGCGAGAGCCTCGAGCAGACCCTGTGCGAGTCGTGTCCCACCTGCGGTGGGCGGGGCACCCTGAAAACCGCCGAGACGGTGTGCTACGAGATCTTTCGCGAGATCCTGCGCGAGGAGCGTGCCTACAACGCCGAAACCTACATGGTGCTGGCATCCCAGCCGGTGGTGGATCGGCTGCTCGATGAGGAATCGGCTGCGGTCGCCGATCTGGAGGCCTTCATAGGCAAGACGATTCGTTTCCAGGTCGAGGCGCACTATTCCCAGGAGCAGTACGACATCGTGCTGATGTGAGCGGCCGATGCATCCTTTGCGTCAGGTAGGCCGCTGGAGTCTCACCCTGCTGGCCGTGCTGCTGGCCCTGGTCGCGGTGCTGCTGGTGGCGCTGCGGCTGGCGCTCACCCAGGTCGACCAGTTGGCGCCGCGCGTCGAGCGGTTGCTGGAGGCGCGTACGGGGGCAACGGTAGAGCTGCGTGAATTCGACGCCGGACTGGCCCGGCTCGACCCCGTGATGACGGGTGGCGGGCTCACCATGAGCACGCTGCCGGGGGAAGCCGGCCTGCCGCTGCTGGAAGTCGAGCATGCGCAACTGCGGCTGGATACCGCAGCCAGCCTGCGCACCGGTGTGCCCGTGGTCGCGGATGCGCGTCTCAGCGGGCTCACGCTTCACCTCTATCAGGACGAGCAGGGCGGCTGGCACTGGCCGGATCCGGCCAGGATTCCGCCTGAGCTTCTCGAAGGCGATTTCGATCTCGAGCGGCTCGACTTCTGGGTCGGGCTGTTGCTGCGACAGCGCGCCTGGGTGGAGGACGTGAGGCTGGTGCTGCACGGGCGCGAGCGGCGGGTCGACATGCTCGCGCCGCGCCTGCTGCTCACCGGCGACGAGCGGCGAGCCCATCTCGAGGGCGAAGTGCATCTCGAGGGGCAGGAAGAGGCCACGCTGCAGGCCGTGCTGGAAGTGTTCCCCGGACCCACCGGATTCCGCGATTTCAGCGCCGCCCTCCAGGCCGACATGAAGCTCGACACGCTGATCGATCTGGTCGAGGTGTTCACCCTCGACGACCCCCTGCGCCTGGAGGACGCCAGCGGTGACGTCACCCTCTGGGGTCGCTGGCATCGTGGAGCGCTGGCCGATGCGCGGCTGGATATCGACGTGCCGCGGCTGGTGCTGCGGCGTGACGACGAACCCATCGTGCTGGAGCCGCTCAGAGCCCGCGGTCAGTGGCTGCGCAACGACGAAGGCTGGGAGGCGTGGCTGCAGGGTGACGCTGCGGCTGCCGACTGGGCGGAGCCGCATGAGCTCGCAGACGAGCGACAGCCGGCGCTGCCGCACTTCTGGCACATGCGCTACGACGACGACGAGGGCTGGTGGCTGACCACCAGCCAGTTCGAGCTGGCGTCGCTGGCGGCCTGGCGCGAACGCATTTTGCTTCCCGAAGGTTTGGTGCGCACCATCGACGCCCTGGAGCCTCGCGGGCTGATCTCCGGACTGGGCGTGGGCCGGCGCAACGGCCACTGGCTGGCTCAGGCCGCGCTGCATCGGGTCGAGGTGGAGCCGTGGGACGAAGTGCCGGGCGGTGGACCTCTCGATGCCTGGGTCGAAGCGCGGGATCTCTCGGGGCGAATCGAGTTCGTCGGTGTCGGTGACCCCGCGTTCAAGGTGCCAGAGCTCTATCCGGCGCCGATGGAACTTTCCCATGCCAGCGGCGAGGTGCGCTGGACCTACGAGGGGCCGCGCACCTTCGTCAGTGGACGAAATCTCATGGCCGGCTGGCAGGGGGCTGAAGTGGAGGGCGGTTTCGGCCTGGCGATCGGCGGTGGCGTGCATGGCGGCCTGGGGCTCGACTTGCGCTTCCGCAACGCCGATGCCCTGGAGCGTCCGCTGGTGGACTGGCTACCTGCCGACGTGTTGGGTGAGGAACTCGATGCCTGGCTCGCGGCCGGTGTGGCCGGCCGTGTGCCGTATGGCGAGCTGAAGCTGCATCTGCCGCTCCGACGTGGCGGCAGCGGCATCGAGCCGCGACTGCAACTGGACCTCGAGATCGAGGAGGGCAGGCTTCCCTTCGACCCTCGCTGGCCGGTGATCGAAGGTCTCGAGGGGCGACTCACCGCGGGTATCGGCACTCTCGATGCCGAGGTCTATCACGCCGAGAGCCTTGGCGTCCTGGGCCGCAACGGGCGGGTCACCATCGAGGATGACGTGCTGCACGTGATCGGCGACCTCGCGTCCGATGCCGATGGGATACGCCGCTACCTGCGCGCCATCCCCGTCGACGGCATGGAGCAGGTCGACGATTGGCGCGGGGAGGGGAGCGCCAGCGGCAGGATCGAGCTCAGCACCCTGCTGGGAGAGGACGACGGCTTTCGGCTCGACCTCGAGACCGACGTCGACATGCAGCGGCTCGTCTACCTGCCGCTGGAAGTGCCCCTCAGTGATGTGAAGGGGCCGCTCGCCTGGCGTCAGCGCGATGACGACGGCGGGCTCGAGGGGCGCCTGGAAGGGCGCCTGTTCGGCGGGCCGGTCAATGCCGACATCGATACCCTGGCCGGGCGTGTCGAACTGGATGGCGCTGCCGAGGTGGCGCGGATACTGCAGCGCTTCGATGCCACCGCCCTGGCCGGTGGGGTGTCGGGGCGTCTGCCCTGGCGGGCGCGCTTCACGCTTGGTGAAACGCGCAATACGTTCCGCTTCGACAGCAACCTGCAGGGTGTCGCCATCGACCTGCCGTCGCCGCTGGGCAAGTCGGCCGGCGAGAGTCGTCCGCTGTGGGTCGAGGCCGATCTCGATCAGCAGCGAGTGGAAGCGGAAATGGGCGGCGATGCCCGCCTGCGCTGGCGCGGCCTGCCGTGGTCGGATATAGGCCAGGGCCAGTTCTGGCTGGGGCGGCTGCCGGAAGCACCCAGTTGGCCCGAGCAGGAGGGCTGGTCGGGCACGATATATCAATCCCGCCTCGACCTGGTGGAGTGGGGCGCGGCGCTGGCACCGATGCTTGATGGAGGAGCGCCGGGGGGTGATGGCCCCGGGGCGCTGCGTTACCTGCGGGTGGACACCGCCTGTCTCGTCGGCCCGGAGGATTGCCTGGGCGTGATGACCGCCGATGCACGTCCGCACACCGGGGGCGGTTGGCGTGTCGGCCTGCGGGGGGATCTGCTCGAGGGCTATCTCGATTATCGCCCCACGCTTGCCGAGCCGCTGGACATCGCGCTAGACCGTTTGACGCTGGACGGCCTGCTGCCCGCCGAGACGCAAGACACCGGCAATCTTCTCGCGGAGCTGGATGTGCCGCCGGACCCGACGCCGTTGCCCGGCTGGGTCGGCGAGGTACCCAACGGCCGGCTGCGACTGGCGGAGATCCTGTATCAGGGCCGGGTGATCGGCCCGCTCACGGCCCACTGGGAGGGCTCGCCGCAGCGGCTCAGAGTGGCGCCACTGGGGCTCACCCTGGGACAGATCTCGGCGCGGGGAGAAGTGATCTGGGAGTCCGCCGGTCCGGGCGACAGCCTGACCCGCTCACGGCTCGACCTCGATGGGCGCGACCTGGGTACGGCGCTGGAGCGGCTCGGTCAGCCGGTCTCGATTCGCAGCAACGAGACACGCGTACGCAGCCAGCTGGCCTGGCCGGGGCCGCCCTGGCAGTTCGCCCTGGCCCGCTCGCGTGGCAGCGTCGAGGCGGAGCTGCGCAATGGACGCTTCGTCAACCTGGAGTCTCCCACGGCGCGAGTGGTGGGTCTGCTCAACGTCGACAACCTGGTACGACGGCTGCGCATGGACTTTTCCGACGTGACCGGCCAGGGTACGGCCTTCGATCATGTTATCGGGGCTGCTACCCTGTATGGAGGCGTACTGGAGACGACCGGCCCCATCAGGATCGACGGCCCGGCCACGTCCTTCACGCTGGAGGGCACCGTCGACCTCTCGCGTCGGGAACTGGACCAGCGACTGGGCGTCACAGTACCCGTCAGCAGCAGTTTGCCGCTTGCGGCGGTGATTGCCGGTGCGCCGGTGGTAGGTGGCGCGCTGTTCATCGCCGATCGACTCTTCGGCAGCGCCATCGACCGAGTCACCCGAATTCACTATCGCGTGCGCGGTCCCTGGACCTCGCCCGACATCACCTTGGAAACCGCAGAATGACGACATCCTCATCCGCTCTGCTCGATACCGCCGCGGAGATTCTGTTGCACCCCGGCGGACTGGACGTCGAGGCGCTCGACGCAGGTCTTGGCCATGTGCTGACCCCGGGCGTCGACTATGCCGATCTCTACTTTCAGCGCAGCTGGCACGAAAGCTGGGTACTCGAGGATGGTGAAGTCAAGGAAGCGAGCTACAACATCGACGGCGGTGTGGGCGTGCGTGCCATGGCCGGCGAGAAGACCGGCTTCGCCTATTCCAACCAGATTACCGCCGATGCCCTGGCGGAAACCGGCCGCACGGCGTCCGGCATCGTGCGCAGCGGTGCCAGCCTGTCGGTTGCGCCACGCATCGCGACCGGCGCAGAGCTGCGCTACGCCACGGTCGACCCGCTGTCGGGTCTATCGGCCGAGGAGAAGATCGCGTTGCTCAAACAGGCCGATCGCGTGGCGCGCGCCGCCGATCCCGCCATCACCCAGGTCAGCGCTTCCCTGACCGGCGTTCATGAGGTCGTGCTGGTACGTGCCAGTGACGGCACCCTGGCAGCGGACGTGCGCCCGCTGGTGCGCTTCAACGTCAGCGTCATCGCGGTGAAGAACGGCCGTCGCGAGCGCGGCAGCGCCGGTGGCGGTGGGCGCTACGCCATGTCCCGCCTGCGTGACGACAACGCCGCCGAACGCTTTGCCAAGGAAGCGGTACGCCAGGCTCTGGTCAATCTGGAGGCGGTGGACGCCCCCGCCGGACAGATGCCGGTGGTGCTCGCGCCCGGCTGGCCCGGCATCCTGCTGCACGAAGCGGTGGGGCACGGCCTTGAGGGCGACTTCAATCGCAAGGGCAGCTCGGCCTTTGCCGGGCGCCTGGGTCAGCGGGTGGCGGCTCCCGGGGTCACGGTGGTGGACGATGCCACTCTTGCCGACCGCCGCGGCTCCATGAGCGTGGACGACGAAGGCACGCCGGGCCAGTACACCCCGCTGATCGAGGACGGCATTCTCACCGGCTACATGCAGGACAAGCTCAACGCCCGGCTGATGGGCATGCAGCCCACCGGCAACGCCCGTCGCGAGTCGTTCGCCCACATGCCGATGCCGCGCATGACCAACACCTACATGCTGGCCGGTCAGGACGACCCGGCGGAGATCATCTCGAGTGTTCGCCGCGGCATCTATGCGGTCAGCTTCGGCGGTGGCCAGGTGGACATCACCTCGGGCAAGTTCGTGTTCTCGGCAAGCGAGGCCTACCTGATCGAGGACGGCAGGATCACCGCGCCGGTCAAGGGGGCGACGCTGATCGGTAACGGGCCGGAGGCGATGGGACGGGTATCGATGATCGGCCACGATCTGGAGCTCGACACCGGCATCGGCGTATGCGGCAAGGAGGGGCAGGGCGTGCCGGTGGGCGTGGGCCAGCCCACCTTGAAGCTTGATGAGCTCACCGTCGGCGGCACCGCTTCATGAGTGAACGTGCCTGCCGCCTGACCAGTCCCGAGCGGCGAGTGGTTTAAAGCCCCGCCGTCTCGCGGATGAGTCGGAACAGCTTGCGCGCATTGGCCGGGGGCTTGCCCCGCTCACGCTCGTTCTTGGCGTTGCGGATCAGCTGGCGCAGGGCCTGACGGTCGACGTCGGGATGCTCCTCGATGAAGGCTTCGACGGCATCGTCGCCCTCCTCGATGAGGCGGTCGCGCCACTTCTCGAGGCGATGGAAGGCCAAGTCGCGATGACGTTTCTCCTGCTCGACCTCGTCGAACACCGCCTGGATCGCTTCGAGATCCTCGCGCCGCATCAGCTTGCCGACGTACTGCATGTGGCGACGGCGCCCTTCATGAGAGCGGATGCGGGAGGTTTCCTCGACGGCGGCGAGCATGTCCTCGGACAACGGGAAGCGGGCGCGCTCGGTCGGCGTCATGGCGATGATCTGTTCGCCCAAGGCCTGCAGCGCGTGCATTTCGCGCTTGAGCTGGGACTTGCTGGGCCGTTCGTCGGAGCTTTCGTCGGAGAAAGTGGGAATGTCCTGGGTCATGCCGCATCCAAGTGATGAGAGGGCCGGCTTCGGGCTGGCCATCGGGTGATGAATAGGGTCGAATGACCGCAGTATATCAGTCCGTCGCGCCGCGGCGGGAACAGACACGAACGGATACCGGCGCTGCCGGTGGATGAGGGAGATGAACATGAGCAAGGCTTTCGATGCCGCTGCCCAGCAGGCGCTGCTGGAGTCGCGTGCCGAGCAGGCGCTGGCGCTGGCGCGACACCTGGGAGCCGATGCCTGTGAGGTGGGGGCCAGCGTCGACCAGGGTATCGGCATCAGCGTGCGGGAAGGCGAGGTGGAATCCGTCGAGCTTTCCCGCGATCAGGGTATTGCCGTGACCGTCTACCTGCGTGGCCACAAGGGCAGCGCCTCCTCCACCGATGCCGGTGAGGCGTCGATCCGCGAGGTCGTGGAGAAGGCCATGGCCATTGCGCTCTACACCGGTGAAGATCCCGCCGCGGGTCTGGCCGACGCCGAGCTGATGGCCACCGAGCTGCCCGACCTCGACGTGCACCACCCCTGGCCGCTCAGCACCGAGCAGGCCATCGAGCTGGCGCTGGCCTGTGAAGCGGCAGGCCGCGCCGAGGCGGGCATACGTCAGTCGGAGGGCGCCTCGCTCTCCAGTGGCGAAGGGGTGAGGGTCTACGCCAACAGCCATGGCTTTCTCGGCAGCCAGCGCGGCAGCCGCCACTCGCTCTCCTGCATGCTGATCGCCGAGGATGCGAGCGGCATGCAGCGCGATTACGACTACACCAGTGCACGTAACCCGCGTGAACTGCGCGACGCCGAGTCGGTCGGCCGCAAGGCGGCCGAGCGCACCCTGCAGCGGCTGGGGGCGCGTCGGCCCGCCACCGGGCGCCTGCCGGTGATGTTCGATGCCACCGTCGCCAGCGGTCTCGTCGGTCACCTGATGAGTGCCATCGCCGGCGGTTCGCTCTATCGTCAGGCCTCGTTCCTGTGCGATCGGCTGGGAGAGAGGCTGTTTCCCGACTGGTTCACGCTCGGCGAGCGGCCCATGGAGCGCGGCGCCATGGCCAGCTCCCCGTTCGACAACGACGGCGTGCAGACCCGTGACAACGTTTTCATCGAAGAGGGGCGTCTGGCCAGCTACATGCTGTCGGCCTACAGCGCACGCCGCCTGGGCCTGCAGACCACGGGCAACGCCGGCGGCGCCCGCAACCTGCGGATCGCGGCACCGCTGGCGGCGCGCGAAGAGCTGTTGGCCCGCATGGGGCGTGGGGTGCTGGTGACCGAGCTGATGGGCCAGGGGGTGAACGGCGTGACCGGCGACTACTCCCGCGGAGCGGCTGGCTTCTGGGTCGAGAACGGCGAGATCCAGTATCCGGTCGAGGAGTTCACCATCGCCGGCAATCTCGAGACGATGTTCAAGGGCCTGCAGGCCGTGGGCAGCGACATCGACACCCGCGGCAGCATCCACACCGGCAGCTGGCTGATCGACGAGATGACCGTGGCAGGCAGCTGAATCGTATATTGGGCCTTACCGCAAAAGCTCGCGGATGAGCGAGCGATGGTCAGACCAGGCGAAGCCCGATGAGCACTGCGAAGAGGGCTTCGACGCCACATGGCCGAGCGCAGCCATTCCTAAAGATCCTCATCGAAGCGGGCCTCGAAGAGAGCCTCGATGGCCTCGAGAACCGCTTCCGCATCCGCACCCTCGGCGTTGATGTCGAGTTCGGTGCCGCACGGGGCGCCGAGCATCAGCAGGGCCATGATGTTGGTGGCCTCGGCCTGCTGGGCGCCTCGGCAGACGAACACGCGTGCATCGAAAGGCTGGCAGCACTGAACCAGCTTGGTGGCAGCGCGTGCATGGAGGCCGCGTTTGTTGGTCAGAGTCAGCTTGCGGCTGGGCACGCTCAGGTTTCCTTGCGGTCGGATGGCGCTGCGGTCATCTCCTGCGTGGTAGAGACCGGTATATGGATGCCGAGCTCGCGGTGGCGCAGACGCACGTCGGGCTGCTGTTGGGCGAGGTGGCGGGCGAGGCGCTCGGCCAGGTACACCGAGCGATGCTGGCCGCCGGTGCAGCCGATGGCGACCGTGAGATAGCTGCGATGGCTGTCGCGATAGGCCGGCAGCCAGCGCTCGACCCAGGTGACGATGTCCTCGTGCATCTGGTGGACCAGTGGGTACTGTTCGAGAAACTCCACGATGCTCGCTTCGCGGCCGGTCGCCGCGCGCAGGCGCGGGTCCCAGTAGGGATTGGGCAGGCAGCGCGCGTCGAACACGATATCGGCGTCCAGCGGTACGCCGCCCTTGAAACCGAACGACTCCACCGTGAGGGTCAGTTGGTCGGCGCGATGGCTGGCCACCTGTTCGGTGATGCGTCCGCGCAGGTCGTGGACCGAAAGCCGCGAGGTATCGATGATCAGGTCGGCCAGGTTGCGAATCTCGCTCAGCGTCGTGTCTTCGGTCTCGATCGCCTCGCTCAGGGTCATGTCCCGGTCGCGGGTCAGCGGGTGCCGGCGCCGGGTGGCGGAGTAGCGCTCGATCAGGATTCGCGCATCGGTGGTGAGATAGACGATCTGACAGTCGACCTGCTTGGCACGCAGCTCCTCCAGCAACCTGGGGAACCGTTCCAACGCATGAGGAAGGTTGCGCGCATCGATGCTTACGGCGATGCACTGCTGTACCGTGGGTGAGCCGCGCAGTTCGTCGACCAGGGAGCCGAGCAGCATCGCCGGCAGGTTGTCGATGGCGTAGTAGCCGATGTCTTCGAGCGCCTGCAGTGCGATCGACTTGCCGGAGCCTGAGCGGCCGCTGATGATCACAAGCTGCATTACGTTTCTCCTGATCAGGGGCTGGCCGAGCGGCTGGGGATGGCGGTCAGGCCGAGGACTGTCGTCGGATGGCGCCGATGAGACGCTCGTGAAGTTCGCGCTGGCTTTCGCACTTGCGCAGTTGCGAACGGGTCTCGGCATCGTTCATTACTCTGGCGACCTGGCTCAGCAGCGACAGATGCGTGTCGTCGGCCTCCTCGGGTACCAGCAGCACGAAGACCAGGTCGACCGGCTCGCCGTCGATGGCGTCGAAATCGATGGGCTCGGCCAGCTTGAGGAAGGCGGCGACCGGGCTGTGGCAGTGCGGGCTTCGTGCGTGCGGGATGGCGACGCCGTTGCCGATGCCGGTACTGCCCAGCCGCTCACGGCCGATCAATCGGCCGAAGACCTCCTGGCTGTCGAGGCTCGGGGTGTTCTGCGCAATGAAGGTGCTGAAGAACTCCAGCACCCTCTTCTTGCTGCCCCCGGGAACGTCGAACAGCGCGCGCTCAGGGGGCAGTATGTTTTCCAGTGTCATGGCAACTCAGCGAATGCCGGCGCCCTGGGCGCGGGCCTGGGCCTTTTCCTTGTGCTTGACCAGTTGACGATCGAGCTTGTCGGTCAGCGCATCGATGGCAGCGTACATGTCCGGGTCGGAGGCTTCGGCATGCAGATCGGCACCGGCGGCATGTAGCGTGCAAGCGGCCTGCTGGCGCTCCTTCTCGATCGAGAGGGTGACCTGCACGTTGGTGATGTTGTCGTAGTGCCGTTGGACGCGGTTGAGCTTTTCGCTCACGTAGTCACGCAGGGAATCGGTCAGTTCAACATGATGGCCGGTAATGTTGACTTGCATGACGAGCTCCTTCGTCCTTCGAGTGGTGGTTTGATTGTAACCCTTTTTGCCTCCTTGCAAACCCCTCCGAGCGACGCTCTTGTCCGGCGTCAACGCTGCGCGCCGAGTTCAACGAAAGCGCTTGCGTTCGCTCGAGGAAGGTATTCCCAGCGCTTCACGATACTTGGCCACGGTGCGGCGCGCCACCTGAATGCCGTCGTCGGCCAGCAGCTCCACCAGACGACTGTCGGAGAGCGGTTTGCGCGGTGGCTCGTCGGCGATCAGCTTGCGAATGCGGGCGCGAATCGCGGTGCTGGAGTGAGCATCCCCCTCGCCGTTGCCGCCAACGTGGCTGGAGAAGAAATACTTCAGCTCGAACACGCCGCGCGGCGTGTGGATGAACTTCTGCGTCGTGACCCGTGAGATGGTCGATTCGTGCATCTCCACGGCCTGGGCGATGTCGGCCAGT
The DNA here is from genome assembly GCF_021404305.1 of Billgrantia ethanolica. GTDB lineage: Bacteria > Pseudomonadota > Gammaproteobacteria > Pseudomonadales > Halomonadaceae > Halomonas > Halomonas ethanolica. Next base: position 1,564,717 of record NZ_JABFTX010000001.1, on the reverse strand, counting down.
ACCAGCGGCTTCATCGCCTCCTCGCCCTGCTCCAGGAAGTCGATCTGGCGGGCCATGATTTCGCGCCCCACTCGCAGCAGGGTGTCGTTACGGCTGGCCAGGCTCTTCATCAACCAGCGGGCTTCCTGCAGGTGATCCTTGAGGAACTGGTTGTCCTGACTCTTGTCGGCGCGGCGCACCAGGGCGACGTAGTCGGGCTGGATGCGCAGGCGTGGCAGCGCTTCGGCATTGAGCTCCACGCGCCAGCCGGACTCGTCGTGATAGGCGACCAGGTCGGGGGTGATGTAGTTGCTGCCGACCTCGGCATAGGCGCTGCCAGGGCGCGGGTTCAGCGAGCGCACCAGGGCAATGGCGTCGTCGAGGGCCTCGTCGTCCAGGCTCAGGCGCCGCTTGAGCAGGCGACGGTCGTCGGCGGCCAGGGCTTCGAGGAACTGGCGCACCAGGCGGCGTGCCTGGGGCAGCAGGGGCGTATCGTCGGGCAGGGTGGCGAGCTGCAGCATCAGGCATTCGCGCAGGTCCCTGGCGAACACGCCGGTGGGTTCGAACTGCTGCAGGCGCAGCAGCACCTGCTCGACCTCACGGGTAGGCAGCCCCTCGAGGCCCTGGCGACGCAGGCCGTCGCGGATCTCTTCCAGCGGCTGGGTCAGGTAGCCGGTGCCGTCGACGGCATCGATCAGGCTTTCGGCGATCTGCCGCTGACGCTCGTTCACGTCGATCATCGCCAGTTGCCACATCAGGTGGCCGGCCAGCGTCTGTCCCGCGGCCTGGCGTTCGAAATCGGGGCCTTCGCCGGTGGCGCCGCCGGCGCCGCTGCCATGATCCGGATAGGTATCCGTCCAGTCGCTGTCGGTGGAGAGCTCGCCGGGAATTTCGCTGGCCCAGTCGTCGCTCTGGGGCTCGCTGACGGCTTGTTCGCCGAAGCCGTCGTCGAGCTCGAGCATGGGATTGGACTCGAGGGCCTGCTGGATCTCCTGGCGCAGGTCCAGGGTGGAGAGCTGCAGCAGCGCGATGGCCTGCTGCAGCTGTGGGGTCATGGTCAGCTGAGTGCCGACTCGCAGTTGCAAGGATGCTTTCATGGCCATGAGAATAATGGGCTCATCTGCCGGAAAGACTCTACCCTAGACTGGCCGACGATCACTTGCAAGAGTGCAGGGCTGCAATAAGCATGCCATCGGCAATATCCATGCCCGTTAGGGAATTTTAATGTAAGATCATGCTCTTGCTTGTTGGGTCGGAATGCGCTATGGGCAGGGGTGCCGCTATAGACGGAAGTCTTCGCCGAGATAGACTTCCCTTACCCGACGATTGGCCAGAATGGCCTCGGCATCGCCTTCCGCGATGATCTGGCCGTCGCCGACGATATAGGCCGAATCGCAGATGTCCAGCGTCTCGCGTACGTTGTGATCGGTGATCAGCACGCCGATGTCGCGGGCCTTGAGTTGGCGGATGATGCCTTTGATCTCGCCCACCGAGATCGGATCGACGCCGGCAAAGGGCTCGTCCAGCAGAATGAAGGCCGGTTCGGTGGCCAGCGCGCGGGCGATCTCCACGCGCCGCCGCTCGCCGCCCGACAGGCTCATGCCGAGGTTGTCGCGGATGTGCGTGACGTGAAAGTCCTGCAGCAGCTGCTCCAGGCGCTGATGACGCCCTTGGCGATCCAGATCCTTGCGGGTCTCCAGGATGGCCATGATGTTGTCGGCCACCGAGAGCTTGCGGAAGATCGAAGCCTCCTGCGGCAGGTAGCCGATGCCCGCCTTGGCCCGTTCGTGCATGGCGCTCTTCGAGAGGTCGAGGTCGTCGATGCAGACGTTGCCGGCATCGGCCTTGACCAGGCCCACGATCATGTAGAACGAGGTGGTCTTGCCGGCTCCGTTGGGGCCGAGCAGCCCCACCACGCTGCCCTGTTGGATGGAGAGGCTGATGTCTTGCACCACGCGCCGGCGCTTGTAGCTCTTCGCCAGGTGGCGGGCGTGCAGGGTCTTCATCGCCATCTCAGCGCTCCGGTTGCAGGGTCATGCGGATGCGCTGACGTCCTTCGACGCCTTCGCTCTCGGCGCGGGCCTGAACCACGCGACGGTCGAGGAAATACTCGAGATAGCCGCCATCGAAGGTGTCGCCGGCCTGGTGCAGCTCGGCGCGGTCGATCAGTTCGACGCGGCGCTCGGCCGCGTGATAGATGACGGTGCGCCCCCAGCCGCGGACCACGGGCTGATCGGGGTCGGGCTGCTGTTCGAGGTAGGCGCGCTCGCCGCGGGCCGTGGCGCGTGACAGCTCGCCGGCCGCGTTGCGCTGGAGTTCGACGCGGTCGCCGGTGATGCGCATGGTGCCCTGGCGGATATCCACGTCGCCGGTATAGACCGCCGTGCCGGCAGCATCGTCGAGATCTAGCCGGTCGGCCTCGATATGGATGGGCTGATCTGCGTCGCGCTGCTGGGCCATGCTCGCGGCAGGGCTCCATGCCAGGCCGATCAATGCCAGGGTCAGCAGCATGCGTGGCGTTGGAAGCTTGCATCGCTTCATGGCGTGAGTTCCTCCAGGGTGACGGGGTCGGCCTGTCCCGGCTGAGCGCCTTCCGGGGGGTGATAGCCGCGCACATTGTCGGTCAATCGTGCCCGGTTGTCATGGATCCAGGCGTCGAAACGTTCGCCGCGCATGTGCTGTGGCGGTTGCTGTAGCAGCGCCGGCGTATCGCTCCAGGCGTGTCCGACATTGGCGTCGTAGTGCAGCACCTCGGTGTCGAGCTGCCAGCGCTCCTCGGGGGCGAAGAGCCGTGCGTCGCCAGTCAGGGTCAGCGGGTTGCCGCCCGGGCCGAGCCGCCCCTCCTGGCTATTGGCCACCCATAGTCGTCCTTCGCGATCGATCAGGTGCGCCAACGGCGTGACGGCACGTGTCACGTCGTCGTGGGGGGTATGCACTAGGCGAGGGCTCTCCAGGCGCTGGTGAGCACGCCCCTCGAAATCGAAGCGCGTCAGGCGGGCCTGCTCGAGGAAGTAGTCGGGCTCGCCGGCTTCGTCGGTGGGTACTGGGCCGGGGGGTGGGGGCTGCCATGGGTCCAGCCACGTGATCAGACCACCCAGGGCCAGCAGCAGCAGAAACAGCCAGAGACGAAACGAGGGGCGCGGAAGACGACGCAGCATCGGCGGGCGACCTCAGCGCTTGCCGTGCAGGTAGGTGTCGATCAGGGCATCGCGGTGCCCCTGTGCCTCGAGCAGCAGGTCGCAGATCTCGCGCACTGCGCCATGGCCGCCGCTACGCTCGGTCACGTGGTCGGCCAGGGCGCGAATATAGGGCGGGGCGCCGGGCACGGTGATGCCGAGACCGGCGCGCTGGATGGGCGCCAGGTCGGGCAGGTCGTCGCCGCAGAAGGCGACCTGCTCGAGCTCGATGCCTTTGCGGTTGCACAGCTCGCGGAGAGTGGCGAGCTTGTCCTCGCAGCCCTGAAAGACGTGATCGACCCCCAGGGCGGCGGCGCGGTGACTGACCATGGGTGACTCCCTGCCGGTGATGAAGGCGACCTGCAGTCCGGCGCGGCGCAGCAGCTTGATGCCCAGGCCGTCCTGGGTATGGAACGCCTTGATCTCCACGCCGTCGGCCTGGAAGTAAAGCCGGCCGTCGGTGAGCACACCATCCACGTCCAGGGCGAGCAGGCGGATCTTGCGCAGGCGGTCGAGCAGACGCGGGTCGAGGGTAGAGGTGGCGAGCGCCATGGGTTCTCCTGGTCAGAATGAAGTCAGATCACGCCGCTTCGCAGCAGGTCGTGCATGTGCAGGGCACCGATGGGGTGGCCTTCGTCATCGATCACAGCCAGTGCCGTGATTCGGTTGTCTTCCATCACGCGCACCGCTTCGGCCGCGAGCACCTCGGCGCCGATGCGTTTGCCGGGGCAGGTCATGACGTCATCCACCTTCAGCCGGCTGAGATCCTGGTGCTGGTCGAGGGTGCGGCGCAGGTCGCCGTCGGTATAGACACCGATCAGACGATTCTGCTCATCGACGACGCAGGTAAAGCCGAGCCCCTGGCGGGTGATCTCGAGCAGGGCGTCGCGCAGCGGGCTGCCCAGCGGCACGCGGGGCAGCCGCTCGCCCTGGTGCATCAGATCGCCGACCCGCAGCAGCAGGCGCTTGCCCAGGCTGCCGCCGGGATGAGAGAGGGCGAAGTCCTCGGCGGTGAAGCCGCGTGCCTCGAGCAGTGCTACTGCCAGCGCATCGCCCAGTGCCAGGGCGGCGGTGGTGGAGGCGGTCGGTGCCAGATCGAGAGGACACGCCTCGCGTTCAACGCCGGCATCGAGATGGGCGTCGGCGTGGCGGGCCAGGGTCGAGTCGGGGCGGCCCGTCATGCTGACCAGCGGCGTGCCAATGCGTTTGAGCAGCGGCAGCAGGGCGGTGACTTCCGCCGTCTCGCCGGAGTTCGACAGGGCCAGCACCACGTCGCCGGGTGTGATCATGCCGAGGTCGCCGTGGCTGGCCTCGCCGGGGTGCACGAAGAAGGCGGGGGTGCCGGTGCTGGCCAGGGTGGCGGCGATCTTGCCGGCAATATGGCCGGACTTGCCCATGCCGGTTACCACGACACGGCCCTGGCAGGCGAGCAGTAGCTCGCAGGCGCGGTCGAAGTGGCTGTCGAGCCGTCCGGCCAGCGCGGCGATGGCCTGCTCCTCGATCCGCAGGGTACGACGGGCGCTGGCCCGCATGGGCGAGTCCCCTTCCGCGGGGGCGTTCTGATCTGTCGGCGTTGAGGTGTCGTTGGTCATGCGCTGATTGTTGTCCTTTGCGGGGAATCGCTCAAGTGGCACCGCTGGCTGCTGCGGCCAGCCAGCTCAAATAGACCAGATAGATGCCCAGGAAGAGCATGCCGGGTAGCCTCCCGAGCCGGCCGTGGCGGAACCACAGCAGGAGCATGCCCATGCCGAGAGTCAGCAGCAGCATGATCGGAAAATCCCGGGCGGCGGCGGCGGGGTCGATCGGGCCGGGCGCCAGCAGGCCGGGTATCGGTAGCACGGCCAGCAGGTTGAACAGGTTGGAGCCGATCACATTGCCGATGGCCAGGTCGTGATGGCGCTTGATGGCGCTGGCGATGCAGGCGGCGAGCTCGGGCAGGCTGGTACCTATTGCCACGATGGTGAGGCCGATAATCAACTCGCTGACTCCCAGGCCGCGAGCCAGCTCGCTGGCGCCCCACACCAGGGAGCGCGAGCTGAGTGCCAGCAGGATGAGAGTGAAAGCCAGCCACAGCAGGGCGCGCCTGAGCGTCATTTCGGGTATGGCGTCGCCCGTCGGAGCGTCGGGGGTATCGGCACGCAGCAGCCACCACAGGCTGAAGATCAGCAGCAGGCCCAGAAACAGCGCATCGAAGCGCCCCAGGATGCCGTTGGCCAGGGCATAGCCGGCCAGGCCGGTGGCACCCAGCAGCAGGGGCAATTCACGCCGGACCATGGAAAAGCGAATCGGGATTGGGCGAATCAGGGCGGTCATGCCCAGTACCAGGCCGATGTTGGCGATGTTGGAGCCCAGGGCATTGCCCGTGGCCAGGTCGGGCAGGCCATCCAGGGCGGCAAACACCGCCACCACCATCTCGGGGGCCGAAGTGCCCAGCGCCACCACGGTCATGCCGATCAGCATGGCGCTCAGTCCGGTACGGCTGGCCGTGGCGGCAGCGGCATTGACGAAGCGGTCGGCGCTCCACACGAGTACGGCAAGGCCCAGGGCGATCGCGATGGCAGGCAGCAGCATGATGAAGGGTCGCAGCTAGGATACGAGGTGGCACATTAGACGTCTTCGGTGGCTCCGGTGCAAGCGACAGGGCGTGCGGGCTGGCGCCGGGAGGCATGATTAGGATACGATGTTCGATAATTCTTTCTTGGACCTTGCAGCATGATCGAATCCCCCCTCGTGGAGGTGAAGGGCCTGCACTTTTCCCGCGGTGAAAAGACCATCTTCAGCGGCCTCGAGCTGCAGATTCCTCGCGGCAGGATCACCGCCATCATGGGGCCCAGCGGCACCGGCAAGACCACGCTGCTCAAGCTGATCGGCGGCCAGCTCGCCCCCGATGTCGGTCGCGTCCTGATCGACGGACAGGACGTGCATGGGTTGTCGCGCAAGGCGCTGTTCACCCTGCGTCGCCGCATGGGAATGCTGTTTCAGAGCGGTGCGCTGTTCTCCGACCTCAGCGTTTTCGAGAACGTGGCATTTCCGCTGCGCGTGCACACCGAGCTGCCGGAGGCGATGATCCGCGACCTGGTGTTGATGAAGCTGCAGGCCGTCGGGCTGCGCGGCGCCCGCGAACTGATGCCCGCCGAGCTCTCGGGCGGCATGGCCCGACGTGTCGCCCTGGCCCGCGCCATTGCACTGGACCCCGACCTGGTGCTTTACGATGAGCCTTTCGTCGGGCAGGACCCGATCTCCAAAGGGGTGCTGGTGCAGTTGATCAAGACCCTCAACGACGCGCTGGGGCTGACCTCCGTGGTGGTATCCCACGATATTCCCGAGGCACTCTCCATCGCCGATTACGTCTATGTCATCGCTGACGGTCAGGTGATGGCGCAGGGTACGCCCGCCAGCCTGGACGTGGACGAGGACCGGAGGGTCAGCCAGTTCGTGCATGGCGAGCCGGATGGCCCCGTGGCCTTCCACTATCCGGCGCCCGAGTTCTTCCGCGATATCCTCGATCTGGAGGGGCGGCCGTGATCGCACACATCTTGAATCTGGGGCGTCGCGGCTGCGACGTGCTCGAGGCGCTGGGTCGCTCGGGCCTGTTCCTGGCTCAGTCGGCGGTCGGCGTACCTTCCCGCGAGGGCTGGTATCTCTGGCTGCGCCAGATGCACTTCGTCGGAGTATTGTCGATCGCCATCGTGCTGGTTTCCGGGCTGTTCATCGGCATGGTGCTGGCACTGCAGGGCTATACCATTCTGGTCGACTTCGGCGCCGAGCAGGCGCTGGGGCAGATGGTGGCGCTGTCGCTGCTGCGCGAGCTGTCGCCGGTGGTGGCGGCGCTGCTGTTCGCCGGGCGTGCCGGCTCGGCGCTGACTGCCGAGATCGGTCTGATGAAAGCCACCGAGCAGCTCAGCAGCATGGAGATGATCGGCGTCGATCCGCTGCGTCGGGTAGTGGCCCCCCGGCTGTGGGCCGGCTTCGTGGCCCTGCCGCTGTTGACCATCGGTTTCAGCGTGGTCGGCATCTACGGCGGCTATCTGGTCGGAGTCGAGTGGCTGGGCGTGTTCGAGGGCTCCTACTGGGGCGGCATGCAGTCCAGCGTCGCCTTCATCGACGATGTCGGCAACGGCATGATCAAGAGCATGGTGTTTGCCTTGGTGGTGACCTGGATTGCGGTATTCCAGGGCTATGACCTGGTGCCCACCGCAGAGGGCATATCCCGCGCCACGACGCGCACGGTAGTCTACTCGTCCCTGGCCGTACTGGGCCTCGATTTCGTTCTTACGGCGGTGATGTTCGGAGGGTTTTCCTGATGGTTGAGCGGCGTCTATCGCGCGATGGAGAGGCAGGATGAAGCGCAGCAAGACAATGGAGCTGGGGGTCGGCCTGTTCATGCTGGCCGGTATCCTGGGGTTGCTGTTCCTGGGGTTGAGGGTCAGCGGGCTGACCTTCAACGTGCCGGGCGACACCTTCCGGCTGGAGGCCAACTTCGCCAACATCGGCAGCCTCAAGCCGCGTGCACGAGTCACCATGTCGGGGGTAACGGTAGGGCGGGTCACTGCCATCGAACTCGACCGCGACTGGTACGATGCCCGTGTCATTCTCGAGCTCGACGCCGAGCTTGAAGGAAAACTGGCGCGGGATACCACGGCCGCCATTCTGACGGCGGGCCTGCTGGGCGAGCAGTATATCGGACTCACCGTCGGCGGCGACCCGGAGATGCTCGTCGATGGCGATACCATCCGTGACACGCAATCGGCGCTGGTGCTGGAGGAACTGATTCAGCAGTTTGTGTCCAATATGGTCAGCGATTGATATTATTTGATGAGGTCCAGCCATGACTCAGATGACATCCCCCATCACTCTGCTGAACCGCGTATTGCTGGGCCTGTGCCTGATGCTCACCAGCCTGGCCGCTGCGGCGGCGCCCGAGCGCAGCCCCGAGCAGGTCATTCGCTACAGCGTCGACGAGCTGATGGGGCAGATCGAAGGACGCAGGGACTACTACGCCGACAACATGAACGAGCTGAAGGCACTGGTGGACGAGAACCTCGACGAGATTGCCGATTTTCGCTACATCGGCGCCAGCGTGATGGGTCGCTACTTCCAGAATGCCACGCCCCAGCAGCGTTCGCGTTTCGCCCAGGTCTTTCGTCAGACGTTGATCGATACCTACACCAAGGGTCTTGTGACCTTCGACTATCGTGAGCTGCGTGTACTCGACAGCCAGCGTCCGCCGCGCCACGAGGACCAGGCGTCGGTTTCCATGGAAGTGGTGGCGATGGACGGCAGCGTCTATCCGGTCAGCTACACGCTGCGCCTGACCGACGGCCAGTGGAAGGTGGTCAACGTCATCGTCAATGGCATCAATCTGGGCCTGACCTTCCGCAATCAGTTCGACCAGGCCATGCGTGATCACGGTCGCGATTACGATGCGGTGATCACCTCCTGGTCGCCGGAAATCGCCACCGAGGAGCTGGAGCAGGGTGGTGATGCATGAGCCTCCTGCTCGAGCGTGGCGGCATTGAGCTCGAGGCCGGCCCGGAAGGGCTGGCCGTAAGCGGCGACGTCGATTTCGACATCGCTGCGCCGCTGGCCGAGGCCGGCACCGCCTGGATCGCCGCGCAACCCGCAGGAACGCGCATAACGCTCGACCTGAGCGGCGTGGAGCGGGTGAGCAGCGCGGCCGTAAGCGTGCTGCTCGAGTGGACGCGCCAGTCTCGCCGGGCCGGCGTAAAGATTCGCGAGGTTCGACTTTCTGCTCCGCTGGCCCGGCTCACCCGGGTGGCGGGGCTCGACGAACTCCTGCCGTTGCCCGCCGGAGGTTGAACCCGGTCTGCTGAGCCCGTACCCGGCATCGCCAAGTGCGATGCTTTTCTTTACCATATAGGAATTCTTGTTCCTGGCCGTGGCCCCGCGAGGGTTCGCGTGCCGCTCCATTCGTCCCACAGGAGTTCCGTTTTTCATGCAACCCAGTGACATCAAGGCGCTGCTCGAGGCGCGCCTCGAGGATTGCGACTTTTACATCCAGGGCGAAGGCTGCAATTTCCAGGTCATTGCCGTGGGTGACGTCTTCGGTGGTCTGTCCCCGGTCAAGCGCCAGCAGCTGATCTATGGAGCGCTCTCCGAAGAGATCGCCTCCGGTGCCGTACACGCCGTGAGCATCAAGACCTATACGCCGGCGCAGTGGGCTGACGCGCCTGAGAACGTGGCTTCACCCGGTCAGGGTGCCTAACGGTCGAGATACATGGACAAGCTGATCATTACTGGCAACGGGCCCGTCGACGGCGAGGTCTGGGCCAGCGGTGCCAAGAACGCGGCGCTGCCTATCCTTTGCGCGACCCTGCTGGCCGACGAGCCGGTGACCATCGGCAATCTACCGCACCTGCAGGACATCACCACCACTCTCGAGCTGCTCGGGCGCATGGGTGTCGAGCCGGTGATGGGCGAGAAGATGACCATTCAGCTCGACGGCTCCCAGGTGCGCGATTGCCATGCTCCCTATGAGCTGGTCAAGAAGATGCGTGCTTCCATCCTGGTGCTCGGGCCCCTGTTGGCGCACTTCGGCCACGCCGACGTCTCGCTGCCTGGCGGCTGTGCCATCGGCTCGCGCCCGGTGGACCTGCACATCCGTGGTCTTGAGGCGATGGGAGCTGAGATCCGTGTCGAAGGCGGCTATGTTCGCGCCCGCGTCGACGGCCGGCTCAAGGGCGCCACCATCTTCTTCGATACCGTCACCGTCACCGGCACTGAGAACCTGCTGATGGCCGCAACGCTGGCCGAGGGCACCACGGTGCTGGAGAACGCGGCCCGCGAGCCCGAAGTGGTCGATTTGGCCGAATGCCTGATCAAGATGGGCGCAAAGATCAGCGGCCACGGCAGCAACAATATCGTTATCGAAGGCGTCGAGCGCTTGCATGGTGCCTACCATGACGTCATGCCCGACCGCATCGAGACCGGTACCTTTCTGGTCGCCGCTGCCCTGTCGCGGGGGCGGGTGCGGGTGCGCAACACCCGCGCCGATATTCTCGAATCGGTGCTGGCCAAGCTGGAAGAGGCCGGGGCGAAGATCGCCCACGGCGACGGCTGGATCGAACTCGACATGGAAGGGCGCCGCCCGCGGCCGGTCAATATCCGCACCGCGCCGTACCCGGGCTTCCCGACCGACATGCAGGCTCAGTTCGTGGCGCTCAATGCCGTGGCGGACGGCACCTCGCGAGTGGTCGAGACCATCTTCGAGAATCGCTTCATGCACGTTCAGGAGCTGAACCGCATGGGGGCGAAGATCGCGCTCGAGGGCAACACCGCCATGATCACCGGGGTCGAGCATCTCTCCGGGGCGCCGGTGATGGCGACCGATCTGCGCGCGTCGGCCTCGCTGGTGATCGCGGCCATGATGGCCGAGGGCGAGACCCTGGTCGACCGCATCTACCACATCGATCGCGGCTACGAGTGCATCGAAGAGAAGCTGCAGCTGCTGGGCGCCCGGATTCGCCGTATCCCCGGCTGAGCGGGCAGGCGATTCGACCAGCGTTGACCATAGGCGAGAGCATGAGCAAGCAACTGATTCTGGCCCTGTCGAAGGGCCGTATTCTCGACGAGACCCTGCCGCTGCTGGCGGATGCCGGCATCGTGCCGGCCGAGGACCTGAGCAAGAGCCGCAAGCTGCTGTTCGACACCAACCTCGACGATGTCAAGCTGGTGATCATCCGCGCCACCGACGTGCCGACCTACGTGCAGATGGGGGCCGCCGATCTCGGCGTGGCGGGCAAGGACGTGCTGCTCGAGCACGGTGCCGAAGGGCTATATGAGCCGCTCGATCTGGAAATCGCCAAGTGCAAGCTGATGACCGCCGGCATCGACGGTGCCAAGCCGGCCCGGGTGCGGCGGCGGGTGGCGACCAAGTTCGTCAACGTGGCGCGCCGCTACTACGCCGAGCAGGGCATTCAGGCGGAGGTCATCAAGCTCTACGGGGCGATGGAGCTGGCGCCGCTGATGAATCTGGCCGATGAGATCGTCGACATCGTCGATACCGGCAATACCCTGCGCGCCAACGGCATGTCGCCGCGCGAGCTGATCGCGCCGATCAGCACGCGGCTGGTCGTCAACAAGGCCGCCATGACCATGAAGCACGAACGCCTCAAGCCGTTGCTTGCACGCCTCTCCCAGGCGGTGGAACGGCGCCGTCCGGCGGCAGAGCTTCCCGCCGGCTGAGCCGCGCACAAGACCACATCTCTTCTAGGAGGCGAATGCGAACATGAGCGAAACCCTGGCAGGATCCGTCGACCTGGCCCGCCTTTCCACCCGCGACGGCGACTTCGAGGCCCGTCTCGACGCGCTGCTGGCCTGGGAGGGCGTGTCCGATGCCGAGGTTCAGGGGCGGGTGGCAGAGATCATCGCCGCGGTGAAGGAGCGTGGCGATGCGGCGTTGGTGGATTACACCCAGCGCTTCGATCGCCTGTCGGTGGGCAGCATGGCCGAGCTTACCTTGGGCGCCGGCAGGCTGGAGCAGGCCTATCGCGGCCTGCCCGAGCAGCAGCGTGACGCCCTGGCCCAGGCTGCCGAACGCATTCGCCTCTATCACGAGCGTCAGAAGCCTGAATCATGGTCATATACCGAGGCCGACGGCAGCGTGCTGGGTCAGCAGGTGACGCCCCTCGACCGGGCCGGCATCTATGTGCCCGGAGGCAAGGCGGCCTATCCCTCTTCGGTATTGATGAACGCCATCCCGGCCCATGTGGCGGGTGTGCGCGAGATCGTCATGGTGGTGCCGACCCCCGACGGCGTGCTCAATGAGCTGGTGCTGGCGGCGGCCCATCTCGCCGGCGTCGATCACGTATTCACCATCGGCGGCGCCCAGGCGGTGGCGGCACTGGCTTACGGCACCGAGAGCGTGCCGCGGGTCGACAAGATCGTGGGGCCGGGCAACATCTACGTGGCTACCGCCAAGCGGGCAGTGTTCGGCCAGGTGGGTATCGACATGATCGCCGGGCCGTCGGAGATCCTGGTCGTCTCCGACGGTGGCACCGACCCCGACTGGTTGGCCATGGACCTGTTCTCCCAGGCCGAGCACGACGAGGACGCCCAGGCGCTGCTGGTGAGCTGGGACGCGTCCCATCTGGATCAGGTCGAGGCGGCCATCGCGCGCCTGCTGCCGACCCTGGAGCGCGAGGCGATCGTGCGCGAATCGCTAGCGCGGCGTGGCGCGTTGATTCACTGCCGCGACCGCGACGAGGCCGTGCAGCTGATCAATCGCATCGCCCCGGAGCACCTGGAGCTTTCCCTGGCCGGCCCCGAGGCAATGCTGCCGCAGGTGCGCCACGCCGGCGCCATCTTCATGGGGCGCTACACGGCCGAGGCGCTGGGCGACTACTGTGCCGGCCCCAACCACGTGCTGCCGACCTCCGGTACGGCGCGCTTCTCCTCGCCGCTGGGGGTCTACGACTTCCAGAAGCGTTCTTCGATCATCCACTGCTCGGAGGCCGGGGCGTCGACGCTGGGTCGCGTGGCGTCGGTGCTGGCGCGGGGCGAGTCGCTGACGGCCCATGCACGCTCTGCCGAGTATCGCATCAAGGGTCGCTAGCAAGGAGCCTGGCGCGTCCCAGTCCGAGGTCGCTGGGGCATCGCGTCAAGCGCGGCCCCTCAGCGCTCGGGGCGTCGGCCCGGCGGGAGCGGGCGCTCGCCCACCTCCAGATCGACGGTGAAGGTCTCGCCGCTGCGCACCAGCGTCAGCGGCAGGGTGGCGCCTGGCTGGATGGCGGCGATATCGCTCATGGCGGCACGCGCGTCGAGGATGGGGCGCCCATCGACCTCGAGCAGGACGTCGCCCGGCCGCAGGCCAGCCGCCGCGGCGGGCCCCTCGGGAACGACGCCCGAGATGACCACGCCGCGCGGCGCCACCAGGCCGAAGGAGGCGGCCAGATCCTGGGTCATCTCCTGGGCTTCGACGCCGAGCCAGCCGCGAATGACCCGCCCCTGTGTCACCAGGTCGTCCAGGATGGTGCTGGCCAGCCGCATGGGGATGGCGAAGCCAACCCCTTGGGAGCCGCCCGTGCGCGAGAAGATGGCGGTGTTGATACCGACCAGCGCGCCTTCGGCATTGACCAGCGCCCCGCCCGAGTTGCCCGGGTTGATGGCGGCATCGGTCTGAATGAAGTCCTCGTAGGCGCTCAAGCCGAGGTGACTGCGCCCCGTGGCGCTGATGATGCCCATGGTCACCGTCTGGCCCACGCCGAAGGGGTTGCCGATGGCCATGGCGATGTCGCCCACCGCGACGTCGTTGGTATCCGAGATCTCGATCACCGGCAGGTTGTCCAGCCCGATGCGCAGCACCGCCAGGTCGCTCTCGGGGTCGGTGCCGATCACCTCCGCCAGGGTTTCCCTGCCGTCGCGCAGGGCCACCTGAATTTCGTCGGCGCCGTCGATGACATGATGATTGGTCAGCACGTAGCCGTCCTCGCTGACGATGACGCCCGAACCGAGGCTCGACAGCAGCCGCTGCTGGGTGGGCAGGTCGTCGCCGAAGAACTGGCGGAAGAACGGGTCCGACATCAGTGGATGCTCCTCCCGCGCCACGACTCTTGAAGAGTAGACGTTGACCACGGCCGGGGCCGCCTTCTCCACGGCAGCGGAATAGCTCACCGGCCCCTGCTGGCGCGACAGTGGGGCGGCTTGCTGCAGCTCGGGAGCCGGACGTGTCTGCGGTTGAACTACCGCGGGCTGGCTCTGCCGGGTAGGCGTTTGCGGTGTCGAGGGGCCTTGGAGCAGCTGGGGAAAGGTGTTCAGCAGCACGATGGCCAGCAGCACACCGATGAGAACGGGTAGAGCGTAGGTAATGAGAGAACGTCGCATGCGGCGTTTCCTGGTCGGCGGTGGTCGATGGTGCCCCGCTCAGTCGTTACAATGACGCAATTGTAACATCGACTTCGAAGCGCTGTCCGGGAGGCACGATGATTTTGCGTAACGACCTGGTGCGGGCCTGCGATACCTTGCTCGCAGCAGCCGCCTTCAAGGATTACACCGTCAACGGACTCCAGGTGGAGGGGCGTGACGAGGTGCGGCGTGTGATGAGTGGCGTCACGGCCTGTCAGGCGCTGCTCGACGAGGCGGTGGCGTGGGGTGCCGATCTGCTGCTGGTGCATCACGGCTATTTCTGGAAGAACGAACCGGTGCCGATCACCGGGATCAAGCAGCAGCGCATCCGTACCCTGCTGCTCAACGACATCAACCTGCTGGCTTATCACCTGCCGCTCGATGCCCATGCCGAACTGGGTAACAACGCCGAGCTGGGCCGGCTGCTCGGCTTTCAGGTGGACGGCTGCGCCGACGGTGAGCTGGGGCAAGGTTTGGTGTGGCTTGGCGGTTTGCCGCAAGCCGCGACGCCGGCTGCGCTGGCGCGCCAGATCGGCGAGCGGTTGGGGCGCGAGCCGCTGCTCATCGAGGCCCCCGGGGGGCATGCGATTCGGCGTGTGGCCTGGTGCACCGGCGGCGCGCAGGACATGATCACCCAGGCCTGGGAAGCCGGGGCCGATGCCTTCATTTCTGGCGAGATCTCCGAGCGCACCACGCATCTCGCGCGCGAGCTCGGGATTCACTATCTGGCAGCCGGCCATCACGCCACCGAGCGCTACGGCATCCAGGCGCTGGGTGCCTGGATCGCACGGGAGTTCGGGGTCGAGCATCGCTTCGTCGATATCGACAACCCCGCCTGATGAGGTATCGACACCTCAGTCTTAGATACCTCGGTCGGTGGCTTTGATCGGGCCGGTGGCGGTCAGTAGCGGGGCGGCTGAGGCAGTTCGCTCTTGTCCTGGTTGGATTTCAGGCCGAAATCTTCCGACAGGGTGCCACCGGAGCCGTCGGCATAGTCGCGGGGAGCTGGTATCTCGTCGCTCTCTGCGCCGGTCAGGGCCGGCTGGTCGGCAGCCTTGAGCTGCCGGCTCTTCACCGGCTCGCAGTTCAGCGTGCTGGCATCTTCGGTCAGGCGGTGCTCGAGGGTGCGCATCTCGCGCTGAATGTTGCTCACCATCATGCTCACCTGGCTGAAGTGTTCGTCCAGGCCTTCACGCACCACGCCAAGCTCGCGCTCCCGTTCGGCCAACTGGCGCCGCAGCTCTTGTAGCTGGGTCGATGACGTGCCGAGCATGCGATAGCCAAAGGCGCCGATGCCGAGGCCGGCCAGCAGGCTGACGATAGCCACGATCCAGTTCACATTGCCGTAATCCACGAAATTCTCCTGATGGTGATACACGCCGGAGCCAGAGGCCTGACCGGTTCGGCGTACGAGACTTGTCTGGCTGGCCCATTATAGAAGCGTTGCCAGTTGGCGGGTCAACGATCATCGGTCCGCTGCGGGCGGGCGTTTTTACTTCGCAGGCTGGCAGCGATGCGTATAATGCGTTCCCTGAAACGTCATGAGCAGAGATCACCAAGGAAACTTCCATGTGCGCGACCGTGCCCCAAACGGAGACCCGCTCGGTTGCTGCCGGCACGCCGCTGGCGCGTTACCGGGCCGACCTCGAGCGCGATGACTTTCACTACGACCCGGCTCAGGAGCAGGCGGTCGAACATCTGCAGCGGCTTTACGACCAATTGGTGGCTTCGCCCAGGACCGAGCCGCTCTCGGTGACCACCGGTCGCGGGCTGAAGTCCAAGGTGGCCGGCCTGTTCGGCAAGCGCGACAAGGCGCCTGCCCAGCCGGCGCCACCGGCCATCCAGGGCCTCTACTTCTGGGGTGGGGTCGGGCGCGGCAAGACCTATCTCGTCGATACCTTTCATGCCTCCCTGCCGTTTCCCGACAAGATGCGCACCCACTTTCACCGCTTCATGCAGCGGGTGCACAACGAGCTCGAGCACTACAAGGGAGAAAAGAACCCGCTCACCCTGATCGCCGGCAAGTTCGCCGCGGAAGCCAGGGTGATCTGCTTCGATGAGTTCTTCGTCAAGGACATCACCGACGCCATGATCCTGGCCAATCTGCTCGAGGCGCTGTTCGAGCGTGGCGTGGTGCTGGTGGCGACGTCCAACATCGTGCCCGACGATCTGTACAAGGATGGGTTGCAGCGAGCGCGCTTCCTGCCGGCCATCGACCTGGTCAAGCGTCATTGTCAGGTGGTCAACGTCGATTCTGGTATCGATTACCGGCTGCGCGCTCTGGAGCGCGCCGAAATTTTTCATGCGCCCCTGGATGAGGCGGCAGAGCGTGAGCTCGCTCGCAGCTTTCGTGAGATTGCCGGGCATGCCGGTGAGAGCGACGTGCCCATCGAGATAAATCATCGTGTGCTGCGGACACGCCGGCTGCATGACGATGTGGTCTGGTTCGAGTTCCGTGAGCTGTGCGATGGGCCGCGCAGCCAGAACGACTACATCGAACTGGCTCGCGAATTTCATACCGTGCTGGTTTCCAACGTGACGCGCATGGGCGCGGCCACCGACGATCAGGCGCGTCGCTTCATCAACATGGTGGACGAGTTCTACGATCGTGGGGTCAAGCTGCTGATGTCGGCCGAGGTGCCCGCCGAGGCGCTGTACGCCGATGGGCGCCTGGAATTCGAGTTCCAGCGCACCCTGTCGCGCCTGCAGGAGATGCAGTCCCACGAATACCTGGCCCTGGCGCACAAGCCGTGAGCTCCATGGTGGTGATAGTGCTTTAAACCGGGGGCGCAGATCATGTAGAATACGCGCTCCTCGACCGTTGTCGTTTCCTGGTGAGGCGACAACCAAGAAAAATAGGGATGATCCTGACTGCACTCCGTTGCGCTGGGTCCAATACACTTGTTTGATTTTGTGGTGATTTCTCCATGAAAACGTTCACTGCTAAGCCGCAGTCCGTGCAGCGCGACTGGTACGTCGTCGACGCGGCGGACAAGACGCTCGGCCGTCTGGCTACCGAAATCGCTCGTCGCCTGCGCGGCAAGCACAAGCCCGAGTTCACCCCTCACGTGGATACCGGTGACTACATCGTCGTCGTCAATGCCGAGAAGGTGAAGGTCACCGGCAACAAGGCCAAGGCCAAGACTTACTACCGTCACACCGGTTATCCGGGTGGCCTGCGCTCCATGAACTTCGAGAAGATGATTGCGCACGCTCCCGAGCGCGTGATCGAGTCTGCCGTCAAGGGCATGCTGCCGAAGGGCCCGTTGGGGCGAGCCATGTACACCAAGCTCAAGGTCTACGCCGGCGCCGAGCACCCGCACGCCGCCCAGCAGCCGCAAGAACTGAACATCTGAGGGGATCATCACCATGGCACAGCAGTATTACGGTACCGGGCGCCGCAAGACTTCCACAGCCCGTGTTTTCCTCAAGCCGGGCACCGGCAAGATTACCGTCAACGATCGTGAGCTGGATCAGTACTTCGGCCGCGTTACCGGTCGCATGGTGGTGCGTCAGCCCCTCGAGCTGACCGAGACCACCGGCCAGTTCGACGTCCTCGTCACCGTCAAGGGTGGCGGAGGTTCCGCTCAGGCGGGCGCCATTCGTCACGGCATCACTCGTGCTCTGATGGAGTACAACGAGGACTTCCGCCCGGCACTGCGTGCCGCCGGTTACGTCACTCGTGACGCACGTCAGGTCGAGCGTAAGAAGGTCGGCCTGCGCAAGGCGCGCCGTCGTCCGCAGTTCTCCAAGCGCTGATTTTCACTCAGTCGCTGGCGAAAAACCCGGGCAAATGCCCGGGTTTTTTTATTTTTTAATTCAAGAGATTGCAAAAAGAATTCCACCTTGGTCAGGGCCGCTTCGTCTTGTGCGAAGCGGCCCGATTCCTTAATATGTATCGGATTTTTAGTATCCGTGGTAGCGGAATTCAATCCGTGCGGTATCAACGGGTAAGCTGATGGGAGAAACCAGAAGATGGCAGACAACGGCGTGAACAAAGGGCGGCGCCGACTGCTCCTGGGGGCCACCACCGTCGTAGGGGCGGTGGGTGCCGTGGGAGTGGCGGTTCCCTTTGTGGCATCCTGGCAGCCGAGTGCCAGGGCAAGGGCGGCCGGTGCGCCGGTTCAAGCGGACATTTCCAAGCTCGAGCCTGGGCAGCGCATGACCGTGGAGTGGCGTGGACGTCCGGTGTGGATCGTCATGCGCACCCCCGACATGATCGAGCGCACCGAGAATTTCGATCCTGCACGCCTGGCCGATCCCGATTCTCAAGTGCAGCAGCAGCCTGCCTACGTCACGGGACCGCTGCGCTCCATCAGGCCCGAGATTTCCGTGCTGATCGGTATCTGTACCCACCTGGGCTGCTCACCGCTGTTCCGCCCCAATCCGGACGATGTCGACATGACGGCCTGGCCGGGCGGCTACTTCTGCCCCTGCCACGGCTCCTACTTCGACCTCGCGGGTCGGGTATTCCGCAACGTGCCGGCGCCGGCCAATCTCGAGGTGCCGCCGTACCGCTTTGAATCCGACGACATCATCATCGTCGGCGAAGACGAGGAGGCTGCGTGATGGGTAATCCGAATCGGGTCAAGGCGGAAAGCGGCTTCATGCGCTGGGTGGATGATCGCTTTCCCGCCACGCAAATGTGGCAGGACCACCTGAGCCAATATTACGCGCCCAGGAATTTCAATTTCTGGTACTTCTTCGGTTCACTGGCCCTGCTGGTGCTGGTCAACCAGATCCTCACCGGCGTGTGGCTCACCATGAGTTACAACCCCTCCGGTGAAGGGGCCTTCGCTTCCGTCGAGTACATCATGCGCGACGTGGAGTACGGCTGGCTGATCCGCTACATGCACTCCACCGGGGCTTCAGCCTTCTTCGTGGTGATCTACCTGCACATGTTCCGCGCCCTGCTGTACGGGTCCTACAAGGCGCCACGTGAGCTGGTGTGGATCTTCGGCATGGCCATCTACCTGCTGCTGATGGCGGAAGCCTTCATGGGCTATCTGCTGCCCTGGGGGCAGATGTCCTACTGGGGCGCCCAGGTCATCATCTCGCTGTTTGCCACCATCCCCTTCGTCGGTCCCGATCTGGCCCAGTGGATTCGTGGCGACTATCTGATCTCCGGTATCACGCTCAACCGCTTCTTCGCCCTGCACGTGGTGGCGCTGCCCATCGTGATTCTGGCACTGGTGGTTCTGCACCTGATCGCCCTGCACGAAGTGGGTTCCAACAACCCCGACGGCATCGACATCAAGGCCAAGAAGGACGAGAGCGGCAAGCCGCTGGACGGCATTCCGTTCCACCCGTACTACACCGTCAAGGACGTGTTCGGTGTGGCCGTGTTCTTGTTCGTTTTCGCCGCGGTAATCTTCTACTTCCCCGAAGGCGGCGGCTACTTCCTCGAGCGGCCGAACTTCGAGCCGGCCAACCCGATGGTGACACCGGATCATATCGCGCCGGTGTGGTACTTCACGCCCTTCTACGCGATCCTGCGAGCCATCACCTTCAATATTGGGCCGCTGCAGGCCGAGTTCCTTGGTGTGGTCTTCATGGGTGGCGCCATCGCCGTGCTGTTCGTGCTGCCCTGGCTCGACCGTAGTCCGGTCAACTCAATGCGCTACAAGGGGTGGCTGTCACGCATCGCGCTGGCCCTGTTTGCCATCAGCTTCGTGGTACTGGGCGTCCTCGGCGCGCTGCCGGCCACTCCGCTGCGCACCATGGTGGCGCAGCTGTGCACGGTGATCTACTTCGCCTTCTTCCTGCTGATGCCGTTCTACACCAGGATGGAGAAGACCAAACCCGTTCCGGAGAGGGTGACTGGCTAATGAAAAAGCAACTGTTCGCACTGCTCTTCGCGCTGGTGCCCTTCGCCGCGATGGCGGCACCGATGCCCGATGTGCCGTACTCGATGACGCCGGATCTGCGCAACGAGGCGTCGCTGCAGCGGGGCATGCAGCTCTACGTCAACTACTGCATGGGCTGTCACTCGCTGGAGCATCAGCGCTTCGCGCGTGCTGCCGAGGACTTCGGCATGCCGCAGGACTTGGTTGAGGAGAACCTGATCTTCTCCGCCGATCTGGCCTACAACGACCAGATGCATACGGCCATGACCCGTGGCGACGGCGACAGCTGGTTCGGTGCGGCAGCGCCGGATCTGACGCTGCACGGCCGTCTGCGTGGTGCCGACTGGATCTACTCCTACCTGCTGACCTTCTATCGTGACCCCAGCCGTCCCAATGGGGTCAACAACGAGGTCTTTGACATGGTGGCAATGCCCAACGTGCTCGAGCCGCTGCAGGGCGTTCAGGAGAAGGTCTGTGCCGAGACCGATCGCCCTGTCGAGGGAGCCGAGCTCGATCCGCTGACCGGCAAGTACCAGTCCTGCGACGTACTCCAGGTGACTCGCCCCGGCAGCATGGAGCCGGACGAGTTCAGAGAGGCGGTCTACGACCTGACCAACTTCCTGGCCTACGTGGGCGAGCCCTCCAAGCTGCAGGCTCAGGTGCTGGGGCCGAAGGTGCTGATCTTCATCTTCATCTTCGGTGTGCTGGCGTACCTGCTCAAGCGTGAGTACTGGCGCGACATTCACTGATTCGATTGAATCGGCAGGTTGTGCCGCAGGGGGCGTATGGCCAACGGGTCATGCGCCCCCTGTGTGTTCTTCTGGGTCCGGATCGCATGGCACACCCCCCCCGAGCTCGGGGTGTCGTGCTATCATGCGTGTTCGAATTGATGCGAGGATTGTTACATGGGTGTAGTGGCCAAGCGGTCATCGATGATCTTCTATTCGGGAAGCGATGATCACTTCAGTCATCGCGTGCGCATTGTGCTCGCCGAGAAGGGCGTGGCGGTCGATATTCTCGAGGTCAGCGGCGATCAGCGCCCCGAGGAGCTCGCCGACATGAACCCCTACAATAGCGTGCCGACCCTGGTCGATCGCGATCTGGTGCTCTACGAATCCAAGGTCATGATGGAATACCTTGACGAGCGCTTTCCCCATCCGCCGTTACTGCCGGTCTATCCCGTCGCGCGGGCGCAAAGCCGTCTCTGGATGCATCGCATCGAGCGTGAATGGTGCCCGCTCGTCGAGCAGATCGAGAGCGGCGCCAAGAAGGACGTGGAAAAGGCGCGCAAGGAGCTGCGTGAAAGCCTGGTCGGCATTTCGCCGATCTTCGAGGACATGCCGTTCTTCATGAGCGAGGAGTTCTCGCTGGTGGATTGCTGTATTGCACCGATCCTCTGGCGTCTCCCCGTACTCGGTATCGAGCTGCCGGAAAAGCAGGTGAAGCCGCTCGTGTCCTACATGGAACGCCTGTTCGAGCGTGACTCCTTCGTATCGTCATTGAGCGAGAACGAGCGCGAAATGCGTACCTGAACCAGGCGTCGGCCTGGCCGACGCCGCCACAATGGAGGAGGGCAGAACTCATGTTGTCGAGCCGTCCCTATCTTGCCAGAGGTCTCTATGAGTGGCTTCTGGACAATGAGCAAACGCCTTACATCGTGGTGGATGCCGAGCAGCCTGGCGTCAGCGTGCCTCGTCAGTTCGTGCAGAACGGTCAGATCGTGTTGAACGTCGGGCCGACCGCCGTGCGTGACCTGCACATCGAGAACGATGCCATCTACTTTGGTGCCCGCTTCGGTGGGCAGCCGATGCAGGTGGTGGTGCCGATGCCGGCGCTGGTGGCGATCTATGCCAAGGAGAACGGTGTGGGGATGGTCTTCGGTCACGAGCCAGCCATGCCGATGCCGCAGGCGGAGGAGCCAGCCAGCGATGCCAAGGCCGAACTCAGCAGTATCGACAGCCCCGAAAGGCAGGGCGAAGGCTCCGCCTCGGAGCCTGCTCGTTCGGGCAAGTCGACTTCTCGCAAGCGTCCCTCGCTGCGTGTGATCAAGTAATCGCGCGGTGTGCGTTACATCGTTGATGTGACGCGAACAGTTGGAAAGTAGAACGGCAGGCCACTGGCCTGCCGTTCTGCGTTCCGCTGCGAGGTCGTTTCGCTGCGAGTTGCGTGCGGAATCAGTCGAGGTAGTCGAAGACCTTGACGATGCGCTGGATGCCGCCGACATCGGCAACGGCGTTGACGATACGGTCCGCTTCGGCTCTTCTGACGATGCCCATGATGTACACGGTGGCATTCTCGGTTACGAAGCGCAGTCGACTGGTGTCGATGTTCTGGTCGGAGGCCAGGGTGGTGCGGATGCGCGTATTGATCCAGGTGTCGGAAAGACGCTGGCTTGCCGGCAGGTTGGCCGACACCGACAGCTCGTTGTGCACGTCGCGCACGTTGCGGACTTCGAGTGCCACTTCGCTGGCTCGCTGCTTCAGCTCCTCGCTGGGCACCTGGCCGGTGAGAAGTACGATGCCGTTGTAGCTGTCGACGTTGATACGCGCATCGCCCAGCCGGGCATCGGTGCGGCGCAGGTTATGCGCGATCTTGGTCTCGATGCTCTCATCTTCCACCTGGGCGCCCAGGGTGCGCTTGCCGTAGTTCTCGTCGATGGTACCTGGATTGGCTACGCCGGTGACAGTGGTGCAGCCGGCGAGGGCAATGGCCAGTACGGTCAGAAGAGAGGCGATCAGTCTTGTCGAAGTCATGGGCGTTACTCGCTGGTACCGAAGAGTTGTTCGTCGATGAGGTCGCACAGGCAGTGTATCACCAAGAGATGAACTTCCTGGATGCGTGCCGTTGAAGTGGCAGGAACGCGTATTTCACAGTCGTCCTGCCCCAGCAGTGAGGCCATGTCGCCGC
This sequence comes from Billgrantia ethanolica, assembly GCF_021404305.1. GTDB lineage: Bacteria > Pseudomonadota > Gammaproteobacteria > Pseudomonadales > Halomonadaceae > Halomonas > Halomonas ethanolica. Next base: position 1,541,946 of record NZ_JABFTX010000001.1, on the reverse strand, counting down.
CGTCGCGACCGGTCAGGGCGACGACTGCCATGTCGCGGTCGTGAGCGGCCTGGATGGCCTGGATGACGTTGCCCGAGTTGCCGCTGGTCGAGATGGCGAGCAGGATGTCGCCGGGCTGTCCCAAGGCTCTCACTTGCTTGGAAAAGACCTCGCTATAGCTGTAGTCATTGGCGATGGAGGTCAGCGTCGAGGTGTCGGTGGTCAAGGCCAGAGCCGGCAGGCTGGGCCGCTCGCGCTCGAAGCGGTTGAGCAGCTCGGAGGAGAAGTGCTGGCTGTCGCCGGCGCTGCCGCCGTTGCCGCAGGCCAGAATCTTGCCCTCGTTGACCAGGCATTGAACCATCATCTGGCTGGCTACCTCGATGAAAGGAGGCAGCACCTCGCTGGCATAGGTCTTGGTATCGATGCTGGCGTTGAAGTGGCCGAGTATGCGTTGCTGATAGTCCATTCTGTCAAAGTCCTGGTCGCGGGACATGGTACGAGCTGGTGGTCAGAACGCTTCGAAAGCGCCCTGCACCCATTCGAAATCAAGCAAGGGCGGGGTGCCGGTCACTGCCAGCACGTCGAAACGGCAGGGACATGATAGCCGGTTGCGGGCCAGATAAAAACGCGCAGCATGGACCAGCCGGCGCTGCTTGGCCCGAGTGACGGTCTCGAGAGGGTGGCCGTGGCGTGTGTCGGCACGGTGACGCACCTCGACGAAGACCAGCGTCTCGCCGTCACTCATCACCAGGTCGAGCTCACCGCCCTTGAACTGCTGGTTGCTGGCGATGAGCTTGAGCCCTCTGCCCGATAGCCATTCGGCACCCAGGCGCTCGACACGAGCGCCGCGGGCGCGGGCGTCAGTTGAGCTGGCCATTGTCGGGCAGGTCACCGTCGAGCAGGTCGAAGGTCAGGATTGGGCGCGGTACACCACGCTCGAAGCGTGCCCATGGCAGTCGGCGCTCGATGCGACCGTCGCGCCCCGGAAGCAGCAGGCCGGTAGCGCCAAACAGCTCGCTCTCGGGCAGCATTTGGAACTGGGGCAGGCGGCGCGCCAGCTCATAGGCATCGACGCCCATTGCCATCAGACGGAAGGTGGCGGGGTCGGAGTCTTCGCGCAGATCCTGGAAGCTGGCCAGGTAGGGCAGGGCCTCGATGCCGCCGACTGCCGCATCGGGGATCTGCCAGGGGATGTCGATGAAGAAGACGTCATCGAGGTCGTGGTCGAGCAGCGGCTGCGGGCGTCCCTCGTACAGGTGCGAGGTGGCGTAGATCGACAGGTTGGCAGCATCGAAATAGTCCAGGTTCGGTGGCACCTGGCGGGCGTAGCTGGGCAAGGCCAGCAGGAACAGCATGTCCGGACGACCGCCGGCGAGCACCCGTCGCGTGCTTTCGGTGGCGGAGCCGCGGGGGTCGTAAGTGACGGCGTTGGTGATGATGCCGTCGAGCCGGCTCCACTCCTGTTGGAAGGCGCGACCGACCCGTGTGCCCCACTCGTTGTCGGGTACCATCATGGCAGCGCGACGGTGGCCGTCCTCGCGGGCGCGACGGGCTACCTGGCGCGCTTCGTCCTCTGCCGACAATCCGTACTGGAACAGGCCTTGTGCCTGGTTCATGTCGCCGTGGCCGTAGTTGAGCGCCAGTGTCGGCAGCGGTACGCGGTCGCGATTCTCGAGCTCGGTGACTTCATCCTTGTCGAGGGGGCCGATGACCACCTGGGCCCCCAGGTCGCGCGCTTCGGCATAGAGGGCGTCGAGGTTGCCGTGACTGGCGTCGATGAACGAGAGGCGCAGGCCGCCGTTGCGCTCGGCGCTGTTCATGTGGTGCATGCGTATGCCGGCGCGGATCGATTCTGCGACGCTGCTCAGCGGGCCCGATTCGGGAAGGAAGACGGCGATGTGGCGGACTTCCCTGCCGCGCAGCTCACGCAGGGCGAGCAGTTCCGAGGGCACGTCTCGGGCTGCCGGGTGCCGGGCGTTGCGCTCACGCCAGGTATCCAGGTTTGCCAGCAGGCGCTCGATGTCCCCGTCGCTTTCCCGTACCAGGCTGGCAAGACTCAGCCAGCCCTGGGTCAGCTCGTCGGCACCTTCGCGCAGGCTGGCCAGTTCGCTGGCGTCGAGCCGGGAGAGTGAGTTCCAGATGGGATCGGTGAGTGCTTCGCTCTCCGTGCGTGCCTGAACGTACATCAGCATGTCGGCGGCGGCGCGATGTTCGCCGACCTGGCCAAGCGCCAGCCCCAGGCGCTCGCGCAGGATCAAGCCGGCATCCCGGGGGAAATCCATCTCGTCGAGCAATTGGCCGGCCTGGATCACTGCCCAGGGCTCGTCGAGTTCGTTGCCGAGCTCCGACAGCAGCATGGCCCACTGCACACGGTAGTCGGCAGGAAGCAGGCCATCGTCGATTTCACTCGAGATTTGCAGTGCCTGTGTGCGCTGCCCCTGGCGTGCTAGGATATCGGCCGCCTGGAGCCGGCTCAGCGCGGCCTCTTCGGGTGCCTGCTCCTGCGCCTGCCGCAGGAGTTGCTCGGGGTCATCGACGGGGGCTCGCTCGACGATACCGGGAGGCGCGCAGCCAGCCACCAGCAGGGCGAGGAGCACGGTGGCCAGCAGGCCGCGGGGCATCTTTAACATGAATCCATCCTTGTCTCGGGCTCGGAGCGGCGTTCATCTGCCTCGGGTGTCGACCCTTCATCTCGCACGGGCTGAGGCCGAACAATCCCCCTGAGGAGTCGCCATGTCAGATATACATCTTGGTACATTGTACGTGGTCGCCACGCCGATTGGGAATCTGGAGGACCTGAGCCCCAGGGCGGCTAGGGTGCTGGGCGAGGTAGCGCTGGTCGCCGCCGAGGACACCCGTCACACGTCGCGGCTGTTGCGTCACCTGGGGTTGTCGGTATCCATGCTCTCGCTGCACGAGCACAACGAGGCGGCCCGAGTCGAGCAGATCGACCAGCGCCTCCTGGGCGGCGAAAGCATCGCCCTGGTCAGCGACGCGGGAACGCCGCTGATCAGCGATCCGGGCTTCGTGCTGGTGCGCGAGCTACGGGCGCGGGGGCGTCGCATCGTGCCGGTTCCCGGTGCCTGTGCGCTGGTAGCGGCGTTGTGTGCGTCCGGCTTGCCCACCGATCGCTTCCTGTTCCAGGGATTTCTCTCTCCCAAGAGCGGGGCTCGCCGACAGCGCCTGAAGGATCTGGCCTCGCGCGAGGAGACGCTGGTTTTCTACGAGTCGCCGCACCGGATTCGCGATACGCTGAGCGACATTGCTGCCGAGCTCGGTGCGCGCCGGCTGGTTCTGGCGCGGGAGCTGACGAAATCCTTCGAGACCTTTCTCGAAGGCGATGCCGAGGCGCTGCTGGCCCGCATGGAGGCCGACCCGGATCAGACGCGGGGCGAGTTCGTGATCATGGTGGCGGGGGCCGAGCCCAAGGAGAGCGCCGATGCGACAAGCGTTGAGGCGCAGACTCTGCTTGCAGCGCTGCTGGACGAGGGCGTGGGGGTGAAGCAGGCCGCGGCCGTGGCGGCAAGGCTGCTGGGCGGGGCGAAGAAAACCTGGTATGGCCAGGCCCAGACGCTGAAGGAAGCCCGTTGATGCGGGGCGGAAAGACATTGAGAGGCCACCGGCACGCTGGTATTCTTGCGCTCGGAGTCGGCCAGACGGTCGCCGCCGCATCGGCCTTGGTCGCTGCGGGGGAGGAAAGTCCGGGCTCCACAGGGCAGGGTGCCAGGTAACGCCTGGGCGGCGCGAGCCGACGGAAAGTGCAGCAGAGAGCAGACCGCCTACGTCTCCTTCGGGAGGCCGGCAAGGGTGAAAGGGTGCGGTAAGAGCGCACCGCACGCCTGGTAACAGTGCGTGGCATGGTAAACCCCACCCGGAGCAAGACCAAATAGGAACCCTATGGCGTGGCCCGCGTCGGGTTCGGGTAGGTTGCTGGAGGGTCGCGGTGACGCGACTCCTAGATGAATGACTGTCCACGACAGAACCCGGCTTATCGGCCGACTCCCCCGATTCACCGCTAACGCATCCGGACTGCCGGATGCGTTCCTATGAGTCCGAGACATCAGGAAAGCGCATGCCGCCATCCGCAGCTGAACCGAGCCGTCATGGCTTTCGTCATGCCAGCGTGCTACTGGATGGGGCCGTGGATGCTCTCGTGCACGATCCCCAGGGTGTCTATCTGGATGGCACCTTCGGGCGCGGCGGCCACTCCCGCGCCATTCTCGAACGCTTGAGTCCACAGGGCCGCCTGCTGGCCATCGACCGCGACCCCCAGGCCATCGCCGAGGCGCGGACGCTGACGGATTCGCGCTTCACCATCGAGCAGGGCGAGTTCGCCAATCTGGCCGAGATCGCTCGTCAGCATGCCCTCTTCGGCAAGCTGGACGGCGTGCTGCTGGACGTTGGCGTCTCCTCGCCGCAGTTGGACGACCCCGAACGGGGCTTCAGCTTCCTGCGTGACGGCCCCCTCGACATGCGCATGGATCCGACCCGGGGCGAGAGTGCCGCCGACTGGCTGGCGCGGTCCAGCGAAGCCGAGATCGCTCAGGTGTTCAAGAGCTACGGCGAGGAGCGGTTTGCCAAACGTCTGGCCCGGGCCGTTGTGACGCGCCGTATGGAAAAGCCCTTTCTACGCACCGGCGACCTGGCCGAGGTGCTCAAGACGGCCCACCCCGCCTGGGAGAAAGGCAAGCATCCTGCCACGCGGGCCTTTCAGGCGCTGCGTATTCACATCAACGCCGAGCTCGAACAGCTTGATGCCGCGCTGGCTGCGGCGCTGGAAGCGCTGGCCCCCGGCGGCCATCTGGTGGTGATCAGCTTCCATTCGCTGGAGGATCGCCGGGTCAAGCGTTTCATCCGTGAACACGTGCGTGGTGACAGCGACCTGCCGAGAGGCGTACCGGTTCGCGAGGACCAACTGCGCAGGCGGTTGGAGATGCTGGGCAAGGCCCAGCGCCCGTCGGCGGCTGAAATCGACGCCAATCCGCGCGCGCGCAGCGCTGTGATGCGCGCTGCGCGCAAGCTGGCCTGAGGAGTGGCATGATGCAAGGACGCCTGTCACCACGCATGCTGCGAGCCGCCTGGCCAGCGAACAGGCGCCCCAGTTGGCGGTTGCTGCTGGTCATCGGACTGGTGCTTGCGTGTCTGATTACCGCCATGGTGGTGGTCAATACCAGCCATCAGACACGCGCCCAGTATGCGCGCTTGCAGCAACTCGAGCGTGAGCGCGATCAGTTGCAGACCGAGTGGGGACAGCTATTGCTGGAAGAGAGTGCCTGGTCGTCGCCGGCGCGCATCGAGCGTCTGGCCGTCGAGCGGCTCGAGATGCGGCTCCCTCACGTCAACGAAGTCGAGGTCATCCGGCCATGAGTACGGATGTGCGCAATGGAGTGACACCGCGGCGGCGTCCCCCCATGGCTCCCATGGGCGGGCTGCGATACGGCGTCGTGCTGGGAGTGGTGTTCATTGGCCTGCTGCTGCTGGCCGGGCGTATCGTGACACTGCACGTCTTCGACCGGCCGTTCCTCCAGGGGCAGGGCGATGCGCGGATTCTGCGCACCGAGTCGCTCACCGCTCACCGCGGCATGATTACCGATCGCAACGGTGAGCCGTTGGCTATTTCCACCCCGGTTGTGACGCTGTGGGCCAACCCTCAGGAAGTTCCCGAGGACCGTATCCAGCGGCTGATGCTATCTCAGGCTCTGGGCGTCGAGCTGGACGATCTCGATGCCAGGCTGGAGCGCTTCGCGGCGCGGGAGTTCATGTATCTGCGGCGTCAGCTCACGCCGGTTGCCGCGCAGCGGGTACTGGATCTGCGCGTTCCTGGCGTTTATGCCCAGCACGAGTACAAGCGCTATTACCCGGCCGGCGAGGTGGTCGCCCAGTTGCTGGGCGTGACCAACGTGGACGACCTGGGCCAGGAGGGGGTGGAGCTAGCCTACCAGCCCTACCTGGCCGGAACCCCAGGGCAGCGCCGGGTGATCAAGGATCGTCGTGGCCGCCTGGTACGCGATCTGGCCGTTCTGCGAGAGGCTCAGCCCGGCGGTGAGCTGACCCTTGCCATCGATCAGCGCCTGCAGTACATGGCTTATCGCGAGCTCAAGGCCGCCGTGGCCGAGCACGATGCCGACGGTGGCGTGGTGGTGATGATGGATGCCCGCACCGGCGAAGTGCTGGCCATGGCCAATCAGCCCTCCTACAACCCCAACAACCGTGCCGGGCTGGACCCGCGCGGGCTGCGCAACCAGGCCATCGTCGACGTCTTCGAGCCCGGCTCGGTGGTGAAGCCTCTGGCTATGGCGGCCATCATGGAGAGCGGACGCTTCGACAGCGACATCGTGGTCGATACCTCGCCGGGCTGGATGCGCATCGACCGCTTCACCATTCGCGACATCCGCAACTACGGCAGATTGGACCTGGCGGGCATCCTGGAAAAGTCGTCGAACATCGGCATGTCGAGGCTGGTGCTGGAGCTGGACGATCCGCTGGTGCCCGATCTCTACCGTCGGCTGGGCTTCGGCCAGAGTACCGACACCGGCTTTCCCGGCGAGGCCGTAGGCCATATGCCGGCGCCCGTGCGCTGGTCGCGCAGCCAGTGGGCGGCGCTCTCCTACGGTTATGGTCTGTCGGTCTCCGCCCTGCAGCTGGCCAGCGCCTACACCGCCCTGGCCAACGGCGGAGTGCGCATGCCGCCTTCGCTGCTCAAGCTGAACGAGGCGCCGATGGGGGAGCCTGCCATCGATCCTCAGGTGGCCCACGAGCTGCTGCGCATCATGGAGCAGTCCGTGCAGCCGAACACCGGCGGGCGGCGTGCTGCCGTTCCGGGCTATCGGGTGGCGGGCAAGACCGGTACGGTACGCAAGACCTCGGTGACGGGCTATGAAGAGAACGCCTACCGCAGCCTGTTTGCCGGCGTTGCCCCGGTGTCCGACCCGCGTATCGTCACCATCGTCATGATCGATCATCCCCGGGCTGGGGATTTCTTCGGCGGTGCCGTGGCGGCACCGGTCTTCTCGCGTGTCACGGGCAGCGCGTTGCGCCTGCTCGACGTGCCGCCGGATCAACGAACACAATGACCGCTGCCTTTCCCACGACCGAGGTGCGTCGATGCAGGTGAGTGCTTCCCGTCTACAGTCGGCTCTGCGCCGCTGCTGGCCCAATCTGACGATGCCGGAGTCGACCGGCGACGCTGCGCTGCGTCTGGTGCTCGACAGCCGCCTGGTGGTGCCGGGCGACGTCTTCGTGGCTGTGCCCGGTGTAAGCGGGGACGGCCGCAGATATCTGGCCCAGGCGCTGCAGGCCGGGGCCGTGCAGGTGCTCTACCATCTCGAGCCGGGCGAATCGCTGCCCGCTACTGCCGCGGGCCAGCCGGTGCTGGGTCTGCCGTTTCTGCGCCAGCGCCTGGGTGAGCTGGGTCAGTCGCTGTACGACGTGCCGGAGACGCTGGAACTGATCGGCGTTACCGGAACCAATGGCAAGAGCTCCGTGACCCACTACCTGGCCGAACTGAGTGCGGCCCTCGGCCATGATGCCGGCGTCGTCGGTACGCTGGGTGTCGGGCGTCCCGGGGAGCTCACGGATACCGGGCTGACGACGCCGGGGCCGCTGATGCTGCAGGCGGCTCTCGGTGAGATGGCTGCAAGTGGTATCGGGCGGGTGGCCATGGAGGTGTCTTCCCATGCGCTGGAGCAGGACCGCCTGGACGGCTGCCGGGTCACGGCCGCGGTGTTCACCAATCTCACTCGCGACCACCTGGATTATCACGGCAGCATGGCAGCCTATGCCGCGGCCAAGGCACGCCTGTTCCGCCGCTCCGAGCTGGAGTTGGCGGTGGTCAATGCCGACGACTCCTTGGCCAGGCTGATGTTGGCCGGACTCCCCGACGGGGTGCGCGTGCTGGCCGTCGGCGACGATTCGGCGGCGACATTGCGCGTCGTCGACTGGCGCCCCGGTACATCCGGCCAGTTGGCGCTGATCGCGACCCCGGAGGGGGAGCATAGTCTCGAGCTGCCGCTGATGGGGCGGTTCAATCTCGACAACGTGCTGCTTGCGATTGCCACGCTCTACGGCCTCGGCGAAAGCCTGGAGGCGCTGTTTGCAGCAGCCTCCGGGCTGACCCCCGTACCCGGGCGCATGCAGCGCTTCGGCAGCGCCGGCATGCCGACCGTGATCGTCGACTACGCCCATACCCCCGGAGCGCTGGAGAATGCATTGGGTGCGCTGCGCCAGCATCTGCCCGGCAACGGTAAATTGTGGTGTCTGTTCGGCTGCGGCGGCGATCGCGACAGCGGCAAGCGCCCGCTGATGGCAGCGGCGGCGGAGCGCTATGCCGACCGACTGGTGATCACCGACGACAATCCCCGCAGCGAAGACCCCGCCGAGATACGCCAGCAGATACTTGCCGGCGTATCGGCCGAGGCCAGGCAGCGCAGCGAGGTCGTGGCAGGGCGCAGCGCAGCCATTGCCCGCACCATCGCTCAGGCTGAGGTCAACGATGTGGTGCTGATCGCGGGCAAGGGTCACGAAGGCTATCAGGAGATCGCCGGCGTGCGTCATCCCTTCAGCGATGTTGCCGAGAGCGAGTCGGCGCTGGCCAGGCGCGAGGCGGGGCAATGAGCGGATCGGGTCTGCACACGCTTGCCGAGGTGGCCGCCGCGCTGGGCGTGGATGCGCCTGCGCGCGACGTGGCACTCGGCGATATCGTCAGCGATACGCGCAGTCTGTCGCCGGGCAGCCTCTTCGTGGCGCTGCGCGGCGAGCGCTTCGATGCCCACGATTTCATTGCCCAGGCCCGCGTGGCCGGTGCGGCGGCGGCCCTGGTCGAGCGGCCCGTCGAGGACCCGCTGCCTCAAATGGTGGTGCCAGACACGCGCCTGGCGCTCGGTCTGCTCGGGCGTGCCCGACGCCGGGCCTGGGGCGGTCCGCTGGTGGCGGTAACGGGTAACAGCGGCAAGACCAGCGTCAAGGAGCTGCTGGCTCAGCTGCTTGGTCGGGCCGGCATGACCCTGGCCACGCGGGGCAATCTCAACAACGATATCGGCGCACCGCTGACCCTGCTGGGTTTGACCGACGCGCATCGTCGGGCGGTGGTAGAGCTGGGTGCCAACCACCTTGGCGAGATCGCCTGGACCACCAGCCTCGCCGAGCCGCAGGTGGCCATCATCACCAACGTCACCGGAGCGCATGTCGGCGAGTTCGGCGGCATGGGCCAGATCGCTCAGGCCAAGGGCGAGATACTGGCCGGGCTTGGTGCCGATGGCGTGGCGGTGCTCAACCGTGACGATGTCTATTTCCCGTTCTGGGCGCAATTGGCCGCCCCACGGCAAGTACTGGATTTCGGATTCGCCGAAGACAGCCGGGTGCGGGCCGACGAGCTGGCCTGCGACGCCCTGGGGCGCTATGCTTTCACGCTTGTCATGGATGGCCGCAGGATTGGCCGGGTGCAGCTTGCCCTGTTGGGGCGGCATAGCGTCGCCAACGCGCTGGCGGCGGCGGCGGGAGCGCTGGCGCTGGGTGTCGACGACGAGCAGGTGCTGGCAGGGCTGGCGGCTTGCATACCGATGCCGGGACGCCTGAGTCCGCTAAGCGGCATACGGCAGAGCCGCCTGCTGGACGACAGCTATAACGCCAACCCGGGAGCGGTCAAGGCGGCGCTGGCGCTGCTGACCGAGCTGCCCGGCCCCAGATGGTGCCTACTTGGCGCCATGGGAGAACTGGGGAAGGATTCGGACCGGCTGCATGCAGAGGTCGGCCACTACGCACGGAAACTGGGGATCGACGTGCTGATGACCTGCGGCGAGCTGGCTCAGGCCGCAAGCCAGGCTTTCGGCGACGGCGGAATTCATTTCAACGACCACGAGGCGCTGACGCGTCATGTCCTGGACCATCTGCCCACCGGTGCCAGCGTTCTGATCAAGGGATCGCGCAGCGCTGGCATGGAACGGGTCGTGGCGGCGCTACGAGCTGACGCATCAAGGTGAACGCAACACATGCTGCTTTTTCTGGCTGATTTTCTGGCGCAGTACCAGAGCGCCTTCAACGTATTCAACTATCTGACCCTGCGCATGATCCTGGGCACCATGACGGCTCTGCTGCTCTGCCTGTGGCTGGGGCCGTGGATGATTCGGCGTCTGGTCGAACGCCAGATCGGTCAGGCAGTGCGCGATGACGGCCCTCAGTCGCATCTTTCCAAGGCGGGCACGCCGACCATGGGCGGGGCCATGATCCTGATGGCGATCGCCGTCAGTACGCTGCTATGGGCAGATCTTTCCAACCGCTTCGTGTGGATCGTGCTGGCGGTGACGCTGGGTTTCGGTGCGATCGGTTGGGTCGACGACTACCGCAAGGTGGTGGAGAAGAATCCCCGTGGCTTGCCGGCGCGCTGGAAGTATTTCTGGCAGTCGGTGATCGGCCTGGCGACGGCGCTGGTGCTCTATCTGACCGCCACCAGCGCAGTGGAAACCAGCCTGATCGTGCCGCTATTCAAGGATATCGTCATTCCGCTGGGCGTGTTCTACATCGTGCTCACCTACTTGGTGATCGTGGGCAGCTCCAACGCCGTCAACCTCACCGACGGTCTGGATGGTCTGGCCATCATGCCCACTGTCATGGTGGCCATGGGCCTGGCGATCTTCGCCTACGCCAGCGGCAATGCGGTATTTGCCAACTACCTTCAGATCCCGAGCATTGCCGGTGCCGGCGAGCTGGCCGTGTTCTGCGCCACCATTGCCGGCGCCGGGCTGGGCTTCCTGTGGTTCAACACCTATCCGGCCCAGGTGTTCATGGGCGATGTCGGGGCACTGGCTCTAGGTGCGGCTCTCGGCGTGGTGGCGGTCATCGTGCGTCAGGAGATCGTGCTGTTCATCATGGGCGGCATCTTCGTGCTCGAGACCATCTCGGTGATCCTGCAGGTGGGCTCCTACAAGCTGACCGGGCGTCGCATCTTCCGCATGGCACCGCTACACCACCATTATGAGCTCAAGGGCTGGCCGGAGCCGCGGGTCATCGTGCGCTTCTGGATCATCACCGTGGTGCTGGTTCTGGTCGGTCTGGCGACGCTCAAGATTCGCTGATTCGAATGCGCCCATCCTGTCGGGCGAGGAGAGTTGAATGCGCAAGGTGCCGAAGGGAGTGACGCTGGTGGTCGGGCTGGGCATCTCCGGCCGGGCCATCTGCCGGCACCTGGCCAGAGCGGGCGTGCCTTTCATGGTCGCCGATACCCGCGAAGCGCCGCCGGGGCTCGAAGATTTTCGTCGCGCGCACCCCCAGGCGGAGCTTCACTGTGGAGCATTCACGGCGCTCGACATGAGTGAAGCGGAGGAGATCGTGGTGAGTCCCGGCGTCGACCTGCGTACGCCGGGCCTGGCCGAGTGGGTGGGGCGTCGGCGCGATTCGGGGGAGCCGCTGGTGGTGGGCGAGATCGCCCTATTCGTACGCGCCGCGCGCGCGCCCATCGCTGCCATTACCGGCTCCAACGCCAAGTCCACCGTAACCACGCTGCTGGGGGAGATGGCCCAGGCTGCCGGTCGACGGGTGGCGGTAGGCGGCAACCTGGGCACGCCGGCGCTGGATCTGCTGGCCGAAGCCCCCGAGGCGGAGCTGTATGTGCTGGAACTGTCGAGCTTCCAGCTCGAGACGACTCCCCGGCTCGGCGCCGAGACGGCTGCTTTTCTCAATCTTTCTGAAGATCACCTGGATCGCCACGATGACATGGCGGGGTATCGTGAAGCCAAGCTCGGCATCTTCCGCGGCGCTCGTCATGCCGTGGTCAACGCCGAAGACCCCATGACCTGGCCCCTCGACCCGCTGCCCATGGAGCGCTTCACCACTCAGCCGCCGCGAGCGGGCGAGTGGGGTATCGCTCAACTGGACGGTCGCGACTGGCTGATGCATGGAGACACGGCGCTGATGGCGGCCGACGAGCTGGGGGTGGCGGGGCGGCACAACCAGGCCAATGCGCTGGCGGCGCTGGCCATGGGCACGCAGCTCGGCTTTTCGCTGGCGGCCATGTGTCGCGTGCTGCGCCAGTTCAAGGGCCTGCCTCATCGCAGCGAGCTGGTGGCCGAAGTGGACGGCGTGCGCTGGGTCAACGACTCCAAGGGAACCAACGTCGGCGCCACCCTGGCGGCCATCGCCGGGCTCGGTCCCACCCTGCCGGGACACCTGGTGCTGCTGGCCGGGGGGCAGGGCAAGGGGGCGGATTTTTCGCCACTGGCCGAGCCGCTGGCCCGCTACGCACGAGAAGCGATTCTGTTCGGTGCCGATGCCGATCGAATCGCCGTGGCATTGCAGGGCCGCGTGACCGTGACCCGGGTCGACGATCTGGCGGCGGCGATGGTCAGAGCAAGGGACATTGCCGAGCCGGGTGACTGCGTATTGCTCTCGCCGGCCTGTGCCAGCCTCGATCAGTTTTCCGGCTACCCGGCACGCGGAGAGGCGTTTCGCCGAGGCGTCGAGCGCTTCGTGAAGGAGGCGGGACATGTCGACTAAGACGAAGCAGGCGGGCAAGGTGAGGTTCGCTCGGCTACGGCGCCTGCGCGAGCGGCTGTCGACCCGCGATCAGCCGTTCGACGGCTGGCTGCTGTTTGCCGCCCTGGCCTTGATCCTGACCGGTTGGGTCATGGTCACCTCGGCGTCGACCGAAGTGGCGGCCAGCCTCACCGGCAACCCCTGGTACTTCAGCCAGCGCCATGCACTGTTCGTGCTGATGGCGCTGGGGGTGGGCGTGCTGACGCTGCGATCCCCGCTGGCCTGGTGGCGTGCCAACGGTCCGCTGCTGCTGCTGATCAGCATAGCCCTGCTGTTCCTGGTACTGCTGATCGGGCGTGAGGTCAACGGCAGCCGGCGCTGGCTGTCGATACCGCTGCTGCCTTTCAATCTACAGGTATCCGAGGTGGCCAAGCTGTGCCTGATCGTCTATCTGGCTGGCTATCTCGAGCGCTTCCTGCCGGAGGTCCGCCGTAGCTGGGGCGCCTTTCTGCGTCCGCTGCTGGTGATGGGCGTGATTGCCGTCCTGTTGATTCTCGAGCCCGATTACGGCGCGGTGGTGGTGATGACCGGCTGCGTGATGGGCATGCTGCTGCTGGCCGGCGCACCCTGGGGCCGCTTCGTGTTCATCCTGATCGGCGTCGGCGTGCTCGGATTCTACGTGGCCATTGCGGAGCCATACCGTCTGGCGCGACTGACCAGTTTCTCCGATCCCTGGGCCGACCAGTTCGCCAGCGGCTACCAGCTCACCCAGGCGCTGATCGCCTTCGGACGCGGGCACTGGCTGGGCATGGGGCTCGGCAACAGCGTACAGAAGCTGTTCTACCTGCCCGAAGCCCACACCGACTTCGTCTTTGCCGTGATCGCCGAAGAGCTGGGACTGTTTGGCGCCATCGCCGTGGTCGGGCTTTTTGCTCTGCTGATCTGGCGGTCGCTGGCGGTTGGCCGGCGGGCCGAGCTGGCCGGAATGGCCTTTGCCGCCTATGTCAGCTACGGCATCGCCTTGGTGATCGGCGCCCAGGCCTTCATCAACATCGCTGTGAGCACCGGCATGCTGCCTACCAAGGGCTTGACCCTGCCGCTGCTCAGCTACGGCGGCTCCAGCCTGCTGGTCAGCGCCGCCATGATGGCGCTGCTGCTGCGCGTCGACATTGACACCCGCCAGGCGCTGCGGCGGACAAGCCCGACCGCGCCACGGGAAACCGCCGGGCGTCGTGAACCCAGGATCCATGGACAGGGAGTCATGAAGTGACGCAAGTCAGGGAGCGAAGGGTGCTGATCATGGCGGGCGGCACCGGAGGCCATGTCATTCCGGCGCTTTCGCTGGCTCGTGGGCTGCAGGCCCAGGGAATGGAGGTGCACTGGCTGGGCAGTCCGCGAGGTATCGAGAATCGGCTGGTGCCGGCGGCCGAATTGCCGCTGCACCGCATTGCGGTGGCAGGTCTGCGCGGTAATGGCCTGGCCGGCTGGCTCAAGGCGCCTTTCAACCTGGTGCGCAGCGTCTGGCAGGCGACACGTATCATTCGCCGGCTCGAGCCGGCACTGGTGGTGGGCCTTGGCGGTTTCGCCAGCGGGCCCGGTGGGCTGGCGGCCTGGTTGCTGGGCCGCCCGCTGGTAATCCATGAACAGAACGCCGTGGCCGGGTTGACCAACCGAGCGCTGGCACGGCTGGCCCGCCGCGTCTACGCCGCCTTTCCCCAGGCCTTCGGTGCGCGGGGAGAGGTGGTCGGCAATCCGGTGCGCGAGGAGATCGCCGCTCTGGGCGAGTCGCCCCGCGAGGCGCAGACGATGCGCGGCCGCCGGCTGCGACTGTTGATTGTCGGCGGCTCGCTGGGAGCACTGCCGCTCAACCAGCGCCTGCCCGAGGCGCTTGCGGCACTGTCTGAAGCGAGCCGTCCCGAAGTGCGGCACCAGGCCGGCCGCGACAAGGATGCGGCGACCCGTGACGCCTATCTGGCGCAGGGGATCGAGGCGCAGGTGAGCGCTTTCATCGACGACATGGCGGCGGCCTACGACTGGGCCGATCTGGTCGTCTGTCGGGCCGGGGCGCTGACCGTGTCCGAGGTGGCCGCCGCGGCCAAGCCGGCCCTGTTCGTGCCGCTGCCCCATGCGGTGGACGACCACCAGACGGCCAATGCCCGCGCCCTGGTGGCGGCGGGTGCGGCGCAGTTGATGCCGCAACACGAGATGACGGCAGCGGCGCTGGCCAACAGCCTGGCGACGCTGCTAGACCCCGACACTCTTGCCACCATGGCCCGGCAGGCGCGCCGTTGCGCGCACCTCGATGCCGTAGAGCGCCTGGTGGCCGGTTGCATGGAGACAGCGCTTGAGCGATAGCACCTTGAGGCCGGTTCCCGGCCAGGCAACGCTGCCCCGCCACGGGCGGGGCCTGGGGATGCGCCGTATTCGGCACATCCATTTCGTGGGTATCGGCGGCGCCGGCATGTGCGGCATCGCCGAAGTGCTCGCCAACCAGGGCTACCAGGTCAGCGGCAGCGACCTGAAGGCCTCGACGGTGGTGGCCCGGCTGCGTGAGCGCGGCATTCGCGTGGCCATCGGCCATGCCGAGGGCAACGTGGCGGGCGCCGACGTGGTCGTCGTCTCCACCGCCGTGGATGCTTCGAACCCGGAGATTCGCTGGGCCCAGGAGCACCGCGTGCCGGTGGTGCGCCGGGCCGAGATGCTTGCCGAGCTGATGCGCTTTCGCCACGGTATCGCCGTGGCCGGTACGCACGGCAAGACCACGACCACCAGCCTGACCGCCACGCTGCTCGCTGAAGGCGGTCTCGACCCGACCTTCGTCATCGGCGGCAAGCTGACCAGCGCCGGTACCAATGCGCGCTTGGGTGAGGGCGATTATCTGGTGGCCGAGGCCGACGAATCCGATGCCTCGTTCCTGCACCTGCAGCCGATGGTCTCCATCGTCACCAATATCGATGCCGATCACATGAGCACCTACGGCGGCGACTTCGAGCGGCTCAAGGGTACCTTCATCGAGTTCCTGCACAACCTGCCGTTCTACGGGCTGGCCATCCTGTGCATCGACGACGAGCACGTGCGTGGCCTGCTCGACCGCGTTCATCGCCAGTTCGTCACCTATGGCTTCAGCGACGATGCCGACTACCGTGTCGTCGATTTCGTGCAGCAGGGTGGCGAGATTCGCTTCACCGCGCTACGACCCGATGGGCTGCCCCCCCTTGAGGTGCGGCTGGGCATGCCAGGGCGGCACAATGCGTTGAATGCGCTGGCGGCGATCGCCGTGGCTACCGATGCCGGCGTCGACGATGCCGCCATCCTGCGTGGCCTGGCCGGCTTTGCCGGCGTGGGCCGACGCTTCCAGGTCCACGGCCACTTTCCGCCCCCGTCCGGCACTGGCGAGGTCATGCTGGTTGACGACTACGGCCACCATCCCCGCGAAGTGGAGATGGTGATCAAGGCGGTGCGGGCCGGCTGGCCCCAGCGTCGGCTGGTGATGGTCTATCAGCCCCATCGCTACAGCCGTACCCGCGATCTATATGAGGATTTCGTCAGGGTGCTGGCGGGGGTCGACGTGCTGCTGCTGCTGGATGTCTACAGCGCCGGCGAAGCGCCCATTCCCGGCGCCGATGGCAAGACGTTGGCAGGCTCCATTCGTCAGCGCGGTCCGCTCGATCCGATCTTCGTGCAGCACAAGTCCGAGCTGCCGGCTCTGCTGGCGAGAGTGCTACGCGACGACGACATTTTGATCACTCAGGGCGCGGGTGACGTGGGCGGCATCGCCCTTGGGTTGGCCGAGAGCCGACTGAATCTCGACGAGGTGACACTATGAAGCTGACGCACGGACTCGGCCGGGTAGTGGTGCTGTTCGGCGGAAATTCCGCCGAACGTGAGGTATCGCTGAGGAGCGGAGCGGCAGTATTGGCGGCGCTCGAGCGTAGCGGTGTCGACGTCATCGGCTACGACCCCGCCGATGGCGGCCTGGTCGGCCTCGAGGCGCTGGCTCCCGACCGCGTGTTCATCGCCCTGCATGGGCGTGGAGGCGAGGACGGAACGCTCCAGGGCGCGCTGGAACTGCTGGGCATTCCCTACACCGGCAGCGGCGTACTGGCCTCGGCGCTGGGCATGGACAAGCAGCGCACCAAGCTAGTGTGGCAGGCCTTGGGGCTGCCCACGCCGGAATCGTTGATGTTGGCGGCCGACAGCAACTGGGAGGAGATCGTCGCCACCCTGGGGCTGCCGTTGATCGTCAAGCCGGTGCACGAGGGCTCGACCCTCGGCATCACCATCGTCGACAGCCGCGAGACTCTCGAGGCAGCTTACCGCGAGGCGGCCCGCTACGATGCCCGCGTCATGGCCGAGCGTTTCATCAGCGGTGAGGAATATACGGTATCACTGCTGGAAGAGCGCGTGCTGCCGGCCATCCGCGTCGAGGTGCCCAGCGGGTTCTACGACTACGAAGCCAAGTACAACTCGGATGACACCCGCTACCATCTTCCCTGCGGTCTCGATGCCGAACAGGAGGCGGCGCTGGGTGCACTCTGCCGTCAGGCCTTCGAAGCGGTTGGCGGCGAGGGGTGGGGTCGCGTCGACGTGATGCGCGACGCTCAGGGAAAATTCTGGCTGATCGAGGTCAACACCTCGCCGGGCATGACCGACCACAGCCTGGTGCCTCAAGCGGCCGCCCATGCGGGAATGGGCTTCGATGAACTGGTGCTGCGTATTCTGCGTACCACGCTGGAGTCGCGTCAGGCATGAGCAGCCGCGGCTCGACGTTAGGGGTATTGCTGCTGCTGATCCTGCTGGGAGCCGGCGGGCGCGCCCTGTGGACCTGGCTCGACCGCCCCATCGAGCGGGTGGCGATCCGCGGCGAATTGCAGCACGTCAGCGCCGATTATCTGCGCTCGCAGTTGGCGCCGCTGTTGCAAGGCCAGACCTGGCTTTCCGCCGACTTGCCAGCGTTGCGCCGTGCGGCACGCAACATTGATTGGCTGGCTGAGGTCAGACTATCGCGCGAGTGGCCCTATACGCTGGCGTTCGAGCTGGTCGAGCAGGTGCCGGTGGCGCGTTGGAACGATGATTATCTGCTCAATCCCGAGGGCGAACCCTTTGCCTTCGAACCGATAGAGCCGCCTGAAGGCCTTCCCGACCTGGCCGGTCCGGTGGGCAGCGGTGCCGAGGTGCTGGCCTATCACAATCGCTTGAGTTCGCGCTTCGAACAGATGGACATCACCATCTCGCAGTTGCGCCTGGAGCCGCGTGGTGCCTGGCGACTGCAGCTTGACGACGGTGTTTGGGTCATGCTGGGGCGGAGCGACCGGGAGGCGCGTCTGGCCAGGTTGGCCGCGGCATGGCAGCGTCAGTTGGGGCCGCATGCAGCGCATATTCGTTATATCGACTTGAGGTATCCGAACGGAGTTGCTGTGGCCTGGCATGGTGAAACCGACCCTCAGGATGAAGACGACGGGACCGGCTGACAGCTTTCTTCGACTTTCTAGCTCGTCTTGCAGCCGCTGCGGTGTTTTCTTTGGCGTGAATAACCCGTATCGTGAACAAGGTTTTTTGCAATGGACTGGTGGTTTAACGCCAGTTGTTTCTATAATGGGCGCAATGACCATTTATCAGAATTAATGGGATACCCAGCGGGTCAAGTTTCAGGAGACACTCCGGCACATGGCAGTCACTTCCAATTCATCCAACATGGTAGTCGGGCTGGATATCGGAACGTCCAAGGTAGTGGCCATCGTCGGACAGCCTACCGATGACGGCGGCATCGAGATCGCCGGCATTGGGTCGCACCCATCGCGCGGCATGAAAAAAGGCGTGGTAATCAACATCGAGTCGACGGTCCAGTCGATTCAGCGCGCCGTGGAAGAGGCCGAGTTGATGGCTGGGTGCGACATCCATTCGGTTTATGTCGGTGTGGCGGGCAGCCATATCAGCTCGATGAATTCCGACGGTGTGGTGGCGATTAAAGAGCGCGAAGTCATGCCCACCGACATCGAGCGCGTCATCGATTCTGCTCGTGCGCGAGCCATCTCCGAGGGGCAGCGTGTGCTGCATGTCCTGCCCCAAGAGTTCGCCATCGACACCCAGGGCGGTATTCGCGAGCCTTTGGGGATGTCGGGCGTCCGCCTCGAAGCACGCGTACATCTCGTTACGGCAGCGCTCAATGCCGTGCAGAACATCGATAAATGCGTGCGGCGCTGCGGCCTCGAAGTCGATGCCATCATCCTCGAACAGCTGGCATCCAGCATGGCCGTGCTGACCGAGGACGAGCGTGAGCTTGGTGTCTGCATGGTCGATATCGGTGGGGGTACCACCGACATCGCCGTTTTCACCGAAGGCGCCATTCGCCACACGGCGGTGATCCCCATAGCCGGCGACCAGGTGACCAACGACATTGCCATGGCACTGCGTACGCCGACCCAATATGCCGAAGAGATCAAGGTCAAGTACGCCTGCGCACTCACCCAACTCGCAGCCAGCGACGA
This sequence comes from Billgrantia ethanolica, assembly GCF_021404305.1. GTDB lineage: Bacteria > Pseudomonadota > Gammaproteobacteria > Pseudomonadales > Halomonadaceae > Halomonas > Halomonas ethanolica. The sequence continues at coordinate 1,523,014 of NZ_JABFTX010000001.1, read as the reverse complement.
AATGATCAAGGTGCCGAGCGTGGGCGATCGTCCTTCCCGCGATCTGTCGCGCCAGGCTCTGGCCGAAGTCGTCGAGCCGCGCTACGAAGAGCTGTTCACGCTGATTCGCGATGAACTGCGGCGCAGCGGCTACGAGGACCTGGTGGCGGCAGGCGTGGTACTCACCGGTGGCACGTCGCGCATGGAGGGGGTCGTCGAACTGGCCGAGGAGATTTTCCACATGCCGGTTCGCATCGCCTGCCCGCACAATGTGCGCGGTCTCTCCGATGTGGTGCGCAATCCGATTTATTCCACCGGTGTTGGTTTGCTACATTACGCCCTTCAGGAGGCTAGGCACGGGCATGGCCGCGAGGGCAGGGTGGTGGCTGCGCCACCCAGGCGTGATGACGTCTCTCAGCGTGGAGGATGGGAAGGGATTCCGGCGCTGGCAAAACTCAAGGGCTGGTTGAAAGGAAATTTCTGACAGGGCCGCGGCGCGGTCCAGGAGACGGGGCTTATGTTCGAACTGGTAGATAGCGCACCCTCGAGCAGTGCGGTCATCAAGGTCGTCGGCGTGGGCGGTGGCGGCGGTAACGCCGTCAATCACATGGTCGAGAGCAACATCGAAGGCGTCGAGTTCATCTGCGCCAATACGGACGCCCAGGCGCTCAAACGGGTAGCCGCCAAGACCGTGCTCCAGCTCGGCAACGAGATCACCAAGGGGCTGGGTGCCGGTGCCAATCCGGACGTCGGCCGTCAGGCGGCGATGGAGGATCGCGAGCGTATCGCCGAACTTCTCAACGGCGCCGACATGGTCTTCATCACCGCCGGCATGGGTGGAGGTACCGGTACCGGCGGCGCGCCGGTGGTGGCTCAGGTGGCCAAGGAGCTGGGTATTCTCACCGTGGCCGTGGTCACCCGCCCGTTCCCCTTCGAGGGGCCGAAGCGCATGCGCGTGGCGGAAGAGGGCATGAAGGAGCTCTCCGAGCACGTCGACTCGCTGATCACCATCCCCAACGAGAAGCTGCTCTCCGTGCTGGGCAAGAATGCCAGCCTGCTGACGGCTTTCAGCGCCGCCAACGACGTGCTGCTGGGTGCCGTGCAGGGGATCGCCGAACTGATCACCAGCCCCGGCATCATCAACGTCGACTTCGCCGACGTGCGTACCGTGATGTCGGAAATGGGCATGGCGATGATGGGTACCGGTGGCGCCACCGGCGAGAACCGTGCCCGTGAGGCCGCCGAGAAGGCCATCCGCAGCCCGCTGCTGGAGGACATCGATCTCCACGGCGCCCGCGGTATCCTGGTCAACATCACCGCCGGCCCGGATCTGTCGATCGGCGAGTTCAACGATGTCGGTGCCACGGTGCAGGAGTTCGCCTCTCAGGATGCCACCATCGTCGTGGGCACTTCCATCGACATGGACATGACCGACGAGCTGCGGGTCACCGTGGTGGCTGCCGGCCTCGAAGGCCGTCAGGTCAAGGCAGCAGCGGCACAGGCTGCCAAGCGCAACGAAGGCAGCGAGTATCGTCAGCGTGCGCAGCCAGCCATGCGTCAGCAGAGTGCCGTGGCCAAGGCTGAGCCCCAGGAGGCCGCCAAGCCGCAGCCGGAGCGGAGGCGCTCCCCTCAGGAACTGGACGATTACCTGGACATTCCGGCCTTCCTGCGTCGACAGGCCGATTGAGAAAAGCTATTGCAGGCTTAGGCAGGGCCAGGAGATGTTTTTTTGTTGAAACAATCGTTCGGTGTTATAGTGAACGGTGTTTGATAACCTAACAACGGCCTGGCTACTGCCCATGATCAGACAACGCACCCTGCAGAACACCATCCGCGCCACCGGCGTCGGCCTCCATTCAGGCAAGAAGGTCTACCTGACCTTGCGCCCTGCACCGGTAAACACGGGTATCGTGTTCGTGCGTACGGACCTGGATCCCGAGGTCCAGGTGCCGGCCAGTGCCACTCTGGTTACCGATACCACTCTGTGCACTGCGCTCTCGCGCGACGAGGTCAAGGTCGCTACCGTGGAGCATCTCATGTCGGCGCTGGCCGGCCTGGGCATCGACAACGCCTATGTCGATATCAGCGCTCCTGAAGTGCCGATCATGGACGGCAGTGCCGGTCCCTTCGTGTTCCTGATCCAGTCGGCCGGTATCGCCGAGCAGGAAGCGCCCAAGAAATTCATCCGCATCAAGCGTGAGGTGGTGGTCCAGGAGAACGGCAAGGAAGCGCGCTTCCTGCCGCACCAGGGCTTCAAGGTCTCCTTCGCCATCGAGTTCGATCATCCGGTCTTCGAGGATCAGAAGCAGACCGCGGTGGTGGACTTCTCCACGACCTCCTTCGTCAAGGAAGTCTCCCGGGCCAGGACCTTCGGCTTCATGCGCGATCTCGAATACCTGCGCTCCAACAATCTCGCCCTGGGTGGCAGCCTCGACAACGCCATCGTGGTCGACGACTACCGCATCGTGAACGAGGGTGGGCTGCGCTACGAGGACGAGTTCGTCAAGCACAAGGTGCTCGACGCCATCGGCGACCTCTACCTGCTGGGTTACAGCCTGATCGGCGAGTTCCGTGGCGTGAAGTCGGGCCACGCGCTGAACAACCAGCTGTGCCGCGCCCTGCTGGCTCAGCCCGATGCCTACGAGATCGTCACCTTCGAGAAGGAGCGCGAGCTGGCGCCCATCTCCTATGCACAGCCGGCCATGGCCTGATTCTCGGCCTTGCCGCGACCGCTCATGCCAACGGCGCCGCCTTCGGGCGGCGCCGTCGTTTTTCGGGCCAGCATCTCTCAGCTCAGGAACGTCTTTCAGCCCGGAGACGCCGTCACTTCAGAAACCAGCCCTTCATCGTGCCTGTGATCTGGCGCATGTCTGTCTCGGGCGTGACATAGGCGGGCATGGTGTAGAGCCAGCGTCCGAACGGACGCAGCCAGACCCCTTGGCGGCGGGCGAATGCTGCAACGCCCTGCAGCCGGCTGGCATCCTTCACCTCGATGACGGCGGTGGCGCCGAGCACGCGCACGTCGTCGACGTCGGGATGTCGGCGCAGTGCTTCGTCCTCCAGCAGCTCCTCGCGCAATATGCGATTGAGGTCGGCGATCTTGTCTAGGTAGCGCTCCTCCTCGAACACGGCGAGGCTCTCCAGGGCGACGCGGCAGGCCAGCGGGTTGCCCATGAAGGTGGGGCCGTGCATGAAGGCATGCAGCGGCGACTCGCCGACGAAGGCGCCGTGTACCCGCTCGGTAGCCAGGGTGGCCGCATGGCCCAGGTAGCCGCCGGTCAGGCCCTTGGAGAGCACCATGATGTCCGGCGTCACCCCGGCATGGTCGGCGGCAAACAGCTTGCCGGTGCGACCGAAGCCGGTGGCCACCTCGTCGAATACCAGCAGCACGTCGAACTCGTCGCACAGCTGCCGTGCGCCGCTCAAATAGAGCGGCGAGGTCATGTTGAGGCCGCCGGCGGCCTGCAGCAGCGGCTCCATCAGCAGCGCGGCGATCTCTCCATGGTGGCGTTCGAGTACGCCGCGCAGGGCGGCCAGATCCCTTGCCACCTCGTCGGGGGCGGCGTCGTAAGGGGCTTGCGGTGCGGGCGCGAAGTGGTGGCGGGGCAGGTAGCCGGAAAACAGGCTGTGCATGCCCTCCTCGGGATCACACACCGCCATGCAGCCGCTGGTATCGCCGTGGTAGGCCTTCATCAGCGACAGCATGCGGTGCTTTGCGGGCTTGCCGCGCAGGTGGTGATATTGCACGGCCATCTTCATCGCCACTTCCATCCCCACCGAGCCGCTGTCGGAGAAGAACACGTGTTCGAGCCCGGGCGGCGTGATCCTCACCAGCTCGCGGGCCAGCCTGTCGGCGGGCTCGTGGGTGAGCCCGCCCAGCATCACGTGGCACAGGCTATCCGCCTGCTCCTTGATGGCGGCCACCAGACGCGGATGCGAGTAGCCATGGATCATGCACCACCAGGAGCAGGTGGCGTCGAGCAGTGTCTCGCCGCCTTCGAGGAAGAAGCGCGGCCCCTCGCCGCCGACGACCTTGGGCGCGGCAGCCTGGGTGAGCAGATGGGCATAGGGATGCCAGACGGGGGAAGCCATCAGCGCCTCCGTGAAGGTTGGGCGGTAAGTTGAGCAGTGAGCTGACGCCTGAGCATGGAGCGGGCGCAGCGAATCGGCAGCGTCATGCGCGCCGTAACGGCAGCCACGTAGATTGCGGCGTACCTTGCCAGGGCAAAAACGGCAAGGACGAAAACGGCAAGGGTGAAAATGGCATATGTCACACGGCTTGAAGAGGGCGAGCCGAGATGGTGCGGATGGGGAGACTTGAACCCTCGTCTTTCCGCACTATTTTGTTGTTCCCAAACAGTAACTTGCATTATTAACGGTTCCTGAAATGGCCGTATGGGGACCAGTGTGGGGACTGGCTATAGGTCGAGCAGCTTCTCGACGGCCTGGTGAATGTCCGGTCCGTCGGCGTGGATCCACTTGCCGTAGCGCTGCTGGATCATCTGGATGCTGCTGTGCCCCACGTGGTCGGCGATCCAGTGAATGGGGACCAGGCCGGTGGAGAGCATCTGGCTGATGAAGGTATGCCGGGCGTTGCCCGGGCCTCGGTACCGCACGCCGGCGAGCCTGAGGTGAGCGCGCCAGAACTTCTCCCTGACTGCCTGGTCGCCGGAGAAGGGGCGCCCCTGGTCGTTGAGGAATACCGGCCGCACCTTGTGTTTGCGCTTGGTCCGGTTGTCCCGGTCGACGATCTCCACGGTGATGGGTGCCAGGTCGCCGGTGATCTTGTGCTGCTCGAGCAATGCTTCCCGTGCCGGCTTCAGCAGGCGATGCCGGCGGCTCGATCGCTTGGTCTTGGTTACCTTCCAGCCACCCTCTACCAGGGCATGCCGGTACCGCACCATGCCGGCCTCGAGGTCCTCGACATCCTCCCAGCACAGCGCGATGGCCTCGCTCAGGCGGGGACCGTCCCAGATCGCGTAGCGCATCAGGTTCATCGGCTGCGGCCGGTGGGTTGGGGTAGAGGAGATCTTCTCGATCTCGGACAGGGTGAACGGGTCGGGATCCTGAGCGTCCGGCAGCTTGACGATGATGCCGGCGGCCGGGTTGTAGGTTGCCTTCACGCTGGCAACGTAGAGCTCGAACACCTGGGAGAAGATGGCCACCACTTCCTTGATGGTCTTGCTGGCCAGGTAGTTTAGCTCGTCGGCGATCCACTCACGGATTTCGGTATGCTCGATGGTGTGGATCTGTCGGTGGCCCCACTTGGGCTCGAGGTGCTTGCGGGACTTGTTGCGGTAGCTGCGGATCGACGAGGCGGCTACCTCCCGCTCCTTGCTCTTGAGCCAGGCCTCGAGGTAGTGGCCGAAGGTGTTGCGGGCCACGCGCCGGCTGTTGGGGAAGTGCCGCGCGTAATCGAAGGTGCCGGCCGCTAGCTCGTAGTCGAGCACCTGGGCGAAGCCCTTGGCGCGCTCACGCATCTCGGGTGTGTCGGGTCCGAACGGTTCCCGGCACTTCTCGCCCTGGTACTGGAAATAGACGCGGAGCTTGCCGCGGTGAACTTCGAAGCCAGCCATATCGCCCTCGCAGCGGTAGAGGGCACAGTGTAAGGAAAAACACGAGTCAACACGATAGCACTTGAAAAGTTGACTGATCTTATACCGTTATCGCTCTATATGAGCGAACCGCCCGGAGTGGGGCGGTAATAAAAACAATGAGTTAGGTAGTGGGTTGGGTGCGGTACCGCCAGTTGATGTAGCGCTGGCGAATGCCCTCGAAAGTCTCGGCGGCCTGGGGATTGTGATCCAGCTCGGCGCGGCTCTCGATGCGGCAGGCCTGGCAGAGCCAGTCCCGGGCGTCGTCCTGGTTGTGCGTGCCGTCGGGCAGCTGGCTCTCGCTCAAGCCGTGCTTGTGCCGCCGGCGGCGGTCGAGGTAGAGCCGAAACGTCGGGTCCTGGCAGAGCATGGCCGCCCGGCGGGCGAGGCGTCCGCCTTTCGGCTGTTCGTTCACGCGGCACCTCCCGCGAAGATGTCTTGTTGCCGCTGGGCTTCAACAACGCGCGGCGAGAGCCACAAGCATTCCGTGCGCTTCACTGATCCCATGCGAGAAGAGCCCGATGTTGCCAGGGTGAGGCGCTGCCAGCCTGCTAGCCGCTCATCGTAGAGCCGGGACTCATAGCCGCTGAGGATCACGAAGCCCTGTAGCTGCTGAAGACCCTCAAGCAGCTCTCCGTGGTCTTCGACGGTCATTTCGTGACGATAGTACCGGCCGCTGCCATATGTGCGGGTTTCCGGGAGGTAGGGCGGGTCCACGTAATGCAGGGTCTCGAGTGAGTCGTACTGGGCTATGACATTCAGTGCCGGCCGATTCTCGATGACTACATCGCGCAGGCGATCGGTGAACGCGTCGATTGCCCCGGCGATACGATTCCAGGCCTTGGCCACGCCCAGATATGAGCCATCTGGCCGGCTGAAGGTGCGCATACCGGAGTTACCGCGCGTGGCGCCGGCCGAGCCGAACGATGCCCAGGCGCGAAACAGGGTGCGGCGGGCCTGCTCGACGGGATCCGACGTTGGCTCTTGCGAGAGGTCGAATTCGGCGCGGGCGTATGGCGTCAGGCGGCAGAGCTCTGCCAGACGCTCGGCCGTCGCCGGCTCTCGCAGCACACGGAATACATTGACGATCTCGCCATCGAGGTCGTTGTAGATCTCGGCCCGTACCGGCGCTTTCTGCATGAGGATGTTGGCAGCACCGCCGAATGGCTCGACGTAGACCTTATGAGCCGGGAAGCGGTCTATCACCCATTCGGCGATTCGCGACTTCCCACCGTGGTAGCGCATGACAGGTGGCATCGTGGTCATTCCTCACCTCCACGAATACGGCCAGCGGTGAAAGCATTGACGACGGGACACTCGGGGGCATGGAACTGGCCCGGCGTTGAGTTGCAGGCCTGGCAACCTTGCGCTTCCTTCTGGTCGCACTGCTCACTTGAAATGGTAGTCAGGGCGTCATGCGCATCTTTCAGGTGCTGGCCAGTCAGCGCGAAGCGTTCATCGCCCGACCCAGCTGACCAAAACCCCTCGAGAGCGCGCTCAAGGCGGCGCTCGTTGGCTTTTCGGGTGCCGTCCAGCCTGGGTTGCCTGAGCAGCCAGGCCTGCGCAAATGGGCGTAGGGCGTCCTTCATTGCTGCGTTCTCTATTTCGAGCTCCAGAACTCGCCCCTCTAACTCGTTAACCTCGCCCTGCAGCTGGGCCTCGAGGTTGCGCAGTCGGCTCGCTCGCTCATCGGCGCGTGCCAACCGCGCCTCGAGGTAATCGACGCGGGCAGCCAGGGCGGTCTGCTGAGCGGCCTGCAGCTGCTCGCGCAGCTGCAGGATCTCGTCACAGAGTTCGTCATAGGTCTTATTCACGTCTCACTCCTTCCCGCTCAGCGCCGCTGGGCGGCGCGCTGCTCTCGGATGCCCTGGCATTCGATGCACGTCGTTGCCCAGGGAGCGGCTTGCCGACGTGCGGCGGGGATCTCGTCGCCGCAGTCTTCGCAATCCGTCACGGCCGGGTCGTAACCGATCCAGGCGGGGCGGTTGGCCAGGGCGCCGGCGAGCCGGCGCTCCATCAGTTCGGTGGCTAAATCAGCGTTGTCAGCCATGGCTTAGGCTTCCTTGTTCATTGGGCGGGTATTCCAAAGGCGGCGTGCGGCTGCCTCGCCCGGGTCCCAGTCGTAACGCTCCTCGGCTTCGAGGTCGGCATCGTCTTCGGGGCAGGTGTCGGGGCCTCGCCCCTGGCACTGGTTGCAAATGACGGCGCAGCTGCCGAGGGTCATGCGCTCGACGAAGGTGTCGTCGCTGCCACAAAACGGGCAGGGCTTGAGGTCGGCGTTGTCAGCCATGACGGGCCTCTTGGATGGCTTGGCTGTCCTGGTACCGGCACTGGTGGGCCTCGAGCGCCTGGCGCAGCTCTTCTTCGGTGTTGAACGACACCACCATGGCGTAGCGGTGGCGGGTGGTGCCGGTGCGATCGCTGGCGACGGCGAGCTCGCCGGCGTCCTGCAGGATGCCGCGGGGCGGCCTGGTGTTCGTCTGTGTGGTGGCCATGATCATTCCTTTCCTCCGGTTTCGATGAGCCAGAAGCGGCGCATCAGCTTGTCGCCGTCGTCCAGGTACTCGTGGAGCTCCCGCCCGGTGTAGGCGGACCACTCGATCACGGTGAAGGCGGCGCGCTGCAGGTCGCGGTCGATCACGCGCAGGCGGGTGAGATCGAGCGGCCACTCGCCGCCGTTGTAGACGGCGAGCAGGATGCGCCGGCAGTGGTGGCTCTGGCCGGTGTGGCCGTTGGCCACTTCGACCAGGCGTTGCAGGGCGAAGGGGCCGCGCTGCTCGAGGTCCTCGAGGCGCTGCTCGGTGGCGGCCTCCTGGACGAGCATGGCTTCGAGGGCTTCGCGGTTGCGCTCGCTGAGGCGCTGGGTGAGGTTGGGCATACGGGTCTGCATGGCTCAGCCCTCCGCCTGACAGTCGCAAGTGCCACATAGGGCATATGTGAGTGGGCTGGGAGCGCCCTGGGGAGTGGCGTCGCCCTTGTTGACCCTGTACAGCTTTTTCCGGCTTTCGATGGATAGGGTTTCATCAAGTACTTGAAGTACCTTTCCCTCCTTGGTCGATATTCGAATAGAGCGACCGCGTTGGGTTGCAGTAACAAACGAGACCTTGTCACCTTCCCGAATCTGGCTCAGATCGGGACGACGCTTCTTTCCACAGGTGTTGCAGTCGTAATCACTCATAATCAGCTCCTTGCATGGTGCGGTGGTTGTGCGCGCCGGCTGCTGGGGTGCGGCAGGCGGGCGAGTTCGATGCCGAGCTTGGCGGCGATGTGGTCGAGCCCGGCGTCGGTGAATTCGGTGCGGCCGTAGTGGGTCCAGCCGGCAATGGGGTGCCGGTAGGTGCCGGTGGCGACGATCACCAGCTCCACGCGGCCGCGGTAGGGGCCGGCCGGCAGGTTGTCGGCGCCGAGCACGCCGGCCTCACGCAGGCGGCGGGCCAGGGTGTTGCGCCCCAGGTTGAACAGGGGCGCGGCTTGGTCGAGGGTGTAGGTGCGGTGGCTCATGGCGTCCTCTCCCTTCAGGCCTGGAAAACCCAACACTTCACGCTCGTGCCGCCCAGGCGGATCTGGCTGCGAACGGTGCGGTTGGCGTCGATGAACTTGCGGGTCTTGCTGGCACGCAGGTAGCGCTTCAACTCGCGCATCTCGGGCACGCGCAGCTTGTAGTCGGCACAGCGGCGCTCGAAGTCCTTGAGGTTGATGGCGATCTGCGCCGCGCCCTTGCCGTAGTGGTTGAGCAGCGGCTCCTCGGAGAGGCCTTCGAGGTAGTCGTAGGCCTCCCAGAAGTCCTGCACGAGCGGGTGGTCGGCGTTGATCGCCTGCTGCCGTTCGCGGGCCATCTGCTTCACGTAGCCGGCGGCCATCTCGATCACCTGTGCGTCGAACAGGCCGAGCCCCTCGGGGCCGAGGCAGTCGAGCAGGGCCATCAGTTGGCCGTGGCACTTGGCAATACGCAGCACCTTGATATCGGGGTCTTCGGCGAGGCGGTTGGCGTAGGCGCGGGCGTTGCGGGTGATCAGCTCGAGCAGAGCGGCTTCCCGCTGGGCGACGTCCAGGGCGAACTGACTGACGTGCTCGAGCTCGGTTTTCTCGAGCGCCTCGGCCAGCTCCTTGGTCTGGCGGTTCTGGCCCTCGCGGGTGAACATTAGGTGGCAAATACGGGTCTGGATCGCCTCGCCGGCCTGAACCGGGGCGTTCTGGCTGATGACGATGGAGCCGCGGAAGGGCGGTTCGTAGGTGTCGTTGCCGCTGTTCTTCACGCCCCGGGCGCGGATCGAGCGGCCGTTGAAGGCGGTCTTGAGCTCGTCCCAGTCGAACTGCTTCTGCTTGGTACCGCCTTCCTGCTCGCGGTCGGACTCGATCAGCACCACCGGCAGGTTGCTCACCTGGGCGAAGTTGCGGCTGCGCGCCGGCATGGTCGCCTTGCTGGGGTCGAAGCCCTCGTAGTCGCGACGGCCGACCAGCTTCCAGAGGAACTCGATCAGCGTGGACTTGCCCGCGCCGGCCTCGCCGACGATCTCGAGGAACGGGAAGCTGCCCATCTCGCTGCGGATCTGCTCGGCGAGCAGGCTGCCCAGCCAATAGGCGGTGGCCACCACGCCACGCAGGCCGAACGCTCCGTAGAGCTGGCCGGTCCAGTCGGTGCGGTAGGCCTTGCGGTCGGCGTTGATATGCAGGGTGACGGACTGGCTCAGGGTCTTGAGCTGCTTACGCGGGCCCAGCTCGAAGAAGTCTTCGCTGTTGATCTTGTGCAGCTTGCCGCCGGCCACGGCAAGGTCGCCGAACACGTAGGCGCCGTGCTCCTTGCTGTAGCCGATGAAATCGATGGTCTCGACCGTCTTGATGTTGCCGATCTGGTCCTGCAGCAGGGTATCCAACTGCTGGCTGGTACCGGTCCACACCGCGCCGGGGGCCACGCCCAGCAGGCGCTTCTTGAATTCCGAGGCGCTGGCCAGCTGGCCACCGCTGAAGGTGTTCTTCACCGGCGGCTGGCCGCCGGGAAACTCGACGCGGTAGTAGTACCAGCTCTCGTCGGTGACGCTGTTGGCCTGGTAGTAGAGCGCCGTGGGGTAGCAGGTACAGATCCGCTTCACGCTGCCGGCCTGCTCAAGGGCGGCATCGCGAATGGCCGGATCGATCTGCATCTGGTCGCCGCCGTCGGCGCCCTCGGCACGCACGGCGCGATCGTAGGCGTCCACGTCGAGCTTCCACCACCACAGCTGTCGCTTGAACTCGAACCAGCACTCACGGCGCTCGGTGCGGCGGTAGATGATCAGCGCCTTGGCCATGGCCGAAGGGGCGAGCAGCAGGTCGCCGTGGTAGCGGTAGGTCTCGAGATGCTTCTCGGTGAGCTCGCCGCGCTGGTGGCAGTCGTTCCAGTCGTGGCGGCCACCGCCGGGGATCTGCGCGGCCTTGCACTCCCAGCCGGCGGCGCGGGCGCGCTTCACGTGCTTTTCGGTGGCGTTCTGGCCGGCGCGGTTGCCGTCCAGCGCCCACACCAGGGTGGGGCGCGCGGTACCGGCCTTGTGGGCGGCATCGGCCAGCTGCTCGAGGGCGTTCTCGGGGTAGTTGGCGCAGCTCATCGCCGAGACGGCGGCGATGCCGTGGTGGTAGAGCGCGATGGCATCGAAGATGCCCTCGACGATCCACACATCGCCGGCCTCGACCAGGTCCTCGAGGGAGAGCGCCGGCGGGCACCACCACTGGCCCTTGTAGCGGCCGACGAAGTTGGCCTTCTGCTTGCCGAAGCGCTCGGGCTTGTCGAGCAGACGCTCCCAGTAGGCGCCGCCGGGCAGTGTGAAGCGCACGGTGGCGGTACCGCCCACGTCCTGACGCCAGTAGCTCTCCTGGGTATACCAGCCCTGGATGCGCTCGAGCTCGAAGCCGCGGCCGTCGCGCAGGTAGCCATCGGCGACCGGGGTGAGGCTGGTGGGCTTCTCGCGTGACTCTTCTCCAGGGCGGGGCGCGTAGCGCTCGCTCCACGACTCGAACAGTTCCGGGAACAGGCTCTTCACATGGGCCTGCTCGCCGCAGTGGTTCTCACGGCCGCACTTCAGCATCCACGGCTCGTCGGCCTTGATGAACGCCTCGCGCTCGCCGCAGCCCGGGCAGCGCACCTTTTGCAGGTACGGCCCGCGCTCCTGGGCGTCGAAATCGCGCAGCAGGCGCGCGAGGATGTCTTGGCGCAGCGATGAATTCACGCTGAGCCTCCTATGCCATGACGTGGAAGAGAGGGTTACTGCTGGATGACGATCGGCGTGCGGGTGGTGCTGTTCACCACGCGTGCCTTGCCTTCTTCACGAGCGCGAGAGAGCACGTGCATCAGGTCTTCGGCGGTGAAGGCCACGGGGCGACCGCCGGCAGTGCGCATGACCACCAGGTGGGCCGTGGTGGCATCGACGTCGATGTGGGCCAGCTGGTTGACGCTCGAGGTTTCGGCGTAGGCCTGCAGCGCCTGGATTTCGGCGACGTGCTCGGGGAGCTCCAGCTCGCTCATCAGATACACCGTCAGCTCCTCGATGGCGGTAACGCGGTCGAGCTGATGGCCGCAGCGGAACATCCAGCCGATGGCGAGGTTCTGCGGGTCCAGCTGGTGGACCACGGCGCGGGACTGGGCGGCGGCGGTGATGGGCGTGATCTTGGTCATGGTGATGTTGCTCCTGCGTACCGTGTGGTTATCAGTTGGCTTCGTTCATCAGCTGGGCCAGCAGGGAAGGCGCCGGCGGCAGCTGTACATCCGGGTTCGGCTTGGCACTGGGGCAGGTGGTGTGGATCAGCTCCATGCCCATCTTGGCGCGGAAGCCGCACCCCACCTCGTCGCTGCAATGCACCCAGGCCTCGCGGTACACCGGCGTGATGCCCACCGAGTTGCGGATGCGCATGGAGCTGCCGCAGTGGGGGCACGAGAGGCGTCGGGAATGCGTCACTGGTTTCCTCGTTTCACTTCGTAGAGAGCCCGGCCGCGGCCGGTGAGGCCCTGGGCGCCGCGGCGAATGCGCCGGCGCAGCAGCCACTCGGCGGCCTGCTCGCGGGTTTCCAGCCCCTGCTGCTGGCAGACGGCATCCAGCACCGCCTTCATCTGCTGATCGAGCTCCATGGGTTGTTCCGGCATGAGCACCTCGGATGCACGGTGGATGTAGGGGCTCCGTTCAGCTGGCTTGATCGGTGATGCTTGGCGTGAGGCCAGCGAGATCGACGCCGAGCACCTCACGCGCTTCCTTCATCATCATTTCGCGCATGACCTCGGCCTTGGGCACGCCCAGGTAGTTGGCCAAGGCGATGATCACGCCCTCCTCGTACTGGTCGAGGTAGACGGTTTTCTTGGTTCGAACGCGTTTGGGGTCCTGGTACATGGCAAATGTCCTTCTGCAGCGGATCAGGAAATTCAGCCTTGCCTTAGGGCTTGGGCTTGGGGGGAAAGTCGTCGACGTCGGTGACGACACCGTCCTTGATGCCGAGCAGCACGGCGGCACGATGGGCCTCGCCGCGGCGGCCCTTCTTGCGGCCGGCCAGCAGGTCACTGACGAGGTTGGGGTTGAGGCCGTGGGCGCGGCTGAACTCGGCGATGCTGATACCGCGTTGATCGAGCGCCTGGCGGGCTTGCTCACGGGTAAGGGGCATTGTGTTAACCTGTGTTCAATCGTGTGTTGCTCAGATGATGGTATTCGAATGAACAACTGTCAAGGGTTTGCTTGTGCAATCGACCAACTTAGGTGAGCGGCTTCGGCTGGAAAGAACCCGGCTGGGCCTGTCACAAGAGGCTTTTGGCGAGGCTGGTGGGGTAAAGAAATTTGCTCAATCGAATTACGAGCGAGGCAAGAGAAACCCCGACACGAGCTATCTCGAAAAGCTTTCCAAGCTCGGGGTCGACATTCAGTTCGTTGTAACTGGTATCCGTTCGACCTCTGGTGGTCCAAACGAAGGTCAGGCTGCCCAGTTGATCAACGGCTCTGCTGATGTGGCAGTTGCCGGCACACCCGGCCCTGGTCTGGCCGAAGTGAAGCTCTACGACGTCGAGGGCGCCGCCGGCGCCGGCCGTGACCTGGAAGGCGAGCGGATCGAGGGTCATATCTACTTCCCCGAGGCGCAGCTGCAGGCCCTCGGCATCCAGCCCACCCAGGTGGCGGGCATCAAGGTGCGCGGGGATTCGATGGAGAGCACCCTGGCCGACGGTGACTGGGTGCTGGTGGACCTGGCCAACCGGGACATTCGGCAGGAAGGGGTGTTCCTGCTGACGGTGAGCGGCGAGCGGCGCATCAAGCGCGTGCAGCGCCTGGCCGGCGGCGCGCTGTACCTGATCAGCGACAACGAGCACTACCAGCCCGAGATGATCAAGCCCGAGCAGATGCGCGAGGTGGAGATCCTGGGGCGCTGTGAGGTGCGGATAGGGAGAATTTCGTGACCGGCATTGTTGCAACAATGCAGTAATGCCATAGCGCCAGGCGGGTACCTGGCGGACCCTCTGACGATAAGCGAGGCGGCGAAAGACCGCCCACAAGAACCGCCCCAGAGGGGGCCTGTACGCAAGGGAATGACAATGGAGAACCTAATAACTATCGGCGGGCTTTCGCTCGGCATGGCGGGCTGGTGGGCCCTGGCTCGCTCCATGAAGACCAATGGCCGCCCCTGGTGGTGGCGGCATTCGGCCGGCTTCCTGTTCTTCCCCTTTGCCATGCTGGGTGCCGAGATGATGCTGGGCGGCCTGCTTGGCGTTCCCGGGCAAGAGGGCGAGACCTCGAGGAGTGCGGAAATATTCGGCGGGTTGCTGCTAGCCTTGCCGATGCTCCTGGCGCTGTTGGTGTCAAGAAGGGCTGCCAAACGTCGTCTCGCCCCCGCAGAGTCGCCACCGCCGTCATCTCAGCCTGAGCCACCGGCCGCTCCGGTATCGCCCGAACCTGCATCACGACAGCATGCACCGTCTTCCACCCGTGCGCCGGCGCGATCTGGCAATCTGCGCTTTCAGTATGAGGACGCCGAGGGCAATCTCAGCACGCGCGAGGTGGCCAACTGGAGCGCCTCGGGGCGCTACATCAAGGGCTTCTGTGTTGACCGGGGAGAGCTTCGCACCTTTCGTCGGGATCGCATCGCCTTTTTCCTCGAGGGGGAGCACCTGCTCAATGGCCCATCGGTGGCTACGGTGGCTCCACGCCAGGCCAAGAGCCGCCCGCTGGAAATCCTGTTTACCGGTTTTGATGCCGAAGCCAGAGCAGAGCTGGAGGGCGAGGCCGAGTCGGAAGGCATGAAGGTGCGAAAGAGTGTCACCCAGAACCTCGATTTCCTCTGTGCCGGCCCCAATGCCGGGCCGAGCAAACTGGCAGAGGCCAAGGCGAAAGGGGTTGTCGTGATGAGCGAAACGGAGTTCTTGGATTTTCTGGATACCGGCGTGGTGCCAAGCTGATGGAGAGGGGTGATGAAAGTGAATTACTTGGGCCCCTGCCAGCTTGCCGAGCACCCGGCGTTTGATGGGCTTGAACCCCAGCGGCTGCCAGCCAGCTGCTACCTGGTCGAAGTGAGCGACGAGGCTGGGGGCGACGGCGGTATCATCGAGGGCGATGTGTTGGTGGTGGATGAGGCGCGCCCCGTGGAGCATGCCGACCTGGTGGTGGTGGAGATCGAAAGCCAGTTCCGGCTGTTCCGCAGCCACCGGATCGGCGGCGGTCATCGGCTGATGCCGGCATGCGGTGGCCGAGGCCACTTTGCCAAGGCGAAAGACTGCCGCGGCGTCGTCATCCAGCACTTAAGACAACAGGCGACGGCCTGATACAACGCAAGGGAAGGGGGAGAGACAACCATGAAACGATTGACTGCAGCTGCAGCTTTGGCTGCCCTGATGCTGGCGGTATCGACCACGGCGATGGCCTGCGACCAAGACGACGCACTCACCAAGTGGGAGCAGGCGGAGGAGCATGAGATCATTCTCGGCGCTGGCAATATCAACGGCACCATGTCGTTTGCCGTGGATGAGGGCGTTTGGGATCAGCTCGACTTCGGCACCCGCCTGGGCATGGTCGAGACTTTCCAGTGCCTGGTAGCAGGGCCGGGCAACGTGCTGCGCACTGCCAACGTGATCAACCGCGGCGGCCGGGTGCTGGCGGTCTGGGACGGCATCAGCAAGCAGCTGGATATCAAGTAGGTCAGGATCGGCTTTTTCCTACATCCGTGTAAGCCATATGCCATATCGGTGCCCGCGGCAGGCTGATAACTTGGTGAAGACGCTTCGCGATGCGATCGATTCGCCGCGGTCGCCAGGGATGAAAAGAGGCGCCATTCCAAAAGCCCTGCTCAGGACGAGCGGGGCTTTTTCATGGGCGCGCTACGCCAAATCCAGACCCTTCACCCTTCGTCTTCCTCCAGATTTCGCGTAGCGCCGCCTTCCTGATTGCGCACTTCCAGCTGCACGCTGCTGGTGAAGCCGCCATCGCCCAGCTCGTGAGTCACTTCGGTGACGATCCAGGGCGTGGCGTCGATCTCTTCCTTCCAGCCGCGCAGGCGTACCGGGGTTTCCGGCATCAGGCGCGGGTCGCCTTCGGCCAGTTGCAGGGTGAACTCGGCGTGGCCGCGCTGGATGCGCTGCCACTCGCTGGTAGCGGCGGCCAGGGCGTCGGCCTGGCTGGCGTAGCTGGGTCGCAGGCGCTTTGGGTTCTCGTCGGTACCGGCGATGACGTCGTGCACCCTGGCGTCGGTGGGGTCGTGCCACTGGGCGATTACGCCGCTGTAGCTGTCGCGGTCGGTGCTGGTGTAGCGGTGCTGGTCGCCGTCGCGGCGGGTGAGGGTGAGCGTGGGGATCTCGAGGCCGCTGGCGGTGAGCGCCTGGCCGGCGGCGACGAAGAGCAGCCGCTTGGCTTTCACGGTGGCCACGGCGTCGAAGCGTTCGGCCAGGCGGGTGAGAAAATGGAGATCCGACTCCTCGGTCTGGTCGATGTGCTCGACCAGGGCGCCGAGGTAGCTCTGGCCGATGATGGGCTCGAGCTCGTGCTGACCGGCGATGGTCTCGATGATCTGCTCGAGGGTGAGATCGTCCCAGCTGCGGCTGCGTTTGCCGGGCAGGTCGCCGCGCATGTCGGCGCTGCGGGCGCGAATGCTCACTTGGTCGGGGCTGCCGCTGTGCTCCACCTCGTCGACGATGTAGTTGCCGCGCTCGACCAGGCCTTCCCCATGCCAGCCGATGGCAAGCGTGAGCTCGGCGCCGCGGGGCGGCAGGGCCAGGCGACCGTCGTGGTCGGAGAGGGTAAGGTCGAGCTGGTCGGCTTCCATGCCGCGCCGATCAGTCAAGCGCAGCCGGCCCAGGCGGGCGCGCAGCTCAGGGTGGAGCGATTGCCCCTGCAGGGTGAGGCGGTAGTCGGGCCGGCGGCTCATGCGAACATCCCCCGCACCAGACGCAGGGTGGCGGCATCGAGCACGGCGAGGCGCTCGCGATCCTCGTCGTCAATTCGCTGCAGCGTCATGTCGAAGTCGATCTGGCCGGCGGCGCCGTCGCGGAAGAACTTGCCCTTGCGCTCATTGAGCGACTCGAGCACGAACAGGCCGTAGTTCTTGCCGGTACCCTCGATGAGGGGCCAGGCCTTGCCGTCGCCGGCCATGCGGCGCAGCTCGTCCAGGTGACGCTGGCCGCCGGTGAATTCAGGCAGCAGCGTGCCGGTGAGCGTAATCGTGTCTTCCCCTGGGCCGAGAAATTGTCGCGCCGGCCGGGCGCCCACGCGGCTCTGCCCCGGGTGGCGCCAGTCGGTTTGCCGCTGCAGCTCCTGGTAGGGCACCGTACCCAGGCGGAACACGAACAGGCCGTAGGTCATCATCATGGTTGGGTGTCCTCAGTCGGTGTCGGTCAGTCGGTATCAAAAAGGGCGGAGCGCTGGCGGGCGCGTGCGTTGCGCTCGGCCTCGGCCAGGGCGCGCTGCACCTCGGAGGCCACAAGGCGGGCGAGGGCCTGTTCATCCATGCCCGGGGCGGCGTGCACGTTGATCTCGCCGATGCTCACCTGCAGGCCGCCGGCGCTGGGCGCGGCCATGGGCGGGCGGGTATCGAAGGCGATGCCGCCGCCGTGGCCACCGCTCTCGACGTTGCCGCTGGCGACGGCCGCCGTGGCGATGGTGCCGAGGGCCAGACCGGCACCGGCGCGGCGTACACGGTCGCCGAAGTGCTTGATCTCGCGCAGCGCGCCGTCTTCGGAGCGCTCCAGGCCTTGGCGGTAGCCGGCTAGGGTGTCGTCACCCAGCTGAGCGAACACCCTCGAGGGGGAGCGGATGCCGAGCCGGTCCTTGAACCAGCCGACTACGGCGCCGGCGGTGTTGCCGATGGAGTCGCGCAGCACGCTCCACTTGTCGTCGATACCGCTGATCAGGCCGTCCAGCAGATCGCCGCCGAAGCCGGCGAAGACCCTCGAGGGCGAGTTGATGCCCAGACGTTCCTTGAACCAGCCGACGATGTTGCCGCCGATGCCGGTCACGGCGTCGCGCACCTCGCCGGCCTTGGCCCGCAGGCCGCCGAGCAGGCCGTCGATGATCATGCCGCCCAGCTCGGATAGGGTGCCGGGCAGCTCCATGCCCAGGGCGGCCAGGCCAGCGCGGATGCCGCGCCACAGGATGCCGAGCGGTGACCAGTCCACCAGCAGCTGGGTCACGCCGCCGATGCCATCCTCGAAGGCGGCTTTGATGCCGGCCCAGGCGCGGCCGGGGAGCTCTCGCAGGGTGTCCCACAGGGCGGTGAACTTGGGTCCGATGGTTTCCCAGTTGCGCCACAGGTAGATGGCGCCGGCGGCGATGGCGGTGATGCCGGCGATGACCCAGCCGATCGGTGTGGCGGCGAAGGCCAGGCCGAGTGCTTTGATGCCGCCGACCAGGCCCGGCAGGGTAGCGGCCAGGCTGGCTAGCGCAGCGCCGGCCTTGACCAGGCTGATGCCGAACATCACCACGCTGAGGATCAGCTTGCTGGCGAACAGGCCGCCGACCACCATGGCCAGGTTGTCGAAGCCGC
This sequence comes from Billgrantia ethanolica, assembly GCF_021404305.1. Classification (GTDB taxonomy): domain Bacteria; phylum Pseudomonadota; class Gammaproteobacteria; order Pseudomonadales; family Halomonadaceae; genus Halomonas; species Halomonas ethanolica. The sequence goes on along the minus strand of NZ_JABFTX010000001.1, from coordinate 1,504,475 downwards.
CGACCATGTCGGCCGCTCGGGTGACGATGTCCGCCAAGGTGCCGGCCAGCCTGGCGGCGCCGCTGGCCAGCTCGATGATGACCGGTACCGCGGCCTTGAGGCGCTCGCCGAATTCGCGGGCGAAGGCGCGTACCCGGTGGCTGTTCTCCTGCATCCAGCCGGAGAGCTCGCGCATCAGTTGGGTAACGGCGGGCATCAGCTCGGCGCCGATGGTGTGGCGCATGCCGCTCATGCCGAGCTGGGCATCGAGCAGGGCGTCCTTGAAGTCCTCGGCGCCGCGTGCGGCCTCTTCGGAAAGCACGCTGCCGGTCAGGCGAGCCTGGCGGGCGTAGTCGGTCAGCCCATCGCTGCCGTCCTTGAGCATGTTGAGCATGTCGGCGCCGGAGTTGCCCAGCAGCTGGCTGGCAAAGGCGGCCCGGGTGGTGTGGTCTTCGATCTCGTTGAGCCGATCGGCGACGATGCCCAGCGCTCGATCGGGCGACATGCGGGCGAGCTCCTGGGCCGAGAGGCCGAGCTCTTCATAGGCTTTCTTGGCGGCGCCGGAGCCTTGGGCGGCCAGACCGATACGACGAACGAAACGCTGCATGCTGCCGTCGAGGGTGCCGGTGGCAACGCCGGAGCGCTCGGCGGCGTAGCGCAGCTCCTGCAGCTCGGTGATGCCCATGCCGATGGCGTCGGCTGTCTTGGCGACATCGTCGCCGAGGGTGGCGGTGCTGTTGGCCAGGCCGAAGATAGAGCCGGCGGCCAGGGTAACGCCGATGGTGAGGTTACGCGTGAAGCGGCGAGCCTCGCCGGTCATGTTGCGGAAACGGCCGCTGACGTCGGCATCGCCCAGGCGGCGCAGGGCGTTCTGCTGACGCTCGAGGCGGCGGTTGGTCTCTTCGATCTGGCGGGCGAGGGCTTCGTTCTGTTGGGCGAGGCCGCGGGTGCCCTCGATGCCTGGCGGCAGCTGCCGGGCGAGTTCGCGCACCTGGTCGCGCTGGCCGCGGTACTCACGGGTGAGCTTGTCGACCTCGCGCTGCGCATTGGCCTGCTGCTGGGTGAGGCGACGGGTGGGACCCTCGGTGCTCTGCAGCTGCTGGGAGATCTGGCGCAGCTCTTCGCGCTTGTCCATCAGTGCCCGCCGGGTGGCGTGGCTCTGGCGACTCATGTCGCGAAAAGCGGTGAGCTGTTTCTGCTGGTCCTGCAGGTTGCGCAGCTGGTCGCGGGTCTCGCGGATGGCGCGGCCGGCGCCCTGGCTGCCCTGCATGATCTGTCGAAGTGGCCCGGTGGCCCTGTTGATGGCGCTGAGCGTCACGCTCAGGTTGAGATCGCGGGCCATGCGGGCTCCTATCGGCGTTGTGGAGAGCGTTGCGGTCGGTTGGTCTGTTCCACGCGCTGGCGGGCGCGCTCTCGCCAGTCCATCAGCTCCTCGAGGGGCATGGGGGCCATCTCAGCCGGCCCCCAGTGAAACACCATGGCGATATCCGCCATGGCGTCATCGACATAGGCGGGCAGGATTACGTGTCGCTGTCCTCCGCCCGCTTGCCCAGCAAAAAACGGCTCACCTTGCTGCCCAGCTGCACCAGGTCGGCCGGGTCCATCTTGCGCAGCTCGGCCTCGGTGAGGGCGGGCTCGGTGATGCGCGGCAGCACCTTATGCAGGATGTGGGTATCCATGTTCAGCAGATCGACCAGGGCCACGCCGCGCAGGGCACCGCTGAGCGGTTTGCGCACGGTGATCTCTGTCACTGTCTTGCTGCCGCGCTGGATCGGCGTATCGAGGGTGACGGTTTCGGTAGGGATGCCCGGCGCGGTGGCGGGGGCGGTGTCTTTGGCTTGCTCGTCCATGGTCTCTCCTGGAGCGGATCAGGCCGCCGGGTGGCGGCCGGGAGTGGGGTGGTTTAGACGCCGAGGTTCCGGCGTCGCTGGGCGTAGCGGTCCTCACCGCGCACGCGGAACACCATGCCGGGCACGTCGCGCTCGATGATCACTTCACCGTCGACGGTCAGCTTGAAGTAGCTCAGCGTGGTGGTGACGCTGATCTGGTTGTTGTCGCCCTTGCTGGCGTCGCCCAGGGCGATGGTCTTGTGGCGGCCGCGCATGACGATCTCGACCGGTACGGTTTCGCCGGTCTCGTCGCTCTCGTAGCTGCCGGTGAGGCGCAGCAGGGCGGCATCGTGGATCGGTGAACCCCAGGTATCGAAGATCTCGACGATCATGCCGCCGGCGGTCCACTCGAATACCTGCAGCTCGGCGCCCTGGTCGACTTCGATGGGGCCATCCATGCCGCCGCCTTCGTACTCGACCATTCGCCGCGCCATCTCGGGCAGGGTGAGTTCGGGGATCATGCCCTGCCAATTGTTGCCGTCCCCGAACAGGTTGAAGTCCTTGAGGATCTTGGGAAGTGCCATGCTCAGCTTCTCCTAATTGGTTACCGAGGCCGAACCGGCTCAGGCGGCGGCGACGCGGTCGGCGAAATCGACCAGGTAGCGATCGGTGATGCGCTGCATCAGGTTGAGGTTCTCGAGCGGCGGCACGGGGGTGTAGTCGTAGTCGATGAACAACTTGCCGTCCTTGAGGGATTCGGGGCTGTTGGCGGACTCGTCGAACCACGCCTCGCCGCCCATCAGGTAGCCCAGGCGTACCCATTCGCGGAATTTTGCGTTGATGCCCTCGATGATGTCGCGCACCAGGCTGGGGTGCATCGGCTTGTCCACGGCCCAGAGGTGCGCCTCGGCGAGGGTGTCGGCGATGACCTGGGCGGTGCGGGTGTAGTTCTCGAAGGCAAACAGCGGATCGTCTGACGTGGTACGCGAGCCCCAGAAGCGGAAGCCGTTGCGGTTGATAAGCGTGGTGACTTCGGCAGCGTTGAGGTAGCCGGCGTCGGTGTTGGGGTCCTGCAGATCCCAGAACACATCCTTGCTGATGCCGGTCACGCTGTTGACCGGGATGTTGGAGAGCGTCTTGTGCCAGCCGAATTCCTGGTCCAGCCGGGCGCGGTGGCCGAGGGCCTTGGCCACGGCGGAGAGCGGGCGGGTTTCCTCAGCGTCGACGTCGAAGGCCTGGAAGTCGGGCCAGATCACCATGGCCTCGCGAGCGCCGAAGGCCTCGCGGTACATCACGGCCTCTTCCTTCGTCTCGCAGCCATGGGCACTGACGTAGGCAAAGGCACGCAGCTTCTTGGCGATGCTGATCAGCTCGGCGGCCACGCTCTCATCGTCCAGCTCCGGTACGCCGAGAATGCGCGGCTTGATACCGAAGCGCTGCTCGGCGGCCAGCAGGGCCTGCATGCCGGTTTTCTGGCCCGACTCGGTGACGCCGCCGATGAGGTTCGCGGTGGTTTCGCCGGCATCGGCGCCTTCCTCGACGCGGACCGCGACCACCAGGGTGCGAGCCTCGGCAACGATGGCCCGCAGCGAGCGCGCCAGGGTGCCACCGGTACCGGCCTTACCGATGGCGGCATACAGATCGGTGAGCAGCACCGGGGTATCCAGCGGGAAGAGGTCGGCGTCGGCCTCCGGCCCAGTGGCCACCAGGCCGACGACGGCCGTGGCGACGGTGCGGATCGGGCGCGTGCCCTCATTGATTTCGTGGACGCGTACGCCGTGGTGATATTGATCGGGCATGGGGGCTCCTGCGCGGTGGCGGGTGGCGACAGAACGGGCGTGATGCCGTCACCGTGCCGCGCGCGTGCGCAGGGGGCCATAAGGGGGGCGTGTACCGGGGGAATGGTACATGATTGGAGCCACATCGGCTGTGAGGCGTTATGATTTGACTAGAGATGTGAGTTCCGGGGGGGGACATGGATAGGTTTAAAAATAGCCGTGTAGTTATTCTGGCTTTTACTCTGGCGCTACTTTTGGGGGTGATGGTTGCCTTCGTTGCAAGGCAGTCCGCGCAAAATTGGAATCCAGCTTGGTTTCAAGCCATAACTTCGGTCATCGCCTTAGTTGTTGCGTTGGCCTTGCCTATGTATGTGCGTTACAAGGAAAGTGAGAGAGAAAAAGAGAGGAGTTACCAAAATGAAACCAGTGCTCTTCAGTTGCTTTATAATGAAATTTCTCAGTTATTGATCTATTTTCAGTCTGTTGACTTGTTTTTGTCAGAGAGAGATTATCAATTTATTCTCAGAATTGCAAACGAGACGCACGAATTTGACCCTAAGCCAACTAAGGCAATCCATCAGGATGGTTATATTCTCTCATCGCTTGGTGTGGAGCTAACCAGTGCATATGCAATGTGCCTTGCTAGAAGAGAAGGGCTGATAAGGACGGCGCGCTATATAGTTAACTCTGAAGATTTTAGGGTTCAAGACCAGAAATCAGGAAGTATGGATTTTGTAATATCTGAGGATGCGTATCCGCTTCGTTATGCTAAAGCTATTTGCCTTGATGGGGCGAATCACTGTGCCTATATATGCGATGAGGCTAGGCGGCGTGACCCGAACCTGGCACCTTTGACTTTGGCAATTCCTAAACCAGGCTGACCCGTAACGAAACAGCCCGCCGGGCGGCGGTAGCGGTTGCCATCACCGGGCCGAGCGCCCGCGTGGGTAGCTGAAACCGAGTGTTATGCAAGAAGGGCGGGGCAATGGCCTGCGCTTTGGTATTGTGGGGTTAGGATTACAGGAGAGAATAAAGCGATGCGTGAGGCAATGAAGGGCTACTGGGCACTCGTTCTGGGGGTGGTGTTGGTATGCGGTGTCGCTTTTGGCGCTTATGGAATCCATTTTTATGGGTGGCCGCTATCGGATGATCCGAAAGACTGGGCGAGCTTCGCCAACTATGCATCTGGTACAGCCGGCGTAGCGATACTCGCTGCCACGCTCCTCGCTTTCTTGGTTACACTTAACCAGCAAAATAGATTGATCGAGAAACAAGATAAAATGATTGAGCAACAGGAAAGGCAATTGCAAGAAGTGGAGATCCATCAGCGGAAAGTCGAGGCTTATAGCCGGGCTGAAAAAATTTTTCCAACACTATTGTCTTCTTGCATAAGTGAGCTGGGGAAGAGTGTTGTTCACGATTTAACTGATGATGAAGTGGCAGCGTTTAAGCCTATAATAATTAGCCCAAACACTCTTCGTCGTCATTTTTTTAATGAGCTAATGTTTCCTGATGCTTTGAGTTCAGAAAGCAAAGCCTTTCTTAGTCTTGTTTCCAGTAACTGTACGGATAATCCATATAAGCTTGCGAAATTTGTTGCTGAGTGCTTGAGGGATGCGCCAGAGCTGAAAGATTATTTCTATGCAGAGATAGGGGACTACGTGACGGTAATAAGAAGTTCTATAGCGTACAATCTCCCTCTTAGGAAAAAGAATGCTGAAGAAGTGGCAAGGCTTTTGAGTCTGCCCGTAAGTTATCATGGGTTGGGTGTGGTAGAAAGTAAGTGGCAGCAGATAGGGGAATTGCTCCATGGTGTTTATCCTGCGCGGGGAGAAGGGTAATGAAATTTTTTGAAATTACAGGTCATAGCTGTAGAGACGCATACCTTGCTTTGCTTTTCAAGGGAGTATTTGGCGAAAAGCCTCGTTATAGGGATGAGGATTTTATTAACTACGTAGGCTACCAAACAACAAAATTCTTCGGGGGGCGAGCGAGCCTGTTCGGCGTTTTTGACGAAGAAGTTGGCGAGCATCCTTTATCGCTGGCTGTTGTGAACTATGGCTTGGATGGCCCTGAGTCCAGGCTGAGGGCGTTATACACGCCAGCGAAATATAGAAATCAAGGCGGGGCATCTTTCTTAGTTAACTCCTTGGCACAAGAGCTTCAGCTGCTGGTGGCTATCTCTGAAAAAGGGCTTAAAGCTTTTTATGAAAGCTGTGGCTTTAATAAGTGGGAGAGATCAATTGATAAAAGCGGCGATCTAATCGGGATGCATAAAAATGTAAAGCAAAGAAATATGAATAAGGCTTCTGCTTACCCTATTTTTTCAGCGCCGCAACTTGTAAGAGAGATTAAGGGCGACCTTGCTTACTATCAGCAAGCCTATAAGAATTATTATGACTCGGTTAAGAGAGGCGAGGCGATTTACGGGATTTGATAGTTAAGCCCGCCGGGCGGCGGGCTGGTGTGGTCGGCAGTGGCGCTACCAGGTGATGGCGGCGATGGCGGCGCGCTTCGCGTCGTCGTCGAGATCCTCGTCGGCTTCGGTGGCGTCGATCTGGTCGCGCAGGGCTTGGCGGCGGCCGATCACGATGCCGGCGGCCTGCTGATAGGCGTCGGCCTTGGCGATGATGCGCTCGATCAGCTCCTCGAGGGACAGCCCGCGAGCATCGGCGATGGCCTGGATCAGCGGGCCGGCACCGTCGCGAGCCTCGCGTTCCTGACGTTCCCAGCTGAGCTGCTCGTAGTCGGGGTAGTCGCTGCGGACCTGGTCGAGGGCGGCGACTGAGGCGGCGTCGATATCGACTCGCTTGCGGGCGGCGAGGGTGTCGACTTTCTCGGGCGGCTCTACGTCGAGAGCATCGGCCGGTGGCTCTTTGCCCAGCTCGGTAATTTCGTGGCGGCTGCCGTCAGCAAGCCAGTAAACGTGCCCACGCCAGTCGGGAACGACCACCCACGCTTCACCGGTCCAGCGCGCGGCCTGGTGCTCGCCCGTTTCGGGTGGCGCGATGCTGGTAGCCCCGGCGGGGATGCGCGGCTGCTGCCGCATGGGATCGCGCGGGGCTTCGCGGCCGGCAGGATCGATAGCGGTACGGTCGGTGGGGTGAATGTCCCAGATGCGCATGTCGGTCTCCTCAGGCCTTGGTTAGGTAAATGACGGCGTTGTTGCGTGAGCGGGTCTGGTTGCCGACCCTAGGTGTTCCGTTAGTTCCGTCTGATTGAATACCTAAGGCAGTTCCGCTGCCGGTAACCCTTACAACTGATCTATTTTCATTTCCGGCCTCAGCCAGACCATTTACCATCGTGCTACCTGTGCTGCCTGCACTACCAGTACCAAAGCGGTGCCCCTGGAACTGATCCATTTGGTGAGCGCTAATAGAACGCCCCGGATCCACCCCACGCCCACGATCCAGCCCTCTTTTAAACTCGCCCCGGTCGTCCGGCATTGCGAACGTGGTTGAGCCATTACCCGCACCGTAGGTGGTGCCGAATGCCGCGAAAATACGCCGGTAGTCGGTGCGGCTGATCTCACTGCCGTCGTTTTCGACGTAGCCCTCAGGCAAGGTCTCTGAGCGCCATTCGACGGTGGTGCCCGGCTTGACGCCGTCCCACTGCATCCAGATGTGCGGGCGGTTAGCGGAGTTTGTTGGGTCGACGCCCTGGACGGTGCCGTCTTGATCGCGATCGTAGAACTCGTAGAAGACGCCATCGCTGCGGACGATCTCGCCGGTGGTATAGGTGCGCTCCTCGTCGTAGGCGGCGAACTGGTAGCCCCCATTTGATAGAGCTTCTTCGATGGCGGATTTGATGCCGGCGGGGTGGGTGGCCCGGTCGGTGCGGGTGCCTTGCCGAGTTTCCTCGCTGGTGGCCATGCGCACCATGCCCTGTGCTGCGGTGCTGGCAGCGGGGTGGTTGCGACTGCCGGCGTGGGTTGCGATGGCGTTATCTGCATACTGCCGGGTGGCGAGTACGACGCTCGGGTCTATCTTCAGCTGCACGTTTGCCGTGTTGCTGAGAACCACGTGCATGCGCACCACCTGGTTACGGCCGCTGCCCTGGGCGAGTAGGGGCTTGTAGCTAGGCGGACAGTTGGCCACCGCGACAAAGTCACCGTCTTCGTCCTCGAGGGCGAGTTCACGGATCCACCAGCCGCCGATATTTGGCGGTAGCACGATCTCGGCGATCAGGATTGCCGGGTTGGCCGGATCAACGGAGAGCTGATTAATTGCGGCGCGGTGCCGCTGGTTGATCAGTTGGGTTTGATCATGCTCGGGTACCGGGTCTGTTCCGTTGGCATCGCCCAGCAGCATATGGGTGAGCTTCCAGGGAATCTCGAGCGCATTGGCATTAGCCTGCTTTGCCTCGCCGATGGCCGTCAGGAAGCCGCCGAATGTGGAGTTTTCGTCGATCATAGGTAGACATCCATCGTGTCGTTGGAAGTGGTGACCAGGGTTTGGCGGGTGTGGCAAACCACGTCGATGTCGGGGCTCTCCCAGGGCAGCACGTCAAGCTCGTCGCCGTCGTTGATGGCGACACCGACATAGGTGTTCAGATAGGTGCTCAGGGTGATGTCGAGGCCGGTGATGTGTCGCGTGAGCGGTTTTGCGTCGTCAATGAGGCGTTCCAGCTCGAGGAACATCTCTTCGGTGATGCCCTTATCGAGAACACCGATACGAAGCGCGAAGGTTCCCCGCGGCCCTTCAGGCTCGGTTTCCCACCATTCCGTTACCCGAAGCAGGTAGCCCAGCGGCTCGACGACTCGGCGCAGCGCAGAGATGGTGCCTTTCTTGCTGTGCACATATTTGGAGCTTGCGATAACGGAGCGCTTGGCGGCCTCTGACCAGCTCGGATCCCATCGGTCGACTGAGAATGCCCAGGCGAGGTAGGGCAGCAGGTGGGCCGGGCAGTCCCAAGGGTTCCACAGTTGGCGCAGTGGCACCGGTACCCGCTGGATCTCGGCGAGGGCTTCGGCGGCGGCGCGCTCAAGGGGCGATGCGTTGGGCGGCAGCAGGGGGTGTCGCTGTTCACTCATCGGACACCCCCACGACGACACTGAATGATGTGCAGCGGGCGGCCTTGGTCTTGTCGAGTATCAAGTGCTCGGCGGGCTCGATGAGGTTGACGTGCTCGACGCCCTCGACGTGCAGCGCCGCCTTGATGGCGTCACGGTAGATACTGACGCCAAGCCGCCGGCGCTGGCGGTGCTGGGCTTCGATGTAGCGTTGCAACCGGGCGTTTGCGGCTTCGAGGATCGGCTCTTCTGCGCTGCTGGCCCCCTCGAAGAGCTGCAGCTCGGCAATGATCTGGTAATCGATGATCTCGGCTGACTGCACTGTCACGCGGTCACCCACCGGGCGAATATCCTCGGCAGAGAGGGCCTTGCCAACGATGCCGAGTAGCTCCGGGCTTGCCTCACCGTTTCCCTCTCGGGACAGGACGATGATTAGTGCCTCGCTGGGCTCGGGCGAGAGGGCGCGGACATCGGCAACGCGGCCGTCGGCGCTACGGGCGTGGAACTCATAGGCACCGGTGGGGCCGGCGACGCTGAGGCCTTCCCATGATTCCTGCCCGCGCAGGCGTAGCTCGGTGTTGCCCTCGTAGGTGGGCGGTACCGGCGGGGTGGCGGTGGGGTCGCCGGGGTCGATCATGAGGCGCTGAACGTTGTAGTTGGCGACCAGGTGATCGAGGTCCTCATCGTTGGCGTAGGCGAGCATGACGGCGCGGGCGGCTTCGTTGACACGCTGCCGCCAGTGGAGCTCGCGGTAGGCGTTTTCCTGCAGCAGCAGGGTGAGCGGCTCGCTTTCCAGTTCGAGGGTGGCTTCGACGTCGTCGCGGCGCTCGGCCGGCACCAGGGCGAGAAGCGCAGCCTTTCGCTCGGCATAGACGGCCTCGTAGTCGAGTTCTTCGACGACGCGCGGCGGCGGCAGCTGGGAGAGATCGATAGGGCCGCTCATGCAATGGGTACCTCGAGCTGCAGGGGCTGGCCTTCGCGGGTCTGGCCGTCGATTTCGAGCACTGCCTGGCCGGGCTGGACTGTACTGACGCTACGACGGATGGCGGTCACGCGAATGCGCGGCTCCCAGCGGATGAGGGCCATGATAGAGGCAGCGTAGGCCTGCAGCAGGGTGGCGTCGTTGAGCGGGGCGTCGATCAGTTCGGGCAGCAGCGAGCCGTAGTCGCGGCGCATGACTCGGGAGCCGATGGGCGTGGTGAGGATGTTGCGCACGCTCTGACGGATGTGATCGAGGCCTTCGAGGCGGCGGCCGGTTTGGGCGTTCATTCCGGTCATCTACACGACTCCGTAGGTGCCGGCCGAGCTGCCGGTAGTCACGGGCACTTCAGCGTTGCTTTGGATCTCATCGACGACAGCGTTAGCGATGGCCTCGGCCAGTCGGTCCACCCATGAATGTTCGCCTTCGCGCTCGGCGCCAAGGCCAGCGAACTCGGCGGCTATACGTACCTTCTGGCTGTCTTTGTCGAGGGCCATGGCTATTCCCCTGCGGTGACCGTGCTGGACCCGTCGCCATGCGGCAGGCCGGTCAGGTGGCAGATATGGGCCGTAGTGACGACGGCGCTGCCGCCGTTGTGGTGGATGCTCTCGGCGTCGACGGTGACCTTGCCGGCGGCCTTGACGTGGACGGCGCCGACGCAGTCGATGGTCAAGGTGCTGGCTTCGTGGTCGTACTCGATGCGAGTACCGTCGGGCAGCCAGCGGCCGATGACGTTGGGGCTGCTGTTGGGGGCCGGGTGGGCCTGTTGGTTCAGGCCGGTGAGCACGACGCCGGCGGCGAGGTCGCCACCGGGGGAGAACACGACGACCTGTTCGCCGACGGTGGGCGGATCCCAGGTACGGGTGGTACCGGCGCGGCCTTCGATCCACGGCAGCCAGGCGGTGAGCAGCTCGCCGGCCTTTACCCGTACGCGCGCGGTGGCGTGGTCCACCTCGGCGATTGTGCCGAGGCGGATCAGGTTGTTAATCAGGCGGAGCAGTTCGGCGACGTTGTTCATGGGGCCATGCTGTCGCGCGCGGGTAGGGGGCGGTAGCGGTGGGGAATGTACCGGGCGAGCGGTACACGCCTGGTCAGGTGAGGTGGTCGATCAGGTTGTCTCGGATGCGCTCGCGATCGGCGCGGGTGAAGCCGAGCAGTTCGCGTTGCGGGTAGCGTACGGTAGGGCCGCCAGGCGCGACGCGGTCGCGCAGGCCAAGCTGGTGAACCCGGGCGATGCTGGCTACGCGGCCCATGAAGCGAACCACGGCGGCATCGGGGCCTGCGCTCATGGTGAGATAGCGGGCGCTACGCAGCTTGGTAAACATGGCTTTGCGACGGATGCTGCCGGCCTGGCCGCGCAGGGCGCTGCGGGGCTGGTAGGCGCTGCCGTCGGGGTTGCGCTGGGCCTTGATGCGCTCGCGCTGGCTGATTCGGTTCTCGCGGGCGATCTGGCGGGCCAACTGGCGACGCTCGCCGGGGCTGAGCTTCTCGATCAGCGGCTCGAGCCAGCGCTCGAACGATTCCAGATCGCGCTCACTCATCGGTGGGGCTCTCCCAACTGCTGGCCAGCTGGTAGGCATCTTCCCCGGGCGCCTTGGTGTGAAGCTCCCAGGAGAGCGCCGGGCAGACCTCTATCGGATAGGCGGGCATACGGTGCTCAGCGTTGATGGTGCCGGTTTCGCAGTTCACCAGGGCGATGACGCGCTCGGTAAGCCGCACGGTGAGGGCGAGATCCCAGGCGTCGTTGCTGAGGATCTCGGCCTCGAGGCGTATGGCCTCGTCGGGGTCGAGATCGGGCTGGTAGCGGCTGAGCCACTGCAGTAGCGGGATCATCAGGGTATCCAGGCTGCCGCTGTAATCGGTGACGACGATCTGGGCGTCGACGCGGTACTCGTGGCTGAGATGCTGTCCACGAGCGAAGGCGATGCCGCCATCCTGCACGAAGGTGAGCAGCTTCTCGGGGCCACGCTTGAGGTCGGGCACGGCCTCGAGCAGGTGCTTGCGCAGGGCTTGCAGCTTGATCATTGGCGGGTCTCCGAATGGCTTTCGATGGCGTCAACCAGGCCGTTGTGGCGCGTGGCACAGCGGTGGTACTGGCTGGCCCAGGCGCTCATGGTGAGAGCGACGTCGCCGCCGGTACCGTCAGTCAGCTCCGGCAGCTCGGCCGGACAGCGCTGCAGCAGGCTCTGCTGGATCGGGAGCGCGGCCGGCGGCGGCGTCGTTGAGCAGGCGGACAGCGTCAGGCTCAAGGCAGACGCGGCGATATATCGGGCGCTCGATCTCACGAATGATTCCCCTGTCGATGACGCGCTCGTTGGCGGTGAGCTCGGCGAGACGGGCTTCGACGCGCTCGGCTATGTCGGACTCTCGCGCCATGGCGGCATCGATGGCCTGGCGGGTGGCCCGCTCGGCGGTAAGGCGCCGGGCGTCCTCGTACCAGCCACGGCCCACCCAACCGACGGTTAGGGGTAGGGCCATTAAGATGATGCCGACGAGCTTGCGATAGTGGTTCATGCAAAGCGCTCCATTCATTGGAGAGGGCGTAGCCGACGGCGGCGATGGCCAATGCGAGCTTCATGCCGCCGCGCCGTAGGTATCGGCGCAAGCGGCTTCGATCAGCACGTTGCCGACGGCTTCGACGAGGCGGCGGCGGTTGGCGATGTACTTGGCGAGGTCGCTCTTGTTGGTGATGAAGAACAGTTCGACGATGATGCCGCCGCCGGTGGCGATGAAGCCGAGGCGGCTGTGCTGCCCGCTGGCTTCACCCTTGGCGCCGCGGTTGGCGATGCCGAGGGTTTCGCTCACGGCCTTGCAGATGGCGTTGCCGAGGGGGTAGTGCTCGCGGGCGCTGAGGGTTTCCACCCCGGTGGCCGACGGGTTGGTGAATGCGTTGCAGTGGAACTCGATGGCGATGTCGTGCGACTTCGCGGCGCCGATGGCTTCGCGCAGCGGCAGGTTCTGGCCGGGCTGGCCGTCTTTGTCGAACAACACTTTGCCGCGCAGGTAGCCGGCGAGCAGGTCACGGAACTCGAGCACGATATCGGCCTCGGTGTGACCGTGCCCGACGGCACCCGGGTCGGTGTCCGAATGGCCGGCGGCGATGAATAGGGACTTGACCTGAGTGGCAGCAGGCGTGAGCGGGTGAGTCATGTCATTGCCTCCGGCGTGGGCGGAACAAGTGGGCAAGGTTGCCGCCGGCGCGCAGCACCAGGGCGGCGGTAGCGGCGAGCAGCAGGGCGAGCCACCAGGCTTCCGGCTCTCCCGCAGCGATGATGCGCACGACGATCACTGTGCACGTGACGACGGACAGCCAGGCGAGGAAAGACACGCCGGGTCGGTAGCGGCTGCCGTTGCGCCGAAACGTCAGGATGCGGGCGATGATCACCAGGGCGGCTATCACGGTCACCAGCTCGGCGATAGTCACTTCTTGCCTCCTAGCCAGGCCTTCAGGTCGAGGGTCTTGACCCCCTCGATGACTCTCAGCCCGGCGGTGATGGTCACCGCAGCGGCAACGAATGCCGCCACGGCGCTGTGGTCGATGATGCTGCCGAGCATCGCGGGGCCGCCCAGATAGCCGATCCAGAACGAGATGGCGAGATAGGCGAGGCGCTCGAACAGCCCGAGATCCTTGGCGCTGATCACGAACAGGCTCGCGCCGCAGAACGCGCCAATGACGGCATTGGCGTCGATGCCCGGCAGCAGGCCGATCACCACGGCGGTGAGCGTGGCGGTACCGGCGGCGGTCGTGGTGCTGGGTTCGGCCATGAGGTCCTCTGCGTATTGCGTTTCGTTATGTCCAGAGCTGAATGACGTCGCGCCGCTCTGGCTGAGGCGGGGCGTCGGGCAGCTTGACCGGGGTGCCCTCCGGCAGAATCGGGCCGAGTTCGGCCAAACCGGGATTCAGCTGCAGCACCTGCTCGGTCACCGCTGCCGTGGTGCCGAGCACGCGGTGGCAGAGTGCGTCCAGCGTTTCGCCCTGGTGGGCGCGCACGGTCTGCATCAGATCAGCTCCACGGTGCTGTGGGTGCGGCCGGTGAGTTCGGCGATTGCCCAGCGGGCATCGCCGCGGTAGTCGTCGGCGGCGAGATCCTTGGCTTCGCCGCGCTCGTCGCCCTCGCCGGTGGCGCTGTAGGAGCGATAGCGCTCGAGCAGGTCGGCGTGGGCCTGGGCGTAGACGGCGCGGCGGTAGAGCTGGGCATGGTGGCCTTCGATCTGCCAGGGCTCGAGCGGGATGGCCGCGGCGCTTTCGATGCCGGCGGCCTGTTGCTCGGCCTGGTAGTCGGCCAGTTGCCGGTTAACGTCTGCCATCGCCACGCGCAGCGCTTGTACCAGGCGGGGCGCGGTAACTGTGCCGTCGAGGCGCTCGGCATCGCGGAAGTCAGACGGCGATACCGCCGGCCAGAAGCCGTTGTTGGCGATCTCCTCGAGGGGCGTTTCGGTCTTGCCGGTACCGGCGGCGATCAGCGACATGGCGACGACTCATGTAAGAAGGGGGTGGGCCGGGATCAACGAGATGGGGCCGTAGCCCGCTCTCCCCCGGCGCCCCCTTGGCGTCGGCGGGCGACTCTGGGTCAGCCCTGGGCGGTGTCGCCCGGGGCCGCGTTCTTGAGCTCGCGTTCGAGCTTTTCGATGTCCTTTTTCACGCCGGCGCGGTCATTGAGCGACAGGGCGCGCTGCAGGTTGCCCAGGGCGGCCTCCAGCATGCCGGCGTCACGCTGGGCGTAGCCCCAGGCCTTGTGCAGCTTGGCGCGGATCTCGTCGTGCATGTCGTGATCGGCGGTGATCGCCTGGGTCCGTTCGAGGATCTCGGCAATGCGAGAGGCGGCGGTACCATCGTCGGCGAGCATGCGCAGGGCCTGCTCGGCGATCTCCTCGGCGATAAGGCTGGGGGTGTCGCGCTCGTAGCGGTCGGGTGTCTGCAGGTTGTGGCGCATGGCGTACTCGGCAATGTCCAGGGCGCCCTCGAGGGCACCAATGTCGATGCACCACACCAGGACGGTCATCAGCACGTCGTCCTGGGCGCCGTTGCCGGCCTCGAGCACGCCGGTCACGTAGTCGTCGAACTGTGGCAACAGCTCGCGCTTCTTCTCGATCTTGGCCTGCACGGACTTGATGCCCTTGAGGGTGCGGCGGGCTTCCCACAGCGCGGCGGCGTGCAGCTCGTACTGGTCGCCGTTCTGGGGCCGGTTGGGCTGGGCAGTCCCCGCCGCCTGGGCGGCGGAGACGCGCTGGAAGTGCTTACGGGCGGGGCTTGTCATCGGGCCTCCTTATTCGCCGGTCCAGTCGCCGAACACGATGTTCTCGACGAGACAGCCGAAGCCGTAATCCTCGACCACGTAGGCGTCGTTCGAGCTCTCGTAGTTCTCGATCCGGTTGCGCTTGGGGTTGTCGAGGATGTGCCGGCGGCGGCTGCCGAGCTGCCAGTAGAGCGAGAGGTTCTGCGGGCTGGTGATGAGCAAGCTGCCATCGGGAACGAAGGGCACGCGCACTGCTTGCTGCCCGCCAACCCGCTTCTGGCTGACAATCATGTCCAGCGCGCGCTGTTCGGTGGGCGCGTGGTTCTGGTTGATCAACGGGAAGTACTTATCCGCCAGCAACTTCCGGCCCATGATCGAGGCCAGCTCGGTGGACTCGCGGTGCCAGGGGTCGATCATTTCGTTGACGACGTCGTAGACCAGGGCGTCGAGGTTTTCGTAATCGCCACCAGGGCCGACCCGCACCTCGCCTGCGTTGGCGCCTTCGCTGAGCACCCGGGCAGGGGCCTTTTCGCGATAGAGCTGCAGCCAGCCCTTGTTGACGTCCTGCAGCATCGGATTTTCGACGCGGTTGGTCTCGGTGGCGGCCGTGGTGCCATTGAAGCCCACCATGATGCGGTCGAGCGCCTGCTGGCGAATGATGGCGTTGCGCACGCGCTGCTGGAAGTCGGGGAAGCGGCTCCAGGCATCGAGCTGGGCCCAGGTGATGTAGGTATCGAACTCCGTCGACACACACTCATAGGTGGTGTCGGTGAGGTCGGTCACATCGCGCGGCGTGCGGTCCTTCTGGGTGACATCGGTGCGCCCGGCAATGGGACCGGTCACGCCCAGGCCTATCTTCTGGCCCTTGAGCTCGTCGACGCCGACGATATTGATCCGGTCGAGAAACTCGGAGCTTTCCTGGATCTTGGATTCCAGGGTCTGTTGGACCGACGGCGAGACGTTGAACTGCTCGGAGGCGGTGTCGACGCCTGAGAGCTGAGCGATGCGGTCTCGCAGCTGGTTGAAGGCCTTACGGGTATCGTTGCGCATCGGGGTTCCTCAGCAGTCAGTCAGTTGAGCGCCTTCGCCACCGGTGGCAGGCGTGCGGGGCGGGGTGTCGGGGGTGCGGTCGAGCTGGTTGTAGAGCTCGTCGAAACGGCCCTTCAGCGCGGTGTGAGCGGCCTGCAGCTCGGAGAAGGCCTCGGCGGTGGGCCGGCCAGCGAGATCGTCGGCCAAGGCGCTGTGCTTCTGGACGAACAGGCCGAGGGTCTGCTCAAGGTCAGCGCGGAAGGCGGCGAAGCCCTTGTCAGTCTTGGCATCGTGCTTCTTGAACAGCGCCGTGACGCGCTCCATCAGGCTCGGGCCCTCGTCCGCCGGCTTCTCGTCGGAGAAATCCAGCTCGACTTCGACACCTTCGGAAAACAGGTTGCCGGGATTGCGCTTGCGAGCGGCGAGCGGGCTCTTGTCGCCCTGCTGGGCGGAGAACTTGAGCATCTCGGTGCCCAGGCTCGCGGGGCTATCGGTCACTGCAAGGCCCTCGAGGTAGGCCTCACCGGAATCGGCGAACTTGGGGTTCACCTCGATGGAGGTGTAAACCTTCTGCCGCTGGCCGTTGATCTCCTTGAGGCGAGGGGTCGGGTCGATCTGCACGAAAAGCGCGAGCTTGCCGTCTTCGACTTCCTCGGCCTTGGCCGCGATGACGTCGCCCAGGGCGCCGAAATCGCTGTCGGCGCGAATGCCGCGGATGTGCTCCATCCACACTCGCGCGCCGTACTTCTTCGGGTCGTAGTTTTCGGCCATCTGCTGGATCCACTCGCGTGAGATCTCGCGGCCATCTGTCGTAGCGCCTTGAGTGGCGACGCGGAACCATTTCATGAGGTGCCCTCGGCTGAGTTATCGGTCGGCTGGCTTAGGTTGCGGTCATGTGCGGTCAGGTTCCTCGCCCATGCGCGGGGCCTCAATCTGCCCGGCGTGTACGGCTCCCCTGGTACATGGCCCATGCAGATAAGGCGCTCACGCGCGCGGGTACGCTGGCCGCATGACGACAATGCCCCCCGATACTCTCGATTCGCCTCGCATCACCGCCCGCCACCTCTACTGGCAGGGGTGGCGGGTGGCTCGTATTGCTGAGTTCCTTGGGGAGAAGGCGGACACGCTTCATAGCTGGAAGCGTCGCGACAAGTGGGAGGAGGCCACGCCGCTCGAACGGGTGGAGGGCGCGCTCGAGGCGCGGCTGGTCCAGCTGATCGCCAAGCCGGAGAAGGAGGGGCGTGACTTCAAGGAGATCGATCTGTTGGTCCGGCAGATCGAGCGGCTGGCCCGGGTGCACCGGTACCAGGAGACGGGGCGTGAATCGGACCTGAACCCGAACATCCACGCGCGGAACGAAGCGCCGCGGCGAAAGCAGCGCCGGAACGCCCTGGATGAGGCGCAGGTCGAGCTGCTCAAGGCAGCGTTCCTTGAGACCAGCTTTCAGTATCAGCTTGGCTGGTACGAGGCCGGCCAGAAGCATCGTATCCGCAACATCCTCAAGAGCCGCCAGATCGGCGCGACGTTCTTTTTTGCCCGCGAGGCGATCGTCGATGCCGCCGAGCATGGTCGCAACAAGATCTTCCTGAGCGCATCGAAGGCGCAGGCGCACATCTTCCGCAGCTACATCGTCCAGTTCGTGAAAGAGATCTGCGATGTCGACCTGAAGGGCGATCCGATCATTCTCGACAACGGCGCCGAGCTGCACTTCCTTGGCACTAACAGCAAGACGGCGCAGGGCTACCACGGCGACGTTTATTTGGATGAGTTTTTCTGGATTCACCGCTTCCAGGAGTTCAGGAAGGTGACGTCCGGGATGGCCATGCATAAGAAGTGGCGGCAGACGTACTTCTCCACCCCCTCGAGCCTGGGCCATGAGGCCTACCCGTTCTGGTCCGGTGAGCTGTTCAACGCTCGGCGGCCCAAGGCCGAGCGAGTCGAGTTCGACGTGAGCCACGCGGCGCTGGCGGCCGGGAGGCTCTGCCCGGACGGCCAGTGGCGGCAGATCGTGACCGTGGAGGATGCGATTCGGGGTGGATGTGATCTGTTCGACCTGGACCAGCTGCGGCTCGAGTACAGCGTCGACGAGTTCAACAACCTGCTGATGTGCCAGTTCGTCGATGACAGCCAGAGCGCCTTCCCCCTGGCCCTCGTCCATCCGTGCATGGTCGACAGCTGGGAGGAGTGGGACGACTACCGCCCCTTCGCCCCGCGCCCGGTGGGCGAGCGAGGCGTCTGGATCGGCTACGACCCCACCGGTACCGGGGAGGATGGGGACGGCGCCGGCCTCGTCGTGGTGTTGCCGGCGCGCACGAAGAATGAGAAGCACCGGCTGCTCGAGCGGCACCGGCTCAAAGGCGAGGACTACGAGGCCCAGGCGGCATTCATCAAGTCGTTCCAGGAGAAGTACCGCATCGAGCATATCGGCATCGATGTCACCGGCCTGGGCGAAGCGGTGGCTGAACACGTGGAGAAGTGGTTCCCCACCTTGGTGCGCTTCCGCTACGACCCGGCGGTCAAGGGCATGCTGGTCATGCAGGCCCAGCAGATCATGCGCAAGGGCCGGCTGGAGTTCGATGCCGGATGGAGCGACCTGGCCCAGAGCTTCATGGCCATCAAGCGCGAGCTGACGCCGAGCGGTCGGCAGTACACCTACTCAAGCGGGCGCAGCCGCGCCACCGGCCACGCCGACCTGGCGTGGGCGACGATGCATGCCTTGCACAATGAACCGATCGACGGCCCAACCGAAGAAGGTGCGGGCTCCATGATGGAGATCTACGAATGAGCGAGACGACCAGCAAGCCGCGCATTCGCGTGCCGGCCTACACCACAGACGGCGGGGCCAGGATGGAGGCTTTCAGCTTCGGAGATCCCGAGCCGGTCACCAGCATGCGGGATATCTGGTATGAGGGGGCCTGGCTCACTCCGGATGAGTGGTACGAGCCGCCGATCCCGCTCTCGATCCTGGCAAAGAGCTACCGCGCCACGGCGCACCATGGCTCCGCCATGCAGGTGAAGCGCAACATCTTGCTCAGAAGTTTTGAACCCCACCCCCTTTTGAGCAGGCAAGTGTTCAGCGCCCTGGTGCTGGATTACCTGGTGTTCGGCAATGGCTACCTCGAGGAAGTGCGGGGGCTGCTCGGCCGGCGCCTGCCGTTCCGCCATCTCCGCGCCAAGTACATGCGCCGCGGCGGCATCGATGCCGATCGTTACTGGTGGGTACCCAACTACCTCGAGCGGATAGAGCTACCGAGGGGCAGGGTGGTCCACCTGCTCGAGCCCGATATCGATCAGTCGATCTACGGGGTACCCGACTATATCGGGAGTCTGCAGTCTGCCTGGCTGAACGAATCGGCCACGCTCTTCCGTCGGCGTTACTACCTCAACGGCAGCCATGCCGGGTTCATCATGTATGTGAATGACCCCGCCCATGATCAGAAAGACATCGACGCGATGCGCCAGGCCCTCAAGGACAGCAAGGGCCCCGGGAACTTCCGCAACCTCTTCCTCTACTCCCCCAAGGGCAAGAAGGACGGGGTACAGGTGATCCCCGTGTCTGAGGTCGCGGCAAAGGACGAGTTCTGGAACATCAAGAACCTCACGCGCGACGACCAGCTCGCCGGCCACCGGATCCCCCCGCAGCTGATGGGGATCGTGCCCACAAACTCTGCCGGCTTCGGTGATGCCGAGAAGGCAGCCCGCGTCTTCGTGGTCAACGAGCTCGAGCCGATCCAGGAGAGCCTGAAGGAGATCAACGAGATCGTGGGGGAGGAGATCGTGAGGTTCCGGCCGTACCGCCTCGAGGAAGACGAGCCAAGCGCCGCCTGACACAATCGGATGCTCCGCTTGCCGCCCGCTGGGCGGCTTTTTTGTGCCTGCTCGTCAGCACGCGCCACCTCGCGCCGCGACCACCATGCCCCCAGGTCCATCACCTGCGCCGCGCCGCCTCCCCCCCGCCCCCGGGCTTTCTTCATGGCTTTTTTTTCGTGCGTGCAGCCCAAGGCTGCCAGCGCCACAGAATAGCGAGGCGAAGGGATTCTAAGCGTTTGTGTTTCCTTGCGTTTTTGTGCGAACCGAAGGCCAGGGCGAGACAGCCGGCGAGCGAGAGCGATTCTCAGAAGGTGGGGGGTGCTCGGAAAAAGGTAACGTAGGTAATTCGGCCATTTTTTGATTGCAAGTGACTGAATGTAAAGGAATCAGGCGTTACCTTTAAAAGGTAACAAAAGGTACTGCAAAAGGTAACGCCGCCATAAGTGGCTGTTTATAAAGGATTCTAGAAAATGAAGAAATCACCCTTCAAAAAGGTAACGCATTACCTTTCCATCACCTTTTTGTTACCTTTTGGACACTCGTTTGAAATGCTTAAATTTCATCGGCTTGCGCCATTTTTCGGCTTGCCGTTACCTTTGTTACCTTTTTCCCAGCCCCCCAGGGATTCTAGGATTCCTTCGCGCACGTCATGCCCGCACGCGCGTCACGCGCATATTCTCTCTCGTGCTGGGGACTTGGCGGGGACTGGAAATCAGCGGGGACTGCGAAAGTGAGACAGTAAAAACAACTACTTAGAACGAAAAGTGGTGCGGATGGGGAGACTTGAACTCCCACGCCCGAAGGCACCAGAACCTAAATCTGGCGTGTCTACCAATTCCACCACATCCGCACGGTTGGGCAGGCGTCCACATTGTACGGACCCCAGAGGGCAAGTCAATTGCCATGGGGAAGCTCGAGGTGCGCGATGGCGGCTTCGGGGCGTCTGGCCGGGGCCACACGGCTCAGGCGCGGCACCACGCCCAGGCAGGGAGCGTCGAGGGTGCGCTTCAGGGTCGCCAGGTTGTCGGCATAGAGCGATTCATCGCGGGCGAAGTCGGCATCCAGCAGATTGCCCACCCAGCCGACCAGGTGAGCGCCGTCGGCACGTATCGCCTCCGCCGTCAGGCGGGAATGGTTGAGGCAGCCGAGCTTGAGGCCGATCACCAAGATGACCGGCAGATCGAGGCGCGTCGCCAACCCGGCCAGGTCTTCGCTGTCGTTGAGCGGCACCCGCCAGCCTCCGGCGCCCTCCACCAGGGTGAAATCGCGTGGGGTCTGCAGCCGGGCGGCAATCTGTTCGCTCAGCCCGGTCAGATCGAGCTGGACGCCGGCGCGCTGGGCGGCCAGGTGCGGGGCGATGGCGGGCTCGAAGGCGAAGGGGTTGATCGTGTCATAGCTCACCGCCGGCACACTGCGGGCCAGTAGGGCCAGGGCATCGTCGTTGCGCAGGCCGTCGGGAGTGTTTGCACAGCCCGAGGCGACGGGCTTGAGCCCCAGCGTGGTGAGCCCCTTGGCGCGTGCCAGGGCCAGCAGGCCGGCGGCGACGAGGGTCTTGCCGGCGTCGGTATCGGTACCGGTCACGAAGTAGGCGGACATGATGCCGGCTCCTTGTCGAGAACGAGGGTGAGACGCTGATAGCTCAGCGGCAGGCCCGCGGGCTCGCGCAGCGATTCGTAGCGCCGCTCGGCGCGGCGCAGATCGTGGCGGGTGCGACGCGCGGTAGAGCGTGTGGCTTGGGCGCCGACCCCTCTGATGGAGGCCATGACGGCCGTCAGGTCGGGGTAGAAGAAGCGCTCAGCGGTCTCGCTGCAGTGAACCCGGTTAAAGCCTGCCAGCCGCGCGCTGGCGAGATGCTCCAGCCGCGAACGGAAGGATAGTAGGGTGTCCGGCGTCGACCAGGCATGAGCCACCTCGCGCAGCGTACCGGGCCCCAGGGTATTGATCACGGCCCGTCCGCCGGGGCGTAGCACGCGAAACAGCTCGGCCATCAGCGCATCGAGATCGGTACACCATTGAATCGCCAGGTTGGAGAACACCAGATCCACCTGGCGGGCGGCCAGGGGGAGCTCGGCGGCATCGGCACAGAGCCAGGCGATGCCTTCGCCCTCGGTCTCGCGTGCCACTTGCAGCATGCCCGGGGCAAGATCGAGCCCCAGTACCTGGCAGTGCGGGCCGAAATACGCCGCCAGGCGTCGACTCCAGTGTCCGGGGCCGCAGCCCAGGTCCAGCACGACCTCGGCCTGGGCCGGCAGATGCTCCCACAGCGCCGCGCCCATCTGCTGCTGGGCCTGTGCCAACTGCGTATAGCGACCCGAGGCCCGGGAAAAGGCCTGGGCGACCTGCCGGCGCCAGACGCTCGGATCGTCCGGCGTTGGCCGGGCATCGGCGTGACCAAGGCTCCCGCTCATGTCGCTGCCTCGCGCTTGTCGTCGGCTGCCACCTCTGCCCTCAGCTGCGCCAGGTAGGCGGTGAGCGCTGCCGGACATGACAACATGGGGCAGTGGCCGGTATCGGCCAATACCAGATCGGCCGAGCGGCGCGCCGCCTCGCTCAGCAGACCGTCCTGGGTTCCCGCGACGCGTCGGATCGGACAGGGCGGCGCGGCGAGCCAGGGCGTCAAATCAATCTCGGCCAACTGGTGAAGGCCGGTTTCCAGGGTGAGCGTCGAGGCGCTGGGGCGGCTCCCGATCAGGTCCAGCAGCCGCCGATGTGCCGTGCGCGGAGTGGGCTCGCCCTGCAGCTGCCAGCGTAGAAAATGCTGCCAAGTCGCCTGGGGCTGGCGCTCGAAGGCGCGGCGGAAGGTGTCGAGTTCCGCGGTCGAGACTCCGCCTGCGTGGCAGAAGCGCGCCGCGGTGCCGATCAATACCAGCGCCCGGGGCGGTGGCAGATGGGCCAGCAGCGCGCCGGCGAGCAGTCCGCCGAGCGACCAGCCGACCCAGACGGCATCGGCGGGCAGCGCATCGCGCATCAGCGACGCAAGCTCGGGCAGTGAAGCAGGGTGGGTCTCTCCACGGCGTTCGCCGTAACCGGGCCAGTCGGGAGTACGTATCTCCATACCGGCCGGCCAGCAGGGGGCGAGGGGCTGCCAGATGCGTGCATCGATGCCCCAGCCCGAGAGCAGCACCATGGCCGTCATGCCGCGGCCTCCTCGTGCAGACGGGCCACCGCTTCGAGCAGCCGGTCCAGGCTTTCCCGCGAGTGGCTGGCGCGCAGGGTGATGCGCAGCCGGGCTTCTCCGTTGGGTACGGTAGGCGGGCGAATGGCGCCGACCAGCAGGTCTGCCTCGCGCAGGCGGGCCGCCCAGTGCATGACCTGCCGGCCCTCTCCCAGAATCAGGGGTTGAATGGGAGTGAAGGAGTCGCCCAGGGGCAGATCGAGCAGCGCCGCTTCGCGGCGGAAATAGTGGATGTTGTCGCGCAGCTGCTGGCGACGCTCCGGCTCGGCGGCCAGAACGTCGAGTGCCGCCAGGCTGGCGGCGGCCACGCCTGGCGGCTGGGCGGTGGTGTAGACGTAGGCACGGGCGAACTGGATGAGATGCTCGATCAGCGCTTCACTGCCGGCGACGAAGGCGCCACCGGTACCCAGCGCCTTGCCCAGCGTGCCGACCAGGACCGGCACGCGATCGATTCCGTGGGCATGCCCCACGCAGCCGTCGCCGTGGGCGCCGAGAACGCCGATGCCGTGGGCATCGTCGATCATCAGCCAGGCGTCGTGGCGGGCGCTGACCGCGGCCAGACCGCCGATGTCCGCCACGTCGCCGTCCATGCTGAACACACCGTCGCTGACCACCAGTTTGGCGGCCTCTGCCGACGCCCGGCCGAGCAGGCGTTCGAGATCATCGAGGTCGCGATGATGAAAGCGCCGCGAGCGCGCCCCGGCGAGCGCGGCGCCGTCGAGCAGGGAGGCGTGGTTGAGGCGATCCTGGAAGATCAGGGTGTTGCTGTCGCAAAGGGCCTGCAGGGTGCCCAGGTTGGCCATGTAGCCGGTGGAGAAGAGCAGCGCCCGGGGTCGCCCAACGAGTGCCGCCAGGCGCCGTTCGAGCGCTTCATGGACCTCCAGATGGCCGCTGACCAGGTGCGAGGCTCCGGCCCCGGCGCCGAACCTGCGCACCGCTGCCGCCTGGGCCTCGGCCAGGCGTGGATCGTCCTTCAGGCCGAGGTAGTCGTTGCCGGCAAAATCGAGCAGCCCCGGCTGGAGGGTGTCGCGCTCACGCCAGAGCCCCTGGGTACGGCGCCAAGCTGCGGCCGCTTCGAGCCGCTCGGTCCAGACGGTGGAACCCGACGCCATGACCTCAGACCTGTGTGGCGTCGTAGGCCAGGGCGGCGCTGGCCGCCTGGGCCTGGGTCGTCTGGGTCATCTGGCGGGCCAGGGCGCCTTCCAGCGAGGCCTGCTGGCGAGTGTCGTCCTGGCAGGTTTCGCGCCGCTCGGGATGCAGGCCGAGCTTGGCGAACAGGGCGCGGTCGCGATCCACCTGGGGGTTGCCGGTGGTCAGCAGCCTATCGCCGTAGAAGATGGAGTTGGCTCCGGCCAGGAAGGCCAGCGCCTGGGTCGACTCGTCCATCTGCTCACGACCGGCCGACAGGCGCACGTGGCTGGCTGGCATCAGGATGCGGGCCACGGCAATCGCGCGTATGAACTCGATGGGGTCGAGATCCTCCACCTGCTCCAGCGGTGTGCCCGGCACCTTGACCAGCATGTTGATCGGCACCGACTCGGGATGCGGCTCGAGCCGGGCCAACTGCTGCAGCAGCGCGGCGCGGTCGCGAGGTGCCTCGCCCATGCCGAGAATGCCACCGGAGCACACCTTCATGCCCGCATCGCGCACGTTGGCCAGGGTTTCCAGGCGGTCGGCGTAGGTGCGGGTGGTGATGATCTCGCCGTAGAACTCCGGCGAGGTGTCCAGGTTGTGGTTGTAGTAGTCGAGGCCGGCCTCGGCCAGGCGGCGGGCCTGATCGCCATCCACCATGCCCAGGGTCATGCAGGTCTCGAGCCCCAGCGACTTGACCCGGCTGACCATCTCCAGCACCACGGCGAGATCCTTTTCGCGCGGGCTGCGCCAGGCCGCGCCCATGCAGAAACGGCTGGCACCGGCCTCCTGGGCGGCCTTGGCCTGGGCCACCACCTTTTCGATCTCCAGCAGCTTTTCCTTGTCCAGTCCGGTGGTGTAGTGGCCCGACTGCGGGCAGTACTTGCAGTCTTCCGGACAGGCCCCGGTCTTGATCGAGAGCAGGGTGGAGACCTGCACGGCATTGGGATCGAAGTGGGCGCGATGCACCTGCTGGGCGCGGAACAGCAGATCGTTGAAGGGCAGGGCGAAGAGTGCCTCGATCTCGGCCAGCGACCAGTCGTGGCGCGGCTGCGCCTTGGCATGGGAATCGGACAGGCCGCCGAGGCTGGTGGGCAGGGCATCGGTCATGGGGGGACTCGCCTTGGTCAACTTTGAAAAGTCATGATGTTGACCATGAAGCGTACGTGAAACTGCGGGGCTGTCAACCCGCTCTTGTGGCGGGGTTGACTACCGTCTGGTTGCGTACCGCTTGGCTGCTTCTGGATCGTAAAGTGATAAGCTCGGCGCTTGTCCGCCATGGCACAAGGACCCAGGCCGTGCAGGAAAACATTGAGCCCCGATGCGCACCGGAGGCGTCGCCGGAAACAGCCGTCCCAGGCCAAGTCTCAGGCCTGGTCTCAGATAAGGCGACGAGTGAAGAGGCAGTGGCCGGTGGGAAGACGACGGTCGGCTGGCTGCGTTCGCTCTGGCACGGCCTCGATCTCGGCCTGCGCCGTGCACTGCCGGGCCGCTGCGGCTTCTGCCTGGCGCCGGCCGAGCCGGATCGCCCCTGGTGCGCGGCCTGCTTCGAGGCGCTGCCGTGGAACCTGCCGGCCTGTCCCAGCTGCGCCGAGCCGCAGCCCTCGGGCTCCTTGGCCGCAAAGCGCTGCGGCCACTGCCTGAGCCGACCGCCGGCCTTCGTCCGTTCGCGGGTGCCGTTGCGCTATCAGGGCGAAGTGGCCCAGTTGATGCAGCGCTTCAAGTTTCATGCTTCGCCGCGGGCCGGCACCGTGCTGCTCGAACTCTTCGAATTAGGGCTGGAACAACGCATGCTAACCTGGCCCGAGGCGCTGATCCCGGTGCCGCTGCACCCCAAGCGCGCCCGGGAGCGCGGCTTCGACCAGGCCGACTGGCTGGCCAGGCGTCTGGCGGCGCGCCACGGCCTGCGGCTCTACAGGGCGCAGCGTCGCCATCACACCCCCTCGCAGCGCGGCCTGGACCGTACCGAGCGCTTCGGCAACCTGCGCGATGCCTTCGTGATTACCGGAGCGCTCCCCGAGCGGGTGGCGCTGCTCGACGATGTCATGACGACCGGCGCCACCCTGGATGCACTGGCCCGGGCCTGCCTGGCCGCCGGTGCCCGCGAGGTGGAGGCCTGGGCCTTGGCGCGCACACCGCTGTAGGAAAACACTGCACAAATGCCTACGCGAGCGAATCGCTGCGTTGCGCGGTGCGCGGAATCCTCACCTATACCCCATAGGCTCCGGTTGACTCGAAACCTTCGGTTTCTCACCCCTTCGGGGCCAGCCTACGGCTGTTTGTCGCTTCGCTCGGTACTGTGCTCCGTGCGCCTTGCGCTTCATCTCGCTCGTTAATTTGTTCAGCGTTTCCTTAGACGGTAGGTCGGCTCCGGCTGATAAGATAGGGGGTTCTTTTCAACCGGTGACGATCATGCAGAGCACGCCGCACCCTTTTGCCAGCCTTTCTCCCGCCCGTGTCGTGGCCGCCGTCGAGTCGCTCGGCTTCTGGCTGCCCGGCGAGCCCTTCGCGCTCAACAGCTACGAGAACCGGGTGTATCTGCTGCATGACGACGAGGGGCAGCGCTGGGTGGCCAAGTTCTATCGCCCCGAGCGCTGGCAGGACGCCCAGATCCAGGAAGAGCACGATTTCCTGGATGAGCTGGTGGCAGAGGGTGTGGCCGTGGCGGCGCCCTGGCGCAACGCGGCGGGGCAGAGTCTGCATCATGCCGAGGGCTTTCGGCTGGCGCTGTTCCCGCAGCTCTCAGGGCAGGCGCCGGAGCTGGAGAATCCGTCCCACCTGTATGCGCTGGGCGAGCTGATCGGCGCCGTGCACGCCATTGGCGAGCGCTCTGCCTTTCGCCATCGCGTGAGTCTCGATCTGGATGGCATGGTGCGCGAGGCCCAGCAGCGGGTGCTCGGCGCCCCTTGGCTCGATCGCCGCCAGCGCCAGGCTTACGAGCGAATCAGCAACGCACTGTATGCCGAGCTGCAGGCCTACGCCTGGAAGCCGGAGACGACGATACGCGTACAGGGCGACTGCCATATCGGCAACATGCTGGGCCGTGACGATCACTTCGCGCTGGTGGACTTCGACGACTGCCTGATGGCGCCGGCCATTCAGGATCTCTGGATGCTGTTCACCGCCGAGCATGAGGTGGAGTGGCAGATGCAACTCTCCGAGGTGCTGGAGGGCTATGAGCAGCAGCGCGAGTTCGACCGCAGTGAATTGAAGCTGATCGAGCCGCTGCGCACCTTGCGCCTGATGCGTCACAGTGCCTGGCTGGTCGCCCGCTGGGACGATCCGGCCTTTCCGCCGGCGTTTCCGTGGGTGCCCGATGCCGGCTACTGGGATGCGCACATTCGCCAGTTGGAGCAGCAGCGGCTGGCATTAAAGCAGGCGCCGCGCTGGCTGGCCTGACGATTGGCTCGAGAGAGTTTATTCGGAGAGTTAGGTACTGGCGCTGCGAGGGGAGCCCTGCGCACCCCAGCGGGGTGCGCCAGGAAGAATTACATGTCGTCGGGGTCGGGGCGCTCGGCGGGAATCGGGTTGGCAATACCCGCACCGTCGGCCTGGCGGCGCTGCTCGTTGATGCGGGCAGAGGGATTGTCCTGCTCTTCGACCTCCAGCGCGCTGGCCAGCTTGAGATGAAACACGTGATCGGCATCCAGCTCGCAGCGCTCACCGTCACACGCCATGATCCCGTAGCTGCCATCCAGCTCGTATGCGGCGGCTGAGAGAGTGCCGCTGTAGATATCGCTGTCGCCGCCATCCGTCTCGATGCAGGTCAACGACTTGGTGGTGATACGCAGACGATCGCCGTCCTGACGGGCATCGCCGACGAGAACGCAGTATTCCGGCAGCTCATGGCTGGCTTCGGCAGCGGCGCCAGCGGGGCGCAGCAGAATGTCGTCCAGGCGTGTCTCCCCGCCAGCCAGGGTCAGGCTGTCGACCGCCTGAACCGCGATGGTGGCATCTTTGGGTAGAGACAGGGTGCCGGCCGAGGCATGCAGAGGCATCAGCAGTAGGGCCACTCCGCTGGCCGTCAGTATCGCATCCGAAATCTTGATCATATCGTGCTCTCGCGGGGACAAGGCTGCGCGTTACGGCAGTTTCGATACATGGCATTTTACCATAGCCGGCGCTACGCAGCAGTGGCACGAATGTCGCAGCGGGGCAATTTCAGACGACCTGCCTGCGAGATACTGTGGGTTACGGTAGAATGACGGCAGGATCGGATAAAGTTGTACAAAGTATAATTTTTGTATATTTTTTGAATAGCAGCGACGATGGCCGGGCCATCGCGAAACGAGCGGTACCACCCAGTAGTCGCAGGGCCTGACCATGAACGAAGAGCTTGCCAACTTCTATCGCCAGATCATTCTCGAATTGGGGGAAAACCCCGAGCGTGAGGGTCTACGCGATACGCCCAAGCGTGCCGCCAAGGCGATGCAGTTCCTCACCCGCGGTTACTCGCAGACCCTCGAGGAGCTGGTCAACGGCGCCGTGTTCGAAAGCGAGACCGACGAGATGGTGCTGATCAAGGACATCGAGCTTTATTCGATGTGCGAGCACCACCTGCTGCCGTTCATCGGCAAGTGTCACATCGCCTACCTGCCCAGGGGCAAGGTGCTGGGGCTGTCCAAGTTTGCGCGTATCGTCGACATGTATGCACGTCGCATGCAGATTCAGGAGAATCTCACCCGACAGGTGGCCGAAGCCGTACAGCAGGTCACTGGTGCCCGCGGGGTCGGCGTGGTGATCGAGGCGCGCCACCTGTGCATGATGATGCGCGGCGTGGAGAAGCAGAACTCAAGCATGTCCTCCTCGGTGATGCTGGGCGCCTTCCGCGACAACCCGACGACACGTCAGGAGTTTCTCATGCTGGTCGCCGGGCGCTGAGCGCGCCGCGCCCTAGCGGTCTTCCTCATACAGGAGCCAATGCCATGCCTTTGCACGCTCTGGACGATCAGCACCTCGACCATGACCTGGCGACCATCCGCATCAAGAATCTGCGCCTGCGTACCTATATCGGTATCAAGGACGAGGAGATCCTCAATCGTCAAGACGTAGTGGTCAATGCCGTGATCCGTTACCGGGCCGACAAGGCTGTGGCTTTCAATCGTATCGAGCAGGCGCTGAACTATCGCACCATCACCAAGGAGGTCATCGCCCTGGTGGAGGAGGGCCGATTCCAGTTGCTTGAGCGCATGACCCGTGAAGTGTTGGATCTGATCATGTCCCATGAGGAGGTGCTCACCGCTCAGGTGGAGATCGACAAGCCTCATGCGCTGCGCTTTGCCGACTCCGTCTCCATTACGCTCTCCGCCAGCCGAGAACCGCGCCGCCGGCCCTGACCAATACCTTTGCATGCCGCCTTCGGGTTGGTCGCAGCGGGGCTTTGCGCTTAGCATGGGGCAGTAACGCTGAGCCGAAAGAGAGAGACGCAACGTTGGAACGTGACATCTCCGCCCCGGAGTCGCCGCGGCGGCGCTATGCCCCCTGGGCTCTGACCGCCATCGTGACGGCACTCTTTGCTCTGCTGTTGCAGGGCAGCCTGCCACCACTGAACATTGCCGCCGCCATCTTCGCCTTGATGGGGCTGCGCCAGATCCGCCGCCACCCCGACCGCTACATTGGCCGAGCTTTTTGCTGGCTGGCCATCGCACTGGTGCTGATACTTGCCATACTGACGGCGATGCTCCAGCCCACAGTGCTGGACGATGCTCCCGCCACTGCCCCCGAGCCGCGCGCCATCGAGGCGGAATGACGAGACAGGGCGCGCACGAATTCATCCACGCCAAATGAAGCAAGGCCCGTAGAGGCCAGGAGAAACGAGATGGAAGCTCTGAAGGAAACGCAGCTCTACTGTCCGTTCGCCTATATCGACGGCAGTTGGGTCGCTGCCGACAGCGGTGAACAGATCGAAGTGGTCAACCCGGCGACCGGCGAGACCTTCGGTACCGTACCGAGGCTGGGCCGGGCAGAGACCGAGCGCGCCATCGCCGCAGCGGATGCGGCGCTGGTCGGTTGGCGTGCCTTAACCGCCCAGGAGCGGGCCGACATCATCTTGAAGTGGCACGACCTGATGATGGAGCATCAGGACGACCTGGCGATGATCATGACCCACGAGCAGGGCAAGCCGCTCAAGGAGGCTGCCGGCGAGATTGCCTATGCGGCGAGTTTCCTGCGCTGGTTCGCCGAAGAGGCGCGGCGCATCTACGGCGAGACCATCCCGGCGGCGAAGCCCAATCAGCGCATCGTGGTGACCAAGCAGCCGGTGGGGGTGGTCGGTGCCATCACGCCGTGGAACTTCCCGGCGGCGATGATCACGCGCAAGGCCGGCGCGGCGCTGGCGGCCGGCTGCACCATCGTGATCAAGCCGGCCAGCCAGACCCCGTTCTCGGCTACCGCGCTGGCGCTGCTGGCCGAGCGCGCCGGTATCCCGCGCGGCGTCTTCAACGTGGTGCCGGGCCGTGCCAGCGAGATCGCCTCGGCGATGACCGAGTCGCCGCTGGTGCGCAAGATCACTTTCACCGGCTCCACCGAGGTGGGCCGCGAGCTGATGGCGCAGGCCTCTCGTCACATTCAGAAGATCTCGCTGGAGCTGGGTGGCAATGCGCCGTTCATCGTCTTCGAGGACGCCGACCTGGATGCCGCCGTCGAGGGGGCCATGGCGGCCAAGTTCCGCAATGCCGGCCAGACCTGCATCTGCACCAATCGCTTCCTGGTGCAGTCCAGCGTGATCAACGCCTTCTGCGAAAAGCTGGCGGTGGCGATGAACAGCGAGCTGAAGGTGGGTGACGGCACCGAGCCGGACATCAACATCGGTCCGCTGATCGACGACAAGGCGGTAGCCAAGGTAAGCGAGCACGTGCACGACGCCGTCGACAAGGGGGCGGAGCTGCTGCTGGGTGGCAATCCCCATCCGCTCGGCGGCAACTTCTTCTCGCCGACGTTGATCAGCTTCGCCAATGCCGACATGAAGGTCGCCCACGAGGAGACCTTCGGTCCGTTGGCAGCGGTGTTCCCCTTCGAGGACGAGGAAGATGCCGTGCAGATGGCCAACGACACCCAGTACGGCCTCGCCTCCTACTTCTACTCGCGGGATCTGGGTCGGGTATGGCGTGTCGCCGATGCGCTGGAGTACGGCATGGTGGGTATCAACACAGGGCTCATCTCCAACACGGCGGCACCGTTCGGCGGGGTCAAGGCCTCGGGCCTAGGCCGCGAGGGCGGCCACCAGGGAATCGAGGAGTTTCTCGAGACCAAGTACCTCTGTATCGATTTGGGCTGACCGGACTTCGCCCGGAGCCGAAAGTCATAAGCTGCAAGAAACGAAAACCCCGTCGGCCCTGGCCGACGGGGTTTCGTAACTGACTTGCTTGAGAAGACGGCTGAGCGATGGTCAGGCTAGGCGACTTTCAACGACGCATGACCGAGATCCAGCGTCTTTAATGCTTAAAGTGGCGCATGCCGGTAAATACCATGGCGATGCCCGCTTCGTTGGCGGCGTCGATCACTTCCTGGTCACGCATGGAGCCGCCGGGCTGGATCACGGCGGTGATACCGGCCGCGGCAGCGGCGTCGATGCCGTCGCGGAAGGGGAAGAAGGCGTCCGAGGCCATTACCGAGCCGGGCACGGAGAGGCCCTCGTCGGCGGCCTTGATGCCGGCAATCTTGGCCGAGTAGACGCGGCTCATCTGGCCGGCGCCGACGCCGACGGTCTGACCGCCCTTGGCGTAGACGATGGCGTTGGACTTGACGTACTTGGCCACCTTCCAGGCAAAGGCCAGGTCGCGCATCTCCTGCTCGCTGGGCACTCGCTCAGTCACCACGGTCAGCTCGTCGCGGCCGACCATGCCGAGGTCGCGGTCCTGTACCAGCAGCCCGCCGGTGACGCGCTTGAAGTCGTGGGCATGCTCGCGCTCGCCGGGCCAGTTGTCGCCGACGTCGAGCAGGCGCACGTTCTGCTTCTCGGTGACGATGGCAAGGGCGGCTTCCTCGACCCCGGGAGCGATGATCACTTCGACGAACTGGCGGTCGATGATGGCGCGGGCGGTCTCGGCGTCCAGCGGGCGGTTGAAGGCGATGATGCCGCCGAAGGCGCTGGTGGGGTCGGTGGAGAAGGCCTTGTCGTAGGCTTCACGGGGCGAGGCACCCACCGCCACGCCGCAGGGGTTGGCGTGCTTGACGATCACGCAGGCGGTGTCGGTGAAGCTCTTGACGCACTCGAAGGCGGCGTCGGTGTCGGCCACGTTGTTGAACGAGAGTTCCTTGCCCTGCAGCTGACGAGCGGTAGCGACGCTTGCCTCGCGGGCGTCGGCTTCGACGTAGAAGGCCGCGCTCTGGTGCGGGTTCTCGCCGTAGCGCATGGCCTGCTTCTTGACGAACTGGACGTTATAGGTGCGCGGGAAGCCATCCTCGCCGCCGGGCACGCGCTGGCCCAGGTAGTCGGCGATGGCGGCATCGTAGCCGGCGGTGTGCTCGAAGGCCTTCACTGCCAGGTCGAAGCGGGTGGCATGGCTTACTGCGCCGCTTTGGGAGTCAATCTCGGCCAGCACGCGGTCATAGTCGTCGGCATCCACCACGATGGTGGTGTGGGCGTGATTCTTGGCGCAGGCGCGAACCATGGTCGGGCCGCCGATGTCGATGTTCTCGATGGCGTCTTCCAGGGTGCAGTCCGGCTTGGCGACGGTCTGGGCGAAGGGGTAGAGGTTGACCACCACCATGTCGATGGGCGCGATGCCGTGCTCGGCCATCACCGCGTCGTCCTGACCGCGGCGACCCAGGATGCCGCCATGGATCTTGGGGTGCAGGGTCTTGACGCGGCCGTCCATGATCTCGGGAAAGCCGGTGTGCTCGGACACCTCGGTAACGGCGATGCCGTTCTCCTGCAGCAGGCGGAAGGTGCCGCCGGTCGAAAGCAGCTCGACACCGCGTTCGCTAAGGCCGCGGGCGAAGTCGACGATGCCGGTCTTGTCAGAGACGCTGATCAGGGCGCGGCGTACCGGGGTGGGGGAGGCTTGGGCCATGGTGCGGTGCAACTCTCTGTCGGTAGTGGGTGTAAGGGGCCGGGCCGTGCGCGGGAGCGTAGCCCGGTGGTATCAGATGAGGTCGTGCTGCTTGAGCTTCTTGCGCAGGGTGCCGCGGTTGAGGCCGAGCATCTCGGCGGCGCGGGTCTGGTTGCCCTGGGTGTATTCCAGCACGCTGGCCAGCAGCGGCGCCTCGACCTCGGCCATGACCATGGCGTAGAGGTCGGTTACGGTACCGCCGTCCAGGTGATCGAAATAGCGTCGCATGGCGGCGTTCACGGCTTCGCGCAGCGGCTGCTCGCCAAGCGTACTGGGTGGCGTGGTGAGGCCGCCGAGCTCGGGCAGGCCGGTCAAAGTGCTACCCTCCAGGCCTGGCATATCGGCATTGGGGTCGAAAACTTCACGGTTCATGCGGCACTGATTCCATTCGTTGCCCACGAGAGGCCGGTTGCGCCCTCGAGGGAAAACAGATCGTCGATGAAGTCATACTGTTCGTTCGGCTGCTCCAGGGCATTGAAGGCTGCCCGCAGCTCGCGCTGCCGGTCGCTGTCGAAACGGCGGTCGGCAGCGAGATACCAGCCCAGGTGCTTGCGGGCAATGCGCACCCCCATGTAGTCGCCGTAGAAGTCGTGCAGGGCATGCACATGGCCCCGCAGGACCCCGGCGCGCTCATTCATGTCGGGAGGCGGGCAAGTGCGCCCGTGGTTCAGGTAATGGTCGATCTCGCGAAAAATCCAGGGGTTGCCCTGGGCGCCGCGGCCGACCATCACCGCATCCGCACCAGTATAGTCCAGAACTTCGGCCGCCTTGCGTGGAGAGTCGATATCGCCGTTGGCGAAGACCGGGATGCGCACCGCCTGCTTGATGGCGGCGATGGTGTCGTATTCCGCTTCACCCTGGTAGCGCTGCTGACGGTGACGGCCATGTACCGCCAGCGCCTGAATGCCGGCGCTTTCGGCCAGCCGTGCCACGCGCACCCCGTTGTTGCTGTCGGCACACCAGCCGGTGCGGATCTTGAGCGTCACCGGTACTTCGACCGCCGCTACCACGGCGTCGAGGATCTCCGCCACCAAGGCTTCGTCGCGCAGCAGAGCCGAGCCGGCAGCCTTGTTGCACACCTTCTTGGCCGGGCAGCCCATGTTGATGTCGATGATCTCGGCGCCCTGTGCGGCGTTCAGTCGCGCGGCCTCGGCCAGCATGGCGGCGTCGCCGCCGGCAATCTGCACCGCACGCGGCCCCGGCTCGCCGGTATGGTCCATGCGCTGTCGCGACTTGCGCGTATTCCACAGTGTCGGGTCGGAGGTGACCATCTCGCCCACCACCAGTCCGGCCCCCAGGCGGCGGCAGAGCTGGCGGAACGGGCGATCGGTGACGCCGGCCATGGGAGCCAGGATGACCCGGTTGGGCAGGCGGTGGCGACCGATCTGTGGCAGTGGGCGACTATCGGGCATGGGACGGCTCAGTGAACCAGGGGCTGCATATCATACGCCCCTGGTGGGGCAGGGTGAAGGTGACGATGGTGGCCAATCGAGGCTGCGGCCCATGGTTCAAGCCGGACGTCGTCCGCTGAGTCGGACCCAGCCCTCGCGGATCTGGGGCTCATCCATCGTCAGCCCCTGCTCACGATAGGCGTCGAGCACTTCGTCGGCCTGGCCTGCGAGAATCCCCGATAGCGCCAGGCGGCCGCCGGGCGCAACCTGCCCGGCGATGGTCGGCGCCAGCTCCACCAGCGGGCCGGCCAGGATGTTGGCCACCACCAGCGGGAAGCGGCGCCCGGCGTCGAGCTGCTCGGGATAGCACAGCGTCAGCTCGTGCTCGGCAACGTCGTTGCGTATGGCATTGTCGCGGCTGGCCTGTAGCGCCTGAGGGTCTATGTCGGTGCCGGTGGCCATTGCCGCACCGAGCTTGAGCGCGGCGATAGCGAGGATGCCCGAACCGCAGCCCACGTCGAGCACCTCGATGCCGTCGAGGCCACCTTCGAGTGCCAGCGCGTCGAGCCACTCGAGGCACAGCGCCGTGGTGGGGTGGGTGCCGGTGCCGAAGGCCAGGCCGGGGTCCAGGTGCAAGTTGACGGCGTCGAGGTCGGGCGGCTCGTGCCAGCTGGGCACGATCCACAGTCGCTGGCCCATGCGCAAGGGCTTGAAGTCCTCCATCCACTCGCGCTCCCAGTCGCGGTCGGCGAGCAGCTCGTGCTCGATGACCGGGCAGGGCTCGTCGGGCATGCTCTCGGCCCAGGCGGCGGCAAGGCGCTCGAGCATGGCCTCGAGGCCTTCGAGATCGTCGTAGAGCCCCGTCAGCACCGTTTCGTTCCACAAAGGGGTGGTGCC
The DNA here is from genome assembly GCF_021404305.1 of Billgrantia ethanolica. Lineage (GTDB taxonomy): Bacteria > Pseudomonadota > Gammaproteobacteria > Pseudomonadales > Halomonadaceae > Halomonas > Halomonas ethanolica. Next base: position 1,469,176 of record NZ_JABFTX010000001.1, on the reverse strand, counting down.
GCGCTCGGGCTCAAACACCGGGTCGTCGTGGGCATCCTGCAGCGTGATGGCGGTGGCGCCTTCGGCCAGTAGCAGCTCTTCGAGCAGCTCGGCCTGCTCCGGGGCGACATAGGCCTTGAGTTGCAGCCAGGGCATGGCATTCTCCGTGCTTAACGCAGACGGGGTGGCCTTGGCCACCCCGCCGGGAGCGATGTTCGGACCGGGAAGCGAACTTCCTAGGAGCCGAGCTTCTTCTCCAGGTAGTGAATGTTGACGCCGCCCTGCTGGAAGTGGCCGTCGCGGACCAGGTCCTTGTGCAGGTCGGTGTTGGTCTTGATGCCTTCCACCAGCAGTTCGTCGAGACCGTTGCGCATGCGTGTCAGCGCGATCTCACGGTTGTCGCCCCAGGTGATCAGCTTGCCGATCAGCGAGTCGTAGTGGGGTGGCACGGTATAGCCGGTGTAGAGGTGCGAATCCATGCGAATGCCCAGGCCGCCTGGCGGGTGGTAGAGCGTGACCTTGCCGGGAGAGGGCATGAAGGTGCGCGCATCCTCGGCGTTGATGCGGCACTCGAAGGCGTGGCCGTTGAGCTTGACGTCTTCCTGACGGATCGACAGCGGCAGGCCCGAGGCGATGCGCAGCTGCTCGCGTACGATGTCCACGCCGGTCACCATCTCGGTGACGGGGTGCTCCACCTGCACGCGGGTGTTCATCTCGATGAAGAAGAACCGGCCGTCTTCGTAGAGGAATTCGAAGGTGCCGGCGCCGCGGTAGTTGATCTCGAGGCAGGCCTGGCGGCACGCCTCGAGTACCTCGGCGCGGGCCTTCGGATCGATGCCCGGAGCCGGGGCTTCTTCCAGCACCTTCTGGTGGCGGCGCTGCAGCGAGCAGTCGCGGTCGTACAGGTGAATGGCATTGCCCTGGCCGTCGGCCAGCACCTGCACCTCGACGTGGCGCGGACGTTCGAGGAACTTCTCCATGTACACCGTGCCGTCGCCGAAGGCCGCGTGGGCCTCGGTGCGCGTCACGTTGATCGCCGAGAGCAGATGGCCTTCGGTGTGAACCACGCGCATGCCGCGCCCACCGCCGCCGGCAGCGGCCTTGATGATCACCGGATAGCCGATGCGCCGGGCGATGGCCATGTTGTCGCCTTCGTCGTCGCCCAACGGCCCGTCGGAGCCGGGTACGGTTGGGACGCCGGCCTTCTTCATGGCCTCGATGGCGCTGACCTTGTCGCCCATCAGGCGGATGGTCTCGGCACGCGGCCCGATGAAGACGAAGCCGGAGCGCTCCACCTGCTCGGCGAAGTTGGCGTTCTCGGAGAGAAAGCCGTAGCCGGGGTGGATGGCGCTGGAGTCAGTGACTTCCGCGGCGCTGATCAGGGCCGGAATGTTGAGATAGGATTGCGCCGAGGGGGCCGGGCCGATGCATACGGCCTCGTCGGCCAGGCGAACGTGCATCAGCTCGCGATCGGCCTTCGAGTGTACCGCGACGGTCTTGATGCCCAGCTCCTTGCAGGCACGCAGAATTCGCAGGGCGATCTCGCCGCGGTTGGCGATGAGAACCTTGTCCAGCATAGGGAGTCCGCCAGTGTCGGTGAAAGATCAGGAAATGACGAGCATCGGCTGGTCGAACTCGACCGGCTCGCCGTCCTCGACCAGGATGGCCTCGATGACGCCGTCACGATCGGCCTCGATCTGGTTCATCATCTTCATGGCTTCGACGATGCACACGGTCTCGCCCTTGCGCACGCTCTGACCGATCTCGACGAACGGCTTGGAGCCAGGTGCCGGGCTGCGGTAGAAGGTGCCGACCATGGGCGAGGTCAGCGCCTGCCCCTGATAGGCGGCCGCAGGCGCTTCTTCGGCAGGGCCGGAAGCGGGAGCCGGTGCCGGCTGGCTGGGCATGGCTTGAGCGGGCGCATACTGGGGCATGGGAGGCTGGGGCCAGCTCACCCCGTTGGGGTGACGGCTGATACGCACCGACTCTTCGCCTTCCTGAATCTCGATTTCGCTGATGTTGGATTCTTCGAGCAGCTCGATCAGCTTCTTGACCTTACGGATATCCATATTGAGTCTCGACCGGTGGGTAAATGGCGCTGGCAGGGGCGCTGTTAACCCCAGCCAACTTTCGATAGATCGCGACAAGATGGTGAACATTGCCGACGCTATCGGCCTCAAAGAGCGTTGTTGGCGGAGTGTGCCTAAAATCCGCGGGGATGTCCAGCCGGTCGAACGGCGTTCGGTTACGTCATGCGAAGTCAGGAAGCCTCGGGGGCGGAAGCCTGACCTTCGAGCCAGTCGAGCAGGCCCTGCAGATGGCTGGCGAGTTCGTCCGCCCGTACTTCGCCCTGGATGCGCGCCTCGCGGACCTCTTCTTCCCCGCTGAAGAATAGCAGGCTCGGCGGTCCGAACAGGCCGAAGTGGTCGAGAATCTCGCGGGTCGCACTATCCGTGCGGGTGACGTCGACGTAGATATGGGCGAACTGCGCCAGAGGCTCGGCGACCCGCGGGTCGGGATAGACCTGGCGCTCCATCTGCTTGCAGGAGATGCACCAGTCGGCGGTGAAGTGAACGAAGGCCGGTTGGCCTTGGGTCGAGCGCGCGCGCAGCTCGCTGCGCAGCCCTTCGAGATCCGCCACGGTGGTGACCGGCGGCGCTTCGACAGCACCCGAGCCGTTGGGCAGGGAGGCCAACGGACGTAGCGGGTCGCTGCCGCCCATGGCGGCGCCGAACACCAGGGCGATGCCCCAGGCCAGTAACAGCAGGCCGCCAGCTTGGCGTACGCGTGGCCAGCCCTGGGCCTGATTGAGAGAGAGGGCGCCAAGCGCCAGGGCGCTGCCGATGGCCAGGGCAGCCCACAGCAGGAGGCTGACGGAGGCGGGCAGCAGCCGCTCGATCAGCCACACGGCGACGCCCAGCAGCAGAATGCCGAAGGCGATCTTGACGCCGTTCATCCAGGCGCCACTGCGCGGCAGTGCCGTGGCGCCGAACGTGCCGACCAGCAGCAGCGGCACGCCCATGCCGAGGCCGAGCGCCAGCAGGGCGGCGCCCCCCATCATGGCATCGCCGGTAGAAGAGATGAACACCAGGGCGCCGGCCAGCGGGGCCGAGACGCAGGGCGAGACCACCAGCACCGACAGCGAGCCGGCACCGGCCAGACCCAGTGGGCCGCTGCGCTGGGCGCGGGCCTGCCAGGCGTCGACGCGGCCCGCCAGGCGTGGCGACAGGCGCAGGTCGAAGGTGCCGAACATGGCCAGCGCGAAAAGCGTGAAGAGCAGGGCGAAGACGATCAGTACCGGGGCCGACTGCAGGTGCGCCTGCAGGTTGAGCCCGGCGCCGAACAGGCCCATCAACACGCCGACCAGGGCGTAGGTCAGCGACATGCCGGCCACGTAGCTGGCGGAAAGGGCGAAAGCGCGTGGCCGTGTTGGGTTCTGGCCAACTATGATCGACGACAGGATCGGCACCATCGGCAGCACGCAGGGGGTGAAGGTCAGACCCAGTCCCGCGAGAAAGAACAGGCCGAGTATCATGGGCAGGCTGGCCTCACCGATCAGGCTGCTGAAGCGGCCATCCTGGCTTTGCAGAGCGGGCGGGGCGGCGGCAGCCGTGGTGACGGCATTTCCGCTCGAGCCGTTGCCGTCGCGCCAGCCGACGAAGGCGGCAGGCATGGCGCTGGCGGGTGCCTGGAGTTCGACCCGCTCCGGTGGGTAGCACAGCCCCGCATCGGCACAGCCCTGGAAGCGTACCGTGATATCGAGCGGACCTTCGGCACTGCCTTGCAGCGGCGCTTCGAAGACCACGCGGTCGTAGAAGACGTAGACGTCGCCGAGGAACTCGTCGCTCTTGAACTCGCCCTCGGGGATCTCCGGCTCGCCGACCTCGAAGGCATCGTTGCGACTCTCGACGCCAAGCTGGTGGCGGTAGAGATAATAGCCCTCGGCATTCTCGAAGCCGATGTAGAGGGTCTCGCCGTCGTGCCAGGCGCTGGGCTGAAAAGCCTCCATCACCGGCAGGAAGTCACTCTGGTTGCCGGAAGACGACGAGAACCACTGAGCCTGGGCGACCAGCGGCACCCACAGCAGCAGGGTGCAGATCAGACGTATGGCGAGATGGCGGTGAGTCAACGCAGAGGTTCCTTATCGAAACGTAGCCGGGCGTTACAGGGACCCGGCGCGTGACGCCAAGTTCCCGGCGAGCTGAATGGCTTACTTAGAATACCTCAGTCGCCGGCTGCGTTAGAACCTTACGCCTGCGCTCCGATGTCGCAGGAAGAAGCACGGGCCGCCCCAATGGGGCGGCCCGTGCGGCAGAGCTGACTCGGCTCAGGCTTTTTCGTAGGCAGCCACGGCCTTCTCGATGGCCTTGCGGGCGGCATCGGCGCCTTCCCACGACTCCACCTTCACCCACTTGCCTTTCTCGAGATCCTTGTAGTTCTCGAAGAAGTGGGCGATCTGCTGGCGCAGCAGTTCCGGCAGGTCAGCGACTTCCTGAACGTCATCGTACAGGGTGGACAGCTTGGCATGAGGTACGCACACCAGTTTGGCGTCCTCGCCGGCTTCGTCGGTCATGTTCAGGATGCCGACCGGACGGGCACGGATGATGCTGCCGGCCTGGACCGGGTAGGGAGTGACCACCAGGGCGTCCAGCGGGTCGCCGTCGTCGGCCAGGGTGTGGGGGATGAAGCCGTAGTTGGCCGGGTAGAACATCGGGGTGGCCATGAAGCGATCCACCAGCAGGGCGCCCATCTCCTTGTCGATCTCGTACTTGATCGGAGCGTGGTTGGCAGGGATCTCTATGGCGACATAGACGTCATTGGGGAGGTCCTTGCCGGCGGGGATGTGGTCGAAGTTCATCGTCGCTTCCTTCGTTGGCGAAAAGTTGAGGCCGCAAAATGCGCAGAATTATACGGAGCTGCTGTGAGGATTACCAATGCGACATAGGTGAGAGCCGGCCCGGTTTGGGCTTTGGTTGACAGGTTGTGTCGGCCACAAGCGTGTATGATGGCCGACGTCGGGCGGTTCGGCCAGTCATGTGGAGCGAGCGGTGATCAGCGGCGATATTTCCAATGAGCGCGTGGTGTTGGCCAATCGGCTGGCGTTGAGCGTCGGGCAGGCTTTCGTGGCCCCCGACCGGCGACGTCATCGCAGCTCCATGTCGGTGCGCATTCCCGACCAGGCAGGGCAGTTCTCTGCCAAAGGGGCGTGCGCCGTGATCAGCGATACGAGTTCGCGCAATGGCATTGCCAAGCAGGCCGGCGATCTCAGCGTGCGCGGCTTTCTGGCGGACTACTTCTCCACTCCGGATCACTGGGACGTCAAGACCTCGGCTACCCGCGTGCTGCGGGCGCTCAATGGCTGGTGCTACAGCCAGAGCACCTTCGTCGAGGGCGGCAGCTATGTCGCTTCGCTGTCGGCCATGGTCTATCGCGGACGTGAAGCCCATCTGTTCCACATGGGCGATACGCTGATCTTCCGCCTGCGCGGCGCCGAGTTCGAGCAGCTCTCGCGGGATCACATCACCGATCTGGGCGGCTATCGCTATCCGTCGCGTGCCCTCGGGCTCGACGGCAGCATCGACATCGATTATCTGCAGCTGCCGTTGAAGCAGGGCGACATCTTCCTGTTCACCACCCAGGCGGTGCGCGGCACTCTGATGCCGTCCGACTACGTGGGGCTGATTCGCCAGGATGCCAGCGATCTCGATGCCGCCTGCGAGCGCCTGGCGGCAGCGGCCCGCGAGCGAGCCCAGGAGCGCGGCTACGGCGCCGACCAGTTCTGCTTCCAGCTGGTGCGTATCGATCAGCTGCCCGAGGCGGAGCGCGATCACCCCAGTCGCATATACGGTGACCTGCCGATTCCCCCCGAGCTTGCCCCGGGCGAGCGCATCGATGGGCTGGAAGTGCAGGAAGTGCTCTCGCGGACCGCGCAGTCGCGAGTCTACCGGGTGCGCGATACGCGCACCGAGCGCGAAATGGTGATGAAGGCCCCCAGTCCCGAGCTCTCCAATCGTAATGCCTATCTGGAGCACTTCCTGCTGCAGCAGTGGGTGGTGGAGCGCGTCAAGTCCCCGTTCGTGGCTCGGGTAATGGAGTCCTCGCGGCCGCGCCGCCATCTTTACTACCTGATGGCCTACGTGGAGGGCATGACGCTCACCGAGTGGGCCCGGCGCCACCCCCAGGCCAGCCTGGCCCAGCGTCTCGATATTGCCGTACAGTTGGGCAAGGCAATCCAGGCGCTGCATCATCGCGACGTGCTGCATCAGCGCATTCACCCGGACAACGTGCTGATCGATACCCACGGTCAGGTGGTGCTGATGGATTTCAGTGCGTGCCACATGCGCGATCTGGACGGGCACCGACGCTCCCGCGAGCTGGCCCGACAGACCGGCCTTTCCGAACATAGTGCGCCGGAGTATGCGCTGGACGACGGCGTCGGGCGGCGCAGCGACCAGTACTCGCTGGCTTCGACGGTCTACTGGCTGCTGACTGGGGAACTGCCCTATACGCTGACGCCGGACCGGCTGCGCAGCCATACCGATCTCGAACAGCTGGCCTATCGCAGCGCCAGGCTGTTCAACCCGGAGGTAACGCCCCAGCTCGACGATACGCTGCGACGGGCGCTGGATCCGCAGCGCTCGCTGCGCTTCCGGCGCCTCTCCGAGCTGCTCTATGCGCTGCGCCATCATGACGGACGGGGCAAGCCCAGGCGTCGCGACCCGCGCCGTTTCCTGCGTGACCCCGCTAATTTCTGGCAGGGGGTGGCAGGTATTCTGCTATTGCTGCTGGTGCTCTCCTGGCTGCTGAAGTGAGTTTGACTGCTTGAGTGAGTTTGGCTGCAACGCAAGAGCCCTGGCAGGTGCCAGGGCTCTTGCGTATTGCGGCGAACCGCCTCAGAGCGTGAATTCGGGCAGCTTGCGCTCTACCTTGGCCAGCTTGAGCTTGGCCACCTTGGGCAGGCCGTTCTCGAAGGGCGGATAGTCCTCGCCCTGGATCAGCGGGGACAGGTAGCGGCGGCATGCCTCGGTGATGCCGAAGCCATCCTCGCGAATGTACTCGCGCGGCATGAACTTCTCACGGTTGGCCACCTCGGCCAGCGGCGCGGACTCGATGCGCCACTCGTAGGGGGAGTCGCTGACGCGTTTGATCGCCGGCATCATCGAGTTCTTGCCGGCAATGGCGAGCTCCACCGCCTGCTGGCCGACCGCATAGGCCTGCTCCACGTCGGTACGCGAAGCCAGGTGGCGTGCCGCCCGCTGCAGATAGTCGGCCACTGCCCAGTGGTACTTGTAGCCGAGGTCCTGCTTGACCATGCCGGCCAGCGTAGGTGCGACGCCGCCCAGTTGGCGGTGGCCGAAGGCATCGGTATTGCCCGAGTCGGCGAGGAAGGTGCCATCCTCGTAGCGGGCGCCCTCGGAGACCACGATCACGCAGTAGCCGTACTTCTCCACGCACTCCTCGACGCGGGTCATCACCTTGCTGCGATCGAACGGCACTTCGGGGAAGATCACCAGGTGCGGCGGCTGGCCTTCACCCTCGCCGGCCAGCGCGCCGGCGGCGGCAATCCAGCCGGCATGGCGACCCATGACCTCGAGCACGAAGACCTTGGTCGAGGTGGCGCACATGGAGGCGATGTCCAGAGAGGCTTCCAGGGTGGAAGTGGCGATGTACTTGGCCACGCTGCCGAAGCCCGGCGAGTTGTCGGTGATCGGCAGGTCGTTGTCCACGGTCTTGGGCACGTGGATGGCGGTCAGCGGGTAGCCCATCTTCTCGGAGAGTTGCGAGACTTTGAGACAGGTGTCGGCGCTGTCGCCGCCGCCGTTGTAGAAGAAGTAGCGGATGTCGTGGGCCTTGAACACTTCGATCAGGCGCTCGTACTGGGCGCGATGGCTCTCGATGTCCTTAAGCTTGTAGCGGCAGGAGCCGAAGGCGCCGCCGGGGGTGTGACGCAGGGCGGCGATGGCCTGGTCCGACTCCTGGCTGACATCGATCAGATCCTCGGTCAGGGCACCGATGATACCGTTGTGTCCGGCATAGACCTTGCCGATGCGGTCGGAGTGCAGGCGGCAGGCTTCGATCACGCCGCAGGCGCTGGCGTTGATCACGGCGGTGACACCGCCAGACTGGGCATAGAAGGCGTTATGCTGGGCCATGGGGCGTAGGGGCTCCTGGGAAAAGTCCATTTCATGCTTGACGACAAGGCGAAGTATTTTAGACGAAAGGCGGCGAGCCTGCACGCTGCTGGAGAGGCGGCAGCGCGCCGTGCTAGTCTGCCGGTTCTTCCTGGCAGGCGGTGCCTGCCTGCGTTATGCGGTGATTAAGGTCGGACTCCATGCACGTTCATATTCTCGGTATCTGCGGCACCTTCATGGGCAGCCTGGCGCTGCTGGCGCGAGATCTCGGCCATACCGTCACCGGCTCGGACAGCGGCGTCTACCCGCCGATGAGCACCCAACTGGTCGAGGCCGGCATCGAGCTGCGCGAGGGTTATGCCGCGAGCAACCTGGAGCCGCGGCCGGATCTGGTAGTGGTGGGCAATGCCCTTTCGCGGGGCAATCCCGAGGTGGAGGCGCTGCTCGATCTCGGCCTGCCTTATACCTCCGGCCCCCAGTGGCTGGCCGAACAGGTGCTGCCGGGGCGGCGGGTCATCGCCGTGGCCGGCACCCACGGCAAGACCACCACCGCCAGCCTGACCGCTTGGCTGCTGGAGTCCGCCGGGCTCGAGCCGGGCTTTCTGATCGGTGGCGTGCCGCGCAATTTCGGTGTGTCGGCGCGGCTGGGTGCCGCCGGATCCCCCTTCGTGGTCGAGGCGGACGAGTACGACACGGCCTTCTTCGACAAGCGTTCCAAGTTCGTGCACTACCGGCCCGAGATTGCGATTCTGGGTAACCTCGAATTCGATCACGCGGATATCTTTGCCGATCTTGCCGCCATAGAGCGGCAGTTTCATTACCTGGTTCGCACCGTGCCCAGCCGTGGGCGATTGCTGGTAGCCGACGGCGAGCCGGCGCTCGAACGAGTGCTGGAGATGGGCGCCTGGACGCCGGTGGAGCGCTTCGGTAGCGACGCCTCGAGCCCCTGGCGCCTGCAGCTGGAGCGGGACGACGCCTCGCGCTTCCGGGTGGTGCATCAGCAGGACGAGGTGGACGAGGATGCGGTGGTCGACTGGGCGCTGACAGGCACCCACAATGCGCGCAATGCGCTGGCGGCGCTGGCCGCGGCCCACGCTTGCGGGGTCGACCTGGCTCGCGGCTGTGCCGCCGCCGCTCGCTTCGAGACCCCGCGTCGGCGCCAGGAGGTGCGCGGCGAGGTGGCCGGAATCCAGGTCATCGACGACTTTGCGCATCATCCCACTGCCTTCGCCGCTACGCTCGAAGGGCTGCGCGCCGCTACGCCCCGCGGACGCCTGCTGGCAGTGATCGAGCCGCGCTCCAACACCATGCGTCTGGGGACCCTGCGTGAACGCCTGGCGGCGAGTACGGCAGCAGCCGATCTGGCGTTCTGGTATCAGCCGCCGGGGCTGGACTGGTCGCTCGATCCGGTGCTCGAGGCCAGCCCGATACCGGCCCGCCTGGAGCAGGACATCGACGCCCTGGTGGCGGCACTGGTGACCGAGGCGCGGCCGCTGGATCGTATCGTGGTGATGTCCAACGGCGCCTTCGGCGGCATTCATGCCAAGTTGCTGGCGGCGCTGGAGGTGGCGCATGGCTGAGGCAAGCATTGGGCCGATGAACAAGTCCAATTTTCTTCCCCCCGTCACGGTGGCCCTCACCGGGGCCTCGGGGGCCCAGTACGGTCTGCGCTTGATCGAGGCGCTGATCGCCGCCGGCCACGAGGTGTGGGTGATGGTCTCCAAGGCGGCACACCTCGTCATCGAAACCGAGACCGATGCCAGCCTGCCGGCACGCCCCGAGCGCCTGGCCCAGGCGCTGAGCGAGCGCAGCGGGGCGGCAGAGGGGCAGATTCGCTGTTTCGGGCGCGAAGACTGGATGGCGCCGGTGGCCTCCGGCTCGGGGGCGCCATCAGCCATGGTGATCTGCCCTTGCAGTACCGGCACGTTGTCGGCGGTGGCTACGGGGGCCAGCAACAACCTGATCGAGCGCGCCGCCGACGTGGCGCTCAAGGAGCGCCGCCAGCTCATCCTGGTACCGCGGGAAACGCCGCTCTCGGCCATCCACCTCGAACACATGCTGAACCTTGCTCGTCTGGGGGCGGTGGTTTTGCCGGCGGCACCCGGCTTCTACCACCGGCCCACCACGGTGGACGATCTGGTCGATTTCATCGTGGCGCGCATTCTCAACCAGCTCGGCATCGAGCATCGTCTCATGCCGCGCTGGGGCGAGTGAGCGCGCCGGACATTTCCTTGTCATTCTGACCTGCCAGACTGCCTGCCCAAGGACGAGGCCAAGCCGCATGATCAAACTCTCGTTGCTGTCGGTCTTCGTGCCGACCTTTCTGTTCGTCTCGCTGACGCCGGGTATGTGCATGACCCTGTCGATGGTGCTGGGCATGACCCAAGGCGTGAAGCGCACGCTGTGGATGATGGTCGGTGAGCTCGTCGGCGTGGGCCTGGTGGCGTTGGCGGCCGGGGCCGGCGTGGCGGCTTTGATGCTGCGTCAGCCGGAACTGTTCGCCCTGTTCAAGTGGGTGGGTGGCGCCTATCTCGGCTATCTGGGGGTGATGATGTGGCGCTCCCGTGGGCGCATGGCAATCCCGCTGGAGAACGTCGAGTTGCCGAGAGCCTCGCGGGGCCAACTGGCGTTGCAGGGCTTCGTTACCGCGGTGGCCAATCCCAAGGGCTGGGCCTTCTTCGTCGCGTTGCTACCGCCGTTTCTCGATGCCTCGCGGTCGCTTGGCGGTCAGCTGGCCATCTTGATCGCGATCATTCTGTTCATCGAATTTCTCTGTCTGCTGCTCTATGCCGCCGGCGGCAAGGGGTTGCGTCGGGTGCTCGGCGAGAGCGGCAACGTCCGCCTGCTCAACCGCATTGCCGGCACGCTGATGGTAGGCGTGGGGGGCTGGCTGGCTCTGGGCTGAGCGCTGGCGTCAGCCCGCTTGGCGTCATACCGGCGGCAGCAGGGCGACCCGTGAGGCAACGAGAATCAGCGAGGCCACGGTGAGGGCCAGCCAGGGGCAGGGCGCGAGAGATGGGCGGGGCTTGCGCTGCCAGGCCAGTCGCACCAGGGCGCATACCACCAGCCCCAGCAGACCGCCACCGATGAGGTCCGACAGCCAGTGCACACCGATCACCAGGCGTGACAGCGCCATGGGCAATGCCAGGGCGATGGCCGTCCAGTAGACCCAGAAGCGGCGCTGCGAAGGCAGCTCATGGGCGATGAAGGCGGCGGCCAGCCCGTACAGCACCACGGCAGAGGAGGCATGTGCGCTGGGATAGGCCAGCGAGCCGGTGAGGTAGTCCGGGGTGTCCGGGCGTGGCCGCCCGATCAGCGCCTTGCCCAGGGTGTTGAGCAGGGCGATGGTGCCGAGCCCGGCACCGATGTGGGCGAGAGCGGAAAAATGGCGACGCAGAAGCAGCCACACGCCCCAGGGCAGTACCAGCGCCAGGATCCCGTACATGTCGCCGATACGCGCCAGCAGCTGGCCGGCCTCGGGCAGCATCGGCACCACCAGGGTGTCGAAGAAGGCATGCACCTGCAGGTCGATGGCAAAGGGGCCGCGCTGGCGGATGACGGCGATGGTCAGCCCGGACAGTCCCCCCAGCGAGAAGACCAGCAGCAGCCAACTGGCCAGCGGCACCTCGCCGCGGCGCCAGCTGCGCTTGAGCCATGCCCGGCGCAGCAAGGGACGGCGTCGAGCGCCATGGGCCAGCAGGCGATAGACACGACCCGAGCGGCTGACCTGATGACGCAGCCACGAGAAGGCTACCGTGAGCACCACGACGATGATCGCCAGAACGATAAGCAGCGCTTCCAGTCCTGGCGGCAGCATGAGCAGCTGCTGCCAGGTCTGCCCCAGCAGATAACCGGGCAGCACGTAGGCTGGCGCCCATAGTGCCGCCGAGGCGAGGTTGGCCCAGAGAAAGGCCCGTGGCGACATGTGCAGCATGCCGGCGATGAGCGGGATCACCGGGCGCACCGGGCCCACGAAGCGGCCGAAGAAGACCGACAAGCTGCCATAACGCTGAAAGAAGCGAGCGCCGCGCGCAAGCCACTCGGGATGACGCGACAGCGGCCACAGTCGGGTGACTCGCTCGCGTTGGCTGTAGCCGAGGGCGAAGCTGATGCCGTCACCGAGCACGGCGCCGATGAAGGCGGCCAGCAACAGGGAGGTCAAGGCCATGTCTTGATGACCGGCCAGGGATGCCGCCGCGGTGATCAGTACCACGCCGGGCAGCAGCAGGCCGACCAGGGCAAGAGACTCGAGCAGGGCGATGGCTCCCACGATGAACAGCAGCATCTCGGGGGAGGGGGCGAGCTGTTGCAGGGTCTCTGTCAGGCTCAAACAACACTCCTTGTGGGTATGTCATTCATGGCGCATGGCGCCCTCAGGTCTCGCTGAGCTTGCGTGTTAGCTCCAGCAGGCGCTGCTCGAAGCGCGGCCAGCTCTCGCCGGGCAGCCGCTGGCAGTGTGCGATGGGCGCTCGCAGGGTACCGGTATCCACCAGCACCGTCGACTCGAGCGCCTGCTCGATGCGTTGCTGTACCATCTGGGCGCCGCTCTGGCTGGTATCGGGCAGCACCAGCCAGAAGGTGGACGTGCCCTGTCGCCCCAGGAAGTCGTGCCGCCGCGAACAGCGATGCACGGCGAGACACAGCGCGTCGAGCAGGGCCTGGCGCGCCCGGCTGCCGAACTGCTCGCTGGCCATTTCCAGTTGCGGCAGGTGCAGGGCCAGCACCGCCAGGGGCTGACCGAGAAACTGGGTACGCTGATACTCGCTGCCCAGAAGTTCGTGCATGGCCTCCCGCGCCAGGGCGTTGCAGTGGCGGTCGCGAGGGTTGGTGGCTTCCAGCAGGGCCTGCTGGCGGCGCTGCTCCCAGGGGACCAGGGCGACGACCAGGGTCATGGCGACATAACCGAGAGCGAAATGCAGGTCCATCGCGGTATCGCTCAAGAACAGCCATACGGGAGCCAGGAACAGGTTCAGCAGCATGGCGGAAGCCAGCGGCAGCAGCAGGACCGTGAGCAGCGGCGCGAGGCCGATCCACATGATGCCAGCCTCTTCCAGCCAGGGCAGCTCCAGGGCCAGCATCGAATAGCCGACGAGCAGTGCCAGATAGGCCGGCATACGGGCCTGGTGGGGGCGGGCCACGTGCAGCAGGCAGGCGACCAGCATGACCAGCGCCAGGGCAGCCGGCAGCAGGATGCGGCTAAAATCCCCCATCAGATAGCGCCAGGCGGCGTAGCATCCCAGCAAGAGCGCAGAGAAGGCATACGCCACGATGAGTCGTCCCGCGACGTTGCGGCTATCGTCATCCATGCGGGCGCTCCGTCTGGGGCTGGGCGTGGTGGTGGCTGAAGTGTCGCGCCAGGTCGTCAAGGGTCGAGACCTGGCTCAGCGGTACGAAGCGTACCTCGGCATTAGGGCGCAGCCCCTTGAGCAACACCTGACGCCGGGCCTGGGCCTGGTCGTCGTTGCGGCTGAGCAGCAGCGTCGCCAAGGTGCGCTGGTCGAGTCGATAGCAGTTCTCGAAATCGTGGGTCAGGCGGCACAGTTCCTGGGCCATGGGCCAGAACTTGCCGCGTGGCATGCGCAGCAGCATCAGCTCTCCGTGCACGCCCTCCCGGCGGCAGCGGGCGCGCTCTCGGCGCAGGTCGGAGGAGAGCTGCTGGCTGCTCCAGAGTGGCAGGCCCGGCACCAGCCGCATGCGCTGACGCGAGCCGGCACGGGGCGGTAACAAGTAGCGGTTGCGCGCCAGCCCAAGCAGCATCAAAGGGAGCAGCACCAGGCCGGAAAACAGTGTCTGCTCGATGCCCAGCAGGTCTGCCAGACGCCACCAGGTGAGACCGGCCAGGGCGCAGCTCAGCGCCAGGACCCAGCCGGGTTGGGGTAGCATCAACAGAGCGGGCCACACCCACAGCCACAGCGCGTGGCGCTCCGGTTCCACGAGCAGCAGGCCGGCCAGCAACAGGCTGGGCAATAGTTGCCAGGGGACGGTGGAGGGGCGTCGGTAGCTGAGTTCGAGCAGGCTGGCCGTCACCATCAGCCAGCCGCTGGCCAACGCCAGCAGCAGAGCGCTGGAGGGCGGTTCGGCGAGGTAAGCCAGCAGGATCAGTAGCAGCGCTGCGGCCCACAGGTTCAGGCGCATCAGCCCGACTTTGTACTTGCTCTGCATGGTGCCTTACTATGGGGTTCAACGTGGTATCGCGCCAGTATAACGTTCGCAGCGCCGTGTGGCGCTCTGCCAGGAGAACTTCGTTCCGCATGACCGCTCACGCCTCCCAAACCGAAACCAGCGTCAACCAGATCGACGATGTCGTTGCCTACATGGCTGGCCTCGGCCAGGCGGCACGTGCCGCCGCCACTCAGATGCGTCGCGCCATGACGGGGGACAAGAACCGTGCCCTGCTGGCCATGGCCGAGCATCTGCAGCGTTGCCGCGGTCAGATACTCGAGGCCAACGCTGCCGATCTGGCGCGTGGCCGTGACAATGGCCTCGAGGCAGCCCTGCTCGATCGTCTGGCGCTCAACGATGCACGTATCGATGGCATGATCGAAGGTCTCGAGCAAGTGGCGGCACTGCCCGATCCCGTGGGCGAGATCGAGGGGTTGCGCTACCGCCCCAGCGGCATTCAGGTGGGTCAGATGCGCGTGCCGCTGGGCGTGATCGGCATCATCTACGAGTCGCGGCCCAACGTGACCATGGAGGCCGCCAGCCTGTGCCTGAAATCGGGCAACGCCAGCATCCTGCGCGGCGGCTCCGAGGCGCGGGACTCCAATGCTGCCATTGCCGCCTGCATTCGCGCAGGGCTGCGCGATGCCGGCCTGCCGGAGGCGGCGGTGCAGGTGGTGGCCACCACTGACCGTGCCGCGGTGGGCCAGCTGATCACCATGCCCGAATACGTGGACGTGATCATTCCCCGGGGCGGCAAGTCGCTGATCGAGCGTATCTCGCGCGAGGCGCGGGTACCGGTGATCAAGCATCTGGACGGTGTCTGCCACGTCTATATCGATGCCACGGCCGATCCCGAGAAGGCACTGGCAATCGCCGTCAATGCCAAGACGCATCGCTACGGTACCTGCAACACCATGGAGACCCTGCTCGTCGATGCGCCGGTGGCCGAGGCGCTGCTGCCGCGCCTGGCACGAGCCTACGCCGCGCACGGGGTCGAGTTGCGTGGCTGTGAGCGTAGCCGGGCCATTCTCGAGGGTATCGCAGCTGCAAGCGAAGAGGACTGGTACACCGAATACCTGGCGCCGGTCCTGGCCATTCGCGTGGTCGACGGCATGGAAGCTGCCATCGAGCACATCGAGCGCTATGGTTCGCACCACACCGACGCCATCGTGACCGAAGATTACGGGCTGGCGCGGCGTTTCATGGCCGAGGTCGACTCGAGCTCGGTGATGGTCAATGCCTCGACCCGTTTTGCCGATGGCTTCGAGTACGGCTTGGGCGCGGAGATCGGCATCTCCACCGACAAGCTGCATGCGCGAGGCCCGGTCGGGCTCGAGGGACTGACCACGCGCAAGTACGTGGTGCTGGGCGACGGTCAGGTACGGCAGTGACGGCGCAGAGCGGCGCCTTGCCCTCCCAGCAGATCGTGAGGCCTCTCGAGCCGCCGCGCGTGGCCATGTTCGGCGGCACTTTCGATCCCGTACATCTGGGACACCTGCGCAGCGCCCTGGAGCTGCACGAGGCGCTGGCGCTCGATCGTGTGCACATGGTGCCGGCATGTCTGCCGCCATTGCGCGACAGGCCCCAGGTGTCGCCACAGGAGCGCTTGGACCTGCTGAGGCTGGGAATAGGCGATACGCCGGGACTGGTGGCCGATGGGCGCGAGCTCGAGCGCGACGGCCCGTCGTACACTGTCGATACCTTGGCCAGCCTGCGCGACGAGTACGGTCGCGAGGCGCGCCTGATCATGGCGCTGGGTCATGACGCCTTTCTGCGTCTGGCCGACTGGCACGAGCCACGGCGGCTGTTCGAGCTGGCTCATCTGGTCGTCATCGACCGCCCCGACCACGCCGAACCCCTTTCTCCCGCGCTGGCCGAACTGATCGCCGGGCGTGAGGTCGATAGACCCGAGCTTCTCATGCGGCGCGCTGCAGGCGGCCTGCTGCGCCTGGCATTGCCCACGCGGATGGCGCTTTCGGCGACGTCGATACGCCAGCGTCTGGCGGAGGGGCGCAGCGTGCGTTACCTGCTGCCGGAGGCAGTGGAGAGAAGAATCGCTGCTGCCTCGCTGTATCGTCACTCTTGAACGCTGCCAGCGGCTGCCCAAGACGCTACAATGGCGGCGTCCAAGACTTCCCGTTGATGAGGGGCTATGCATAACGAATCGCTCAAGACACTGGTGGTAGATGCACTGGAGGATCTCAAGGCCAAGGATGTCGCGCTGCTCGATGTCTCACGGCTGACCAGTGTCACCGACCTGATGGTAGTGGCCAGCGGTACTTCCACCCGTCATGTGATGGCGCTGGCCGACCATGTGGTCGAGCGGGCCAAGGCCAGTGGCATTCAGCCCTTGGGGGTCGAGGGGCAGGCCGGCTCCGACTGGGTGCTGGTCGACCTCGGCGATCTCGTCGTGCATGTCATGCTGCCCGAGACTCGCCAGCTCTATGACCTGGAGCGGCTGTGGGCCGATCTGCCAAGCGATGGCGAGCATCAGGAGCAGGGCGGCGCATGAAGATCCGCCTGTTGGCGGTCGGTACCCGCATGCCTGGCTGGGTCAACGAAGGAGTGGAGGAGTACCGCAAGCGCCTGCCGCGCGACTTCGCTCTGGAGATCGAGGAGATCGCACCCGGTCAGCGTGGCAAGAATGCCGATACTGCCAAGGCCGTGGCGTTGGAAGCCAAGCGCATACGGGAGCGGCTGCGGGGCGATGAATTCGTCGTGGCGCTGGAAGTCGGCGGGCGAGCCTGGAGCACCGAGCGTCTGGCTCAGGAGGCCGAGAGCTGGCGGCTCGAAGGGCGTGAGGTGGTGCTGCTGGTGGGTGGGCCGGATGGCCTGGCCCCGGAGCTCTCCGCGGGCGCCGATCGACGCTGGTCACTGTCGTCGCTGACGCTGCCGCATCCACTGGTCAGGGTGATTCTGGCCGAACAGCTCTATCGCGCCTGGACCCTGCTGGTGGGGCATCCCTACCACCGCTGAACGGCGCCTTACCGAAACTGAGTGAGACCTATTGTCGGCATGCGCGACCGCCGTGACACCCTCAAGAACCCCGAGCAGGAGCTGCGCATCTTTCGCGTACGCGCGCTGCTTGCCGTATTGACGATCCTGCTCCTGACCGGGTTGCTGTCGGGTCGGCTCGTCTATCTGCAAGTGGTCCAGCACGAGGTCTACACCACCCGTTCCGAGAAGAACCGCGTACGGGTGGAACCGCTGCCGCCGACCCGTGGCTTGATCTTCGACCGCAACGGCATGCTGCTGGCCGAGAACCGTCCGACCTACAACCTGACGTTGATACGTGAGAGGGCCGAAAATCTCGATGCCACGCTGGACCGGCTCGAGGAGCTGCTGGAGCTGACGCCAGAAGCGGCGGAGGGATTCCGCATTCGCGCCCGCCAGCCGCAGCGACCTTTCCAGCCCGCGCTGCTGATGAGCGATCTCGACGAGGTCCAGATCGCTCGGCTGGCAGTAAATAGACACCGTTTGCCCGGGGTCGAGGTGGAGGCCCAGTTGCTGCGCTTCTACCCCGACGCGAATATCATGGCTCATGCTCTTGGCTACGTCGGTCGCATCAATGCCGAAGAGATCAAGACCCTCGACCCGGGGCGCTATGCGGGTACGCACTTCATCGGCAAGACCGGCGTGGAACGCTTCTACGAAGACGTATTGCACGGTCAGGCCGGACTGCGCCA
Organism: Billgrantia ethanolica; assembly: GCF_021404305.1. Classification (GTDB taxonomy): domain Bacteria; phylum Pseudomonadota; class Gammaproteobacteria; order Pseudomonadales; family Halomonadaceae; genus Halomonas; species Halomonas ethanolica. Next base: position 1,451,217 of record NZ_JABFTX010000001.1, on the reverse strand, counting down.
GGTGGAAACCAATGCGCGTGGCCGCGTGTTGCGTGAACTTGGCCGTACCGATCCCGTGCCGGGGCAGAACCTGACCCTGACCCTGGACCGCGATCTGCAGAGCCTCGCTTACGAGCTGCTCGATGGCCGGCGCGGCTCCATCGTGGCCGTCGTTCCCGCTACAGGGGAGATCCTGGCCATGGTGTCGGCGCCAGGCTTCGACAGCAATCAGTTCGTCACCGGCATCGATTTCGCTTCCTACCGGGCGTTACAGGAGGACATCGATCTGCCGCTGTTCAACCGGGCGATCCGCGGTCAGTACCCGCCCGGTTCCACGATCAAGCCGTTTCTGGCCCTGGCAGGTCTGGTGGAAGGGGTGATCACGCCGGATCGTGTCATCAACGACCCCGGCTTCTATCAGCTACCCAACGACAGCCGGCGCTATCGCAACTGGCTGCGCTGGGGGCACGGGCGAGTGGACATGGAGCGCTCCATCGCCGTCTCCAATAATACTTATTACTACTCGCTGGCCCATGAGATGGGCATCGACCGCCTGCATACGCAAATGAGCGCCTTCGGCTTCGGCCAGCGCGTCGGTCACGATGTGTTCGGCGAGAGCGGGGCGCTGATGCCGTCGCGGGAGTGGAAACGGGCGCGTTTCAATCAGCCCTGGTTTCCAGGCGAGACGCTGTCGGTGGGCATCGGCCAGGGCTACTGGCAGGTCACGCCGCTGCAGCTGGCAACCGCCACGGCGGTACTTGCCAACCGCGGTCAATGGGTCAAGCCGCGCCTGGCGAGCCGGATCGGCGACGAGCCGGTGCCCGTCGAGCTGCCCGAGACCCCCGACGACATCGTCGTTCAGAACGACGTCTGGTGGGACCGTGTCTTCTCCGGCATGGAGAAAGTGCTGACCGGCAGTGAAGGGACGGCGCGGCGAACCGGCGTGGGCCTGAAGTACCGCATGGCCGGCAAGTCGGGCACCGCGCAGGTGTTCTCGCTGGGCCAGGATCAGCGCTACAACGCCGAGGAGCTGGCCGAGCGGCTGCGCGATCACGCCCTGTTCATGGCCTTTGCCCCGTTGGAGGATCCGCAGATCGCCGTTTCGGTGATCGTGGAGAACGCCGGTGGCGGCAGTACCCATGCCGCCCATCTGGCGCGGGCGATGACCGATGCCTGGCTGCTGGAGGAGGAAGAGGCGCCCGATGCAGAGGAGATCCGCGAGGCGATGGAAAACGATGACAGCACCGTGGCGGGGAACTGAGCGATGTTCGGCTTGATGAATGGGCTGCGCGCCCGGCCGGTGCGAGCGCCGGAAAGCGGCATTTCGCGGCGCAAGAGCATCTGGGAGCGCACGCATCTCGATCCCTGGCTGCTGCTGTTGCTGGTGATTCTGCTGACGGTCGGGCTGGGCGTGCTCTACAGCGCCAGCGGCCAGCGCATCGAAGTGGTGATGGCCCAGGCAACGCGTTTCGTGGTGGCGTTCGTGATCATGCTGGCGCTGGCTCAGCTGCCGCCGGCCACCCTGATGCGCTGGGCGCTGCTGCTCTATGCTGTCGGACTGCTGATGCTGGTTGCCGTCGAGCTGGTGGGGGACGTCGGTATGGGAGCACGGCGCTGGCTGGTGATTCCCGGGGTGATACGCTTCCAGCCCTCGGAACTGATGAAACTGGTGATGCCGCTGATGCTGGCGGCCTGGCTGAGCCGGCGTGAACTGCCACCGCGCTGGAAGGATCTGCTGGTGTGTGCCGTGCTGCTGGGCCTGCCCGTGGTGTTGATCGCCAAGCAGCCGGACCTGGGAACCTCGCTGCTGGTGGCCTGTGCCGGCGTGTTCGTGGTGCTGCTGGCCGGGCTCTCCTGGCGCTTCATCCTCTTTCTTTCCGTTGCCGCGGCGTCGGCGCTGCCCCTGCTGTGGATGAATCTTCACAATTACCAGCGTCAGCGGGTTTTGACCTTCCTCAATCCGGAGAGCGACCCGCTGGGGGCAGGCTGGAACATCATTCAATCGACCACGGCCATTGGCAGCGGCGGCCTGTGGGGCAAGGGCTGGCTCCAGGGCACCCAGTCGCAGCTCGAATTCCTGCCCGAGCGTCACACTGACTTCATCGTGGCGGTGCTCGGTGAGGAGTTCGGCCTGGTCGGCATGCTGCTGATCCTGCTTCTCTATCTGCTGATCGTGCTGCGCGGGCTGTGGCTGGCCATGGCGTCGCACGACACCTTCGGCCGGCTGTTGGGGGGCAGCATCATCCTGACCTTCTTCATCTACGTCTTCGTCAATGTCGGCATGGTCAGCGGCATTTTGCCGGTGGTCGGCGTTCCGCTACCGCTGGTGAGCTACGGCGGCACCTCCAGCGTGACCTTGCTGGCGGGATTCGGTATTCTCATGTCGATTCACGGACACCGTCGTCTGTTGCCGCGTTAGGTGGCGGCGGCGTGGGTTCGAGCGACAATGCCCCGGTCAGGGAGTGGCAGAAGCATGACGCCTGAGTGGAAGTGGAAAGGGTGGAAAGGACCTCGAGTTGCCGCTGTGGCGGCAACGGTGCTGGGCCTGATGGTACCGTCTCTCCAGGCGGCGGATTTCACCCCTGCCCAGCATGAGGGGGCAAAGCAACTGGTGGATGAATTGGCCGAGCGCGGCATCGAACGCGATTGGCTCGAGATGGCGCTGCAACAAGCCGTCTTTCAGCAGGGCGTGCTCGATGCCATGGAGGGGGCGGCGGAGCGCCGGCTGCGTTGGGACGAGTATCGCGAGATCTTCCTGCAGCCGGAGCGCATCGCGCGTGGGGTGGATTTCATCGAAGCCCACGAGGATGCTTTCGAGCGCGCCTATGCCGAATACGGCGTGCCGCCAGAGGTGATCGCGGCCATCATCGGCGTCGAAACCAGCTACGGCCGGTTTACCGGACGTCATCGCGTTATCGACTCGCTCTCGACCCTGGCTTTCCATCACCCGGTGCGCGGCAATTTCTTCCGCGGCGAGCTGGCGGCCTTCCTCGAGATCACCCACGAGCAGGAGGTGGATCCCGGCAGCCTCAAGGGCTCCTATGCCGGCGCCATGGGCTATCCACAATTCATTCCGACCAGCTACCGCGCCTACGCGGTCGATTTCGACGGCGACGGGCAGCGCAACCTGTGGACCAACCCCGTCGATGCCATCGGCAGCGTGGGCAACTACTTCGCCGAACACGGCTGGCGCCCCGGCGAGCCGATCTATGCCGAAGCCCAGGGGCCTTCCGATGGGCCGCCTTCCGGTATCGATTTCAATCGCACTCAGCGACCCTACGTCGAAATGAGCGAGCTGGAGCGGGCGGGCGTCGCCTCCCAGGGCGAGCTCGAGGGCGAGCAGCGGGTCATTCCGTTGGCGCTGGAAGCGGATGAATCGAGCTGGCGCTATCGGCTCGGTCATGAGAATTTCTACGTCATCACCCGTTACAACCACAGCCATCTTTATGCCATGGCCGTGACCGAGCTGGCCGAAAAGATCGCCGCGATGCGCGAACTCGGCCCTCTGCCGCAGAACGGATCCGTCGAATGAAGGGAAACGCCATGAAAGCGCTGCCGATCGTGCTCGCCGTTACCGCTCTGCTGGCGGGCTGTGCGAGCAGCGGGCCGACGACCTCGCCTCAGCGTGACAGCACCGATAGACAGCCCGCTCCGGCACCATCCAGCGGTGGCGGTCGCTATGCCATGAACAGCGATGCCTATCCGGACAATCCGCCGGACGTCAGCCAGATTCCCGATGCCGTGCCGCGCGTGGAGCCGCACTCTCGCGGCGGCAATCGTCCCGTTTACGAGGTGTGGGGCAAGACCTACAACGTGCTGCCCGATGCGCGAGGCTACACCCGCCAGGGGACGGCTTCCTGGTACGGTGAGAAATTCCATGGATACGCCACGTCCAATGGCGAAATCTACGACATGTACGAGATGACCGCGGCTCACCGTTCCCTGCCGCTGCCTACCTATGCGCGTGTCACCAGCCTCGAGAACGGTCGCTCGGTCATCGTCCGGGTCAACGACCGCGGCCCCTTCCACAACGATCGCGAGATCGACCTCTCCTACGCGGCAGCGGCACGGCTCGACATCCTCGAGCGCGGCACCGGTCGGGTCAAGGTCGAAGCGATCGATGCGGAGGTGTGGCTGGCCGAAAATGGCGGTAACGGCGCGAACCGAAATTCCTCTGGCGCTGTCCAAACAGCGGCTCAGGCGACTCCGCGCAGCAATCCGGCGCCGCAGCAGGCCAGCTCGGCGCCGCAGCAGGCCAGTGCTCCGACGGCGAGCGCCGGCACTGCTGCACCGAGTGCAGCGTCCAGCCAGGCCGCCAGCGGCGGCGACATGCCGATCTTTCTGCAGATCGCCGCGCTGGGATCCGCCGACAACGCTCGGGCGCTCAAGGCGCGCCTCGAAAGCGAGCTGTCCCACCCCGTGCGGGTGGCGGATGCCACCGGCATGTATCGTGTCCAGGTCGGCCCTCTGGCCCACGCCGGACAGGTCGAACCTGTGCGCGCTGAGCTGAGACGTGCCGGCTTCGAACAAGCCTTTATTGTCAACGGCGCCGACTGAGTCGCGCCGTTCCCTTGACCTTTCTCGACGTAGTGATGAGATTCATGCCCATGCGAGTGTTGTCCACCCCCGTCTATCGGCGGCTGCTGCCTCTGATTCTGTTCGGCCTGTTGCTGTTCGTCTCCAAGGCTCTGGCCCAGGCAACGCCGACCCCACAGACCATGATCCCGGCTCCGCCGCAGATCGCTGCCAAGTCCTGGATTCTGATGGATGCGGACAGCGGCAGGGTGCTGGTCGAGCACAACTCCGATGAGCGTCTTCCGCCGGCCAGCCTGACCAAGCTGATGACCGCCTATCTGGTGGAGCGGGAGCTCGATCGTGGCAACATCAACCTGGACGATAAGGTGCGTGTCAGCGAGAACGCCTGGCGCACGGGCGGCTCCAAGATGTTCATCGAGGTCAACACCGAGGTTTCCATCCGCGATCTGCTCTACGGCATCATCATCTCGTCGGGCAACGATGCCAGCGTGGCCGTGGCCGAGCACCTGGCAGGCGGTGAGGCGCCTTTTGCCGATCTGATGAATCAGCACGCCACACGCCTGGGGCTGCACAACACCAGCTTTGCCAATGCCACCGGGCTGCCGCATCCTGAGCAGTACTCATCGGCGCGCGACATGGCGCTGCTCTCACAGTACATCATCAATGACTACCCGGAGCATTACGCGGTCTACGCCGAGAAATACTTCACCTACAACGACATTCGCCAGCCTAACCGCAACCGGCTGCTGTGGCGCGACCCCACTGTCGACGGCCTCAAGACCGGCTGGACCACCGAAGCGGGCTACGGCCTGGTGGCATCGGCCAAGCGCGACGGCATGCGCCTGATTTCGGTGGTGATGGGCACCAGCTCGGAGGAGTCTCGTGCACAGGAGACCCAGAAGCTGCTCAGCTACGGTTTTCGCTATTACGAAACCCTCAATCTCTACGATCAGGGGGCGGTGCTCAACTCACCCCGTATCTGGGGCGGCGAGAAGAACGAGCTGCGTGTCGGCGTCGACCGCGACGTGGCCATGACCCTGCCGCGGGCGCGCAACGAAGAGCTGCATGCGCGGCTGGACATTCGCCAGGACCTCAATGCTCCCATCAACCTGGGCGACCGGGTCGGCACCCTCGAGGTACGTCTCGGTGACGAGGTCGTGGGCGAACACCCCCTGGTAGCCTTGGAAACGATCGAGGAGGGTGGGCTGTTCAAGCGCCTGTTCGATCAGGTGCGGCGTTTCTTCAGCAATCTGGTGGGCGGCTGGTTCTAGGTCGTTCCAGGTCATTCGAGACAGGCGGCGCCTCGTGCGCCGCCTTCATGGCACTCCTTGCCATGCCTTGGACAGCGGCAGCTTGGGTGCCGATGGCTTGGGTGTCGCGTGAAAGCCGAGTAAAAGCTGAGTAAAATACGTGGAAATAGATCTGGTCGGAAATCGATAGAGAGCCACGACCCCGAGAGAGCCATGTCAGACGACAAACTGCGCGATCTGCGCCAAGCCCCGGCGGCAAACCAAACGGCGCCGACCATCACCTTTCCCTGCGACTATCCCATCAAGGTGGTGGGCGATGCCGGTGAGGATTTCACCGCCACTGTGTGCCAGGTGGTGCTGCGCCACGATGCCAGCTTCGATGCCGAAAGCATCGAGGTCGTCGAGAGCCGTACCGCCCGTTACCTTTCGGTCAGGCTGACCCTGCGGGCTACCGGTGAGGAGCAGCTCAAGGCGCTGTTCGCCGACCTCAAGGCCACCGGCCGCGTGCACATGGTGGTATAGATGCCGCCAAGCTTCGCTATGGCAGCCCCCATAGAGCTTCGGCGCCTGGGCCGATGTCCCTACCTCCCGGTATGGCAGGCCATGCGCGAACTCACAGACACCCGCGACGAGGCGACGGCGGACCAGCTCTGGCTGGTGGAGCACGAGCCGGTCTTCACCCAGGGCCAGGCCGGCAAGCCCGAGCACCTGCTGATGCCGGGCGACATCCCGGTGGTACAGACGGATCGCGGCGGGCAGGTGACCTACCATGGGCCGGGGCAGGTGGTGCTCTATCCCCTCATCGACGTCAAGCGCTGTCGGCTTGGCGTGAGGGATCTCGTCTCGGCGCTGGAGAATGCCGTCATCGCCGTGCTGGCGGAGCAGGGCATCGAGGCGCGGGCACGCCCCGATGCCCCCGGAGTCTATGTCGGCGAGGCCAAGATCGCCTCGCTGGGCTTGCGTATCCGGCGCGGCGCCAGTTATCACGGCGTTGCGCTCAATGTCGATGCCGACCTGAGTCCCTTCGCTCGCATCAATCCCTGCGGCTATGCCGGCATGGCCATGACGCGCCTGGCCGATCTGGTGACGGAGCCGCTTTCGGTGGAGCAGGTGGGCATGAGCCTGGCGCGGAGCCTGGCGCGTGAGCTGGGGCGCGAGCTGCAGCTCCTGGAGGCACAGACGGCCATCTAGGGCCGCCTGCGGATTCGTTTTACCACCCTCTTTCCCGTCGTCGACTTGGGCAGAGGGCGCCGTCAGCCGACGTTGATCGCCTGAATGCGGTTGGGGTCGGGCTCCTGGCCCGGCACCTCGGCGGGGGCGGCCAGGCCCAGATTGTTCTTCTCGAACACCCGGTCGGCGCGGTAGCTGGAGCGTACCAGCGGGCCGGAGGCCACTTCCATGAAGCCCTTTTCCAGACCCAGGCGGCGATAGCGCTCGAACTCGTCCGGCGTGACCCAGCGCTCCACCGGCAGGTGGTTGCGCGTCGGGCGCAGGTACTGCCCCAGGGTGACGATGTCGACATCGATGGCGCGCAGGTCGTCGAAGGTCTGGAGGATCTCTTCGTCGGTTTCGCCGAGCCCCAGCATCAGGCTGGTCTTGGTCAGCACGTCGGGGCGGTAGCGCTTGGCGTGGGCCAGCACGTCGAGGGTCTTGCGGTAGCCGGCACGCGGGTCGCGCACGTAGTGGGTGAGGCGCTCCACCGTCTCGACGTTCTGGGCGAACACTTCCAGGCCGGAGTCGACCACCTGCTCGATGGCAGCCGGGTCGCCGTCGAAGTCGGGGGTGAGCGCCTCGACCACCACCGCCGGCGTGTTGGCCTTGATCGCCCGGATGCAGGCGGCGTAGTGAGAGGCGCCGCCATCGGCCAGGTCGTCACGGTCCACCGAGGTGAGCACCACGTAGCGCAGGCCCATCAGCTCCACCGATTTGGCGGTGTTGGCGGGTTCCTCGCTGTCCAGCCAGCCGCGTGGGTTGCCGGTATCCACGGCACAGAAGCGGCAGGCGCGGGTACACACCGACCCCATCAGCATGATGGTGGCCGTACCGTTGCTCCAGCACTCGCCCATGTTGGGGCAGTGAGACTCGGCGCACACGGTGCTCAGGCGATGCTCCTTGACGTTGCGCTTCACTGCCTCGAAACGCCCGCCGCCGGGCATCTGGGCGCGTAGCCACTTCGGCTTGCGTCCCGGTTCCGGTTGCTCGTCGGTCTGGCTGCGCTGCAGCTTGATACCGTCCTTGATGGCGGCGAAGCCGTGCTCGGTGCGGAACTTCGCGCCGCTAGGCACGCGTTTCGAGGTGTTGTCGCTCATAGGTGTGAGCCTCTCCACTAGGCGGCTGCCACGGCCATGCCAGAGTCGATCGGTACGCCATCATCGCGGGCGGACCTGGCCAAAGGCACGGCAATTGATACGTTGGTCGCAGGCCCGTAATCTACCATATTGCGCCTGACTGGCACAGCGGAGCAGGGCGACGCAGGCGTGACGCTCAACCTGATGTAAGCGGCAGGCAGACGACGCCATGGTCGGGGATCGGCCGGGGCGGCGCTTTGAAGTGTGCTTCGATTTCACCGAGACGCTCGCGCACGAAACGCAGAAACAGTTCGGTGACCGGTGTGGGGAAGCGGTCGCGGGGGTAGACCGTGCACCAGGAGCGGCGCAGGGGGAAACCCGGCAGCGGCAGCTCCGCCAGCAGCCCGGCGCCGATCTCGAGACGAACCGCCAGCCGCGGCAGCACGGTGACGCCCAGGTGAGCCATCACCCCCTGCTTGATCGCCTCGTTGGTGCCCAGCTCCATGGTATGCTGCAGGGTCACGTCCTGCTCGGCGGCGAGCTGCTCGAAGGCGGTGCGTACGCCGGAGCCCGACTCACGCATCAATAGATAATGACGGGCCAGGTCTTCCAGGGTGGGCGAGGGCGCCTCGAGCAGCGGATGGCCGGGCCAGACGATGGGGATCAGCTCGTTCTCCAGAAACGGCATGAAGACCAGGTTGTCGTCCTCTTCGGGCACCATCGCCATGATCACCAGATCGTCGCTGCGTGCGGCCAGCCTTTCCAGGGCCTGGCTGCGGTTGCATACCCGCAGGCGTACCTGAACGTTGGGATAATGCGCGCGAAAGCGGGCGATCAGGTGCGGTACCACGTACTGCGCCGTGGAGACGGCCGCCAGATTGAGCTCCCCGGAAATCGTGCCGTCCAGGTCGGACAGCGTCATCTGCAGCCGCGAGACCTGGCCGAAGATGGCCTGGGTCGAGGCGGCCAGGGCATCGGCCGCCGGCAGTACGTGCAGGGTCTTGCCGGTGTACTTGAACAGGGGCTGGCCGAGGGCCTGCTCGAGCTGACGGACCTGTGCGCTGACCGCCGGCTGGGTCAGGCCCAGCTGTTCGGCGGCGCGTGAGTAGGATTGCTGTCGATGCACGGCCTGGAAGACCTGCAACTGGCGAAAGGTCAGGCGGTTCAGCAGCCTTGGGGTTGTCATCGATCGATCCGCTGGAAGGGCACAGGGAGCCCGGTGAAGAACCCTTGTCATGCTAACACTGCCGGTGAAGCGGGTCATGCCGACGGCCTCGTCACAGAGTCATAGAGTGGGAACCCATGCAAAGCCTTCGATTCGACCCATTGCGCTGGCAGCGCCTGCTGGTGGCCGGCAGCGGGCTTGGTGCCTTGCGTGCAGGCCAGGCCTGCAGCGAACTCGACCTGGCCTGGCATGCCGGCGGCTGTCTGGCTGACGATGCGCTGATCGCACGCGCGCGTGAGCTGGGCTGCGACGCTCTGCACCCGGGCGAGGCGACGGCCACGCAGCAGCGCAGCCTGGCACGGGCCTGTGCCAGCGCGGGGTTGGCGTTCGTCGGGTCAAGCACGAGCCTGCTCGATACCATGTGCGACGGCGATGCCGCCCGGCATCTGATGCGGGATGCGGGCCTGCCGCTGGCCGAGCCGGTGCCCTCTGCGCCGTGCGTGCATCTGCCGGTGCTGGCCGACAATCGGGGCCAGGCGCTGGCCTTGGTCGAGCACGAGCGGATGGCCGACGACTTTGCCGTGGCGCCGAGCGAGCGGCTGACGCCGGAGCAGCGCGCCTATCTGGGACAGCTGGCCGTGCTGGGCGCCCGCGTCCTGGGCCTGGTTGGCCTGGCGACGCTGAGCTTCACCCTGGCCAACAACCGTCTGGGCTTCGTCGACATGCGCCCCGGCCTGACGGGCCATGAAGGTCTGGCCGAGGTGTTGAGCGGGCTCGACCTGGCCGTCGAACAGATTCGTCTGGTACGAGGTGAGCGGCTGCGGCGGCCCAGGGTCGGCCACATGGGGCACGGTCCGGGGCGGCCGGGGCATGCCAGCTTGCGCCAGCTTCCGCTGGGCAAGGGGCTTCTTTGCGGTGGGCCGGGGGTCAGGCTCGATCGGCCGGCAGCGGTCGCGGACGATGCCTGGGTGCGCCTGCTGGTGTGGGGGCGCGATGCGGCCGAGGCCAGGCGTCGCGAGCGCCGGGCGCTGGCCGAATGGCATGGCGAAGTCGTGTCCGGCAATGGCGACATGGGGTGAGGCAGCCACGCGGCGGTCACAAAAAATCGACAAAACGGCTGCGTCGACCCGGCGCAGGGAGTACTATACTTGTTGCAGTGCAGCAAATTTTCTCCTCCTGACGCCCCTGACGAGCGTCGGGATAACTGGAGCCGAACATGAACTCACTGATGCCGACACCGCCCGCAGAGGCGTTCAGCCTGCTCGACCCATTCGGTTTTGGCCGTGCCGTTTTCGACTACTGGCGTGATGCCGTCGAGCGCAGTGTGCTGTACATGGACGTGATGCGCGAGCGTGGCAACCAGTATCTCGAACACATCGAGAAGACCAAACCCAACGTACTCGGCTTCGATGCCGAGGTGGTGATGGACGGTCGCACTCTGCCGCGACCGGTGAATTACGAGCTGATGCGGATCCTGCCGCCGGCCGGGATCGAGGTCGATCCCAAGTCCCGTCCCTTCGTGGTGGTGGACCCGCGTGCCGGACACGGGCCCGGCATCGGCGGCTTCAAGCCCGACAGCGAGATCGGTGTCGCCCTGCGTGCCGGTCATCCCTGCTATTTCATCGGCTTTCTGCCTTACCCGGAGCCCGGTCAGACCGTTGAGGACGTGGTCGAGGCGGAGATCGCCTTTCTGCGCTGCGTGATCGAACACCATCCCGACTCCTGCGAGAAGCCGATGGTGGTGGGCAACTGTCAGGCAGGCTGGCAGATCATGATGGCGGCCTCGCTCGAGCCGGACGTCTTCGGTCCCATCCTCATCGCCGGTGCGCCGCTCTCCTATTGGGCCGGCGAGCGGGGCAAGGCGCCGATGCGCTATACCGGCGGCATGACCGGCGGCAGCTGGATGACCACCCTGGCCAGCGACCTGGGAGATGGCCTGTTCGACGGCGCCCTGCTGGTGCAGAACTTCGAACGCCTCAATCCGGCCAATACCTGGTGGGACAAGCAGTATCGCCTGTACGCCAACGTCGATACCGAGGCCGAGCGCTATCTCAATTTCGAGCGCTGGTGGGGCGGTCACGTGGTGCTGGGAGGCGAGGAGATCCAGTACATCGTCGACAACCTGTTCGTCGGCAACCGCCTCTCCACCGCCCAACTGGTGACCTCCGACGGCCGCCGCATCGACCTGCGCAACGTGCGCTCGCCGGTGGTGGTGTTCTGCTCCCAGGGCGACGACATCACGCCGCCGCCCCAGGCGCTGGGCTGGGTGCGCGACCTGTATGGCGGGGTCGACGACATCATCGCCAGCGGGCAGACCATCGTCTACTGCGTGCACGACAGCACCGGACACCTGGGCATCTTCGTGTCGGGCAGCGTGTCGCGCAAGGAGCACGCCGAGTTCACCGCCAACATCGACTACATCGACGTGCTGCCACCGGGGCTCTACGAGACCACGGTCACCAGCGCCAAGGAGCGCGACGATGCCGAACTGATCGAGCGCGACTACCTGCTCGAGTTCAAGGCGCGCTCCATCGAGGGGCTCGACCGGGACGTGCTGCATCACCGCGTCGATGACGACACCCGCTTCGCTACCGTGGCACGCGTCTCGGAAATCAACCTGGGACTCTACCGCTTGTTCGTGCAGCCCTGGATCCGGGCGACCATCACACCCGAAGCGGCCCGTCTCATGCGGCGTATGCACCCGATCCGTCTGGGCTACAAGCTGCTGTCGGATCGCAACCCGCTGTCGGTGCCTCTGCCGGTGCTGGCCGACTGGGTGCGTCGCGACCGGCATCCGGTCGATGACAGTAACGTGCTGCGCTCACTGGAGAAGGCCTGCTCCGGCCAGATTTCCCGGGCACTCGATACGTGGCGGGAGATTCGCGACCAGAGTATCGAACACACTTTCTTGACCGTGTACGGCCAGCCGCTGCTGCAGGCGATGGTGGGCTTGGGTGGCGATGCCCACGTGCACCGCAGGCAGCCCGGCAGCGAGCCGGAGCATCGGCGCTTCATCGAGCGGCGCCAGGACGAGCTGCGCCAGCGCGTTGCGGAAGGCGGTATCCACGAGGCGATGATGCGTTCGGTGATTCACGTGCTGGGCGGAGCGCCCACCACCGACGAGCGCAACTTCAAGCGCCTGCGGGCGTCGCGCGCCGAGCTGGAGCCGGGCAGCAGTCTGTCGGACTTCAAGCACCTGGTGCGTGAGCAGTTCTTCATCCTCAAGCTCGACCGCGAGGCGGCGCTGGCAGCGATTCCCGAGCTGCTGGCAGGGGAGCGGCCAGAGGCGATTCGCAGCTCCCTCGAGCACATCGAGCATGTGCTGGCGGCCAGCGGCGAGCTTTCCGAGCATGTTCGCAAGCGCTACGAGCATATTCGGGAACTCTTCGGCGAGGCGCTGGAGCGGGTCGAGCCGGCAGCCAGCCGGCAGGCTCTCGTCGCCCTGCACGACGAGGTGGCGGCGGAAGCCACGGCCGAGGTCGCCGCCAGGGATGAAGTGAAGAAGATGCTGGAGGATGCCGAGACCAAGGTCGACCCGAACCCGGCGAAAGCGGGGCCGGCCAAGCCAGCCAGCCGCAGCAAGAAGGCCGCCGTGCCCAAGGCCACCGTGTCCAAGGAAAGTGGCGACGCCGGCGATGAGAAGCCCGTCGCCAAGAGGGCACCGCGCAAGCCTCGCAAGCGCTGATGCGCAACGCTCGAGCGTGGTCTCCCGGCGCCTCTGCCGTTAGCGGCAGAGGCGCTGCTGTTTTACCTTCTCTTGATGTTCTCTTGATGCTGTGTCGAGATTGCTGCTTTACTGCCGCCATGCGGAAGCAACTGGCGCGAAACGGGTTGCTGGGGTAGGGTAGGCGGATTTTTCACCCCGCACGGAGCGTCCGCCGAGGACAGGCGGGCCGAAACCGTCAGGCGGGGAAAGGTCCCGCCTTGCAGAATGTGGAGCACTATGGGCAAGTCATTGGTCATCGTCGAGTCGCCGGCCAAGGCCAAGACGATCAATAAATATCTCGGCAGCGAATTCATCGTGAAGTCGAGCGTGGGCCATATCCGCGACCTGCCGACCAGCGGCTCGGGCAAGACGGCCACCGACCCCAAGGAGCGGGCGCGCCAGGCGGCGGCGACGCGCAAGATGTCGCCCGAGGAGAAAGCCGAGTACAAGAAGCACAAGGCCAAGGAACAGCTCATCCGGCGCATGGGGATCGATCCGGAGCATGGCTGGAAGGCCCACTACGAGATTCTGCCCGGCAAGGAAAAGGTGGTGGCCGAGCTGCAGAAGCTGGCCGAGAAGGCCGACGCCGTCTACCTCGCCACCGATCTTGACCGTGAAGGAGAGGCGATCGCCTGGCACCTCAAGGAGACCATCGGCGGTGACGACGAGCGCTATCGTCGCGTGGTGTTCAACGAGATCACCAAGAATGCCATCAAGGAGGCGTTCAAGGAGCCCGGCACGCTCAACCTGCCCCGCGTCGAAGCGCAGCAGGCACGTCGTTTCCTCGACCGCGTGGTGGGCTTCATGCTGTCGCCGCTGCTGTGGGCCAAGATTGCCCGCGGCCTTTCCGCCGGTCGCGTGCAGTCGGTGGCGGTGCGGCTGATCGTCGAGCGCGAGCGCGAGATCCGCGCCTTCGTACCCGAGGAGTTCTGGGACGTTCATGCCGACCTCGTCTCCAGCGAGGGTGAGCCGGTGCGCTTCGAGCTGGTGCGCCAGGACGGCAAGACGTTCCGGCCCACCACCGAGGCCGAGACCCTCGAGCGCATCGAGGCGCTGCGCAAGGCGTCGCTTGCCATCACCGCTCGCGAAGACAAGCCGACGCGATCCAAACCCGGTGCTCCCTTCATCACTTCGACCCTGCAGCAGGCCGCCAGCGGCCGCCTCGGTTTCTCGGTGAAGAAGACCATGACCCTGGCCCAGCGCCTCTACGAGGCGGGCTACATCACCTACATGCGGACCGACTCCACCAACCTTTCGCAGGATGCGGTGGCCATGGCCCGTGAGCATATCGAGCAGGAGTACGGTAAGCGCTACCTGCCGGAGTCGCCCAACCGCTACTCGAGCAAGGAGGGGGCGCAGGAGGCTCACGAGGCGATTCGCCCCTCCGACGTCAATCGCAAGGCCGGCGATCTGGCCGGTATGGAGCGCGACGCCGAGCGGCTCTATGAACTGATCTGGCGTCAGTTCGTGGCCTGTCAGATGACCCCGGCCGAGTACCTCTCCAGTACGCTGACGGTCGAGGCGGATGGCTACGAGCTCAAGGCCAAGGGCCGGGTGCTCAAGTTCGACGGCTACACCCGGGTGATGAAGCCGGCGGGCAAGAACGAGGATCAGGCCCTGCCGGACCTGGCCGAGGGTACGCCCATGCGGCTCGAGGCACTCGACCCGCAGCAGCACTTCACCAAGCCGCCGGCCCGCTATACCGAGGCCAGCCTGGTCAAGGAGCTGGAGAAGCGCGGCATCGGGCGTCCCTCGACCTATGCCTCGATCATCTCGACGATCCAGGATCGCGGCTACGTCAAGCTGGAGAGCCGGCGCTTCTATGCCGAGAAGCTGGGCGACATCGTCACCGAGCGCTTGAAGGAGTCCTTCCCCGACCTGATGGATTACTCCTTCACCGCGCGCATGGAGGACAGCCTCGACGAGGTGGCCGAGGGCGAGCGCAACTGGCGCGAACTGCTCGATGCCTTCTATGCCGAGTTCCGCGAGGAGCTCGAGGCCGCCGAGAGCGAGGCGGGCATGCGGCCCAACCAGCCGGTGCCCACCGATATCGATTGCCCCACTTGCGGGCGCAAGATGCAGATCCGCACGGCCTCCACCGGGGTGTTCCTGGGTTGCTCCGGCTACAACCTGCCGCCCAAGGAGCGCTGCAAGACCACCATCGACTTGCTGCCCGGCGACGAGGCGGTGCCCGCCGATGCCGATGAAGAAGCCGAGACCCAGGCGCTGCGTGCCAAGCATCGCTGCCCCAAGTGCGGCACGGCGATGGACAGCTACCTGATCGACGAGAAGCGCAAGCTGCATATCTGCGGCAACAGCCCCGACTGCGACGGCCATGAGATCGAGCACGGCAAGTTCCGCATCAAGGGCTATGAAGGGCCCACCATCGAGTGCGACAAGTGCGGCAGCGAGATGCAGCTCAAGTCCGGGCGTTTCGGCAAGTACTTCGGCTGCACCAACGAGGCGTGCAAGAACACCCGCAAGCTGCTGCGCAGCGGCGAGGTGGCGCCGCCCAAGATGGACCCCATTCCCATGCCGGAGCTGGCCTGCGAGAAGGTCGACGACCACTACGTGCTGCGCGACGGCGCCAGCGGTCTGTTCCTGGCGGCGAGCAAATTCCCGCGCAATCGCGAAACGCGCCCGCCCTTGGTGCGTGAACTCAAGGCGCATGCCAAGGAGCTGCCCGAGAAATACCGCTACCTGCTCGACGCGCCTGCCGAGGACCCGGATGGTCGCCCGGCGCAGATCCGCTACTCGCGCAAGAGCAAGGAGCAGTTCGTCATGACCGAGGAGGACGGCAAGGCGACCGGCTGGCGGGCGCTCTTCGACAATGGCAAATGGCAGGTGGAGGACAAGCGCAAGTGACCCCGCGTAGCCGTACCAATCAGCTGCTGTATCAGGCCGAGCTGCTGCTCGACACCGACCCCGGTAACGACGAGCACGCCGAGGCCAGGCGCATGGCGAGCGAAGAGGCCGCGCTGGCTCTGGCCGAGCTGGCGCTGGAGTCGCTGCTGCGCGAGGTCACCGAGCACGCCCGCCTGCCGCGACACGACTGGCACGAGCTGCTCGGTGGCGAGGGGCTGGGTATTGCCGAGCTGCACCGGCTGCGCGAGTTGGCGGCCCGCCCCGACAGCTGGCTGGCCTGGCTGCTGCAGCGCATCGAGGCGCTGCACGATAGTGCCGGTGTCGCCCGGCGGGGCAGGCCGAGCGCTGCGGGCATGATCGCGGTGGGCGGCAGTGCGGCCTTGGGCGATGAGCTCCGGGCATGCCTCGAGGAAGCCAAGCGCGAGATCCAGTCGCTGCGCGAGACCAGCCAGGAGTGGTAGCCGCCGTTGCCCGGCGGCCGCATACTCATATCGCTTTCCGTTGATGTACGTCAAGCGTTGTCACCAGGCTTTGGCTAGGATGAAGTAAAAGCGCCGGTCAGCGAAGCCGGTGTCCAGCCTGGAGGAGAGGGGTATGCGCTTTCATCAAGTCAAGGAACTGGTCGATTGGGCGGCGGATTACCATGCCCGTCTGGCCGATCAATACGCTCGCCTGGTCGCCGCAGGGGAGGAGGAGCGGGTCAGGATGGCGCTCGAGTACCTGGCCCAGCGCGAGCGTAAGCTGCAAGGCGATCTGCTGGGCTACCTCGATGACGGCAGCGATCACCGCAGCGTGCTGGAAGCCTGGTTCGACGATCCCAACGACTTTCCTCATGCACCGGTACTTGAACGTTTGCCGGAAGGCGTCGATGGTAAGAGTGTGCAGGACGTGTTGGCCACGGCGCTGACTGCGCACCGCACGCTGCAGGATCTCTACGCCCATCGTGCCGAGCTGGCCGGTGGCGGTGACGAGAGAGGCTTCTTCGAGGCCCTGGCCTCGGGGCATGAAGCCGAGGTGCGGCGCATCGTCCGCGACATGCAACGACTGGAAGATTACTGAGGAGGTCACCCATGTCGGAACAGCTACTCTCCCCCAAGGTGCTGGGCTACTGGACGCGCGAGCAGTTGCACGACACACCGGATGAGTCGGGCTTCTTCTGTGTCTTCCGCGCCGCCCGCGACCCGGAAACCAAGGAGATGGACGTGCAGGAGCTGCTCTACGTTGGCGAGCATCGCAGCGCCCGCTATGGCCTGGAGCACCATCCCGATCACGACAAATGGGCGGCTTTCCTGCAGCCGGGTGAGGAGCTCTGGTATGCCGTGGGGCTGGTGGGGCACCCCAATCGCGAACGGCTGACGGCGGCGATGATCAATGCACACAAGCCCAGGTTCAACAATGGCAGCCAGTATCGCGATCGTTTCCCCTTCGACGAGACCACGGTTCACATCTACGGCAAGAAGCACAAGCTGCAGAGCATCTTCACCGTGGAATCCCACGCCTAGAGCCAAGTCAGCCAGGTAGTTGACCTCGCAGTAGCCTAGTGAGCCCCGGCAGCCGAGCTGTCGGGGCTCACTGCGTGACGAGGCCTTATTCCGTGTGGCGAACCTTGCCTGCGCTAGACTTCCTGCAGCGGTCGTGCTTCGGCACGATATGGCGCATGGACCAATCAGGGAGGAAACGCTGTGTCCGAGGTGAGCTACCGGCAGCTGCTGCCTGCCTTGCTGGCGCTGCTCGAGGCGGAGTCGCTGCCGAGCGGCAATACGCTGGAGGCGCATGCACTGCTCGACGATGCCCAGCGGGCCAGAGCCAGTGACATCCACCTGGATCCCGAGCGGCGGGGATACCGCATTCGTCTGCGCATCGATGGGCGCATCGTCGAGGCGCTGCACGTGGAGCCGACGCAGGGCGCGCGTCTGGTCAACCAGTTCAAGGTGCTGGCCAAGCTCAACCCGGTACCCTCGCTGGCCACGGCGGAGGGCAGTTTCAGTTGGTTCCACACGGAGAGTCCGGAGGAGGAACGCTCGCTTCGCGTCACCGCCGTGCACTGTGTGGCGGGAGAGAAGCTGGCCGTACGTTTTCTGGCACCGCCGCAGGCGTATGAGGATACCGCTGAATTGGGCATCGGTGAGGAAGGGGCGTTGGGCATCAGGCGCTGGATGGATGCCACGGGCAGCATGCTGCTGGTGGCCGGGCCGACCGGTGCCGGCAAGACCACCACGCTCTATACGTTGCTAGGCCAGCTGCGTCTCTCCGACAGCCATGTGGTCACGCTGGAAAACCCCGTCGAGTACGGTATCGAGGGCATCAATCAGATCCAGGTCGATCCGGACCATGGCCTCGATTTTGCCAGTGGCACCCGTTCGTTGCTGCGCCTCGATCCCGATTACGTGCTGATCGGTGAGATTCGCGATCGCGAGTCGGCCTTCGCGGCGCTGAACGTGACCAGCAGCGGCCGCTCGCTGATGGGCACCCTGCACAGTCGCGATGCGGTGGGCGTGGTGACCTCAATGCGGCAGATGGGGCTTGGCGACAGTGAGATCAGCGCCAACCTCGGCTTGGTCATCGCGCAGCGCTTGGTGCGGCGCCTGTGCCCGCACTGCCGGGAGCAGGCGCCGCCCGAACATCGCGAGCGGGAGTGGTTGGCGGCGATAGGCCTGGCAGTGCCGGAGTTGGCCTGGAGCGCATCGGGCTGCTCTCGCTGCGATGGCCTGGGCTATCGCGGGCGTATCGGAGTGTTCGAGATCTGGCAGCTGACGCCTGAGGATCATGCCCGGATCCTGCGCCATGCCGATGAAGCCGAGTTGCGCCGGCACTTGCTGGAACGTGGCGTGACACTGATGCTGGCCGATGGCCTGGCCAAGGCCGAGTCGGGCATCACCAGCCTGCGAGAGGTCTTCCGCATGGGCGCCATCCTGACGGCCTGACGCTGCGCTTGACAGCGCAGCGCCGAACGCCTCAGCGCAGCGCCTGGGGGTCGCCTTCGCCGGCGAGCGCCAGGCGCTCCGGCTCATCGAGCAGGGCCTCGAGTTCGAGCTGTGCCACTTCGCTGACGGCCTCCAGCACATGGCCCCAGGTAGCGCGATTGGCATACAGCATGCCGAAGGTATCCAGCGTGCCGCCCCGGTTGCGATAGCCAAGAAAGCGCGAACCGCTGCCGGTGTCGAGCGGGCGCAGTACTCCGCACAGCGGCTCGGGGCGGCAATGCGCCAGGAAGACCCTGGCGTGGATAGGCGGCACCAGCTGGCTGAGCCGGCACTGACCGAGGGTGGCGGTCGCCTCTCGTTCGTCCCTGGCCTCGCGCAGCTTGCCGGGCTCCTGAATCACGTACAGGCTGGCGTCGACACCCGCCCGGGTCAGTCTTGTCAGGGCACGCTGCATCTCGATCAACTGGTAGGCGCCTATCGCAAACAGCTGGACGCGGGGAGCCGCCGTATCGTGCAGGCAGAGTATGCCATCCTCGTAGAGGCGCCTAGCCTGTTCTTCATCGAGCACTACCGGCACGGGGTTCTTCGCTACCACCGCCAGGGCGATGCGTCCGCGTGAGCGATAAAGCTCACGCAGCGCATAGGCCGCGCTTGGTGCGTCGACCGGGAACAGCGTCGGCGCCACGTCGTCCATTTCTCCCAGCCAGGCCTCGCACAGCGTCGGGTCCTGGTGCGACTGCTCGTTCTTGCCGTTCTCCCAGGTATGAGAGCTGGCCAGCAGCGGCACCGTCAGCCAGCCCGGCTCGCGCCCGGCTTCGCGCTGATGACGGGCGAAGATGACCTCCTGGCGCATGGCGCCCAGCATCTTGACGGCAAAGGCCTCGTAGGATGCCACCAGGTTCAGGCCCTGCTTGTTGGCCAGTGCCGCACACACCACCGCTTCTTCGTTGAGGGCGGTGATCACCGAGCCGTCGAGCGCTTCGGCGACGCCCGGCTCGGGATCGGTCACCCGGTGCTTGAGCAGGTCCAGGGTCTGGTCGAGCCGGTTGCTGCGCATCTCGTCGGGATTTCCCACCCGCACCCGCAGCTCGGGGTTGGCCAGCACGAGGCGCTTGAAGGTCTCATCGATTGCCGCCATGGGGGAGACGGGTTTGCCAAGCGTGAAGGTCGGCAGCGTTGGGGCGGTGGGTAGCGGTGTCACGGCGACGGCCAGCTCGTGATCGCGCTCCTTGGGGCGTTGGCTCGAGGTGTGGTCGTTGAGTGTATCGATCGCCTGGCGCAGTTCGGCTAGCGGCACGTGCAGCGCGGCAGCGCCTGCATTGAAACGATCGCGAGCCGAGGCATCTTCGGCCGGACTGGCGAGCAGCGGCAGATTGTGCGCCGCATTGGTGCCGGCGCCTGGAAAGCCGTAGCCCTTCACCGTTTCGGCGATGACATAGGGCAGGCGTAGCGGATAGCGACCGTGTCCCGCTTTCAGCGCAGCCGCCTGTTCGGCCAGTTCCGTCTCGGCAGAGATGATTGCCCAGGCGAAAGCGGCGGGATCCCGGCCATCGATGGTCAGCGGTGCAAAACCATTGAGCATCAGATGTTCCTCGAACCAGTGGGTACCTCCCGACTGGCTCATGGTCGTACGCTGGTCGATGCGCCGACCATTGGCGATCATCACGGGCACGATCGGGCCGCTGTCCTCGGCGCGCCACCAGCGCGGTATCCAGTCGCTGCCGCGCTGCTCCTCGAAGGCGCCATCGCTGAGAAAGGCCACGAGATGCTGGTGCGCAAGAGGCATGTGCACATACTGCAGGCCCGCAAAGCCGAGGTAGCCGCCTTCGCTCAGGCCGCCCGCCGTATGCGCATTGACGTGGCTGCCGAGAGGGGAGGCGGGGTAGCCGTCGGCATCGACCCCGCAGTGGTAGAAATCGTTGACCAGGCGCGTCAGGCCTTCGTCACTGAGCGAATAGCGATCCGCATGAGCGGCTCCCATGTTGTCCATCAGCACGTTGAGCGCATCGATGGCAGCTACGCAGTGACCTTGCCCCATCAGCCAGCTGCGGGTCATCCGGGTCAGGCTGTTGGCGGTGAGGTAACCGACATAGGCGGGTACCATGTTGAGGGCGCCGCCGGTGTGCCCCTCGGGTCTGGATTTGAAGTCCTCAGCGACGAGCGGCTCGCCATCCAGCCTTACGCGCTGCGTGTAGGTCATGTGAGCGACCAGCCACATGCCCATGTTGGCCAGCCGATCCGCGGCTCGCAGCTTGGTCAGCCAAGTGCGTCTGAGCTCGGGGGTGTGGGCATGGCGTTCCAGCAGGCTGGCGATGGCCGCCTGAGTGGCGGGGCCATGAGAGATCATGCCCGCCCCCTGAGCCCAGGCAGCGAAGTCGGGGCCCTGCTCGGCGGTCGCGAGCTGGGCGTGGCGGGATGGATGAGAGCTGCCGGGCTGGGTGGACATGGTGGGCTCCGTGGGACGATTAACTTGTCTGTGAGCCTAGAGGCAAGTTTGCACGAAGGCCATTGACCGGCGTCATGCATGCAATGTTCGGTTACGCTAAGTGGACTGACAGTCGAAGCAGGATACGTTATAAAACGCTAACGAACCGACCTGCCGTGAGGAGTCGATGAAATCTGTTTCCCGCCGTCGCTTTGGCCAGTTGGCCTTGCTGGCCCCCTTCGCTCTGCTGTCAGGGCAGGCAGCCCATGCGAGCCTGATCGAGACCATTCTGTCGCGAGCGCCCACCCCTCGCCATGACAGCGAGGTGTGGGTGCTCGTCGACGATCGGGAGTCCTCGCTGAGCGTCTATCGAGGCAATGCATTGGTGGAACGCTTCGCCCCGGTCTCGCTGGGGCGCTCCGGTGCCAACACGATGCGCACCTACGGTGGCAACGTCACACCGAAGGGTGAGTTCCGTGTCAATCGCTTCAATTGGGAAAGTCAGTGGCATATCTTCATCGGCATCGATTATCCTACGCCGTCTCATGCGCGTACTGCGTTGGAAACAGGGCTTTACACGGAGCAGGATTACGCAGATTATTTCGCCTACTATCGGCGCCACGGCTATCCGCCCCAGCAGACCGTGCTGGGGGGCTTCATCGGAATCCATGGTCTCGGTAGGGCAGACCCGGAGGTCCATGCCAGTTATCACTGGACTCAGGGGTGTGTGGCGGTGACCGACGCACAGATCGAGAGGCTCTCCGAACTGATCGACATTGGCACTCGCGTCGTCATCCGCTAGGCTCAAGATACGCAAGGGACGTTTTGAGCTATGGACAAGCGCCGTAGGGTATTATAAAACAGCGTTTGACTCCTGTGCTTGGCAGCAGTCGCTGCAAGAATCCTGCATTGAGCAGGGGAGCCTGGATCACAGGCAACATCAACGCCGCTGTACTAACCTGTGCAGTACCAAGGAAGACTCAAGGAGAACATCATGACTCTGAAGACCACCCTGAAGCTGACCGCCGCTGCCGCTTCTATGGCCATCCTGGCTGGTTGTGCTACCAACGCTGCTCTGGACGAAGTTCGCCAGACCGCTGAAGCCGCTCAGGCGGACGCTGCAGAAGCTCGCAGCATCGCTACTCAGGCGCAGAACACCGCCAACCAGGCGCAGCGTGACGCCCAGGCGGCTCTGCAGATGTCCGAGCAGAACCGCGAAGAAATGAACCGTATGTTCCAGCGCTCCATGCAGAAGTAATTCTGCTGGAGCCATCATCACCCTCGGGTGATGGCGGTTCTGCAACGAGAAAACCCCGCCTCGGCGGGGTTTTCTCGTTCATGCGCTCTGCTTCGTGAAGCGGATGTTTCGTTGGGGGGCTGCAGGGTACGCATGCTGCCTGCCGACGGCAAGGTTGCGCATGCCGCCGGTAGTGAGGCTGGTCTAGCGGCGGTAGGCTTCCAGCTCGGTGAACAGGCCGGATAGCTGACCCAGCTCGATCTCGGAGAAGAGCCCATCCTCCTCAATGGCTTCAGGCTGTGAGGGCTCCTGTGCGGCCGGTGTCTCTTCGGCGACCTGCAGCAGCGAGACCAGGCGTCCATCGGGGTTTTCCACCACGCGACGCAGCTGGGCGTAGTCGACCGGCGGGCGCTCTTCGCCGAAGGCATTGGCCAGCACTTCCATGGCATTGATGATCGGCTCGAAGGTGCCCACGTTTTCTTCCAGTTGGGGGAAGGATTGCGCGTAAAGTACGCCATCCGCCGACCAGGCCACCTTGAACGGCTGGTCGATGATGTTCACCTGGGTGCCGCTGGGCACGCGCTCGTAGAGCGACTCGATGTCCTCCGGGAACATGCGAATACAGCCGCGGCTGGCACGCATGCCAACGCCGTCGGGCATGTTGGTGCCGTGAATCAGGTAGCTAGGCAGGCCCAGCAGGATGGCGTGGCGGCCCAGGGGATTGTCGGGGCCGGGCGGCACCACTGCGGGCGGCGGCTCGCCACGTGCCGCGGCTTCCTCGCGCATGGAGCGGGGCGGCGACCAGTGGGGGTCCTTGACCTTGACGGTGGTGCGGGTCACGCCCACCGGGGTGGCGAAGCCGTCGCGGCCGATGCTGATCGGGTAGGTTTCGACGATGCCGGGGCGCGAGTAGTAGTACAGGCGCAGCTCGGAGAGATTGACCACGATACCTTCACGCGGGGCATCCGGCAGGATGTGCTGGGCCGGGATCACCACTTCGGTGCCGGCCTGGGGAGCCCAGATGCTTACGTCAGGGTTGGCCATGCGCATCTCTTCGTAGCCGGCGTTGTGGCGGCGACCGATGTCGAGCAGGGTTTCGCCCTCTTCGACGACGACGGTATAGGCTTCGCCGATCACGTTACCCGCTTCGGGCAGGTGAAAATGGCCGCGGGGCAACTCGCGGGTGCCGTTCGCACTCTCGTCGGCAACCGTTGCCGTTGCCAACAGGGAGGCAAGACTGAACAGGGCAACGCCAAGGCCGATACGCCTGGCCAGTGTCGGGTTCTTCATTTACGTCATGTTCTCGTCATAAAGTCGCCAACGCGTGGCATGTCTCCAGACATGCCACGGCATTCGGCAACGGTCACGCGCCTTTCGGTTCTTGGCGCCGGGTTCGTGTCAAGGCTGCGATTGGACACCTACGCATAGTATAGCGTTCCCGCGCGATGCGGGAGTCCTGGTGCGCTTGTCGAGGTGGCTAACGCCGCCCTGGTCAGGCGGCTTGAGCCTTGCGGTTGAGCACGTCGAGCAGTTGTTCCACGGCCTGGAAGCGCTCCTCTTCCTTTTCCATCGCCGCCTCGAAGCGCAAGGTATCGGCGCCGTCGAGCCGATAGCGCTGCGGCTCGGCCTGAATCAGCTTGACCAGCACCAGCGGATCGACCCGGGTCTGGCCGCCGAAGATCACCCGTCCGCGCTCGGTGCCGGCCTCGAGACGCACGATGCCCAGCCGCTCGGCGCGTTGACGCAGGCGGGTCTGGCGCATCAAGGTCTTGACCGGCGCCGGCAGCAGGCCGAAGCGGTCGATCATCTCCACCTGCAGCTCCTTGAGCTCGGCTTCGTCGGCGGCACTGGCGATGCGCTTGTACATCACCAGGCGCTGCTGCACGTCGGGCAGATAGTCGTCGGGAATCAGCGCCGGCAGGTTGAGGCTGACCTCGACCCCTTCGTTCAGCGGGGTTTCGATGTTGGGTGTCTTGCCGGCACGAATGGCGGCCACCGCGCGGTCGAGCATTTCCATGTAGAGGGTATAGCCGATGGCCTCCATCTGGCCGCTCTGCTCCTCGCCGAGCAGTTCGCCGGCGCCGCGGATCTCCATGTCGTGGCTGGCCAGGGTGAAGCCGGCGCCGAGGTCGTCGGCGGCAGCGATGGCCTCCAGGCGCTTGACGGCGTCCTTGGTCATGGCCCGTGGCGGTGGGGCGAGCAGGTAGGCGTAGGCCTGGTGATGGCTGCGGCCCACACGGCCGCGCAGCTGATGCAGCTGGGCCAGGCCGAACTTGTCGGCACGCTCGATGACGATGGTGTTGGCGCTGGGCACGTCGATGCCGGTCTCGATGATGGTGGAGCACACCAGCACGTTGTAGCGCTTGTGGTAGAAGTCCGACATGACGCGCTCCAGGGCGCGTTCGGGCAGCTGGCCATGGGCTACCGCCACGCGGGCCTCGGGAACCAGCGAGCGGATCGTCTCGGCGGCGGTCTCGATGGTCCTGACCTCGTTGTGCAGGTAGTAGACCTGACCGCCGCGCAGGATCTCGCGCAGGATCGCTTCCTTGATGATCGACTCGTCACGCTGCTGGACGAAGGTCTTCACCGACAGGCGTCGGGCCGGGGGCGTGGCGATGATCGACAGATCGCGGATGCCGCTCATGGCCATGTTGAGCGTGCGCGGTATCGGCGTGGCGGTAAGGGTGAGGATGTCGACCTCGGCACGCAGCTCCTTGAGTCGCTCCTTCTGCGCGACGCCGAAGCGGTGCTCCTCGTCGATGATCAGCAGCCCCATGTTGGGCAGCTTCATCGACTTCGACAGAAGCTTGTGGGTGCCGATCACGATGTCGGCCTTGCCGCTCTCGATACGCGCGAGCGACTCGGCCTGGCCCTTGCCGGAGGTGAAGCGTGAGATCAGCTCGATCTGCACCGCGGTATCGGCGAAACGGTCGCGGAAGTTCTCGAAGTGCTGGCGGGCGAGCAGAGTGGTGGGCACCAGCACCACCACCTGGCGCCCCGAATGCACGGCGAGGAAGGCTGCGCGCATGGCCACCTCGGTCTTGCCGAAGCCGACGTCGCCGCACACCACGCGATCCATCGGCCGAGGAGCGGTCATGTCGCCGATCACGGCGGCGATGGCGGCGCGCTGATCGGGGGTCTCCTCGAACGGGAAGGTGGCAGAGAAGCGGGCATACTCCTCATCGGGCAGGGCGCAGGCGAAGCCTTCCCGGGCCTCGCGGCGGGCGTAGACGTCGAGCAGCTCGGCGGCGGTGTCGCGGATCTTCTCCGCGGCCTTGCGTCGCGCCTTGTCCCACTGTTCGGAGCCCAGCCGGTGGAGCGGGGCGAGTTCGTCGTCGGCACCCGCGTAGCGCGAAATCAGATGCAGGTTGTCTACCGGCACGTAGAGCTTGGCGCCGTCGGCGTACTCGAGCGCCACGAACTCTGCCGCCTGACCGCCAGCCTCGATCAGTTCCAGGCCGCGGTAGCGGCCCACGCCGTGGGTCTGATGTACCACCGGGGCGCCGGGGCGCAGCTCGGCAAGGTGGCGAATGGCCAGTTCGCCCATGTCGGTGGCCTTCTCGCGGCGGCGGCTCTGGCGCACCACGTCGCCGAACAGTTCCGTCTCGCTGATCACGGCGAGATCGGGCTGCTCCAGCCACAGCCCGGCGCTGAGCTCTCCTTCGGTGACGGCCAGTCGTGCCGTGCTGTCCTTAAAGGCGATGAAGTCGGTGACATGGGGTAGCGACAGCTGCAGCGGAGCGAGTGTCTCTTCCAGAGCCTCGCGACGGCCGCGCGATTCGGCGACGAACAGCACCCGGGTGTCGCCATGCTCGGCCAGAAAGCGCTCGAGCGCCGCCAGCGGCTGCTTGGCGCGGGCGTTGACCGCCACTTGCGGCAGGGCCTGCGCGGCGCCTGGGTGCGCATGCCGCTGTTCGGGGTCGTCGCTCAGCTCGATGCGCGGGTGGCGCTTGATGGCGGCGAATATCTCGGTAACCGGAACGAAGGCGCGGTGGGGCGGCAGCAGCGGGCGGGTCGGGTCGACGCCAAGGTTCTCGTAGCGGCTCTCGATGGCGGCCCAATGATGTTCAGCGGCGCCGAAGACGTCGGGCAGCAGAGCCACCCGGGTGCCCTCGGCCAGATGCTCGAACAGGGTCGCCGTCTCTTCGAAAAACAGCGGCAGGTATTGCTCCAGCCCGGGCGAGGGGATGCCCTTCAGGGCGTCGACGTAGAGCGGGCACTGACGCGGGTCGACGTCGAACAGGGTCTCGAAGCCCTCGCGGAAGCAGGCGATGGCGCTTCGCGACAGGGAGTATTCATGAGCGGGCAGCAGCTCGACTCGCTCGACCTTGTCCTGGCTGCGCTGGGTATCGGGGTCGAAGCGGCGCAGGGTGTCGATCTCGTCGTCGAACAGGTCGATGCGCAGCGGGCTTTCGCTGCCCATGGGGTAGAGATCGATCAAGGCGCCGCGCAGGGCGTACTCGCCGGGCTCGTAGACCGTCTCCACGGCCCGGTAGCCGGCCCGCGACAGGCTGTCGCGAAAGCCTTCGCGATCGAGCCGCATGCCCACCTCGAGGGTGAGCACCCGGCCGGCGATGTAGTCCACCGGCGGCAGGCGCTGCATGAGCGTGTTGATCGGCACCAGCACGATGCCGTGTTCGCCGTCCTGCAGCCGTCGCAGCGTGCGCAGGCGCTCAGAGACGATGTCCTGGTGCGGTGAGAAGCTGTCATAGGGCAGCGTCTCCCAGTCGGGGAAGGGCAGCACGGGTACGCTGGCGTAGAAGCGCAGGTCGTCTTCGAGTCGCTGAGCGCTGGCGGTATCCGGGGTCACGACCAACAGCGGCTTATCCTCGGCCAGATGAGCCAGCGCCAGCGCCGCCGCGCTGCCGGGCGGCGTTTGCCAGTAGAGGGTTTCGCGGATCCCGGCAGGGCGGGGCGGGTCGAGCAGCGAGAATTTGGGCATGATGGCGTCGGGACGTATCGTCGTTCGTGTTTGCGGCCTTGAAGGCATTTGCCATGCTGAATGGAGCGGCGGCCTATGGTCGGTGTTGGATCATACCAGCCCCATGCCTCGCTTGTAGTCAACCTGCGTTTTCTGTAATACCCCTACAGCGCTTGCGACCATCCTGCGATTGCCCCCCACGAGCCCGGACGGGATAATGAACAGGAATTCCCGATTACCAGAGAGGCTTCACGTGAGTCAGCAACCCCTCGAGACCGTCTTCCAGGAATGGCACGACAATCAGGCGCTTGCCGAGCAGATGATCCCCCTGATCGGCAGTCTGTATCGTCACAACAACGTGGTCACCACCCTTTACGGGCGCTCGCTGTTCAATCGCTCGGTGATCCGGATCCTGAAGGACCACCGTTTCGTCAGGAAGGTTGAGGGCACCGAGCTCTCGGTGCAGGACACCCTGCCGCTCGTCCAGGCCATGACCGAACTCAACCTGGGTCCGGCTCACGTCGACGTGGGCAAGCTGGGCGTGGCTTTCAAGAAGCGTGGCGGCGGTGACGCCAAAGCCTTCCTGCGCGAAGAACTCGCCGAGATCGTCGATGCCCACGACCCTAGTGGCAACAATGGCCAGTCCAAGGACGTGGTGCTCTACGGCTTCGGCCGCATCGGTCGCCTGCTGGCGCGGGTGCTGGTGGAAAAGGCCGGCGGCGGCAACCTGCTACGCCTTCGCGCTATCGTCGTGCGCGGCCGTGGCGACATTGCCAAGGACCTCGAGAAGCGCGCCAGCCTGCTGCGCCGCGACTCCGTCCATGGTCCCTTCGACGGTACCATCAGCGTCGACTACGAGGCGCGTACCATCACCGCCAACGGGAACGTCATCCAGGTGATCTACGCCGACAAGCCCAGCGACATCGACTACACCGACTACGGCATCAACAATGCCGTCGTGGTGGACAATACCGGCATCTGGCGCGACGAAGCCGGCCTCGGCCAGCACCTGGAGTGCAAGGGTGTGTCCAAGGCGCTGCTCACCGCTCCGGGCAAGGGCGATATCAAGAATATCGTCTTCGGCATCAACCACGGCGACATCGCCGCCGACGATACCATCCTGTCGGCAGCCTCCTGTACCACCAATGCCATCGTGCCGGTGCTCAAGGTGCTCAACGATGAGTACGGCATCGAGTGTGGCCATGTGGAGACGGTGCACGCCTACACCAACGACCAGAACCTGATCGACAACTACCACAAGGGTGATCGCCGCGGTCGCAGCGCCCCGCTCAACATGGTGCTGACCGAGACCGGCGCGGCGAAGGCGGTGGCCAAAGCCTTGCCGGAGCTGGGCGGCAAGCTCACCGGCAACGCCATTCGCGTGCCGATTCCTAACGTCTCCATGGCTATCCTCAACCTGACCCTGGGCCGTGAGACCGACGCCGAGGCACTCAACGACTACCTGCGCCGCATGTCGATCGACTCCTCCTACCAGAAGCAGATCGACTACGTCGACTCGCCCGAGGTGGTGTCGTCCGATTTCGTCGGCAACCGGCATGCCGGTATCGTCGACGCCAAGGCGACCATTGCCAACGGCAAGCAGGCGGTGCTGTACGTCTGGTACGACAACGAGTTCGGCTACAGCTGCCAGGTGGTGCGCATCCTGCAGCACATCTCCAACGTGAACTTCCTCAAGCTGCCTCGCGCCCAGGCTTGAGCCGGGCGGCTCTGCCATATTCCCGACCCGCTGGGTCGGGAATTTCTGATCTGAGTCACCTTCATTTCACGCCGGTCGGTGTCAGCCAGGTGCCGTCCGGCGCCTTCTATGCTGCTTGAAGCTCCTGAAACGAGCGTCTTTCAACGCCTTTTGAACCCTTCTTGAGGCAGGCGTCGAGGGGCTTCGTTACCTCTTTTGCGACCTTAGGCCGTGTGGCCTTTGGTCGCGCTTCTCTTTATAATACCGGGGATTTTTTCGGGGTGGTCCGAAGCGCCTTCGGGCCTGACTGGTAACGTGCTGAACTCAACAAGAATTCGAATCCATTCGAACCCCTTTCCTTCGCATTTCCGATCCATCAACTGGGCGAGACTATGATCGAAGTCAAGAAAGGCCTGGATCTCCCCATCATGGGGACGCCCGAGCCGCGCATCGAGGATGCGCGAGCCGTGCGTCACGTGGCTATCCTGGGCACCGACTACGTCGGCATGAAGCCGACCATGGAGGTCCGGGAAGGGGACAAGGTGAAACTGGGCCAACTCCTCTTCACCGACAAGAAGAACGAAGGCGTACGCTTCACGGCCCCGGCGGCCGGTGAAGTCATCGCCATCAATCGCGGCGAGAAGCGCAAGCTGCTCTCGGTGGTGATCAAGATCGACGAGAGCGAAGAAGCGGTCGAGTTCACGGCTCATGGCCGCAATGCACTCGAGAGCCTGGATCGCCAGGTCGTGGTCGATCAACTGGTCGAGTCGGGGCTGTGGACCGCGCTGCGCACGCGTCCCTTCTCGCGTACACCGGCCATCGACGGCGTGCCGGTCGACATCTTCGTCACCGCGATCGATACGCATCCGCTGAGCCCCAATCCCGCCGACATCATCAACGAGCAGCCCGAGGCGTTCGAGGATGGTCTCAAGGTGCTGGCGCGGCTGACCAAGGGCAAGGTGTACCTGTGCACCGCGCCCAATGCGCCGATTCCCGGTGGCGACGTCAAGGGCGTGCAGGTCGAGACCTTCGCCGGTCCTCATCCGGCGGGCCTGGTCGGGACCCACATTCACTACCTGTCGCCGGTCGCGCTGCACAAGAAGGTGTGGCACATCGGTTACCAGGACGTGATCGCCTTCGGCAAGCTGTTCGTGGAAGGTCGGATCGAAACCAGCCGCGTGGTGGCAGTGGGCGGCCCGCGTGCCGAGAAGCCGCGACTGCTGCGTACTCGAATCGGTGCCAGCACCGAGGAACTGTTGGCCGGTGAAATCCTCCAACCCGAGAATACGCGGGTGATCTCCGGTTCGGTGTTCTCCGGATTCACAGCGGAAGGCGGATTGCGCTATCTGGGCCGCTTCCACAACCAGGTGACCCTGCTCGAAGAGGGCAACAAGCGCGCCTTCATGGGCTGGCTCTCGCCGGGCGTCAATCGCCACTCCGTGCTGGGCATCTACCTCTCGAAGTTCAAGGGGCTCTCCAACTACGCGCCCAATACCTCCACCAACGGTTCCGAGCGGGCCATGGTGCCGGTAGGCGTCTACGAGGAGGTGATGCCGTTGGATATTCTGCCGACCCAGCTGCTGCGCTCGCTGATCGTCGGTGACATCGAGGTGGCCATGCAGCTCGGATGCCTGGAGCTGGACGAAGAGGACCTGGCGCTGTGCACCTACGTGTGCCCGGGCAAGTATGAATACGGTCCCATCCTGCGTGACAACCTCACCATGATCGAGAAAGAGGCCTGATGATGGGTATCCGACAGACACTCGACAATCTCGAACCGCATTTCCACAAAGGTGGCAAGTACGAGAAGTGGTATCCGCTCTACGAAGCGGTCGACACCATCTTCTATGCGCCGCCGAGCGTGACCAAGACCACGGCTCACGTGCGTGACGGCGTCGACCTGAAGCGCATCATGATCACCGTGTGGCTGTGTACCTTCCCGGCCATGTTCTTCGGCATGTGGAACGCCGGCTGGATGGCCAACATGGCGATCGCCGATGGCTATGCCTCCATGGGCGGCTGGCGCGAAGCGATTCTCATGACTCTGGCCGGTGGCCACAATCCGGACAGCCTGTGGGCCAACTTCGTGCTCGGTGCGACCTACTTCCTGCCCATCTACCTGGTGACCTTCGCGGTCGGCGGGTTCTGGGAAGTGGTCTTCGCCGTCAAGCGCGGCCATGAGGTCAACGAAGGCTTCTTCGTCACCTCGGTGCTCTATGCCCTGATCCTGCCGGCCACCATCCCGCTGTGGCAGGTGGCGCTCGGCATCACCTTCGGCGTGGTGATCGGCAAGGAGATCTTCGGCGGTACCGGCAAGAACTTCCTCAACCCGGCGCTGACCGGCCGTGCCTTCCTCTACTTCGCCTATCCGGCGCAGATCTCGGGTGATGCCGTGTGGGTGGCCGCCGATGGTTTCACCGGCGCGACTCCGCTGTCCATCGCCTTCCAGGAGAGCATGGCCGACCTGACAAGCCAGTACAGCTGGTGGGATGCCTTCATCGGCTTCGTGCCCGGCTCGGTAGGTGAGGTGTCGACGCTGGCGATATTCATCGGGGCGGCGGTGCTGCTATGGACCAAGATAGCCTCGTGGCGAATCATGCTGGGTTGCTTCCTCGGCATGGTCGCGACCAGTGCGCTCTTCAACCTGATCGGCTCCGACACCAATCCGATGTTCGCCATGCCCTGGTACTGGCATCTGGTGATCGGCGGCTTCGCCTTCGGCATGGTGTTCATGGCCACCGATCCGGTATCGGCCTCCATGACCAACCAGGGACGACTCATCTTCGGTGTCCTGATCGGCATCATGACCGTGCTCATCCGTGTGGTGAACCCGGCATTCCCTGAAGGCATCATGCTGGCGATCCTGTTCGCCAACCTGTTTGCCCCGCTGATCGACCACTTCTTTGTTCAGGCCAACATCAAGCGCCGTATGCAGCGCACCGGTGTGCCGGCCGAGGAGACTGCCTGATGGCCCAGAGCAACAACTCCATCAAGAAGATTCTGACGGTGGCGTTCGCACTCTGCATCGTGTGTTCCGTCATCGTCTCCACCGCCGCGGTGGCGCTGCGTCCCATGCAGCAGCTCAACGTGGAACTCGACCGCAAGACCAACATCCTGCGCGTAGCCAACCTCTACGAGCGGGGCATCGACGTGGAAGCGGCCTTTGCCGAGATCACGCCGCGGGTGGTGGACATGCGTAGCGGCGAGTACACCGACCAGTTCGATGCGGCGACCTTCGACCACTTCCAGGCGGCCCGCGATCCGGCTACCGGTCGTACCCTGTCGGGCGATCGCGACATCGCCGGGCTGACCCGTGTCGAGAACTTCGCTACCGTCTACTTGGTGGGTGACCCCGAAAATCCCGAGCAGATCATCCTGCCGATTCGTGGCCAGGGGCTGTGGGGGCTGATGCGCGGTTACATGGCCATCGAGGGTGACGGTAACACCATCGTCGGTATCACCTACTACGAGCACAGCGAAACGCCCGGGCTTGGCGCCGAGGTCAACAACCCGCGCTGGCAGGCGCAGTGGGAGGGCAAGCAGATCTTCGCCGACGAAGAGAGCGTGACCCCTGCCATTCGCGTGGCTCGTGGCGCCGGGACTGGAGAGCACCAGGTAGATGGTCTGTCAGGTGCTACCCTGACCTCCAATGGTGTGACCAACATGCTGCAGTTCTGGCTGAGCCCGGAGGGCTTCGGTGAGTACCTGGCGAGATTCCGTGCGGGCGTCGACCCGGACGAGGTTCAGGAAGCCGACGTCGAACTCGAAGCTGAAGCTTAAGGAGCCTGACAATGTCCTCTGTGTCTCCCAAGGGCGTCCTAACGACCCCGATCTTCAATAACAACCCCATCGCTCTGCAGGTGCTAGGCATTTGCTCGGCGCTGGCGGTAACCACCAGCATGAGCGTGTCGCTGGTCATGACCCTGGCCGTTATCTTCGTGACGGCTTTCTCCAACCTGTTCGTCTCGCTGATTCGTCAGCACATTCCGTCGTCCATCCGCATCATCGTGCAGATGACCATCATCGCTTCGTTGGTCATCGTGGTGGATCAGGTGCTCAAGGCCTTCGCCTACGAAATGTCCAAGCAGCTATCGGTCTTCGTCGGCCTGATCATCACCAACTGTATCGTGATGGGTCGCGCCGAAGGCTTCGCCATGCAGAACCCGCCGGGCCTGTCGTTCCTCGACGGTATCGGTAACGGCCTGGGTTATGGCTTCATTCTGATGGTGGTGGGTTTCTTCCGCGAGCTGTTCGGCTCCGGCAGCGTGTTCGGCTTCACCGTTCTGGCTCCGGTGCAAGACGGTGGCTGGTACGTGCCCAACGGCTTGATGCTGCTGCCGCCGTCGGCGTTCTTCATCATCGGCTTGATCATTTGGGTGCTGCGTGCGGTCAACCCGGAACAGATCGAGGCCAACGAGTTCAAGATGAAGCACAACACCGAGCCGAAGGAGGCTGTGTAACATGGAGCACTATATTAGCCTTTTCGTTGCCTCGGTTTTCGTAGAGAACCTGGCTCTGGCGTTCTTCCTCGGCATGTGTACCTTCCTGGCCGTGTCCAAGAAGGTCTCGGCGGCCTTCGGTCTGGGCATCGCGGTCATCGTGGTACTGACCATCTCGGTGCCGGTCAACAACGTGATCTACAACGCGTTGCTGGCAGAAGGCGCATTGACCTGGACTGGCATCGCCGGCGCCGAGAACATCGACCTGTCGTTCCTGGGTCTGCTTTCCTACATCGGCGTCATCGCCGCACTGGTGCAGATCCTCGAGATGTTCCTCGACAAGTACGTACCGGTGCTCTACAACGCGCTGGGTGTGTTCCTGCCGCTGATCACCGTGAACTGCGCCATCCTCGGTGGCGTGCTGTTCATGGTCGAGCGTAACTACGGCTTCGGCGAGTCCGTGGTCTACGGCCTCGGCTCGGGCGTGGGCTGGGCACTGGCGATCACCGCCCTGGCAGGTCTGCGCGAGAAGCTCAAGTACAGCGATGTGCCGGGTGGCCTGCAGGGCCTTGGCATCACCTTCATCACCGTGGGTCTGATGTCGCTGGGCTTCATGTCCTTCTCCGGCATTCAGCTCTGAGCCAGGGTGCGTCTCCGGCGATGCCAGGCATCGCCGGAGTGCAGGTTACTCACAGCAAATAGGAAACCGACATGGTTGGAACAACTGTCATCTTGCTCGGTGTGTTCATGTTCACCGCGGTCGTCATCGGCCTTGTCCTGGTGATCCTGGCCGCCCGCAGCAAGCTCGTGAGCACCGGGGACGTGACCATCGAGGTCAACGGCGACCCCGAGCACACCATCACTACCCAGGCCGGTGGCAAACTGCTCAACACGCTGGCGGCCAACGGTATCTTCCTGTCGTCCGCCTGCGGCGGCGGCGGCTCCTGTGCCCAGTGCAAGTGCCGCGTGGAAGAGGGTGGCGGCGCCATCCTGCCCACCGAGGAATCCCACTTCACCATGCGTGAGAAGAAGGACGGCTGGCGCCTCTCCTGTCAGGTACCGGTGAAGCAGGACATGAAGGTCGAGGTTCCCGAAGAGGTCTTCGGCGTCAAGAAGTGGGAGTGTGAGGTCATCTCCAATCCCAACGTGGCGACCTTCATCAAGGAGCTCAACCTCAAGCTGCCCGAGGGCGAGAACGTCGACTTCCGTGCCGGCGGCTACGTTCAGCTGGTGGCGCCGCCCTACGACATCAAGTTCTCCGACTTCGATATCGAGGAGGAATATCGCGGCGACTGGGAGAAGTTCGATCTGTTCAAGATCTCCCACAAGAACAGCGAGGAAGTCATCCGCGCCTACTCCATGGCGAACTACCCGGAAGAAAAGGGCATCCTCAAGTTCAACATCCGTATTGCCACCCCGCCTCCCGGCACCAACCATCCGCCGGGCCTGATGTCGACCTACGTCTTCAACCTGAAGCCGGGCGACAAGGTCACCGTGATGGGGCCCTTCGGCGAGTTCTTCGCCAAGGACACCGATGCCGAAATGGTGTTCGTCGGTGGCGGCGCGGGCATGGCCCCGATGCGCAGCCACATCTTCGACCAGCTCAAGCGCCTGCACTCCAAGCGCAAGATCTCGTTCTGGTACGGTGCGCGCTCCTGGCGCGAGACCTTCTACAACGATGAGTACGACCAGCTGGCCGAGGAGTTCCCCAACTTCGAGTGGCATCTGGCGCTGTCGGATCCGCTGCCCGAAGACAACTGGACCGGTCCCACCGGGTTCATCCACAACGTGCTGTACGAGAACTACCTCAAGGACCACCCGGCCCCCGAGGATTGCGAGTACTACATGTGTGGACCGCCCATGATGAACGCATCGGTGATCAAGATGCTGCTCGATCTGGGTGTGGAACCCGAAAACATCCTGCTGGACGACTTTGGCGGATGATGCAGCTCGCCCACGGGCGACTCTCCGGGCTGGCCCTTTATGGGCCGGCCCTGTTCTTTCTCATGCTGTCATCCTTTCTGCTCAGTGCCTGCCGCCAGCAGGTCGATGAGCAACTCTATCAGGGTACGGCTCTGGGAACGGGCTACCATATCACCCTCTATGCCGACCTCGGTGCGGGGCAAGTCGCCGAGATCGAAGCCGGCATACAAGGTGAATTGGCAAACCTCGAAGCGCAACGCGACCTACTGCTCAGAGCCAGTGTTGCCGCGTTCGCGCCGCTCTGGGCGGCGCCTTCAGCGGCACTGCAACATGAGGTGGATCGACGCTTCCATGCGTTGGCCGTCGACCATCTGACGCTGTGGCTGGGCCACCATTCGGTTACCCCCATCGCCGTGCTGGTCGAGGTTGGTGGGGTAATGCGGAGCGTTGGCACGCCACCTGCCGGCGCCTGGCGTCTTTCACTCGAACAGCCTGGCCTGCCAGTGTCTGAAGGTGCTCGCCATGTCCGCCTGCTGGACGCCGCGTTGGTGCATCGATTCGTGCAGCAGGAGGCCGCAGCGCCCCTCGTCACTCCGGCGACGCCGCTTTCCGTGAGCGTCATCGCTGCGGATGCCGGCACGGCCATGCGAGAGGCCAGTCTGCTGATCCACGCTGGGCCCGAAGAGGCCATACAGTTGGCCGATGATCTGGATAGCGCGGCCCAGGTTGTTGTCAAGAGACCACAGGGCATTGAAATCCATCACACTGCGGCACTCGGGCCTTGGCTCGTTCGTTAGCCGCCAGGAGCTTAATCAATGAGTACGTTTCTCGTCGTTCTGGGCTTCATGCTGTTGATCATGGCCGCCATGGCGATTGGAGTGATCCTGGGGCGTAAGCCCATCGCCGGCTCCTGCGGCGGTCTCAACCAGCTCGGTCTCAAGGAGGGATGCGATATCTGTGGCGGCAAGGATGAAGTGTGCGAGGAGGAGAATCGCAAGCGCAAGGGGCTGGCGAGCGCCCGTCGCAGAAGCGATGAAAGTCGTGGCGCCGATCTCGGCTACGATGCCACTCGCCGTTGAGCCGCTACGTGCTGCTGAGCCACATGCCATTGAGTGATGGCGGCAGGTGAAAGCCGGCACCCGACATCGACAAGGGAAAGGAGACGAAAGAGCCCATGGCAGTCCATAACTACGACGTGGTGGTGATCGGTACCGGACCGGCCGGCGAAAGTGCTGCCATCAATGCAGCCAAGCACGGCAAGCGGGTTGCGGTCGTGGAGAAGCAGCCTGTACTCGGAGGCAACTGCACCCATTGGGGCACGATACCCTCCAAGGCGCTTCGCCATCAGGTCAAGCAGATCATGCAGTTCAACACCAACCGCATGTTCCGCGATATCGGCGAGCCACGCTGGTTTTCCTTTCCCAAGGTCATGGAACGCTCTCGTATGACCATCGACCAGCAGGTCGAGATGCGCACCAAGTTCTATGCTCGCAACCGTATTGACCTATATAGCGGTGTGGCTCGCTTCAAGGACGAGCACACCCTGCTCGTTCGCGACCGCCAGGAGGCGCTGGAAGAGCTGGTGGCGCAGAAGATCATCATCGCCACGGGCTCGCGCCCCTATCGTCCTGCCGACATCAATTTCCGCCATCCCCGCATCTACGATTCCGACACCATTCTCAGCCTCTCGCATACGCCGCGTACGCTGGTGATCTTCGGTGCCGGTGTGATCGGCTGCGAGTATGCCTCCATCTTTTCGGGGCTCGGCGTCAAGGTCGACCTGATCAACAACCGCGACCGGTTGCTCTCCTTCCTCGACGATGAAATCTCCGATGCGCTTTCCTACCATCTGCGCAAGCATGGCGTGCTCATCCGCCATAACGAGGAGTACGAGCGTGTCGAAGGGGACGAGTCCGGTGTCGTGGTCTACTTGAAATCGGGCAAGAAGCTGCGCGCCGATGCCTTCCTGTGGGCCAACGGCCGTACCGGCAACACCGACGAGCTGGGCCTCGAGAACATCGGCCTCGAAGCCAACGGACGCGGTCAACTGCAAGTCGATGACCACTACCGCACCGCCATCCCGCATATTTATGCCGCCGGTGACGTGATCGGCTGGCCCAGCCTGGCCAGCGCCGCCTACGATCAGGGGCTCAACGCCTGCGACGAGCTGCTCGAACGGGACTACCGCTTCGTCAATGAGGTGCCGACCGGCATCTATACCATTCCTGAGATCAGCTCTTTCGGTCGCACCGAGCGTGAGTTGACCGAGGCGAAGGTGCCTTATGAGGTTGCCCAGGCTTTCTTCAAGGATACCGCACGCGCCCAGATCACCGGCGACACGGTGGGGATGCTGAAGATCCTCTTCCATCAGGACACGCTGGAGATTTACGGCATCCACTGCTTTGGTGACCAGGCTTCCGAGATCGTGCATATCGGTCAGGCCGTGATGCAGCAGAAAGGCGAGGCCAACACCCTGAAGTACTTCGTCAACACCACGTTCAACTACCCGACCATGGCGGAAGCCTACCGGGTCGCGGCACAGAATGGACTGAATCGGGTGTTCTGAGTCTTAGCTCTACCTAATACCTTAGGACGATATTTCCCCTTCCGCGCCGGCTGAATAACCCGGCGCTTTTCTTTGTGTCCGTGTGTCGTACCCTAGTACTTCATTTTTCCTCTTTGACGGCACTTCTTCTGGCATTTTCTCCATCTGATCCTCATTGAAAAATCCCTCATCGGCATAGTCGGAAGATGACGGGGGTGCATGAGAAAAATGATATACGCAGCCGCGTTCAAGCTGTGTGATCTTATGTATCTGAAGGAAATGTTGCTGAATGAAGACCGTTTTTGTTGGCGGTGTTCAAAGAACGGAAGGCGATTCAGTAGTGCAAGGCTGGGAGAGGGCCTGACGACTCCAGGGCGGTAGCGTGCCAAGGAGTGGCTGGTACAAGGCGGTCATGCATCGATATCAGGGTATTCGCTGGAGGGCATCATGGAGTCTGCAGGTAGTCCTTTTTTCAGCGTTGTCGTGCCGGTTTACAATAAAGCGAAATACCTCGATGAGGCACTAGGTTCCCTGTTTGCTCAAACGTTCTCGGATTTCGAGATAGTAGCGGTGGACGATGGGTCCACCGACGGCTCTCTGGAGTTGTTGGAGCAGTACCAGGCGCTGGGAAAGCTGCGTTTGTATCAGCGTGATCAGCCAGGTCCCGGTGGTTACGCGGCTAGAAACCATGGTGCGCGAATGGCCAGAGGCCAGTGGCTGCTCTTTCAGGATGCCGATGATTGGTGTTCACCCGATCACCTGGCCCAGTTCAACGAGAGCATCCAGCGCACCCACGGCAGGGCAATCAAGCTGTATGTGAATGCCTATGCCAAGTTGCGGGGCGACAGAGCCGAGCCAGCTGTGGCTTATCCTCATGAGGGAGAGATTTCCAGGCAACAAGGACTCGAGCTTTTCTCGCGCTCGGATTACATCCATATGAACGGGGCTTGTATCGACAGAGCGGCATTCCTCGAGAGCGGCGGCTTTCCGGCAGGAATATACCGAAGGGGAGGCGATGTCTATTACTGGATTCGCATGCTGGCGACCTTGGAGAGGTCGCATTACAACCGGAATATTACCAGTCAGTGGAAGATAGATCACTGTGGTATCAGTAATGACATCAAGAATCTCGCTCATATTCATCCGGCCAGGGATGCCCTGTCTAGCCTGTCCGGCAAGCTGTCCTGGCGAGAGGCGTACTATGCCAGAAAGGCGATCAACAGGAAGCTGGTCTCCTGGAGCGTAGAGAAAAGAACGCATGGCATGAAGGTGGTGGAGGATATCGGGTGCCTTTATCTGACCGCACTTTCGGCAAAACAGCTTCTGCACTGCATGATGCTGCTGTTGCCCACTCATGTCTTTCAAAATTTCCGTTCGCTGGTAGCCAAGCACCAGTAAGGGCACGTTTCTATGGCGCCGCTTGCTTTGATAAGGCGTGTTGTGGCGGCAGCGGTATGTCTTCCGCTGGTCGTTCTCTCCTTTCTCGTCAAAAAAAATGGCTCGATATGGGTATTCGGTGCCTGGAATGGTAAGCAGTATTCGGACAATCCGCGTTATTTGTATGAGGTGCTCGGCGCTACCGATAGCTCGATTGTGCCGATCTGGATATCGAAGTCTCCCGAGATAGTCGAAGAGCTCAAGGCGAAAGGTTATCAGGCCTACTATTGGCTATCTCCGATGGGGATCTATTATTCGCTGCGTGCCGGCGTTGCCGTGGTCAGCCACTCGGCGGACGATGTCAATCCCTTTGCTTCTTACCGTAGCAAGTTGTTCAAGATCACCCATGGCACGCCGATGAAGCGCATGGGCCGGGATAATCTTTCGGTTCATCCGGATCGGCGCTCGAGGAGGCTGTACGAAAAGGTCCGAGCCTACACGCCGCAAAGAAAGACACCGGTTGCCGCGTTCGTCTCCTCCGAGGTCTCGAAGGTCCGTTTCGAGAGTGCTTATCGAGGCAGCGCGATCGCGGTCGTCAATTCGGGTTATCCGCGCTGGAAAGGCATAACGGACAATCGTGGCGTATTACGGAGAATCATCGAGGAAGAGCTGAAGGGCGATCTTGCCGGCGCTTTCGAAAAAGTCATTCTGTATGCTCCCACGCGTCGTGCCGATAGCGCTTTCCGACTGAAGATCGACGCGAGTTTCGTCGCTTTTGTCAATCATGCCAATGCAGAGAGCTACGTTGTCGTGCTCAGACCTCACCCCTCCTTGTTATTGGAAATGGATGAGGACGTCCGCCGCAGGCTGTCGACGCTAGGCTTCGTGGAGCTTGGATGCCAGCGGCTCAACGACATCAATTCTGCTCTGCAGGATGTCGACGTTCTCGTGACGGACTACTCCAGCGTGATTTACGACTTCTGCATTCTGGCTCGCCCTGCCTTTCTCTATGCACCGGATCTCGACGACTACATCACCAGCGATACGGGACTGTATGAGGCCTATGGCGAGTCGGAGCCTGCCTTGAAGGTCGATGACCTCCATGAGGTACTCGATCCAGCCTCGCAGCAGCAGGCCCTGGGCCGGGTTCAGGAGTTCAAGCAAGAGCATTGCGGCAGGGATGCGATGGCGGCGTGTGCCGCCATCATCGAGACGATAAGGCAGAAAAGCCCGACGGATTGACCTCGAGGAGGTCGCATGAGCATCGGTGTGCTCCATGGCAGCATGCCCCAGACGGGGCGCATTGTCGTGATTTCCGGTATCGATGGTGCCGGCAAGTCGACGGTAGTGGAAAGCCTGGCGGCTCGGCTGGCGACGACGCAGCGGGTGACGCTGGTCAGAGGTGGCAAGCCTCAAGCCGCCTGGTTGGAAAGCCTGCGCCTCGGGTTGCGCAAGTCATCGACAGATGGGGGGACGGGCCGAAGCCAAGCGAGACACAAGACCCGCATCTTTTGTGATGCGTTCCCCGGGATCGTGCTTGCGCTGCTGCGCTGGCGTCTGTCGCGTCGTGCCCGTCGGCTTGCGCTCGCCGGCGTCACGGTCGTGGCGGACCGCTGGCCGACGCTGGAGTACGGCATGATGGATGGACCGAAGATCGCCCGGGACCAGCCGGGTCTGAACGGCGCCATCTTGCGCCTGTTGGCCGGTTGGGAAAGCGCCATCTATCGGCGCGTCGAACCGGCTGATGTCGCCTTCTTTCTCGTCGTCGATGAATCGACGGCTATCCGTCGCAACGCCGAGCGGGTGAAGGCTGGCAAGGAGAGCACCGAGGACATCAGGCGGCGATACCGGGAGAACCTCGACTACCAGCCGATAGCGCACCGGGTCGAGCGTATCGACAACTCGGGCACGCTGGCCGAGGTCCTTGCGCTGCTCGAGCGCGATCTGGAGCGGGAACGATGAGCACGGCGCCCTATGTCGAGGCGTTTGGCTGCCCCGCCGTGGGCAAGAGCTACGTGACCGAGCGCTTGCTGGAACTTGCGGAGCTGCGCGATGCCGGTGTCCAGAGCGAACTCTTCTCGATATCTCGCGCCCGACGACTGTCTCGCATGGCAACGAAGGTGCGGCTCGTCGCCGGCGCTGTGCCGCTGCTGGGAGCGCATTGGGGACGCTTCTGCGCTCTCGTGCGTTGCACGCCATGGTCGAGCGCGCCGGCGGCGGGGCGTGCCTTGCTGAACTGGCTTCAGCTGCTTGCCATGGTGCAGTGCCTGCACCGACAGGAGAGGCCCATCGTGCTCTGCCAGGGCATCTTTCAGGCGGTCTGGTCGCTGCGTTTTCGCTCCAGGCCAGAAGCCGGCCGTCCCTTTCCGATGCAGCAGTGGATCTCGCTCACGCTGGCTTTGCTGCCGCCGCGCCCGATCGTCGTTCTTCACGTCGTCGCCGAGGGGCAGGTGATCCAGGCGCGGCAACGAGACAGGAGGGGCGGCCAAAGCGTGATCGACAGGAGTCGAGTCGCACGCAACGACGCGGCCGTGGTCGTCGAGGAAGTTCTCGCCGTCATCGACGCCTTGGAGTCATCAGGCCGAGTGAGGGTGGTCACGTTCGATAATGCCCAAGGGGAGCCCGGTCGCCAGAAGTTGTGCGCCTTGGCGCATGCCCTGGGGTTGGCTGGCTCGATGGCCATGGCGCCAGGACCTGTCCACGGCTTGAGCCAGCTCCCGTAACGCAAGCCAAGTCTCGTAACGCGCGCAGAGCCACGTAACGCGCGCAGAGCCCCGTAACGCGAGCTGAGCCCGTTCTGCGTTCTCTCCACTGACTCGAGGTGTGCCATGCGAGTGGGTCTCTGCTTCCCTTCTCATAGCCATGACGACTGGGAGCGCAAGGTGCATTCGGCCCTGACCGAACTGCTTCCCGGGCTGACCCTGCTGGATTGCAGCAGCGCGGGCTGTCTGGATGAAATGGCGCCCGAGGTACTGGTAGGACACGAGCATGAGGTACTCATGGCCGGCTTGTCAGCGCCGCCCGAATCGCTGCGCTGGGTGCAGATCATGAGTGCGGGGGTGGATCGCCTGCTCGATGCCATCGGACCCGGTCCCGTTGCTTTTCGTATCACCAACGTTCGCGGCATTCACGCCCAGGCCATGGTCGAGTATCTGCTGGCCGTGCTGCTGCATTTCGAGAAGCGCCTGGGGCTCTTGGTCGACAGTCAGAAGGAGAGACGCTGGGAGAGGCCGGTGCTCGGCCAGTTGGCAGGCAAGCGGCTGCTGGTCTGCGGGGCGGGTGGCATCGGCCTTCCCGTCGGCACCGCGCTGGCCGGTCTTGGCGTCACCGTCGAGGCGATTGCCAGGGACACGTCTCCGCGGGGGCCTTTCCGGAGGGTGCATTCATTGTCGGCGCTGCCTCAGGTGATCGGTATGTTCGACTACGTCGTGTGTGCTCTGCCGCTGACCGACGAAACCCGCGGCGTCTTCGATCGGGACGCAATAGGGGCGATGCGAGATGGCGCCATCTTCGTCAACGTGGCCAGGGGCGAGCTCGTGGACGAGGACGCCCTGCGTGCCTCGCTGTGCGCGGGCAAGCTGGCGGGAGCGGCGCTTGATGCGTTCCGCGAAGAGCCTCTGCCGAACGATTCACTGCTGTGGGCGACGCCGAATCTGTTGATCACGCCTCATGTGGCAGGCCGCTTTGCAGCGGGACATCAGCTGGGCCTGGCTGTGCTCAGAGACAACATGGCGGCCTACCTCGCCGGCGCTCCGTTGCGCACCGAGGTCTTCCCGCAGCGGGGGTATTGAAATATGGACAAGGCGAGCGACTGCAACGGCCTGGACGTCCTGTTCATTGCGGCGAACACACGCTCGCTGGCCGTCAACCGAGGATCTTTCATCCGCGCCATGCAGGAGCGTGGTCTCAGCGTCGGTGCCTTGGTGCCGGACGAAGAGTTCCTGCCGGAAGTCCATGGGCTGGGGGTAGCCACCTGGCACTACCCCCTCGAGCGGCACAGCATGGGAGTGGGCGGTGAGATCTCCCGGTTCCTGGCGCTGCGCCGCCTGATCCGCCAGATCGCGCCCCGCGCTGTCTTTGCCTACTCGGTCAAGCCGATCGTGCTCGGCATCCCGGCCGCCAGGCTGGCGGGGGTTGCGGAAACCTACTGCCTGGCGACCGGGCTTGGCTATCTCTATGGGCGCAACGACCGCCGTACCCGCCTGATCCGTAGCCTGGTCAACGGCTGCTACGCCCTGTCGGGCGGTCTGAGCCGGGCGTTCTTCTTCCAGAACCCCGATGACCGCGACGAGCTGCAGCAGCTTTCACTCTTTCGCCGCTTCACTCGCAGCGTCGTGGTCAACGGATCCGGCGTCGATCCCGATGAGTACCCCTTCAGCGAGCCGCCCGTGGCGCCGGTCCGCTTTCTGTTCATGGGCCGTTTCCTGCAGGAAAAGGGTATCCGCGAGTTCGTCAGCGCGGCAAGGCAAGTGGCCAGGCGTCAAGGCGGGGTGGAATTCGTCGCGCTGGGCGATACCGACGAGACCACGGTAAACGGGATCGGGGCGGAGGAAGTGGCGGCATGGCGTGAGGAAGGGATCGTCACGCTGCCCGGCCGGGTGCGTGATGTGCGCAGCCATCTACAGGCGGCATCGGTGATGGTCTTGCCTTCGTACTATCGGGAGGGCATTCCGCGCAGCCTGCTGGAAGCCATGAGCACCGGCAGGCCGGTGATCACCTGCGATTCACCGGGCTGTCGTGAAACCGTCGACGATGGGAGCAATGGCTGGCTGATCCCCCCCGGCGATGC
Organism: Billgrantia ethanolica; assembly: GCF_021404305.1. Lineage (GTDB taxonomy): Bacteria > Pseudomonadota > Gammaproteobacteria > Pseudomonadales > Halomonadaceae > Halomonas > Halomonas ethanolica. Next base: position 1,407,152 of record NZ_JABFTX010000001.1, on the reverse strand, counting down.
GGCTGCACTGGCAGAGCGTATGCAGGCATTCGTCAGCGACCCGGGGCTCATTGTGCGGATGGGGCGGGCGGGCAGGGCATTGGTGCTCGAGAGATTCACCACTGACTTCGTCAACCGGCAAATGCTCGACGAGATGCCCATCGCCAACCTGGGCCAGCCACTGGGGGATCTGGCATGAACCACTTCACTGATAAGCCTGGAAGGGTCAAACCGGCGCTGCTCGAATATCTGCAGAGCACCGTACCCACGGGAGTTCGCTGGGCCTTGCGCGGGGGCAAGACCGGGCTGGCGGCCTGGCTGGCCAGCGATACGGTCAAGGATCTCGACTTATGGGTTCACAGCGAGGATATCTCGCGCTTTCTACATGCCCTGTCTCCCTTGGCTGCGGGTACGGTGTCGCTGGAGTCCGATCCGCGTTGGCTGCGGCATATCGTGCTGGTCATGCCCGCGCGATTCGATCATCAGCTCATCGATATCACCTATGGGGATCTCAAGGTGGGCGGGGCGCTGACCTGTCGCGAGGAGCTGATCGCCGTGCGTGCAGGTTCCCATGGCCCAATGCTGGCCGGAGTGGCGGCAGTTTCCGACCTGTTGCTGCGCAAGCTGCTGAGAGGCAAGCGGGTGGAGTCGAGCAGGCTGGCCGAAGCCTCGCTGCAGTGGCACCAGGCCCCCGAGCAGCAGCGTCGCCTTTGGCTGGATCAGGTCGGCGAGAGTCTTGGCAGTGCTCTGAAGGGCAGCTTGCCGGCCACTCTTTCAGGACGACGCATCTCTCGGCTTCAGCGCGCTGCGTTTCTACTGGCGGCAACTAGAGCCTCACTCCTTCAGGGCGGTATCTCGCTTGCGCTGCGCCGACGCCGACGGATGGTTCTGGGGCGGCGGTCTCGCGTACCGCTCAAGCGGCCAGTGGCGCCGGTCATGGTCCACCTTGCCGGGCCTGAGGTGGCGATGCTGGCGCACCGTATCGAGCAGGTGCTGTCCGCTATTGGCGTGCGGACACAACGGATTGAAGCGGGTTCCGCAGTCTGGAAGCGGCTGGGGCGACTCGCCATGGCAGGGGGCTTTGGTCAGGCCGCCATCGTGTCAGGCAATCGTCGGCTCCCCCGCCTGACGTCCTTCCTGTTCGGGGCACCCGTCACGATAGCGCCGAGCGCCGACCGGGAAGAGATCCTCAAGTGCTACTACCTGGCCGCTCACCGCTGGTACATCGATGACCTTGCCCTCGCCGGGCGTATGGCAACCGGTGAAGGGGCCGGCATGCAGCTCTCGCTGGGGGCGGCTTCGACGCTTCCCTGAGGCATCACCCAAACCCTGTTTGCCGATCTGCGGCCTGCGCTATGCGCGCTGCTGCAAGCCCCTGCGGCTGGCCGACTTCCCAGATACGAGGCCGTGGCTACCATGAAACGCATTCTCGATGTCGTCCTCTCCGTGCTGGCGCTGTTGTTGCTATCACCGCTGCTGTTGCTGATCGCCTTGCTGATCCGATACGACTCTCCCGGAGGAGCGCTCTTCGTGCAGCGCCGAGTGGGCCGCCATCTGGTGCCGTTCGACATCTACAAGTTCCGTACCATGCGCGATCGACCCGCCAACGAGATCGATCCGCTGATCGAGGGAGTCATCGACTCTGGGCACGCGCGCATCACGCGTATCGGCCGCGTACTGAGAGCTACCAGCCTCGATGAGCTGCCTCAGCTGCTGAACGTGCTCAAGGGGGACATGAGCCTGGTGGGCCCCCGCCCCGTATTGATCGAGCAGGTCGAGGCCGTGCCAGTGCAATACCTGAACCGCTTCTCGGTGCGGCCCGGATTGACGGGGCTGGCGCAGGTGCGTGGGCGGCGCAGTCTCGGCTGGCTCCAGCAACTGGAACTCGACTCTCAATATGCCGAGCGTGCCAGCATCGGCCTGGACCTTCGCCTCATGCTGGCCACGGTCTATGTCGTGCTGACTCTCAAGGACATCTACGGCAGTACCGACCAGAACTGGCGCCAATATCGCAACGGGAGGTGCCGGCACGACGTGGGGGAATCGAAGTGAAACGCTTGCACACCATGCTTATCACCGTAGTGCCGGATATCGCCCGCTATGCGCAGGAGAGCGGCGTCGATACGCTGTTCATCGACATGGAAACGCGCGGCAAGGCGGAGCGACAGGGACACCTGGACACGCACAAGAGCGCGCATACCTACGCCGACGTTGCCCGCATTGCGGCAGTACTCACCAAGGCCGAGCTGCTGGTAAGAATCAATCCCCCCTGGGAAGGCACATCGGCCGAGGTCGATGCCGCCATCGATGCAGGGGCCCAGCGGCTGATGCTGCCCATGTTTCGTCATATCGCCGAGGTGGACAACTTCAAGCGGGCCGTGGCGGGGCGTGTGCCGGTCACCCTGCTGGTGGAAACGGCGGCAAGCCTGGCCCGCCTGCCATTGATCCTGCCCCTGCTTGAGCCAGAGGACCGTGTGCACTTCGGACTCAACGATCTGTGTCTCGATATGAAGCTCGATTTTCTCTTCGAGGTGTTGGGCGGTCGTCTGCTGGATGGCCCCGCCTCTTTCTGTCGTGAAGCAGGCGTTCCGTTCGGCATCGGTGGGGTCGGCTGCATCGGTCAGGGGCTCGTTCCCGCCGAGTGGATCCTCAGTGAGCACGTTCGTCTCGGCTCGGAGTGGGTCATCCTGTCCCGAGCCTTCCACGGTGGAGCGGAAACGTTGCCTGCTTTGCTTGCGCGCCTGGATCTGGCGAACGAACTCAACGTCATGCAGCGCTGCTATCAGCAGCTAGCCATGACCGCACCTGACGTGCTGTCCGCCAATCAGGCAAGCCTTGCGCTACGCGCGGCAGCGGTCCATGGTCAATACCAGCAGCCCAGGGTGGCCTGAGGTCAAGGCCGTTAGCCCCAGGGCATGAATCCTTGCGTAATCGGTAAGGCAGACTCGAGAGTTTCGTTCAACAGCGCCTGACGGCTTTTTGCTGTCAGGCGCTGTTGTTTTGCGGTGATGGTGAGGCTTTCACTCTTCGCCGAGCTGGGGTCGGTAGCAGGGCGGTGAGGTGAGCTCGAGATCCTCGATGTCCTCGTGCTGAAGCGCTTCCAGCACGGCCTGCTGCAAGAGGGGAAGGTATGAGTCCTCCAGGTTGCGCGCCGCGGAAAGCAGCGTCAATTTCCCCTGGCGTGCATAGCGCATGAGCGGGACGAGGCACTCGGGATGGTCCCGCAGCTCGCCGCGATAGCGCACCGTGAAGACGGCTGGGGTGATCTCGCCCTCATGCAGCTGGCGCCGCAGCAGCGTCGACGGCGAGGCGTCGCGATACCAGTCCGTCAGGTTGAGGCTCTCGCGGCGTTTGCCGCGAGGCCAGAGCCGGTCGACCAGAACTCGCGCACCGTCGGTGGGTTCGCTCGGACTGTAGATCCGCTTGAGTACGATCTCGTAGCTCACACCGTCTCCCTTTGTGCTGTTGGTTTCTCACCTAATCACCCGGTTCCAACCGATCCAGAGCCGCCGTGGCGTGGGCCTGCCAATGACCAGGCAGAGCGACGGCGCGCTCCAGCGCCTGGCGAGCCCCGTCGGTGTCGCCCTGGGCCTTTAGTGTCAGGCCCAGGTTGAGCCATGCCACACCCAGGTCGTCCCGCTGCGCCACCGCGGATCGAAAGGCTTCGATGGCCCCGTCGAGATCCCCTGTGGCATGCCGGGCATTGCCCAGAGCGAAGTAGCCCATGCCGGAGTGAGGGAAGCGCTCGACGAAGGCCACCCAGGCAGGCAGCGCGACTTCGGCATCCTGAACCTGCTCGAACGCCGCGATGGCCTGCAGGGCACGCTGTTCGCCAATACCGCTCGGCAGTTCGCCGGGCTTCAGGGCCACGAACGCCCAGCGTTCACTACGGGCCCAGGTGGCATCGAAGCGGCGAAACGACTCGATACGCTCTGCCTCTTCGCCACTGTGCAGCATCAGCTCCCCGGCATCCAGATCGTAGCCGATGGCCACGGCGTAATGCCACATCGGCCAGGCAGGAAGTGAGAGGTTCTGCAGCACGACCACGGGATGACCGGCGTCGATCTCGGTCAGCAGGGCGTCGAACGAGTCGTTGAGCACGAAGGGAATGCGTCCATGGCGTCTGACCGTGGCCAGCATCTCGGGCTGCACGCTGCCTTCACGGCCGGGGATGAACACCTGCGGAATGAGCGTCTCCATGGGCACGTCCACACCATCGTGATTGAGCACCATGGCCAGCGCGGCGGGGCCGCACTGGTACTCGCGCTGGGCGTGGAAGGGCACGTCTTCGACCCAGGCCTGGCGAGGCAGGGTCTGGGCAGTGCTCTCGGCCAGGCGCGGCGTGGTGGCACAGCCGGTCAACAGCAGGAGCCCCAACAGCAGAACGCCCGCAAGGCGGGCGTTCTGGTGGGGCCGAACGATACGGCCTTGCATGATGACGTTCGTCCTCAGCGGGTGAAGGGGAAGACGTTGGTCAGGCCCAGGATATCGGTGACCAGCAGCACGATGAAGACGACCAGCAGGGCACCCACGACACCTGCGCCTGCCGGCAGCTGCTCGAGCTGTTCGGCCATTTGATGCGCTTCTTCGTCGGAGAGCGCGGCCACGCGGGCATCGACTTCAGCCAGGTCCACGCCCTGGGCGATGAGCTGCTCCTGTACCTCGGCACGGGACAGGATCTCATTGATGCGCTCACGGTCGGCATCGGCGCGTTCGGCCGAGAGCGCAGCCTGAGTCGAGATCAGTTCGCTGGTGGGCAGCGGGGCGGCCGAGACGGAGACGCTGCCAAGCACCAGGGCCAGGATCAACAGCGGGCTGAGAAAGCGGCGGAGTGTTTTCATGTTAAGTGTTCCTTCTTCTTGGGCTTCCGGCTCTTGAATGATCCACGCTCAACGGGGCGCAGTCGTTTTGGAGTGCTCCAGCGATGCTTAATAAGTATAAGCAAAAAGCGCATGGAATTTCATGCCCTTGCATCAACCTTGACGGTTGGCTGACACAAAGGCGGCCGCGAGTGCCGAATTCAGCCTGCCAGAACGCCCGGTCGCCCAGGGAAAAGGGGCATCTCCGGCTTTGCCATGATGCTGCCAACGCTTGCCGTTAACCCACCCGATAGGATGAGGGCATTTCGGCCAGCAGGCCGCGGCCGCCGGCCAGAGTCAGGGCTAGGTCGTGGAGGCTTTCCCACAGCGGCAACTGGGCAGCTCCCTTGATCGAGAGGTCGAGGCGCTGGGCGAAGAGCAGCAGCTTGTGCAGGCGCTTTCTGGGCAGGCGCGCAATGGCCTGCTGATAGGCGGGGCGGCGTTTGTCGAAGATGGCCGGTTTCTGCGCCTTGCAGGCATGTTCGAAGCTCTGGCCCTGATCGAGGTGCTGGTGCAGCGAGAGCAGAGTCCGCAGCTCGCGGGTCAGGGCCCACAGCACGATGGGCGCCTCGACCCCCTCGCCGCGCAGGCCGCGAACGATGCGCGAGGCACGCTCGCGTTCGCCCTTGAGGCAGGCATCAGCCAAGGTGAAGACATCGTAGCGGGCGCTGTCCTCCACGCCGCCGGCAATCTGGGCTGGCCCGACACGGGTGCCTGGTGGCAGCAGCAGAGCGAGCTTCTGCAGTTCCTGATCCGCCGCGAGCAGGTTGCCTTCGGTGCGCTCGCCGAGCAGGCGTGCGGCATCCAGGTCGAGGGAGAGACCGTGACGCTCGGCGCGCTCGCGCAGCCAGAAGCCAAGGCGGGAGACGTCGACCGGCCACACCGGCACGAACAGCCCCAACTTGTCGAGCGCCTGAAACCAGGCGCTCTTCTGCTGACGGAAGTCGAGCTTGCCCATGCTCACGAGCAATACGTTGTCGCGGGTGCCCGGCGCCTCGGCGTACACCTTCAGTGCCTTGCTGCCTTCCTGGCCGAGACTTTGGCTGCCCAGGCGCAGCTCGATCAGCTTGCTCGAGGCGAACAGCGACAGGCTGGCGGCGGCTTCGTGCAGCCGGCCCCAGGCGAAGTTGCCCTCCACGTGCAGCACTTCTCGCTCCTCGATGCCGCGTGCGCGCGCCGCGCTGCGTACAGCGTCGCAGGCTTCCATGTGCTGCAGCGGCTCCTCCCCGGCAACGATCACCACCGGGGGCAGCTTCTTGTCCAGTGCCTCCGGCAGCTTGTCGGCAAAGACCTTCATGTGCGTGATGCCATGTCAGCGGGTTTCCAGCGCGCGCAAGCGATCGAACAGGCGGCGCAGGGCCTCCTGGCGCAGCTCCTGACGTGCCTCCTCGCGTATATCGTCCTGCGCAAGCAGGTTGTCGTCACTGACGGTGAAACGGGTCGATACCTCCAGGCGCTGCTGGGGAAGGCGATAGGCACCGTCACTGCGTCGCTGAACGGAAAAAGGCACTGCCAGTGTCATTTCCCGCTCCTGGGGGCCACTGTCCAGCACGCTCAGCTGGTGCTCGCCAAAGTTCTCGGGACCCAGATTGAGCACCAGGGGGGCATTGGCGTGCACCCGAGTGCCGAGCGAGGAGAGGCGTTCTGCCGTGAGCTGGGCCAGTACACTGTCGCTGCCCGCGATGGCAAGCTCGTCGACGGTCAGCTCCGGCGAATCGAAACCGCGCAGGCGAAAGCCGCAGCCCGCCAGGGCCAGGCCGGCACCGGCGGTCATGGCCAGGTTGAGAAATCTGCGTCGCTGCATGAGCGCTCCCATTCGATCCGTGTCAGCTCACCACGATGTTGACCAGCTTGCCCGGTACCACGATCACCTTGCGCACCGTCTTGCCCTCGGTATGGCGCTGGACGTTCTCGGCGGCGAAGGCTTCGGTCTCGATGGCATCCTTGGGCGCGTCGGCGGCCACTTCGATACGGGCGCGCAGCTTGCCGTTAACCTGTACCACTAGCTCGATGGTGTCGCGCTCGAGGGCCGACTCATCCCACTGCGGCCAGGTAGCGTCGATGGCGGGTTCCGTGTGGCCCAGCTCGCGCCACAGCGCATGGCAGGCGTGGGGCGTGATCGGCGCGAGCAGCAGTACGCATGCCTCCACGGCTTCGCGAGCCACGGCCAGACCCAGCGGTGAGGTGTCCTCGAGCTTCGATAGCGCGTTGGTCAGTTCCATCACCGCCGCGATGGCGGTATTGAAGGTGGTGCGTCGGCCGATGTCGTCGCTGGCTTTCTTGATCGTCTCGTGAGTCTTGCGCCGCAGTTCACGCTGAGTGTCGTTGAGGGCCTGGGTATCCAGTTTGCCTGGCTCGCCCGCTCCGAGGTGCTCGGCCTCAATGTGGTCAAAAACAATGCGCCACAAGCGTTTGAGGAAGCGGCTGGCGCCCTCGACGCCGGAATCGGACCACTCCAGCGACTGCTCGGGCGGGGCGGCGAACATCATGAACAGGCGCACGGTGTCGGCGCCGAAGCGGTCGATCATCGACTGTGGATCGACGCCGTTGTTCTTCGACTTGGACATCTTCTCGATGCCGCCCATCTCCACTGGCTCACCGTCCTTGATCAGCACCGCGCTGACCGGACGACCCTTGTCGTCGCGCTTGACCTCCACGTCGGCGGGGTTGAACCACTCCTTGCCGCCGTTCGGCGTCGTGCGGTAGAAGGTCTCGGCGATCACCATGCCCTGGGTGAGCAGACGCTGGAACGGCTCGTCGACCTTGACCAGGCCCAGGTCGCGCATCAGCTTGGTGAAGAAGCGCGCGTAGAGCAGGTGCAGAATGGCGTGCTCGATACCGCCGATATAGAGATCCACCGGCAGCCAGTAGTCGGCACGCTCGTCGAGCATCGCCTCCTGGTTGTCGGCACAGCAGAAGCGGGCGAAGTACCAGGACGACTCCATGAAGGTGTCGAAGGTATCGGTCTCGCGCACCCAGCCGTCGCCCAGCTCATAGAACTCGGGCATGCGCTTGAGCGGTGAGCCGGAAGCGTCGACGGTGACCTCCATGGGCAGCGCCACCGGCAGCTCCTCGTCGGAGAGCGGCACGGTCTGGCCTTCGGGGCCGTACTTGACCGGAATCGGTGCGCCCCAGTAGCGCTGACGGGCCACGCCCCAGTCGCGCAGGCGGTAGTTGGTCTTCACCTCGCCGCGACCCAGTTCGGCGAGCCTGCCGGCGATGGTCTCGAAGGCGGCGTCGAAGTCGAGGCCGTCGAACTCGCCGGAGTTGATCAGCCGGCCATACTCCACGTAGGCGCCTTGCGAGAGATCCGGCGCCTGGCCGCTCTCGTCGGCAATGACTGCCTCGATGGGCAGGCCGTACTTGGTGGCGAACTCCCAGTCGCGCTGGTCGTGGCCGGGGACGGCCATCACCGCCCCGGTGCCGAACTCCATCAGCACGAAGTTGGCCACATAGACGGGTACCTCGCGGCCGGTGAGGGGGTGCACGGCCACATGGCCGGTGGCCATGCCGCGCTTCTCCTTGGTGGCCAGCTCCGCCTCGGAGGTGCCGCCCTGGGTGCACTCCTCGCAGAAGGCGGCCAGCTCGGCGTTACCCTGTGCCGCGGCCCTGGCCAGCGGGTGGCCGGCCGCCACCGCCACGTAGGTCACCCCCAGCAGCGTATCGGGACGAGTGGTGTAGACCGACAGCGGCTCGGCCGCGCCACCGTCCACCGTCTTGATGTCGAACGTGAGCTCCACCCCGCGCGACTTGCCGATCCAGTTGCGCTGCATGGTCTTGACCTGCTCCGGCCACTCGATCTTGTCGAGATCGGCGAGCAGTTCGTCGGCGTAGTCGGTGATGCGCAGGAACCACAGCGGGATCTCCTTGCGCTCCACCAGCGCACCCGAGCGCCAGCCGCGCCCCTCGATGACCTGCTCGTTGGCCAGCACGGTCTGGTCCACCGGATCCCAGTTGACGGTGGACATCTTCTTGTAGACCAGCCCCTTCTCCACCAGCTTGGCGAAGAACCACTGCTCCCAGCGGTAGTAGCTGGTGTCGCAGGTGGCGAATTCGCGGCTCCAGTCGTAGGCGAAACCCAGCGCCTTGAGCTGGTTGCGCATGTAATCGATGTTGTCGTAGGTCCACTTGGCCGGCGGCACCCGGTTCTGGATGGCGGCGTTCTCGGCCGGCATGCCGAAGGCGTCCCAGCCCATGGGCTGCATCACGTTCTTGCCCTGCATGCGCTGGAAGCGCGAGACCACGTCGCCGATGGTGTAGTTGCGCACGTGCCCCATGTGCAGCTTGCCGCTGGGGTAGGGGAACATCGACAGGCAGTAGAACTTCTCGCGGTTGGCGTCTTCCACCGCCTTGAAGCACTGGTTCCGGTCCCAGAACTGCTGGGCGTCGCGTTCGATTTCAAAGGGCTTGTACTGTGCGTCCATCGGCTTTCGCAATGACCTTAGAGTGTACGGGCACGGCCGCTCCGTGCGGGTGCGCAGAAATTGTCCAGTGTCATTCCCGGTCGGCAGCCGTACGATAAAACGTTGAACTGACGGCGGGATGGCGTCTAAATGGTAACCAAGGATACCCCAGTAGGGCATGCCCGGCCATGCCCGGCCCATGCCGAAACCGGTTCGAGGAGATGACCATGAGCGAACGTCCCGACTCCCATCGCGAACATCGGCTGCGCGAAGGCTACGAGCGTATGCTGGCACGGCTGCGTGAGGGCGCCGACGACCTGACCTGGGAGAACCTGCAGCAAGAGCTGGACGAGGCCGTGGAGTTCGAGGCCGAACTCGAGGAGTTCACCAAGGACGAGCTGGCCCTGCTGCGCGCCTGGGTCGAGCGCGACCTGATCGACATGCGCCGCTACCTGCGGGCTGGCGGGCGTGGCGTAGCCGCCTGGCTGGGTATCGATCTCGACCAGCTCTCGCGCAAGGTGGTGGACTCGCTGTTCTCCATTGCCGACCGCAGCATCGTCGACAACGAACGGCTCAAGGAAGACCTGGAGGCCGCCCGGGCCGACTACTGCGAGGGCGAGGTGGCAGCCCCCGGGCGCATGGCCTGCGTGCACTGCGACGCGGTGGTCGATCTTGAAGGCGTGACCCGTATCGAGCCTTGCCACCAGTGCGGCCATCGCTACTTCTACCGCGTGTCGCAATAGCCCCGTCTGACATGTCTTGTCCGACATAGTCCGTCCGACATAGCCCGTCCGACGCTGCGGGCCGGCAGCTGCCGGCCCGCGCGTACTCGCTGCCGTTCGGCCAGGCCTGTCACAGCCAGGCGTCGAGCAGCATGATGGCCCCCACCACCAGCGCGCTGAGCACCAGGGCATAGCCCAGGTTGAGGCGCATCATGCGATAGCCGCTGATGCCGTAGCGCCCCTGCAGCGACAGGTTGATGCCCGACAGCGGCCCCACCGAAGTGCCCACGGCCCAGGAGGCTAGCGCCGTGAAGGCGAACAGGGTAGGTTCGCTGCCGCGCAGATCCAGCATCGAGGCCAGCACCGAGACGCCGATGATCGGGTGCAGGCCGGCCACGGCGCTGAGGACGATGGCCAGAAAGCTGATCACGGCCTGGAGCGCGCCAAAATGGGCGAACAGCCGCCACTCGCTGCCGGTAGCGGCGGCCACCAGGGTGGAGAGACCCAGCGTCAGCAAACCCGCCGAGAGAAACAGGGCGATCTCGCCGCGCATCGCCGGGAGCCGTGTGAGGGTGTGCTGGCGCACCCGGTGCCAGGTCCAGCGCGGCCCGGCGGGCAGGTTGCTGGCCAGCGCCACCGCCGGCAGCAGGAAGGTGATGATGCTGACGATGCCAAGCTCAGGTGTCAGCTGGAAATGGAACAGCATCACCAGGGCGGCCATGGCCACCGGCATCAGCAGGCTACGCGGTGAGAGCGAGAAGCCCGCCACCTCGGTCAGGTCGAAGCGGCGCGACAGCTCGAATGTGGTCAGCGCCCCGCTGGCAAGCGCCAGGGGCAGCCCGATGGCCAGGACGCGCGAATACTCCATGCTCGGTGCCAGCGTCATCACAACGCCCATGGAGGCGAAGAAGGGCGACCACAGCGCGGCACTGGAGAGGCCGCGATTGAGTGCCAGCAGTTGGGGCGTGGTCAGCGGAGCGCGGCGGGCCAGGCGGTCGCCGATCATGAACACCGTCGACAGATTGAGGATGGTGCCGAGCAGGTGCACGCCGAGCCAGGTGCCGGCAGTGCCTCGGCGGCCGGTGACCGGCCGGCCCAGGGGGCGCGACGAGCCGCTGAGGTTGCCGATCAGGCCGATGAAGCTGACGCCGACCAACATTGCCACCACATAGGTATTGCCGCTGGTGACCGTCGGCCAGGCGACCGGCGCGCCGTAGTGCCAGCGTGAGACGATCAGCAAACCCAGCCCGATGACGGCCAGCGCCCCGGCCTGCCAGCGGGTACGTCGTGGAATGTCGCGCCACAGCAGCAGCGTGGCCAGCCACAGGGCATAGCCGACCCCATGCGGCAGCAGCACGATTCCGCTGAAGGCAAGTATCTGCTGCACCAGCCCGAGCAGGATCAGCACGCCTGCCAGGGCATGGCGCAAGGGCATCGGTGACGAGTCGGGTGGGGACACGATGGCTCAGGGCTCCGGCGAGTCGGGACGGTGTGTTTTATTTGTGAGCAGTCTAACAATATCTTCCTATCCCCCGCGACTCGCCGCGTCACGCGCCTCCTCCAGTAGGGAGAGCATCGCTCGTGCGGCGTTGGAGAGCGTGCGGCTGCGGTGCACCAGGTAGCCCAGCGAGCGATGGATGGGTGGATGCTCCACGTCCAGCTCGTGCAGCTCTCCCGCCACCATTCGCTCCGGCAGCAGGCTCCAGCCCAGGCCGATGGCGGCCATCATCTTGAGCGTTTCGAGATAGTTGGTGGCCAGCGCCACGGGCAGGGTGAGACCGGCAGCGGCGAAACGCGACTCGATCAGCGTACGGGTGAAGGTCAGCGGACCGGGGAGCACGGCATCGAAGGTGCACAGCTCATGCAGCGTAAGCCGCCCATGCCCGGCTAGCGGATGGTCGTGGGCGCAGACAAAACACATGCGATCTTGCCACACCGGCACCACGTCGAGCTGCGGGTCGGGATGTGGCGCCAGGGTCACCACGGCCAGCTCCAGCTCACCATCCAGCACCCCTTGATAGGCCAGCTCCGAGTCGAGGAAGCGCAGGTCCATGCGTACCTCGGGGTGGGCCTGGGTGTAGGCCTTGAGCAGCGGCGGCAGGCGATGCAGGCCGATATGGTGACTGGTGGCAAGCGTCAGGCTGCCGGCCACCTGGCCTTCGAGATTGGTCAGCGCACGCCGGCTGTCGTCCACCATGACGAGGATTTGCCGGGCGCGGGGCAGCAGCACCCGACCGGCTTCGGTAAGGGTGACGCGGCGGCCGATGCGGTCGAACAACCGCGCGCCGATCTGGTCTTCCAGGGTGGCGATGCGCTTGGAAACCGCCGGCTGGGTCAGGTGCAGCTGCTCCGCGGCGCGAGAGAAGCTGCCGCTGTCGGCCACGGCGAGGAAGGCTTGCAGGCTTTGGGTGTCCATCTCTCGTTTGTATTCCTTTATGGAATCCAATGAATAAATAACATGAATTGCTTTTATGGGCGAGCCGCGCAAGACTTGATGACACCAAAGGACTTGATGACACCAAAGAGAGCCAAGCGAGAACAACCAGTACCGAGAGCTTGGCGGTTGCTGCAGCGTGAGCGGCGCCGGGGACAGGTCATAGCGGAGGTCATTTGCCATGGATGGCAAATGTAGCGCCCAGGGATGGGTTTACAGCGCCTCCGCGAGACCTGTCGACGGAGAGCCGCGTGGATAGGCAGCAAGATACGCCACGGCGATAACCTAGACCGGACAGGCAAAAGGGCCATAGCGCCCGGGAGAACGATATGGCAGGCCAGACGCTTTACGACAAGCTGTGGTCGCAGCACCTGGTGAAGGAGCGCGACGACGGCACCGCACTGATCTACATCGACCGCCAGTTGCTGCACGAAGTGACCTCGCCGCAGGCCTTCGAGGGGCTGCGTCTGGCCGGGCGCAAGCCGTGGCGTCTCGACGCCAACCTGGCCACGCCGGACCACAACGTGCCGACCACAGTGAAGGAGCGTGCCGAGGGTAACGCCGGCATCAAGGATCCGGTGTCGCTGATCCAGGTGCAGACGCTGGACGACAACTGCGTCGAGTTCGGCATCGAAGAGTTCAAGATCAACGACCCACGCCAGGGCATCGTCCACGTGGTGGGGCCGGAGCAGGGCGCCACCCTGCCGGGCATGACCGTGGTCTGTGGCGACTCCCACACCGCCACCCATGGCGCCTTCGCCGCGCTGGCCCACGGCATCGGCACCTCCGAGGTGGAACACGTGCTCGCCACGCAGTGCCTGCTGGCGCAGAAGATGAAGAACATGCAGGTGCGTGTCGAGGGCAAGCTGGGCGCCGGGGTCACCGCCAAGGACGTGGTACTGGCCATCATCGGCAAGATCGGCACCGCCGGCGGTACCGGCTACGCCATCGAGTTCGCCGGCAGCGCCATCCGCGACCTTTCCATGGAAGGCCGCATGACGGTATGCAACATGGCCATCGAGGCCGGCGCCCGGGTCGGCCTGATCGCGGTGGACGACACCACCATAGAGTATCTCGCCGAACGTCCCTTCGCTCCCCGAGGCGAGCAGTGGCAGGCCGCCGTGGCCGACTGGCGCAACCTGATTTCCGACTCCGACGCTGAGTTCGACAAGGTGGTGACGCTGGACGCCGCCGAGATCGAACCCCAGGTGAGCTGGGGCACCAGTCCCGAAATGGTCACCGGTATTTCCGGCGAAGTGCCCGACCCGGCCGAGCAGGGCGATGACACCGTCAAGCGCGGCTACACCCGTGCGCTGGAGTACATGGGCCTCGCGCCCAAGCAGAAGATCACCGATATCAAGCTCGACAAGGTCTTCATCGGTTCCTGCACCAACTCGCGCATCGAGGACCTGCGTGAGGCGGCCAAGGTGGCGCGCGGCAAGAAGGTGGCCGACTCCATCAAGCTGGCCATGGTGGTCCCGGGTTCCGGGCTGGTGAAACGCCAGGCCGAGGCCGAGGGGCTCGACAAGATCTTCATCGAAGCGGGCTTCGAGTGGCGTGAGCCGGGCTGCTCCATGTGCCTGGCGATGAACGCCGACAAGCTCGGCGCCGGCGAGCACTGCGCCTCCACCTCGAACCGCAACTTCGAGGGCCGCCAGGGCTACGGCGGACGCACCCATCTGGTCAGCCCGGCCATGGCCGCCGCCGCCGCCATCGCCGGCCATTTCGTCGACGTGCGTCGCCTCGACGCACAGCCTGTCGCAGAGGAGGCTTGAGCCATGAGAAAGTTCGAACGCACCGAAGGGCTCGTCGCACCGCTCGACCGGGCCAACGTCGACACCGACCTGATCATTCCCAAGCAGTTCCTGAAGTCGATCAAGCGCACCGGCTTCGGCGTCAACCTGTTCGACGAGCTGCGCTACCTCGACGAGGGGCAGCCCGGGCAGGATTGTTCTCAGCGTCCGCTCAACCCGGATTTCGTGCTCAACCAGTCGCGCTATCAAGGCGCCAGCGTGCTGCTGGCACGGCGCAACTTCGGCTGCGGCAGCTCCCGCGAGCACGCCCCCTGGGCGCTTGAGGACTTCGGCTTCCGCGTGGTGATCGCGCCGAGCTTTGCCGACATCTTCTACAACAACGCCTTCAAGAACGGCCTGCTGCTGATCACCTTGCCGGAGGACGTCGTCGACCGGCTGTTCCGGGAGGTGGAGGCCAGCGAAGGCTACCGCCTCGACGTGGATCTGGAGAATCAGCGGGTGATCACTCCCTCGGGGGAGATCCTCGAGTTCGAGGTCGACGCCTTCCGCAAGCACTGTCTGCTCGAGGGACTTGACGATATCGGCATCACGCTGCAGGACGAGGACGCCATTCGCGCCTTCGAGGTGAAGCATCGCCAGGCCCGGCCGTGGCTGTTCCGCGATACCGCTTGAACAAGGAAGCAACGATGACACGCAAGATTCTGGTACTGCCGGGTGACGGCATCGGCCCCGAGATCACTGCCGAGGCCAGCCGCATTCTCGCCGCCTGCCAGGCCCGCGGCCTCGACATCGAGATCGAGGAAGGGCTGGTCGGCGGTAGCGCATACGACGAGCACGGCGAGCCGCTGCCCGCCGTCACCCTGGACAAGGCCAAGGCTGCCGATGCCATCCTGCTCGGCGCCGTGGGCGGCCCCAAGTGGGACAAGCTCGAGGACCTCTCCAAGCGCCCGGAGAAGGGCCTGCTTGGCCTGCGCAAGAACCTCGGCCTGTTCGCCAACCTGCGCCCGGCCATCACCTATCCGCAGCTGGCCAGCGCCTCCAGTCTCAAGCCCGAGCTGGTTGCCGGCCTCGACATCATGATCGTGCGAGAGCTCACCGGCGGCATCTACTTCGGCCAGCCTCGCGGCATCGAGGTGCGCGACGGCCAGCGCGTCGGCTTCAACACCTACGTCTACTCCGAGAGCGAGATCGAGCGTATCGGTCGGGTCGCTTTCGAGCTGGCGCAGAAGCGCGGCAAGCGCCTGTGCAGCGTCGACAAGGCCAACGTGCTCGAGGTCACCATCCTGTGGCGTGAAGTGATGGAACGGCTGGCGCCGGAATATCCCGACGTCGAGCTCTCGCACATGTACGTCGACAACGCTGCCATGCAGCTGGTGCGCGCACCCAAGCAGTTCGACGTAATGGTCACCGGCAACATGTTCGGCGATATCCTTTCCGACGCCGCCGCTATGCTCACCGGCTCCATCGGCATGCTGCCCTCGGCCTCGCTCAACGAGAGTGGGCAGGGCATGTACGAGCCGTGCCACGGCAGCGCGCCGGACATCGCCGGTAAAGGCATCGCAAACCCGCTGGCGACCATCCTTTCGGTGGCGATGATGCTGCGCTACTCGCTCGCCGAGCCCGAGTTCGCCAGCCGCATCGAGGCTGCCGTGGGCAAGGTGCTGGATGACGGCCTGCGCACTGCGGATATCGCTTCGGAAGGCACCCGCACCGTCTCCACCCGCGAAATGGGCGATGCGGTGCTGGCGGCTTTCGAGGCGGCGTGACGAACGACGCCAGTCGGCGCTGATACGCGGCGGTGGGGCTTCGCCGGGTTGGGTTTCTCGACTACGCTTTTGGCAAGGTACGTCGCCGTGCAGGAACCCACCATGGTGAAGACTCTCCGCCGTTATGCTCGCTTGCCCTGGCAACGCAAGGCCCTGCTGCTGGAGAGTTTGCTGTGGCTGACCCTGGCGTGGCTGCTGGTGCGCGGTCTGCCGTTTCGCTTCTGGTCGCGCTGGCTCGGCCATCAGGCGGCGGGTGAAGTCGAACTGAAGGCTGCCGATCGCGATCCACGAGCGCTGGAGATCTGCTGGTCGGTCAGGGCCATCAATGCACGGCTGGGCGGCAGGTTGACCTGCCTCATGCTGGCCATGGCGGCGCAGTGGATGCTGCATCGACGGCGGATATCTTCCTGCCTGGTACTCGGCACCCTGACCCAACAGGATGCGGAGCACTGCCCAACCTTCAAGGCACATGCCTGGGTAAGGGACGTCAGCGGTGTCGTTCTGGGCCAACAGGACGAGCCCTATGTGGCGCTCTCCAGCTTCGTGCGCTGCTATCCCGCGCGGGAGGGCGAGGCCTGCTGAGGGCCTGCACGAGAGCCCTACGCTCGTAGCCTGCACGCCTCGTACTCCTTGGAAGGCCAGGTTTCAGCCTGTCGGCATGAGAACTCTCCTCTCTTTCGCCTAGTGCCAAAAGGCGGTATCTCCTGACTTGATGCTCAGGCGTGAAGATACAATTCTTCACATGACGTTCGGCGCATCTAAGGAGTCACCCAACATGCAGATGAATACGGTAGTGAAGCGACATCCGTCGCTGCTTGCATCACAGGTCAATGACGATGTGGTGCTGTTCAGTGCCGAGCGGGGCATGTACTACGGCACCCAGGCAGTAGGCGGGCGTATCTGGAGTCTGATTCAGGACGAGATGAGCGTCTCGGATATCTGCGACCAGCTTCTGGCCGAGTTTTCGGTGGAAAGGGAAAACTGTGAGCGTGACGTTTTGCAGTTTCTGGAGCAGCTCGAGACCGAAGGCCTGGTGAAGACCAGCTGACAGGGGAAAGAAAGGCGGTCAGGCGTCCACTTCGCGATAGTGGTGCGCCTGCTGGTTGAACAGGCGACAGTAGATGCCGCCTCGCTCGATCAGCTCGTCATGGGTTCCGCTTTCGCATATCACGCCTTGTTCCATCACGTAGATATGATCGGCCATTCTCACGGTCGAAAGCCGGTGACTGATGATCAGAGCGGCCCGGTGATCGATGCGCTCGCGAAAATTCTCGAACAGCTGGAACTCGGCGCCCGGATCCAGTGCGCTGGTAGGCTCGTCGAGGATGATGACCCGTGATTGCTGCATGAAAGCTCGTGCTAGAGCGATCTTCTGCCACTGGCCGATGCTGATCTCCTGACCGTCGTCGAACATACGGGTCAAGGGGGTATCATAGCCGGCGCTCAGCCCCTGTATGAAACTATCGGCGTCGGCCTTGATCGCTGCCGATTTAACAGCCGGGGTGTCGCGAGGCGACTCAATATCGCCAAAGCGAATGTTTTCTCCTGCCGACTCGGCATAGTGGGAGTAATCCTGAAAGATCACGCTGAACAAGCGGCGGTAATCTTCCAGTCCGTAATCGCGTATGTCCACGCCGTCCAGCGTGATCTTGCCTGTCGTCGGGTCGTAGAGTCGACAAAGCAGCTTGATCAGTGACGTCTTGCCGGAGCCGTTGGTGCCTACCAGTGCCACGATCTGCCCAGGGGCAATGCTCAGGTCGATATGACGTAACGCGGGCGTCGTGCATCCAGGGTAGTGAAAGCCAACGTCGTGAAAGCGGATCCCCTCGCGGATTGGGTCGGGTATCGGAGCCGGCTCAGCGGGATCGGCGATGACCGGGCGAATGGCCAGGAACTTCAGTAGCAGCCCCATGTAGAGATGATCTTCATAGAGATTGGACAGTTGATGAACCAGATCCTGCCCCATGGACTGAGCACGCTGAAAGATCAGCAGAAACAGCACCAGGTCGCCGACGCTGTTGCGACCCTGTGCGGTTTGCCAGGCAAGGTAGGCCAGGGCTGAGAAGAAGGCGGTAGTGGCAATGCCGCCCACGATCACTTCGATTCGCGTGCGTCGTTGAGTGATTTGCAGGCGCTCATGTCTGATCTGGCTGCGCAGCCTGCCATAGCAGCCTCTCAGATGCTCACCCAACTGGTAGAGGCGCAGTTCCTTGGCGTGGTAGTTGGAGGTCATCAGCCAGTCGAGATAACCGGCACGACGCTCCATTTGCGTTCGACGATGCTGCCAGTCATACAGATGCCGGGTGAAATGCAGCCTCACCAGCAGTGCCGGGACGATGGCGATCGCCAGGACCGGCACCAGCAGCCAATTGAGCGATAGAATCAACGCCGCTATGGCCGTCAGCATGATGCCGTTACGGGCCAGCATCATCAGATTGCTCACCACCTGAACCGGCCGATGGTTGCCCGCTTCTCGTGCGCGCTCGAGGGTGTCGAAATAGCGTGGGCTTTCATAGAAAGCGAGATCTGCCACCACCGCTCGGGCATGGATCTCCTGGTCGATATGGTCGGCCACCAGCAGCGATTGTATCTCCTTGGCCAGGTTCGACAGGGCGCGTATCACGATGAAGGCGAGCGTCGTGACGCCGGTCAGGGCGACATACCACAGTACGGGGGTGAAGCTGTCCGGCGAGGTAGCGTCGCCGAGAAGCTGGGTGACCACATCCACCAGTTGCTTGAGCAGATAGAGGACGGCAAGACCCAGGCAAGCTTCCATCACCATGAACAACGTGGCCAGCAGCGTCCACTTCCGGCTACTTACCCACAGTAGGGGCAGGATGGCTCTCAGAGTGTCCACGGGAGCCAGTAGCTTCCGCAGGCTCACCATGCGGGGTTGGCCAGAGCGTGAGTCATGGGCGTGACCTCTTCGACAGGATCAGGTTTCGCAGCATGCGGCATGGATGCGTGACGTAGTAAAGCCATTGCCAGCTCGGTGGGAGAGGGCGGCTGGCATAGTCGAAATAACTGGGCCGAAAGGGCTGCACCCATCGTCTCAGGCGGCTCGCGATCCTGTAGCGCATGGTGGTTTGCCAATGGAAGGCAAACTCGGGTGCGGGCCGCTTGCGGCGCAGCGCCAGTTCGGCTTCGAGTCCACCTTGGAGGGTGGTCAGGCAGGCATGATACAGAGCGCGACCGCGCTTGCTGAGCTGCTTGGTCGCCGCGTCGAGGTCGGGATTGGCGAGCAGTGCGCTCAGCTCCAGGCTCGCGTCGACGGTGGTGGTCAGGCCTCGTTGCCTGGCGCAAGCATGCGCGGCGGCCAGATCGAAATCGGGGTGGCGTTGCAATGCGTCCAGATCGACCAGCCAGTGCAGGTGCGACCAGTAATGGCGTGTGTTGTGCAAACAGAGGTAGACGAACAACTCGTGGGTCGGCATGACATGAAGGATGGTATCGCCCACTTGCAGAGGCTCACGAGCCGCAAGGAGTGCGTCCGTGTCATAGAGCGCGGCCTTTTTGTCGAGCTGGCAATGCACTTCGACTTCGATATCACCTGGCGTGACGATGTTGATGATGGGTTGCCTGTCGATGGCAAACTCCAGGGCTGTCCTGTCCGCGGTCAGCCTAGGTGGCTTGCTGGGCTGAAAGCCGCTCTGGAGCGCTCTGGCCAGCAGGTCGACTAGCCGGTTGCGGGGAATCAGCAAGTCGATATCGCCGCAGCAGCGTAAACCGGGGGCGTCATAGTAGCGCGCGGCGAGCGCCGGCCCCTTGAAGAAGAGGTAAGGGACTTGCAACGGCTCGAGAAGATCGTGAACCAGCCGTTTCTGCTCGGCAGCCACTCGAAGATTGTCTGCTATCAGCAACAGGCTCTCGCCACGCAGCCGAGCCATGACATGTGGGGGCAATGCGGATGGGGCGAGCCGGTCCAGATGACGATAGGCGACAGGCAACAGGTAGGTATCCTGGGCAAGGCGAATCAACTCGGCCCAGTCGTCGATGGCGGAACAGAGAGCGACTGCCTGTCGCTCCTGCTCTTGCGAAAGCTCTAGCCTGGCAAGGAGAAACAGCAAGCGCAGCATCGGCGACGGAGAGCCGGTGCTCGCCGCCATGGCATGCCTTGCTATGCTGGGGCGGACACTGTCTTGAAGCATCGTTGCGATCCTCCAGAGGGTAGTCCTTTGCTCCTGTTACTTAATATTACATTTTCGAGAGCTTCGCCAGGCGGATGTGCCGGGGGGCATGTCGGCTATGCTCGATGGGTCTCAAAATGCTGGACGCCGGGGCCAGGACCGCGGAATATTTCCTGCGAAGAGACGCATATCGCTTTCGCCTGTGGCATGAGCGATTCGGCACTGACACTTCCATCTCTGTGACTCTGGCATTGTCGTGATTCTGGCATTGTCGTGACTCTGGCGCCCGGGCCCGCCTGCGAGGTGGGCCCGTGTCATGTATACTATTGGCCTCATTCTTTTCAGGAGGACTTCACATGTTGAAAGTCGGTTTCGTCGGTTGGCGCGGCATGGTGGGCTCCGTGCTCATGCAGCGTATGCAGGAGGATGGTGATTTCGACGGCATCGAGCCGATCTTCTTCACCACCTCTCAGGTCGGCAAGCCCGGCCCGGATATCGGCGTCGACGTTCCTCCGCTCAAGGATGCCACCGACATCGACGAGCTCAAGGCGCTGGATGTCGTGATTACCTGCCAGGGTGGCGACTACACCAAGCAGGTCTATGGTGACCTGCGCGGCAGTGGCTGGAAGGGCTACTGGATCGATGCGGCCAGCACCCTGCGTATGGAGGACGAGGCGACCATCGTGCTCGACCCGGTCAACCGCAAGGTGATCGACGCTCAGTTGGCCCGTGGCGCCAAGACCTTCGTTGGCGGCAACTGTACCGTCAGCCTGATGCTGATGGGGCTGGGTGGCCTGTTCGAGGCCGACCTGATCGAGTGGATGACCTCCATGACCTATCAGGCCGCTTCCGGTTCCGGCGCCAAGCACATGCGCGAGCTGCTTCTGCAGATGGGTGCGCTGCGCGATTGCGTCGCCGATGAGCTGAACGACCCCGCCAGTGCTATTCTCGAGATCGATCGCAAGGTCACCCAGGCCATGCGTGGCGGCGACTTCCCGATCGACAATTTCACTGCGCCGCTGGCCGGCAGCCTGCTGCCCTGGATCGACACCAAGCTCGACAATGGCCAGAGCCGCGAAGAGTGGAAAGGCAGCGTCGAGACCAACAAGATCCTGGGAATCCAGGACAATCCGGTACCCATCGACGGTCTTTGTGTGCGCATCGGTGCCATGCGCTCTCACAGCCAGGCATTTACCATCAAGTTGAAGAAAGATGTGCCGATAGATGAAATCGAGGAGCGCATCGCCAAGCACAACGAGTGGGTCAAGGTGATCCCCAATGACAAGGAAGCCACCATCGCCGGGCTCACGCCCTCGGTCGTTACCGGTACCTTGAGTGTTCCGGTGGGCCGTCTGCGCAAGCTGAATATGGGCGGCGAGTATCTCACGGCCTTCACTGCCGGTGATCAGTTGCTATGGGGCGCGGCCGAGCCGCTCAAGCGGATGCTGAAGATCCTGCGCGAGCAGTGATCCATCCGCAGGGCCAAGGACGGGGCATCTCCTGGGGAGGTGCCCCGTTTGCGTATGCGGGAGCAGCTGTGGTGTGGCATTGGGCCTGTTGCGTATCCGCCGGGGTGGCGCAAGCCGTGCGCAAATATGGTACATATTTCGTCATGTTCTAAATGTTGACATTACAAGAACCGGGCGTTTCATAAGCAAGCGGGTAACGCAAGGGAATTCGATGAGACGTAAGTTGTCACTGGCCGTGCTGCTGTCGCTTTCGGCCGTCAGCCCACCGGCGCTGGCACTGGGTGTCGGTGAAGTCGATGTTCGTTCCACCTTGAACGCACCGCTGCGCGCTGTGATTCCGCTCACCGATACGGCAGGGCTCGACCCCGAACGGCTGCGGGTCAGCGTGGCAGGTCCGCGTGAATTCGAATCCGCAGGCCTGTCGCGGACACCGCTGGCCGCCAGCGTGAGAGCCGATGTGGAGGTGCGTCAGGGCCACTGGGTAGTGACGCTCGCCAGTGAGCGGGCGGTACGCGAACCCTGGATGGATCTGCTGCTGCGTTTCGACTGGCCCAGCGGGACACAGCTGCGTGAGGTCACCCTGCTGCTGGATCCGCCGGACTACGACAGCATGCCGGTGCTGGTCAGCGGTTCGAGCCGTCGCTCCCAGTCTGTCGCTCAGGTCGCGGAGCGAGTTGAGCAGCCGGCTGCCGAGCCTGCTTTCCGGCCTTCTGCCTCGCTTGCAGGCCAACCCATGACGGCAGGCACCGCCTGGGTGGGCAGCGGCGATACGCTGTGGTCGGTGGCCGGGCGCCTGCGGCCCGACAGCGGGATCAGCATGAACCAGATGATGGTGGCGCTGGTCGAGGCCAATCCGGATGTCTTCCCCTCGGGCAATATCAATGCCATGCGCGCCGGCCATAGCCTCGTCGTGCCGTCACGTGAAGCCATCGCTGCTCGCACCGGTGCCCAGGCCGATCACATCGTTCAGGCGATGAACCAGGCATGGGCCAGTCGCGGCAGCGGCGCTCCCGCGCGTGTCCCCCTGGGGCCGTCGGCTCCTGCCGCTGAAAGCGTGCAGGTGGCCATCGCTGCGACCGAGGCGGCAGAGCGGGTCGCGACGGCCGAACCCGTGCCGGCACCACCTGCTTTGGCCGATACTGCCAAGCCTGCTGCGGAAACTGGCGATACTGCGGACGCTTCTCCGCGACTCACGCTGCTCAGCGACGAGGAGCTAGCGGCCGAGGCTACACGGCAGGGGCCGGATGCGTCCGGCCAAACCCTGGATGGCGACGTGCTGTCGGCACTGGGCGGCGGGGAGCTGGCGCTGGAGCAGGGCGAGCCACGCCTTGCGCTGCTCGAGCAGCGCTGGCAGGAGAGCCATGCCGCGCTGGAAGAGGTGCAGGCCGAGCGCGACGCTTTGCAGCAGGAGCTCGGTGAGCTGCGTGATGAAGTCGAGACGATGCGCGAACAGCTGGCGGCCCTGCTCGCCGATGGTCGGGCAGACACGGGCACGGGGATCGGCAGCGTGGTCGTGCAGCCAGAGGGTCAAGCCGCAGACACGCCATGGTGGGGAGCCGTTCATCCCGCTGCCATCGACCGGAATCTGCTGCTGGGTGGAGCCGGTCTTGCCGCGCTGCTGGGCCTGTGGCTCTGGGTGCGCCGGCGTCAACGTCACACTGCGGCGGGTACGGCAAGTGTCTCCATGCCCAGCATGGTGCATGGCATGCCGCCTTACGATGTGGCGTCACCGCCGAGTCCGGCTGCCACCATGATGCCGCCTCTGGCGGCGGGCATGAGCGTCGGCGATGCCGAGCCCCAGGAACAGGAGACGCAACGCCCGGCAATGCCGCAGGCTGAGGCCATCAGCGAAGCCGACATCTTCATGGCATATGGCCGCTATGATCAGGCTCGGGAGCTGCTCGAGGCCAGTCTTGCCCGTGATCCCGAGCGCCACGACCAGCGTCTCAAGCTGATCAACGTCCATGTGGAGCAGGGGGACTGGCAGGCTGCCGAAGAGGAGATGCAGGTTCTGGCCGAAACCGGCGACTCCGCTCTGCTCGCCGAAGCGGCCAGATTGATGGCCAGACGCCATGCCGAGAACGACCGCACTGCTGACGTTGGAGAGACCGATGGGCCGACGGTGGCAGAGCCGCACGAGCACCGTCACGCGGATACTTTCGCTGAAGAAGGGCCCAACCTCCAGCCCTCTGGAGACGGCGATGATGCTCCGGCTGATAGTGACGAAATGGCCGTCGAGGGCCTGTGCTCGCCTTTCGCCGAGGACCGGGCAACCGCCGAGGGAGCTGCCGCGACGGGTACGGCGAGCGACGATAGCCCGGCCGAGGAGCCACCGGTAACGATGCCCGAGGAAGAGGTGGCTGAGCAAGAGGTGTCTGAGGAAGAGGTGCCACCGGTGAGCTCATCGCAGCAGTCGGCGCCCATCGAATGGGATGTCATCGACTATCGGCCCCCACGCCTCGATCCGGAACCGACTCCCAGGCAAGAGACACCGATGCAGCCGAGCATCGAGTTTCCTCGGGTGGATGCGATCGGCGACTTGCCGTCAAGCTCTCGAAGCGAGCTCTCACCCGGTGAGAAGCCTTCGCTCGACGTGGGGGAGCAGTGGGAGGTGGAGGAGGTGGCCTTCCCGCCGCTGGACCGGGATAATGGCGCAACCCCGGACGACTCCACCCAGTGGAAGGAGCTGAGCGAAGCTCGCCGTATGCTGGAACACGGTGAGCTCGAACGTGCCCGACCGTTGCTGCAGAGGCTGTCCCAAGGGGCCGAGTCGCCTCGCCTGCGTGAAGAGGTCGAGGCGCTGATCACTCATTATCGACTCTGACGGTGGCATGACCCTTTTCCGATCTCTCGACGATAGCCAATCTCTACGTGGCCGACTGGCCTTGGGAGTTGAGTACGACGGCAGCGCCTACTGCGGCTGGCAGCGGCTCAAGCATGCACCTTCGGTCCAGGGCGAGCTGGAGCGAGCGCTGGCCAAGGTGGCGAGCCAGCCGATTACGGTACATGCCAGTGGGCGTACCGATTCCGGGGTGCATGCCACTCGCCAGGTCGTGCACTTCGATACTCCGGTGCCGCGTTCGCAGAAGGCCTGGGTGTTCGGTGTCAATGCCAATCTGGCGCGGGATGTCGCGGTGCGCTGGGTGAGAGAGGTGCCCGATGATTTCCACGCCCGCTTCAAGGCGCTGGCACGCCGCTATCGCTATCTCATTCTCAACCAGATGAGCCGACCGGTGTTGGAGCGCGCCAACGTCACCTGGTGTCGCGACCCACTCGATGCCGATGCCATGCATCGTGCCGCCCAGGCACTGGTAGGCGAGCACGACTTCTCCAGTTTCCGCGCCGCGGGATGCCAGTCGAAGACACCATGGCGGCATCTGCATTTCATCGAGGTTCGCCGCCACGGCCCGCTGGTCGTCATCGACGTGCAGGGCAACGCCTTTCTGCACCATATGGTGCGCAACATCGTCGGCGCGCTGGTCAGCGTGGGACGCGGCGAGCAGGGTGATGGCTATATAGCTGAACTGCTGGCGCTGAAGGATCGTACGCTTTCCGACGTGACGGCACCTGCCTGCGGTCTGCACTTCGTCGACTCACTCTACGACGACGCCTGGGGGCTGCCGCGAGAGCCGCTGGGGCCCAATCTATTGGCGTTTCTCGGCGAGTGGACCGGTGAGCGCGAACTGCCGGACTGTCCCATGGTCGAATTTCGCCGCGGTGAACCCCGGGCAAAGGGAACGTCCGTAGCCGAGTAAACCGAGACGGCGCCTGGACCCCACGTTTGGGCAAGACGAACTCGACTTGGCATGGCAATCTTATTTGCTACATTCTGTAAATGAATGGTGATCAGTTGTGTCTCCGGGCTGCGCCCAGTGGCCTGGAGGGTTGCCTGACGGCTTGCGGGAGGTCCTTCCCCAGTGAGCGGCATTTGCGGAATCATTCGTCTTGATGGCGTCTCTGTCAGTCGTGCCGAGCTGGAACTGATGGCGTCACGGGTCCTCTACCGCGGTCCAGACGGTGTCGAGTATTACTGCGAGGGGCCAGTGGGAATCGCCTGCCTGTCGCTGGATACGACGCCCGACGGTACCGGGGCGTGTCGTCCGGTGGTCGTGCCGGAGCGTGGCCTCGTGTTCGCGGCCGATGCACGCCTCGATAACCGCGAAGACTGTGTCGGCATGAGCCCCACCCCGCATGCTGGGGTGGAGAGAGAGGTAGCAACGGATGCCGAGCTCATGCTCTGGATGCTGCTGCATGCCGGTGAGCAGGGGCCCGCACGGCTGCTCGGTGACTTTGCCTATGTGCTCTGGGATGCCGGTCAGCGTGAGCTGCACCTGGCTCGAGATCCCCTGGGCATGCGCTCCCTTTACTATCGGATTGAACCTGGGCGGGTGCTGTTCGCTACCGAAGTGCGGCAGATCCTGGCGGTGAATGGTGTGCCGCGGCGCTTGAACGAGCAGGCCGTCGGCTGGCACCTGTGTGGCATGCAGACGCCGCCCGGACAGGTCTTCTATGAGGGGATCGAGGAGCTCAAGCCCGCCGAGGAAGTGACGATCGATCGGGCAGGGCGAAAGCGCAGTCGCTGCTTCTGGGCGCCCGATCCGGAGCGACGCCTTCGCTACCGCGACGAGAGGGCCTATGCCGATCGGCTGTGCGAGCTGTTGACTGAGGCGGTGCGCTGTCGCATGCGTGCCCGCGACCCGGTTGGCGTGAGTCTGAGCGGCGGGGTCGACTCCACCTGTGTCGCCTCGGTGGCTGGCTGGCTCCGCCGGCAAGGGGAGGGCGTGCCGCCGATGCGCGCCTACAGCTGGGTGTTTTCCGAGCTGCCCGAGTGCGACGAACGCGAGAACATCTACCGAATCGCGGATCATTTCGCCATGCCGGTGCATGAGGTGCCGGCGGAGGAGACCTATCCCCTGGTCGAGGATGCTCTCAACCAGCCCCACGAGGATGATCCTTTCTTCTCGATGTTTCAGCCCTTCCTGGTCCGCTCTCTGGCGGCAGCGGCGGCTGATCGCGTTAGCGTGATGTTCTATGGCTCACGCGGTGACGTCATCTGTGGCGGAGCCGTGACCGACGTGCCTGGTATGTTGCTGGCTGGCCATTTTCACGGGGCATGGCGTGAGCTTGAGGCCCTGTCGAGGTTAACCTCGCTGTCGCGTGCTGCTGCCCTGTCTCGCTACCTGGTGCGGCCCATGCTGTCGGATCTACTGTCGGGGAGTCGTCTCACCCGTGACTGGCAAGCCGCTCACCGCATCGGTACATCGCGCAAGCCCCGGCAGCGGGGGCCGATACGACGCGCGGAGTCCTATGTCTCCCCGGGCTTCCTTCAGCGAGCGGGATTGCCAGAGGTCGAACCGGTAAGAGCCGAGGCGGCGAATTGGTCACGCCGCGCCCCACGGGAGCGTTACATCCATGTCTTCTCGCCGCTGGTCCAGCAGGGGATGAGGTACGCCGAGCGCATCACCGCCTTGCATGGCGTGGGCAATGCCGACCCCTGGAGCGACAGGCGGATAGCCGAGTTCATTCTTGCCTGCCCCCAGTACCATGTCGACAGTGTCATCGAGGTAAAACGGCTGGCGCGACGGGCCATGTCGGGCATCATGCCGGTCGAGGCTGTCGGCTCGATCGGCAAGGTGTCGCCCGAACCTATCTACTTCGCTGCGCTGCGTGACAAGGCCTACGAAAACATCCTCGGCTTGATGACTCATAGCCGCTGTGCCGAGCTGGGTTTCGTCGATGAAGCAATGTTACGCGAGCGATTCGAATGTTTCGTGCGTGGCAATGCGCCCAGTTTCGACCTCTGGCCGACCCTGTCGCTGGAAATCTGGCTAAGGCGATTCTGGTAGTCGAATCAACCCGGCAGGGCAGCAGCGAATGGCACTAGCGCTACCCCGCGAGTGATGAAAATCATCCTGTAATCCTTTGTAAATCATTTTTTTTTGGCATGGATGGCCGCCCAGGGTCGGCCTAATCTTTTTGTGTAAGGAAGTGTTAGCGCTCGATTGAGGGCTGACGGGCTATAGGGAGTTCCCTATCGACGAGGATACGGGTTGGAGGATCAGTTAATGAACAAGAAACAGGAAATGCACGGCAAAGTCCGCCGTGAATACAGCAGCCCCCGGCTGACAAGATGGGGAACCGTTGCCGATCTCACCCTGGTAGGGCTGACCAAGCCGGGATCGGATGTATTTCCGGGCAATGCACCGCATTCGTACGGCAGCCGCAACCCGCCCGGGCATGGCAGGTAGGCCTTGGCAAGGAACTGGCCCAGGCTACCTCTGCATAGCCTCGCCCCGTGAACAGGGACAACCTTGTCGTGAACAGGGGCATCGATGCCGTTCTGCTGCTCGATGGCCGAGAGTCCGTCGAGCAGCTTCTTGCCTTTACCCGGCAGCTCGATCGAGAGTCGGCCTTGCGGGCGCTGGGCGAAGGAATCCAAGCCAATCCACTGTGGATAAGAATGAAGGGGGCCAGGCTCGCGGCGCGAGCCTGGCCCGAGCCCATGGTGGCGGCTTTCGGGCATTTCACGGGGGAGCAGAAGTCCCTGCTGGCGGACCTGGCTGCTCAACTCCGTGAGGTGCTCGAGCATCATCGCTATATCGATTACCCCGCCGCTGAGCTGGCGGTAGAGCGTCTTGCCACGGCCCTCCGGGCGCGCTTCGGTGAGGAGGCTCTGACGCGCTTTCGTTATACCGCCATCCCCCGCGGGGGCTGGATCGTTCTAGGCATGCTCTCCTACCTGCTCGATCTGCGCCCCGATCAGATCGGCGTGCCTGAGCCCGGGGTGGCCGAGAGTGGGGAGTCCCAGCCTTGGGTAGTGGTGGACGACTGTGCCCTGTCTGGAGTGCGCTTCCAGCAGTTCCTGCAGCGGTGTGACACTCCGACGGTCATCTTCTGTCCGCTGTTTGCTCCCGGGGAATTGTGCCGCGCCATCGAGCGGGTCGAGCCCAGAGTGCTGGCCTGCCTCAACGCCGAAGACCTCAGGGATGTCGCGCCAGACTGGTTCGGCGCGACCTATCCCCGTTGGCTCTCGGAGCGTCGGGAGCAGATCGGCGAGGAAGCCTACTGGTGCGGGATTGCCGAGTACGTGGCTTTCGCCTGGTGCGAGCCCGAGGCCAAGTACTGGGATGCAGAAGCAGGGCGCTTTCAAGCTGGCTGGAACGCCTGGCCGCCGTCGCTATGCCTCAAGCGTCGTGTTCAGGCCGCACGGCTGCGGGCGGAGGCGGCTGGCACGGCGGAGGAGGGGCTGGCACAGGCGGGAATCGCGCTGCAGTCGACGGAGCCTGGCCCGCTCAAGTCTGCCGCTCGCGTGCTGGGGGTGCCGATCGGTGAATCGATCGCGGTGGCGCACTTCCCCCGGGCGTCCGCAGGGTCCGCGCCCTGTTTCCAGCTCGATCCGACGGCGGCTGACATGTGGCGAGCGTTGCTGAATAGCGGCAGTCTGGAGGGAGCTATCGCGTTGCTGCTGGAGGACTATGCCGTAGCGCCGGAGGCGCTGCGACGAGACCTGGCCGCACTGGTGGCGGAGCTCGAGGACATTGGCGTCCTGGTTCGGCGCTGAATCGTTCGGCATGAATCGTTCGGCGCCGAGTCGGCGACGGAGGGCAGGAAGCGTGACATACCGATACCGGGTCTTTGGGCTCTGCATGGAGACGACGCATCGTTTCCGCTTCCCCCTGAGTGCCGCACCCGCCACGGCGGAGTGCGACCTGACCTTTCATTGCGAGCTGAAGAGAGCGTGGCCCACACCCTCGCGTCAAAATGCCCTCTATCTGAGCCCGTCCAGGAACCGCTTCGAAGAGCCTGATCTGGAGATCTATGCCGTGGCCGGCGGAAACCTGATGCGCTTCCCCCGGGTGGCGGAATTCCTGGTCGCTCCCGGGCGGATCGACTGCCGGCTGCAGGACGGTGAAGCCGGCTTCATGGTCGATCTCTATCTGCTCGGGGACGTCCTCTCCTATTACCTCGAGATGACCGGTATCAGCGCTCTGCATGCCGGGGCGGTGGCCCATAAGGGTCGGGCGATGCTGTTTGCGGCGGATCGCACCGGTGGCAAGAGCACCCTGGTCACCTACCTGGTCGCGGCTGGGTTTCACCTCCTCGCCGACGATATTGCGGCGCTGGAGCCGGATGATGCATGGGTAACCTGTCGGCATGCCTTTCCGCAACTGAAGTTGACCCCGGAGCAGGCACGGCGCTTCGTCGGCACCTCCGAGGGTTTCGAGCCGGTCCATCCGTCGTTTCCCAAGCTCAGTGTTCCGGCCGAGAGAGTGGGGCATGTCTCCAGAGAGTCACTGCCCGTGGCGAGGATCTACTTGCTGGAGCGCCGTGTCGTGACCGGAGGCGACACGGCGATACGCCTGGAGCCGCTCGGCCCGGGCGAAGCGCTGATCCAGCTCGTACGGCACTCTTTCCTGGCCGAGGTGCTGGAGGGATGTGGCTATGCAACTGGACAGGACGGCACCGCCCAAGCGGACATCGCACGAACACGCTTCCATCGTCTCGCGGCCATCGCTCGCAGCGTGGTGGTCAAGCGGCTGTGTTATCCTAGCGGCTACCACTATCTTCCCGCGGTCCACCGTGCGGTGCTCGCCGATCTCGGTGAGGCGCAGGGCGTTGAACGACAGCAGGCAAGTTAAATCCGACAGGCTGCCAGGATGGGCATGATTGACGTAAAAACCGTGGGATTCCGCACCCGTATCAAGTTCTGCGGCCTGACCCGTGAGCAGGACGTGGCTGATGCCGTGGCCGCCGGCGCCGATGCGCTGGGCTTCGTGCTTTGGCCTGGCAGCAAGCGCTGCGTGGATGAGGCGCGCCTTGCCGCACTGGCAGCACGGGTGCCG
Source organism: Billgrantia ethanolica (assembly GCF_021404305.1). GTDB lineage: Bacteria > Pseudomonadota > Gammaproteobacteria > Pseudomonadales > Halomonadaceae > Halomonas > Halomonas ethanolica. The sequence continues at coordinate 1,376,796 of NZ_JABFTX010000001.1, read as the reverse complement.
GCCTTCGTCACCCGAGTGGGGCTGTTCGTCGATCAGCAGCCCGAGCTGATTGCGCGCTGCGCCGAGCATCTCGACCTGCTGCAGTTCCACGGCGACGAGACCCCGGCGTTCTGCGCCGGCTTCGGCCGGCCCTGGATCAAGGCGCTGCGCATGCGCGACGATCTCGATCTGCACGCTGCCGCAGAGGCCTACGCAGGCGCCCAGGCCTTGCTGCTGGATGCCTATCGTCCCGGCGTGCCGGGCGGCACCGGCGAGACGTTCGACTGGTCGCGAATCCCCGCAAACCTGGCAAAACCTGTTATTCTCGCGGGGGGGCTCGGTCCGGACAACGTGGCGCAAGCCATCGAGCGTGTCCGCCCTTTTGCGGTAGACGTCTCCGGTGGCGTGGAAACCGCGCCTGGGCGCAAGGACTGCGGTTTGCTGGCGGCCTTTGCCGCGGCAGTGGCCCAGGCCGACCGCTCGCACCGGGCGTGACCTGTATCCGTATTCCCGGGCCTGGCCCAACACCACTCCCATTCCCTTATGGCGACCCTATGAGGTGTCTTTAGTGAGCAAGTTCAGTGACCTGACCCGACTGCCGGACGCCCGCGGCCACTTTGGCCCCTACGGCGGCCGGTTCGTTTCGGAGACCCTGAGCTTCGCCCTGGACGATCTGGAGAAGACCTACATGCGTCTTCGCGACGACCCGGATTTCCAGGCCGAATTCGACTATGACCTGGCCCATTACGTGGGCCGTCCCTCGCCGCTCTATCATGCGGAGCGATGGTCGAAGAAGCTGGGTGGTGCACGGATCTGGCTCAAGCGCGAAGACCTCAACCACACCGGCGCGCACAAGGTGAACAACACCATCGGTCAGGCACTGCTGGCCAAGATGAGCGGCAAGCCGCGGGTCATCGCGGAGACCGGTGCCGGCCAGCATGGCGTGGCCACGGCCACCGTGGCGGCTCGCCTGGGTCTCAAGTGTGAAGTCTACATGGGCGCCGAGGACGTACAGCGCCAGAAGCTCAACGTCTACCGCATGCGCCTGCTGGGGGCCAACGTGATTCCGGTGGAGTCGGGCACTCGCACGCTCAAGGACGCCATGAACGAAGCGCTGCGCGACTGGGTGACCAACGTCGACGACACCTTCTACATCATCGGTACCGTGGCCGGCCCGCACCCGTATCCCATGCTGGTACGTGACTTCAACGCCGTGGTCGGCCGCGAGGCGCGCCGCCAGTCGCTGGAGGAGTTCGGCAAGCTGCCCGATGCGCTGATCGCCTGCGTCGGCGGTGGCTCCAATGCCATGGGGCTGTTCTATCCCTTCGTCGAGGACGACGAGGTCGCCATGTACGGTGTCGAAGCCGGTGGCGACGGCGTCGAAACCGGACGCCACGCGGCACCGCTGGCCTCCAACGCGCCGCGCGGCGTGCTGCACGGCAACCGCACCTACCTGATGTCCGATGAGGGCGGTCAGGTGTCCGACACCCACTCGATTTCGGCCGGTCTGGACTATCCGGGGGTCGGTCCCGAGCACGCCCTGTGGAAGGACGTGGGGCGGGTGCAGTACGTGGCCGCCAACGACGCTGCCGTGCTCGAGGCGTTCCGTGAGCTGACTCGTGTCGAGGGCATCATGCCGGCACTGGAGTCGGCCCATGCGCTGGCCCACGCCAAGGTGTTGGCGCCGACCATGCGGCCCGACCAGAACATCGTGGTCAACCTCTCCGGCCGCGGCGACAAGGACATCATGACGGTCGCCAAGATCGACGGCCTGGAGTTCTGACGATGAATCGAATCGACAAACGTTTCGCCGAACTCAAGGCCCAGGGCCGCCGTGCGCTGATTCCCTTCATCACCGCCGGTGACCCGGCTCCTCAGTACACGGTCGGCTTCATGCACGCGCTGGTGGAGGCGGGCGCCGACGTGATCGAGCTGGGCGTGCCGTTTTCCGATCCCATGGCCGACGGCCCGGTGATCCAGAAGGCCTGCGAGCGGGCGCTCCAGCACAAGGTGCGCCTGACCCACCTGTTCGAGATGGTGCGCGAGTTCCGTCAGTCCGACGGTGATACGCCCGTGGTGTTGATGGGCTATCTCAACCCGGTCGAACGCATCGGTTTCGAGGTATTCGCCGACCAGGCGGAGGCGGCCGGCATCGACGGCGTGCTGACCGTGGACATGCCCCCTGAGGAGGCCGACGAGTTCGGTCCCATCCTCAAGCAGCGCGGTCTGGCCTCGATCTTTCTCGTCGCCCCTACCACTTCCACCGAGCGGGCCGCTACAATATGCGCCCACGGCGAGGGCTATCTCTACTATGTTGCGCTCAAGGGCGTGACCGGTGCCGCCACGCTCAATGCCGCCGATGTGGCCGAGCATCTGGCGCCGCTGCGCGGTCTGACCGAGCTGCCGCTGTGCGTCGGTTTCGGTATCCGTGACGGCGCCTCGGCCGCCGAGGTCGGCAAGGTCGCCGATGGCGTGATCGTCGGCAGCGCGCTGGTCAGCCGCATCGCTGACAACGCCGAGCGGCCGGAAGCGATTGCCGATGAGCTCAAGGCGGTGCTGAGTGAGATGCGTCAGGCTCTGGATGCGTTGCCTGCCCGCTGAGCGTGTCCTTGCCCTGCTAAAGATTCGACTCATGACGCCCGGCACGACCGGGCGCAACAGCATACGGAAGCCTTTCTGACATGAGCTGGCTCGACAAGATTGTGCCCTCCATGGGGCGGATTCAGCGCAAGGACCGACGGGCCAGCGTGCCCGACGGCCTGTGGCGCAAGTGCCCGAAGTGCGAGGCGGTGCTCTATCTGCCCGAACTGGAGAAGCACCACAACGTCTGTCCCAAGTGCGACCACCACCTGCGTCTGACCGCGCGCAAGCGTCTCGACTGGTTCCTCGACAAGGAGGGGCGGGAAGAGATCTCGGCCGAGCTGGAGCCGGTGGATCGCCTCAAGTTCCGCGACTCGAAGAAATACAAGGACCGCCTCAATGCGGCCCAGAAGGAGACCGGTGAGAAGGATGCCCTGGTGGCCATGCGCGGCAAGCTCGATGGCTTGCCCGTCGTGGTGGTGGCCTTCGAGTTCACCTTCATGGGCGGCTCGATGGGCGCCGTGGTGGGCGAGAAGTTCGTGCGCGCTGCCACCCTGGCCCTGGAAGAGCGCATCCCCTTCATCTGCTTCTCCGCCTCGGGCGGGGCGCGGATGCAGGAAGCGCTGTTTTCGCTGATGCAGATGGCCAAGACCTCGGCGGCGCTGGAGCGTCTGCGTGTGGCGGGTGTGCCTTACATCTCGGTGCTCACCGATCCCGTATTCGGCGGTGTGTCCGCATCCCTGGCCATGCTCGGCGATCTCAACGTGGCCGAGCCCAATGCGCTTATCGGCTTCGCCGGCCCGCGCGTGATCGAACAGACCGTGCGCGAGAAGCTGCCGGAAGGTTTCCAGCGCAGCGAGTTCCTGCTCGAGCACGGCACGGTGGACATGATCGTGCCGCGCGGCGAGATGCGCTCGCGCCTGGGAGGCGTGCTGCGCAAGCTGACCCACCAGCCGCCCAGCGGGCTTGAAGAGGCTCTGCTGCACGAGCCGGACCTGGTCGACGAGGCCGAGCGTGCGACGGCGGAAGAGGGTGAGGTCATCGAGGCAGCCGAGCTGGACATGCCGGAAGATGCCGATACCTCGACCCCATCCGAGGATGCGGATGGTCGCTCCGATGCGGCACGCTGAAGGCTCGTGATGTCCTCGACGACGCGTACGCTGGATGCCTGGCTCGACTACCTGGAACGGGTACACCCGGTGGGCATCGACCTCGGCCTCGACAGGGTGGCCGAGGTGGCCCGCCGCATGGGACTGCTCGATGAGCCTCTGGCGTCGCGCATCATCACCGTGGCCGGTACCAACGGCAAGGGTTCCACCGTTGCCATGATCGAGGCGGTGGCGCGTGCCCATGGGCTCACCGTGGCCGCCTATACCTCACCGCATCTGCTGCGCTACAACGAGCGGCTGCGTTTCGACGGCAACGAGGCGGATGACGCCGCGCTGATCGCCGGCTTCGAGGCCGTGGAGGCGGCGCGCCTGGCCGACGATCCCGTCAGTCTGACCTACTTCGAAGCCGGTACCCTGGCAGCTCTGTGGCTCATCGCACGGCGCCGCCCCGATCTCGCCGTGCTCGAGGTGGGGTTGGGCGGCCGGCTCGATGCGGTCAACGTCATTGACGCCGATGTTGCCGTCATCACCACCATTGCCCTCGATCACGCAGCCTTTCTCGGTAATGAGCTCGAAGGTATCGGTCGCGAGAAGGCCGGCATCATGCGCGCCGGTTGCCCGGCCGTGTTGGGCAGCCGCGAGCTTCCCGCTAGCGTGCGTCAATCGGCCCGGGAGCGTGGGGCGCCTGTCAGCGCCTTGGGGGAGGACTTCGAATGGCGAGCCGCGCCGGCAGAGGCTTGCTTCGAGTGGCAGGGAACCGCACCCCAAGGGGAAATTCTAAGCCTTGATGGCTTGCCCGACCCGGGGTTGCCGCTGGACAATGCCGCCACGGCCCTGCAGGCCCTGGCGGCGGCGGGTATCACGCTCGACGAGCAGCGCTGTCGCGTGGCCTTGCGTGATGTGCGAGTACCCGGTCGCATGCAGTGGCTGGGCCAATGGTGTCTGGACGTAGGGCACAACCCGCACGCCGCTGACTATCTGGCGGGTCGGCTCGCAGCGCAGCCATGTGGCGGACGCACCTGGGTGCTGCTGGGCATGCTCGCCGACAAGGACGCCGATGGGGTAATCGAGGCGTTGGGCAACGTGGCGGATGAGTGGGTGGCCGCCACCTTGGGTGGTGAACGTGCACGCGCAGCGTCGGAGCTGGCGAGCCGCATCGAGGCTCATGGCGGTACAGTCGCTTATCAGGCGGCATCGCCCGAGGCCGGCGCTGATTGGCTGGCCGAGCGGTTGGCCGCGGACGATCGGGTGCTGGTCTGCGGCTCCTTCTTCATGGTGGCCGCCATACTGGCATGGAAGCAGGCACACGCGGCATAGCGGGGCAGGAGGGGATGATGAAATACGGAATGCGCGAACGAATCAGCGGGGCGGTCATCCTGATCGCCTTGGCCGTGATCTTTGTGCCGATGCTGTTCGACGAACCGGCTCCCCGCAATGAGCGCCCCCAGCCGGTCCTGACCATCGAACAGCCGGTGCCGGTGGAGCGGCGTAACGTACCCGACCCGCAGCCGCCGGAGAGTCTTGGCCAGATTCGCTCCCCCGGCACCAGTCCGGCCCCGGCCGAGCCGGAGCTGCCCGTGGAGGGCGCGGAGCCCGGGGCGACAGCGCAAGTCGACCCGCAGCCGGCCGTGGCGGTGCAGCAGGGCGAGTCGGCTCTGCAGCGCGAGGCGAGTAGCGACTCGCCCCCGGCGCAAGCGCCACAGCAGGATCCAATTGCCGATCTGGCCCAGGCAGCCTCCGAGCGGGTGGCAAGCAGCCCGCCTGCTGACTCGACCCCCGAGCCTCAATCCCCCCCGGCCACGACCGCATCGCCAGGCGGCGAGTGGGCCGTGCAGGTGGGCAGTTTTGGCGAGGCGGGTAATGCCGAGCGCCTGCAGGCGCGGCTCGAGGAAGAGGGCTTTCCCGTCTATAGCCGACGGCGCGACAACAACATGACGACCGTTTACGTGGGGCCCTTCGACTCCTCGGAGGCCGGTGAGCGGGCCATGAATACGGTGAAGGAGCGTGCCAACCTTCAGGGCCTGCTGGTCAGGGTAAGAGACTGAAACGATGACGCTGACCTGGATCGACTGGGGCTTTCTCGCCGTACTGGCCGTTTCGACCCTGGCCGGGTTCATGCGTGGCCTGGTGCGAGAGGGCCTGGGGCTGGCGGCCTGGATAATCGCGCTGCTGGCCGCGCGCCTGCTTGCCGAGCCGGTGGCCGACCTGCTTTCCGGTGTGATCGACAACGCCGACGGCCGGCTGGTGCTGGCTTTCGTACTGGTCATCCTTGGCGTGGTGCTGCTGTGCGGGATCGTCATCCGCATGGTGCATGCCGCGGTGGAGTGGGTCGGTATGGGCTTTTTCAATCGCGTGGCAGGCGCCTGCTTCGGCGTTGCCCGCGGTGCGGCGGTATTGGTGGTGGCTACCATCTTGATCAGCCTGACGCCGCTGGCACAGCTGCAGGCATGGCAGGAAGCCGAGCTGCGCCCCAGCTTCGAGCAGTTGCGTGACTGGGCGGTGAGTCAGCTCGAGGCTTGGGAGGGTCGTGTGCCCGAAGCTCCCGAAGCCTGGCGTAACATGCCACTGCCCGAGCGCCGCGATGCCGGTGATCCGGACCCCGGCGCCCTGTGACTGTTCGAACCAGTGCTGCTTGAACTTGTGATGGTTTGACATAGGCTTTTTTCAAGCCGGCTGCGGTCGGCACCCCTGCAAGCGAGGTAAGGTGGAATGTGCGGTATCGTCGGCCTTCTGGCCAAGCAGACCGTTAATCAGGCGATCTACGACGCCCTGACAGTGCTGCAGCATCGCGGTCAGGATGCCGCCGGCATGATGACCTGGAACGAAGGCCGTTTTCTGCTGCGCAAGAGCAATGGTCTGGTACGCGACGTGTTCCACACCCGTCACATGGCACGCCTGAAAGGCAACCTGGGTATCGGTCATGTGCGCTATCCGACAGCGGGTTCCTCGAGCGAGGCGGAATCGCAGCCGTTCTACGTCAATTCCCCTTACGGCATCGCCCTGGCCCACAACGGCAACCTGACCAACTCGGAGCAGATCAAGCAGGAACTGTTCACTTCCGACCTGCGCCACATCAACACCAGTTCCGACTCGGAAGTGCTGCTCAACGTCTTTGCCCATGAGCTGGGCAAGCAGGGGCTGCATCTCGCGCCGGGCGATATCTTCGATGCGGTGCGCCGCGTGCACCGGCGCTGTCGTGGCGGCTATGCCGCAGTGGCGATCATCAATGGCGTCGGTCTGGTGGCCTTCCGTGACCCTCATGGCATTCGCCCGGTGGTGTTCGGCACCCGCGACGAGGGTAACGGTCAGGAGGTGATGATCGCCTCCGAGTCGGTGGCCCTCGACGTGGGAGGCTTCGAGCTGCATCGTGACTTGGCCCCGGGCGAAGCGATCTTCGTCGACATGAACGGCAACATCCATACTCAGTCGTGCGCCGATGCGCCGTTGCTGGCGCCGTGCATCTTCGAGCATGTCTATCTGGCACGCCCGGACTCGATTCTCGATGGTGCCTACGTCTACGGCACCCGCATCCAGATGGGACGCAAGCTGGGCGATCGCATTCGCAGCGAATGGCCCGACCACGATATCGACGTGGTGATTCCGATTCCCGACACCTCGCGTACCTCGGCACTGGAGCTGGCACAGCACCTGGGGGTGACCTACCGCGAAGGCTTCATGAAGAACCGCTACATCGGGCGGACCTTCATCATGCCCGGCCAGACCCAACGCAAGAAATCTGTGCGTCAGAAGCTCAACGCCATCGGGGTCGAGTTCAAGGGCAAGAACGTGCTGCTGGTGGACGACTCCATCGTGCGCGGGACCACCTGCAAGCAGATCATCCAGATGGCTCGCGATGCCGGTGCCAACAAGGTCTATTTCGCCTCGGCGGCGCCGCCGGTGCGCTACCCTAACGTGTATGGCATCGACATGCCGGCGGCCTCCGAGCTGATCGCCCACGGTCGCAGCGAAGCCGAGGTGGGGGAGCTGATCGGTGCCGACCGCATCTTCTATCAGGACCTCGACGACCTCAAGGCCGCCTGCCGCGAGGTCAATCCCAATCTCGACCAGTTCGACTGCTCCGTGTTCGATGGCCTGTACATAACGGGAGACATCGACGCGAGCTACCTGTCGGCACTCGAGGCCTCGCGCAACGACGCGGCCAAGCAGCAGCAGAGCGTCGGCGCCCACGCACTGGTGGGCATGCACAATCAGGATGACGACATCGACGACTGAGGCTCACCATGCACGACGAGACGACACCCGATCCGGCCTGGGCCCTGGAAACGCTGGCGATTCGCGCCGGCCACCAGCGTACCCACGAGCAGGAGCATGGCGAGCCGATCTTTCCCACGTCGAGCTTCGTCTATGGCAGCGCCGCGGAAGCGGCGCGCAAGTTTGGCGGTGAAGAGCGAGGCAACGTCTATTCGCGTTTCACCAACCCTACGGTGCATACCTTCGAGCGTCGCCTGGCGGCACTCGAAGGCGGTGAGCGCTGCGTGGCGACGAGTTCGGGCATGGCCGCGATTCTCTCGACCGTGCTTGCCCTGCTGCAGGCCGGCGACGAGATCGTCGCGTCGCGTTCGCTATTCGGCTCCACCGTCAGTCTGTTCGACAAGTACTTCGGCAAACTGGGCATCACCACACGCTACGTGGAGCTTTCGGACCTGGCGGCCTGGGAGTCGGCGATCACGCCCAATACCCGGCTGCTGTTTGCCGAGACACCCTCCAACCCGCTCTCCGAGGTGGTCGACATCGCCGCGCTCGCCGAGATTGCCCATCGTCACGCAGCGCTGCTCGCCATCGACAACTGCTTCCTGACGCCCGCCTTGCAGAAGCCACTGGCACTGGGCGCCGATCTGGTGATCCACTCCGCTACGAAGTATCTGGATGGCCAGGGCAGGGCGGTGGGCGGCGCCGTGGTGGGGCGCGACAAGGAGCTCGAGGAGGTCTTCGGCGTGGTGCGCACCTGCGGCCCGTGCCTGAGTCCGTTCAACGCCTGGATCTTCACCAAGGGGCTGGAGACGCTCAGCCTACGCATGCGGGCACACTGCGAGAATGCCCAGGCGCTGGCCGAGTGGCTGCAGGCGCACCCGGCCGTGGCGCGTGTCCATTACAGTGGTCTTCCCGACCATCCGCAGCATGAGCTGGCCGGGCGCCAGCAAGGTGGCTTCGGGGCGGTGCTGGGCTTCGAGGTGAAGGGCGGGCGCGAAGCGGCCTGGTCGGTCATCGATGCTACGCGCATGCTGTCGATCACCGGCAATCTGGGTGACGTCAAGAGCACCATCACCCATCCTGCCACCACCACTCATGGGCGGCTCTCTCCGGCGCAGAAGGATGCGGCCGGTATCGGTGAAGGTCTGATTCGCGTGGCGGTAGGTCTCGAGTCGATCGAGGACATTCGCCTCGACCTGGCCCGCGGGCTCGATGCATTGATCTGATCCGGAAGTTGCCTGCCGTCGCGAGGGCGGCAGGCCTGTTCCTGGTGTACAAGCAATTTTTGCGAACGAAGCGTTCGGCTTTTTTCAGCGCAAGCGGATGATGCGCTGCGGTATGCTGCCCTCCATCGAAAACGAAGCTCAAGGGGAGCGATGAGATGTGGCGCAACACCCGTACAGGCTGGGGGCTGGTCAGCATCGCCTTGCACTGGCTCAGTGCCCTGACCATCGTCGGCCTGTTCGTGCTCGGCTGGTGGATGACCGGACTGGGCTACTTCGACCCCTGGTACAACCGCGCGCCGTGGTGGCACCGCTCGATCGGCATTCTGCTGCTGTTCGCCACGCTGCTGCGCATCCTGTGGCGACTGTTTCAGCCTACCCCTCAGGCGCAGGGCAGTCGCTTCGAGCGCACCGCCGCTCACCTCGGTCATATCGCACTCTACGTTCTGATGCTCACGGTACTGATCAGCGGCTACCTGATTTCCACCGCCCGCGGGCGTGGCATCAGTGTATTCGACTGGTTCGAGGTGCCGGCATTGATCAGCCGCCTGCCCAACCAGGCGAGCATTGCCGGTGAGATACACTGGTACAGCGCTCTGGCCCTGATGCTGTTGGCGGCGGGCCATGCCATGGCAGCGCTGAAGCACCACTTCATCGACCGTCACGACACCGTCTTGCGTATGCTGAACCCGGCACGTACGCGTCGCCGTTGAACGCCTGCGCCTCCGGGCGCCATCACCAAGGAGAGACCCATGTTCAAGAAAGTCGCACTCGCTACTGCCCTGGGCACCGCTGCCCTGGCCACGGCTGGCCAGGCCATGGCAGCCGAGTATGTCGTGGATACCGAAGGCCAGCACGCCTTCATTCAGTTCAAGATCAATCACCTCGGCTACTCATACATTCTCGGTAACTTCGAGGAGTTCGAAGGTCGCTTCTACTACGATGCGGATGATCTCGAAGCGTCCAGCGTCGAGATGGAAGTGCAGGTCAACAGCCTCAACAGCAACCACGCCGAGCGCGACCGCCACTTTCTGAGCGACGATTTCCTCAGTGCCGGTGACTACCCGACGGCGACCTTCGTTTCCACTGGCTTCGAGCCCACGGGAGACAACGAAGGCGTGCTGACCGGCGAGCTTACCCTCAAGGGCGAGACGCGCGAAATCGAGATGCCGGTCACCCTGGTCGGTGAAGGTGAGGATCCCTGGGGCAGCTACCGGGCCGGTTTCGAAGGCTCGACCACGCTGACGCTGGCCGATTTCGGCATCGACATGAGCGATTTCCCCGAGGTGATGGAAGAGCTCGAGCTGTATGTCACTTTCGAGGGCGTGCGCCAGTAACGTTGCGATCGCTCCCACTCGAACGCTGAGCCCCCCGGCATGGGCCGGGGGGCCAGTAATCCTCATTGATATCAGCTACCATGCAGCCCCTTGTGATACTTCACCGCTGCTGGAGTCTGGCATGGCTGCTCATTTCACCCCGTTGCATCGGCTTTGGCATGCCGCCGAGAATCTGTTGGGCCTGGGACGCAAGGCTCGCCCGGGCGACAAACGGTTTCGCGCGCTACTGGAAGAGCTGCCCAACATTGCCGTTCAGGGCTACGACCGCGACCGTCGGGTGATCTATTGGAATGAAGAGAGTGAGCTGCTCTACGGCTACTGCACCGATGAGGCCGTAGGTCGAAGGCTCGAAGAGCTCATCATTCCCGATGCAATGAAAGCGGATGTGGTTCGCCTTCACTCTGCCTGGCTGTATGAAGGCCGTTCGATACCATCGGGGCGTCTGGTCTTGCAGGACAAGCAGGGGCGTCAGGTCCCCGTTTACTCCTATCATGTCATGTTCGACGAGTTCACCGACAATCCTGTCATGTTCTGTGTCGATGTTCGTCTCGATGCCACGCCTGAGACATCATCTAACGGGTTTTCATCTCCCCTTGCCAATACGGAGTCACAGCCGCAGTGACATATCGTTCATCGCCCGATGGCTCCATGCTGCGTCTGGGACCCGCGCTTTGGCGCCAGACCTGGCCGATGACCATCGGTGTGCTGTCACTGCTGGGGTTCCAACTGGTGGACAGTGCCTTCGTGGCTCGCCTGGGTACGGCCCCCTTGGCTGCCCAGTCGTTCACCTTTCCGCTGACCTTTCTCATCATCGGTGTGCAGGTGGGGCTGGGCATTGCCATCGCGGCCCTGATCTCGCGGACATTGGGCGCAGGTGAGACGTCGCGGGCGCGGCGCCTGGGAACACTGGTGGTGTCGGTGGGCAGCGTAACCATCGCCCTGCTGGCCGTCGTGCTGTGGTGGGCCCAGGAGCCGATCTTCACCCGCCTGGGGGCCGATACGGTGACGCTGCCGCTGATTCGCGCCTACTGGGCGCCTCAGCTGTTTGCGGCCTGGCTGGGGGCGGTGCTCTATTTCATCTACAGCCTGTTCCGCGCCCACGGTGATACGCGCCTTCCCGGCAAGATGATGGTGGTCACCAGCTTGGCCAACCTGGCGCTCGACCCCCTGCTGATCTTCGGTATCGGCCCCTGGTCGGGGCTCGGGCTTCCCGGCGCGGCCTGGGCCACGGCAATCGCCTTTGGCTGTGGACTGCTGGTCGTGGCAGGGCGTTTACGTCAGAACGACTGGCTTTCGCGAAGCGGGCTCAGGCAGGAACTGGCGGTTTCAGCGCGTCCTTTTTTCGGCATTGCCGGGCCCGCCATGGTGGGCCAGTTGATGCCACCGTTGGCGGCGATGCTCGCCATCTCGGTGGTGGCCGGTCTGGGAGAAGCATCGGTGGCCGCCTGGGGACTGGCAAGCCGACTCGAGACGTTGTCTCTGGTCGTGGTGCTGGCCATGACCATGTCGTTACCGCCTTGGTTGGGTCGTTGCTATGGCGCGGGCGACTGGCAGCAGATTCGGCAGCTGATTCGCCTGGCGCTGCGGGTTGTGGTGGCATGGCAGCTTGGGCTCGGTCTGCTGCTGGCGCTCCTGGCGCCCTGGCTGGCGCAGCTGCTGGCTGGAAGCCCGGAGGTGCGCGGGGAGTTGACCCTGCTGATTCGCTTCCTGCTGCCAAGCTATGCCGCGCTGGGTGTCTGCATGCTGGTGGTCTCCGCCGGCAACGCGTTGGGATGGCCGTTGAGGGCCATGCTGATGTCGGCGGCACGGCTGTTCGTCTGTTATCTCCCTTGCCTGTGGTTGGGGGCTTGGCTCGGTGGGCTTGCCGGTCTGGCCATGGGGGCAGCCCTGGGGAACGTCTTGGCAGGTCTGATCGCTTGGCAACTCATGCGACGCTTATTGGTCCGAAGTGGGCAGGATGGTCGGCCCGAGTCGAAACTTTTGGCGCGTGAGCGAACCTGATGCGCTATGTGTTGTCAGGGTAAGGACGTAGTGGCTCGACCGGCACGAGCCATGAAAGCAACTCTGATGGAATGGAGTAATCAATGAAGCTCACCAAATTTGTGGCAACTCTCGCGCTCACCTTGGGCATCGCTGGCGCTGCGGCAGCACAGCAGATGCAGGCTCCGCCCCAGGGCGACCAGGTGGATCAGCTCGATCAGTTGCTCGATCTGGACGAGAACCAGCAGCAGGAAATCCGTGGCTTGCTCGACGAGGCGGAGAGCCAGCTGGCACCCAAGGAGCAGGAGGCTCAAGCGTTGCAGGCGCGTCTCGGTGAGTACGTTGGCCCCGATTTCGATGAGAATGCCATCCGTCAGGATGCGGCGCGGCTGGGCGACCTGACCGGCGAGATTACTGCTGAGACCGTACTGCTGCAGTCGCGTATCGAGGCGGTTTTCACCGATGAGCAGCGTCAACGCCTGGACGAGGCAATCGCCCAGCAGCAGCAGCAAATGCAGGACCTGCAGGGTCAGATGCAGCAGCAGCAGGGTGGCGAACAGCCTGCCCAGCCCGTCCAGTAACGGGTTTACCCAGTAAGCGGCTCGCGCTAACGGCGAGTCCCGGCAGCGGCTTCATGAAAATGAAGCCGCTGTGCTTTCCCCACCGCCGTTTATCTTCCCCTCATCACGCCAGCGCTCCCGCTCTCTGCACGCAACCTGACATCCGTGCGCCCTCGTCGTGAAAACAGGTACTTACCAATACAACAAGGCCTTCTCCGGCAGGTTCTATTCAAGCAGGGTCTTGGTCTCCGTGAGCGTATTTGCGAAAGCGATGCCGATGCGCAGTCGCTGGGCTTTGTCGGGATAAGCCGACAGCGAGACTTACCTTCAAACCGGTGATTTTGCCGCCCCTACGGGTTGAGCGTTTCCTTACGGCGACAGAAAACGCCGTCAAGCGACGGGGATGATACAGTTGTCGAACGACGTTTCGTTTTTAGTTTGCTGTTTTTAAAGCATTAAATTTTCTCATGGCATGGCGCTCGCTAGGTAAGGGTGGAAGCGGTTTCGTCCCGACGAACCGCTCAAGGGACTCTCACTGAAAAGACCCCAGCGAGAACGGGGAAAGGAGGCGCTATGAAGCTCAAGACACTAACTGCCAGTATGGCCCTGATTTTTGCCGGTCTGGCCGGCTCTTCACTCCATGCCGAGACACAGGGTGATGGCTTTTCCACCTTTTCTTCGATGAGCGCATCCAGCTCAGTGTTACTGGCCCAGGCAGGAGATGCCGATGGCGGCGTTGACGGTGGTGTCGATGGCGGCGTGGATGGCGGCGTTGACGGCGGTGTCGATGGCGGCGTTGACGGTGGTGTCGATGGCGGCGTTGACGGTGGTGTCGATGGCGGCGTGGACGGCGGTGTCGATGGCGGCGTTGACGGTGGTGTCGATGGCGGCGTGGACGGCGATGTCGATGGCGGTCTGGACGGCGACGCCGATGGCGGCCTGGACGGCGACGCCGATGGCGGCCTGGACGGCGATGCCGATGGTGCTCTGGACGGCGATGCCGATGGCGGCCTGGACGGCGATGCCGATGGCGGCCTGGACGGCGATGTCGAGGGTGACGTCGAAGGCGACCTGGACAGTGACGTCGAGGGCGATCTGGACGGTGAGGTCGAAGGCGACCTGGACAGTGATGCCGAGGCGGAAACGGATATCGAGACCGAGAGTCGTACCAAGGCCCCAGGGCTGGATCGCGCCATGGAGCGGGCCGCCGAGCCGGCGCAGGACCGCATCGAAGCGAACCGGGATCGCATCAGGGGCTCCGCCGAGGGTGACATGGAAACGGAAGGCACCTTCGAGAGCCACTGAGGCTCAGCGGCAAGGCAAGCTATGGAAAGACATTCAAGGGAAAACGGGGGCGCTGCGGCGCCCCCGTATTTTGTCACTCAATCGGCGGAGGAGGGGTGTCGGCTGGGTGCGGAGTTGGCTGAGTGTGGCGCGGCCAGCTTCTCTTGCTGCCAGGCGAAATAGAGGAACAGCGCCCCCATCACCAGGTAGCCCAATGTGAAGTCCCAAGCCGCATTGAAGGCCAGCTTGGGCGCATGCATCAGGCCGACGAAGGAGAAGGCGGCCGCGACGCCGGCGAAAGCGGCGGCACGACGGAACTGGTGATCGATGATCGAAACGGTCATGGCGCCGATGAAGATGGCCATGAACATGGCCCCCTGGCCCAGCGGCACGATACCGCTCGAGATGCCTGCGACCGTCTCGCCGGCGGCGTTGTTGAAGCGGGTCATCACATAGTTGGCGAAGTAGGGCAGCATGGCCAGCGCCACGGCGGGATAGTAGCGCGTGTCGTTGCTCTGAAAGGCCGTAGCGATCATCGACATGCCGACGAAGACCAGAATCGGGGCAACCACCGAGACCGGGATGATGGCCGCCAGGGCGGCGATCAGGCCGAACATGGTGGCCAAGGCGTAAACCGCACCATTGAGGATGCTGTAGCCGCGTCCCGCTCCCATCCACTTGGCGCCAACCGTGGCGATATAGACGGTGGTCGGGAAGACGCCCCCGAACAGTGCGCCGATCATGGTACCGGCGCCGTCAACGGCTTGGCACTCGCGCACATCATACTTGTCGCCCGCGGCTTCCATCGCCTCGACGTTGTTCATGGTCTCGATGGCGTTGTACAGCGTGATCGGCAGCACCACCGTGAGTACGGCCAACATGCCGGTGAACAGCAGCCCCAGCCCCTCGAACCAGGCCATGTTGGGCAGCAACGGATAGAAGCCCAGATGGGTGAAGGCATCGCTGAAGCGCTCGCCGCCGGCATCGCCGATCAGGTAGGCCATGGCGGTACCGATGACGATGGCGAATAGCGAGGTGGGCAGGCGGAATGGCATGGCAACGCGTGCCACCAGGCCGACGATGATGATTGCCAGCACCAGCAGGCCGATGACCGGCATTTCCAGCGTCTTGAACAGCATCTCGCCGGCGATGAAGGTCAGCGCCACCCCAGCGACGGCGCCGAGCATGGCTGCACGAGGCAAGTGGTACTGGACCCAGCGGCCGACCAGGCTCACGGCCGCCTCGATGGCGCCGCTGATGAAGCAGGCCGCCACGGCCACCTTCCAGGCCAGCGTGGCATCGCCGGTGAGCTGTTTGGCGGGCAGCAACACGCCGAACAGGAAGACGAACATCACCGGGGTGGAAATACCGTAGGAGAGGGCAGTGACGTCGCTGCGATTTTCCTTGCGTGCCAGGCGGGCCGCGCTCCAGGCATAGTAGAAGTTACCCACCATCACGGCGACGGCGGCTCCTGGCAGCACCTGGCCGAAGACGATGGAGGCAGGAAACCCCATGCCCAACATGGTGATCGCAATGATGACGAAGTTGGCGATATTGTTCTGAAACAGGGCGAAGAAGGCGTCGGTGTCCTCCTTCTTGTACCAGGGGTAGTGCACAGGGGAAGCCGCCATGTTGAGCCTCTTATGTGTTGGGTTTGTATACAAGGCGGGTCCAGTCTGGCCCGGATCTGACTGATTGGTCAAGACTGCCTTTGTCGTATACTTGTGCAACGGTTCTGAGTGTTCACGTGTGTGGGCTTGTGTCTGTATCGAGAGGAGAGTTCCGATGAGCTCAGAGAAGAGCTGTGTCGTTCGCCATTTCCGCTATTACCACCCGTTGTCGGATGAGGACATCAAACTGCTTGCCCGGCTGGAGGATAGCGCAACGCCGGTGCGGGCCGGTACCGTCCTGTGGGAGGAGCGAGACGAGGCTCATGAATTCTGCACGCTAAAGCATGGCTGGGCATTCTCTTATCGTGAACTGGAAAACGGGACTCGGCAGATCCTGGAGATCTACCTGCCGGGTGACATCATCGGACTGCGCGAGTTCGCCTTCTCCCAGCGCCTGGCCGGGGTGCAGATGATCGAGGATGGTGAAGTCTGCTTCTTTCCTCACCGCAACCTGGTCGATATCTTTCGCCAGTCGTTCACCCTGACTTCCATCCTGTTCGCTATCGCCAGCCGCCAGCAAGTGCTGCTCACCGAGCGCCTGGTCAATCTGGCACGCCGCAATGCACGCCAGAAGCTGGCCCACTTCATTCTGGAGATGTTTCAACGCCTTCGCCAGACCGAGGCCAACGGCAGTGACAGTCTGCGCCTGCCTCTATCACAGGAGATTCTGGCGGACCTGCTGGGACTGAGCCCGGTGCACGTCAGCCGAACCTTTACTGCGCTCAATGACGATGGCCTGGTGTTCCGCGAGCGATATCAGGTGAAAATACCCGACCTGGAAGCGCTGAAGCAGGAGGCAGGCTTCGACGATCGCTATGTGATCGAGAACATGCGCCCGTTGTTCGATGACAAGGAAAGCTGACGAAAGCCGTTGTCCGTTGTCTGAAACGGACTGCCCCGGCCTGAGGCCGGGGCATCGATATCGGCTGAGCGCTACCTAGTTGACGGCGGCGATGGCCTTGGCCAGGTAGGGCAGGTTCTCGTGGGAGAAGCCGGCCACGTTGGCGCGACCCGAGCGCACCATGTAGATGCCGAACTCGTCGCGCAGGCGGTCGACCTGCTCGGGCTTGAGCCCGGTATAGGAGAACATGCCGCGCTGCTCGGCTACGCAGGCGTATTTCTGGTCGAGTCCGTAGGGCTTGAGAGACTCGACGAAGTCGCGGCGCAGGGTATTGATGCGGTCACGCATTTCGGTGAGTTCCTCGCGCCATAGGGCGGCCAGTTCGGCGGAGTGCAGAATCTCGCTGACGATGGCGCCGCCGTGGGCCGGCGGGTTTGAGTAGTTCTCACGTGCCACGATAGCCACCTGGGAGCGCACGTTCTCCATCTGCTCGCTGTTTTTCGCCACCATGATCAGGCAGCCGGTACGCTCGCAGTAGATACCGAAATTCTTCGAGCAGGAGCTGGTGATGATGACTTCGTCGAGGTTTTCCGCCATGAGGCGCACGCCGTAGGCGTCCTCGTCGAGGCCTTCACCGAAACCTTGATAGGCGAAATCGATCAGCGGTAGCAGGTTGCGTTCACGTACCACTTCGAGAATCTGCTGCCACTGGGCGTGGTCCAGGTCGAAACCGGTGGGGTTGTGGCAGCAGGCGTGCAGCACGATGACGTCGCCGGCGGGAATCTGCTTGACGGCTGCCAGCATGCCTTCGAAATCGAGGCGATTTTCGGCGTCGACGTAGGGGTACTTGTGCAGCTCGATACCTGCAGCCGTGAAGATGCCGTGATGGTTCGGCCAAGTGGGGTCGCTCACCCAGATACCCTTGCCGGGCAGCTGGGCGCTGATGAAGTCGGCGGCCAGCCGCAAGGCGCCGGTGCCGCCCGGGGACTGCGTGGCACTGGCGCGCTTGGCGGCCAGCACCGGTGAGTCCTTGCCAAGCACCATGGGCAGAACCACTTCGCCGTACTGGGGCGCGCCGTGGGAGCCGATGTAGGTCTTGGTGGTTTCGTTCTTGAGCAGCAGGGCCTCGGCTTCCTTGACGGCGCGCATCACCGGAGTGTTGCCCTGGGCGTCCTTGTAGACACCAACGCCGAGATCGACCTTCTGAGGATTGGTGTCCTTCTTGAAGGCCTCGATCAGGCCGAGGATGGCGTCCCCGGGGACCCGCTCAATATGTTCGAACATTTATTTCGCTACCTCGTCGGTTCTGGCGGCAAGTATGAAGTCGTTGCGATGCAGGCCCTTGATCTTGTGGGTCCACCAGTTGACGGTGACCCTGCCCCATTCGGTCAGGAGCGCCGGGTGGTGGCCGGCGGCCTCGGCAATCTCGCCCACGCGATTGGTGAACGCCAGTGCCTGACGAAAGTCGGGGAAGGTAAAGACCCGCTCAAGTTGCATGATGCCATTGCGTTCGACAATCTGCCACTCGGGCACCTCGGGTTTGAACAGCTTGATTTCCGCTTCCGACACGGTGGGGGATTGCTGGCGGCAGGCCTCGCAGGGTTGACGCGAGAGTTGGGTCATGCCGGGTTCTCCTGAGGCGCTTGGCCCCGGTTGGTCACTGTAAGGCTACGCTGTAGTCAAGGTGGGCGCCGAGCCAAGGCCCGCCCATCGCTACGGGGCTCGTCAGGGAGGCGATATTCAATGGATCAGCATAGCGCCTTGCCGCTCTGGCTCAAGCTGTCGTTCACCGGCTGGATCCTGTTCTGGGCGCCTGCCTTTGCCGCGATGCTGGGCGTGCAGAACTATTTCTGGTTGTGCAATGTCGCCAGCTTCCTGATCCTGCTCGGCCTGTGGCTGGAAAGCCGTCTGCTGCTGTCGATGCAGTGGCTCTCGGTGACGCTGGTAGGGGCCTTGTGGTCGCTGGATGTCGGCGTGGCCTGGTTGACCGGGGTGCACCCGATCGGCGGCACCGAGTACATGCTCGATCCCGAGCATCCCTGGCTGGCCAGGGTGCTGTCGCTCTATCACCTGATTTTGCCGCTGGTCGCCGGCTACGCCGTGCTAAAGCTGGGCTATGATCCTCGCGCCCTGAGATGGCAGACGCTGCTGACCTGGTTGCTGTTGCCGCTCACTTATCTCTTCAGCGAGCCTGAGCGCAACATCAACTGGGTGCATGGACCTTTTGGCACTCCGCAGCATTGGGCCGATCCGCGGCTGTACCTGCTCCTGCTGGCCTTGGTCTGGCCACTCGTGCTTTACCTGCCGCTGCATGTCGTGATGGGCTGGTGGCAAACGCGACGCAACGCCAACTGAAGGCTTTGCTCAACTGACGACGCGGTTGCGCCCTTGGCGTTTGGCGGCATAGAGACTGCGGTCGGCCCGCTCGATCAAGGCGTCTCTCGGCTCGCCTAGGCGGTATTCGGCCAGACCGATGCTTGCCGTGAGTTGGCCCGACGAAATACCGAAGTCATACTCGGCAATCTCGCGGCGCAGCCGTTCGGCGAGGGGGCTGCTGGCAACCAGCGGGGTCAGCGGCAGGACCACAGCGAACTCCTCGCCGCCCAAGCGACCGATGACGTCCTCTTCGCGCAGCATCTCATGGCACAGGGTGGCGAACTCGGCGAGTACCTGGTCGCCCTGCAGGTGGCCCCAGGTGTCGTTGACTCGCTTGAAGTGATCCAGGTCGATGAGCATCAACGACAGCGGGCTGCCGTGCCGGTTGCTCCTGGCGATCTCCTCGTCCAGACGCGACATCAGGCGCCGGCGATTGGCCAGGCCGGTCAGGTCGTCGGTGTCCGAGAGTTTGCGCAGCCTTGCCTCTTCGGCCATCTGTTCGGTGATGTCGATCATCAGGCCATGCCAGAGCACACCGGTCGGAGCGTCCTCTGGCTGAGCGCGCAGCGCAACCCAACGATAGCGACGACCCGAGAGACGGATGCGGAACTTGGTGGCAATGGGAATGCGCCAGCGCGCCGAGCGTTCGATGGCGGCCATGACCCGCGGGTGGTCCTCTGCATCCAGGCGGTCGAGCATGTGGCGCGCATCCTGGCCCAGGGCCTGACGGTCGATGCCAGGCAAGCTGGTGCCGCTTCCGGCCAGGTAGGGGAAGTGCATGTGACCGGTGGGGTCACGATGAAACTGAAAGATGACGCCAGGCAGGCGCTCAGCGAAATCCTGCATGCCGATTGGCTCATTCAGCCCCCCACCCGTCATGGCATTGTCGTAAGGCATGCGGGTGTCCCTTGTTTTCCTGCTGCATACATTGCATACAAGCTGTTGTTATATAACGGCTCGGCGTAGTGCCTCAGGTAGGATGGCAGCGCGACGAACGCCTGCATCGGGGTGGAGCCGTTTAGCGAAGGACTAATATACGATGTAACAGTGGGTAAATCACCTGTCTACAGTTGTAAGAAATTGTCCCTACGTTTTGTAAGCCATTCTTGACCACCTGCCGTTCTCTCAGCGCGGCGCGTCGTATCGCTCGGTGCGTGCGCGGGAAAACACCACCTGCCAAAGCTGTATGTCGCGAGCACGAAAGGCGCCGGCACACACCGATAGATAGTAGCGGAACATGCGCTCGATACGCTTTGAGTAACGTTCGGCTATCTCGTGCCAGCGGGCATCGAAGTTGTCGCGCCAGGCCATCAGCGTCCTGTCATAGTCGGGGCCGAAGTTGTGCCAATCCTCAAGCAACAGCAGGCCTTCGCTGGCATCGGCGATATCTCGTGCCGAGGGCAGCACGCCGTTGGGAAAGATATAGCGGTCGATCCAGGGGTCGACGGTGATCTCGGAGCTGTTCGAGCCGATGGTATGCAGCAGGAAGAGACCCGTATCTGCCAGTAGCTTCTCCACGGTTTCGAAATAGGTGACGTAGTTGCGATGGCCGACATGCTCGAACATGCCGATGGAGACGATGCGGTCGAAGCGTCCATCGAGTTCGCGGTAATCCATGAGCCGAATATCGATGGGCAGCCCGGCGCAGCGCTGCCTGGCCAGTTCCGCCTGTTCTCGAGAAATGGTAATCCCGGTCACCGAGACGCCATGGTGGCGGGCCGCATACTCGGCAAAGCTGCCCCAGCCGCAGCCGATGTCCAGCACCTGCATGCCGGGACGAAGCTCCAGTTTGCGGCAGGCCAGCTCGAGCTTGGCGAGCTGTGCCTCGTGAAGCGTGGCGGCCTCTTTCCAGTAGCCGCAGGAGTAGCACATGGTGGGATCGAGCATGCGCTCGAAGAGATCGTTGCCGAGATCGTAATGGGCCTCGCCGACCATGTAGGCGCGGGCCTTGCTCTGCAGGTTGAGCAGCCCCGCCTGCAGCCGGTAGATGATGCGATCGGGGGTTGGTCGAGCGCGTTCGCCGAGGCCGTGCAGGAGCAGGCGACAGGCCAGTTCGTCGAGGCTTTCACATTCCCACCAGCCGTCCATGTAGGACTCTCCCAGCCCAAGGGAGCCCTGACGCAGGATGCGTGAACAGAAGTCGGGGTGATAGATCTGAGGGTCCCACGGGGCATCGCCGTTCAGGGTCACTCCCGAGCCCGCCAGCAGTGCCGTGAGCAGTCGCTGAGTACGGTTGTCGGGCAGGGAAATGGGACCAATGCGTTGTTCGATTGTCATGGAGTCCTCCCGGTCCATTGGCTCGGGGCTTGGTCGTTTCACCTGAATCGCCGTATGGCAGGGTTCGCCGTGCAATCGCAAGGGACTGCATTAGGCAAGTGTATAGTTCAGAAGATAGTCCACGTGGCGAAGAAGGGTTAACGCTCTCAGGCTGGTATAATCGCCGCTCAACTCGCCGTCGGAGTGCCGTAACGTGTCCTGTGATTCACCGCTGATCATCGCTCTCGATCACTCGTCCCTCGATGCCGCCCTGTGTTTGGCCGACCGGCTCGACCCTGCACGCTGTCGCCTCAAGGTGGGCAAGGAGCTGTTCACACGCAGCGGCCCGGAGGTCATCGAGGCGCTCCACGGGCGTGGTTTTCAGCTTTTTCTCGATCTGAAGTTCCACGATATTCCCAACACCGTCGCCGGAGCCGTGCAGGCTGCTGCCGAGCAGGGCGTGTGGATGGTCAACGTGCATGCCAGCGGTGGCCGGCGAATGATGGAGGCAGCGCGCGAGCGGTTGGACCGGAACGGTCTCGACACGCACCTGATCGCAGTAACGGTGCTGACCAGCATGACGGCTGAGGATCTTGCCGAGGTTGGGATTGCCGCCCCGGCGGCGGAGCATGTCGAGCGTCTGGCCCTGCTGACCCGCGAATGCGGCCTGGATGGCGTGGTCTGTTCCGCTCAGGAGGCGGCCAGACTGCGGCAACTGTGTGGCAGCGACTTTCTCAAGGTGACGCCGGGCATCAGGCCACGCAGTGCCGAGCATGGCGATCAGCGCCGCGTAATGACCCCAGCCGAGGCCATGGCGGCGGGAAGCACGCACCTGGTGATTGGTCGGCCGATCACTCAGGCGCAGGATCCCATGGCCGCGCTGGCTGCGATCGAGCAGGAGCTGGCGACAAGCTGAAGCGTCGGGGAGTCACTCTCCTTCAATGCCGGTGATGGGGCGGGTAGTGCCCCAACTGCGACAGCTGGGGCACTGCCAGTGCAGCGGTTGGCCGGCGAAGCCACAGCGCTGGCAGCGGTGGCGTGGACGAACCGCCAACAGGGCATGGGTGTGCTGCTTGAGTAACTGCAGCCGGTTGTCGGGCGCACCACGCTCCTGCTGCTGATGCTGATAAAGAT
The DNA here is from genome assembly GCF_021404305.1 of Billgrantia ethanolica. Classification (GTDB taxonomy): domain Bacteria; phylum Pseudomonadota; class Gammaproteobacteria; order Pseudomonadales; family Halomonadaceae; genus Halomonas; species Halomonas ethanolica. The sequence goes on along the minus strand of NZ_JABFTX010000001.1, from coordinate 1,354,255 downwards.
CCAGTAGGTAATCGAGCGCGCCCAGGCTGGGGGCACGGTTGAGCTGTTCGCTGACAAGGTCGATGGCCACCTGCAGACCGAGCCTCTTGCGCTGGGTTTCGGCCAGCAGAATGATCAGACTGGTAACGTGGGCGCGCTCCAGCAGTTCCTCGAGGCAAGTCACCAGGCCCGACTCGTCGTCGAGCATGCGGTAGGCATGATGCAGTGGCTCGAGCACGATCGGCATCATGTCCAGGTCCTGATCGGGGATGCGCATGAGGATGCGAATGGCTTCGCGATAGTGGCCGGTATCCTGTGCCAGGGCCGACAGCAGCAAGTTGGCTCGTACGCAGCGGGGGTCGATGGAGAGCGCGCGGCGCAGATGCTTGCGGGCCAGACCCGGGCTTGCCGAGTGACGCTCCTGATCGGCCATTTCGCACAGCCAGTGGGCCGCGGCGCGGCGTACGTCATCATGCTGGCGGACCAAGTTGGGATAAGCGACGTCGAAGGCGGCCTGCCACTCGCCTTCACGATCGAACAGGTCGGCCAGCAGCCGCTTGGCGGCATGGCGGATGTCGTCATGGCTGGTTTCGCGGATCAACTGCTGGAGCAGGCGCTCGCTGCGGTCGAACAGCCCCAGGTGAAGAAAATCGCGGGAGAGCTCAAGCTGCACCTGGTCGCTTTGCAGTGCGGTCAGGGTGGGGCGGGCCAGCAGGTTCTGGTGAATCTTGACGGCACGATCGGCTTCGCCCCGGGTGCGAAAGAGATTACCCAGAGTGATATGGGTGTCGACGGTTTCGCTGTTGACCTCGAGTGCGCTGACGAAGGTCTCGATGGCGCGATCGGGCTGCTCGTTGAGCAGGTAGTTCAAGCCGACGAAGTAATCCCGCGACAGCGTGTTCGGCGGCGCGGGATCTCGGTTACCCTGGCGCTCGCGTCGGCCTAGCCACCAGCCAATGGCAACGGCAGCCACCAGCAGGGCAAGCAGCAGGGCATCGGGCATTTAGGGCAGTTCCTTGAGCTCCTGAACGCGCAGCCGGTCGAGTTCCTTGCGCTGCTGGCGGTTCAGCCGCTGGGCGCGGGAGAGTGCAGTGCGCAGCCGCAGCCAGACCCCCGTCATCGCCAGCATTCCCAGCACGACGCCACTCACCAGGGCGGCCAGGAGCCAGACGGAGAGCGAGACAGCCGGCAGCTCCAGCCAGATCAGGTTCAGCGGTACCGTCTGCTGGTTGTTGACGGCAAAGAGGATGCCGACAAGCAGGACCGCCAGCAGAATGATGGCAACGATCAGGCCTTTGAGCCAACGCATGTGTCTATCCCTTGTAAGTTCGAAAAATTAATAGCCGAGGGCGCGGCTGGCATTGACCTGCTCGCGAAGCTCCTTGCCGGGCTTGAAGTGTGGCACGAACTTGCCCTCCAGCGCGACCGGATCACCGGTCTTGGGGTTGCGACCTACCCGCGGCTCTCGATAGTGCAAGGAAAAACTGCCGAAACCCCTTATTTCGACACGTCCGCCTTCGGCCAGGGTGTCGGTGATGTCATCGAGGATCAGGCGAACCGCAGATTCGACTTCCTTGATCGAAAGCTCGGGCTGTCGCATGGCGATCTGCTCGATCAATTCGGATTTGGTCATCGGGTCATCTCTCCAGGCGATTCCCGGTCCGGTGGGACTGGGCGGCATTCTTATTCTACCCTCAGCATACTGCTCAAATCGTGATAAAACAACGCACTACGACCATGGTCAAGGAAATCGCACATTGCGAGGGTAGGCGCTGCCGTATTCTCGAGGGTTCGGTATACTGATGGACCATTCTTTGAGACCACCGAGGCCGACGTTGAGCGAAGCGAACACCCCCGATGCCGCAGCCTTGCGCAAGCGGCTCTACTGGCACTCACGACGCGGAATGTGGGAGCTCGATCTGCTGCTGATTCCCTTCCTCGAGCACTGCTACGATCAGTTGAGCGACGACGATCAGGCTGCCTACCGGGCCCTGATCGAAGGTGAGGATCAGGATCTGTTCGCCTGGCTGATGAAGCGTGAGCCGCCTGCCCCGGAGTTTCAGCGAATCGTCACCCTGATACAGCAACATGCCGAGAACGCCGACAACGATCCTCATCGCCCGGTCTAGGCTGGCGTGGTGCAGTCAGCTCCTGCTGGCCGTGCTGGTCACAGGCATCGTGCTCCACTTGGGGCCGAGCTGGCTGGCCGTGCCGGCCGTGGGGTGGCTGGTGCCGCTGGCGTGGTGGCTGTGGTGCGGGCAGACGCGTGGCGTATTGCACATGCATCCGGAAGCAGCCGGCGACTGGCGTTGGTCATGGCAGTCTGAGCCGGGCGCAGAGGCGGTGCCGGTCAGGTTGACTTGCGATTACCTTGGCCCCTGGTTGCTCGCCCTGAAACTCGACGGACGCAGAGCATGGCTATGGCCCGATAGCGCACCCGGCGATGCGTTACGCCAGCTGCGCCGCGCCCTGGCGCGATGACGCACGGCGTAGCGGCTGGGCGCAAGCCGGATGACGCCGTTACACGCTGAGGTCTTGCAGGTGCAGGCGTGATGGCTGTGGTGTCAGGCCGGCCTTCAGGTGGTCTGGGCAGTCCGGATTGTAGTGCAGCCCGCGGGATTCGCGGCGCATGCGCGCCGCCTTGACGGTCAGGCGGGCCAGCCTGAGCGCATGCCACAGGCTCGCCAGTGCTGTGCTGGGTGCTGCATTGGCGATGACGCTTTGTACCTCATGTATCAGCGTGTCCAGTTCGCCGGCAGCGGCATCGAGCCCCGCATCGCGGCGCACGATCGCCACATGACGGCTCATGACGTCGCGCATACGCAGACGCCATTGCTGAATGCGTTCGGCATCGATCGACTCATCCCCCGCAGGCGCGCAGTTCAATGAAGCCGGGCCGGATGCCTCGAGGTACGCCAGCTTGGCAGCGCAGCTGCGGGCAAAGACCAGACACTCCAGCAGTGAATTGCTGGCCATACGGTTGGCGCCGTGCAGGCCTGTGCAGGCCACTTCCCCGATGGCATACAGGTGCGGCACGCTGGAGCGGCCGTCCAGGTCGGTGGCAATCCCGCCGCAGCTGTAGTGGGCGGCGGGCACCACGGGAATCGGCTGTCGGGTGATGTCCAGGCCGCGACCAAGGCAGTGGGCATGGATGGTGGGGAAGTGATGACGTATGGCCGGTTCGCCCAGGTGTGTCACGTCCAGCCAGACATGGGGCGAGCCGGTGCGCTGCATCTCGGCATCGATGGCGCGGGCGACGATGTCGCGCGGTGCCAGTTCGGCGCGGGGATCGAGTTCCGGCATGAAGCGGCGGCCGTCGGTGCTGAAGAGGCGTCCGCCTTCGCCGCGCACCGCCTCGCTGATGAGGAAGGGGGGCCCTTCCGGATCATAGAGGCAGGTGGGATGAAATTGCTGGAACTCGAGGTTCATCAGCTCGGCGCCCAGTTCGGCCGCCATCATCATGCCTTCGCCGCTGGCCGGGTGCGGGCTGGTGGCGTGGCGATAGATGCCGCTGGCGCCGCCGGTGGCCAGTACGGTGTCGTTGGCCTCCAGTTCCTGCAGTCGGCCTCGCTCATCCAGGCAGCGTGCGCCGCGGCAGCGGTTCTCGACGTCCGAGAGCAGATCGATTGCCACCAGGTCGTCGCGTATCGTGATGGCGGTATGCGCCTCGGCATGGCGCTTCAACGTATCCAACACGGCACGACCGGTGGCATCCTCGGCGTGGATGATGCGCCGCGTGCCGTGGCCACCTTCGCGGGTCAGGTGGTAGGGGTAGCTGGCCGTGGGGCTGTCGTCGCGGGTGAAGGGTACGCCGAGCGAGAGCAGCCATTCGATGGCCGCGGGTCCTTGCTCGACGGTAAAGCGCACGGCCAGCTCGTCACACAGCCCGTCGCCGGCCACCAGCGTATCCGCTACGTGGGCATCGAAGTCGTCCTGGGGGGAGAGCACCGCGGCAATGCCGCCCTGGGCCCAGCGGCTGGCGCCCTGGTCGTCGCTGGCGGGACGCACCAGCGTGACGCGACGCGTCTCGGCGGCATGCAGGGCGAGGGTCAGGCCGGCGACACCGCCGCCGATGACCAGTACGTCATGTTCGCTACGAGCCAGTATGCTTGGAGCCATGCGGGTTCTCGCTGAAGCCTGTTGCATCAGCCAGCTTGGCTCAAAGGTGCCTGAGATGACAGGGATGAGAGAGGGATAGCGAAGAGCCTGGTGCCCGGAGCCGGGCTCGAACCGGCACGGTGTTGCCACCGAGAGATTTTAAGTCTCTTGCGTCTACCAATTTCGCCATCCGGGCGGCACGGTTTCGAGCAGGCAGCTGAAAGGGGACAAGAAATGGAGGCTGGAGTCGGAATCGAACCGGCGTACACGGAGTTGCAGTCCGCTGCATAACCACTCTGCCATCCAGCCTCTGTGAGTCGTATTGGAGCGGGAAAGGAGATTCGAACTCCCGACCCTCGCCTTGGCAAGGCGATGCTCTACCACTGAGCTATTCCCGCTCGACTCGAGAGCGAATTATACGGATAAGCCGGTTAATGTCAATCACTTGTTGGCACTGGCGGGGCTCGGCTACATCGCGCGGGACAGGTGGGGCCAGGCGGCGCGCAGGTACATCACCATCGACCAGAGGGTCATGATCGCCGCAGCGTGCAGCGTCACGACACCCAGCAGAGAAAGCTGCGTGCCGGGTGCGAAAGCCAGCAGCAGCAGCAGCGCAATCATCTGCATGGTGGTCTTGGCCTTGCCCAGCCAGGAAACGGCCACTTTGCCGCGCTTGCCCATCTCGGCCATCCATTCGCGCAGCGCCGAAATCACGATCTCACGGCCGATGATCACCAGCGCCGGCAAGGTCAACCAGATGCTGTCGAAGCGTTCGATCAGCAGCGCCAGGGCCACGGCCACCATCAGCTTGTCCGCTACCGGATCGAGAAAGGCGCCGAACGGGGTGGATTGATTCCAGCGGCGGGCCAGGTAACCGTCGAGCCAGTCGGTCACGGAGGCCAGGGCGAACAGGCCGGCCGCCACCGGCATGCTCCAGGAATAGGGAAGGTAGAAGAACACCACCAGCAGCGGGATGAAGGCGATTCTTGCCAGCGTCAGGATGTTGGGGATGTTCATTGACGAGAGGTCCTTGCCTAAGGTCAGGAAAGCCGAAGAGGCCCCATTCTATCTGTACCGGGCGTTATCATCCATGCAAGGAGCGATGAATCGCTTCGGCCAGCGCGGCGCTGATGCCGGGAACCCGGGCCAATTCTTCGCGGCTGGCCTTCTTGACCCCCTGTAACCCGCCGAAGAAGCGCAGCAGCTCGCGCCGGCGCTTGGGGCCGATACCGGCAATGCCTTCCAGGGCGGAGCTGCGGCGGGCCTTGTCGCGGCGATTGCGGTGTCCGGTGATGGCGAAGCGGTGGGCTTCGTCGCGCACGTGCTGGATCAGATGCAGCGCAGGCGAGGATCCCGGCAGGTCGAGGGTGCGATCGATGGTTTCGATGAACAGGGTCTCGAGGCCGGCCTTGCGGGTGGTGCCCTTGGCCACGCCGAGCAGCAAGATGTTGCCGACTCCCAGCTCGGCAAGGACCTCGCGGGCTAGATTGAGCTGCCCCTTGCCGCCGTCCAGCAGGAGGATGTCCGGGGCGATGCCTTCCCCTTCGGCAAGACGCCGAAAGCGTCGAGCGAGCGCCTGGCGCATGGCGGCGTAGTCGTCGCCCGCGGTTTCGCCCTCGATGTTGAAGCGACGGTAATCGGACTTGCGTGGGCCGTTGCTGTCGAATACCACGCAGGAGGCCACGGTGGCCTCGCCGTGGCTGTGGCTGATGTCGAAGCACTCGAGGCGCTCGGGCGGAGCGGGGAGCCCCAGGGCGGTCTGCAGTGAATGAAAGCGCCGGTCGAGTTCGCCCTGACTGGCGAGTCGGCTGCCGAGCTGCTGTTCGGCATTGGTTCTGGCCAGTTCCAGCCACTGGCTGCGGTGGCCACGCACCCTGTGGGTCACCCGGACGCGCCGCTCGGCGCGACTGCTCAACGCACTTTCCAGGATGTCGCTGTCGGGGAGTGGCAGGCTGGCGATCACCTCGCGCGGTATCTCGCGCCCCTGGCCCAGGTAGTACTGACTGACGAATTCGCCTAGCAGCTCGGCGGGATCGAGCCCCAGGCCATTGTCCGGCGCGTGATGGCGAGCGCCCAGCAGCCGCCCCTGACGAACCGCCAGGACGGAGATGCACAGTGCTCCTTCGCGTTCGGCCAGAGCAAAGACGTCGGCGTCGCCGCCTTCGGTGTCCACGAACTGGCGATGCTGCAGCTGGCGCAGGTGTTGGATCTGGTCGCGCAGGCGGGCTGCATCCTCGAAGGCCAGATTGCGGCTGGCTGTCTCCATGGCCTCGGTCAGCTCCTGGGTGACCTGTTCGCTGCGTCCTTCGAGGCACATCACTGCGTGCTCCAGGTCGCGACGATAATCGGCTTCACCGATATAGCCCACGCAGGGCGCGCTGCAGCGTCGGATCTGGTACTGCAGACAGGGGCGTGTGCGATGGGCGAAGACGCTGTCCTCGCAGTTGCGTATGCGAAAGATCTTCTGCATCAGCGACAGGCTTTCACGTACGGCGTTGCTGCTCGGGTAGGGGCCGAGGTAGCGGCCGTCCTCATGGCGCCGACGGGCTCGCTTGTACTCCAGCGCCGGGAACGGATGGCGGTCGGTGACGAAGACGAAGGGGTAGGACTTGTCGTCGCGCAGCAGGATATTGTACGGCGGACGCAGCTCCTTGATCAGCGTCTGCTCGAGCAGCAGCGCCTCGATTTCGCTGCGCGTGACCGTCACTTGCACATCGGCGATGCGCGAGACCATGGCCTGGGTCTTGGCATTGAGCGCGCCGCGGAAGTAGCTGGCCAAGCGCGCCTTCAAGCGCTTGGCCTTGCCGACGTAGAGCGTATCGCCTTGCTCGTCCAGCATGCGGTAGATACCCGGCGACTGGGTGAGGTTGGCAAGGAACTGGCGCGAATCGAAGCTCATGGCGCTAGGATACCAGACGCTCGCTCAGTTGGTGGGAGTGGTGTCGAACCCCTCTACCAGGCCGTGCTTCAATCCCAGGTGCGTCAGCTCCACGTCGGTTTCGACACCAAGCTTCTCGAAGATCCGGTAGCGATAGGTGTTGACGGTCTTGGGGCTGAGGAACAGACGGTCGGAAATTTCCGAGACCCGCTGGCAGTTGACGATCATCATGGCGACCTGCAGTTCGCGCTGGGAGAGCTTGTCGAACGGATTCTCCTCGGAGTCGAAGCGCGACAACACCAGGCGCTGGGCGATGTCCGGGCTGATGTAGCGGTGGCCGGCAAACACGCTGCGAATGGCCTCGACCATGTCTTCCACCTGGGTGTCCTTGCTGATGAACCCCCCGGCGCCGGCTTCGAGCATGCGCTGAGCGAAATTGTCCTCCATGAAGCCGGTCAGAGCGAGAATGCGTACGTCTTCATTGTTGCGCATGATCTTGTGCGTGGCCTCGAGCCCACCGATGCCCGGCATGCGCAGGTCCATCAGTATCACGTCCGGTTTGAGCGTACGGCACAGCGTAACGGCTTCTTCGCCGCTGGCGGCTTCGCCCAGCACTTCTATGTCTTCTTCGTTCTCCAGCAGGCGAGCGAGACTGGTACGAACCAAGTGATGGTCATCGACAATGAGCACCTTGATCAAGCTGACATTCCTCGTCATTACGGCGGCCGCCGACAGGCAGGGTGCCGCAGGCTCGTGATCGGATTCCGCGATGCTATCGAGTGAACCCACGTAGTCCCGGGCAAGCTTGCCACACTCGCCCGACAAGGGAAATTGAATGAGTATCCGGTTTCCATGGTATTTCTCAACGAAGGCCGTCATCAACGTCGGGGTATTGACGAAGCCGTGTGTGGCAAGTAAGATTCGCCTCGTTCTCGCATCGCGAGTGCATGTGGGGCCTTAGCTCAGCTGGGAGAGCGCAACACTGGCAGTGTTGAGGTCAGCGGTTCGATCCCGCTAGGCTCCACCAACAAGCTTCGACGAATCAGCCGCTTAGAGTAACCCTCTAGGCGGCTTTTTCGTGTGCCCGAATAACTTCAGGAAACATTCCAAAGCTTCTCGAAACTCTCTGGGTACTCGGCCACGGCGATGTGATGCGGTGCTTTCTTGCGGGTCTTTCCTTGCGGGACTTCGCGCAGCAGGACCTAGGTCGTGGGCGGTGCTGCGGTGCTGCGTTACTGCGGTCCTTGGCGGTTCGCCTGTTTCTTCCCGCATGACTACGTTGGTGAGCAGGGGGGGTGATAGCGGCTTCGGCCACTGCCGCCCTGATGGTAGGTCGCTGGTTGGCAAGGAAACGCTGAACGTGCTGCCGTTGCCTGCGGTTGCGTTGATGGGCATCTGTTTTCCACAATCAGTAGTGTCTCACTGGAAAAAAGGAGGTTCTTGTGAGCGATACCGATCTGGGGGCCATGGATGCTGGCCAACTGAGGGAGCTGTTCAAGAGCGGCAGGGCGTCGCCGCTGGAAGCGACGCGCGCAGCGCTGGAGCGTATCGACCGTTTCAATGAAGCCGTCAATGCTTATGTGCTGGTCGACCGAGATGGTGCTGAAGCTGCTGCCGAAGCATCGGGCAAGCGCTGGCAGGCAGGGCGGCCGCTGAGCGCGATTGATGGCATTCCCGTCTCATTGAAGGATCTGACCGAATCGGCCGGTTTGCCGGCGCGCAAGGGGTCGTTGACGGTGTCGGATGCCCCCTGCGAGCGGGACTCTCCGCCGGCACGCATGCTCCGCGAGGCCGGTGCGGTGATTCTGGGTAAGACCAATACGCCGGAGTTCGGGTGGAAGGCCATCACCGACAATCGTGTCTTCGGCGCCACCGCCAATCCGTGGGATACGCGGCTGACGCCGGGGGGCTCGTCTGGTGGCGCCGCGGTCGCTGCGGCGCTCAACATGGGTGTGCTGCACCAGGGTGGCGATTCGGGCGGGTCGATCCGCATACCGGCCTCGTTCACCGGTGTGTTCGGCTTCAAGCCCACCTTCGGCTGGGTGCCGGAGTGGCCTCGCTCCAAGGAAGCGACGCTCTCTCACCTGGGGCCGCTGACCCGAACCGTACCCGATGCGGTGCGCATGTTGAACGTGATAGGGCGCTACGACTATCGCGATCCTTACGCCCTGCGCGGTCAGCCTGCCGATTGGGGGGAGGAGCTGGGGCGGGGTGTCGAGGGAATGCACATCGCCTTTTCACCCACGCTGGGCTACGCCCGGGTGGAGCCGGAGGTCGCCGAGTGCGTGCGTGAGGCCGCGCGCCGACTGGAAGGGCTGGGGGCCGTGGTGGAGGAGGTCGATCCCGGCTTCGAATCGCCAATCCGCATCTTCAATACGCTCTGGTTCACCGCTTCGCTTGCCGTCTATCGCGAGCACAGCGAGCGCCAGCGTCGGCTGCTGGACAGTGGTCTGGTCTCGGATGCGAAGCGGGCGGAACGGCTCAGCGCACTCGACATGTTCTATGCGCTCAGTGACCGGGCGCGGCTGACGGAGGGGCTCGAGCACTTCAACCAGCGCTATCACCTGGTGATGACACCCTCAGTGGCGGTGCGTCCCTTCCCCCTTCGTCACGATGTGCCGCCGGGCAGCGGCATGCGCGATTGGGTAGAGTGGGCGCCGTTCTCTTATCCCTTCAATCTCAGCCAGCAGCCAGCCGCATCCATTCCCTGCGGCTTCACACCGGATGGTCTGCCGGTCGGCTTCCAGTTGGCTGGTGGTAAGCATGACGATGCCCGCGTGTTGCGCGTCAGCCAGGCTTACCTGGAGGCCTATCCGCCCACCTTTCCCGAGCAGCCGAATCAGGTGTGACAGCGGCCCGAGGAGTGGCGTTTCACTCCTCGGGGGGCTGGTGTTCGTCGAGCCATGCGGTTAGTGCCTTGGCGCTCAAGGCTGGGCAGTACAGATCACCCTGGACCAGACGAGCGGAGGTAGCTTCCATGTCGGCTGCCACCTTTTCGTCATCTATACCAACGATCACGGGCTCGATGCCCAGGGAGTTGAGCATGCGGCACGATGCCTCAACCAAGCGTCTTCCATCGCGATGTGCACGTGTCAGCTGTGCGTCGACGGTCGCTTTGTGGAAAGGCAGACGCGACAGCCAGGCAAGATCCACCGGAGTGCTGCCGAGCTCCTCGACGGCAAGGCGAATGCCGAGCTGCTCGAGCCGCTTGAGCATGTGAGTGGCTCTGTCCAGATCGCTGCCTAGGCCCTGAGCGGGCACCTTGAGAGTCAGCCACTCGAATGACGGCGTGTCCAGATGTCTCAGAAAGTGGTCCAGGGGACGACTGTCGAAAGTGTCCTGTGCCAGGTGTGCCTCGCACAGGTAAAGTGAGATCGGCAGTTGGGCCAGCGGCGAAGCGTCGTCGCTCCACTGGCGATGGTCGGCAATGATTGCCCGAATCATCCAGCGGTTGAGGCGTACGCCGAGCCCCAGCCGTGCGATCGCGTCGAGGTAATGGCTTGGTGGCTGCTGCCAGCGTTCGGGGTGCTTCCAGCGCAGCGTGCCTTCCATACCGGTGCAGCGCAGCGAGTTGCGATCGAACTCGGGCTGGTAGTGCAGCGCGAAGTGCCGGTCCGGCAGGTGGATGGCTTCGCTCAACTGGCTCTCGAGCCGGTACTTCTCTTTCAGTCGCGAAGTCAGACGGTGATCGACGAAAGCCAGCCGTCCTGGGCCCTTCTTGCGTGCCGTGAAAACGGCGCCACGGGCAGCGTGGACCAGTGTCTCGAGATCCTCGGCATCGCCGGGGTAGAGCGCTACGCCGATAGAGGAAGTCAGCAGCAGGTATCGATCCCCGCTGTTGAAAGGCGGCTCCAGGGCTTCCTGCAGCCGCTCAGCCACGACCTGGGCTGCCTCGGCGGTGCCGTCCTTCTCCAGCAGTACCACGAATTGGTCGCTGCCGAGCCGGGCGAGCGTATCCTTGCTGCGCACCACCTGCTGCAGCCGTCTGGCGATATCGCCGAGTATGCGGTCCCCCTCGATATGGCCCACTGCATCATTGACCGCCTTGAAGCGGTCGATATCGATGAACAGCAAGGCGAGCGTGGTGTCGGCACGCTCGGCTTGGGCCAGAGCGTGATCGAGGCGATCCCGAAGCAGCAACCAGTTGGGCAGTCCGGTCATCGGGTCGATGTGTACCCAGTGTCGCTCGTCCAGCAGCTCTCCACCCGGAGTGGTGAAGCGCACGAAGGAGTAGAGTCGGCCGCGTGGGACATGTTGGTCGTCTTGCAGAGTGTCGACCAGCATCAGAACCGGCACCGACTCGCCGTCGCTCTGGCGGCACAGTACCTCCTGCTGCCAGGAGAGAGCCGTGTTGTGGGTGTCGTCTCCCGAGCCGGGGAGACCTGAGAATGGGTGCAGCGAAACGAAAAAGTCCTCGATCGGCCAGCCGGTCGTCTCCGCCCTGTCGCTGCCGGCAATACGGCAGAAAGCGTCGTTGACCATCATGATGCGCCCCTCGGCATCGGTGATGACCATGCCGGTCTGGCTCTGCTCGAAGGCATCTTTCACCAGCCGGGCGGGGTGCTGGGCTAGGAGCGTGGCCTGCTTGCCCGGTGGGCGGTTGCCGTGATGGTTCATTTATATGCTGTCACCGATGTATTCCTGCCTGCGTATTCTATCGGCCAAAGTTGGCTGAACTTGAGGGCGTTAGGCCTTCCGTTGAGAAGGCAATTCAATCTTTGGGTAACATGTTCGATCTTCCCAAGATGCTCAAGTTCGCTTTGGATGTGCCGATAACAGAGCAATGGAAATCTGTTTCCCGATGCGCGGGGCTGCCAGGGGAGGCGGCATGTCCTGTCTGACTTGCTCGGCGGGCGCCAACCACCTTGACAGAGGATATCTTCTTGCACTTACCGGCGCGTATCGGGGTCCTGGCTCGCTCGATCTGCTCGCTACAGGGACGCCTGCTGGCGGGCCTGGCAATGACCTGGCTGGTCATCGTCGGGCTGGTACTGCTGCTGGCCTGGCAGTTCGGCAAGGGGCTCGTCGACGATGCCAATCTGGCGCATCTGCGTTATGAGTCCCAGCTGATCGCCGGCGATCTCTCCGAGCAGGTCGAGCGCAGGCTGCGCGCGTTGGAGCGACTGGAGCAGGGGGTGCGTAATGTGCCGGCAAGCGAGATAACTGCTCGGCTGGAGAATGCCCAGGTATTACTGGAATGGTTCGAAGGGCTCATGGTTACCGATGCCGAGGGTCGTGTCGTGGCCGATTGGCCCATCGTGCCGGGGCGTGCAGGGCTGGAAACCACAGCGACGGAGTATTTCCGCATGCTGCGTCATTCGCCCTGGCCCTATGTGAGCCAACCTTTCATCGGCAGGGCCAGCGGCGACTCGCTGGTACTGATGCTGGTTCCTCGTTTCGACGATCAGGGTATCTTCAATGGCACGGTGGGGGGGATGATCAACCTCACCCATGGTGGCATGTTCCGCCGTCTGGAGGAGATCAGGCTAGGGGATGCCGGCTATGTGTCTGTCTTCACGGCCACTGGTGAGCTGCTCTTTCAACCTCGCCGCGCCCGGGTTTCTTCTCTCGGTCGGTCGTTGGGGAGTGCCGCCGAAACTGACACCCTGCAACAGGCGCTGGACGGCTGGCAGGGAGAAGCCATTGCATCGAGCGAAGAGGGGATTCCGACCCTGATGGCTTATCGTCAGATCTGGCCGGCAAACTGGATCGTCAAGGTGGCCATTCCTCAGACACAGGTACAGGCCCCGTTGGGCGACTTTCTGGCACGCTTGTGGTGGGCCTGGCTGGCGCTGGCCATCTTGCTGCTCATCACCATGCGCTGGTTGGTCAGGAGGCTGCTGCTACCGCTGCATCGACTGGAACGGCAGATTGCGCAGGTCGGTGCGGGAGAGCGGCGCTATCTCGAGCTCTCTACCAGCATGCACGAGTTGCGACAGGTAGCCGGCAGCTTCAACCGACTCGAGCATGAGCGACTTGCCGCCTTGGAGCATCTTCGCGATCGGCAAGCTTTTCTCGATGCCGTGCTCGGCTCGACGCCCATCGGCATGTTCGTGGCGGATCTGAGCGGGCGAATCAATTATCTGAACCCGGCACTGCTCGAGCTGCTCGGTCTCGAACAGACGCATGAGGCCCGCGACTGGTGGGAGCGAATCCACCCCGACGACCGGCGTGGCACCGAGGACATGTGGCGTTACACCTTGGCCACCGGCAGCGACTTCGTACGCCAGCTTCGCTTCCTGCATCCCGACGGTGTGACGCTGTGGGTCGAGGTGCACGCCAGCCAGGTGCTGGGCAACGACCAACCGCTGGGCTTCGTCGGCATGGTCAAGGACATTACCGAACGGCGGCAGCAGGAGGCTTTGCAGCGCTGGGAGGCCGAGCACGATCCGCTGACGGGGCTGCTCAATCGCCGCGGGTTCGAGCGGCGCCTGGAGGAGGCGCTGGCCGAATACTCCAAGACCGGCACGCCATCCGTGCTGATTCTGTTCGACCTCGACCACTTCAAGCCGATCAATGACGAAGGCGGCCACGCCCTGGGTGACGAGATGCTGCGGCGCGTCGCTCAGGTGGTGGCGTGGGAGGTGCGGCGCAGCGACCATGTCGCCCGCCAGGGTGGGGATGAGTTTGCCGTGCTGCTACCCAGCTGCACGCTCAAGCAGGCGGAAGAAATTGCCGAATCTCTGCGGCGTGCCGTTTCCGAGGTCACCGTCAGCAATGCCGGCAAGACCTACAGTATCACGCTGAGCATGGGCGTCACGTCACTGCGGGAGGGCGATGACGCTATCGAATCCGTGTTCGCGCGAGCCGATCAGGCCAGCTACCAGGCCAAGGCCGACGGTCGCAACGCCGTGGTGGTCACCGCGTCGGACGACGACCTGATCGACAGTTTGTGGTGAGATGGGCGGCGACATGCGAAAGTGGGCAAAGGCGCGTGCAAAAGGGCAGTTCGACAGGAGGGTGCGCCAGGAGAGGCCGTCAGGAAAGTGCGATAGCGGGTGTGTGAAACTGCCTGCTGGTAGCTGCGAAGTGGTAGCAGCGCACAGTGTTAGTGGCTTAGCGGAAGCTGCGTAGCGGTTGCCGGCACTGGCATCAGACCGAAGCGTTGATGCGTCCTGTCTGCGCCGCGACACGACCGCTGGCGCGGTACACAGTCTTCTCTGCCGCCTGGTGAATGAAGTCGAGCAGGCGTGTGTTCTGCTCCATGCGCAAGGCAACGAGCTCGCCGTTCAGCGTATTGAGGCGCTGAGCTTCGCGAGTCATTTCCAGGGTCTGCATCCAAGCCTCTTCGCAGCCTGCATCCAGCGCGGCCTGATGGGCTCCCGCGGCACCATCGGCATAGCCCAGGCGCTGCTGAACGCCTTGGCGCAGCTTTTCGCTCGCTTCCAGGCGGGCCAGCAGCCCCTGCTTGCGCTGGGCAACCTCGGTGAGGGTCTCGCTTTCGATGTCAGCGCTGGCCAGCAGCGCTCGTTCGCGCATGAGCAGTTCGGTGAACTCACTCAGACGCTGCTGCTGTTCCTTGAGAAGCTTTGCCAGGCTCATGCCTTGCGGCTCTCGGCGGACAGCGATTCGATAAGGGAATCGGCAATGCGCTCAGCGCGGATTTCCAGGCGACCCTCGCGGATGGCTTCACGAATCTCCTCGACTCGCGCCTTGTCGATATCGCGGGAGGCATCGGTAGCCTTCTGGCTCAGATGCGTAGCGGCCGAAGGCCCGGGCTCCTGCTGCCCCGAGGGGGTAGCGCCCTTGACCGGTTGAGCCTCCTCGCGCGGTTGCGTCTGGGTCGGGCGAGTCAGGGGGTTTTGGCTGTTGATCTTCACGTTAATGGCCTCATGACCGAATGCTTTTACCTGCTATCGGCAGGGCGAGGGATAACTTTAGGCCTGATTTTGCGGCACGAGTTTCCCGGGCGAAGCTACCCATTCCCGTTCAGGGGTATATCGAGGTGCGACGACCCGTGTCAGAAGTCTACGACAAGGGCGCCTTCTCCGACCACCTCGGCGGTCATGACTTCGCGGTTGTCGAAACGAACCCGAATGCGATCGCCGAGCGCGCCGGGCTCCAACGCCTGCCCCTCGCGGGCAATGCGAAACCCTTTTCCCCTGGCTTCTACGACCACCCGCTGATTTCTTTCCACCAACGGCAGGTTGCGGAACTGATGCTCCAGCAGCGGCTGCCCTGGGCTGAGCGGCCGTGTAGCCACTTGTCCGACGATGCGGTCGACCTCGAGCAGGACACGATTGGGGAGTTCGGCGAGATTGCCCGACTGCATGACCAGATGCTCACGCCGCACCGTCTCGCCGGCAGAGAGGGGAGTGTCGAGCACGGGGTACTCGCCGATCACGCCGATTTCGGCCTGCAGGTAGCGCACCTGACGGCCGTCGTCGCCGCAGCGTACGCCGACGGAGATACGACCCAGCGGCACTTCGCCGGGGCGTGTCAGGAAGGGCGCCGGCGATTCGCAGGTGGGTAGCCGCGCGGAAGGAGGGCGCAGCTCGATGATGAGTTCGTCGCCCAGCGCGCTGGTCTGCTCATGAAGAAAGCCATGCACGGCTTGCAGCAGCTCGCCGTCGTCGGCCGAGGCGGCCGGCAGCGACAGCAGGCCGGCCAGCAGTGTCGGTAGCAGCAGGGCAAAGCGGGTAAGGCGCATGGGACGGAGCCATCCAGCATGGGTATTGGCAGGATTCTAGCGGGCGGCGCTGGGCTGAAACAGCGGAAATGAGCGATGAAAAGAGGCCTGTTTCTGCCATTGATGTGACAAGAGCGTCGTTACTCTTCAACCTCAAGAAGTTCCGTATGTCTTCAACCTGTCTTCAATCAAGGTTTCGCACGGGGGAGTGCCGGCATGATCGACCAGCTCGAAGCCGCCTTTAATTACCACCAGCAGGCGCTGGGGCTGCGCCAGCAGCGCCACAAGGTGCTGGCGAGCAACATCGCCAACGCCGATACGCCCAACTACAAGGCGCGCGACTTCGACTTTGCCAGCGAGCTCAAGAAGGCGGTCGAGCAGGGGCGTACGTCCAGCGGCGGCCTCTCGCTGGCGCGTACCTCCGAGCGCCATCTGGCGGGTCAGGGCATGTCGGCGTCCCGGCAGGAGCTGCTCTATCGCATTCCCGATCAGCCCAGCCTGGACGGCAATACCGTGGACATGGATCGCGAGCGTACCCAGTTCGCCGACAACGCGGTGCGCTACCAGGCGGCACTGACCATCATGAACAGCCGGATCCAGGGGCTGAAGAACGCCATGCAGCCGGAATAACAGGCCGGAACAAAGGAAGAGAGATCTTACCATGTCGATGTTTTCCGTGTTCGATATCGCCGGCTCGGCCATGAGCGCCCAGTCCCAGCGCATGAACGTTACCGCCAGCAACCTGGCCAATGCCGACAGCGTGGCCGGCCCCGATGGCCAGGCCTACCGTGCCAAGCAGGTGCTGTTCGAGTCACGCCTGCAGGGCGGGCATGGCATCGGTGGCGTCGGCGTGCGCGAAGTGGTCGAGGATCCCTCGCCGTTGCGCATGGAGTACCGTCCCGAGCACCCGCTGGCCAACGAAGAGGGCTATGTGGCCATGCCCAACGTGGAGCCGGTGCACGAGATGGTCAATATGATCTCCGCCTCGCGCTCCTACCAGGCCAACGTCGAGGTCATGAACACGAGCAAGCAGATGATGCTCAAGACGCTCACGCTGGGTGAGGGCTGATCGCCATGTCGAACACCATCGATACCAACGTCGTCTCGCGCCTGAATCAGGGCGGCCCTGCCTCTCGCGATGCTAGCCAGTCGGCCGAGTTGCGCAACAACTTCATGACGCTACTGATCGCCCAGATGCAACATCAGGACCCGCTCAATCCCATGGACAACCATGAGATGACCACGCAGCTGGCCCAGATCAACACGGTCAGCGGCATCGAGGATCTGAACAAGACGCTGAAAGGTATCACCGAGCAGATGAACGCTGGCCAGATGCTGCAGGCCACGTCCCTGATCGGCCAGGGCGTGCTGGTGCCGGGTGACCGTCTGCTGCTCGAACATGGCGAGGAGGGTGAGCTGTACACCACCCCGTTCGGCCTCGAGCTGCCCCAGTCGGCCGACAACGTGCGCGTGGTGATCACCAGTGCCAGCGGCCAGGTGATCAACCGCTACGACATCGGGCCGGTCAAGGCGGGGGTGGAGTCATTTACCTGGGACGGCCGTACCAGTGAGGGCGAGGCCGCCGCGCCGGGTTCCTATCGTGTGCGCATCGAAGCCACCAGCGATGGCAAGGCGATCGATGCCAGCACGTTGAACTACGCCGTGGTCGGGGGGGTGACGCCGCCGGACAAGAACGGTGGTGTGAGGCTCGACCTGGGGGCCGTTTATGGCCAGGTCGGACTCGATCAGATCAAGCAGATTCTTTGATTCAGACATTCTTTGATTCAGACAATAGAACCGCGCATAGCGGCACATTCAGCCGGTAGGCAGAGGAACGAAACATGAGTTTTTCACAAGCACTGAGTGGCCTGAACTCCCAGTCGCAGAAACTGGGAGCCATCGGCAACAACATCGCCAACTCCCAGACCGTGGGCTTCAAGGGCTCCAGCGTCCAGTTCTCCGACGTCTTCGCCAATTCCAGAGTGGGTCTGGGTACGCGGGTTTCCGCCGTGCTGCAGAACTTCAATGAAGGCAACATCGAGTCCACCAACCGCAACCTGGACCTGGCGGTGGCCGGTAACGGCTTCTTCCGCTTCATGGATACCAGCGGCGAGGTGGTCTACTCGCGTAACGGTCAGCTGAACATGCAGTCCAACGGCAACCTGGTGAACGCTCAGGGCTTCCAGATCATGGGCTATGGCCTGAACGCAGCCGGTCAGGTGCAGGTGGGCGGCCAGCCGGTGCCGCTCAACGTTTCGGCTGAGGAGCTGGCGGCCAGTGCCACCACCCGTGTCGGTACTACCATCAACCTGGATGCGCGCAAGGTGCCGGGCTCCGACGACATGAGCACCGTCGAGGCGCGTGACGAGAATGGCGCCCCGGTGTCGATCGACTATCACTACTCGAACAACTTCACCGTCTACGACTCGCTGGGCAACCCGCGTAATATCACGGTGTATTACGAGAAGGTCGACTCCAATGAGTGGACCGCCAAGATGACGTTGGATGGGCAAGCATTGGGTGGGGTGACGCCTGATACCGCTACTACATTCACGTTGTCCTTCGATGCCAACGGTAAGCTGCAAAATGCTGGTAGTGTCGTCAATGGAGCGATTCCGGGCATTCAGTTCACCTCTGCCGAGTTCTTTAATGGAGAGCCTGAGAACCTTACTTTCGAGCTCAACCTCGCTGGCTCCACCCAGTTCGGTAATACCTCAACCGTGAGCAGCCTGACCCAGAACGGCTATACCTCCGGCACCCTGGTAGGCATCACCATCAACGAAGATGGTGTAATCATGCGCAACTACTCCAACGAGGAGTCGCGTCCCGCCGGTCAGATCGCTCTGGCTACCTTCCGTAATCCGGAGGGGTTGACGCCCGCCGGCGACAACGTGTGGCGTGCTTCCAACGAGTCGGGTCAGGAGCTGGTTGGTGCGCCGGGTACCGGCCTGCTGGGAGGCATCGTTTCCGGTGCCGTCGAGACCTCCAACGTCGACATGGCCCGTGAACTGGTCAACATGATCGTGGCGCAGCGGGCCTACCAGGCCAACTCGCAGACCATCAAGACCCAGGACGAGCTCCTGCAAACCGCCATCAATCTGCGCTAAGCGCTCTGATGCCGAGCGCCAAGGGAGCCTGAGTCGTGGATCGCATTCTCTATACCGCCATGAGCGGGGCCAAGCAGACCATGGATCAGCAGGCGGTGGTCAGCCACAACCTGGCCAACGTCTCGACCAGCGGTTTTCGCGCCCAGTTGCATGCCATGCGTGCAGTGCCGGTGCAGGGCGAAGCCGCGCTGCCGACCCGCGTGTCGGTAGCCGCCACTACCCCGGGAAGCGACTTCAGCCCGGGGCCGATTACCCATACCGGGCGTGAGCTGGACGTGGCGCTGGGAGCCAACTCCTGGCTTGCCGTGCAGGCGAACGACGGCACCGAGGCCTACACCCGCCGCGGCGATCTCCAGGTGGATGGCGACGGCCTGGTCACCATAGTGGGACGCCCGGTGATCGGCGAGGGCGGCCCCCTCATCGTGCCGCTGGGCTCGAGCGTCACCATCGGGGCCGACGGCACTTTGAGCGCCATCGGTGAGGGTGAAGGCCCCGAGGCCCTGGTCGACGTGGGCAGGCTCAAGCTGGTCACGCCGGAGCAGGCGCTGCAGCGGGGTGACGATGGCCTGTTTCGCATGCCAATCAACGCCGAGGGTGACGTGCCGGCACTCGAAGCCGACGACGAAGCTCGCCTTGCCAGCGGTGCGCTGGAAGGCAGCAACGTCAGTGCGGTCGAGGCCATGGTCGCCATGATCGACGTGGCCCGGCGCTACGAGATGCAGATGAAAGTCATCAGCACCGCCGATGAGAACGCCCAGCGGGCCAACAATTTGCTTTCCATCCAAGGCTGACGGCTCCCAGCGGAGCCGAGGCCCGTAGGGTCGAGGAAAAAGAATCATGATCAAGTCACTGTGGACGGCCAAGACCGGCCTGGAGTCCCAGCAGGTCAAGCTGGACGTCATCTCCAACAACCTGGCCAACGTCAGCACCAACGGCTTCAAGCGTTCGCGGGCGGTATTCGAAGATCTGCTGTATCAGAACCTGCGCCAGCCTGGTGCGCAGAACGATGTGCAGAACCGTCTGCCTTCGGGCATGCAGGTGGGTACCGGGGTGCGTCCGGTGGCCACCGAGCGTCTGCATACCCAAGGTGGGCTCGAGCAGACCGGTAACTCCCGCGACCTGGCGATCAACGGCAACGGCTTCTTCCAGGTGCTGATGCCGGATGGTTCCACCGCCTATACCCGCGATGGCAGCTTCCAGCTCAACGAGAACGGCCAGATGGTGACGGCCAACGGTTATCCGCTGGAGCCTGCCATCATCATTCCCGACAACGCTCTGTCAATCTCCATCGGCGAGGATGGCGTGGTTTCGGTGACTCAGCCGGGCGTGAGCCAGGCCCTCGAAGTGGGCCAGATCACGATTTCCACCTTCGTCAACGCCACTGGCCTCGAGAGCATGGGCGGCAACCTGTATCAGGAAACCACCGCCTCAGGACCGCGTAACGAGACCATGCCGGGAATGAACGGCGCCGGCCGGCTGTTCCAGGGTTATGTCGAGACCTCCAACGTCAACGTGGTGGAGGAGATGGTCAGCATGATCCAGACCCAGCGTGCCTACGAGATCAACAGCCGCGCGGTGCAGACCAGCGATGAAATGCTGGCGCGCCTGAGCCAGCTCTGATCGTGACAACGAAGCAACGTCCTGGTCCGCAGCGTTCGGCCGGAAGCGAGTGAGAATGAAAGATTCGGTTACCAACTCTGGTGTGACGGGGCGACTGGTCATGGCGATGGTCGCCATGGCCGTGCTGGCAATGGGTGGCTGCGCTCAGGTGCCGCGCGCCTCGGTAGTCGGCGAGCAGGAACAGATTTTTATTTCCGAGCCGCCACCGCGGGCAGCCAACGGCTCCATCTACCAGGCTCACCGTGGCTCCCAGCCGCTGTTCGAGGACCGGCGTCCGCGCATGGTCGGTGACATTCTGACCATCGTGCTGGACGAGCAGGTCAGCGCCAGCAAGAACTCGCAGTCCAACATGAATCGCAACGGTTCGGCGGGGCTCGATATCTCAGCGCTGCCCGATGTGCTGGAGCGACTGGCCGAGCAAGGCATCGACCTCTCGGGCAACATGTCAGGCAGCAGCGACTTCGCTGGGGGCGGTGGCTCCCAGGCCAGCAACAGCATGACCGGTACGATTACCGTGTCGGTGCTCGAGGTGATGCACAACGGCAATCTGCGAGTGCGCGGCGAGAAGCAGATCGCCATCAATCAGGGCGTGGAGTTCATCCGTTTCTCCGGCGTGGTCAATCCGCGCACTATCACCGGCCAGAACACCGTGCCTTCCACGTCCGTGGCCGACGCGCGAATCGAGTACGTGGGCAACGGCTATATCAGCGAAGCGCAACATATGGGTTGGCTGCAGCGCTTCTTCCTCAATATTTCGCCTTTCTGATCGGGCGAGGCGACCATGACCGACTTCATGATGACCAAGCCAAACCGTTTCGCTTCGGTGGCAAAGAAGCTCCTGCTGCTGACATGGCTTTGTCTGCTGGCGCTGCCGGCTCAGGCAGAACGTATCCGAGAAATCGCCAACTTCGCCGGCGTGCGCGACAACGTGCTGGTCGGCTATGGCCTGGTGGTTGGGCTCGACGGCACCGGCGACCAGACCATGCAGGCGCCCTTCACCGGGCAGAGCCTCACCAACATGCTGTCGCAGCTAGGCATCACCGTGCCGCCGGGCACCAACATGCAGCTGCGTAACGTGGCCGCGGTAATGGTAACCGCCGACCTACCGCCGTTCTCGCGTCCGGGGCAGCGGCTCGACATCAACGTGTCTTCGATCGGCAACGCCCGCAGCCTGCGTGGCGGGACGCTGCTGATGACGCCACTCAAGGGTGCCGACGGCGATACCTACGCGATCGCACAAGGCAACCTGCTGGTGGGTGGCGCCGGAGCCCAGGCGGGTGGCGCTCAGGTACAGGTCAATCAGCTAGCCGGCGGGCGTATCCCCGGTGGGGCCATGGTCGAGCGTGAAGTGCCGCTGGACCTCGGCGCCAACGCCGGTCTGCTCGAGCTCGAACTCAAGCAGGCGGATTTCGGCACCGCGCAGCGTGTGGTCAACGCCATCAACAACGAGTTCGGTCGCCCGGTGGCGGCGGCGCGTGATGGGCGAGTCATTGCCCTGGATGGCCCCACCAACCCCAACTCCCGGGTCAACTTCATGGCTCAGGTGGAGAACATCCGCGTCACGCCGATGGAGGCGCCGGCCAAGGTGATCTTCAACGCCCGTACCGGCTCGGTGGTGATGAACAGTGCCGTGACCCTGCGGCGTGCCGCCGTGGCCCATGGCAACCTGTCGATCGTCATCGATACCCGCTTCCTGGTCAGTCAGCCGGCACCGTTCGGTCAAGGTGAGACCGTGGTCGTACCCGACACCGAGATCGAGCTGCAGGAACAGGACGCCTATCTGCGCGTCGTAGAAGGGGCCGATCTGGTCGATGTGGTCAATGCTCTCAATGCCCTCGGGGCCACGCCCAGCGACCTCATGGCGATTCTCGAAGCGCTCAAGGCGTCAGGCTCGCTGCGTGCCGACCTGGAGATCATCTGATGAGCATCCAGGACATGGGCGGCCAGTTCGCCCTCGACGTGCAGGGGCTCGAACGGCTCAAGCACACCGCGAGAAATGACGAAGCGGCGGGTTTACGCGGTGCCGCACAGCAGTTCGAGGCGCTGTTTCTGCAGATGATGCTCAAGAGCATGCGTGACACCATCCCGTCGGGTGGGCTGCTCGACAGTCAGCAGACCGAGTTCTACCAGTCGATGATGGATCAGCAGTGGGCCCAGACCATGGCCGGCCGCGGCATAGGTCTGGCCGATCATCTCGTGGCACAGCTGGAAAGCCAACTGGGCATCGCGTCCCCCCGCTCCGGCGTGGCGGATCGTGAACTGAGTGAACTGATTGCCGGTATACCGCGCGGCACGCCTCGCGTCCTTCAGGATGCGCTGCAGCCTACGGCAGAGAGCGAAGAGCGCCTGAGCGAACGGGCCGCCACGAGTTCGCAGCATGAAGCGGACCCGGTCCCGATGCCGGTGAACTTCCTCGAAGAGCTGGAGACCGTACGCGGCGGCTTCATGGCGGCGCTGGATGCCAAGCTGCCGGCTTCCGCCCAGGCACCTGCACAGCCGGCAGGTAACCAGTCTGCGGCTAACCAGTCTACGGCGAGAGCGAGCGCCCGTTCCGCCTCGACAGGTCAGGGGCAGGAGCATGTGCAGCGTTTCATGGAGCGGCTGTCCGCTCCCGCCCAGGCCGCCAGCCGCAAGACTGGGGTGCCGGCCGAGCTGATTCTGGCCCAGGCGGCGCTGGAAACCGGCTGGGGACGCCACGAGATCGCCACGGCCGATGGACGCAACAGCTACAACCTGTTCGGCATCAAGGCGGGGAGCAGCTGGCAGGGTCGTACTACCGACATCGTGACCCATGAGTACATCAACGGTCAGCGTACCCGGGTCGTGGACACCTTCCGCGTCTACAACTCGTTCGAGGAAGCCTTCACCGATTACGCACGGTTGATCGGCAACAACCCGCGCTATGCAGCGGTAACCACGGCGGGTAGTGCCGAACAGGCCGCTCGTGCGCTGCAGGCGGGCGGCTATGCCACCGACCCGGCCTATGCCGACAAGCTGATCGCGGTGATGAGCAGCATGGGGCCGGTGCAGCAGCGGGATTCGCTGGTCTTTTTCAGCTACTGAACCCCTAAAGTTGTCCAGCTTCAGGCCGATATAAAGGGCATTGGCGAAAGGAAACGACACCATGAGCACCATTTTTTCCATCGGCCTGAGCGGACTGAATGCCGCCCAGAACGCGCTGAATACCACCAGCAACAACATCAGCAACGTCTACACGCCCGGCTACAATCGTGAACTGACGATTCTTGGCCAGAGTCGTGCCGATGCCGGTGTGCAGGTCAATGCCATCCAGCGCCAGTTCAATCAGTTCGTGGCCAACCAGCTCAATTCTTCGATCAGTGCTTCCAGTGCGCTGAAGACCTATGAGAGCCAGATCAGCCAGATCGACAACCTGTTGGCCGATCGCGATGCGGGCCTGGCGCCGCTGCTGCAGAACTTCTTCTCGTCTCTCGAGGATCTCGCCGGCGCGCCTTCCGATCCGTCGGCCCGCCAAGGACTGCTGGGCACGGCCAATACCTTGTCCGCCCAGTTCCGTGCCTTCGACAGCTACCTGCAGGACATGCAGGAAGGCGTCAATGGTCAGATCAAGGATGAAGTCACCCAGATCAACAACATGACCGAACAGCTGGCAACGCTGAATCGTGAGATTGCCCTGGCTCGGGCACGCAGCGGTGAGGCTCCTA
Organism: Billgrantia ethanolica; assembly: GCF_021404305.1. Lineage (GTDB taxonomy): Bacteria > Pseudomonadota > Gammaproteobacteria > Pseudomonadales > Halomonadaceae > Halomonas > Halomonas ethanolica. The sequence continues at coordinate 1,330,261 of NZ_JABFTX010000001.1, read as the reverse complement.
ACAGTCTGCTCAATCAGCGCGATCAGCTAGTTGCCGAACTCAGCGAGCGCATGGACATTCGCCTGGAGATCCAGGACGGCAAGAGCTACAACGTCAGCCTGCCGAACGGGCAGCCGCTGGTGTCGGGTACCAATCACTACCGCCTCGAGGCGATGGATGCACCCAACGACCCGCAGCGTACCGTGCTTGGCTACCGTGACTCCGGTGGCAGCTTGGTGGCGTTGTCCGAGAGCACCATCAAGGGAGGCACGTTAGGCGGTCTGATGACCTTCCGCGCCGAGACTCTGGACAAGACACAGAACCAGATCGGCCAGCTCGCCGTATCGCTGACGGTAGGTTTCAACGAGCAGCATCGCTTGGGCCAGGACCTCGACGGCAACCAGGGCGGTGACTTCTTCAGCATCGGACAGCCCCGAGCTTACTCCTTTCCGCGCAACACCAGCGATGCGGAAGTGACGGCGGCCAGCTTCGATGCGACCAATATCGACAAGCTGAGGGCTACTGATTATACGGTGCGCTTTGGCGAGCCGGGTGATCCGCCTCAGGTGATTCGCAAGGACAATGGCCAGGCGGTGCCTGCCGATGAAATCAGCTGGGAAGACAACGTTCTCAGCTTCGGTGGTATTACGCTGACCTTCAGCGGCCCGCCGGATTCTGGCGACCGCTATGAAGTGCAGCCGGTGCGCCGCGTAGCAGCGAATCTCGAAGCGGAGATTGCCGATCTGGACAAGATCGCCGCCGGCAGTTTCGTTTCCGCCACCAGTGACATGATCGCCGGCCAGGTGCGTGCCGAATCGGGAGCGCTCGGCGGGCTCGAGGCCGGTGAAAGATACGCGATCACGCTGGATAGCGCTGGGGCGTTGACCTTCGGCTCGGCAGTAGGCCAGGAAATGCCTGCTACCGTTCTGGTCGATGGCGAAGAGCGCACCGTGAACGCTGATGGAACGATCAGTGGCGACCCGCTGACTGCCGGAGCGACGCTGACGGTGGATGGGGTGAGCTTCAAGGTGAAGCTGCCCAGTGCCGCTCAGGGTGAGTTCACGCTGGATCTCAGCATCGCTGCTTCCGGCACCGGCGACAACCGCAATGCCCTGGCCCTGCAGAACCTGCAGAGCAAGTCACTGGTGGGGGGGCGAGCATCGCTTAACCAGGCATATGCGGGCATGGTCAGCGATGTGGGCAATCGTACCAATATCGTCAAGGTCAATCTCGATGCGCGTCAGGGCTTGACCGACCAGCTCAAGGCAGTTCAGCAGTCCGAGTCCGGCGTCAACCTGGACGAAGAAGCGGCCAATCTGATCCGATTCCAGCAGTTCTACATGGCCAACGCCCGGGTTATCGATACCGCCTCCACGGTGTTCGATACCATTCTTGGTTTGCGTAACTGATCCTCAGGGAGCCCAATACGATGCGTATCAGCACAGTGACCATGTTCGATCAGAGCGTGTCGGCCATGAACCGTCAGCAAGGCGACTTCCTCAAGGTCGGTCAGCAGATCGCCAGCGGCCGGCGGGTCGTCAACCCCTCCGACGACCCCCAGTCGGCAGCCCGGGCGGTCGGGGTCTCCCAGGCCAAGGCCGTGACTCAGCAATATGCAGATGCCCGCGTGTCGGCGCGCAACTCCCTGGCTCAGGGGGAGAGCGTGCTGAACAGCGTTGCCGATGCCATTACCAGTGCCAAGACGCTGCTGGTGCAGGCTTCAAGCGACACTCTGAGCGACTCCGACCGTCAGTCGGTGGCCTCTGAACTGCGTGGTATCTACGAGACACTGCTCGGTCAGGCCAACGCTACCGATGGCAACGGCCGCTACCTGTTTGGCGGTTACCAGGACTCGAGTTCGCCCTTCGTGCGTGGCGAAAATGGAATCACCTACGTGGGTGACAACCAGGCCCGCGCTCAGCGTATCGATGCCTCGCGTGAAATGCCCGTATCGGATAACGGAATCCGTATCTTCAACAGCGTGGCGAGCGGTGCGGGTTACCTGTCCGAGGCAGGCAGGTTGACCGCCGATGGCAGCATCGGAGCGCAAAACGAAGGTGATGTCACCTTCTCCGGCCCGCAGATCGTCAATAATTCAGATCCACATCACGGCCGCGCGTTTCGTGTCGATTTCGCCAATGATGGAGTCGACATTACGTTTACCGTCAGGATGCAGGACGATAACGGCGATTGGGTCGAAACGGTACCGCCGCTGAACGATGAGGCTTACGATCCGGCCGGACAGACCATCAGCGTTGGAGGGTTACGGCTTTCCTTGCAAGGAACGCCTGAAGATGGCGATGGGGTCCGCGTTGCCACTGCGAACGAGATGAACCACGACCTTTTCAAGACCATGGAAAAGGCGCTCGGCGTACTCGAGAATCCCGCCGCCACGCCAACGGAGAAAGCCGAGCTGCGCAATACGCTTCGCACCGCCATGCGCGAGCTCGATAACAGCCTCGACAACGTGCTGACGGTACGTGCCTCCATGGGTGCGCGCCTCAACGAACTGGACGTGGTCGATGCCGTCGGTGGCAACCGTATGATGAACTACGAGAAGACGCTCTCCGATCTGGTCGATCTGGATTATTCCAAGGCCATCGCCGAATACAGCCTGCGCCAGGTTGGGCTGCAGGCGGCTCAGAAGGCCTTCGTCGATGTGAAGAGCATGTCGCTGTTCAATTTCCTGTAGGAACTCAGGCAGGGACGCCAATCCATCGAGCCGTGGGTCACTACGGCTAAGCTTCCCTGCAGATCCCGTGATTAAATTATTCAAACCACGGGATCTCGTTTTGCCGCTCCGGCTTCTTGGCCGGGGCGGTTTTTTTTCGTTTCAGGTCAGCGGCGCCAAGGCCTCGATCAACGAATAGATGAATTGAATGCCGTTGCTGAACAGGCGCTGCAGAAAACGCGACATGTCGGTCATCAGTACCATCAGCAGAATAAGGCCAACGGTCAGTGAAGTGGGGAAGCCGATGTTGAATACCGTCAACTGCGGGGCGGAGCGGTTCAGAATGCCCATGGCCAGGTTGATGATCAGAAGGGAGCCTACCAGCGGCAGCGCCAGCGACATACCGGCGACGAAGATGGTGCCGCCGTAGCGCACCATCATCTCGAACGCGGCAGGATTGAATGCGCCGATACCGATGGGCAGGCCGTAAAAGCTCGCGACCAGTGCTTCCAGCACCATCAGATGGCCACCCAGCGCAAGGAACATCAGCAGGGCGACCATGAAAAAGATGCGCGACAGGATCATGGAGTTGGTACCGCTGCCGGCATCGAAGAAGGTGGCGAAGGCCAGGCCCATCTGCAGGCCGATGAACTCGCCGGCTGCCTGTACCACGGCAAAGACCACATGCATGACCAGGCCGATGGCGATGCCGATCAGCATCTGCTCCACCAAAATGCCGAAACCGGCCCAGGAGACGAGAGGCACGTCGGGCATGGGTGGCAGTACCGGGGCGATCACCAGCGTGATGAGAAATGCCAACCCGATCTTGGCCTGGTTGGGTACGCTGGAGTGTCCCCACAGCGGAGAAGCCTGGAAAAATGCCAGGATACGCACGAAGGGCCAGAGAAAGAGCACCAGCCAGGCGTGCAGTTGATCGAAGGTCACCTCGACCATGAGCAGCTCACATCAGCATGCTGGGGATGCTGGTAAAGAGGTTGCGGGTGAAGTCGACGATCAGCTTCAGCAGCCAGGGGCCGGCCAGCACCAGAACGGTGAACACGCCGAGAATCTTGGGAATGAACGAGAGGGTCATTTCGTTGATCTGGGTGGCAGCCTGAAACAGACTCACGGTAAGACCCGTGAGCAGGGCGGTGATCAGCAGCGGGCCGGCCAGGAACAGCGTGACACGCATGCCCTGGTAGGCGATGCCCATGACCATTTCCGGTGTCATCGTGACTCCTTGCCGGCGCGGCGCGTCCGGCCTCTCTTGACGGCGTTCATACGAAGAAGCTCTCGGCCAGCGATCCGATGATCAGCTGCCAGCCGTCCACCAGCACGAACAGCATCAGCTTGAACGGCAGCGAGATGGTGGCCGGCGGCACCATCATCATGCCTAGCGACATCAGGGTGCTGGCAACCACCAGGTCGATGATCAGGAACGGGATGAAGATGGTGAAGCCGATCTGAAACGCCGTCTTGAGCTCACTGGTGACGAAGGCCGGCACCAGAATACGCAGCGGCACGTCCTCCGGCCCCTGCATGGGACCGACTTCGGCCAGGCGTGCAAACAGCGCCAGGTCCGGTTCGCGAGTCTGAGCCAGCATGAATTCGCGGAACGGCTCCTGGGCAAGGAGCAGGAACTGCTCGAAATCGATTTCGTCGGCGGTCAGCGGCACCCAGGCGGTGTCGTATACCAACCCGATCACGGGTGACATGACGAAGAAAGTCAGGAACAGGGCCAGACCCAGCAATACCTGATTGGGTGGCGTGGCCTGGGTGCCCATGGCGGTGCGCAGCAGGCTGAGCACGATGATGATACGGGTGAAGCTGGTCATCATCAGCAGCGCCGCCGGCAGGAAGGCCAGCGAGGTGAGCAGAAGAAGCGTCTGCAGCTGAATCGACCACTGCTGGCCACCGTTGTCCAGGGGCTGGCTGATGATGCCGGGAATCTGCTGGGCATGGGCGCCGAGTGGCAGCAGGACAAGCAACAGGGCTGCTAAGAGGACCAGCGAGCGAATCATGATTCTCCCCGCCTGGAGCCACCCAGGCCGGCGTTCTGCTTCAAGGCGCGGGCAAAGCGAGCGGCGAAGCGTTCGTCTTCGGCTTGCTTGCCAGGCGTTTCGTCGGCGGGGCGAGAAGGTGCCTGCCGCTCGTGCAGCTTGTTGACCTGGCCGCCACCGACCCCGAGCACCAGCCAGGTGCCTTCAACCTCGACGATGACCACTCTTTCGCGAGCGCCCACGGCAGCACTGCCCACCACCCGCAGATGCCCGCCCGCCGCCCGCTGTTGAGGATTCCAGCGCTTCAGCAAGGCGGTGCAGATCAGGATGATGGCGATGACCAGCGCCAGGGCCGCGGCCGTCTTGCCGAGGGTAGCCATGCCCACCAGGGCATCGCCGCCCACAGCCAGCGCTTCGAGTCCTGTGCCGTTCTCGGGATTAGGCGTGTTGCTCATCGGTTGAGTTTTTGCACCCGCTCGGAGGGGGTGATGATCTCGGTGATGCGGATGCCGTACTTGTCGTCGACCACTACCACTTCGCCTTGAGCGATGAGGTAACCGTTGATCAGGATGTCCATCGGCTCGCCGGCCAGACCGTCGAGCTCGACGACGGAGCCCTGGGTCAGCTCGAGGAGCTGTTTGATGGTCAGCTTGGTACGGCCCAGCTCCACGGTCAGCTTGACCGGGATGTCCATGATCATTTCCAGGTCGCGGGGAGCCCCGCCTTCCTTGCCTCTGTCGAGCGGCCGGAACACCCGGTCTCCTGCGGACTGCGGGGCTGCTGCCGGCGCGGCGGCGACAGGCGCCTCGTCGGCAGACGACTCGAATGCCTCCTGTTCGGCCAGGGCTTCCGCCCACGGGTCGTCGTCAGCGCTGCCTGCGCTTTGCTCGGCTTCGGCCTGTTCGGCCATGGCTTCGGCCCAGGGGTCGTCGTCGCTGGCCGGCTCCTTATCCTCTTGCTCGGACATGGCGGCGGCCCAGTCGTCGTCGGAAACGTTCTGATCGGGTTTCTTGGGATCAGTCATGCTTGGATTCCTTGGCTTGAGGCGCTGCGCCCTTGATGAAGGCGTCCTTCGACACCGGGTTCTGTGCACCATGGTCGATGATGCGGATGACGCGCAGCGCGCGCTGTTCGTGCTGGCTGCCGTAGTCGCACTCCATTACCGGCACCCCATCCACGCTGGCGGTCACGGTCTCGGGAAGTTCGAGAGGCAGCACGTCGCCTACCTTCAGCGCCATGACATGGGCAATGCGGGTAGGGATGTCGGCAAAGTTGGCGATCACTTCCACTTCGGAACGGCGCAGCTCGCCGGCCATGCGCTTGGTCCAGGAGCCGTCCTGGTTGTGATGGCCATCGCTGAGCGGATTGGCCAGCAGATCGCGCAACGGCTCGACCATCGAGTAGGGGATGCAGATCTGGAAGCTGCTGGCGAGATTGCCCACCTCGATGTTGAAGTTCGTGTTCACCACGATCTCGTTGGGCGAGTTGGTGATGTTGGCGAACTTCGACTGCATCTCCGAGCGCAGGTAGCTGATCTGCAGCGGATAGACCGACTTCCACGACTCTTCATAGGCGTCGATGGCCAGATTCAGCAAGCGCTGGATGATGCGCTGCTCGGTATTGGTGAATTCCCGACCTTCCGACTTGGTCAGGAAGCGACCGTCACCGCCGAACAGGTTGTCGACCACCATGAACACCAGGTTCGGCGGGAACACGATCAATGCCGAGCCCCGCAGCGGCTTCATGCCAATGATGTTGATGTTGGTCGGCACCGGCACGTTACGCGAGAACTCGCTGTAGCTCAGGTAGCGCACCGAATCGACGGTGATATCGGCGCTGCGCCGCAGCAGGTTGAACAGCCCCATGCGGAAGTGCCGCGCAAAGCGCTCGTTGATGATGTCCAGCGCCTGCAGGCGCTCACGAATCACGCGGTGCTGGGTCGCCGGGTCGTAAGGACGTACGCGAGTCTCGCCGTCGTTTCGTGCAACGGGCTCGTCGTCGCCGCTGACGCCCTTGAGCAAGGCGTCGATCTCATCCTGTGACAGCAGATCGTCTTGGGACATGGTGGCAGGGGCACCCGGTTTATTGCACGATGAACTCGGTGAACAGCACGTCTCGGATATCCAGGGACGGCTGAGGCTGGGACAGCGGTTCGGAGAGCACGGCGATCACTTCCTCACCGAGACGGCGCTTGCCATCCGGAGTGGTCAGCTCGCTGGCCTGTTTGCCGGAGAACAGCATCAGCAGCCGGCTGCGAACCTGCGGCATGTGCTCGGTGAGAATCTCGCGTGTCTCGTTGTTGCCGACCTTCAGCGAGATGCCGGTATAGAGCAACCGCGAGCCAAAATTGTCGTCGGCGAGATTGACCGTGAAGGGGTCGATCTTGACGAAGATCGGTGTCTGACGCTGCAGTTGCTGCGTCTGCGCGTTGCCGCCTTCGCTGCCGTCACGCTCGCTCATGACCATGTAGATGGCCGCTCCCGCTGCTGCCATGGAGAGCAGTACCAGTAGCACCATCAACCACAGGAGCTTGGAGGAGCCACCCGTCGATTTTGCCATTGCCTTGCCTTTCGTGTGTTATCCAGCTGTTGGAGAGATTATGCCAAGCTGCGCGGCCTGCGATGACAGGAACAAGCCGCGCGAAAGGGCTTATCTTGGCTTTTTGTCTCAGGCGTAGAGATTCACCCGACCGTCCATCGACAGGGTGGCGGCCGTACTCGTTGCGGCTTCGTCGGCAGCGGCCAGAGCGGCCTCTTCCTCGCCTGAAGCCGAACCGCCCTGGCCCTGCTGGCCATTTTGATTGGCGAAAGCTTGTGCATCCTGGCGACGCTGCTCGCCTACCGAGGTCTCCCCCAGAGTGATGCCTTGCTCGGCCAGTGCTTCACGCAGTTGCGGAATGGCCTGCTCCAGCACCTGGCGAACCTGTGCATGTGATGCCAGGAACTGCGCCTGGGCGCCCTGCTCGGTCATCTTCAGCGTTACCGAGAGCGGGCCAAGTTCCGCCGGGTTCAGGCGCATCTCGACCTGCTGCTCGCCGCCGACGCGGGCAAACTGCACCAGCTGCTGACCCAACTGGGTGGGCCAGTTGGGGCTCTGCAGCGGGGCGGTGAGAGTGGCCTGGGTGGGTAGTGCGGGTTGCGCAGCAGCCTGGGCCTGGCCTGTCGGGGCGCTAACGGACTGTGCCATGTGGGTGGCTTCCGGCACGAAGCCGGCGCGGGGTGCGTCCGGTGTCATCGCACGGAGTTCGCCGCCGTCCTGTGCCGTTCTGGCGAAGGTGGTGGTGAACTCGGTTGCCGCGTTGGCGGCGCGCAACGGGGCTTCGTCGGCATTGACGGCGAGGCCCCGTTCGACGGCCATGGTTGCCTGGGGCAGGGCAGTGGCCTGAGCAGTTTGGCCCTGGCCAGCGGCTGCCTGTCCGGCAGTAGTGAGTGAGGCGGTGTCGCCGTGCACCATACGCATTTCACCGGTGCTGCTCGGGGCTGCCACGGCAGCGGCCGCGAGGGTGGCAGTTTGTTCGGTCTGATCGGCAGCTTTGACGTCACTGGCGATCTTCAGCTCGGCATCGGTCTGTGGCATTGAAGCCTGCACGCCGACGGCATCCTGCTCCTGAACGAAGCTACCGTCGATCAGAGCCAGACGTGCCATGATCTCGTCGAGCTGGGCGTTGGCGTCGGAGTGACCCTGCTCGCCAAGCGGATGATCGATGTTCGTATTCAGGGCCTGCAGCAGTGCCTGCTGTGCGGCCATGGTTTCCGGCAAGCCGTGCGCGGAAGCGGACAGCGCCGCCGGCAGGGAGCTCCCCCCGACTTGGTAGCCATTGCTTGCCTTGTTCAGCGCCAGTGCGAAGTGCTCCGGTGCCACGCCGGCTTCATGTTTGCCGGGAAGCTGATTCGGCAGGGCGGACAGAATCATCTGAATGTTCATGGTCTTCTCCTTACCGCTCACGAGGTGTGACCGGCGCGCTGGCGTAGTAGCCGTCCGGCTGCCATTTCATCACTGATACGTTGATCGCGACGCGCCTCCTGGCGCAGTCGCTCGGCATCGCGCCGCGATACCAGGGTATCGAAGGCCGAGAGCCGCTTCTGCTCCTGCTGCCAATGCTGCTGGCTCTGCTCTACCCGCTGCTGCTGGGCGTCCAGCGCTTGCCTGGCGCGCAGCAGGGCGGCATCCAGGGATGCCAGGAACTGCTGATAGTTATGCATGCTGGCCGGGTCGATGCCTTCGTGCATGGCCTGTTGCAGGCGCTCTGCGTATTCGAGCCGGTAACGATTGAGCGACTCCAGCTGGGCGGCGACCTGACGCTCGCTCTGACGCTCGCCTGCCAGTAGCTGCCCAGCCTGATCGCGAGCGTCACGGGCAAGATCGCTCAGCATGGCGAGTTGTGACGATGCACTCATTGTCTGACTCCTAGGGTTTCAGCCAGAACCTGTTTGGAGGCCTCGATCGAGGCGTTCTCGTTCATGCTTTGCTGGAGGAAATGCTCCAGCTGTGGATAGCGCTGCACCGCTTCGTCCAGTTGGGGGTCATGCCCCGGGCTGTAAGCGCCGACGCTGATCAGATCGCGATTGCGCTGGTAGCGCGAGAACAGGCGCTTGAACGCCTGAGTCATGCTCAACTGGCGATCGTCGATGATGTGTGTCATCACCCGGCTGATCGAAGCCTCGATGTCGATGGCGGGGTAGTGACCGGCCTCCGCCAGGGTGCGCGACAGCACGATATGGCCGTCGAGGATGGCACGCGCCGAGTCGGCAATCGGGTCCTGCTGATCGTCGCCTTCGGTGAGAACGGTATAGAAGGCGGTGATCGAGCCGCGGCCGCGCTCGGCGTTGCCGGCGCGCTCCACCAGGCTGGGTATCTTGGCGAACACCGAGGGTGGATAGCCCTTGGTGGCGGGCGGCTCGCCGATGGCCAGGGCGATCTCGCGCTGGGCCATGGCGTAGCGGGTCAGCGAATCCATGATCAGCAGTACGTTCTTGCCCTGGTCGCGAAAACCCTCCGCCAGCCGCGTGGCGTAGGCCGCGCCCTGCAGACGCTGCAGCGGTGAGGTATCAGCCGGCGCTGCCACCACCACAGCGCGTCGGCGCCCCTCGGGGCCGAGAATGTTGTCGATGAAGTCCTGAACCTCGCGGCCACGCTCGCCGATCAGACCGACCACGATGATCTCGGCGCCGGTATAGCGGGCCATCATGCCGAGCAATACCGATTTGCCGACACCGGAGCCGGCGAACAACCCCATGCGCTGACCGCGACCGACGCTGAGCAGGGCATTGATGGCACGAATGCCGACGTCGATCTGCTCATCGATGGGAGCGCGCTTCAGCGGGTTGAGCGGTGGGGTAGAGAGCGGGGCACGGGGGGCTTCATCCAGCGGGCCGAGGCCGTCCAGCGGTTCGCCGTTGCCATCGACCACACGGCCGAGCAGGGATTCTCCCAGCGGGAAGCGGCGTGCCGCATGATCAGGGCCGTCGCCCAGCGGGAAGACTCGCGCGCCGGGCATCAGGCCGGCGATTTCCGTGAGCGGCATCAGCAGCAGGCGCTCGCCGTTGAAACCGACCACCTCGGCCTCGGCGAAGCGTGGCGGCTCGTTGCCACCGGGGGAGGGCAGCTCGATGCGGCAGGCGTTGCCCAGCGCCACGCGCAGCCCAACGGCTTCGATCACCATGCCGGTGGCGCGCAGCACCCGGCCGCTGGTGCGATAGCCGGGCACCGTTTCCACCCGCGTACGCACGTGCCGCAGCGTCTGCTGCCAGCGTGCTTGATGCGCATTGGTGGTCACTGCCGCTTCGCTCATTGCGCCGTCTCTACTCTTCGTTGTCGCTGTTGTCGTCGGTGGGTGTCACGCGCCGACGTCTGACCTGGGATTTCACCGCCTGCCAACGGGTCTCCCAGGTGGCATCCAGCTCACCGTTGGCACTGGTGACCCGACAGCCACCGCGGGTGAGCTGGGTATCGGGCTGCAGTTTCCAGCCGGCCGCGGCCAGCTCGGCGCCCAGGTGCTCCTCGACCAGCTTGTGATCTTGCGGGTGCAGCCACAGCCGCTGTTGCCCCACCAGCGGCGGCTCCGTATGCAGTAATGCCGTGATCAGTTCCAGCACCTGACGCGGGCGCGCCTTGAGCGCTTCGCCGGCGAGCTGGCGGCCAGTGGCGAGAGCCAGCTCCACCAGGTCGTTGGCAACCTCCTCATCCAGCTGCTCGAGCGCCTCGCTGAACTGCTCAGCCAATGGCTTCAGCGGCGACACGGTGTCACGTACCCGCTCTGCGAGCTCTTCCTTGGCCACCAGGCGACCCTCATCCAGGCCTTGGGCATGCCCCGCCTGACGCCCCTCCTCGAAGCCGGCGCGATAGCCCTCCTCGCGGGCTTCCTGCATCACTTTCTCGCGTAGCGCCTTCAGTTCCGCCTGGCGTTGAAAGGCCTCGCGGCGGCGGGCTTCCACGGCCGGGTCCAGTGCCTGCCGGGCGTTTTCTTCCGGGCGCTCGGCATGCAGTTCGTCCATCTGCCAGCGCCGCCAGGGCGCGTGGCGTTCCGAGCCGGTCGCCCGCTCAGACATAGGTGTCGTCTCCACCGCTCAACACGATCTCGCCGGAGTCGGCCAGGCGACGTACCACCTGCAGAACGGCCTTCTGCTCGGCTTCCACCTGCGAGACGCGAATCGGCCCGCGGGCCTCCATGTCCTCGCGCATGAGATCGGCGGCACGGCGCGACATGTTGCGCAGGAACTTCTCCATGAGCCCTTCGGGGGCGCCCTTGAGTGCCACTACCAGTGAGTTGGTGTCGATCTCCTTGAGCACCAGTTGGATGCTGCGGTCGTCGAGATCCATGAGGTTCTCGAACAGGAACATTTCGTCGATGATCTTTTGTGCCAGATCCTCGCTGTGGGCGCGCACCGTCTCGATGGCGGTCTCTTCCAGCGAAGAGTTCATCAGGTTGAGGATCTCGGCCGCCGTCCTCACACCGCCCATCTTGCTGCGCTTGAGGTTCTGGCCGTCGAGCATACCCGAGAGCACCTCGGTCAGCTCCTGCAGGGCGGCTGGCTGCACGCCGCTGAAGGTGGCGATACGCAACACCACGTCGTTACGCAGCTTGTCGTCGAACAGCTCGAGGATATCGGCCGCCTGATGACGCTCCAGATGTACCAGGATGGTGGCAATGATCTGCGGGTGTTCGTCGCGGATCAGCTCGGCCACCATCGAGGCTTCCATCAGATTCAGGGAATCGATACCGCTGCTGGAGCCGGAGGACTCCAGGATGTCCTCGATGATGCTGGTGGCGCGCTCGCTGCCCAGTGCCTTGGTCAACACCGAACGAATGTGATCGCTGGAGTTGAGGTTCAGGGCGATGAACTCTTCGGTCTCGCGGTGGAACTCCAGCATCACCTGCTGCATGTCTTCATGGGAGACCTGCCCCATCTCCGCCATTTCCATGCTCAACTGCTGGATTTCCTTGGGCGAGAGGAACTTGAACACCTCAGCCGCGCTGTCCTCGTCGAGGGCCAGCATCAGGATGGCGCTGCGGCGAGTGCCGCTCATCGCTTTGGCACTACTCATGCTTGCTCATCCAACTGCGTACGATCATGGCGATCATGCGGGGATCCTCCTGGGCGAGCTCACGCAGCTCGGACAGATGGTCTTCATAGGCCGACGAGCGACGCTTGCGCTTCGGCTTCTGGTACGGCCGCAGTTCGTCCTCGCCTTCGGCTGATTGCAGTTCGCCCTCGGCCGGCTCAGTGTCGTCGCCCACGCGTACCTGCAGGCCGGTGCCCGGGGCGCTGACGAGCATGGGCTGCTCGGTATGACGCTTGATCAGCGGACGCAGGACCAGCAGGTAACCGAGAAGTATGCCCAGTGCCACCAGCAGATAACGGCCGATGGTCAGAGCCAGTGAATGCACCTCGGGCGACTGCCACCACTCGAACTCTTCGGTTTCCGCCACGTCGCGGCTGAAGGGGCTGTTGACCACTTCGATTTCGTCGCCACGCGCCGGGGAGAAACCGATGGCCTGACGCACCAGGCGCTCGATCTGAGCGATCTGGGCCTCACTCAGCGGCACACGCTGCCATTCACCGTCTTCGTTCCGCTCTTCGCGGTAGTCCACGACTACGGCGGCGGTAAGACGTGTCACCGCGCCCTGACGGTGCTGAATGTGCTGGATGTTGCGGTCGACCTCGAAGTTGACCACGTCATCCTGGCGCAGGTTGTTCAATGCCTGCAGGCTTTGCTGTGCCTCTTCGGTGAGCTCACCGTCTTCGTCGGTGGGCAGGTCGATGGGCGAAGGGGCCACGCCGGGCGGCGTGTTGCTTAGCGCACCGGGGATTCCCAGTGCCATGCCGTCGCCGCCGTTGTAGGTAAGGCTCGACTGTCGGCTGCGTATCGCGGCTTCGTTGGGCGGCTGGTTGGGGCCGAAGCGCTCGGAAGTCTCTTCGCGTCGGGAGAAATCGATCTGGGCAGCGACCTGGGCGCTGATGCTCTCGCGGCCGAGGATCGGCGCCAGGATGTTCTCGATGCGCTGCTGGAAGGAGCGCTCCACCTCGGCAATGTAGTCGAGCTGGGTGGCATCGAGGCCGCGTCCTTGGGAGCTGGTTTGCGAAAGCAGGCGCCCGCTCTGATCGACCACGGTGACGTTCTCTGCGGTCAGATCGGGAACGCTGCTGGATACCATGTGGACGATGGCGCTGACCTGGCCGTCGCCCATGACTCGGCCCGGCTCCAGAGTGACGATGATGGATGCCTTGGCGGGTTCACGGTCGCGCACGAAGACCGAGGAGCGTGCCATGGCCAGGTGCACGCGGGCGCGCGACACCGGGCCCAGGGATTCGATCGAGCGCGACAGCTCGCCCTCGAGACCGCGTTGGAAATTGACCTGCTCGGCAAACTGGCTGACGCCGAAGGCCTGGTTGTCCATCAATTCGAAGCCGACGTTGCCACCGCGAGGCAGCCCCTGTTCGGCCAGCTGCAGGCGCAGGCTGTGTACGGCATCGCCGGGCACCAGCAGTGCAGTGCCGCCTTCGCTGAAGCGAAACGGCACGCCGCGGCTTTCCAGCTCGCTGATGATACGTCCGCCGTCGGCCTCGGTAAGGTTGCTGTAGAGGACGCGATACTCAGGTGCACGCGCCCACATCAGCAGCGCGACCACGATAGCAATCATCGCGGCGCCGCCGATCAGGAGGGCGATCAAGGGGTTGCCTCGCAGCTGTTGCTGGAGTCGCTCGACCATTGCGGCAGAGCCGCTGGCTGAGGGATCCTGACGCTCCTGCGTCGTGGCGCCGTTACTCATGCTTGCCCCCGCATAGGCACGCGTTTGGCGACTGCATGAGGCGCGCGCTGGGCTGCGTGAAGTGTGTTACTGGAAGATGGCATCGACTGCATCCGTTCACCGCGTTCTGGCTGCCCACAGGGGGCGCAACTGTGATGAACGCTATTATGCGAGCCGCCATCCACTCCAAAGGCGGGAAAAGCCCCTTTTTTACCTTCCAATTGGTCGTTTGGTAAGCGCCGCAAGCTGATAGTCTTGCTCTACATTCCGGTAGGACCGCATGAGCCTGCCAATCAATACGAGATGAGGTGCGGAACATGACTACACCTGCCATCCAGTCGGCGCTGGCGCAAATGCAGGTCATGGCGGCCCAGGCCGGCGGGCCGGTTGCCAAGGGTCAGCAGGTTTCCACTCAGGTGGGGCAGGGCGGCTTCGCCAGCGAGCTGCAGGCTTCGATTCAGCGTATCAATCGCTTGCAGCAGACTTCCGCCGCCAAGTCCATGGCCTTTCAGGCCGGCGATCCCAACGTCGAGCTCAATGACGTCATGGTCGACATGCAGAAGGCCAGCGTGGCCTTCCAGATGGGCCTGCAGGTTCGTAATCGTCTGGTTACCGCCTATCGTGACGTCATGAACATGCAGGTCTGAGGCTGGAAAGCCCTTTTGCTAGCCGCTTATTTCAGCGCTCGAGAATCATCGAGGCTGCCATTCAGATCAGGCTTTCAGGCTGATCAGGTTTCCCTTGAGTTCGTCAAGGCGATCGGCGATGGCCAAGACCTCTTCTGAAGGGATCTGGCGCAGCACGTCTCCTGACTCGCGGTCCACGATGCGGGTAATGACACGTGACGTATCGTTGAGCTCGAATTCCACACCGTATTGGCGCAACACTTCGTTGATGCGCTGGACTGGCTCCACCAGGTCGGCCTGGCTGGGCGCCATTGCGTGGCTCTCGGCCTGGGCCAGCATGGAGCCGGCGCTGGGCAAGGAGGCCAGAACGCTCTCCTTGCGCTGACGTGGTGTCAGGTCGTGCAGTGCTGACGTGCTCAAAGCGTTGGTGGCGTCGGTCAGTGGCGAAGACATTGACTGTTTTCCTTTTGTATATGTCCTGCTGATGCTGGCACCCAGCATCTCCCCCAAGGCCGTTCATAGACAGCCTCTCCCACAGGTTATATCGGCCGAAGAAAAGCCGTCTTTAGGGCAGATTGTCACTTTTTTCATGGTGGTGTGTTGTCGCAGCGTTGGTGGTTTTCGGCATTCGTTGATGCAAAGTTACGCCAAGCGGATAAAATGCTGTAACAGTTGGCTACATTTAGACTGCGCCACTCCCGAACATGCAGATGACAGGCGGATGCTCTTGGGTTCGGGGCGTTGTAGCCAGGCATCGAGCAGCAGCCAGCAGTGAGGCGACATGAGCCAAGAGCTACCCATCGAACGCATCATGCAGACCGGGCTTCTCACCTGCGAGCCCGAGACGCCGCTGTGGATGGCGGCAGAACGCATGGCGGCGCGTCAATGCAGCTCCATCATCGTGGTAAAGGCCGGACAGCCGCTGGGTATCTGGACCGAGCACGATGCGCTGGCCGTCAATTTTGCCGACCCGGATGCCGTACGTCAGCCGGTCTCGGAGGTCATGAGCCGACCGGTAGCGAGTCTGCACCTCACCACGTCGATCAGCGAAGCGGCGCTGCGCTTCAACGCCGAACGGCGGCGCCACTTCCTGGTAATCGATGATGCCGGGACGCCGGTCGGCATCCTGTCGCAGACGGATGTCGCCCTGAACCAGGGGCTCGAACCCTACCTGCGTCTGCGCGAGGTGCAGGCGGCGATGCGTCAGCGTGCTCTGGTGCTCGACGGCACGCAGCTGTTGGCCCAGGCGGCCCGTTCGATGCGGCTATCCGAATGCGATGCCGTGGTAGTGAAGTGCGAGAACGGTGAGCTGGGCATTCTCACGGAACGCGATCTGGTGCGGTTCGTGGCGCGCCACCCGGGCAATACGCCCATCGACGGGCTGGCCAGCAGGCCACTGTTGACGGTTTATCAGGACGATACCCTGATTGCCGCCCGTGACCTGTTGATGAACCACCGGGTACGCCATCTCGCGGTGCTCGACGACAGCGATGAGGTAGTCGGGCTGCTGGGCTTTCGCGATATGCTGGCCAGTGCCGAGTACCTTTACATGCAGGATCTGCGTGAGGCGCTGGAGCAGCGTGATCAGGCGCTTGCCAAGTCGCGAGAGAATCTGCAGCTGGCCGAGCGGGTGATCGACTCCTCGCTGGAAGGCATCATCATTACCGACCCAGGCAACCGGATCGAATTCGTCAATCGTGCCTTTACCCACATGACGGGTTATACCGCCGAAGAAGCGATTGGCAGAACCCCGGAGATTCTCTCATCGGGCCGTCATGATGCTGCCTTCTACGGCCAGATGTGGGATGCATTGAAGCGCAGCGGTTACTGGCGGGGTGAGATCTGGAATCGGCGCAAGAGCGGCGAGCTCTATCTAGAAATGCTGACCATCACGGCGATCACCGACGACAGCGGAGCGGTGACCCACTACGCGGCGTTGTTCAGCGATATCACCCATATGCGTGAGAACGAAGAGCGCATCCGCAAGCTGGCTTATTACGATGCCCTCACCGGCCTGCCCAACCGTCGCCTGCTGGAGGATCGCCTGGAGCTGGCGATTCGGCATGCCCACCGCAATCAGACCCGCCTGGCGGTGATCTTCGTCGACCTCGATCACTTCAAGGAGGTCAACGATGCGCTCGGCCACGCCTTTGGTGACGAGCTGCTGGTGATGATGTCAGAACGGCTGCAACTGCGTCTGCGTGAAGACGACACCCTGGCTCGCCTGGGCGGTGACGAGTTCCTGGTGCTGCTCCCCGATCTCGAGGAGGTCGACGAGGTGACCCGAATTGCGCGTCGCCTGGTGGAAGCCGTGGGCGAGCCCTGCGTGATCGAAGGCCAGGAGTTTCGCATCGGCTGCAGCCTGGGTATCAGTCTCTACCCGGACGATGCGACCACAGCGGAAGCTCTGGTGCACAATGCCGACGTGGCAATGTATCGGGCCAAGGAGGAAGGCCGCAACGGCTATCGCCTCTACCGCAACGAGATGAACCTGCAGGACGACCGCCAGCGAGCGCTCGAGAAGGCCTTGCAGGATGCCTTCATCACGGGTGAAGGCTTGCAGCTGCACTATCAGCCCATCTTCGAGCGTGAAGGCGGCTGGCTGTACGGTGCCGAGGCCCTGTTGCGCTGGCATCATCCGTTGCTGGGCAGCGTGCCGCCGGTCGATATCATGACGCTGGTCGAGCGTGCGGGGCTGCTGCCGCAGTTGGACGAATATATGCTGGAGCAGGTCTGCGCCCAACTGGTCGCATGGAATGGCGTCGGTGCCGCGCCGCTACCCATCAGCATCAATCTTTCCGCCCGTCAGTTCTGGCAGACCGACCTGCCCGTAAGGGTAGCGACCAAGCTAAAGCAGCATAATCTGCAGCCCGGGCTGCTGGGCTTCGAGATCGCCGAACGCACCCTACTCGAGAAACCTCAGCAGGCCGCCGTGGTGCTCAAACGCCTGCGACGCCTGGCAGGGGATGTCGCCATCAACGACTTCGGCACCGGCTATGCTGCGCTCGGCTACCTGCATGAGTTGCCCATCACCATGTTGAAGATCGATCGGCGTTTCGTGCAGCGGCTGGACAGCGGCCAGAAAGGCAGTGCCGCTATCGTCGCTGCCGTGGCGGGGCTGGCACGTGAAATGGAGCTGCGTCTGGCCGCCGTGGGAGTCGAAACCGAGACTCAGCGCGAGATTCTCGGGCGTCACGGGGTCGAGCTGATCCAGGGCTATCTCAGTGGCCGAGCGGTGCCGGCAGATCTCTTTGCCAGCCGCTACCTGATGTCACGCAGCGGATTACCCGAAAGTACCAGCTGAAGCCCGAGGAAGCGCTCGCGAATCGCGCTTTTCGCCGTTTCACTCAGTGCCTCCAGCCGTTACGCTAGCCTGCCATCTCCCCTCGGATGACAAACCGTTTCGATGAGCCCCCTGCAAGCCAGCAGCGGCGACCATCGTGGTCCCATGCGCCACGAATCGCTCTTGCCCAGTCATCACGATCACGACCAGGACAGTGCCTGGATGATCGGCTATCTGGACATCATGACCTTGCTGGTAGCGCTGATGGTGCTGATTCTCACCCTTTCCAGCTTCGGTCGCACCGATGCCGAGAGCGAGTCGCTGGCGGCGCGGGTGCCTTTCGCGATTCCTTTGCCCAGTGAGCTGGTCCAGGCCCCGCCTGCCGTCGATGCTGCCTTGCCCTCTGCCGAGGCACCCCGGTCCGTTACCGGACGGCTGAGCCAGTCGGCCATTGCAGCGGCGCTTGGCGTGGCCGGCCTGCCGCGTCGAGTGTTGCCGGCGCCTGCCGCTTTGCCCGCATTCATGGCGCCGCCAACACCGCTGGCCCTGCTGGAGCATCAGGCGCCGCCTACGCTTGCGCCATTACAGCCACCGCTGCAGCCCCTACTCGCGGCCAACGATGTCCTGCCCAACTCGCGCGGTGATTTCATCCTGGTGCTGACCGACCGACCCCCGGGCGGCATGCAGCAGATCGATGAGCCCGCCATTGCGGCTTCGCAGCTGCTGCAACAGTCGTTGGATGAAGACCTGCACGATGCACCTTACCTGCCCGACCTGGAAGGGGTGGAGGCGACCCGTGTTGCCGAGGGCATCAAGCTGCGCGTAGAGGACCGGCTGCTGTTCCCCACTGCCGCCGCCGAGCTTACCGCAGAGGGTGAGGCGCTGATTCAGCGCCTGGTCGAGGTGATCCAGCGCCACGACGGCGAGGTGGCCGTAGAGGGGCACACCGACAGCCGGCCGATCCAGACCAACGATTTCCCCTCCAACTGGGTACTCTCCAGTGCTCGGGCCATCGCCATCGTTCATGAGCTGGAGCGTTCCGGCGTCGAGTCGCAGCGCTTGCGGGCGGTAGGCCTGGCAGATACCCGACCCCTGGGTAGCAACGAGACGGTTGAGGGTCGCGCCCAGAACCGTCGGGTGGAAGTGATCATTCACGCGCGGTGACGGCAGAGCTAAGGGCTTTCCTGCTGTTTCAGCCAGCGTTTCGCTTTTGCTGTCAGCCGGTATCGCTGCTTGGGACTGTTGGGTTTTTCAGGATGAGTGGGTTCGATCCATCCCCCATGAAGGGCGGGGGTTAGGTAATTCTTGCGAAACGTTGGGCGATGGTTCAGTCCAAGGGCAGCCATCAAAGCAGCCGTGCCGGCTTCTCCTTCGGCGAGGAGTTTCACCAATCTTTCAACTGGGTCGCAAGCTGGGTCGGCTACTGGGTCGCAAGCTGGGTCGGCTACAGAACTATCCTGCCGTATGGTGGAGAAGAAAGCACCGGCTTCGCTTTCAATCGCTTCCGTAAAGGCGTCGCGCAGTGCGGTGAGCATGAACTCGATGAAAGGAGTGGCTTCTCCTGCCTGATCGGCTTCTGCCAGGGTGTCATAGTACTCCTGCTGTCGGTCGCGAATGACCGTCTCGACAGGCAGATAGCCGAGCAGTGGCCGCCAGCGACGCAGAATCAAGGTTTGCCACAGGCGACCCATCCTGCCGTTACCATCGGCAAAGGGGTGGATGAACTCGAGTTCATAATGCACTACGGCGCTTGTAATCAGCGGGTGTTCTTCAGTGCCGGCCAACCACGTCAGAAGGTTTTCGACAAGTAAAGGCACTCGCGGAGCGGGTGGGGCCATATGAACCAGTTCATTGCCCTTGTAGATGCCTACTCCGCCAGCGCGAAAACAGCCGGCATCATCGACAAGCCCTTGCATCAGCAGGCCATGAGCTTTGAGCAGATCTTGCAGCGAGTCGGGTTCCCATCCTGGCATGGCTTCATACGCGGAGAATGCGTTTCGCACCTCCTGGATCTCTCGCGGATGGCCGAGTACACGCTTGCCATCGATGACAGCGCTGACCTGTTCCAGCGAGAGGGTGTTGTTTTCGATGGCAAGCGATGCATGGATCGTTCGTAGTCGATTCTCTCGACGCAGCTGAGGAGTGAGGCTGTATTCGGCCAGGATCGCATAGCGCCCGACAGCCTCGCTGATCTCCGCGACAAGGCGGAGCGCTAATGGCGTTAGCGTGAACGGTGGGCGATAGGCGGTGCTTTCCGGCATATGGCAGACTCAAAAGGGGCGAATGCCGCCATTATACGGCACCCTGCGTTTGTTTCCTGCCGGCAGGCGAAGCTATCGCAGCGTGCAGGAACCGTCGAGCCGCAAGGATGCGGCCGACGCAGCAGAGAAATTTTTCTCCTGAGCGCTAAAGTTTTATGGTTAGCCGCCGAGTAGAGAGGGTATAGGAGGTAAATACACCGACCCAAAGGCAGTTTTTTATGGCCAGCATTTCTTCACTCGGCATCGGCTCCGGGCTCGACCTCAACGGACTTCTCGACCAACTCTACGTAGCCGAACGCAGCAAGCTCGAGCCCATCGGGCAGCAGATCGAGAGCCAACAGGTAAAGATATCCGCTTACGGTGAGCTGAAGGGCGCGCTCTCTGCGTTCCATGATGCCACCCAGGCGCTCAACGAGAATGCCCTTTACCAGAGTCTATCCACTTCCATCAGCGGCGATGCCGTGCAGGCAGCGGCGGATGGCGAAGCCAGCCCGGGACGGTATGACGTCAGCGTCGATACCCTTGCCACGGCGGGTAGCATTGCCACCCAGCGGGTCGACGGCCTGGATACGGTTCTGACGGAAGCTGACAGCGAACTCAATCTCACCTTTGCCGACGCTGAGCTTAACCAGCGTGTGACGATCGAGGCGGGAAGCACGCTGCAGGACGTGCGAGACGCCATCAACGCGGACCCGCAGGCAGCAGTCAACGCGTCGGTCATCAATGACGGAAGCGGCTACCGACTCGCATTGATGTCGAAGCAGAGCGGCAGTGACGCCACCCTGCTCGCTACCGATTTTGCCGAGATGGCAAGCGATGCCACGCTGACCGATGTTACGATCGCACAAGCCGGGCAGAATGCCACCTTTAGCGTGAACGGTATCTCGATCGAGAGTGCCACCAATCAGGTGGACGACGCGATACAAGGGGTGGTGCTGGATCTCCAGTCGACCGGCCAGAGCAGCCTGCTCGTCGAGGAGGATACTCAGCCCGCGCGCGAAGGAATCGACAGCTTCATCACCGCCTACAATGAGTTGAAATCCACCGCAGGGCGCCTTACGGCCTTCAATGGTGAAGAGGGTCAGGCAGGTGAGCTCATCGGCGACAGCACGGTTCGAATCATCGAGTCTCGACTTCGTAGCGACCTGGGCAATGAGTTGGGCGGTGAGGAGGGGTACCAGCGGCTGGACGAACTCGGCATCTCGCTGAGTGTAGACGGTAGGTTGGAGCTGGATGAGCAGAAGCTGGATGCTGCGCTGGCAGAAAGTCCGGCAGCCGTGGGAGCGTTCTTCTTAGGAGCTGACGAGGCCGATGGCCTGGCTGGGCGACTGGACGCGACCCTGTCTCAACTGCTCGATGAAGATGGGGCATTGGAAAGTGCGGTGAGCGGTGCGGAAAACCGCATCGAGAGCCTCGGCGATCGCTATCAGCTCATGGAGCAGCGCATCGACACGACCATTGCCCGTTACCAGACCCAGTTCGGCCAACTCGATGCCATGTTGGCGCAAATGAACCAGACCAGCGCTTACCTCACGCAGCAGCTCGGCATGCTCGATGCGCAAATGGGTGGTGGTATGTCGGGGCAGTAAAAACCGGTTTGGAAACAGAATGCGTGCCGGGCTAAAGTTCCTCGTGCAGCTGCCGATAAGGTCATTACTCATGTCATATCACTCAGGGAAGTGAACCAAGATGGCTTCGATATCAGCGCTTGGCGTAGGCTCCGGCCTCGATCTCACAGGACTTCTTGACCAGCTGCGCGCCGCAGAGCGCCAGAAGCTGCAGCCGATCGTGGCGCAGCGGACTCAGGAACAGGCCAAGATTTCGGCGTACGGACGGCTACAGTCGGCGCTGAACAAGTTCCAGGATGCTACTGCCAAGCTCAACGATCCCAAGCTCTACCAGGGGCTGACGACCCAGGTGCGTGGCGATGGCATGACGGCAACGGCAAGCGCCACCGCGACGCCTGGCAATTACGAGGTCGAGGTGCTGAATACCGCACGGGCCGGTAGTGTGGCCACTACCCGTGTCACGGATTCCAGTGCGGCGCTTGCTGGGCCCAACGCCTCCCTCGAGCTGAGCTTCGGCGATGGCACCACCAGGACGGTGACCTTTGACGAAGGCGCTACCCTTGCTGACATGCGTAACGCCATCAACGCCGATGCCGATGCAGGGGTGAATGCCTCCATCATCTTCGATGGGCAAGGGCATCGACTGGTGCTCTCGTCGCGTGAGTCGGGCGTCGATGCCGGCGTAACGGGCGTCAGCTTTGCCGGCTTGTCCGATCCGGGCGCCCTGGCTGAAGATACTGCTGCCCGTCAGGCGGGGCGTGATGCCGAGCTCAATATCAACGGTATCACCATCACCAGCGCCACCAACCGGGTTGAAGGCGCCATTCAGGGCGTGACGCTGGAGCTGAGTGCGGATTCAGCCGGCAAGACGCTTGGCGTCACGGTCCAGCGCGATACCGAGTCGCTGAAGGAAGCCATACAGGGCTTCGTTTCCGCATACAACGAGATGAAGTCCACCATCGGGCGGATGACGGCAGTAGGCACCGACTCTACCTCGGCGGGTGAGCTGATAGGTGACAGGGTAATACGCTCCATCGAGTCACGTTTGAGTCGCGACCTCACGGATATCGTACCTGGCGGCGATATCACGATGATGTCGCAGTTAGGCATTTCGCTGCGCCCCAATGGCCGCCTGGAGCTGGATGAAAGCAAGCTCGATGAAGCGATAGCCACCAACCAGCAGGCAGTGGCGGATTTCTTTGCGGGTGACAGCAAGGAAGCGGGTCTGGCCGGTCGATTGGAGGACTCGATGAAGCGGTTTCTGGGTGACGATGGGCTGATCAAGAGCTCGATTACCAGTTCTGAAACCCGGATCGAGAGCTTGAAGGACCGCTTCGAGCGAATGGAGCGAACGATCGACCGTTCGATAGAGCGCTACCGCAGGCAGTTCGGTCAGCTTGACATGATGATGGCCCAGATGAACTCGATGAGTGCCTATCTCTCTCAGCAGTTCGACATCATGAATGCCCAGCTCGGTAGAAAAAGGTAAGCAGATTTAGCTTTTCTAATCCAAGCAGCCCGGTATGAACCGGGCTGCTTTTTGTCATTTCCACGGGTCAGGCTTGCTGCACTGGAGTTGGCTATGAGCCAGTTCTTCAAAGCCAAAAAAATTTTTCTCTCATTCCCTAAAGTTTGTCCCTACCGTGCCGTTATTCAGGGTAACGGCCAACGGCGCCGTTGAGACAGGCCCGACATGCTGGGCCAAGAAATAAGGTTCAGTGGGCCCGTCGATGGAGCCCTCAACGTAGAGAAGGAATGACACCATGTCCGTGATCAACACCAACATTACCGCCCTGATCGGTCAGAACAACCTGAAGACTTCTCAGAGCGCTCTGGCGAAGGCGCAAGAGCGTCTCTCATCCGGCCTGCGCATCAACAGCGCTGCCGATGACGCCGCCGGCCAGGCTATCGCCAACCGCATGACCGCCCAGATCAAGGGCATGCAGCAGGCACAGCGTAACGCCAACGACGGCATCTCCCTGGTGCAGACCATGGAAGGCGGCCTGAACCAGATCAGCGACAACCTGCAGCGTATCCGTGAGCTGGCGGTCCAGGGTGCCAACGATACCCTCTCTGCGGAAGACCGCTCTTCCATCCAACTGGAAATCGACGAGCGGGTCGAGGAGATCACTCGTATCGCCGAAGCGACCACCTTCAACGGTACTGCTCTGCTCAGCACAGAAGCTACGCTGAACATTCAGGTAGGTGCCAACACCGAAGATGCCGACGCAATCGAGGTTGATACGGTATCGATGACAGCCACCGACCTGAGCGTCAATGCCCTTAGCGTTAGCAACTTCGCAGCTGCTCAGTCTGCTATTGACGCTATCGATGAAGCCCTGCAGGACATCGACGACCAGCGTGCCACCCTGGGTGCGACCCTGAACCGCTTCGACTCGGTGATCGAGAACCTGACCACCAACATCACCAACCTGACCGAGGCCCGCTCGCGCATCGAAGATGCCGACTACGCGGTCGAAGTCTCCAATATGACCCGCGCCAACATCCTGCAGCAGGCCGGTACCTCCATGCTGGCCCAGGCCAACCAGACCCCGCAGTCGGTACTTTCTCTGCTGGGTTAATCAAAGTCGCAGTATCGGGCCGATTGCTCCATGCAACCCCCCCCTTCGAGGCTGGCCAATTGGCCAGCCTCGCTTCGTTGTAGAGTCGATTAGCGAGCAGCGTAGGTACCTAAGAGGCAAAAAGGGTAGCGGGGAGAGCCTTTATCTTGCATATCCCGGTGTGCACGGCACGCTATCCTGCCCGCTATCATTTCTCTTTCCTGCCAAGGTGTCCTGGCCATGTCCAAGAAACAAGCTCGGCGAGGTTCAGCGCCTCGCGTTCCCCAAGCGAATTCTGCGTTGCCGGTGGCACAGTTGAATGCCTTCGATGTGGCCTTCTCCGCTGGCGACTACGTCAAGGCGCTACGACTGGCCGAAGCCATGTTGGAGCGGCATCCCCAGAATCTTCAGGCCTGGGAGCTCAAGGCCAATGCGCTTGGGCGTCTGGAGCGCCTGGATGCAGCCTGCGAAGCCATGGGCAAAGTGGTCGAAATGGCAGTAGCACTTGATCCCAGTCAGCATCTCAAGCTGGCGCAATACCAGGTGCTGGCAGGCAGGGCGAGGAATGCGGTCAAGGTCCTCGGTGATGTTCTCGAAACACAGCCTGGCCATATCATGGCGCTGGCTTGGTTGAGTCGTGCTTATCACCAGATAGGTGATAATGGCAAGGCTCTTGAAGTCAATGATAAGGCCATGATGATTGATTCTCGTCATGAAGAGACGCTGCTGTGGCGGTCTCGTATCCTTGATCAACTCAAGCATCATGATGAGTGTATGCGTACATTGGAAACCCTATTGCACGTCAATTCAAAGCGTGTCGGGGTGTATAACCATATGGCGACCCTATTCGTAAAAGAGGGGGATTATAATAAGGCGGAAGCGCTTTATGCCAAGGAATTGGAGCTGGCTCCAGAGAGTGGTAAAGTGCATGGTAACCTCTTGGTAGCTTCGCATTATAACCCCATGTACAGCGCAGAAGATCTCTTTTCCAAGGCGACGGAGTGGAATGAGCGCTTCGCTCATGGCTCCTTTGTAGAACGTGCCAGCACCCTGAGAGATGCCAAAAAAAAGTTGCGTATTGGCCTGCTTTCGGGGGGCTTGAGGGTGCATCCTGTCGGACAGATGATCTTGCCGGCGCTAAAGAATTTACCTAGTCAGTATTTTGAACTTATTGTTTACAGTACCAATCAGATCGTGGATAAGTTGGCTAGGGAAATACAAGGTGTCGTACATCGTTGGGAGATTGTTGAAGGGCTAAGCGCAGGGCGGCTTGATAAAAAAATCCGTGATGATGCTATCGATATTTTGATCGACATGAATGGCGCGGGTGAAGGGACGCGTTACGATACCTTGATCCGTGAGCCTGCTCCCTTGATCGTCAAGTGGGTAGGAAGCTTGATCAATACGACTGGACTAAACTGTTTCGACTACCTCTTGAGCGACAGCATCGAGACGCCTGAGGGGGTAGACGGACTGTATACGGAGAAACTGATCCGTCTTCCTGACGACTATATCTGCTATCAAATCCCCGGCCACGCTCCTTCCTGCAGTGCACTCCCTGCGCTGAGTAATGGCTATATTACCTTTGGCTGCCTCAACAATCCTGCCAAGCTGTCACCGCCGATGCTGGCGGAATGGGCTAAGTTGTTGAAGGAGGTGCCCAACAGCAAACTGCTCCTTCGCGGAATACAGTTCGAAAGCGAGCGCTATCGAGAAAAGATTACCGGTATTCTGGTAGGGCATGGCATCGAAGCGGAACGTCTCTTGATGGAAGGGCCGGCTCAGCACCAGGAGTTCATGGCTACCTACCAGCGTATCGACATCGCCTTGGACACCTGGCCCTATTCTGGTGGCTTGACCACCTGTGAGGCGCTGATGATGGGAGTGCCGGTAGTCACTCGTGTCGGCCCCACTTTTGCCGGGCGCCATAGCGCATCGCATCTGGTCAATGCCGGCCTCCCAGAGCTAGTGACGGACAGCTGGGATGATTTCCGCAAGCGTGCCAAGGAGCTTGCTGCCGACCTGCCTAACCTGGCCGTTATCCGTGCCGCACTGCGCACCATCCTAACGGAATCCCCCGTTTGTGATGGACCTCGTTTCGCCAACCACCTTACGGCAGCGCTGCGCGCCATCTGGCAGCGGCATTGTGAGGGCAAGGCACCAGAGGCCTTGACGTTCACCAAAACTGGCATGGCTCGCTTCGCTGATGAAGACCAGCCAGTCAGGCTGGTTATGGCAAGACAGCAGGGTGGTTTCGACTGGCGCCTCGATAGCCCGGCACTTGCCGTGGATAACGGGGCGGTGTTGGCCTCGCGCCCTGATGCGAGAGAGTTATTGGGTACTGAATGCATTGCCATGCTGAGCTTCGACCCGCGTAGCAGTCTGGAAAGCGTAGATCCTCTGTCTCTTTATGGTGAGATTCAGCACTTCCCTGGCACCAGCCTTGGCAATGGCCAGCCGGTTTCGCTCCGTGGGCACGGCGAGCAGGCGACGAGTGACCCAGTGGAAGGCTCAGTACAAGGTGAGCCCGAGCCAATCCCTAGTGTAGCCCTTGATGCCATCCAGGGATTGCCCAACATCGACCTGCTGAGCCTGGGCGATGCTGGCGATAATTTGTCAATTCTGCAGAACGCTTCAAAAGCGTTGGCGAATACTTTGCTGGTTGAAGTTTATGTTGGGTTTGGTCCTGAGTGCACGAACTCTGACTTCAGCAAGGTCTTGGCTTGGGCCAGCCAGCATGGATTCAGCTTTTATCGCTTCAATCACTTGCAGCACCGCAGTCACTTTCCCGCCAGCGTGCCGAAGGCCATGCGGCAGGCGACGGACCTTGAAGGTGCCTTCGCCTTGTTCCTTCCGACACGAGCGAGAAGGAATGGTATGCAGTCAGCGCAGCGTCTCAAACTGGCGTTCTTGTTGCATGCCGTTTACCAGGTCAAGGATATGGCATATGCGCTATTAGCCGACATCGACGAAGAAAGGGCTCAAGAATACTTGGGTAAGGAGGGGATTTTATCTCCTGCGGTTGGAGGCGAAGCCAAAGGCGAAGAATCTTCTGCGAAGCCAGTGTTCGACGTGCCTGACGCGCCTTTCATGTCTGATGCGGAGCGTTCGCTTTTCAAGCGCGCGATTGGGCAGGCCAATCGCTATTTTGAGTTTGGCTCGGGTGGATCCACTGTATGGGCAGTCCGTGAGGGATTGGCGGTGTATGGTGTCGAGAGCGACGCCAAGTGGGTCGAGGCCTTGAAAGCCGAGCTCGGCGATAAGTGTCGGATTGAAACGGTGGATATTGGTCCCACAAAAGCGTGGGGCTATCCGGTGTCGATGAAGGATTCCGATAAGTTTCCGGCCTATAGCCAGGCAATACATAGTCATGAAGAGATGTTTGATCTTGTCTTGGTGGATGGTCGTTTCCGCGTTGCTTGTACCATGGCGGCTATTCAGCACATTCTGGAGCACTTGGAAGGTTCCCAAAAGGCGCGTATTTTTATCCATGATTTCTGGAATCGTCCCAGCTACCACGCGGTACTCGATTTCTTGGATGTCGAGGAAAGTGTAGAGTCGGCCGGGCTTTTCAAGGTCAAGGATGGGGTCAGGCTTGAGCAAGTGCATGCTGTGTGGAAGCAGTACGCAAAGAACCCAGAATGAGAGGAAGTTAAATAAGGAAGGGGCAGCGATGAACCTTTACATAGTTCCGTCCTGCTCAAGGAACACCTCGCCATTGGGGTTTGTGCGTGAGCTACTCAGGGCCGGTTCGATTAGTTGATTATTCTAATTCATTCGGTGGGCTTGTAGCGTAGATGCAGGTTGACGACGGGCCGGGGGCGCTTTCCACCCCGGCAGCGTTATCTCGCAGTTCGTCCCTGCAAGCGCAACGGTGGGTATCTTGGTAACGCAAACGGTAGTATGGAAGCGTTTCGTTCTTCCGGATGCCCTTTTTCATGCCGAGTATCGACGTCGTCATCGAGCTTTCCGCCGAGGCTTGCCTGGCCCACTACGAGGGTCGGGTGGGGCAGGTGCTGGCCCATAGCCTGGACGGTCGCCGGGTGGTGTTTCCAGCGGAGGCGCTGCGGCGCGTGGTGACCCGCGACGGCGTACACGGTACCTTTCGGCTCTCGTTCTCCCCTGAGGGTAGCTTTCACTCGATTGAACGTCTGAGATAGTCACTTTCAATCGAAATAGCGTTGAATCGTCCCCCTGTTTGTCGAATGTCAAACCTTCGTGTCTCGTTAGGTTGGATGGGCTCTGATATAACCGCACCTGCACATTCCGTGCTAATCGGCCTGCCACGGACGGCCGCGTACAAGGGCGCTACCATGTTTTCCAGCAAGACGCGGCAACCTCGCGACTATCAGAATCGTAGCCTGGATGCTCTTGCCGAGCCGCCCGAGGTAGGGCATGAGCTGTTCGTCGGCCTGAGCGCTCTGCGCGATACACTGAGCAGCCGCCATCATTCGCGGGATTTTGCCTTCGCCCATGCCCGCTACCTGCGCAGCCGCGTGCTGGCGGTGGGGCTCATCTTTGCCTTGCTCTCGCCGCTGTGGATCGTGGTGGATACGCTGGCACTGCCGGTCGATCTGCTGCGCTACACGCTGCTGGGGCGGGTCATGCTGATGCTGGGATTGGTGGGGGTGTTGGCACTGGCCTATTTCAGCCGCGAGCGTATCCGCCGCATTCGCTTCAGTGCCGGCATGCTGCTGGCCCTGCCGGCAGCCTTTTACCTGCTGGTGCTCATCGTTCTGCCGCCGGAGCAGTTGGTGAACCTGGTGGGCTATGGCTTCATCCCCTTTCTGCTGGTAGCGGCGCTCAGTGTGTTTCCCTTCACGCTGTTGGAATCCTTGGGGGCCGGCCTCGCCATGCTGGGCCTGCTGGGCTTCGCGCAGTTGGCCGACGGCAGTTGGCTGACCGGGCAAGGGGTAGAAAGCCTCTGGCTGCTGGCAAGCCTTCTGGTGGTGTCTCTGGCGGCCAACCATTTTCAGCTCAGCCTGCTGTTACGGCTCTATCGCCAGGCGACCCACGATCCGCTGACCGGACTCTTCAACCGGGGGGCGCTCGAGTTGCATCTGAGCAAGGTGCAGGCCTGGCAGCGCGAAACCGAAGGGCAGGGGAGTTTTGGCAACGTGCCCTGTTCATTGCTGATTCTGGATCTCGATCACTTCAAGCGCATCAACGACAGCTACGGTCACTCGGGCGGCGACAGAGTGCTGTGTCAGTTCGCCGATCTACTGGTGAGGCAGACGCGCCGGCACGACTGTGTCGCTCGCTACGGCGGCGAGGAGTACGTCATCATATTGGTGGGTAGCGGTGAAGCTCGGGCGATGGAGGTTGCAGAGCGCATTCGCTATGCCGTGGAGAAGAGCGAATTCACCGACCACGACGACAGGATCATTGCAGTGACCACCAGCATCGGCGTGACCCGGCTGCTGCAGGACGAGCCGCCGCAGCAGGCGCTGAAGCGCGCCGATGAGGCGTTGTACCGGGCCAAGCGGGAAGGGCGCAATCAGGTCATGGTGGCTAACAATCCTTTGTCTGATGAGTGACGTGCCCTCAAGTTTTGCGGTCGCCTGCCGATACCCGACTTAATAGAGTGTCGTTCAGCGAGAGCCTGATGCCCAACAA
This sequence comes from Billgrantia ethanolica, assembly GCF_021404305.1. Taxonomy (GTDB): domain Bacteria; phylum Pseudomonadota; class Gammaproteobacteria; order Pseudomonadales; family Halomonadaceae; genus Halomonas; species Halomonas ethanolica. The sequence goes on along the minus strand of NZ_JABFTX010000001.1, from coordinate 1,300,446 downwards.
TTCACAGCAGGTAGCACTGCATACCTGGCTGCTGCTCGTGCCGGTTCTGCTGCTGGTGATGGGTGGTGTCAATGGCCTGGCAAGCTGGCAGCTTCCGATGGGGTGGCAGCCGGCTCGGGTCAGTTTGCCGCTCATGCTACTTGTAGGCGCCGGTTTGCTTGCAACGCTCCTTGGCCGAACCAAGGTGGCACAGTGCAGTGGAGCGCTGCTGCTGCCGTTCGGTCTTTTTGCGCCAGTGTTGACCTGGCTGCCGTCAGACGTTGCCGCGGCGATACTTGCACAGCAGCTCTCACTTTCACCTGCAACCAGCATTGCGGTATTGATCGTTTCAATCTGTCTCATGGCGGGTATCGGCTCTGCGCGTGGTCGTTACCTCTGGTTGTTCGGAGGAGTTGCGGTCATGCTCGTCGGCGGGCTGAGCATCGTCGCCGGGCTAAGACCCGACCTGCTCAGGCCAAGCCCTTGGGGCACCGCCTTTGCCACACCGTTCACGGCGTTGCCTGCCTTGCTGACCGGCACCGCCATGATGTCGATGGCACGTCATCCCAACGTCTCTCCACTCATGAATCGTGGCGTGGTCGTAGCGCTGGCCGGTGGGGTCTTGGCGAGTGGGCTTGCCTGGTATGCGCTCACCTGGCAGCAGTACGACGCCAGGCAGCAGCACGCGACCGAGCTGTTAAGTAACTTCAAGATCAGCGCGGAGGGCGTGGTGGACAGGCAGCAGCGTGAGCTGCAACGCATGGCGTCACGCTGGGCTGAATTCGGCGGTTTGCCACCGCCCTCGTTTCGACAGGTCGAAGCCGATACTTACTTCCGCGACCTGCCTAGTCTGCAATCGCTCTACTGGCAGGACGGTGACAGCGAGCGGTTTCAGTGGGGGCGCGAAAGAGGAGATTCGTTTCAGTTGCTCAACTGGCTGGAGCAGCATGACTGGTTGCTGGACTGGCTGGCAGTCGGCGGTGACTATCCGCGCTGGGTATTGCCGGATGACGCTCACCCTGAGCTGGCACTGTTATCGGTGCCGTTGCATGAGTCTGCCCAGGCCAGGCTGGTGGCCGTTCTCGATTTGAGCCGGCTGTTCGATCAGGGGCTCCACTCTCTCGTCACTCCGTTGGCGCTATCCGTGGAGCGCCATGGAAGTGTGATGGTCGCCAACCACCCCTTTGGCAGCATGGAGACGGAGCTTCAGCGCGGTTTTCTGATATTGCCGGGCGGGGCCACCTTGAACGTCAAGGTGGAGGGTGACGGACCCTTTGCCATGTCCAGTTTGGGAGAGGCGATCCCATTGGGAGTGGGGGTGGCAGGGCTCGTGTTGAGCTACCTGCTGGCGTTCAGTCTCTCCATGGCGGATCTGAGCCGCCGGCGTTCACTGGCTTTGGCGCGAACTCAGCGCCACCTGCGGGCCCAGCAGCGTGTGCAGACCCTGATCGCGCGCGACCAGCCGTTGGAGGAAACACTCGGCGCAATCTGCCGGATCGTGGAGGCGCAGGTTCCGGGCGGAATTGCTTCGATCATGTTGTGCGATGAAGCGCGCCTCTATCTGAACCGCATCTACAGCCTGAGCCTGCCCCAAGCCTATTGCGACGCGATCACTGGTACCGCGATAGGGCCGAAGAACGGCGCCTGCGGCCGTGCGGCCTTCATCCGCGATTTCGTGGTAAGTGCCGATATCGCGCGCGATCCTCACTGGCGTGGATTTCATGCGCTCGCCGCTGAGCATGGTCTCGGGGCGTGCTGGTCATATCCGGTGAGCGGCAGCAATTCGGAGGTATTAGGCACCTTTGCTATCTATTATCGCCAGCCGGGTGAGCCCAGAAGAAGTGATCGGCGCCGCGTGATCGAAGCCGCCGAGTTGGTATCGCTGGCGGTGGAGCGTGAGCGCAATCGTAAGGCGCTGCGGGAGAACGAGCAGCGCTATCGCTCGCTGTTCACCTATCATCCCGATGCGGTGTTCTCGCTCGACCTGGCAGGACACTTCACCTCGGTCAATGCCGCTTGCAGCAAGGTAACGGGCTATTCGATGGAGCAGCTCATCGGTACGCACTATTCGGTAATGGTGCTGCCCGAGGACCGTTCGCGCATCCAGGCCTTGTTCCAGAATGCCGACCCGGGTGAGGCCTTCCGCTATTCCGCCACCATTCATCATCGTGAGGCGCGGACCGTCTACCTCGACGTGACCAACTTGCCCATCGTCGTCAATGGTGGCGTGATCGGCTTCTACGGTATTGCCAAGGACATGACCGAGCAGCACCGTCGGGAGACGGAGCTGCGTATTCTCCAGCGCAGCGTCGAGGCCAGTATCAATGGCATCATCATCGTCGATGCGCAGACCGAGAGCTTGCCGGTTATTTACGTCAACGAAGCGTTCGAGAGAATTACCGGCTATCGGCGGGACGAGGTGCTGGGGCGGAATTGCAACTTCCTGCAGGGCAGCGAGACCGACCCGGAGGCGGTGGCCCAGATGAGCCAGGCGCTTGCAGAGCAGCGCGATATCAACGTCACACTGTGCAATTACCGCAAGGACGGTACGCCGTTCTGGAACAATCTCTACTTGGCCCCGGTGCGAGATGGGGAAGGTGTGGTAACGCATTTCGTCGGCATTCAGCATGACATCTCCGAGCGCAAGTCCTATGAGGCGAAGCTCTCCTTCCATGCCAGCCACGATGCGCTGACGGGGCTGGCCAATCGCTCCCTGTTCGAGGACCACCTCCTTCACGACGTTCAGCTGGCCAAGCGCCATGGCCGCACCCTGGCGGTGCTGTTCGTCGATCTGGATGATTTCAAGCCGATCAACGACAGCCTGGGTCATGAAGTGGGCGATCAGGTGCTGATCCAGGTTGCCCAGCGCCTGGCTGACGAGCTGGACCCCGGTGATACGCTGGCCCGCTTCGGGAGTGACGAATTCGTCATTTTGCTGCCGGAGCTTGCGCGGGAGGAGAGCGCCATTCGTCTGGTGGAGCGACTTCTCGCCTGTATTCGCCGCCCGTTCCGGGTGGGCGAGCATGAGCTCTATATCGGTGCCAGTGTCGGCATCGCCTTCTTGCAGGATGAACTGGAGAATCCGGTCGAGCTCATCCAGCAGGCCGACATGGCCATGTATCGTGCCAAGCAGAAGGGGCGCAATGCCTGGGAGTGCTTTACCAGCGACATCAACGAGGAAGTCAGCGCGCGGATGGCGTTGCGCAACGATCTACAGGAGGCGATCGAGGCAGAGAACTTCGAGCTGCACTACCAGCCTCTGCTCGATGCCCGTAGCGGCGACGTGGTCGGAGTCGAGGCGCTGGTGCGCTGGAAGCACCCCGTCAAGGGTTACCTCTCTCCCGGCCTGTTCATCCCCTTGGCCGAAGATACCGGGCAGATCGGTCCTATCAGTGAGTGGGTGCTGCGTCAGGCCTGTCGAGACATGTGTCGGCTGGCGGTCGAGGGCTACGGCCATCATCGGGTGTCAGTCAATCTTTCGCCGCTGCAGTTCCGGCGGCCGAACTTTCTCAGTAATTTGCAGCAGGCGCTGCTCGAGACCGGGCTCTCGCCAGAATATCTCGAGCTGGAACTGACCGAGGGCATTCTGATGGCCGACTCGGCCGCTGCCGTCGAAACGCTGCATCGTCTGCGTGACATGGGGGTCGAGGTTTCTATCGACGACTTCGGTACTGGGTTCTCGAGTCTCAGTTATCTCAAGCAGTTGCCGATCGGCAAGATCAAGATCGACCGCAGTTTCGTACGCGACATCGCCAGTAGCCGTCATGATGGAGCGATCGTTCAGGGGATCATCTCCATGGCACACCATCTGGGGCTTGCCGTGGTGGCCGAAGGTATCGAAGAATCCGAGCAGCGGGATTTCCTGGCGGCGCATGGTTGCGACGTGTTCCAAGGCTTCTTCTTTGCCCGTCCGATGCCGCTCGCGAAGCTACGTGTATACCTGGAGCAGCGCAGAGCGGCTACCGAGGGTGGTGTACTGCCGGCCAGCAGGCTCTCGTAGACACAGGCGAGATGCGCAAGAAAAAAGAATAGGTCAATGACCCAAAGGGCGGAGAAGCAAGGATGGAGCAGCAAGGGGATGAATTCATACGGGTGGGGAGTCCGAGCGAGATCGAGGTGCTGCTGGATCAATTGATCCAGCCCGGCGGTGCCTCACTGCTGCTCGACAGGCCAGGCAGCGCCCCCATGCCGGTCGTCGTGATGGAGCAGGCGCCGCCAGCATCGATGCTCCTCGACATTACGGCAGTGCGTGAGATCGTCGGTGAACTGAAGCGTGGTATGGGCTTTCGTCTGCTGGGCCAGGTACACGGGAAGATGATCCGTACGCCATCCCTCAAGGCCCTGCAGGTGGAAGCCTTGCAGGGGCGGGTGCAGTGTCAGTGCGATTATCCCCACTATCTGGAAGAGATGCAGCGGCGTGAGGCCTATCGCGCCCGTCTGCGGCTGGGTATGGAGGTAGGAGCCATCCTGCGTGGCACTGAAGGAGAGGGGGATGTCACGGTTCAGGGCGATCTCAAGGACCTCTCTCAGCAGGGATGTCAGCTGGAGCTGCCGTCTTCGGCTGCCACTTTGCTGGCCGAAGCGGCACTGGTAGAGATTGAGTTGTGTTTCCCCAATGGCAGCCGCTTTACGGTGCAGGCGGCCCCGCGTCACAAGGTAGCGGACAGCGATCGCCAGACCCTGAGGGTGGGGTTCCAGTTCCACGCCTGCAGTGCCGAACAGGAGCGCAAGCTATGGTTCTTCGTGCGCGAGATCGAGCGCGAGTCGTCACGCTATGGCGATGAACCCGACGTGGGGCGGCTTCCTTCGATGCTGTTCCAGAGCCAATCTTCCGGTGCTTCACCATCGGTCGGCCGGCGTAACTTGATGAGCTACCCGACTCCCATGGCGCGACGCCTGGCGCGGGTGGCGGGCTACCTCGATGCGCAACTGCTGGAACTGCAGCAGGGCGATGACGTTGACCCTGTGCAGCTCTCCCGTCACGCCGACATGTTGCTCCAGCTGGCCGAGGAGGATATCGAGGCGCTGCTTTTCGCCACCCGCTGCCTGGGCCAGGAGCCGGTGCTGGTACGTCATGGTCTCGGCGTGGCCGTGCATATGCTGGCCCTGGCCGGTACCAGCTCGGTGCCGCGGGACGTGCGCAAGGCCTTGGCGGCGAGTGCCATGATTCATGATCTGGGTAAGGGGCTGCTGCCGTCCGGCCTGATCGCTGCCGGTTCGTTCGGTCCGGACGAGCATATCCAGCTCAAGCAGCATGTCGACCTGCTGGTCCAGCGGATGGGGCGCTGCCAGTGGCTGTCGGAGAAGGTGCTGCACGCCGTGGTGGTCAGCGCCAATGAGCGGCTGGATGGCAGCGGATACCCGGCGGGCGTCATGAGTGAAGGGCTCTCCGAGCTGGCGCGTATGAGTGCGGTCGTCGATGTGGTGGATGCCATGCGCCGCAACCGTGCCGACCGGCCGGCCTGGCGTATCGATGCTGTCTATCGGCACTTGCTCAAGTCGCCGCAGCAGTTCGACCCGCGCTGGGTGAAGCGCTATGTGCAGCGCTTCGGGCTGCGCCCGGTCGGTTCCCTGGTGCGCTTCTCCGGCGGCGCAATGGGCTGGATACAGCGGCTCGATCAGCAGGGCAAGCCGTTCCAGGTGCAGCTGACTGACGAAATGGCGCCGCCCGAAGAGACCATGGGTGAGGTGCTGCGCGGCGACGTCGAGTCGCGGCTGGGGGGTATGGTCGAAGAAGTGCCTGTTTCCACCTGAGCGGGGCTAAAGTCGGGTACTGTTTCGCCGATAGAAGGAAATAACCCCTAGGCTGCGGGCTTTTCACCAGAACCCTTTGCGCGAAGCCTGCCACACTTGCCGGGCTGATCCGTAGGCTGAGTACGCCTCGGGTTAAGCCGCAGCAAGGAATGGTATTCCGCAGCCACTATACATTGGAGAATCGTCCATGAGCATTGTGCGAGGAGCTGCCACTTACGGAAGGGGGGCGGGAGCCTACGCTAGAGTGGGTGTCGAAAGTGCCGTCATGTCGGCTTCGCCGCATCAGTTGATCGTGATGCTGTTCGACGGCGCCCAGGGAGCCATCCGTGCGGCTCGCATTCATATGCAAGCTGGCAATACCTTGGAAAAGGGCAAGTCCATTTCCAAGGCGTTGGACATCGTCAACAATGGCCTGATGGCCGCGTTGGATCTCGAGAAGGGCGGCGAGATCGCCGAGCGGCTCGGTTCACTCTACGACTACATCGGCAGGCTGCTGCTGGCAGCCAACCTGCATAATGACCAGGAAAGCCTCGATCAAGCCGAGAGCCTGCTGGATGACATCGCGTCGGCGTGGCGCGAGATTGGAAGCGCGGGAGCGCAAGGTTGAATGGCAATGTCCACTGCACGTGCCGTCCTCGACGGCTATGCCCAGCTCAGGCGGCAGGTCGCGATCATGCTCGAGCTGGCAAGGGCCGGTGAGTGGGATGACCTCATCGAGCGACAGTCGGGTTATCTGCAACTGGCAGACCGACTCCGGCAGCTCGACAAGGAGGCCCAGCTCAATCAGACGGAGATTCAGCTCAAGGCCGATCTGCTCGAGGCTATCCTGGCCGATGATCTGGCCATTCGTGAGCAACTGCTGGAGCGTCGTAACGAGCTCGGACAGTTGATGGGGGCCAGCCGGAGACAGCGCGATCTGCATCGCAGCTATGGCAAGCAAGCATCCATCGTCGTCGAAGCGAGCGACAAGTTCGGTCCGGAGACGCCGTGAGTGGCATCACGCCGCTGCTGGACACGCTGCTCCATCAGGTGCTGGGCAAGCGTGTCGATACGGCGCCGCCGCGAGATCTGAATGAGCCCGTACGCCCGGTCGATCCTGGTGAGGGCCCGCGGGCCCTGCACAGCGACTCGCGCCTGGATGGGCGACGCCCTGCCGTAGCACCTCTTCCCGGTGCGACGACCTCATCCCAGCGTGGCGAAGGTCAGGCGCCGCGAGCCGATACACTATCGTCACCCGCGTCCACCCAGACCCACTTCAGCCCCTCGGCACGTACCATTGCCGATCTTCTGCTGCGCTTCCCGGCCCCGCCCTCGGTATTGAGCGCACCTGCTCCGTTGATCGGAGCGAGCGAGACGCCGGGCGCCACGACACTGGCCGATAGGCTGCAGACAGCCATACGCGACAGCGGTCTTTTCTACGAATCGCACCTCTCACGCTGGTATCGCGGCGAGGTGAGTCGCCAGCAGTTGGAGCGCGAGCCGCAGATGATGCGCACCCTGCGCTTCACCCCTGCATCGACACCCCCCGCAACGGCCGGCACTGCGCCTGCTGCGCCATCGGCCGCAGCCATGCCGCCATTGCCTGGCCAGGTGAGCCCAGGCCAACCGATACCTGGCCAGGCAATGGCGGGACAGGCCATGCAGGGCCAGGCGATCCTGGGGCAGGCGGCACAGGCAGCGCAAACCTATATTTCGACAGAATCGCTGTATCCTGCCACAGCTCGTGGTGAGCGCCCTGGCGGTGATGGGTCATCTTCCCTGCCGGGGGCAGCCAGGGATGTTACGACATCCACTGTGTCCCGTGAGGGTGCTGAGATATCGGCGCGTGAGAGCGTCGATCCGTCGCTGCGGACCCGCGGCGAGCCCGTGCACGAGAACCTGCAAGGTGTGGTCCGCCATCAGCTCGAAATGTTGGTAACGCCCATCCTGCGTTGGGAGGGGGATGTCTGGTCGGGCATCTTCATGGCCTTGATGATCCATATGCCCGCTGGGGCTCGGCGCGATGGGGAGGAGGCTGACAGCGGTGAAGACGATGCCTCTTCCCACGCCTGGCACTCCGAGCTCCGGTTGACGGTGCCGGGGTTGGGCGAGCTTGGTATTGCGCTTTGGTTGCAGGAGCAGCAGCTCAGGCTGCAGTTGCTGAGTCGAGACGATGTTGCGCTAGCTGTCTTGCAGGCCGGAGTGCCAGAGCTCGAGCGTCGGCTCCGGGCTGCCGGGCTCGAGACGGTATTGATCGATGCTCGTCTATGGGAGTCGGCAGCGGAAGGGGGAGAAGCGCATGACGAAACCCAAGCCTGAGCGTCGTCGTCAGGCGGTGGCGTTGGCCTATCGAGACGGCGATGATGCGCCTAGGGTGCTGGCCAAGGGCTACGGCGACATGGCCGAGCGAATCCTGGCCGAAGCCCAGCGTCAAGGTATCTACGTTCATGATGCCCCGGAGCTGGTATCGCTGCTGATGGGGCTGGATCTGGATGAGCGAATCCCGCCGATGCTCTACCAGGTCATCGCGGAACTACTCGTTTGGGTGTATGAGGTTGCCGATGGGCAGGGGATACAAAGAAACGATTAGTGTGTTTGTGTAAATTTTTGTAATTCAGTGGGTTTTCCGATCGATTTGTCAAGTGGTGTATGTAATCTTTTTTGTGTTGCCGCACAAGGCGTTAACAAACTAGTCCTAAAGGTTTAGCAGGCTCAGTATTGTGCATTAATGAGCCTGGAGTGCGCTAGCGGTTGGCAGGTTGTAAAACAGTGGTCACAATGCGCATGTAAGCTCTTTTCCAGGCTTCCAGCTATCGCGATGGCTAGCTTTGTCAGCGGGACCTGGGACTCGACACAGAAAGAAACAAAAATATAAGTACACGTGATTCAACCACGTGCAGGGAAACTCGAAAAATGAAGAATACGAATCACCTGGATGACATCCAGGAGCTCAATCTTGCCTATCTGCTCCTGGCTCAGCGTCTGCTCAACGACGACCGGGCTGCGGCCATGTTTCGTTTGAAGATCGATGTCGAAACCGCCGATCTGTTGCTTTCGCTCGGTGCGGCACAGCTGACGCGTCTGGCGCGTACCAATCAACTTCTCTGCCACTTCGGGTTCGAAGGTGCCGAGAAGCTGCGTCAAGTCGTCGATAACCCCCGTGACAATGGATTGTCTCAGTTCCACGCCTCGCTGCTCATGGCAGGCCGTGGGACGACTTCCTTGTCGCGGGGGGTGTGAGATGTCGCAGAAAAGCCTCGTCGAGGAGATGCAGCAGGTCCAGTTGGCCATTGAGTTGATCGAGCTGGGTGCACGCCTGCAGGTATTGGAAACCGAAACCGACCTGAGCCGGGCTCGTCTGATTCGGCTGTTCAAGGAAGTGCGCGGCATGTCGCCGCCCAAGGGTATGCTGCCATTCTCCACCGATTGGTTCATTACCTGGCTTCCCAACGTGCATGCCTCGCTGTTCTACAACATCTATCGCAATCTGCTCAAGGAGCAGGGGTGCGAGAGGATGCAGGCTTTCGTCACGGCCTATCGTCTCTACAGCGAGCAGGTCGGCATCGACCAGGCTGAGCCGGTACTGGCGTTGACCCGTGCCTGGACCCTGGTGCGCTTCTTCGAAAGCGACCTGCTGCAGCTCTCGGCATGCAATCACTGCGGCGGCAACTTCGTCGCTCATGCCCATACCCCGGATCATGATTACGTGTGCGGTATCTGTATGCCCCCTTCACGTGCCGGTAAGACGCGTAAGCGTCGCGAACGCGAAGCCGCCGAGGTCGAGCAAGAGATGGTGCTGACCAAGCGCGTCGGTTGATTCGCTTTTCGCCTCACGCTCGATTATGCCTTTGAACGCCGCCCCGGTCGGGGCGGCGTTCTGCTGTCTATCCACTCGAATTCATTCTTTTTTTCGGCAAGGCCTCAAGTGTTGCCGGACCAGGCCGATAGATTGGGTTAACGACACTCGCGTCCACTGAAGGGTATCGGTTGTGCTGATTCTGCTCGGTTACATCGTAGTCATACTTTGCGTCTTCGGCGGCTTCGTGCTGGCCGGCGGCTTCCTTGGCCCACTCTACCAGCCTACTGAGCTGCTGATGATCGGCGGCGCCGGTGTGGGAGCCTTCATCGCTGCCAACAACGGCAAGGCGATCAAGGCTACTTTCAAGGTTTTTGCCAAGCTCAAGCGCACCAAGAAGTACAACAAAGAGATGTACATGGAGCTGCTTGCACTGCAGTTCAAGCTGCTGACCAAGGTGCGCCGCGAAGGCATGCTGGGCATCGAGCGCGACATCGACAGCCCGCAGGAGAGTGCGCTGTTTCAGGAACACCCCAAGGTGCTGGCCGACCCGATGATCATGAACTTCCTGACCGACTACCTGCGCTTGATGGTGGCTGGGGGCATGGATCCCATGGAAATCGACGAGCTGATGCTGCATGAGATCGAGACCTTCGAGCAGGAGGCCCACATCCCGGCGGATGCCATCGCCAAGGTGGGCGACGCCATGCCGGCATTCGGCATCGTGGCCGCCGTCATGGGGGTGGTGAAGGCCTTGACCTATGCCGATGCCGGTCCGGAGCAGATGGGAGAGATGATTGCCCACGCTCTGGTAGGTACCTTTCTGGGGATTCTGATGGGCTACGGCTTCATCAACCCGGTGGCCAGCAGCATCGAGCGTCAGATCAAGGAAGCGGAGAAGATGCTGCAGTGCATTCGCATCACGCTGCTGGCCAGCTTGCATGGTTACGCACCGCAACTGGCGGTAGAGTTCGGCCGCAAGGCCCTGCACACCGCCGATCGCCCGGGTTTCACCGAGCTCGAAACCTACGTGCGTAACGCCAAGTCGGGTGCGGCAGCGGAATGAGTGCGGCGGGAGATAAGCGCCCGATCATCATCCGGCGCAAGAAGGTCGTCCACAGCCACCACGGCGGGAGCTGGAAGATCGCCCTGGCCGACTTCATGACGGCGCTGATGGCCCTGTTCCTGGTGATGTGGATCCTCTCGGTGGCCAGTGAAGAGCAGCGTCAGGGGGTGGCGGAGTACTTCAGCACGCCGTTGACCAGCGCGGTCACGGGGGGGGATCGCTCGGGCAGTACTCGTGCCATACCCGGCGGCGGCCCCGATCCGGTTCACAGCGACGGCGAGCGGGCGCGGATCGATACGCGTGAGTTCTCGCGGCCCAGCGAGCAGCAGCGTCGCTTCTTCATGGATCTTCAGCGGCGCATCGAGGCGGCGATAGAGGCCGACCCGGAACTGCGCGAACTGCGCCAGCAGATGCGCTTCGATCTGACCCCCGAGGGGCTGCGTATTCAGTTGCTCGATCATGAACTCAGGCCGATGTTCGCCATCGGCAGCGATCGAGTCGAGCCCTACATGCGCAGCCTGCTGCGGACCATTGCACCGTTGCTCAACGACTTGCCCAACTATCTCAGTATCAGCGGCCATACCGACAGCCGGCCCTATGCGGGAGGCTATCGCGGCTACAGCAACTGGGAGCTCTCCAGCGATCGGGCCAATGCCTCGCGGCGTGAGCTGGTAGCCGGCGGGCTCGACTCGGACAAGCTGCTGCGCGTATCGGGTTTCGCCGATCGCGTCATGCTGCCGGATACCGACCCGTTCGATGCCGATAACCGCCGTATCGAGCTGCTGGTGCTGCTGCCGGAAGTGGCGGAGTACATTCGCCGGCCTGGCATCCTGGGTGGGCCTGGCGTGCCGAGTCCGATGAGTACGCGTCTCGAGAGCGAAGTCGATCTGGCGCCCGTTGAACAATTTACCGAAAGTCTACGCCGCACGCTCAATCCCGAGCAGCAATAGCTCGAACAGGAATAGTGGCGCGACGATGAGAAACCCAATTGACACCAGGTGGTGAAGCGCATGGATATCACGGATTTCTATGACACTTTCTTCGAGGAAGCCGAAGAGCTATTGGCCGACATGGAGCGCTACCTCCTGGAGCTCGATGTGGACGAGCCGGACAGCGAGCAGCTCAATGCCATCTTCCGCGCCGCCCATTCGATCAAGGGGGGCGCAGGCACGTTCGGCTTCGATGCTTTGCAGAAGACAACCCACCTGTTCGAGAACCTGCTCGACCATACCCGCAAGGGCGAGCTGCGGCTGCGCCGGGATATCGTCGATACCTTTCTGGAAACCAAGGACATGCTCAGCGATCAGCTAGACGCCTATCGCAATGGCGACGAGCCCGATCAAGAGGCCTTCGAGCGCATCTGCCAGACGCTGCAGCGCCTGGCGCTCGAGGAGATCGGCCAGGACCTGGATAGCGGGGCGCCGGTCGCCTCCAGCCCCCAGTCCGCAGTGAAAGCCCAACCCGAGCCGGAGCCCGAAGCCCCCGTTGTGCAGGGCGCGGCGAGCGGCTCCGATCTGCGTGTCGTGGCGCTGTTGAATGTCGGTGAGAAAGACCGACAGCTGCTCGTCGAAGAGCTGGGGCAGTTGGGCGAGGTCGTCGCGCACGGCGGGGATGAGGCGTGCTACGAGGTCACGCTCAGCTCCAGCGTGAGCAACGACGACATCGAGGCGGTGATGTGCTTCATCATCGACACCGATCAGATCAAGATTCGTGATGCCGAGGCGGGAGGCGCGCCAGAGGCCGCAGCGCCGGCAGCGGCACCCGCGGTGGAGGAGCCGCAGGCGGTTCCGACCCCGAACCAGGCTCAGGCCGCAGTGGAGCCTGCCCCCTTGGCTTCGTCCGCCGCTAGTGTCAAGACCGATAGTATCAAGACCGACAGCGAGAAGCCTGCCAAGGCGAAAGCCAAGGCCAAGGGCGGCGGCGAGTCAACCTCCATTCGGGTCTCGGTCGACAAGGTCGATCAGATCATCAACCTGGTGGGCGAGCTGATCATTACGCAGTCGATGCTCGATCAGACCGTCAGCGAGATGGACAACGTCGCCAACAGTGCTCTGCAGAACGGCATGAGCCTGCTGCAGCGCAATGCCCGGGACCTGCAGGAATCGGTCATGTCGATTCGCATGATCCCCATGGATTTCGTCTTCAGCCGCTTCCCTCGCGTGGTGCGTGAAACCGCCGCCAAGCTGGGCAAGGAGATCGAGCTGGTAACGGAAGGCGAGTCCACCGAGCTCGACAAGAGCCTCACCGAGCGCATCATCGACCCGCTCACGCACTTGGTCCGCAACAGTCTCGATCATGGCATCGAGCCGCCCGACGTGCGCCAGGCGGCAGGCAAGCCGCGTACCGGCAAGCTGGTGCTCTCGGCCAAGCACCAGGGCGGCAACATCATCATCGAAGTGATCGACGACGGTGCCGGGCTCAACCGCGACAGGCTGCTGGCCAAGGCGCGGGAGAACGGACTGCCGGTTAGCGATGCCATGAGCGATGACGAGGTGTGGCAGCTCATCTTCGCACCGGGCTTCTCCACCGCCAAGGAGGTCACCGATGTCTCCGGCCGCGGTGTCGGCATGGACGTGGTCAAGCGCAACATCCAGGGCATGGGTGGGCACGTGCAGATCATGTCCAGGCCGGGTGAAGGCACCACCATTCGTATCGTCCTGCCGCTGACGCTGGCGATTCTCGATGGCATGTCGATCAAGGTCGGCAACGAGATGTTCATCCTGCCGCTCTCTGCCGTGCTCGAGTCGTTGCAGCCATCGCGTGAGGATCTCTATGCCATGGCTGGCGACGATGTAGTGCTCAAGGTGCGCGACGAGTACCTGCCCGTGGTGGCCGTACATGAAGCCCTCGACGTGCCCAAGGCCAAGACCGAACTGACCGAGACCATCGCCGTGATCGTGCAGGGCGAAGGGCGCCGCTATGCCCTACTGGTCGACGATCTGGTCGGTCAGCAGCAGGTGGTGGTCAAGAACCTGGAAACCAATTACCGCAAGGTGCCGGGCGTCTCCGCCGCCACCATCCTGGGCGATGGCAGCGTGGCGCTGATTCTCGACATCACCGGCTTGCACCGCCTGAGCCGGGAAAAGAAGGAAAAGCGCCGGCCTGAGCGCAAACCGGCACTCGAAGCCCTCACCGTCAAAGAGCTGGAGATCTGATCATGAACCAGACGAATGATGCAGCACTGGCCGCTGCCGAAGCCCATAACCGCGAATTCCTGGTGTTCTCGCTGGGCGAAGAAGAGTACGCCATCGACATTCTCAAGGTGCAGGAAATTCGCGGGTACGAGAACGTCACCCGCATTGCCAATGCCCCGGACTTCATCAAGGGGGTGACCAACCTGCGCGGCGTCATCGTGCCCATCGTCGATCTGCGCATCAAGTTCCATCTCGACAAGGTGGAGTACGGTGGCCAGACCGTGGTGATCGTGGTGAACGTCGAAGATCGCGTCGTCGGCATCGTGGTGGATGGCGTTTCCGACGTCATGACGCTCTCTCCGGATCAGATCAAGCCGGCCCCCGAGTTCGGCGTCACTCTGTCGTCGGATTTTCTCAGCGGCCTGGGCAGTCTCGACGATCGCATGCTGGTCATCGTCGACATCGACAAGCTGCTCACCAGTGACGAGATGGCGCTGGTCGAGAGCGTCGCCGATTGAGGCCGTCAAGTTTCTGACGGGCAAGCCGATATCACCATTACCGGCGACTTGCTTGCGGGTAATTGCCAGGGGGGGAGACGTGAAGCTACTCGATAACCTGACGGTCAGGGCCAGTTGGTTTCTGGTATTGCTCTTTTTCGGCGGCATGATCGTCGTGCTGAGCGGCCTGGGGCTCTATGCCTTGCAGCAAAGCGCCGTGGCCGTCACGGCCATGGCTCCGCATGCCGGGGAGTCGGGTGCCGCTTATCAGGCGGCGTTCGAGACAACGGCCAGCCTGATGCGCCTGGCCATCGTCGCCGCCTTGAGTGGCTCCCTGGTCGTCATGGTCGTCGTCGTGTGGGGCATCAGCGTCAACGTGCTGAAGCCGCTGGCACGTCTGGTGGAGTATTTCGAAGGCCTGGCCAAGGGCGATCTCTCCCAGCCGGTGGAGAATCGCGGCAACAATGAGATCGGCCGGCTCTTCACCTCGCTACGTCACATGCAGGAGGGGCTGTCCGAGACCGTCGGCACGGTACGCAGCAGCAGCGAGGGTATCTACGTCGGCGCCCAGGACATTGCCGATGGCAACGGCGAGCTGTCATCGCGTACCGAGCAGCAGGCCGCTTCGCTGGCTGAGACCGCCTCGAGCATGGAGGAGCTGGCTTCCACCGTGGAGCAGAACGCCGACAATGCGCGCCAGGCCAGTCAGCTGGCGGCCGAAGCGTCGCGCACCGCGGCTCAAGGCGGCGAGGTGGTCGGTGAGGTCGTGGCGACCATGCATGACATCAGCGAAAGCTCGCACAAGATGTCCGACATCATCGGCGTGATCGATAGCATTGCCTTCCAGACCAACATACTGGCGCTGAATGCCTCGGTGGAGGCCGCCCGTGCCGGTGAACATGGCCGCGGTTTCGCCGTGGTGGCTCAGGAAGTGCGCAGCCTGGCAGGGCGCAGTGCCTCGGCGGCGGGGGAGATCCGCACGCTGATCGCCGCTTCGGTGGAAAAGGTCGACGTCGGCACGGCCCGTGTCGACAAGGCGGGTCAGACCATGAAGGAAATCGTCGCTGCCGTGCAGCGTGTGAGCGACATCATGGACGAGATCGCCTCGGCCTCGCTGGAGCAGAGCAACGGTATCGGCCAGGTCAACCAGGCCGTGACCCAGATGGATCAGGTCACCCAGCAGAACGCCGCGCTGGTACAGCAGGCGGCTACGGCTGCCACTCAGCTCGAAGCCGAGGCGGCTCGTCTGCGGGAGGCCGTGCTGCGCTTCCGCCTGGCAGGGCAAACCGGCAGCGCGGGGCAGGAGCGTGCCGTGCGCCCTGCTCCCGGTAACCCGCAAGTCGCCAGGCTGGCGCACGATCCGCTGCCGGCCAAGCGCCACGACGCACAGGCAGCAACGTCGAGTTCTACGCGGAATGAAAAAGAAGAGGAGCAGTGGGCCTCGTTCTGAAGCCTTGCAGCTCCCTAGCAGGTGGAGACACGCACACGTCGCTACTCCGCTCCCTGATGAAACGTGGTAGCCGAGGGAACAACAAAATGCGCAATAACCAGCCGGTCACGCAGCGGGAATACCAGCTCAACGACCAGCATCTGCTGATCACCCGGACCGACCTCGATGGTCGGATCACCTATGCCAACGCGGCCTTCGTCGAGGTGAGCGGGTTCGAGCATGCCGAGCTGATCGGAGCGAATCACAACATCATTCGCCACCCTGACATGCCCCCTGAAGCCTTTGCCGATCTGTGGCAGGCGATCAAGCGCGGCGACTCCTGGCAGGGCGTGGTCAAGAATCGGCGCAAGAACGGCGACCATTACTGGGTCAAGGCCACGGTCACACCCATCGTCGAGGGTGGGCAGTGCCTGGGCTATACCTCGGTGCGAACTGCTGCGGAGCCGAGTGAAGCCACGGCAGTGGAGCGCGCCTATGCGCGAATCCGAGCAGGGCGTTCCGGTCTCGCCATTCGTCAAGGGCAGGTGGTTCGTCGCGGGCCGCTAGGATGGCTGGCGCGTACCAATCTGCACAGCATACGTGCACGCCTCTCCTTGCTGACGTTTTTCGCGCTGCTGCTGCTCACCATCAGCGGCGGTGTGGGCCTCTACGGGCTGCAGGCATCCGGCGAGCGTCTGGCGGAACTCAACCGAGATGGCCTGCAGGACGTGATTCGTCTGCAGCAGCTCGATCAGGCGATCGCCGACGCACCGCAGCGCCTCTCCGGACAGGAACGAATGGCGCTGCTCAACGTACGCCACGACATCGCCGAATCCCTTTTGTCCGGCAGCGAGCGCCTGACACAGCTGTGGCAGGAGTACCTGGCGCGGGAGGTCAACCGTACGCCGGCAGCCATGGAGTTCGATGCCGCGCTCACCAGCTACATGCAAGAGGGCCTGATGCCCATGGCGGAAGCGTTGGGAGGTCCCGAGGCGTTCGATGCCATGATGGCGCTCAACAACGAGACGGCAGGTCTGCGTGACAGCGCCGATGGGCTGTCGGAACTAGTCAATCAGCTCGTGGAGCAGCAGCGACTCGCCGCGCTGAGCATGGCGGAGGAGGCCGAGCGTGGTCAGCAGCAGATGCTGTTCGGACAGCTGGCTTTCCTGGCCCTTGGCTTCGTGCTGCTGTTGGTGATCAGCGTGTGGATCATGCGTGCCATCACACGGCCGGTGCGACATGCCATCGATTTCAGCCTGCAGATTGCGTCGGGCAACCTGGCAGTGCGTGCGCCCAAGCAGAGCCGTGATGAAATCGGCGAGCTGCTGGGTTCGCTGGATACCATGCGCAAGAGTCTCTACAGCACCACCGAAAGGGTGCAGCGGGGCATCGAGGTGGTAACGCCGGCGTCGCGCTCGATCGCTCAGGGCAACGAGGATCTCTCCGCGCGCACCGAGCAGCAGGCCGCTTCGCTGCAGCAGACCGCCTCCAGCATGGAAGAGATGACCACCACGGTGCAGCAGAACACCGACAACGCTCGTCAGGCCAGCGGGCTGGCGCTGGACAATGCCAGCCGCGTGCGCGACACCGGCGAGCTGATGCACGGCGTGGTGCAGACCATGGGTCGCATCACCGCCGGTGCGGAGAAGATGAAGGACATCATCAACGTGATCGATTCCATTGCCTTCCAGACCAACATCCTGGCGCTGAACGCCTCGGTGGAGGCGGCGCGGGCGGGCGAGCAGGGGCGTGGTTTTGCGGTGGTGGCCGGTGAGGTGCGCAACCTGGCCGGACGCAGCGCGGATGCCGCCAAGGAGATTCGTCAGCTGATCGACGGTTCGGCCAGCGAAATCCACGAGGGTGCCAGCCAGGTACAGCGGGCCGAGCAGGCGATGAGCGAAGTGGTGGCGGCCTCGCAGCGGGTCAACGACATCATGGGCGAGATCACCGCCGCCTCGGAAGAGCAGAGCAGCGGTATCGGCCAGATCAATCAGGCCATCACCGAGATGGACCAGGTCACGCAGCAGAACGCCGAGCGCGTGCAGCAGAGCGCGCGGGCCGCCAGCGATCTGCAGCATCAGGCCGAGCAATTGGCGCAGACCATTCGCGTGTTCCGCTTGCAGGGAGTCGGCCCCGAAAGCGTGCCGGTCGAAAAGGGTAATGAAACACCTGCACGAGCCGGTAGGCACACCAAGCCGGCCCATACGCCAGTCTTGCAGCATGACCCTCTCCCCGCCAGGCGAGCTTCGACCGGGAATCGGTCGGCGGCTGAGGAGGAGTGGGAAACGTTCTAGTCGGGGACTCACACGAGGCGGTGAAGGATAATAACTATGCGCGACAATCAACCGGTTACACAGCGGGAATACAAGCTGGACGATCAGCACCTGCTCATCACCCGCACGGATCTGGAGGGGCGTATCACCTACGCCAACTCCGCCTTCGTGGAGGTGAGCGGGTACTCCCATGAGGAGTTGATCGGGTCGCCCCACAACCTCATTCGCCATCCCGACATGCCTCAGGAGGCCTTCGCCGATCTGTGGAAGAGCTTGAAGCGCGGCGACACCTGGCAGGGAGTGATCAAGAATCGGCGCAAAAATGGCGATCACTACTGGGTACAGGCCACGGTCACGCCGATTCTCGAGGAGGGCAAGTGTCTGGGCTATACCTCGGTGCGGACACGCGCCGAGGCGATCGCTGCGGAAGCGGCGGAGAGAGCCTACGCTCAGCTGCGGGAGGGGCGCGGCAAGCTGGCGTTCAGGCAGGGGCGCATGGTGCGTCGCGGGCCGCTGGCGGCCCTGGCCCGGCTCAACGTGCATACCATTCGCGCCAAGCTGGTGATGCTGATCCTGGTGCCGGTGTTGCTGCTGTTGCTCAGCGGGGCCGTGGGGCTCTATGGCCTCAAGGTGTCGGGCGACCGGGTCGTATACCTCAACAATAACGGCGTGCAGGACATTGCCGACCTGCAGCGCATCGATCAGTTGCTGAGTCAGCTGATGATCGATCTCGAGCGGCCGGTGCGCAATCCCAGGGCGCTGCGGATGGAACAGATACATGAGCTGTCCGACGATACGGAAGCGGTCGTCGAGCGAATCAGGGCGTCATGGGTGAGCTTCCTCGATGGGGAGGATGTGACACGCAGCGAAGTGGCGGCGCTGGATGCGCAGCTCGATACCGCCATCGACGACGGCATCCGTCCGACCCTGCAGGCGCTGATCGACGGTAGCGGCTTTGCCGCCTACGAAGCCTACAATGACGTGCTGCGAGCGGAAGTCGACGCCATCGGTGGCAGCATCAATAGTCTGATCGAAGGCAAGCTGGACTATGCCAACCGGCTGGCTGCAGAAGCCGAGCGTGGCCAGCAGCTGATGTTGACCGGCCAGATCGCGGCGCTGTCGGTGGGAATTCTGTTCCTGATTCTGCTGGGTATCTGGACCCTGCGTGCCATTACGCGGCCGCTGCGCCGGGCCGTGGACTTCACCCTGCAGGTGGCCTCGGGCAATCTAGCGGTGCGCTCTCCGGACCGGACCCGCGATGAGATCGGCGTGCTGCTCGGGGCGCTCAACACCATGCGCAAGAGCCTCTACAGCACCACCGCCAGCGTGCAGCAGGGCATCGATGTGGTGACGCCGGCGTCGCGCTCGATCGCTCAGGGCAACGAGGATCTCTCCGCGCGCACCGAGCAGCAGGCCGCTTCGCTGCAGCAGACCGCCTCCAGCATGGAAGAGATGACCACCACGGTGCAGCAGAACACCGACAACGCTCGTCAGGCCAGCGGGCTGGCGCTGGACAATGCCAGCCGCGTGCGCGACACCGGCGAGCTGATGCACGGCGTGGTGCAGACCATGGGTCGCATCACCGCCGGTGCGGAGAAGATGAAGGACATCATCAACGTGATCGACTCCATTGCCTTCCAGACCAACATCCTGGCGCTGAACGCCTCGGTGGAGGCGGCGCGGGCGGGCGAGCAGGGGCGTGGTTTCGCGGTGGTGGCCGGTGAGGTGCGCAACCTGGCCGGACGCAGCGCGGACGCCGCCAAGGAGATTCGTCAGCTGATCGACGGTTCGGCCAGCGAAATCCACGAGGGTGCCAGCCAGGTACAGCGGGCCGAGCAGGCGATGAGCGAAGTGGTGGCGGCCTCGCAGCGGGTCAACGACATCATGGGCGAGATCACCGCCGCCTCGGAAGAGCAGAGCAGCGGTATCGGCCAGATCAATCAGGCCATCACCGAGATGGACCAGGTCACGCAGCAGAACGCCGAGCGCGTGCAGCAGAGCGCGCGGGCCGCCAGCGACCTGCAGCATCAGGCCGAGCTGCTCGCCCGAGCCATCCGCGTGTTCCGTTTGCGCGGAGCCGGCCCTGAACAGGTGCCGAGCCCTCAGCATAATCAATCTTTCGATACTACACCGAATGAACGATCTAGTGCCGCCCCCGCGTTGTCGCACGACCCGCTTCCCAGGAAGCAGGCCGCCGTCAAGCCGAGCAAAGCGGCCGCCGATGAGGAGTGGGAAACGTTTTGACACAGTTTCGGGCGCCCGGTAGCGAACCGGGGCAATGGTCAGGGCTGGGTCACCTGGAGCGTGACTTGGTGCTGACCGATGAGGACTTTGCCAAGATTCGCCAGCTGATCTATCAGCGGGCCGGAATCGTGCTGGCGGAGCACAAGCGTGAGATGGTGTACAGCCGTCTGGCCAAGCGCTTGCGGCATCACGGCCTGACCCGCTTCAGCGACTATCTCGAAAGGCTGGCACGCCAACCCGATTCACGGGAGTGGGAGGCATTCACCAATGCCTTGACCACCAACCTCACCGCCTTCTTTCGCGAGATGCACCATTTCCCGCTGCTGGCCGAGCACATCAGCAAGGTCAGGGGGCCGGTGCGTATCTGGAGCGCGGCGGCGTCTACCGGCGAGGAACCCTACTCCATCGCCATGACCTTGCACGAGGTCCTGGGCGCGCGAGCCAACGATGCTCGTGTGGTGGCGACTGATATCGATACCGAAGCTCTGGCCCGTGCCCGGGCCGGAGTCTATCCCATCGAGCAGGTGCGCAAGCTCGATGACGAGAGGGTCAGGCGTTTTTTCCACAAAGGACGGGGGCAGCATGAAGGCCTGGCCAGGGTACGCCCGGAACTCACGTCCATGGTGGAGTTCCAGCACATGAACCTGCTGGCACCTCAATGGCCGATCAAGGGGCCCTTCGATGCCATCTTCTGCCGTAACGTGATGATCTATTTCGACAAGCAGACCCAGGCACGCATCCTCGAACGCTTCGCTCCCTTGCTCAAGCCCGATGGCCTGCTGTTTGCCGGCCACTCCGAGAACTTCTCCTACATCAGCAAGGTGTTTCGCCTGCGTGGGCAAACCGTTTACACCCTGGCCTAGCAAGTGCCCGTGCTCGGGCAGTTTCGCCTAATGCCTAAAGTTTTCGCCATCCGTGCCGATCAATGAGGCATGCCCTTTGCTGCGGGTCGCAAGACTCCCCTACGTGACAGGAGATTTGCCTTGGGATCGAACAGGATCAAGGTGTTGTGCGTTGATGATTCGGCGCTGATTCGTGATCTGCTCAGCGAGATCATCAACTCGCAGCCGGACATGGAAGTGGTGGCCGTGGCGCCGGATCCACTGGTCGCGCGCGATCTCATCAAGCAGCACAACCCCGATGTCCTGACGCTCGACGTCGAGATGCCGCGTATGGACGGTCTCGATTTTCTCGAGCGTCTCATGCGTCTGCGTCCGATGCCGGTGCTGATGGTCTCTTCCCTTACCCAGGCCGGTTCGGAAATCACCCTGCGTGCTTTGGAGCTGGGTGCGGTCGACTTCGTTGCCAAGCCGTCGCTGGGCATTCGCAGCGGTATGCTGGAGTACGCCAACGACATCGCTGAGAAGATCCGCGCTGCCGCCAAGTCGCGCCCGCGTCAGGCGCGCCAGGCCCAGGCTGCACCGCGTGCCACGCTCAAGGCGCCCTTGGTATCGAGTGAGAAGCTGATCATCATCGGGGCCTCTACCGGTGGCACGGAAGCGATCCGTGCCGTGCTCGAGCCTCTGCCGGCCAATAGCCCGGCCATTCTGATCACTCAGCACATGCCCGGCGGTTTCACCCGCTCTTTCGCCGAGCGGCTCAACCGCCTGTGCAGCATTACCGTGAAGGAAGCCAGTGACGGCGAGCGTGTGCTGCCGGGGCACGCCTACATTGCCCCGGGTGATGCGCACCTCAAGCTGGCGCGGAGCGGGGCGAACTATGTCGCCAGGCTCGATGATGGTCCGCCGGTCAACCGTCACCGCCCGTCGGTGGACGTGCTGTTTCACTCCGCCGCCACCCAGGCCGGGCGCAACGCCATCGGCGTGATCCTGACCGGCATGGGCAAGGATGGCGCCGCCGGTCTGCTGGAGATGCGACAGGCGGGCTCGGCCACCCTGGCTCAGGACGAGGCGAGCTGCGTGGTCTTCGGCATGCCGCGAGAAGCCATCGCGCTGGGTGGGGCCGTGGAGGTAGTGGGTCTGGACGAGATTCCGGAGCGGCTGATGGCGCTGGTGGCGGCTTCCGGTCGCGCCCAGCGTGTCTGACATCTTGCTTTCATAACAACAATAACGAACAGCTGTCTTGTTCTTACAGGGAAAATCAAATGAGTCGATATATTCGTAACATCAGCATCCATGCGTCCATGATTGGCGTGCTGGTCTGTTTCGCCGTGCTGATAGGTTTGGTGTCAGTGATCTCGATCATGTCGGACCGTCAGGCCACACGGATCATGGCTGATCTCGACCGTATCAACGTTCAGCAGCTCAACGAGATCAATCGTGCCGATGCGCTGCTCAACGTGGCGCGGGTGAGCCTGGAGATCGCTTCCAACCAGATCATGCTGGGCCGCATGGCAGATGCCAACCAACAGCTCGCTATCGCCGATGATCGCATGGACCGTGCGCAGGTGAGGCTGAACAACTTCTCGGCTGCGCCGAAGTCGGCCCAAGCTCAGGAGCTGGCGCAGCAGCTCGAGCAGAATTTCAATACCGTACTGGAGCTCGTCCGTGAACAGCATGTCGCACTGGACGAACTCAATACCCCGGGGTTTGGCAACCTTCGTGATCAACTCATCGAGCCGAGTAACGCTCTGGCCGAGAACATGACCGAGTTCGTCGCCTATGGCTTCAGCAGCGGCCAGGCCATGACCGAAGACTTCCGTGCTCAGTCGGAGCGCTTCGTGTTCATCACCCTCGGGGCGCTGTTGCTGGCGCTGGTAGTGCTGGTGATGGTCTACGTGGGTCTTCGCAGCACGGTGATCCGACCGCTCAACTCGGCAGTCAAGCATCTGCAGGCCATCGCCAAGGCCGATCTGACCGCCAGAATTCCCGAGGGCAGTCGCAACGAGATCGGCAAGCTCTTCAACGCCATGCGCAACATGCAGCAGAGCCTGACGCGAATCGTCGCCCAGGTGCGAGACGGCAGCAGCTCGATTCATGTCGGCACCCGAGAGATTGCCAGCGGCAATGCCGACCTCTCTTCGCGCACCGAGCAGCAGGCGGCTTCGCTCGAGGAGACGGCCTCCAGCATGGAAGAGATCACCGCCACCGTGCGCCAGAACGCCGACAACGCGCGTCAGGCCAGCGGTCTGGCGCTGGATGCTTCGACCACGGCAGAGCGGGGCGGCGAGGTGGTTGATCGCGTGGTCAAGACCATGGGGGGGATATCGACCAGTTCGCAGAAGATCAGCGATATCACCAGCGTCATCGACTCCATCGCCTTCCAGACCAACATCCTGGCGCTGAACGCCTCGGTGGAAGCGGCGCGTGCCGGCGAGCAGGGGCGTGGCTTCGCCGTGGTGGCCGGGGAGGTTCGCAACCTGGCCAGCCGCAGCGCCACGGCAGCCAAGGAGATCAAGGAGCTCATCGATGGTTCGGTGGCCCAGGTCAAGGAAGGGTCACAGCTGGCCGAGCAGGCCGGCGAGACCATGGATGAAGTGGTCAAGGCCGTGCGTCGGGTCACCGACATCATGGACGAGATCTCCGCGGCGTCCCAGGAGCAGAGCGACGGTATCGAGCAGGTGAGTCAGGCGGTGGGGCAGATGGATCAGGTGACTCAGCAGAACGCCTCGCTGGTGCAGCAGGCGACAGCCGCCGCCGCCTCGCTGGAGGAGCAGGCGAATCGCCTGGAGCAGGCCGTGGCCGTGTTCCGTCTGTCCGGCGACGTCAAGCCCGAGTCCAGTACTCATGCCGGCAGCGAGCCTACGGCGAAGCGTGGCGGCGTGCCTGCCCTGGCCAAGCCGGGTGCCTCGTCGCACGGTGCGTCGCGAGTACCGGCCGAGATCGACCCCAAGCCCAGCCGCAAGCCCCGTAAAGAGGCGGTGGCCGAAGGCGACTGGGAAGAGTTTTAAGTAGCGTCAACGAATCCCGACGGCACCTGGGCGGCCGTCGGTCATGAATCAGTGCCTGGATAGAAGAGAGGAATCCCGATGGCCGACAAGAACATGAGCTTTCTGGTGGTAGACGACTTTCCGACCATGCGTCGGATCGTTCGGAGCCTGCTCAAGGAACTCGGTTACACCAACGTCGAAGAGGCCGAAGATGGCCAGGAGGCGCTGAGCAAGCTGCGCGGCGGGTCGTTCGAGTTCGTGGTCTCCGACTGGAACATGCCGAATCTCGACGGCCTGGAAATGCTCAAGCAGATTCGCGCCGATGCCGCGCTCAAGGACCTGCCGGTGCTGATGGTAACGGCGGAGGCCAAGAAGGAGAACATCATCGCGGCAGCCCAGGCTGGCGCCAGCGGTTACGTGGTGAAGCCGTTCACCGCCGCCACGCTGGAAGAGAAACTCAACAAGATTTTCGAGAAACTGGGCAAGTGACGCCGGCTGGCCTGTCCTGCTTGCGAAGGAGACAACAAGATGAGCGCAAACGAGTCGCCCGGTGCTGCCGGTGAGGACCTGGTCCAGCGCATCGGCCAGCTGACACGCATGCTGCGGGAAAACATGCGCGAGCTGGGTCTGGACAAGGAGATCGAGAAAGCGGCGGAAGCCATCCCCGATGCGAGGGATCGGCTGAGTTACGTCGCCACCATGACCGAGCAGGCAGCCGAGCGTGCTTTGAACGCCATCGATCGTGCCCAGCCCCTGCAGGACTCGATCAGCAGCGGCGCCGAGTCGCTGGACAAGCGCTGGGCGGAGTGGTTCGCCGAGCCCAAGGAACTCGACGAAGCCCGTGAGCTGGTCAAGGAGACGCGTTCCTATCTGGCCGAGGTGCCTGACAAGACCCAGGCCACCCAGAAGGAGCTGCTCGAGATCATGATGGCCCAGGACTTCCAGGACCTGACCGGCCAGGTGATCAAGAAAATGATGGATGTGATCCGTGAGATCGAGCATCAGCTGGTGCAGGTACTGATCGACAACGTGCCCGGAGAGTTGGCCCGCGAGAGCATGCAGCGAAAGGCCAACGACCAGTGGGAGAACGATGCGCGGCGGCGGGAAGAGGGGCTCAAGAACGGCCCACAGATCAAGCCTGGCGCCGATGTTGTCACCAATCAGGATCAGGTGGACGATTTGCTCGACCAACTGGGTTTCTGAACGCCGCCTGGCGATTTGCTCAGCCATCTCTCCCAACTGCACTACCTTCCCGGCGCCGAGGGTCGTGGCCGATAAAGCCACGATCATCGGCGCTTTTTGGCGTATCGCCATCTCCTCGTTGACGCCACAATGGCCACCGTGCGGAAAAGTGTGCGGGAGCCATGGCCGACCAGAGCAGCGATCAGGAAAAGACCGAAGAGGCCACGCCTCGACGCCTCGAGAAGGCGCGAGAGGATGGCCAGGTCGCCCGCTCTCGTGAGCTGACCACCTTCATGCTGTTGCTAGGTGGCGTGGTCGGCATGTGGTCGATGGGGGCAATGCTTTACGACCAGTTGGGTCTGGTCATGGAGCAGGCCTTCCTGTTCGAACGGCGTCAGGCCTTCGATACCGGACCCATGCTGAGCAACTTCCTTGATCTCGGCACTCGTACGCTGCTGATCATGCTGCCGTTTTTTTTACTATTGACCGTGGTGGCCCTGGTGGCGCCGGCATTGCTGGGCGGCTGGTTGATCTCGGCCAAGTCGCTCAAGCCGCAGCTGTCGAAGCTCAATCCGCTCAAGGGCCTGAAGCGCATGTTCGGCGTCCAGGCTCTGGTAGAGCTGTTCAAGGCAATAGCCAAGTCGGTGCTGGTAGGCGGTGTGGGTATGGCCTTCCTCTATTTCCATCGCGGGGAATACCTATCGTTGATGGATCAGCCGACCACCCAGGCGTTGGCCCGGGCGCTGATGATGGCGGCCCAGGCATGCGGTCTGATGGTGCTGACGCTGCTGGTCGTGATTTTGATCGACGTGCCTTACCAACTGTGGAATCACGCCAAGAAGCTGCGCATGTCCAAAGACGAGGTCAAACGTGAGCACAAGGAGTCGGAGGGTGATCCGCACCTCAAGGCGCGGATTCGCTCTCAGCAGCAGGCGATGGCGCGCGGTCGCATGATGAGCAAGGTTCCGGAGGCCGACGTGATCATCACCAACCCCACCCACTATGCCGTGGCGCTGCAGTATGACGAGAAGGGCATGGGGGCTCCCCGCGTGGTAGCCAAGGGGGTCGACCTGGTGGCGGCACGTATCCGCGAGTTGGGCGAGGAGGCTGGCGTTCCGTTGCTGCAGGCGCCGCCGCTGGCGCGAGCGCTGTATCATCATGTCGATCTGGAGCGCGAGATTCCGCTCGATCTTTATACCGCCGTGGCGGAAGTGCTGGCCTGGGCCTTCCGTCTCAAGCACGTTACCCAAGAGGGGGGAGAGGTGCCGCCTACACCCGAAGACTTACCCATCCCGGAAAGCCTGGCCGTGCCGGCTGCCGAAACGACCGATGGGTCCAACACTGAGCAGCGGCCGTCCGTGCCCGGCGGAGCGCGCCGATGAAATCCCTGAGCCATCTCATTGGACGTCGTGACTGGATGGGCGACGTGCGCATGAAGCTGCTGGCCGGTCCGATCCTGATCCTCATGATCCTGGCCATGATGATCTTGCCGCTGCCGCCCTTTGCGCTCGATCTGTTGTTCACCTTCAATATTGCGCTGGCGGTCATGGTGCTGCTGGTCAGCATGTTTACCCAAAAACCCCTGGACTTTGCCGCATTCCCGGCGATTCTCCTGTTCACCACGCTGCTGCGGCTGTCACTCAACGTGGCTTCGACCCGGGTCATCCTGATGGAGGGCCACCAGGGCGGCGACTCGGCCGGCAAGGTCATCGAAGCGTTCGGCACCTTCCTGGTCGGTGGTAACTTCGCCGTCGGCCTGGTGGTATTCCTGATTCTCGTCATCATCAATTTCATGGTCATCACCAAGGGCGCGGGGCGGATTGCTGAAGTCGGTGCGCGCTTCATGCTCGATGCCATGCCCGGCAAGCAGATGGCCATCGATGCCGACCTCAACGCAGGCCTGATCGGCGAAGAGGACGCGCGCAAGCGGCGTGCAGAAGTCGCTCAGGAAGCCGATTTCTACGGCTCGATGGACGGTGCCAGCAAGTTCGTGCGCGGCGATGCCATGGCCGGCCTGGTGATCATGGTGGTCAATATCATCGGCGGGCTGCTGATCGGCATGCTGCAGCATGGCATGGGGTTCGGCGATGCTGCCAAGACCTATACCCTGATGACCATCGGTGACGGTCTGGTTGCGCAGATTCCTGCGCTGGTCATCTCCACCGCAGCAGGTGTGACCGTATCGCGTGTCAATACCGAGGAGGACGTCGGTCAGCAGATGATCAGCCAGCTGTTCGTCAATCCTCAGGTCATGATATTGGCGGCGCTGGTCATGGGGTTGCTGGGTCTGGTGCCCGGCATGCCCAACCTGGTATTCCTGATCTTCACCGGCCTGCTGGCCGGACTGGCCTGGATGCTGACGCGCCAGAAGGAGCAGCGCCTGGTCGATCAAGAGCTCAATACCGAGCCGCCGCCGCCACCCGAGGCACCTGAAGCCAGCTGGGACGACGTGCAGCTGGTGGATACGCTGGGGCTGGAAGTCGGCCACAGGCTGATTCCGCTGGTGGATCAGCGGCAGGATGGCGAGCTGCTGGGCCGCATCAAGAGCGTGCGCAAGAAATTCGCCCAGGAGGTCGGGTTTTTGCCGGCGGTGGTGCACATACGCGACAACCTGGAGCTGGGCGCCAACACTTACGTGATCACCCTGAAGGGAGCCGAGATCGGTCGCGCCGAAGCCTTCCCCGGGCAGTGGCTGGCCATCGACCCCGGCCAGGTCACCGGACAGCTCCAGGGCAAGCCTACTTCCGATCCTGCCTTCGGTCTGCCGGCGATCTGGATCGACGCGGGTCAGCGCGAGCATGCCCAGGTGTATGGCTATACCGTGGTCGATGCCGGCACGGTGATCGCCACCCACCTCAACCACTTGCTGCATCGTCATGCGCCCGAAATGCTCGGCCGTCAGGAGGTGCAGAAGCTGCTCGACAAGCTGGGAGAAGATCAGAAGTCTCTGGTCGAGGATGTCGTGCCCAAGGCCGTCAATCTGACGGCGCTGCAACGTATCCTGCAGAATCTGCTGGAAGAGGATGTCTCGATTCGCGACATGCGTACCATACTGGATACGCTGGCCGAGTATGCCCCGCATCAGCAGGACGTCAACGAGCTGACGGCGCTGGTACGCATTGCCCTTGGGCGGACGATCACGCAGCAATGGTATCCAGGACGCGATACGCTGAACGTGATCGGTCTGGATGCCCAGCTCGAGCAGGTGCTGATGCAGGCCATGAACGGCAATGGAGCGCTCGAGCCTGGGCTGGCGGAAACGCTGATGACTCAGGCCGAACAAGCCGTCGAGCGGCATGAGGCCAGCGGAGAGCCGCCGGTACTGGTGGTCCAGCACAGCCTGAGACCGCTGTTGGCCAGGTTCCTGCGTCGGCGTATGCGTCACATGGTGGTCATGTCGCAGGCGGAAATTCCCGATGATCGGACACTGCGCGTCACGACGCTGGTGGGGGGTCGATAAGCGATGAGTGTGATGCGGTTCCTGGGAGCCAACAGTCGAGAAGCCATGCGCCAAGTGCGAGCGGCACTTGGCGATGAAGCTCTGATTTTGGCCAACCGACATACCGAGCAGGGGGTCGAGATCCTGGCGATGGCGGAGTCGGCAGCACCGACTTCCAGCGAGGTGACTTCCTACAAGCAGCCCGAGCCTCAAGTTCCCCCAGCCCGAGAGGTGCCGGTAAGCACGGACCAGGCGCAGGTTCAGGCCTTCGAGGCCATGAGTGCCAGGCTGCTCGAGGAAATGCGTGACATGCGCGCGCTGCTGGCACGCGACAGAAGCGGGCCGGAGGCGGGTGGCACGGCCGGCGAGCAGTTCGTGCGGGCAATTCTCGAAGCGGGCTTCAGCCAGGCGCTGGCTGAAGAGGTCGTCGCCTCGTTGCCGGAAGAGCTGGCTGATGTCGAAGCGCTGGACGAGCGTGCCATGGCCTGGCTCGTTCGCCAGCTGTCCAAGCGACTCGTAGGCCTGGACGACGAAGCCGCCTTCATGGACCGTGCCGGTATCGTGGCGCTGGTCGGCCCTACCGGCGTGGGCAAGACGACCACCACGGCCAAGCTGACGGCACGCTACGTCATGCGCCACGGCACCCGTCCGGTAGCGCTGGTGACCACCGACAGCTTCCGCATTGGCGCCCATGAGCAGCTGCGCATCTATTCACGGCTGCTCGACGTTCCCATGTACGCCCTCAACGCCGACCAGCCGGTATCGGATCTGCTGGAGCGGATGAAGGGCAAGTCCTGCGTACTCATCGATACGGTAGGCATGAGTCAGCGCGACCAACGCGTGATCGAACAGATCGGCCACCTGCGTGGTGGCAACACCTCGGTTCGCCTGGTGCTGCTGCTCAATTCTGCCAGTCAGCCGGAGACCCTTGAGGAGGTGGTGGTGCGCTACCGTCAGGCGGCCCAGGCGGCCGGCGGTGAGATCAGCGACTGCATCATCACCAAGCTGGACGAGGCGGGCAGGCTGGCTCCGGTGTTGGACATCATCATGCGCCACGGGCTGCGGCTGCTGTTCGTCTCTCACGGCCAGCGGGTGCCGGAGGACATGGCCTTGGCCGAGCCCGTCTCGCTCATCGAGCAGTGCCTGGCCAATCGTGTGCCCCTGGCTCGTGCCACCACCTCGCCGACGCCCCCAGACAACTCCTCGCGCGGTGCCGGCAATCTGCTGGGGCAGGGCCGCCGCCTGGCAACGGTGCTGCTGGCCTTGCGCGAGCGCTTACCGGCCTTCGACGGGCTGGAAGCCGTATGGAATCTGCTGGGCCTGCCGGCTTCCGTGCAGCAGCAGCGTTTCGATGCGCTGCTGGCGGATCATCCCCGAGCCGGTCAGGCCCACGGCATGCTCTGGAGCGAGCGGCGACGGGTACCGGGCGAGCACTGGGCGATGCCAGACGTGGCACTGAATGCAGAAGGCACTTGGCTGGCGCTGCCGCTATTGCAGCATCGCCAGGTGGCGGGCCAGCAGGCGCGACTCGAAAGCGCGTTGCAGCATCACGATGCCGGTGTGCATCTGATGAATGGTCTGCCCGATGCCGAGGCCGGAGATTGGCTGGAGCGCCAGGGTCTTTCCTGGTGCAGCCAGGTTCGGGGCAGTCTGCGGGTCGCGCATGCGGGCGAGCGCCACAGCTTGGCGGCGCTGGAGTCGATGGCCGAAGCCGCCGGTCAGGTTCGCTGCCGTTTCCGCGGCGCGCCTGCTCGTCTCATGCTCGCTGCGCTGCCGGTCGAGGTGAACTTCAAGGGCAGCCGCCGTGAGCGGTCGGGCTTCGACGCCCAGGCCTGGTTTGGTGAGGTTCGCGATGCAGAGAGCGGCAAGGCTTTGGCCAGACGCTACTGGATCGTTCCTGCCGGGCTGAGCCGCGACCCCGAGCCGCTGCTGCTCGCGCTGCTGCAAGCCGATGTACTGCCGCAACTCGCACGCCGCGCCTGGCAGCGTCTCGAGCCGACCGAGGCTGGCGATCTGCGTGGCGATGTTCGCTTGCTCATGGCCAGCGGTCTGGCCACGGTGGCAGCCCACCTCGACTTTGCCGAAGATGAGGCCGCCATGGATCTCAGGGCCGAGCTGTTGGGCCTCGGCGGTGGGCGTCGCCGACGCCGAGACGTGGCGCTGCTCGAGTCTCTGCTACAACTTTTCCTGGTGCGCGATGCCATTCGCCACCTTGGCCTCGGTGAACGGGAGACAGGCTAGATGGGATGGGACCAGGCCGCGGGATTGCGCCAATGGGCAAACGGAACGACGCAGGATGAGTGCCCGACACACGTGGCCGAGATGCTGGTCGAGCTGGCCACGGGAAACAAGGCGGAGAATGTCCGACCCAAGCAGGCCAGCGGCCAGGCTGCCGGCGCCAAGGCAGCAGGGGAGCTGCCGAGGTCGCCGCTCAGCAGGGGGGGGCGGACGCTGATGGTGCTGGGCCTGCCGGGCACTGCCGAGCGACATACCGCGCGGGTGAGCGAGCTGTTGGAGAGCTGGGCACACGAGGGACGTCACTGGGTAGGCGATCCCCGCGCCTGGCGTATCGTGGCGCTGTCGATCAGCAGCCCGCATCTGTCGCTGCTGGCAGCACAGCAGTCTCAATGGGCGCTGTGGATAGATGACGACCTGGAAGCGTTTCGCCGCGGATATCGTATGCTCAAGCAGATTTCCGAGCAGGGTGGGCCGCGACGCTTGATTGCCGTGCATCCGCCGGGCGTGGGGCGGCAGGGTCTATTGAGCAATCTCCAGTACGTGGCAGAAGCGTATTTCGATATCGAACTGCTGGTATTGGCGCGATGAAAACGTTCAGGCTGCGGCAACTCTGTTTTCTGACCGTTGGCGGATTGTGGGCGGGTCTGGCTCAGGCGGCCGGCAGTTGGGTTGCTACGGCGCCTGCCGTGCAGGTGGTCATGGCCGAGCGACATGCCGTTTCCGCTGCCTTGTTGCCGCCATCTCCCGAACTGGCACGTGGGCAGGTGATGAGTCGCGTGGTCTGGCAGTTTCAGCCGCCCGCCGGCAGTCAGGTGAACGCCTGGCTCTGCCACCCCGGGGACTGTATTCGCCTGCATGGACCGCGAGGGCAGACCGAGGCACTGGCCGGTGTGCCGGCAGATACGCCACTGAACTTTCAGTTTTCACTGCAGGACCGTGGGCAGCGCGCCATGACCCTGCAGGGGCTGCAGGTGATCGTGAATCACGACGACCTGCAGTGATTCTGACCCGTCGAGCGCTGAACGTCGTCGCTCGAGGGAACCGTCAGCCGCGAGAGCAAGAGCATGTACACAGCACGAGGCAAGATCGAACAGACAGACCTGCTGGAGGAGTACCTGCCGCTGGTGAGGCGCCAGGCGCTGTCCATGCAGGTGCGACTGCCGGCAAGTATCGAACTCGATGATCTGATCCAGGCCGGCACCGTGGGGCTGCTCGAGGCGATGGGCCGCTTCGATGCCACTCAGGGTGCGAGTTTCGCTACCTTTGCCAGCCAGCGTATCCGTGGCGCCATGTTGGACGAGCTGCGCAGTCGCGACTGGCTCCCTCGCAGCGTTCGGCGTAATGCCCGGGCCGTCGATGAGGCCGTGCGCAGTCTGGAGCAGAAGCTCGGCAGGCCGGCGGAAGAGCTTGAAATAGCCGCCGAGCTCGAGATGGGGCTCGAGGAGTATCGTCAGCTGCTCAGCGATACCAACAGTGGCCATCTGCTGCCCTTCGAGGTGCTCGTGTCGGAAGGCGCCGAGCCCGGTATCGAGGACGCCTCGCTCGATACGCCTTATCATCTGCTCATCGACGAGGAGCGCCGCCGACAACTGGTCGAGGGTATCGAGGCGCTGCCCGAGCGGGAAAAGCTGCTGATGGCGCTCTACTACCAGGAAGAGCTCAACCTGAAGGAAATCGGCGCCGTGCTTGGAGTCACCGAGTCGCGAGTGTGCCAGTTGCATAGCCAGGCGGTGAGCCGGTTGCGGTCGCGCCTGGCGGACAGCGACGCCTAGGCACTCCCAAACAAAAGGGTTTTCCCAAGCGAAAGGGTTCTCCCAAGCGTAAGGGTTTACCCAAGCCAAGGCCGCGGGTAGGCAGCTCTCGCAAGTCTACAGGTTGTCCATCAATGCCTTGGTGCTGGCCAGCGCGTTCATGTAGCAGCCATGTAGCCGGTCGGCGGGGACTTCATCGATAGCTTCCTCGACCTGGCATTCGTGGTTCTCGCACAGAACCAGCACGGCACCGAGTGGTCCGCTGCGATACTTCAATGCCTTGATGATCGGCTCACCCAGAGGCAGGTGGTCGAGCAAGGTGTTGCGGTCCTCTTCGAGCAGGGCGTCCATCATCGAGAACAACCCAGTAGTGAAGGCATCCTCGGGGTCGAGAGTGGGGAAGGGAGCCGCCAGATAGCGGCACATGAAGGCACGGATCAAGGCCATGCGCAGCACGATGCGAGAAGAAGGCTGAAGACTGGCAAGAGTCAGGGTCAGAATCAACCGTCGCAGCTCGATCAGCCCCAGGATCTGTACCGCACGATGCAGATCGACTGCCTTGCCGCCACGATTGAAGTAGGTGGAGTTGGCGCGGCGCAGAATCGCCACATGCAGGTGGGGCACTTGCACCACCAGCTCATGCAGCCGGGTGAGGTCACTGCTGTCTTCCTCATAGAGGGCGCGAATCAGGCGAATCTGGGCGGCGCGGTTGCCATGGCGGCCACGAGGCGGCGAGGCAATGAAGCTGGGACGTGCCAGATAGTCGCCGTCGTAGTAATCGCAGCCCATCAGCTGATAACGCTCCAGGGCTTCGCGGCTGTCGAGATTCTCCACCAGCAGCTTGATATTGCGAGGCGGCAGCTTTTCCAGCGTCTTTTCATCCAGTTCGTTGGGTGAGGTCAGCTGTATGATGTCACAGCGACCCAGCAACGCAGCGGGATCCTGCTTGAACAGCCGAGAGGGCACGATGACCCGGTAGCCTCGCTCGCGAATGTCATCCAGACGCGCGAGCAGCTCGCTATCCAGCGTACTGGCTTCGGCAACGCCAAGCGCCAGCCGCGGCGCCGGGGTGGGCAGCAGTTCGGGGCGATCGAGCCATTCCAGGGGCAGGTCGACGAACAGTGTCCTGTCACCCAGCAGTCCGGCATCGCCAAGCTCGTAAACGGCGCTGGCCAGGGCCCGGGCGGTGGCGGACATGAGATCCTCGGCCTCATCCTCGACGTCGCTGCGCCGAGTGTAGACGAGGCGATCCGCCACGTGATGATGGCTGGCATCGTGAACCGGATGAAGTGCGATGGTAAAAGGCTCTGGATCCCTTTGCTCGGGCATGTGGCTTGGCTCCCTGCTGAGTGCTGTAACACCCAGGTATGTTCTCATGTTTCCAGAAATGACAGCTCCGGTACCGCTTGTCCCAGCATTGCAGCTTCTACTACGATTTCAGCTTCTACAGAGCCTGGCGCAGCGCCGCGAGGCCTGGCTCGAGATCCGGTGCGAGGCTCTCGAGGGCAGGGCGGGCATGGAAGAAGCCCTGCTGCTTCGGGATGCCGTGTCGTCCGAGCCACAGTGCCTCGTCGCGGGTCTCCACGCCCTCGGCAATCAGGTCGATACCGAGTTCCCCGGCGAGGCCGACGAGGGCTTTGAGGATCGCCTGCCGACGAATGTCGTCATCACAGCCCATCACCAGAGCGCGGTCTATCTTGAGCCGGTCCGGGTGCAGCACCGTCAACAGATCGAGATTGGCGAAGCCGTTGCCGAAGTCATCCAGGGCGGTGGTAAAGCCCATGCTGCGATAGGCTTCGATGATGCTGCGCAGATGCTTCTGGTCCTGCACCTTTTCGCTCTCGGTTACCTCGAACACCAGCCGCTCTGTCGGCCACCCGACCTTCTGGGAAATATCCAGCGTCGCCTGAATGCACGCCTGCGGTTCGTAAACGGCATTGGGCAGAAAGTTGATCGACAGGCTCTCGCGCATGCCGAGCCGGCTGGCCAGCTCGATGGCACGAATGCGGCAAGCCTGGTCGAAGCGGTAGAGCAGGCGCGGCGTCACCTTGGCCAGGATACTGCCGGCAGACTCGCCGGCGGGCCCCCTCACCAAAGCCTCGTAGGTAATGATCCTGGCCGAGCTCAAATCGACGATCGGCTGGAAGGCCATGGTGAACTCGAACGGCAGCTCGCCTTCGCAGCGCTCGCAGTGTCCCTCCTTTTCGGCGCATCGATGCATGGCAACTCCTTCCCGAGCCTGTTCGGTATCGTCTGCGTGGTTGGGCAGTGCAGTGCACTCACCGTCTCGTCGAACCGTCACCGGTCAAGCCCACCTGCTCATCCTATCGGCAATGCAGGTGAGAACTTTAGCGACCCATCGGAAATTGATCTGTATCAATTATTGATGGGCAATCCCGGTATCGAACTAAAGCAATCGTCAACGCTGCCGATACTTTCCGATAGACTCGATGCCCCGCATCTCAGGAGCCTGAATGAATCCCTCGACTATCATCGGCATGTTTGCCAGCGTCGTACTGCTGGTCAGCGTTCTCTTCTTTACTGCCGAATCGCCCCAGAGCTTTCTCAACCTGCCGGGTCTTGCCATCGTACTGGCCGGCACCATGGCGGCAACCTTCATCAGCTATCCGCTCAAGGAAGTCGTCAGGGTGGTGCGTCTGGTGGGGCTGGTGTTTCGGCGCGAGAACACCTACATACGAGATGATATCAAGGAGCTGGTGGATATTTCTCGGCTGTGGTTCAAGGGCGACGTCAGGGCCGTCGAGGCAGCGCTGGAGAAGGCGCACAACCCCTTCCTGCGCACCGGCATTCAACTGGTCATCGCCAATACCAAGGAAGAAGAGATCTTCGATCTGCTGCGCTGGCGCATTGCCCGGCTCAAGGCACGCGAGCATGCCGAAGCGCAAATTTTTCGCACCATGGCCACCTACGCACCGGCCTTCGGCATGATCGGCACCCTGGTGGGGCTGGTTAACATGCTGGAGGTGATGGAGTCGGGGGATCTTCACGTGATCGGCCCGCGCATGGCCGTGGCCCTGCTGACGACCTTCTATGGCATCCTGCTGGCCAACCTGGTGTTCAAGCCGATCGCCGTCAAACTCGAGCGACGTACCGAAGAGCGCCTGATCGCCATGAACATGGTTCTGGAAGGGATCTCGCTCATCACCAAGCGACGCCTGCCTTCCTTCATCGAGGAGACCCTGAATTCCTTCGTCGCCAACTATCACGACGAGATTCGCGATCCCAGCGTGGCCAAGCGAGACGTCATCGACGAACAGGTGCAGAATGCTCGACCGTAGCACTCGCGATGTGCTGCACCCTCCTCCCACTGGCGAAGGCGATGGGGAGGGCTGGCTGGTCAGCTACCTGGACGTTTTGACGCTGCTCATCACGCTGTTCGTCCTGCTTCTGTCGCTGGCTGGCAATGGACTGGCGATTCAGGGCAGTCGGCATGGCGGCGAGGTGGCCACGGCGATCGCTCCTCAGGCCGAGGCGGCGGCGCGCATGGTGGCGGGATCGGGGCTCAAGCCCCAGCACGAGGGGTTGCAGCCGCGCTTGCCGAGTCTGAACATCGAGGGCGTCAGCGTTGCCGAAGGGCAGCGCGGCATCACCCTGCGTATCGATGACAACCTGCTGTTCAGCAGTGGCCAGGCCACCCTGACTGCGCAGGGGCGCGAGGTCCTGAGTGGCTTGCGCGAAACGCTGGAAAGGTTCGATGGGCAAATTTCCGTCGAGGGCCATACCGACGATATTCCCATCGCCACGGCCCAGTTTCCCTCGAATTGGGAGCTTTCTTCGGCACGTGCGATCGCCGTGCTGCGCTATCTCTCTGAAATAGGAATTTCTCCTCAGCGGCTGCGTGCGGTGGGCTATGCCGACACGCGACCCATGGAGAGTAACGACTCCGTTGAGGGGCGTGCCGCCAACCGCCGCGTCGAGCTGCTGTTGCATCAGGAGCTCCGGGAAAACTAGGCTGGGGCTGCGGGACCATTCACTTTTTCGGCACATTATCCTTTAGATGGAACAACTTTTCGGTTCGGGCGTGGGTGATGGCTTGAGCGCTATCCTGGCCGGATGGCCAGGCATGTTGCTGGTAGCGTCTGGTTGGCTTTCGGCGGCACTGGTGGGCATCGTGCTGCTGCGTCAATCTCGGCGTGTGGCACCTTCCGAGGTGGCGTTACGGCGAGGGGCGAAGCGTCAGCGGCAGTTGAATGCAACGCTGTCGGCCGAGCGCGATATCGCGGCATTGGCGTTCGAAACCCATATGGGTATTTTCATTACCGATGCCCAGGGTGCTATTTGCAAGGTAAATGCCACATTCGAGCGTATCACCGGCTATCGTGCCGAGGAGGTGCTGGGTGAGAATCCACGTATTCTCAACTCGGGCCAACATGATGCCGACTTCTATCGTCAAATGTGGCGTGGCATTCATCAGAGCGGCAGTTGGAACGGTGAGGTGTGGAATCGGCGCAAGAATGGAGAAATCTACCCGCAGTGGGTCACCATCAGTGCAGTGCGTGACGACAGCGGGCAGCCGACCCACTATGTGGCGACGATCTCCGATGTCTCGTTACATCGCGCCGCCGAGCAGGAGGCCCACCGCCTGGCTTTCTTCGATCCGCTGACTGGCCTGCCGAACCGCCGCATGCTGCTGGAACGCCTGGCTCAGGCCATGCCCGATAGCAGAGACCACGAGCAGCCAGCGGCACTCGTGTTCGTCGACCTGGATGGATTCAAGCACGTCAACGACAGTCACGGTCATCAGGCCGGGGATGAGTTGCTGCGAATCATGGCCGATCGTATTGTCGAGGCCAGCGGTGGCAAGGCTCTGGTAGCCCGGCTTGGCGGTGATGAGTTCGTGATTCTGGTGGAAGAGTTGGGGCTCTCGGTGGCGCTCGCTTCACAGCGCATGGAGCGCCTGGCCAACAGATTGCTGGCCGCCCTTGCCGAACCCTGCTGGATCAGCGATAGACGCCATCTTCTCTCCGGCAGCATTGGCATCACCTTTCTCGGGGCGGGCGCCGGTGATGCCGAGGAGTGCCTTCAGCAGGCTGAGATGGCCATGTATCAGTCCAAGCAGGCGGGACGCAACACCTGGCGCTTCTTCGATCCAGCGATGCAGGCCGTGGCGGTGCGTCGAGCGCTGTTCGAAAGCGAGTTGCGTCAGGCCGAGCAGCGTGATGAACTGGCGCTGCACTATCAGATTCAGGTCGATCGATCCGCCAGAGTGACGGGGGTCGAGGCACTGTTGCGCTGGCACCATCCCGAGTATGGAACGGTGCCGCCTTACGATTTCATTCCCATTGCCGAACAGAGTTACCTCATCGTCTCGATAGGCGATTGGGTGCTGCAGACGGCCTGTGCGCAACTTGCAGAGTGGCAAACCAATCCGCACCTGGCGGGGCTCAGCATGGCCGTCAACATAAGCCCTCTGCAGTTTCAGCAACCCGAGTTCGTCTACCGGCTGGAAAAGATCATCGTCGCCACCGGGGCGAATCCTGAACGCCTCAAGCTGGAGTTGACCGAAAATCTGTTCATGGAGGAACCGGATGCTGTGCGTGAGACCATGCGACGTATCAGGATACTGGGGGTGAAATTTGCCCTCGACGATTTTGGTACCGGCTACTCATCGCTCGGCTATCTCAACCGTTTGCCGCTCGATCAGTTGAAGATCGATCAATCGTTCGTGCGTCCGTTGTTCGAGGATGGTGCCAATGAGGTGATCTGTGCCTCGATCATCGATCTGGGCCGCAATCTCGGCCTGGAGGTCATCGCCGAGGGGGTGGAGACCCAGGCGCATCGCGACTGGCTGGAGCGGCAGGGGTGCCACGCCTATCAAGGCTATCTGTTCGGTCGTCCCGTTCCGCTGGAGGCGTTGGAAGAGAACCTGCGCGGGTTGGTTTGTACCGCCGGGAACTGGGTCCCGGCGGTCACACCGGCAAACAGGTGAGTGCCCCGGGGACCCTCAGTGATCGACCCGGCCCAACAGCAGGAATTCGATCAGCGCCTTCTGGGCATGCAGGCGGTTGCCGGCTTCCTGCCATACCACGGCACGCGGGTCGTCGAGGAGGGTTTCGCTGATCTCCTCGCCGCGGTGGGCAGGCAGGCAGTGCAGGAAGAGCACGTCCTGCTTGGCCTGGTCGAGCAGCGCCTCGCTGACCTGGAAGCCGGCGAAATCGGCCTCACGTTTGGCCTGTTCCTCTTCCTGGCCCATCGAGGCCCACACGTCGGTGGTAACCAGATCGGCACCGGCCACGGCTTCGGCAGGGTCGCGCAACAGAGTGACCCGGTCGCCGGCGGCAGCGAGAATGTCCTGGCGCGGCTCGTAGCCCTCGGGGCAGCACACCCGCAGTTGGAAGTCGAACTGGCGCGCAGCGTTGATCCAGGAGTGGCACATGTTGTTGCCATCGCCGATCCAGACTGCCGTGCGTCCGCGCACGTTGCCGCGCAGTTCGGTCCAGGTCATCACGTCGGCCAGCAGTTGGCAGGGATGATAATCGTCTGACAGCGCATTGATCACCGGTACCGAGCTTGCCGCAGCATAGGCCTCGAGGCCGGCATGAGAGAAAGTACGAATCATCACGATGTCGACCATCTCCGCGAGCACCTTGGCCGTGTCCTCTATCGGCTCGCCGCGACCGAGCTGTGTGTCGCGTGGCGAGAGGAACAGCGCATGGCCACCGAAGTGGGCCATGGCGGTTTCGAACGAGACCCGGGTGCGCGTCGAGGATTTCTCGAAGATCATCGCTAGCGTGCGATTGGTGAACGGCGCGTAGACAGGCCCTTGTGCGCGCAGGCGATTCTTGATCGTGATGGCGCGCTGGATCAGGTAATGCAGCTCGTCGGGACTCAGGTCCAGCAGGGTCAGGAAATGGCGTGTCGCCATGGCGATCTCTCCGCGCGAAAAAACCACCATCCTAGCCAGCCTGCAGGGGA
Source organism: Billgrantia ethanolica (assembly GCF_021404305.1). Classification (GTDB taxonomy): domain Bacteria; phylum Pseudomonadota; class Gammaproteobacteria; order Pseudomonadales; family Halomonadaceae; genus Halomonas; species Halomonas ethanolica. The sequence goes on along the minus strand of NZ_JABFTX010000001.1, from coordinate 1,260,920 downwards.
TGCGCAATTCGCCCGTCGTCAGTAGAATGGAGCCATGAGCAAGAGGTTGAGCGCTGCACTCGGGTATTACCCCCTGCATCCTCCGCCACCACATCTTCCAACAGGGAGCGCACATGAGCACTACCATCGAGAACATTCAGCGCCAGATCAGCGAAAACCCCATCCTGATCTACATGAAGGGCACGCCTCAGCTGCCGCAGTGCGGCTTTTCCTCCCAGACCGTGCAGGCTCTGATGTCCTGCGGCGAGCGCTTCGCCTTCGTCAACGTGCTGGACAACCCCGATATTCGCGCTGAGCTGCCAAAGTACGCCAACTGGCCGACCTTCCCCCAATTGTGGGTCGAGGGTGAGCTGGTGGGTGGCTGCGACATCGTCACCGAGATGTATCAAAGCGGCGAGCTGGAAAAGCTGATCAAGGACGCCGCGGCGCGTGCTCAGGCCAACGAGGAAAGTGGCAACGCCTGATCCCGTTTTTCCGCCAGGTGCACAAGGCCCACGTGCTTCGGCTCGTGGGCCTTGCTGTTATTGGTTCGGTGTGTTGCTTACCTCGGGTTACCAAAACCCGGAGCAGAGTCGATTGAAATCCTCCGGTCTCGCTACCACGCTGAATGGGGCAGGGCTCGAAATGGATTCAGTCAACAGGAGGCTTCGAACGCTAGGCGTATACTGCCGGGAACATCGTTCGCCGCCGACTGAAACGACAGGGAGGAAGCATGCAAACGCCTTTGGAAATCACCTACCAGCATGTGTCGCGCTCGGAGTGGATCGACGAGTACGTGCGTTCCCGCGTGGCCAAGCTCGAGAACTTCAGCAAGGATATCGTCTCCTGCCGCGTCACCATCGAGCAGACTCAAAGTCCCCACAAGACGGGCAACCCCTACCGAGCTCAGGTCGAGGTGACTTTACCGGCCAAGGGCGAACTCGTGGCCGAGAAAAGCGACAAGGTGACCGATCCCCAGGTCCAGCTTCGTCCCATCATTCGTAACGCCTTCGAGGCGATGGAGAAGCAGCTCAAGAAGCAGACCGCCAAGCGTGACGGCAAGGTCAAGCAGCACAACGACGAGCCGCTGCCACCGGTGGCAACGGTAGTGCGAATGTTCGAGAAGGATGGCTACGGCTTTCTCAAGAGCATCAGCGGCCAGGAATACTACTTTCACCGCAATGCGGTACTGCACAGCGACTTCGAGCGACTGACCGTGGGTACACGGGTGCGTTTCGAGCCAAACGAAGGCGACGAGGGGCTACAGGCCAGCTCCATACAGATCATCGACAAGCCCGGCGTGGGCGGCTCGGCCGACGGTGATGATGACCTCGATATGCCCGCCGGCTGGGAGCAGGAGCCCCGCCACTGACCGAGGCCAGCCTGGCAGGGCGTCAGAGTTCCTCGAAGCCTTGCTCACGCTGCGCCAGCGCCCAGCCGCCGAGGTCCTTGTAGCGGTTGACGATGGCACAGAACAGCTCGGCGGTGCGCTCGGTGTCGTAGCGCGCCGAGTGCGCCTCCTGATTGTCGAAGGGAATGCCCGCCGCGCGGCAGGCTCGGGCCAGCACCGTCTGGCCGTAGACCAGCCCCGAGAGGCTGGCGGTGTCGAAGCTGGAGAAAGGGTGGAAGGGGTTGCGCTTGATGCCGCTGCGGTTGACCGCGGCGTTGAGGAAGCCGTGGTCGAAGGCGGCGTTGTGGCCCACCAGTACGGCGCGGGTGCAGCCGTGGGACTTGATCGCCTTGCGCACCGGGCGAAAGATCTCGCCCAGGGCTTCGGCCTCGGAGAGCGCGACCTTCTGGCGCAGCGGGTCGTCGAGCTTGATACCGGTGAAGTCGAGCGCCGACTGCTCCACATTGGCGCCGGCGAAGGGCTGCACATGGTAGGCGTAGGTGGCGTCGGGCATCAGGTTGCCTTCCGGGTCCATCGTCAGCGTCACCGCAGCGATCTCGAGAATGGCGTCGCGTTCGGCGTTGAAACCGCCGGTTTCCAGATCTACCACTACCGGCAGGAAACTGCGAAACCGCTGGGCCATCAACTCGCGGGTGATCGCCTCGCTCATACGCCTCTCCTCATCACTTCCCTCTCACTGCCTGTCGCTGTCATCGTGTCGCCGTGGTGCTGGCCTGCCATGGCCAGGCCGCCGCGTTTGGAGCAAAAGTCTATCAGCTTGGCTGCGATACGTCCTGTCGCCGGTATTCGCCGGACGGCAGCCACGCTATACTGCTCGCTCTGTGTCGTTTACCTGAGAGGAGCCCCCGAATGTCCGATGTCAAGAAGGTCGTGCTTGCCTATTCCGGCGGCCTGGACACGTCCGTCATCGTCAAGTGGTTGCAGGAAACCTACAACTGCGAAGTCGTGACCTTTACCGCCGACATCGGTCAGGGCGAGGAAGTCGAGCCGGCGCGCGCCAAGGCCCAGGCGCTGGGTGTGAAGGAGATCTACATCGAGGATCTGCGCGAAGAGTTCGTGCGCGACTACGTCTATCCGATGTTCCGTGCCAACACCATCTACGAGGGGGAGTACCTGCTGGGTACCTCCATCGCGCGTCCGCTGATCGCCAAGCGTCTGATCGAGATCGCCAACGAGACCGGGGCCGATGCCATCTCCCATGGCGCCACCGGCAAGGGTAACGACCAGGTGCGTTTCGAGATGGGCGCCTATGCGCTCAAGCCTGGCGTCAAGGTGATCGCGCCGTGGCGCGAGTGGGACCTCACTTCCCGCGAGAAGCTGATGGCCTACTGCGAGCAGCACGACATTCCCGTCGACTTCTCCAAGAGCAAGAAGAAGTCGCCGTACTCCATGGATGCCAACCTGCTGCACATCTCCTATGAGGGCGGCATCCTCGAGGATCCGTGGGCCGAGGCCGAGGAGGACATGTGGCGATGGAGCGTGTCGCCCGAGGCCGCGCCGGATGCGCCCACCTACGTCGAGCTCACCTATGACAAGGGTGATGTCGTCGCCATTGACGGCAAGCCGATGAAGCCCCACGAAGTACTCGAGAAGCTCAACAAGTTGGGCGGCGACAACGGTATCGGCCGTCTCGACATCGTCGAGAACCGCTACGTCGGCATGAAGTCCCGCGGCTGCTACGAAACACCTGGCGGCACCATCATGCTGCGCGCCCACCGCGCCATCGAATCGATCACCCTCGACCGTGAGGAAGCTCACCTCAAGGACGAGCTGATGCCCAAGTACGCCAAAGTGATCTACAACGGCTACTGGTGGAGCCCGGAGCGTCGCATGCTCCAGGCCGCCATCGACGAGACCCAGAAGAACGTCTGTGGCGTGGTGCGCATGAAGCTCTACAAGGGCAGTGCCACCGTAGTCGGTCGCAAGTCCGAGCAGTCCTTGTTCGACGAGTCCATCGCCACCTTCGAGGACGATGCCGGCGCCTACAATCAGAAGGATGCCGAGGGCTTCATCAAGCTCAACGCCCTGCGTCTGCGGATTGCGGCCGGTAAGGGCCGCCAACAGAGCTAAGGAAACGCTGATTTATTGCTGCGCTCGATATCTTGGCCGCCAGCGGTGCTCGAAATCCTCACCTAGTACCGCATAGGCTCCGGTTTCTGTGCTCCGGTGGCGGCCAACCTCTCTTCGCTCGCGACATAAATCAGACGTTCCCTGATGAATGTCGGCGCCGGCCAGTGGCCGGCGCTGTCGTTTGGAAAGCTCGTAGGGAAGAATTAGTTGGGGAAAAACGGTAGGGGAGAGAACGATGCTGAAGAAACTCTTGGGTGGCCTGTTCGGCAGCGGTGACGCCAAGTCGGCTACGGCCAAGGCCGCCGAGCCGGTGGAGTACAATGGCTACCAGATCGTCTCGGAGCCGGTCGAGCAGGGTGGCCAGTACCGCGTCAGCGGCTGGATTCGCAAGCCGGGTGCCGACGGCGAGGCGCTAGAGCATCGCTTCGAGCGCTCCGATCTGGTGCCGGGGCGTGAGGCCTGCGACCAGCTGATGGTGAGCAAGGCGCAGCGCTACATCGATCAGGTCGGCGACGGCATGTTCGAGCCGCGCTGAGGCAGGTCGCACCCAGGGGCTGCGCCCCATCCTCATCCCTTGGCCCAAGTGTGTGGCGGTGCTGGTCTCGATACACTAGCTCCTAATACACATGAGTGGTGGGGAGACGACATGCAACTACTCCATCGGGCCTCGCCCTGGCGTGAACTCTTCGCAGACGATACGCTACCGGCGCCGGCAACATTGCTGGCGCCACTGTGCGAAGCGCTCGAGGAGCTCGGTACGTCGCCCGATCTTCCTGCCGCCCATGCCTGGCAGCCCCGGCTGGTCGAGGCGCTCGAGCGGCTGGACCTGCCCGCCTGGCGCATCAGCCAGCTGATCAGCGATCACAACGAACTCCTCTACCGGCGTGCCATTCACCTCACGCTCAACGAGATGCAGGGGCAGGGCTGGGGCAAGCCACCAGTGGCGTTCTGCGTACTGACGCTGGGTTCCGCCGGGCGTCACGAAAGCCTGCTGGGGCCCGATCAGGACAATGCCATGATCGTGGCCGACTACCCGGATGCCCGCCACACCGAGATCGACGGCTTCTTCCAGGCGCTGGGCGAACGCTTCACCGCCCGCCTCGATGAGGCGGGCATACCGTTGTGCAACGGCCATGTGATGGCACGCTGGCCGATGTGGCGCAAGCGTCTCTCCGAATGGTGCGAGCAGCTCAGCCTGTGGACCCAGGATCGGCGGGTCAAGCGCGTACAGCAGAGCAATATCCTGCTCGACTTTCACCCCGCTTTCGGCGATGCCGGCCTGGCCACGGCACTAGCCGAGCATGTTCGGCTCATCATGCCTGGGGCCGGTCTGTTCCTCGACGAGATGGCGAACCTGCTCGATGAACTGCCGGTGGCGCTGGACCGCTTCGGGCGGCTGGCAGGCGACGGCGACGGTGCACCCCACGAGAATGCCCTGAACCTCAAGCGCCAGGGGCTGCTACCGCTGGTCAATGCCGTGCGCCTGTTGGCGTTGCGCCATGGTGTGAGCGTGCCCGATACGCGCCTGCGGCTGCCTGCGCTGGTGCTCAAGGGGGCTCTGACAGCGCAGCAGGCTAGAGCGGGCATAGCGGCGTTGGACCGCCTGCAGGAGCTGCTGCTGCAAGCGCAGCTGGCGAGCCTGAAGGCGGGTGGGGCGCCGGATGGTTGGGTCGATGCGACCCGGCTGGAGGAGGACCAGCGGCTGCTGCTGCGTCACGACATGCAGGTCATCCGCCGCCTGGTGCGAACGGCACAGAGCGCAAGCGGCAGGTAGCCGTAGCCAAGGGCGGCTACCTGCCGTGAGACAGGCGTTAGAAGGTTTCCCACTCCTCTTCGGCTTTCTTCTCACGCTTTCGGGGCTGTGGCTTCGGATCCACCGGTCGCGACGTGACGGATGGGGTTGCCGGAAGCGCGCGCTGCGGTTGGGCTCTAGGCGTCGAAACGCTGTTGGCAGGCGCATCGCCCAGAACGAAAGTGGACATCAGTTCGTCGAGCAGGCGTGCATTCTCGTGCATGGTGGCTGCCAGGCTGGCACTCTGATTGACCATGGCGGCGTTCTGTTGCGTCATGGTGTCCATCTCGGCCACTGCCGTATTGACCTGTTCGATGCCCGCGGTCTGCTCCCGTGCGCCGGCAGTGATCTCGCTGATCACATCCGACACCTGAACCACGCTCTGGCGCAGTTCCATCATCCGCTCGACGACCGCCTGCACGATCTCGCTACCCTCCTGCGTATGCTTGACCGAGGTATCGATCAATCCGCGGATGTCCTTTGCCGCATCGGACGAGCGACTGGCCAGGTTGCGCACCTCCTGCGCCACCACCGCGAAACCGCGCCCGTGCTCGCCGGCACGAGCCGCCTCCACCGAGGCGTTGAGGGCCAGGATGTTGGTCTGGAAGGCGATGGAGTCGATCAGGCCGATGATGTTGCTGATCTTGTTGGCCGATTCATCGATGGCTGCCATCTTGCTGCGCATTTCGGTCATCGCCTCGTTGCCGCGTTCGGCCACGCTCGCCGCATTCACGGCCAGTCCATTGGCTTGCTCGGAAGCCTGAGCCGTGTGCGATACGGTGGAGTGAATCTCTTCCATAGAGGCAGAGGTCTCCTGCAGATTGGCTGCGGCCTGCTCGGTGCGCGATGAGAGTTCCTGAGTACCATCGGCGATGTCGCCTGCGCCGGCCAGCACCGTCCGGGCATTCTCGCGTACCTGAAGCAGCGTCTTCTGCATACGCTCGACGAAGGCGTTGAACTGGAAGGCGAGTTGGCCCACCTCGTCCTGGCTGTCCACCTGCAGGCGCTGAGTCAAATCGCCCTTGCCCTGGGCGATGTCGGCCATGGCAAGCGTGGTACGGCGGATGGGAGAGAGTACCTTGCGTGCCGAGATTGCCACGATGGTCAGCAGCAGCGCCAGCGTGGCAACGCCGGCGAGCAGCAGCGAGAAGAGAAGATTGCTGCTGACACGGGTGAAAACGGTATTGGGAATGGCGGCAGCCAGTACCCAGCCATCGGTTCCGTCTATGGGGTGCCACACCATGGTCTCGGCGCCACCGAAGGGCGAGATGACCCGGCCGATGCCGGGCTCGCCCGCCATCATCTGCCGACCCAACGCATTGGCTCCCGTGAATCCGGCCTGGTCGGCTTCGGTGACCCGTAGCTCCATACGAACATCTGGGTCCGGGTGGGCAACCACCACGCCGGTGCGGTCGACCATGTAGCCGTAGCTGCCTTCGCCAGCGTCGATAGCCGAGGTGATATCGGAAACCGCCGCCATGGAGAGTGTGATGCCCAGCAGCCCGATGCGATTGCCGCGGTCATCGAAGATCGTTTCGGCGACGATGGCCGTCGGCTTACCGCTGACCAACGATAGCACCGGGTTGCCTAGCAGCCGGTCAGCCGTACCGTCGACGACCAGCTCCTTGAAGTAGCCGCGACTCGAGATGTCTGCCCGGGCGCCGGTATGGGTAATGGTGTCGCCAGTGGCATCGGCAAAGTAGAACGACTCGATGGTGGCATCGCCAGGGTGGCGGGACTCCAGCCATTCGAGATGCGACTCGACGTCGACGGATGCGGTCAGGCGTTCGTCCTTGGCCAGCCCGCTCAGCAGGGTGCGGTAGCCGGCGATCCAGCGTCCTATCTCGTCGGCGCGGGCCTCAACCTGGCGCATGCTGGTGTTCTCCACCATGGGGGGAATGGCGGCGTTGAGTTGGGTATGCACGATGACGCCAAGGGCCAGGAATGCCGCCAGCAGTGGCAGGCCGATGGCACCGAGCAGTTTTTGCGTAAGGGTCAAGCGGGACAATGCTCTCATTTGGGGCTCTCTTGCAGGCTCTTTTCTTTGGTAGTCGGGTCCCGTTCCGCCGAAGCAATGCGTTCGGACTGGCTTGCGGCCGCCTTTCGCCTGGTGGGCGAAATGTGCCGAAGCAAGTTGCAGTGTTGTCGTTATGAAATGCGACGAACGGCTTGATGGAGAGATGGCCGGGGCCACTCAACACGGACGGTATCGGCCGACACCTAAGTTACTTTAGAATTTGCGCAAAATTTGCCGTCGGAAGGTAAGCAACGCCCTGGTCTTGCCTGAAAGCCGCCAAGTGCCGGCGCCGTTCAGGCAGAGCCCTGTGTTTCTTCGGGTTTGGTTTCCGCGGCTGCCACGGGCAGCTCCATGACCAGACAGGCGCCCTTCAGCGTGGGAGCGTCGTCGACCCATAGCCGGCCGCCAAGATGGCTGATGATGCCCCGACTGATGGGCAGCCCCAGCCCGCTGCCACGCGGGCGGCCACGAGCCTTGCCGCTGGCGCCGCCATAGCGCTTGATCTGATGGAACTTCTCGAACACCCGCTCGCGCTCCTCGGGACCGATGCCCGGCCCGTTGTCTTCCACGCTCATGCGAAAGCACTGCTCGTGGCGGGTCAGGTGGAGGCGCACTCTGGGGCTCTCGTCGTCGGCGAACTTGCCCGCATTGTCGAGCAGATTGATGATCACCTGCTCCAGGCGGTCGGGGTCGCCGACGATGGGCGCTTCTTCGAGTTCCATGTCGACTTCGAGGGAGACGCCACGGTCCTCCTGCAGCCGGTGCACGGCATCCACGCTGTGGCGTATCAGCGCCACCAGGTCGAGACGCTGAGGGGTCAGCGTCAGTCGTCCGCTCTCCAGACGTGCCAGATCGAGGATCTCCTCGATCAAGCGCGACAGGCGCTGACTCTCCAGCACCACCACCTCGAGGAAGTGGACGCGCTTCTCTTCCGGCAGGTCCTTTCCGTCGCGCAGGATCTCGGCGAAGGCGCGTATCGAGGTGAGCGGGGTGCGCAGCTCGTGGCTTACCATGGCCACGAATTCGTCTTTCAACCGGTCCAGCTCTCTCAGACGTTCGTTGGCGGCGCGCAGCTCCTCACCGATCCGCGCCAGCTCGTGGGACTTCTGCTCCAGGCGACGGTTGTACTCCAGGGTCTGCGAGGTGGTATCGAGAATGCTGAGAATGGACTCAAGATCCAGCGCCTCGCCGCGCACCACTGAGTTAATCAACACCCGTGCGGAAGCGCTGCCCAGTGCCCCCGAAAGGGCCTGCTCGGCGCGGGCGATCAGAGCCGGCGGGGCAGGTGCGTCATCGGCAGGGTTACCGTGCTGGTCGGCCAGGATTCTTGCTGTTGCGCTGGCCCCCAGGTAGCGGCTGAGCAGGCTCTGCAGTTCGCCGCGGGTGGTCTGGCCGCGCCACAGCGAAGTGTGCTGCAGTCCCGGGTTCATCGCCTCGGTGAACAACGCCGCCTGGGTCTGTTCCACCGGGCTCTGGCGGGTGAACAGCGACACCCCCACCAGCAGCCCGACGTTGGCCAGCAAACTCCACATCAGCGAGTGACTATAAATGTCGAAACCCTCCACGCCGAACAGCGCATAGGGGCGCAGCCACGCCTGACCCAGCAGGCCTTGCTCCAGGAAGCTGGCATCCAGCCATCCCGACTGGGCGAAGCCCGGCAGCAGCAGGGTGTAGAACCAGATGATGAAGCCGGCCAACAGGCCCAGCGTGGCCCCGGCGCGTGTCGCTCCGCGCCAGTACATGCCGATCAGCATGGCCGGGGCGAACTGGGCGGCACCGACGAACGAGACCAGGCCGATGGTCACCAGGCTGTAGGAGTCGCCGATCAGCGCGTGATAGAGATAGCCCATCAGCAGAATCAGCACGATGGCCACCCGGCGAATGCCGAGCAGCCAGCCGGCGAGCTCCCCCTGAGAGCTCAGATGCAGCCGCTTGGAGCGCAGCAGCAGCGGCATCATCAGCTGGTTGCTGACCATGGTGGAAAGCGCGATGGTTTCCACGATCACCATGCCGGTGGCGGCCGAAAGCCCGCCGATGAATACCAGTAGCGGAATGCCTTCGATGCCCGCCGAGAGCGGCAGCGTGAGCACGAAACTGTCGGGGTCGCTGTTGCCCACCGGCAGCAGCAGGCCGGCCATGGCAATGGGGATGACGAAGATGTTGATCGCCACCAGGTAGAGCGGAAACAGCCAGCTGGCGCGCTCCAGGTGGCGCTCATCTACGTTCTCCACCACCAGCACCTGAAACTGGCGGGGCAGGGTGAGGAAGGCGAGAAAGGCAAGCACCAGCGTGCCCACCCAGCCGATGGCGCCACCGGGCACGGCATCGAGTCCCAGCACCCCGCTGAGCTCGGGGGTTTCCGCTACCTGGCGGAACAGATCGCCCGGGCCATTGAACAGCACGAAAACCACGAACACGCCCACCGTGAGGAAGGCGACCAGCTTGACCAGCGACTCGAAGGCGATGGCGGCGACCATGCCTTCATGGCGTTCGCTGGCGTCCAGGTGACGGGTGCCGAACAGAATGATGAAGACCGCCAGCACCAAGGCCACCCAGAACGATTTGTCGACCCAGAAGCTCTCGTCGGCGAGACGGAATTCGGCGGCATCGGGGTAGTTGACCAGTACCGCGTGGCTGAGGGTGATCGCCTTGAGCTGCAAGGCGATATAGGGGGTAATGCCGATCAGGGCAATGATGGCCACCAGCGCCCCAAGGCCGGAACTCTTGCCATAGCGGGCGCTGATGAAGTCGGCGATGGAGGTGATTCGCTGGGTGCTGGCGATTCTGACCATTTTGCGGATCAGCATCGGTGCCATCAGCATGGCCAGGGTTGGCCCCAGATAGATGAGCAGGAAACTCGGGCCGAATTCCGCGGCTCGCCCCACGCTGCCGTAGAAGGTCCAGGCGGTGCAGTAGACGGCGATCGACAGAGCATAGACGGTGGGCGAGCCGATGATGGAACGGCCCTGCTCGGCGCGTCGGTCGCCCCAGGCGGCGATCACGAACAGCAGTGCCAGGTAGCCGAAGGCGACCGTCAGCACCGTCGGATCGGTTCTCATCGTGTCAGTCGTCCTCCCGCCGGTGCTCCATCAGCCAGGCGGCCAGGGCAATCACCAGCAACCAGGCCACGAAGATATAGAGAGGCAGCCACGACAGGGTGGCGGCAGGAGAACGGTCGAAGATCAGCACCAACGGCGGCGAGAATAGCAGCACAGCCAGTCCGATCAGCGCCATCAGTCTGGCCCGAGGTGTGGAGGAGTCTATGTGCATGCGTCCTCCTTGTCGAAGGCGGTGGCCTGCAGGGCCAGCACTTGCTCCAGGGTCTCGATGCCACGTGCCTCCAGCCGCGGCAGCAGTGACAGCCACAGCTCGGCCGTCACGCGAGCATCGCCCAGCGCCGTATGGCGTGTGCCCGGCGGGAAGCTCAGGTGGTAGCGATCGGCCAGGGTATCCAGGTCGTGCCCGTCCAGGCTTTCGTCCAGCGCCCGCGAGAGCAGCAGAGTATCGAGGACCGGCATCTCGAGTGCGGTGCCGCTGCCTGGCGACTGCAGAGCCAGCAGATCGAAGGCGGCATTGTGGGCCAGAATCACGGCATCGCCGATGTAATCGCGGAAGCGGGGCAGTGCGACCGGCAACGGTGGAGCACCCGCCACATCGTCGTCGGTGATGCCATGTATCGCTGTGCTGGCCGGGGGGATCGGCTTGCCCGGGTCGACGCGCACGTCGAAGATATCGCTGGCTAACAGCCGAGCATTGACGATGCGGCAGGCGCCGATGCTGATGACCGTATCGCCCCGGCGTAGTTCGAGGCCGGTGGTTTCGGTATCGAAGGCGACGATTTCGAGTGTGCGCAGAGAGCGCCGTGCCAGTTCGGCATCCGGTGGTGGCAGGTCGGCAATGCCGAAATCATGGAACTCCGGACGCGGTGGCAGCTGGCTGGGCGGGGCGCCGACCCGCTCCACCGCCGGTAGCGGCAGCCGCAGGCGGGCATGCTTGCCATCGGGATCCGCCAGGCTCCAGGCGTCGCTGGCGTGCTGCCGTAAAAGATCGCCAACCCTGGGGGAGAGCGGCAGCGTCTCCAGGCGCTGAGCGCACCAGGCCGATAGTTCGCGCTGCGGCAGCGGGCGCCCGGGCCATATCAGGTCGAGATAGACGCGCCGGTTGCCGAGCAGCATTTCACCCTCGAAGCCGGTGCTCCCGGTATGTTCCTGCAGTCGCTCGAGCAATGTTTCGAGCATGACCAGCAACGCCGGGGCGTCGCCCTTGAACCAGGCCGGCATGCCGATGGGCAGGACCTCGATGGGATTGTCGCGTAGCCGCTCGTTGAGCGATTGCCACAGGTCGTTGGACCATAGAGGCACCAGACGCTCGCCCTGCTGTTGCATGTCGTCGATCAGGCGACCCAGGTTGGCAATCTCATGACCGAGGGCGAGGCTCTCCTCCTCGATGACCGCTTCGAGGCGCTGGCGCAGCGTCTCGTCGATATGCCGGGCATGGCGCACGCTGCTCAGTGCTTCGGCAGCGCTGGCCAGGCTGGCTCCGTGGCGGCGCAGCGGCGACATGTGCTCCGCCAGTCCGGCACGGGCACCCATTTCGCTGGTCCATGCGGCAGTGGCGTCGGTCAGGGTCAGCAGCGTTTCGCCATTGCTCTGCGGGACCCGGCGCATGGCGACATGCAGCCAGCGCTCGTTGCACGGCAGCAGCAATTCGCGGGGCGAGCCATCGTCAGGTAGCTGGGCGAGTGAGTCCTGCAGGCTCGATACCGGCAGCAAGGCATCGAGCCGCTTGCCCAGGCCGAGACCAGGGTGCCCATCGAACAAGGTTTCGGCCGCCTGATTGAAGAGAAGCAGACGGCGATGGTGATCGCAAAGCAGCAGGGGAGTATCGAGCACCTGCAGCAGCGTTTCCAGTTCCTGACGTATACGAGCGGCGCTGCGTGCGCCTTCGGCATGGGCCGTGGCAAGGCGCGTCCGGTCGCTGCGCCAGGCTTCGCGCACACGCATCAGGTCGGGCCCCAGGCCGCGCAGCCAGCCTTCTGGGGGGTAATCCTCGCGGGCGTCCGGGTTGGCTACCAGGCGGGCCAGCTGGACCTGAAGATGACGCAGCGGGGTGAACAGCATGCGTTCCAGCAAGAGACCCACCAGGAAGATGGTGCCGCCACCGGAGAAACAGCCCAGCCACAGCACCAGTCTGGCCAGCCCCTCAGGTTGAAACAGGCTATCCAGCCAGGCGGCGAAGATGGCCCCGCCCAGCAGGCTGATACCGCTGAGCAACAGCCACAGGCCGATCAGGCGCTGGCGCTTGGGCAGCTTGCCGCCCTTCATCAGGCATCCTCGGCCAGCAGGGATTTGACTTTTTCTACCAAGGCTTGGGTCGAGAAAGGCTTGGTGACGTAGTCGTCGGCGCCCAGTGCCAGTCCCTTTTCCCGCTCCACCTCGCGGCCGTGAGCGGTGAGCATGATGATGGGAAGCCTGGCGTGGCGGGAATCCTGGCGCAGCTGTTCCAGTACGTCGAAGCCGCTGATGCCGGGCAGGCTGATGTCGAGCAGAATCAGGTCGGGTGGCGACTCCTCGACCTTGGCCAGGGCACCTTCGCCATCCTCAGCCGTGTCCACGTCAAAACCGGCCTGCTGCATCAGGAACTCCAGCGACAGGACGATGTTGGGTTCATCGTCCACCACCAGTACCTTGGCCATGCATTACTCCTCGAAAGGCATTATGTCTTGTTAATCACCAGTCTAGTGTGCAAGCCGAGGGCAGCAAAGACGACCTTGGCAGAAGGGGTTCGGGATTGTCGGAAGCGGAACACCGGGCGGGAGCGAGGACTAGCCTTCAACGGGGTTCGTCGCCGTCCTTTCCGAGATGACGGAACTTCGGTCCCAGGGGGCCGAGCCACAGCCACACCTGCAACAGCACCAGCACCGGCAGCAGCCAGGGCGGGGCGCCGGTGGTGCGGGTCAGGACATGGAAGATCAAGTAGGCGGTGATGCCGGCAACCAGCCCGACCAGGGTGAACGTGAAGGCGCGCGCCTGCCCCGGACGGCGGGTGACCCGGAACAGCAGACCGATGAAGGCGCCGAATGCACCGGCCATGGCGAGTTGGAGCAGACTTTCTGACATGGGGCTCATCGCTTTACGTCGGGACTCTCTGGCAGCGTAACGCGCGCCATTTGATGAGGCTGTACGACCTTGGGTCAACGCGGCGCTTCCGGCTTGGGGGAAATGGACGCCACGACCGTTAGCTACGACTTTAGAGTAATAAAGTGGAATGATTCAGGCCTGAAATTGGACTTGCCGGGCCGCTCTGGTCATCATTTCAGATCAGTGCAACATGCGCTGGACGACCTGACGCTTCGCGAAACATGCGAACCTAGAAGAAAGAAAAAAACACATTCCTCAAAAAGGAGCCGACGGAATGAGTGCTATCGTTCTGCTGATCCTGGGTCTCGGTGGAATGGCCGCGGGGTACTTCCTCTACTCGCGTTTCATTGCCACCAAGATCTATCGCCTCGATCCCGACTTCAAGACGCCTGCTCACGAATACGAAGACGGGGTGGATTTCGTTCCCACCAATCGATTCATTCTCTGGGGCCATCATTTCACTTCGGTGGCCGGTGCCGCTCCCATCGTCGGTCCCGCCATTGCCGTCATCTGGGGCTGGCTGCCGGCCTTCCTGTGGGTCGTGCTGGGCACCATCTTCTTTGCCGGGGTGCACGATTTCGGCGCAATCTGGGCCAGCGTACGCAACAAGGCCAAATCCGTCGGCGCCCTGACCGGTGACGTGGTCGGCAAGCGCGCCCGCAGCATCTTCATGATCGTCATTTTCCTCGTACTGCTGATGGTGAACGCGGTATTCGCCGTGGTCATCGCCGGCTTGATGATGAATTTCTCCACCGCCGTGGTACCGGTATGGGGGGCGATCCTGGTGGCGCTGATCATCGGTCAGCTGATCTATCGGCGCATCCTCAGCCTGCCGGTGGTCTCCGTACTCGGGGTCATCGCGCTGTACGTGCTTATCTTCATCGGCCCAGCGGTGCCGGTACAGATGCCTGCCGAGGTGGGGGCGCTTTCCGGTAACGCCGTGTGGATCCTGATCCTGTTCGGCTACGCGGCGATTGCCTCGCTGCTGCCGGTGTGGGTGCTGCTCCAGCCACGCGACTACATCAACGGCTTGCAGCTTTTCATCGGTCTGATCGTGCTCTACGGCTCGATTCTACTGCTCAACCCGACCCTGGTGGCGCCGGCCATCAATCCGGACGTGCCGGCAGGGACGCCCTCGCTGATACCCTTGCTGTTCGTCACCATTGCCTGTGGCGCCATCTCGGGCTTCCACGGTCTGGTCTCTTCCGGCACCACGTCCAAGCAGCTCAACAAGGAAACCGACGCCCGCTTCGTCGGCTACTTCGGTGCCGTGGGCGAGGGCATGCTGGCGCTGGCCGCCATTCTTGCCGCCACTGCCGGTTTCGCCACCTTCGCCGATTGGCAGGCGATGTACACCGCCTTCGGTCAGGGCGGCGTCAATGCCTTCGTCGAAGGCGGTGCCTACATGATTCATAACGGCCTGGGCCTCAACGAAGTGACGGCGGCCACGCTGCTGACGGTCATGGCGGCGCTGTTTGCCGGTACCACCATGGACACCGGCCTGCGTCTGCAGCGCTATATCTTCCAGGAGTGGGGCGATATCTATAACCAGCCGTGGATGAAGAAGAACGCCCCGGCGACTCTGCTGGCGGTTGGGAGCTGTCTGCTGCTGGCCTTCGGTGCGGGTGGAGCGGACGGCACCGGCGGCATGATCATCTGGCCGCTGTTCGGTACCACCAACCAGCTGCTGGCCGGCCTGACGCTGCTGGTCATCACGGTGATGTTGGTTCGCCTGCGGCGGCCCATGTGGTACACCCTGGTGCCGCTGTGCTTCCTGCTGGTGATGACCATCGCCGCACTGCTGATTCAGCTGCGCGCCTTCTTCGAGCAGGGTAACTACTTCCTGCTGTTCCTCGACATCGTGGTGCTGGTTGCCGCCATCCTGGTCGCCATGGAGTGCGCCTCGGCGCTCAAGCGCTCCAGGGCGGAGATGGCCGAGCAGCAGGAGTGAACCGCGGAGGACGACATGCACGACGATCATGACGATTCGCATGATCCTCGTCTCGAAAGGATTCGGGCCTGGCTCAGCCAGGCCCGTTTCTTCGCCGAGGAGGTCTACTCCTCGCGCTATCGCGGGGCCATTGCCCGGGCCCGCCGTGACGAGGACGATCTGTTCATGCTGCTGGTCTTCTCGGAAATGATGGGCGTGCCCAATCCGGCTGCCTATTACACCCTCGAGCTGCAGCCACTGCTGCTGGAGCGCTTCCATGACTGGCACAAGCGTATGGGCATGGAGAGGTCGCCATTGGATCATTTCAAGTGCTGTTGAGAATCCTGACAGGACGCTCGACACGTAGGATTTGGTATGAAGGATTTGCTTGATAAACGCCTGCTCTGGGTAGGCGGCAAGGGGGGCGTGGGCAAGACCACCGTGGCCGCGTCACTGGCGGTACTGGCGGCGCGACGGGAGCGGCGCGTGCTGGTGGTCTCCACCGATCCGGCGCATAGTCTGGGCGACGTCTTCGACCGTGAGCTGGGCGACGTGCCGCGGCGCCTGCTACCCAACCTCGATGCCATGGAGATCGACCCGGATGCCGAGGTGGAGGCGCACCTGGCGCGGGTCACCGAGCAGATGCGTCGTTTCGCGGCACCGCAGATGATGGCGGAGCTGGAGCGCCAGATGCGCCTGACCCGACAGTCGCCGGGAACCCAGGAGGCGGCGTTGCTGGAGCGGCTCTCGCGGCTCATCACCGCCGAGGATCCCGAGCACGACCTGATCATCTTCGACACTGCCCCCACCGGCCACACTCTGCGCCTGCTCAGCCTGCCCGAGGCCATGGCCGCCTGGACCGACGGCCTGCTGGCCCACAATCGCAAGTCCGAAGAACTGGGCAAGGTGTTGTCACACCTGACGCCCAAGCGCGGGCGCGACGTTGCCACCCCCTTCGACGACCCCCAGGAGGACCCGCTCAGCGGTCTCGACGAGCGCACCCGGGACGTGGCACGCACCCTGATCGAACGGCGCCGGCTCTTCCACCAGGCGCGCCGTCGGGTCGAGGATCCCGAGTGTACCGGCTTTCTTTTCGTGCTGACCCCGGAGCGGCTGCCGATCCTCGAGACCGCCCGCGCCGTGGCGGCACTCGAGGCGGTGAAGATCCCGGTGGCCGGAACGCTGGTCAACCGAGTGATTCCCGACGAGGCCGATGGCGACTTCCTGCGCGCTCGCCGCACGCAGGAGGCCAGCTACCTGGCGCGTATCGACGCCGAGCTGGGCCATCTTCCGCGCCCCCGGCTGCCCTGGCTGCCCACCGACGTACAGGGCCTGGCCACCCTCGAGGACCTGGCCGACCGGCTGGAAGCGATCGGGTTCTGAGAAGAGGGGATGTTTCTGAGAAGGGGCCGTTTCTGGGCAGGGGACCTGAGAACCTGTCGATTGCTGTCGTGGAGCAATAGTCTCGTGTCGGACACGTGGTGTTGTGAAGGCGCCACACTGGCTACACTGGCGCCTTTCGAACCATCGGTGATTGGCAGGAGGGGTCATGTCCGACAGCGTGCAACTGATTGAGGATTACTACGCGGCCTTCAACCGCGGCGATTGGGAGGCAATGCTCGCCTGCCTCGACGAGGCGGTGGTACATGATCTCAACCAGGGTGAGCGGGAGTGCGGTCGCGAGACCTTCCGTGCTTTCCTGGCGCGCATGGATCGAAGCTATGTGGAGCGCCTCGAGGATATCGTCGTCATGGCCACGGCCGACGGCGCCCGGGCGGCCGCTGAATACGTGGTGCACGGCGAGTACCGCGCCACCGATGTAGGGCTGCCGCCGGCTCAGGGCCAGCGTTACGTGCTGCCGGGTGGTGCCTTCTTCGAGGTACGCGGCGGCAAGATCACTCGGGTCACCAATTACTACAACCTGCAGGAGTGGCTGCGCCAGGTGGGAGCTTCAGCGCCGCAGTAGCTGTCGGCGCAGCGCCTGCTCGCCGCGCCCCAGCCACTCGTGCAGCGCCCGGGTGCTTTGGTTGAGGTGATAGGCGCGAGGCAGCCAGGCGGTGAGCCCCGCGGGTGGGGGACTGGTGAATTCGGTTGGCGCCGGCACCACATTCAGCCCCTGCGCCTCGAACTCCGCCACGGCACGCGGCAAGTGCCAGGCCTGTGAGACCAGCGCCACCCGGGCGATGCCGTCGGCGCGCAGCACCTCGGCGCTCAAGCGCGCATTCTCGGCGGTATTGCGGCTGGCGCCCTCCAGCCAGCGCACCGGCACGTCGAACACTTCGCGCAGGGCGGCTGCCATCAGGCTCGCTTCGGCACTGTTTTCGCCATGGACGCGACCGCCACTGACCAGAATCGGTAGTTCGCTCTGGCGATGCAGGTGGGCGCCGTAGGCCAGGCGGCGCCAGGTGGGGTTGGCCGGCGCATCGCCCCAGCCGAATTCGGGGGCGTCGTAGTCGCGCCCACCGCCAAGTATGACGATGGCTTCGACAGTCTCCAGCTGGCTTGGCGAAGGCGGTGAATAGGGCTCGAGCCCCTGGCGCAGAGCATGGCTAGCCATGGGCGTGGCCAGCAACAGCAGGCTGACCAGTCCCAGCATGACCAGCAGAGCGCCAGACAAGCGCCGAATGCCGAGCATCAGGCCCAGCAGGATGAGCAGCGCGTTGAGCGTCGGAGGGAGCAGAAGAATCTTGAGTTCGCTCATGCGGTCACGCCTGTGACAGGAGTTCCAGTCGGCGGCTCGGCCAGTGCACCACGGCGGTTCGCGACAGCATGCTGGCGGCTAACCGCGGATGCTCCCGGGAGATGACCCGGGCAGCGAACTCCGACAGGAAGCGCGACTTCAGCTCGGCGCGGGCGCGATCCACGCCGATCGCCTCGTATGGCGTCGAAGCCAGCAGCAGGAAGCCATCGTCGGAGATGCGTCCGGCCTTCATGTTGGCGTCGATGATGGCGGCAGCCGTGGCGATGGGTTCGGAAAGATCGGGGCTGTAGGGGCCGACGATAAGAGCGGTATTGGGCAGATGCAGGAAGTCGAACCCACGCCCGATGCAGATGACCCATTCGCGATGTTCGATATCCAGCTCGCGAGCGGTACCGCGCAGGGAGTCGACATGCTGCAGGTTGCCCTGCAGCAGCGGCAGCAGGTCGCGGCGGATGTCGCCGGGTATGTCGGGGCACACCTGAGCCACGCGCTGGTCGAGTTCGGCGCCTTCGGCAAGCGTCAACTCGCCGATGTCGAGAGTGGCGCCATCGCTGCCGTGGACGATGAGAGAATCGGTATCGGTTTCGAAGCCGCACACCAGCGGGTAGACGTTGCGATGATCGCGACCGAAGACCTGCTCGGCCTGACGACGTATCTCGTTGGCGTGAGCCAGAGCGGCCTCGGCGTCACAGGCGAAGCCGGCACAGCCGCGGGCCAGGTCGCCGCGCGAAAAGTGATAGCTGATGATCAACAGCACACCGTTGCCGCCATGAATGGCCGCGTGCACGGCATCGGTGAGCATCTCGCCGAGATAGGGCCAGCCCAGATGGAAGATGCCCCCCAAGTTGCGGAAGGGGGTGATGATGCCCAGTGGAGTGCGGGTGGCATGGGGAAGGTGTATCCGCCCATCCATGCACTTCATGGCCAGAATCCGGGTGGGGTGCTTGGCCAGATAGCGCTCGCGGGCCAGCCATGCCGAGGGGCTGCAGAAGGTATCGGCGTGCTCGCGCGAAAGGGCGAGCAGTGCCTCGATGCGCTCACCGATGGGGCGGTCGTGTAGTGGCATGATTCGGCCCGGCTTATTGTTTTATTGTCGTTTCCGCTTCATCGTCCCTGACTGTGCACCATTATGCAAAACCCTCATTCGTCTAAGGCGGAGGGCTACCGCGCAACGCAGCGGTTCGCACGCGTAGGAATTTTTGCAGTGTTTCCCGAATGTGACGACACTCAAATATCCACCTTCTCCTTGTACTCGCACAGATCCTCGATCACGCAGCTGCCGCAGCGCGGACGGCGGGCAACGCAGGTGTAGCGTCCGTGCAGGATCAGCCAGTGGTGGGCGTCGTGCAGAAATTCCTTGGGCACGTGGCGCAGCAGCTTCTGCTCGACCTCGACCACGTTCTTGCCCGGGGCGATGCGGGTACGGTTGGATACCCGGAAAATGTGCGTGTCCACCGCCATGGTGGGCTGCCCGAAGGCGGTGTTGAGAATCACGTTAGCGGTCTTGCGCCCCACGCCGGGAAGTGCCTCGAGCTCGGCCCGGGTGCTTGGCACCTCACCGCCGTGCCGCTCGACCAGGATGCGGCAGGTTTTCATCAGGTTTTCGGCTTTGGTGTTGTACAGGCCGATGGTCTTGATGTGTTCCTTGAGCGCATCGAGCCCGAGATCGAGAATCGCTTGTGGCGTGTTGGCCACCGGGAACAGCCGCGCGGTGGCCTTGTTGACCCCCACGTCGGTGGCCTGGGCGGAGAGCAGCACGGCCGTGAGCAGCTCGAAGGGAGTGCTCCAGTCCAGCTCCGTGGTGGGGTTGGGGTTGTGCTCGCGCAGGCGGGAAAAGATCTCGTAACGTTTCTGGGCGTTCATGGGGGTAACCGGTTCTTGGCGGCAGGGTTCATTGTGGCGATGGCGACGCCAGGGCGGCACGCGCCTCCTCGAGCAGCGCGTTGGCTCGTTCGAGCTGAGACTCGGCCAGGCGACAGGCCGCCTGGTCATCGCGCCGCTGGGCGCTCTCGAACTGCATGCGAGCCCTGCGCACCGCCTGTTCGGCCGCCTTGACCGCCATTTGTCGCTGGCGATGCTGAGGTGTCGTGCTCGCAGTGCCACGTGAGCTTTGCGACTCCCGGCGGATCATGCGTCGCTGCCGCTCCAAGCGCTTCTCCCGCTCCAGGCGTGCCAACCGCTGCCGGCGCGCGTCGTGGCGCCTGCGACCCAGTTCCGCGCGACGTGCCAGGTAGGCCGCGCGCTCGGCTTCGTCGCCGGCAGCCTGCCACTCAGGGTGCGGCACCAGGTCGATGCAATCGACCGGGCAGGGCGCGACACACAGTTCGCAGCCGGTACACTCCGTCGCGATCACGCTGTGCATGCGCTTGCTGGCACCGAGAATGGCGTCCACCGGACACGCCTGAATGCACTTGGTACAGCCGATGCACTCCGCTTCGCGAATCATGGCGGCCAGCGGCAACTGGGCCGGCTCCTCGAGGGGGAGCGGGGTTTGACCGGTCAGCTCGGCTAGCCGCACGACGGTGGCCTCGCCGCCGGGCGGGCAGCGGTTGATCGCCTCGCCCTGGGCAATGGCCTCGGCGTAGGGAAGGCAGCCCGGGTGCCCGCACTTGCCGCATTGGGTCTGGGGCAGCAGGGCGTCGATGGCCTCGATCAGCGTCGCGTCGCGGGTCACGTGCACTCCTGTTGGGCACCGGTGAATCCAGGAGCCGTATTATACACGCCTCGGATTGCCGACGGGCGTGCCACTCGGAGTGTCATCCTGGGCGAGAGGGCTGGCCGAGCCTCGCCCGAGGGTATGGGGCATCTCAGGAATCTAGGGTAGTGGTCGGGCCGAAGGTCGTGTCGAGAGCCCGATACGTCGCTGCTCGATTGCGACCACTGGCCTTGGCCCGGTACAGGGCCTGGTCGGCGGCGCGCATGAGATCGCCCGGTTCCATCGTGTTTGCCTGCAGAGTGGCAATGCCGATGCTCACGGTCACGTTGCAACTGGTGGGTGAGGTCTCGTGGTCAAGCCCCAGTGCTTCTATCGCTTCGAGCAGCTCGCGGGCAAGCCGAAGTGCCTCGTCTTCCGAGGTGTTCGGCAGCAGCACGCTGAACTCCTCGCCGCCGGTGCGAGCGACCAGAAATCCTCGCGGTTCGAGCTGCGCTTCCATGTGTTGGGCCAGGGTCACCAGGCAGACATCTCCCGCCTGGTGACCGTAGTGGTCGTTGTAGAGCTTGAAGTGGTCGATGTCGATCATCATGGCAGCATGGCCCTGATGAGTGCCGCTGTGGTCAAGCAGCTCTGTCAGGCGCTGGTCGAACAGTCGGCGGTTGGCGACTCCCGTCAGTGGGTCGTGCAGCGTCAGATCACGCAGCAAGTCCGACTGCCGGCGCTGGTGGTCGAGCAGGTTACTAAATTCACGGGAGAGAGTGCCGATCTCATCGTGACGCGCCAGCAATGACACGGGCATGGCGGGAGGCGCCGCTTCCTGGTGAAGGCTCTGAGTGAAGGTAGCCAGCTGGCGTAGCGGTGAGAGCACCATGCGCTCCAGCAGCCACAGCACCATGAGCAGCGTGGCGATCAGTACGCCGCTGGTCCAATAGAGGGCGAAGCGAAAGGTTTCCAGGCTAGCCTGATAGCGCTGGCGCGGCAGCGCGGCGTCGATACGCAAGGCGTGGCTCGATGGCAGGGCCGGTATCAGGCGATTCGCCGTCATGTGCGTAGGAGAAGTGCGGTCTAGTATCTGAGCGGCGCTTTCCTGAGCTGGTACGGGTACGGGACTCAGCTCCAACTCGATGCCGGTAGTATCGCGTAACTGCTCGATCCACGGCTCGCTGAGCGGGCGCACCATGGCCAGCCAGCCGGTGGCGGGCGTCTCCTGGTGGCTCTGATGGATCGGCGAGAGGCCGGCCATGGCAAGTTCCGGAGCGGCCAGCAGCCAGGTGTGGGTGGCATCGTCCAACCCTTGGGCGACATAGCGGCTGAGAAACGCGATAGAGGCGCTGGCCCAGTCGCATGGGGGCATGCTTCCCGGGCATGAGACGAATTCACCGTGCTCATTGTAGCCCACGACCCAATAGGGCTCGTTGCTTGCGTCGAGGAACACCATCATCTCGAGATCGAGGGTCTCGAGCGTCGACTCGTAGAGATTGGAATCGACGTACTGGGGCTGCAGGCCCTGAACGAAGTCGTAGGTGTCGTCCCAATGCGCCCAATCTTCCACCATGCGCCGCATGTGATTGAGTTCGGCGCCCAGAGCGCGCTCGATTCGGTCGAGCTCGGCGCTGGCATAGGCCTCTTCGTCTTCCAGTAGAATCGGCATGATCTGAAAGCGCGCGATGGCGACGAGTGCAAGCAAAGCCAGGCACAGCACGGCGCAGAGCGAGAGAAGAAAACGATTACGCAGTGAGCCTTTGAGAGCCGTCATGAAGCCTGCCTGTATTATGGACCGCTGATATGGTATGAATGGCAGCGGCACCGTGTAGGTAATTGCTTACATTACTATCGGCTTTGGACGACAAATCTTGAGTTAATTTAGCCTTGCAACGCGGTTGAAAGCATGGCTCACCGGTATGCTTCCAACCGCTTTCGACACTCGCGGACTTAGCGGACGCGCTGGCCGGGCTCGGCACCGGAGTCGGGCGAGAGCAAGTAGATGCCATCGTCGTTGCCTGCTGCCAGTACCATGCCCTCCGACATGCCGAAGCGCATCTTGCGCGGAGCCAGGTTGGCCACCATGACCGTCAGGCGGCCCTCCAGCGCTTCCGGTGAGTAGGCGGAGCGAATACCGGCGAAGACGTTGCGCGTTTCACCGCCCAGATCCAGCGTCAGCTGCAGCAGCTTATCGGCCCCCTCGACATACTCGGCCTTGGCGATCCGTGCGATGCGCAGATCGACCTTGGCGAAATCGTCGAAGGCGATCTCGTCAGCAATGGGATCTTCGGCCAGCGGCCCCTTGGCCGCCTCCTTGAGTTTCTGTTCTTCCACCAGGTCCTCCTTCGATGCCTCGATCATGGCATCGATCTTCTCCCGCTCGACGCGGGTCATCAACGGCTTGAACTTGGCGACCTCATGTCCCAGCAAGACCTCATGGCGGCTCGCCCAGTCGAGGGAGGGCAGCCTGAGGAACTCGCGCGCCTGCTCGGCCATGGCCGGCACCACCGGGGCCAGATAGACCATCAGCTGGCGGAACAGGTTGATGCCCACCGAGCAGATCTCCAGCACTTCCTGCTCGCGCCCCTCCTGCTTGGCCAGTACCCACGGCTCCTTGTCGGCAATGTAGGTGTTGGCCTCGTCGGCCAGCTCCATGATCTTGCGCACGGCCCGGCCGAACTCACGCGCCTCGAAGTCCTCGGCGATGGCGTCGCCGGTGGCGATGAAGCGTGCCACCAGTTCCGGCTCGGCGCAGTGGGCGGAGAGCCGACCGTCGCCCAGCTTCTTGACGAAGCCGGCACAGCGGCTGGCGATGTTGACCACCTTGCCCACCAGATCGGCATTCACCCGTGCGGCGAAGTCTTCCAGGTTGAGGTCCAGGTCGTCGACGCGGGAGGTGAGCTTGGCGGCGAAGTAGTAGCGCAGGTACTCGGGGTTCAGATGCTCGGCGTATGTCGCGGCCTTGATGAAGGTGCCGCGCGACTTCGACATCTTGGCGCCGTTGACGGTAACGAAGCCATGGCAGTTCACCGCCGTGGGCGTGCGGAAGTCGGCGCCGTGCAGCATGGCAGGCCAGAACAGTGCGTGGAAATAGACGATGTCCTTGCCGATGAAGTGATAGACCTCGGCTTCGGAGTCTTTCTTCCAGTAGGTGTCGAAGTCGAGGCCGGTACGGTCGCACAGGTTCTTGAAGCTGGCCAGGTAGCCGATCGGCGCATCGAGCCAGACGTAGAAATACTTGCCTGGCGCATCGGGGATCTCGAAGCCGAAATAGGGAGCATCCCGCGAGATGTCCCACTCGTTTAGCCCCGACTCGAACCACTCCTGCAGCTTATTGCCGATCTGCGTCTGCACGTGGCCGCCGCGGGTCCACTGCTTGAGGAAGTCGGCAAAGTCGGGAAGCTTGAAGAAGTAGTGGGTCGAGCTGCGCACCTCGGGCGTGGCGCCGGAGATGGCCGATACCGGATCAATCAGCTCCGCCGGCGTGTAAGTGGCACCGCACGCTTCGCAGTTGTCGCCGTACTGGTCGGCGGTCTTGCACTTGGGGCAGGTGCCCTTGATGAAGCGGTCGGCCAGGAACAGGCCCTTCACCGGATCATACATCTGCTCGATATCGCGGGTGGCGATGTGCCCGGCATCGCGCAGGCGAGTGTAGATCAGCTCGCTGAAATAGCGGTTTTCTTCGGAATGGGTCGAGTGGTAGTTGTCGAAGGCGACCCCGAAGGTGGCGAAGTCGTCCTGGTGCTCCCTGGAGACGCGCTCGATCAATGCCTCGGAGCTGATCCCCTCCTGCTCGGCGCGCAGCATGATGGCAGTACCGTGGGCATCGTCGGCACACACATAGTGGCATTCGTTGCCGAGGCTCTTCTGGAAGCGCACCCAGATATCGGTCTGGATGTACTCCAGCAGATGGCCGAGGTGGATCGAGCCGTTGGCGTAGGGCAGGGCACTGGTGACCAGGATCTTGCGCGGGGCGCTTGCGTTGTTCGACATATCGGCTCGGATATTCCCAGAAAAACAGACCCTGGATTGTAGCTGGCTTCCTATCTCGCTGCATCTGCTGAGGCCGGATTGGCCTGCGACGGGTTGCTTGGGGTATCATGTACAGTATCCGCCGCCGTTGGCCAATGGATGGGCCGCTGCGACAGGACTCACGCATTCCCGTTACGCATCATCCAAAAAAACGAACGTATGACGTTTCACTTTCGTGAGGATGATACGATGAAACTGCGATTTTCCGCCCTGCCCCTGTTTCTTGTGGCTGCTCTGCTGGTAGGTTGTGGCAGCAATGCCGTTGCACCGCGCTATACCAGCGAGAACCCCGATATCATGCGCATCGGCAACGATCGTCCCGCCGATCCGGAGCGCCAGGTCGAGGATCTCGGCACCTACTGCGTCGAGGTCACCGAAACCTGGAATTCCCATGGCACCACGCCGGACGGCCAGACCCTGTGGGCCAAGGACACCAGTCGCGTCGTCGTCCCCTGTGACTGAGCGCCCTGTGACTGAGCGCCCTGTGATTGAGGGCGCCCCTGACTGAGGGCGCCCCTGACTGAGTCAGTCACGTGACCGGCCCGCGCCAATGACGCGGGCCGGTTCGTTTCGCCTTATGTCCAGGAACAGGACAAAGGTTATCTTCGGCTCTCGCTGGCAGGCCTCGCCCCGATGACTAGACTGAGGGCACAAGCAAAAGGAACCTGCTATCAGGAGAATTGCCATGGAACGCATAGGGCATCGTTCATATATCCGCACCCGTTTTCCCCTTGAATCCCGCACGCCAGTTTTCGAACCGCGCACGTTGCCAGCCCCGCAACCGCTCACTCGTCGACGAGTCGGCGGGCTGACGTTGATGACCGGCGCCGCCTTGGCCCTCGCTCTGGCCGGCACGGCGGAAGCTCAGGCACCAGAGCCCGGCTCTGAGAGGCTGATGGGCCAGGAGGCGGAAGCCGAGGAGTCCGGGCTCGAACACCCGAGCGAACATCTCGTGGTCACCGATTTTCCCGGAGAGCTTACCGACGCCGACCTTGCCACCTGGCAGGAGCATGTTCCCGACATCCAGGACGTGGAGATTCCCTCCTCGGCGGACGACTATCAGCAGCCGGCAATGTTCTATGCACCTGATGGGGAAGAGGAGCGGCCGCTGCTGATGGTGCTGCACAGCTGGAGCACCGACTACCAGCAGAACATCGACATTCCTCTCGCCGAGTTTGCGGTGGCCAACGACTGGGCATTCATTCATCCCGACTTCCGCGGTGCCAACGACGGGCGGCCCGAGTCGACGGCTTCCGAACTGGTCATCTCCGACATGGAAGATGCGCTGGAATATGCCCGGGAGAATGCCAGCGTCGACGAGTCGCGCATCTACCTGCTGGGCTACTCGGGAGGGGCCATGAACGCGCTGCACCTGGCCAGCCGCCAGCCCGACACCTTTGCCGGCGTCGCCGCCTGGGTGCCGGTCTACGATCTGATCAGCTGGTATGAGTTTCACCATGGAAGCGCCGAGGATTACGCCGAGCAGATCGAGGGCGCCTGCGGGGGTGTGCCGGAAGAGGGTAGCGAGGCTCATGACGAGTGCGCCGCGCGCAGCCCCAAGGCCCACGTACCCGATGCGGCAGGCGAGATACGTGTCGTGATCGCTCACGGTATCCACGACGACATCGTGCCGGTCGATCAGGCGCTGCACGCCTACAACGATCTGGTCGAGGAAGAGGCGCGCCTCTCCCAGGAGCAGATCGAGGTGATCGAGGAGAATCGCGAAGTGCCGGACGACTTGATCGAACGCTCGCTGCATGAGGAGCGTGAGTACCCTCACTTCGACGCCGCCGAGGCCACGGTGTTGTTGCACCTGCAGTCCGGCCCGACGGAGCTGGTGCTGTTCGATGGTGAGCACGACATGCTGTATCGCCCCGGTCTCGAATGGCTTGCCCGGCAGGAACGTGAATGAGGATCTCGCTTACTCGACAAGGATGAATCATGCTTTGCAATGCTCCGATTCGACGCCCACGTAAGCTGGGCGTCCTCTTGTTTGCCTTGGTTACCCACCCTGCTTTCGCAGCCAGCCCACCGGAGGGCAGCGCACCGCCAACCACACCGGGAGACTGGTCGGAGGTCGAGACGCCCGTGCCTGGTCCGCCCCGGGTCATCGGGCCTTTCGACGGCGGCTGTATTGCCGGTGCCGAGCGGTTGCCCGAGGAGGGTATCGGCTACCAGGCGGTAGATCTCGAGCGCAATCGCCACTACGGCCACCCCTCGCTTCTCGACTATGTCGAGCGGCTGGGAGAGCGCGTCAACCAGGCCGGGTTCGGACCGATCCTGGTCGGCGACATGGCTCAGCCCCGCGGCGGGCCGATGCCCTATGGCCATGTCAGCCACCAGACGGGGCTCGACGTCGACATCTGGTTTCGACTCGACCTGCCGTTCCTCGAGCGCAGCGAGCGCGAGGATCTCGAACAGCCGATACTGGTCGATCCGCGCACCCAGCGTCTGGACGAACGCTGGACCGATGAGCATGCCGAACTGATTCGCCTGGCAGCGGACGACCCGCGCGTGGCACGGATCTTCGTCGACTCCGCTGTCAAGCGTGACCTCTGCGAGAGGGAATGGGACGATCGCTCGTGGCTGCGTCTGATTCGCTCGTGGCACTCCCATGACGAACACCTTCATGTGCGGCTGAGGTGTCCGCCAGACCAGCCGGAGTGTATCGATCAGCCGCCACCCCCGCCCGGTGACGGTTGCCAGGCGCTTGCGCCGACGCCGCGCCCGGAGGTCTATCCCTCGCCGAGCCGTTCGTTGCCGCCGGCATGCAGAGCGATACTCGACCAGTGACGCTGTAACGACAGCCACCGGCCTGCCCGGTAGAATGGCCGCATGACGGGCAGGCGAGGGGCAGCGGTGGAACGGCAGGGTTTCGTGTTGACGCGGCACTGGCGGGATACACCCGCAGGCTGCGAGGTGAGCTTCTGGCTGGCGACCGATGCCGGACCCTGCCATGTGCGCCTGCCGCCGCAGCCTTCGGTGGCGTTCCTGCCCGCCGCTCGGCGTCAGGAAGCGGAGCGTCTGCTGCCCGCCGAGCCCGGTATCGAACTCAAGCCCCTCGAGCTGCGCGATTTCCACCTGCAGCCGGTGGTCGGGCTCTATTGTCGTCAGCAGCGCCAGCTGCAGCAGTGCGAGAGGCGGCTGCGCGAAGGGGGTATCGCACTCCTCGAGGCCGACGTTCGCCCGCCGGAGCGCTATCTCATGGAGCGCTTCATCACCGCTCCGGTGCGCTTCAGCGGCGAGTACGAGGCCGACGGAGTGTGGTCAAGCGCTCAGCTCAAGCCCGCAGAGCACTATCGACCCCGCCTCAGGCTGGCGTCGCTGGACATCGAGACCAGTGAGCGGGGAGAGCTCTACTCGATTGCGATTGCCAGCGACGATCAGCGCCAGGTCTTCATGCTCGGCCCGCCCAACGGCCAGGAGGGCGTGGCAGAGCGCGAGCGGGATTTCGCTCTCGACTACTGCGACAGCCGCCAGGCGCTGCTCGAGCGCCTCAATGACTGGTTCGCCGAGAATGATCCCGACGCCATCATCGGCTGGAACCTGGTGCAGTTCGACCTGCGTCTGCTGCAGCGTCACGCCGAGCAACTCGGCGTGACGCTGCGCCTGGGGCGGGGCGGCGAGCCCCTCGGCTGGCGCGCCCATGGCAGCAACGCCAACCACTTCTTCGCCTCCGCAGCGGGGCGGTTGATCATCGACGGCATCGAAGCTTTGCGCCAGGCGACCTGGCAGTTCGCCTCGTTCAGCCTGGAGCACGTCGCCCAGGAGCTGCTGGGCGAGGGCAAGGCCATTGACAACCCCTACCAGCGCATGGACGAGATCAACCGCATGTTCGCCGAGGACAAGCCCGCGCTTGCCCGCTACAACCTCAAGGATTGCGAGCTGGTCACGCGTATCTTCGACAAGACCGAGCTGATCGATTTCCTGCTGGAGCGGGCCAGCGTCACCGGTCTGCCGGCCGACCGCAGCGGTGGTTCGGTGGCCGCCTTCAGCCACCTCTATCTGCCGCGAATGCATCGCCTGGGGTTCGTGGCGCCGAACCTGGCCCAGCCGGGCGAGCGAGAGGGCGATGATAGCCCGGGTGGCTTCGTCATGGACTCCCGGCCGGGGCTCTACGACTCGGTGCTGGTGCTCGACTTCAAGAGTCTTTATCCGTCGATCATTCGTACTTTCCTGGTCGATCCAGTGGGGCTGGTGGCGGGACTGGAGGAGCCCGAGTCGCAGAGCGTGCCAGGCTTTCGTGGTGCTTGTTTCTCGCGTACCTGCCATGCGCTGCCAGAGCTGGTCGCACGCGTGTGGCAGGGGCGAGACGCCGCCAAGCGCGAAGGCAACGCGCCGTTGTCCCAGGCGCTCAAGATCATCATGAACTCCTTCTACGGCGTGCTCGGTTCACGGGGCTGCCGCTTCTTCGACCCGCGCCTGGCATCGTCGATCACTCTGCGTGGGCACGAGATCATGCGTCGTACGCGTGAACTGATCGAAGCCGAGGGCTTTACGGTGATCTACGGCGACACCGACTCCACTTTCGTCTGGCTGGGCAGCGCCCATGAGGAGGCCGAGGCCCACGCCATCGGTCAGCGTCTGGCGGCGCGGGTCAATGGCTGGTGGGAGGCGCATCTAGCGGCGGAGTATGGCCTCGCCAGCGCACTGGAAATACAGTTCGAGACCCACTATCGGCGCTTCCTGATGCCCACCATTCGCGGCGCGGAAGAGGGCAGCAAGAAACGTTATGCGGGCCTGGTGCGCGATGCGCAGGGCGCCGAGAGTGTGGTTTTCAAAGGGCTGGAGACGGTTCGAGCAGACTGGACGCCGCTGGCCAAGATATTCCAGCAGGAACTCTACCGGCGCATCTTCGTCGGCGAAAGCTATCGCGACTTCGTGCGCGACTACGTGGCTCGCACCCTGGCCGGTGAGCTCGACGAGCGCCTGGTGTATCGCAAGCGGTTGCGCCGTCGGCTGGATGAATATCGCCGCAACGTGCCGCCCCACGTGCGTGCTGCGCGCATGGCCGACGATCTCAACGACCGGCTGGGCCGCCCGCGGCAGTACCAGCAGGGCGGCTGGATTCGCTATGTGATCACCGTGGCCGGCCCGGAGCCGCTCGAAGCCCGCCGCTCGGTCGTCGATTACGACCACTATCTCTCGCGTCAGCTGCAGCCCGTCGCAGATGCCATTCTTCCTTTTCTGGGCGACGATTTTGCCACACTGATCGACCGTCAGCTCGGCCTCTTCTAGGCCAGCAGGTCTACTTACCGTTCGCTGCGGCGCTGCCAAAGGGTTGGCCGTGCATGAACTGGCGGCGCCAACTGCGAACTTTCTCATGCGGGTAAGCCATGTCACAGGCCTCGAACAGCTCCTCTAGGAAGCGTTTGCGCTTGCCCTTGCATCTGCCGGCGAGCACGGTAGCCGCGATCAGCAGCTCTAGCACGCGGTGCTTCTCTGCACGCTCCAGTCGGCTTAGCACAAAGCGCTGCCCGGGCCAGTCCACCTCGATCTCGTGCTGTTGGCGGTGGAAGGTGTCGAGCAGGCGAGAGAGCAGGTAGATATGGTTGGGGTGTGCATCACGGTTGGCCATGATCAGTGCGCCCATGGCATGCAGTAACACTTCTTGAGCCCTCTCGCTGAAGGGGGCTTGCGAAAGCCTGACAATCATCGCTTCGATGGCAAAGGGGCCCAGCGCCTGTTCGCGGGCCTTGACCATGATGCGCCAGGTAATGATGGCGTTCCAGGCGGCATACAAGGGGCCGGTTACCAGCGGCAGCAGGCCACGCAGTGCCACACGGCCCAGCACCCGGCGCAGGAATACGCGCAGCAGGAAGCTCGTCACGCCAACCTTCAGACGATACATCACCGACATGGCCATGAGTCGCCAGCGGCTCAGGTAAGCGTAAGGATCGATGCCGTAGATCCGGTGCCGGGGGCTGGGAAACTCGAGCGCTGCACGACTCAGGCCCAGCAGGGTCAGCTCGGCGAGAGGGCTGTCGTGAAGCGGTGCGCCGGCCAGTCGGCTGGTGGTGGCCACGCCACGCAGGGCATTCCAGTAGAGGAAGGCGATTTCCAGTGCGCTGACCACCCCGGCCACGGCAAAGAAGCCGGCCCAGTACGGCAACTGCTCCATCAGACTCATGTCCTGCATGCCACCGAGCATGCCCTGGCGCATGTACCACTCCATACCGCCAATCACGCCGCCGGAAACGATGCCGGCCACGATGGCCCAGGCGATGCTGGCGTAGAAGGCACGCTCTATTCCCTTGAGTTCGTGGTGGCGACGCGCCTGACCGGGAGTAGTCCGGCGGCGATTATGGTGCTGCAGAAAGCGCCCTGCCCAGCGCTCGAAAATGCTGGGCTGCGGGGCGTACTCCAGGTCCGGTCTTGTTTCTGCCATGAAACTCTTGCCATGCCCTTGGTTCTGGTTGTTATCCCCCAGCGTAGCGTTACCACAGTATTACGACGAGCCGTACGGTCGTTCGATTCGCAAGCGAACGGTGTTCGAAAAAGATTGACGCTGCGCTGGAGCAAATGATATTTAGCGCTACCGGCAATGCCTGCCGGAGTGAAATCGACATTCTCGAGGGTTTGTGAACATGCCTTTGCGCCGCTGTTTGCCCGTAGTTCTGCTTGCTGCCGCCCTGGTCGCCGGCTGTGCCAGCAACTCCACCATTGCGCCTCGCTACACCACTGACAATCCCGATCTGTTGCGAATCGGTGGCGAGCGTCCGTCCAACCCTGACGTGCGTACAGAAAACGCCGGCTCCTTCTGCATGGAAGTGAGCGAGCGCTGGAACGACCATGGCAAGACGCCGGATGGCCAGACCCTGTGGGCCAAGGACACCATGCGTAAAGTGGTGCCCTGTCAGTAGGGGCATCATTCTCGTACAAGGCCCGGTGCTGATTACACAGCACCGGGCCTTGTCGTTTATGGCTTGTCGCGAGTGACTTGCAGGCGGATTGTGGCGAGTGGGGTGACTCTGTTTCAAACGTATGCTTGAATGTCCCGGCGCGCCTTACATTCAGGCTCGTATGGTCTATGGTTAGTCGCTCAGGGAGCCGACGGCAGGCGCGGTGTAGTAGACACAGGGAGGTCGTTCGATGAAGCGGGCAGTGGGGCTCATGGCAATGCTGGCGCTGGCGTTGGCCGGTTGCAACGGCGACCAGGCTGAAGAGGACGAGCCTGCAGTGCGTGTGGTGAAACTCATGGAAGTGGGGGAGCACACGCTGGTGCCGAGCCGGCGTTTCGTCGGCAGAGTGGAGGCCCTGCGCACGGTAGACCTGTCATTTCGTGTTGGCGGCCAGTTGATCGAGGTGCCGCCGCGCCAGGGCGAGATCATTCCCCGGGGCGAAAGCGTCGCCCGCCTCGATCCGACCGACTTTGAACTGGCCGTTCGACGCGCCGAGGCCGAGTATCAACTGGCCAGGCGAGAGATGGGGCGTGTTCGCCAGCTGCTCGAGACGAATGCCATCTCGCAGTCGGCCTTCGATGAGGTACGCACTCAGTACGAGCTTGCCGAAGTGCAGCGCGACAGTGCGCGTCAGGACCTCTCCTATACCACCATCGAGGCGCCCTTCGATGCCATGGTGACCCGCCGGCTGGTGGAGAATCACAGCAACGTACAGCCCAATACCGCCATCGTGCGAGTGCAGGACGTAACGGAGCTGCGGGTCAGAATCAACGTTCCCGAAACCCTGGTGCGTAGTGTGGCGAATCCCGAGCGCTTCGAGGTCGAGGCCGAGCTGCTCTCGGCGCCTGGCGAGCGCTTTTCTCTCGAGTACCGCGAGCACGTCACCGAGCCC
The DNA here is from genome assembly GCF_021404305.1 of Billgrantia ethanolica. Taxonomy (GTDB): domain Bacteria; phylum Pseudomonadota; class Gammaproteobacteria; order Pseudomonadales; family Halomonadaceae; genus Halomonas; species Halomonas ethanolica. The sequence goes on along the minus strand of NZ_JABFTX010000001.1, from coordinate 1,228,416 downwards.
GACGACGTGGCCCAGACCTACCAGGTGGAGTTTGCCATTCCGAATCACGAAGTTGTCGGAGCGATGCCGGGCATGACGGCTTCCGTGTCGGTATCGCTGATCGATGCCATCGAGCATGGCGCGCTGCGCATTCCCGTGGCAGCGCTCGACACGGACAACGAAGGCAACTTCCAGGTCTGGGTCTACCGCGCCGATGACCAGCGCGTCGAGCCGCGCCAGGTGCTGGTCGGTCAGCTGCACGGTGACACGGTGCCGGTGCTGGCGGGGTTGCAGCCGGGTGAGCGGATCGTCGCGGCAGGAGCTCACCTGCTGCATGAAGACATGCGCGTTCGTCCCATGGAAGCGGCGCTCTAAGTACGGTCCGAAAACTGGCAGGAGCAGGATATGGATATCGCCAAGTCGTCCATCGAACGGCCGGTCATCACCTGGCTCATCGTCGTCGTCTGCCTGCTTGGCGGCATTTGGGGCTTCAACAACGTCGGCAAGCTCGAAGATCCCGATTTCACCATTCCCAATGCCATCATCAATACCCAGTACCCCGGCGCCACCGCCCAGGAAGTGGAGGAGGAGGTCACCGAGCGCCTGGAAATGGCCATCCAGGAGCTGCAGCAGATCGATGTGATCGAATCGCTCTCCATGCCGGGGCGTTCGGAAATCGAGGTGGAGGTCGCCTCCACCTATCGTAGTCACCAGCTGCCGCAGATCTGGGACGAGCTACGGCGCAAGGTCAACGACGTGCAGGGCTCGCTGCCGGAAGGCGCTTCGGCCTCGCAGGTCAACGACGACTTCGGTGAGGTCTACGGCATCTTCTACGCGGTGACGGCACCGGGCTACGGCCACGACGAGATTCGTGACATCTCGCGCTTCCTGCAGCGGGAAATGCTGACGGTGCCCAATGTGGCGCGGGTCACCACGGCGGGGGAGCGCGATGAGACCATCTACATCGAAATTCCCAATGAGCGTCTCACCACGCTTGGCATTCCCGTCGACCACGTGATCAACACCATCCAGACCGAGAATCAGGTCACCGATGCGGGATCGATGCGCATCGGCGACGACCACGTGCGCATCGTCGCCCGCGCGGGGGTGGACAGCGTGGCCAATATCGAAGCAATTCGCATTGGGCGTCCCGGTACCACCGAACAAATCTCGCTGGTCGATATCGCCAGCGTCTATCGTCAGCCGTTGGAGATTCCCAACCACTTGATCCGGCACAACGGCGAGCCGGCATTCACGCTGGCCGTGGCAGGGGTGGCGGAGGCCAACATCGTCGAGGTGGGCGAGGCGGTGGAGCGCCATCTCGAAGCGCTGGAAGCGCGCTTGCCGCTGGGCGTCGAGCTGCATCCCATCTATGAGCAGCATCGGGTAGTGGACGAAGCGATCAACGATTTCCTGATCAACCTGGCCACCTCGGTGACCATCGTCATCCTGGTACTGTGCCTGTTCATGGGCTGGCGCGTCGGCGTGGTAGTAGGGGCGACCCTGCTGCTTACCGTGCTCGGTACGCTGTTCTTCATGTGGATATTCGATATCGAGATGGAGCGGGTCTCGCTGGGCGCGCTGATCATTGCCATGGGCATGCTGGTCGACAACGCCATCGTGGTGGCCGAGGGCATGTTGATCAACATGCAGCGCGGCAAGTCGGTCAAGGAGGCGGCCAGCGAGGCCGCCGGGCGTACCCAGATACCGCTGCTCGGCGCAACGGTGATCGGTATCCTGGCCTTCTCGGGCATCGGACTTTCCGATGACGTTACCGGCGAGTTTCTCTTCTCGCTGTTTGCCGTGATCGCCATATCCCTGCTGCTGAGCTGGGTGTTGGCCATTACCGTCACGCCGCTGTTCGGCTACTACCTGTTTCACGGCAAGCAGCTAGGCAGCGACAGAGACCCTCACGGCGGTCTGTTCTATCGGGTCTATGCTCGCTTTCTCAGCCTGGCGCTGCGTCTGCGGGTGCTCTCGGTGGCCCTGTTGGTGGGGATCACGGCGCTGTGCGCCTGGGGCTTCACCTTCGTTTCTCAGTCATTCTTTCCCGACTCGAATACGCCGCTGTTCTACGTCAACTACGAGCTGCCCCAAGGCAGCGACATCCGCGCCACACAGCGCGATGCCGAACGTATCGAGGGCTTTCTGCTCGACCAGGAGGGGGTGGAGAACGTCTCCACCTTCGTCGGCCGCGGGGCGACTCGCTTCATGCTGACCTACGCTCCGGAGCAGCCCAACCCGGCTTATGCGCAGTTCATCGTGCGGGCCGAGAGCCTGGAGCGCATCGATGAACTCGATCCCCACGTCTATGCCGAGCTTCAGGCTGCGTTTCCCGAGGCGCGGGTACGCACCGAGCGTATCCAGTTCGGCCCGGGTGGGGATGCCCAGATCGAGGCACGCTTCCAGGGTAGCAACCCGGCAGAGCTGCGCCGGTTGGCGGATGAAGCGCAGCAGCGGATGCGGGCCAATCCGGCGGTGATCGACGTGCGTCAGAACTGGCGCGAACGTGAGGCCGTCGTGGTGCCGCTGTACAACGAGGAGCGTGCCCGCATTGCCGGGGTCACCCGCGACGAGCTGGCGCAAACCCTGCAGTTTGCCGCGTCGGGGGTACGCGCGGGTACTTACCGCGAGGGCGACAACCTGATACCCATCGTCGCCCGCCCGCCGGCAGATGAGCGCGGCGACGTCGCGCTGCTGGCCGACCGTATGGTGTGGAGCAACGCCGAGCAGCGCTTCATCCCCATCGCGCAGATCGTCGACGGCTTCGAAACCCAGAGCGAGGAGGCGCGGATTCACCGGCGTAACCGCGTGCGCACGTTGACGGTACAGGCCGACCCGGCGCCGGGCTACACGGCTGCGGCGGCCCATGCCGCCGTGCGTGAAGAGATCGAGGCCATGGCGCTGCCGCCGGGCTATGCCATGTCATGGGGCGGTGAATACGAAGACTCCGCCGATGCCCAGGCCTCGCTGGCGCAGCAGCTGCCGCTGAGCTTCGTGGCGATGCTGGTAGTATCGATCCTGCTGTTCGGCAAGCTGCGCCAGCCGCTGATCATCTGGCTGGTGGTACCGATGTCGATCTGCGGCGTGGTGATCGGGCTGTTGCTAACGGGGCTGCCGTTCTCGTTCACGGCCCTGCTGGGCATGCTCAGCCTGTCGGGGATGTTGATGAAGAACGCCATCGTGCTGGTCGACGAGATCGACGCACAGATACAGACGGGTAAGGAGCGTCTGACGTCGCTGATCGATGCCAGCATCAGCCGTCTGCGACCGGTGCTGCTGGCGGCCGGCACCACCATTCTGGGCATGCTGCCGCTGTTGTTCGATGCCTTCTTCAGCAGCATGGCGGTTACCATCATGGGCGGGCTGGCGTTTGCCTCGCTGCTGACGCTGATCGCGGTGCCGGTGTTCTACTCGCTGTTCTTCGGCATTCCCTATCGCAGGGCAACCGAGAGCGATGAGGAAGAGCCGTCGTCGCTCTCGGCCGGGGGCTGAACTGCCTCGCCGTCATCGGCGAAATGGTACTCCGTTTGTGGCGGCGGACAGGTGCCGACACCTGGCGCCAGATAGGGGCGCAGGATTGGCTCCATGCCCTTCAGCACCTGGACCGGCAGGGCCGAGGTGAAGCGGAAGTCATCCGAGGCGCTGCCCGAGACGAAGGCGGTGAGGGTGCCGAAGTGGTCGTCGCCGAGGTAGAACACGAAAGTGGCCGTGCGGTTGCGTGCCAGCGAGCTGGTCACCTGGCCGCTGCGGCTGACCGTCTCGATACGATTGTTGCCGGTGCCGGTCTTGCCGCCCAGTACCAGCGGCGAACCGTCTTCCAGGCTGAAGCTACCCTGTAGTCGCCGGGCGGTGCCCCCTTCGACCACTTGCGACAGGGTTTCACGCAGCACGGTGGCCACCTCCGAGCGCATGACCCGCTGGGCCTGCCCGTAGGCGGGTACGAAGCGCGTCTCGTAGGGGGTATCGGCAGCGAAGTGAAGTTCGTCGATACGCAGGGTAGGCAACTTGACCCCATCGTTGAGAATGATGCCCATCAGTTCGGCCAGCGCCGCCGGACGGTCGCCCGAGGTGCCCACGGCCGTCGCCAGCGAGGGTACCAGGTGGGCGAAAGGATAGCCCAGGCGCTGCCAACGCTCGTGGATGTCGAGAAACGCCTCGACCTCCAGCATCGTGCGAATGCGAACGTCCCTGGCGCTGCGGTGCCGGGTGCGGAACAGCCAGCCATACACCTCCTGACGCTCCTCGGCACTGGCCGCTACCGCTTCGCCGAAGCTGGCCTCCGGATAGTCGAGCAGGTAGCCCAGCAGCCACAGCTCCAGCGGGTGAACGCGAGCCACGTAGCCCTGATCGGTCAGGTTGAAGTTGCCGGGCGCGTAGCGCTCGTATAGCGCGGCGACCTCGCGCTCGCTGAGCCGGTTGCCGTTGGGTAGCCAATCGACGAGGAATGCATGGAACGTTTCCAGGTCGGCCTCGGGGAACAGGTAGCGATGCACGGCCGCCAGTCGTGGTGCGGAGACGTTGAGTCCCTCGAGGAAGGTGACGAGACGCGCTTCGCTGTCCTGGTTGCGATACTTGCGCCAGAAACGCTGCAGGAAGGTGCGCCCCTCACGGTCGGCGAAAAGGCGCAGATACTCTTCGCGTCGCGGATCGCTGTCGTTCTCCAGCACTTGCGAACGGTGCTCGGCATGGTGAGTGCTGTAGCGTACCAGGTCGCGCATCAGCCGGATGAACGGGAGATTGAGGGATTCGCGCATGGCTTCCGAGAGGGTCGGATTGCGGCCGTTGTCCTCGCGGCGGAAATTGCTGAAGGTATGGCGTCCACCACCAGTGAAGAAGGCCTCGGCCGGGCTCGCCGAATAGCGCCGCTCCATGGCCATGCCAAGCAGGGTATCGAGGCTCAGCTCGGGGTTCTCGATGAGGCGGTCCAGCACCCAGCGGCTGAGCGTGTCCTGGCGGTCGGTTTCGATGGCGCGTAGCGCCTCTGCGCTCTTGCCGGCATGACGGCCGTGCACCTCGGCGACCATCTCGAGATAGGTGGCGAGCACCCGCAGCTTGGCGGTGGAGCCCAGCTCCAGCTTGCTACTCTGGTTGATGTCGAAGGGCTGGTCGGTATTGTCGGTCTGCACGCGGACTCGGAAGCCATCCTCGCTGCGCTCGAACAGGGTGAAGCTGTAGCGCACGTCCTGTGTCCGCTCCCGTGACAGCAGGCGGTCACCCAGCAGGCCGATCTCGGCGGCGAAGTCCGGGTCCGCCAGGCGATGCAGGTAACGGGTCGCGTCCCGCTGCAGATCGGCGTGCAGCGTGGTGCTGGCTCTGAGGTCGAGCCGATCGAGATCGTAGAAAGACATGCCGAGCATGCCCCCCAGACGTTGACGCGCCATCTGGATGCCCTTGTCGGGCTCGTTGCGCAGGTCGAACGGAGACGTGCCGAAGTTACGGAACGACAGGCGCTGCTCCAGCGCCGCTTGGGCGAGGTCGTACGGCACCACCCCTTCCTGCCTCAGCAGGCGAAGATGGCTGTCGGTCAGCTCCTCCAGGGCCTGCTTGCCGCTGGCCAGATACCAGGAGGGGCGTCGCTGAGCGATCATCAGGGCCACCACCTGGCGCAGTGCCAGCCCGGTCTCCGCGCGTTCGTCGACGCCATCGAAGCCGATCGCCAAGCGCCGGTTGAGAGTGTCGAAATCGGCGCCGAACCAGACCCACAGGCCGTCGCCGAGTCCATGCACCTCGCCGTAGCCCGGCGCCGCGGACAGCGGCACGGTGTTGAGGTAGTCCAGTGCCACGTCCTGGCGAGCCGTCATGGTTTGCGGTCCGTGGCGATAGCTGCGCACGCTGGCGGAGACCATCTGGCGCAGTTTCTCCATCGGCGAGTAGGTCAGTCCTCGCGGAGAATGCCGATACTTCTCCACTTGGGTGGCCAGGGTGCTGCCACCGGCGGACTGCTCCGAAAGATCCAGAGCGCGGCCCACCTGCGACATGGCCGCTCGGGTGAAGCGTGGCCAGTCGACGGCTGGGTTGGCATAGGGAGTGCTTTCGTTCAGCAAATGCCGGTTCTCGATGAACAGCAGCACCTGCAGTATCACCGGTGGAATGGCCTCGAAGTTGGCGTATTGACGCTGAGGGTGGCGGAATTCGTAGAAAGAGTCGCCGCGGCACTCCTCGATGATCAGGCCGGCCTGGGTCTTCTCCGCGTACGGGGGGAAGAAGCCGCGGCGGGTGTAGTCGAGCAGGGCGGGCGTGAAGCGGGCCTGCTCGGCAATCTCGTAACCACGATTGTTCAGGCGTGACTCGAGCTCCGGCAGCAGGGTATAGCCCAGGCGTTGATCGAAGGGGCCATGTTGAGGAAACAGGATCTGCGTGCTGCGGCCGGTTTCCAGGCTGTAGCGCAGGGTAGAGGCGTAGCGGGAAAGCTCCTGGGCCTGAAAGTGGGATGTCTTGGCCTCGGCGACGAGCAGCGTGGCCAGGGATACGCCGAATACCACCAGCAAGAGCGCCAGTGTCATATAAAGCCAGCGGCGCGACGGCTCCGGCCGAGGAGCTGGGGCGATTCTCGGTTCTTCAATGAACGGCGAACGCCTGGGCAGCGAATCGCCGTTGTCGCGCCACGCCACGGTAGGCGAATCCCGGCGTGACGAAGTACCGCGCACACTCATACGTCACCCCACTCGACCGCGACTCATACTTTTTGTTTTAGCCTAGTCCGGTGGGGCAATAAAGTAGTTGCTAAAAAAGAAATTGTAACCGAGCGGTGCGAAGCGCTTTCAGCCGTCGCGATAGACGCCGAAGTGAGTCAGTCCGCGATCGTGAAGATGCATGGCTTGCATACGGCTCATCACACCCTGAGCGCAGTAGAGCAGATAGCGACGGTCGTCAGGCAGCGCTTCGGCACGCGACTGCAACTCGAAGAAGGGGATTTCCAGACACTCGACCTGGGACAGCGACAGGGGAGCTGCTTCACGTTCCGCCGGCGGGCGTATGTCGATCACGCTGACGTCGGAGCCGTTGACTGCTGTCCGTAGATCGGTGATCACTTCGAGTTCGGGGGCTGCTGTTTGGGCTTGCTCCAGCAGTTGATCGGAGCGCGTCAGCACCGCTCGCTGCACGGCGTCGTCCAGCACGCTGAAGTCGAAATTCTCCTCGGCGGCGATCACCTTGTCATGACGTGCCTGGGTGTTGGGCCGCTGGGAAACGGCGCCGCAGACCTCGGGCATTCCTTCGGCATACGTGGCGGTGCCGATCTGGCGAGCGGTGTCGATGATGGTTTGCTTGTCCTCGGCAATCAGCGGACGCAGGATCGGCACGTCGCTGGCCTCGTCCATCAGTACCAGGTTGGTCAGGCTCTGACTCGAGACCTGTGCGATGGCATCGCCGGTCACCAGCATCGGGATGCGTGCGCGGGTGGCGATGCGACTCGCGGCGCGCACCATCATGCGCTTCAGCGTCACACCGATGAGACCATCGGGAATGCTGCGCTGCAGTTCCGCCACCACGCCTTCGAACGGCACTGCAATGAACTTCACGCGATGCGAGCGGGAGTAGCGATGCCACAGGTGGTGTGCCACTTCGCGTACCGCGGCCTCATGGCCGGCGCCACCGAGTTCAAAGAAGAGGAAGTGGGTCTTGATGCCGCGGCGCATCATCTTCCAGGCCGCCACCGGCGAGTCGTAACCACCCGAGATCAGCGTCAGGGCCTGGCCCTGCAGCCCCAGGGGGTAGCCGCCGAGGCCGGGCCAGCGCTGGCGTACCATGCGCAGGCGGCCTTCCACCACGTCGACTCTGACGTCCACGTCCGGGTCCTTCAGCCTTACCCTGGCATCGGGCGCCGCATCCAGCAGCGCTCGGCCGAGGTGGCGCTCGAGCTGTTCCGAGGTGAAGTCGTGCACCCCACGGCGTTTCACCGTAATTCGAAAGGTACGACCGGCGATGGCGTCTCGCCACACGGGCAGCAGCCGTACGGTAGTGTCCTCGAAGGAGACGAAAGGCACCTCCTCGACGCACTGCACCTCATGCACGCCCGGAATGTCGCACAAAGTCTCCTGGATCTCGCGATACCAGTCGGGCTCGGCGTCAGCCGGCATGAGCACCTTCAGCGCGTCCCAGCCGCCCTGAACGTCTATCGTCTCGCCCAGCGGTCGCAACACGTTGCGGATGTTGCCGACCAGGCAGCGGGTCATCTGGCGGCGCACCGAACGTGACTTGATGGTGATTTCAGGAAACAGCTTGAGCAGATAGTACATGGGCAAGGAATTTGTAAAAGTTTTGGAAAACAATTGCTTGCCATTATACCAGAGAGACGGGTGGGGGTGGGGAAATTCTCGTCTCGAACCCATTCGGGGAGTCAGGGCGCCGAGCGGCGCCCGCCAATCGAGCCACGCCGTTGCGTGGCCGTGTAACTCAGTAGAGCGCCTGCTCCTCGCCGATCACCTCCTTCAGCAATTCCAGGAACAGCTTGTCGGCTTCGGAGTGTTCCTGCGGATCTTCGGGGATGTGAACGCTGGTGGTATCGGAAATTTCGTTGGCGATACGAGCCGCGGCCTCTTCGGGCTTGCCCTCGCTGTAATGACGGCGCGCAATTTCCAGCGACTGTTCGAGAATGCGCGGGTCCTGTAGCAACTTCTTGATGAAGCCGCGCAGCTCATTGATAACGCGTGTTTTCTGAATTTCAGATGAGGCTGACATGTCCTGTCTCCTTTTGCCGATGGCGCAGGCTGTTCATGACGCTGACGATAGCATGTTTGGCGCCTGGCGGGAGAGCCACGTCGAGGGCCAGCCGCGGAGGTGCACGCCTCCTGCCTTGATCTAGAACAATCTCATGCGAAAGGTTGAAAAACAGCAAAGGAATCTATTGGACAATAGGACAACCTCAGTTACGCTAGCTTACATAAAAGGGTTGACATACCCTGATCGCTTGCGAATCGCCATGTCAGCGGTAACTTGATGTAACGGCATGAAGTTCATGCTGCAGCGTGGATCAGGCGAATCAGTATTCAGAAGGGAATCGGGAAAGGATGCACCATCCGGTTTGGACCGGGTGAGCCCCGTAATAACAAGAACATGTCTCCACAACTCGACGGATCGCCTGTGCAGACGGGGCGACCGAAAAACATGTAAAGGGAACTCCCATGAAAAATGCCGCAGACCTCTCTCGTACCCACAGGCTGGCCAAGGCCGCGCTGGTGGGGTCTTCGCTCGCGTTGCTACCGCTGTCGGCCGCGGTGGCCCAGACTCTGCCGCCCGGGCTGGCGGCGCCGGGATCGTCGGATATTCAGCAGGTCGTGCGCCAGGCGCTGGTCACCAATCCGGAAGTCAAGGCGGCCTGGAACGGCTTGAGCGCTGCCGGCCATGATGTCGGTGTGGCACGAGGCAACTACCTGCCTAGCATCGACGCGGCAGCCGGCGTCGGTCGTGAAGATCGTCAGGGCGATGGACGCGGCAGCTACGACACCGACTTCGCCGAGCTGCGCCTGACCCAGATGATCTATGACGGCTTTGCCACTCGCAGCGAGGTCGAGCGACTCGATCGTGCCAAGCTGGTGCGCTATTACGAGCTGCTCGGTGCCAGCGAGAACGTCGCCCTGGAGGCCACTCGCGCCTACCTCGACGTGCGCCGCTACCGCGAGCTGGTGAGCCTTGCTCAGGACAACTATGCCGATCACCTGCGTGTGTTCAACCAGATCGAAGATCGGGTCCGCTCGGGTGCAGGTCGCGGTGTCGACCTCGAACAGATCAGCGGTCGTCTGGCGTTGGCTGAATCCAACCTGATGACCGAGGCCTCCAACCTGCACGACGTCACTGCACGCTATCTGCGCATCGTCGGCAGCCTGCCCGCCGAAAATCTGGCCCCGGCGCCGCAGCTCGACAACCGCCTGCCGCCGTCGGTGAGCGAAGCCGTCAATCTGGCCTTTCAGGGCAATCCCGATTTCCACGCCGCCATCGAGAACATCGAGGCGGCTCGGGCCGAGCAGGCCGGCACCCGCGCCGGATTCCAGCCGCGCCTGGATCTGCGCGGTCGCACCGGTACCAACAACAACGAAAGCGGCTTCGATGGCTTCGGTCGGCGCGACCGTCACAGCATCGAACTGGTCGCCAGCATGAACCTGTACCGCGGCGGCAGCGACCTGGCGTCGTTCCGCGCGGCCAGCGATCGTGTCGAGCAGGCCATCGACCAGCGTGACCTGGCCTGTACCAACGTGCGTCAAACCACGCAGATCGCCTACAACGATACCCAGCGCCTGCGTGAACAGATCCGCTACCTCAACGAGCATCGTCAATCCATCGATCGTGTTCGTGGCGCTTACCAGCAGCAGTTCGACATCGGCCAGCGCACCCTGCTCGACGTGCTCGACAGCGAGAACGAGTACTTCGAGGCCAGCCGTGCCTACGCCAACGCCCAGTACGACATTGCCCTGGCCGATGCGCGCACCCTGGCGGCCATGGGCCAGCTGATGCAGGCACTCGGCGTCATGCGTGACGACATGCCTACCCTGGCCGAACTGGGCAGCGACGGTGTGGCGCTCGACCCGAGCGTGCTGTGCCCGATCGACGGTCCCGGCGGCTTCACCCTGGCCGACTTCACCCGGGGAATCAGTGCGCCGGCTCCGACCCGCGCACCGGACGTCACGCTTTCCGCCGATGCTCTGTTCGCCATCAACAGCGCCGAGCTGGGCCCCGACGCGCGTCAGGAACTCGCACAGTTGGCCGGCCAAATCCGTGACCGTACCGATCTGGCGCGAGTCTTCATCGCCGGCCATGCCGACAGCACCGGAACCCATGCCATCAACGATCCGCTTTCGCAGCGTCGTGCAGACAGCGTGGCGGATTACCTGGTCGGTCAGGGGGTCGATCGCGGTCTGATCCAGACCCGCGGCTACGGCTCACGTCGTCCGGTGGCGAGCAACGACACGGTAGAAGGGCGCCGTCAGAACCGCCGCGTGGAAGTCACTCTCGAGCGTGTAGGTGAAAATCTCGACATGTCGTCCGTGCAGCAGTGGCCGGCTATCGGCACTCAGGAAACGGAGCACGCCACTCAGCTGAGCGTGGCCGAATTCTGGGCCCAGCAGCAGCCCGTTGCCAGCGTCTATCGCGAAGTTCAGGGCGAGGTTCATGGCGAGCTGGCCGTTGCCGGCCAGGCAGAGCCGCAGGCGGTGGGTGTCGAGCAGGGCGCCTACCTGCAGGTGGTAGCCCTGAGCGATGCGGGACGAGCCCAGCAGCTCGGCAGCCAGCTCAGCGATGCCCTGGCCAAGCCGATGCGTCTGGTCAGCTCTGCCGCGCTGCACCGGATCCAGCTCGGCCCCATCGGCGATCCGACTGAGCTGGTGGCACTGCGTGGTGAGTTGAAGCGCTTGGGTTACGCCGACAGTTATGTCGTGCAGGGCTGAGCGACCAGGGGTGCATGCTGTCTGTGCTGCGTTCGCACGGACAGCATCGTAATCGTCATTTAGCATCAACCCGCCCGGGTCTGCCGGGCGGGCCTCACCCCCGAGGTCCACGTGACACAGCAAGAAGTGTTGTATTCCTCTCAGGATGCCCCTCGCTCTGCAGTTCGTGACGAGCTGCTGGAGTGCCTGCAAACCATTGCCCAGGCTCATGACCATGCGGTGACGCCCGATGCGTTGACGGCGGGCCTGCCGTTGGAGGAGGGGCGTCTCACTCCGGGAATCTTTGCACGAGCCGCTGCGCGCGCCGGAATGACGGCACGTATCACCAAGAGTCGCCTGGTTCAGCTGAACCCGGCACTCTTTCCTGCCGTCTTGCTGCTGGAGCCGGGGCGCGCCTGCGTGCTCGTGGAGCTGGATCTCAAGTCGCGCCGGGCGCGGGTCATCTTTCCCGAACTCGGCGACGCCGTCACCGAAGTCGATCTCGATGGCCTGGCCGAAAGCTACAGCGGTCAGGCCATTTACGTACGACCGCGCTTCCGTTTCGACGCGCGGGGTCCGGAAGTCGGCAAGCAGCGTTCCCGCCACTGGTTCTGGGGCGTCATCCGCGAGAACCGACGCTTGTATCGAGACGTGATCGCCGGTTCGGTGATCATCAATCTTTTTGCGGTGGCGATGCCGCTGTTCGTGCTCAACGTCTACGACCGCGTGGTGCCCAACCATGCGACCGAGACGCTGTGGGTGTTGGCCGTCGGTATCTTCGTCGTGCTCTGTTTCGATCTTGCCCTGCGCTTGATGCGCAGCGCTTTCGTCGATCTGGCGGCAAGCCGGGCCGACGTCAAGCTATCGTCGCGAATCATGTCCCAGGTACTGGGGCTACGCATGGAGGCCAAACCCGCCTCTACCGGGTCGTTCGCCTCGACCTTGCAGTCCTTCGAGTCGGTGCGCTCGTTCATTGGCTCGGCCACGGTGGTGGCCCTGGTCGACTTGCCCTTCGTGCTGCTGTTCGTGGGCGTGATTGCCCTGATAGGGGCACCGCTGGCCTTGCCGGTTCTGGCCGGTATCGTCTTGGTGCTGCTCTATGCCTTGGCGGCCCAGGGCAAGCTGCATGAGCTTTCCGAGACCACCTGGCGGGTCAGCGCTCAGCGCAACGCCACGCTGGTGGAGTCGCTGTCGAGCCTGGAGACGGTGAAGTCGCTGCGGGCCGAGAGCCGTATTCAATCGATCTGGGAGAAGGCGACCGCGTTTCTCTCGCGCACTTCCGCCCAACTGCGCCTGGTCAGCACCTCCGTCTCCAACGTCGCCATGTGGGCCCAGCACACCGTGGCCGTGGGCGTGATCCTGATCGGGGTCTATCTGATCATCGACGGCAATCTGAGCCAGGGTGGGCTCATCGCAGCTTACATGCTGTCGTCCCGGGCCATGGCACCCATCAGTCAGGCGGCGGCGTTGCTGGCCCAGTATCATCAGTCTTCCACCGCGCTCAAGTCGCTAGACGACGTCATGCAGCGACCGGTGGAGCGACCCGATGGGAAATCGTTCATCTCGCGTCCGGTAGTCCGCGGCGAGATCCGTTTCGACAAGGCGTCGTTGCGCTATCCGGATGAAGAGCGCGATGCGCTGCGCGATGTCTCACTCAAGATCGAGCCCGGCGAGAAGGTGGCGCTGCTCGGCCGCGTAGGGTGCGGCAAGACCTCGCTCAACAAGCTGCTGCTGGGTCTGTATGCCCCCACGGCGGGCGCGGTCATGCTCGACGGGGTCGATCTGCGCCAGTTCGACCCTATCCAGTTGCGCCGCCATATCGGCTACGTGCCCCAGGACGTGAGCCTGTTCTTCGGTTCGCTGCGCGACAACATCATCGCCGGTGGCGGCAGCGATGGCGTCGATGACGACTCGCTGCTGCGTGCCATCAAGCTCAGCGGGCTGGAGAGCCTGGTCAATGGCCACCCCCACGGTGTCGATCTGCAGGTCGGTGAGCGTGGGCAGATGCTCTCCGGTGGCCAGCGCCAGGCCGTGGCCATCGCCCGGGCGATGGTCCACGACCCGCAGATTTTGCTGCTCGACGAACCGACCAGCTCGATGGATCACGCCAGCGAGGAGGCCTTCAAGGCCAATCTGAAGCAGTACGGCGAGGGCAAGACGTTGATCGTGGTGACCCACCGTACCTCGCTGTTGTCATTGGTCGATCGCATCATCGTCATCGATGCCGGCAAGGTCGTCGCCGACGGTCCCCGCGACAAAGTGGTCGAGGCCCTGCGCAAAGGCCAGATCGGGAGGGCCAGCTGATGACCGTCATGTCTTCTCCCAAGACCGAAGGCAAGGCCAAGGGCAAGAGCGCCGAGCAGCAAGGCTTCGAAGCGATCGGACGTTTTTCCGAAGTGGGCGGCAAACCATTCCGCCCCTTCATCGATCGCCTGTTCTCCAAGCGCGTTACGGCCGCCCATCTCAATCGCGACTGGGCCAGCGATGCCGACTGGGCGCGCATGCAGCAGGATCCCATCCGGGCCAGAATCTTCCTGTATACCGTTCTGCTCGCCGTTGCTGCACTGATCGCATGGTCGTATTTCGCTTCGATCGACGAAGTGACCCGCGGCACGGGGCGAGTGATTCCCTCCAGCCAGCTGCAGAAGGTGCAGTCCTTCGATGGCGGCGTGGTGCAGGAAATCCTGGTGCGCGAAGGGGAACTGGTCGAGGCGGGTCAGGTGCTCATGCGCATCGATCCCACCCGCTTCATCGCCAACTTCCGCGAAAACCGCGCCCAGGCGCTGGCGCTGCGTGCCCGTGCCGAAAGGCTACGTGCCCTGGCCACCGACACGCCCTTCAACCCCGATGAAGAACTGCGCACCGAAGCGCCGGACATCGTGGCCCAGGAGCGGGAAGTCTACGAGAGCCGGCGCGAGGAGCTCCGCGAGCAGGAGAGCATTCTGCGCGACCGCATCCGTCAGCGTGAAGAAGAGCTCAACGAGGCCAAGGCACGGCGGGATACCGCCCAGCGCGAGGCCAACATGGCCAGCCAGGAGCTCAACCTGACGCGTCCGCTGTTGCAGTCCGGGGCGGTGTCCGAAGTCGACATTCTCCGGCTCGAGCGAGAAGTCTCGCGTGCGACCGGCGAGCGCAACCAGGCGGCAGCCTCGGTCGCCCGACTCGAGGCCGCGGTGGAGGAGGCGCGTACGCAGCTTCGCGAGCTCGGCGCCGAGCGGCGCAGCAACTGGCGCAACGATCTGGCGCAAACCATCGGCGACCTCGGTGCGCTCGATGAATCCAGTGCCGGCCTGCAGGATCGCGTGCGCCTGGCCGAGGTGCGCTCGCCGGTTACCGGCGTCGTGCAGCGTCTGGGTATCACTACCTTGGGTGGCGTCGTGCAGCCCGGTCAGGAAGTGGTGGACATCATACCCAGCGACGATCAGCTGCTGGTCGAGGCCCGCATCGCTCCTCAGGACATCGCCTTCCTGCGCCCGGGGCAGCCGGCCACGATCAAGCTCACCGCCTACGACTTCGCCATTTTCGGTGGGCTGCAGGCTGAACTCGATCACATCAGTGCCGACACCATCACCGATGACAACGACAACACTTTCTATCTGGTGCGTGTGAGAACGCTGGAAGGAGAAAATCTGGGTAGCGATATTCAGGTCATTCCCGGCATGACGGCTCAGGTCGACATCCTGACCGGCAAGCGTACGGTGATGCAGTTCTTGCTCAAGCCCGTGCTGAGAGCATGGAGCGACTCCATGGGAGAACGATGATGACAGCTCTGTTCATCAGCCAGAAACGGGCAGAAATTCCTCGGCTGAGCAGCGCCTTTCCCGAGATCCGCCAGGTCGATCCCGAGCGAGCAAGGCGACTGGCAAAGCGCGGCGACCAATTCTGGCTCATGACCGACCATACCGAATGGCCAGCGTTGACGACGGCCTTGGCCGCACAGGGATGCACCATCGTGGTGATGACCCTGGTGCCGAGTGAAGCCGAAGCGCTTCAGGCGCTGCAAGCCGGTGCCAGGGGCTACCTGCACGCTCTTTCGCCCCCCGAGCTGCTGACCCAGGCCGCGCTGGTCACCGGTAACCAAGGGGTATGGGTGCCGGCCGAGCTGTTGAGCAAGGTGCTGGGTGCAGCCTTCACCACGCTTGGCGGGCGCGAGAGCCTACCAGTGGATAGCCTGGCCATACTGACGGAGCGTGAGCGTGCCGTGGCCTTGGCCGTGGCGGAAGGGCGCAGCAACAAGGAAGTGGCTCGCCTGCTCGACATCACCGAGCGTACGGTCAAGGCACACCTCGGCGCAGCATTTCGCAAGCTGAGGGTACGTGATCGCATGCAACTGGTGCTCAGGCTGTCGAGACAGGATGAAAACGTAACCTAACGCACCCACCAGTCTTCACCTGATGAACGCTTCCTGAATCGGCTTGCTGAATATTCAGCAAGCCGATTTTTTTATCGGCCGTTTCTCTGCGTCATACCACTGCTCTCGTTACTGTCCTACGGTCCAATATTTTTGTATCGAAACGTAATTTACTGTGTTCCGTCAGGAGTAGAGCTTGGCGTGCCTTATCGGACGCCTCCAAAAAAGAAAAAACGAAAGACGATACAGACGACACAGGGAGTCATGTCATGGCAAATGCTACGGTTATCTCGATCACAGGACGCGCCTGGGCGCGTGATGCCGAAGGAAACGTTCGCGAGCTGAGCGTTGGGGACACGCTCCAGGAAGGTGAAGTGCTGGTGACCTCCGATAATGGAAGCGCCCAGCTCGACTTCGGCGATGGACAGGACCCCACCCTGATCGAAGGTGGCGAGCAGGTAGCCATGACCCCTGAGCTCGATGTCGACGAAGTCGTCGATGCTTCCGAGTTTGCGGCTCTCGATGAAGATCTCGAGGCACTGCTGGCCGCACTCGACGACGACAGCGTCGACCTGCTCGACGTGCTTGACGCCACCGCGGCCGGGGCTGGCCCCGGTGGCGCCGCCGATGGTGGCCACAGCTTCGTGCGCCTTGCGCGGATTGCCGAAGATACCAACCCGTTGGCGTTCGAATATGGTCTGGGGCTGGGCAGTGAGCTGCCCGAGATTGAAGGCCCCGCTTTCACAGCGGTCTCGCCGGAAGACGAAGTCATCGCTCCAACTGCCGGAAACTTCGACGCGTCGTTGAACGATGCCGATATCCTCAGTGAAGCCGGCTCCGTCGTGACCGGCACTCTGCCGTTCTCGTTTGGCTCCGGCGGGTCCGGAAGCATCAGCTTTGCGGCCATGGATGGTGTCGAAACCCAGGTCGGTCAAGAAACCATCGTGTATAGCTGGGATGCCGGCAGCAATACGCTGACTGCCTTCTCGCCCGGTCGTGAGCTCAACATCTTCACCATCGAGCTCAATCCCAGCAGCGGCGCTTTCACTCTTACCCAGTTGAACAACCTGCTGCATGAAGAAGGCACGGACGAGGCGGTTACAGGCCTGGTCTACACCGTGACCAGCACCAGCGGTACGGCTACCGGGACACTGAACATCACCATCTTGGATGACAGCCCGAGCGTGGAGGTCGGCAGCGTTGAGCTCGGCCAGATCGCCTTGATTGTCTACGACAAGCAAACCGTCGGCGATGTTTCCGTTGCCACCGGTAACGTATCCAGTGCCTTCGAGTCTGCTGTCAGCGTCAATTATGGCGCAGACGGAGCCGGTAGTACCGTGGTCGACGGCTACGGTCTGACTCTTGGCAACGTCGAGCACGGCCTGACCAGCGGCGGTGAGCAGATCGTATTCACTCTCGAAGATGGCATCGTCATTGGCCGCGCCGGTGATACCGAAGTGCTGCGCATCGAGATCGATGCCGACACCGGTGTCGTGACCCTGACTCAGTCCGCTCCGGTGGACCATCCCGAGCAGGGTGTGGATAGCGTTGGCCTGCCGGCTGGCCTGGTCGGCGTGGTTGCCACGGTCACCGTGACCGATGCCGACGGTGACGTGGTCAGCGATAGCTTGAGTGTCGATTTGAGCGGCAATATCAGTATCGTCGATGACATGCCGAGCATCGACCCCAATCCGGGTGACCTGGCGGAACTCGAGGTCGACGAAAGCGCCTTCGGTGAGCCAGCAACCGTCAATTTCTCCGGGGCCTTTACCGTTGTCTTCGGGGCCGACGGCGAGGGCAGCGTCAGTTATGGCTTGAGCGTCGAAGGCGATGGCAGCACAGGGCTGGCGACGACCGACGGCGGTCATGCCATCACGCTGGTCGAGGAGAACGGCAAGATCGTCGGTCGGGACGCCGATGGCCGGACGGCCTTTACCATCAGCGTCAATGCCGCGACCGGTGAAGTCACTCTGACTCAGCATCTGGCGCTGTCTCACCCGGATGGCTCCAACCCGGCCGACGTGCTGAGCCTGGCTGGCAGCGGTCTCTCGCTCAACGCCACGGTTGTCGATGGCGATGGCGACACGGTTTCGGCCAGTATCGACCTTGGCGGTCAGCTCAGCTTCGTCGACGACGGCCCGGTAGCCAACAACGATCTGGCCCTGGTTCGTCTGGGCCGGTTCGAGAAGTCCGGCAATGTGATGGTCAATGACGTGGAGGGAGCAGATGGCGCCGAGGTTACGCACGTTCAGTTTGGCGAACAAGTCGTCGAGCTGGTCGATGGTAAGGCGGTCATCCAAGGCGTTCACGGTGAGCTGACCATCTATTCCAACGGCGACTTCACCTACGTGCGCGGTGAAACGCCAAATCATCAGGGGCTGTTCCTCGACAAGTTCACCTATACCCTGACCGATGGCGATGGCGACACCGATACAGCCACGCTCACCGTCAAGGGCTTCGACTCCCCGGTCGGCATCGTCAACCTGCCGCCCTTCGGCCAAGGCGCGCACCTGGTCGTCAACGAAGCGAATCTGGATAACGGTAGCAGCCCCAATGAGGGGGCGCTGACCCAGGGTGGCAGCTTCCTGGTCAACGCAATCGATGGCCTCGCTCAGGTGACCATCTCGATCGGCGAAGGTGATGATCAGCTGACGTTGACCGTCACGCGCAACGCGGATGGCAGCTTCAACTATGAGAATGCAGCCATCGACGTGCCGAACGGCTACAAGCTCGAGATCACCGGCATCACACAGCTGCCTCTCGGTAACTATCGCGTCAGCTACGAATACACACTGCAGGGCAACAAGGACCACTCCGCGCCGGGCGATGACGATGCCTTGATTCGCGACTTCACCATTACGGTCACGGACCGTGATGGCGATACGGTCAGCAGCAACCTCACGGTGAAAGTCATCGATGATGCGCCCGACGCCAACCTAGGTGGCCCCCGCTGGGCCACCGAAGGGGGCGATGCCGTTAGCGGCACCTGGAACACCGAGACCGGCGCCGACAGCGAAGGGGCGCAGCAGCTCATTTCCATCAACGGCGGCCCCGAGCAGGTCTTGCAGATCGGCCATGCCTACGCGCTGCCTGAAGGCACCCTGACCTTCAATGCCAATGGCACCTGGACCTTCGTGCCGGGCACCAACCTGGATCACAACGACAAGCAGTCGATTCGCTTCGAGCTGATCAAGGTCGACGGTGACGGTGATCGCGCCACGGACACCCATCGCATCAAGATCAAGGATGGCGAGGGTCCGACCCCGGGCGATGAGAATGGCGAAGGCGGCAGCGTGACCTTGGCCCTGGCCGATGCCGAGACCGTGGGCGGCAGCCACGTCGTCAGTGAAGAGCTGGCCTTTACCGCCGGCAGCGACGACATCGTGAGCTTTGCCTTCGGCGATACCGGCAACATTCAGGTCACCGGCCTCGACGGTGAGCTGAGCTGGTCGCTGGACAACGACGGCAACCTGATCGGCAGCCTCGATGGCGAGCCGGTGCTCAAGCTGAGCCTGAGCGGCACCGATCCGATCGCCGCCCAGCAGAGCGGTACCATCACCATCACGGCGGAGCTGCTGGCCGCACTGCCGCACGACGTCAACGTCGACGACCTGACCATCACCGGTGTCACGGTCGTCGCCAGCGACCATGATGGCAATAGCGCCACTGCGGGCATTACCGTCGAAGTGGCTGACGACCTGCCGAGCGTGGATGGCACCAACCCCACGGGGCATGAGGTCACCATCACCAATCTGGGCAGTGCGCCTGGAGTGGGCTACAACAACAGCTTCGGCTATTACATCAAGGACGAAAACGGCAATCCCACCATCGGCCAGATCATCTGGTCGAACGTCAAGAATGACGTGGGCGATACCTATGTTCTGGAAGGATACGCACCAGGTGAGGTGGGGTACTTCATCATTCCCAATGGGGCGAGCCTCAACCCCGATTTGGCGAATCAAACCCATGTCCAGTTCATCCAGATCGAAAACCCCGAAGGGGCTTTGGTATGGGTGGCAGTGCCGGCAGGAAGCGAGGACCCGCTGGTTGGGCAAGATCCCAAGGCCCCCGTGCTCTTCAACGATGCGGCCTTGCATCCGGATGGAAGCTCGCATGTCGAGAACAATGCCGAAGAGGGCGATCTCAACTGGGAGGACATCTACGGTCCTGGCAGCGATAGGGACTACAACGACGTCAACATCAACGTCGAATGGAAGCCCGCCAACCTGACCGTCGACGAGGCACAACTCGACGTGACGGCATCATTCGACTTCTCCGGATACTTTAGCGCCGAGTATGGTGCCGATGGTCTGCAGACCCGTGAATACACCTTGAGTGTCTCGGCTGCTGGTGCCGACTCAGGTCTGGTCGATACCCAAACCGGTCAGGCCGTTCTCGTCAAGGAAGTGGATGGCGATATCGTCGGCTATGTAGTTACCGACGATGGTGTCGAAGTGCCCGTATTCACCCTCGAAGTGAATGCCGAGACAGGGGTCGTGACTCTCGACCAGCTCAGGGCGATTGCCCACCAGGGCGTTGGCCAGATCGGTGCGAGCGATGCCGCCAACATATTGGCTAACGTGATTTTCCTCACCAAGACCGTGACCGATGGCGATGGCGATAAGGCCCATGCGACGATCGACATTGGCCAGGTGATCTACTTCCTCGATGATGGCCCGACTGCGGTCGATGTCTCGGTCAACCTTGGCTCCGGCCAGATCATCGAAGAAGGCAACGTACTGGCCAACGACACGCTGGGCGCCGACGGTGGCCGAGTAACGTCGGTCAACGGCGTTGCCGTACCGGCCGAGGGTACGGTCGACATCACTGGCCAGTACGGTGTCCTGACCATTGCCGCCGACGGTACCTACTCCTATGTGCGTAACCCCGGCGCCCCTGGCAGCGTATCGGATGTGTTCACCTACACCCTGACCGATGGCGACGGTGACAGCGACACCGCAACGCTGACCATCGCGATCAGCGACTCGCCTGTCTCTATCGACAATCCGGTGCATGGCGATGGCCATCACCTGGTCTTCAACGAAGCCCATCTTCCGGGAGGAAGCCAAGAGGGCGGCGGTCTGTTGGTACAGGGTGGAAGCTTTACCGTCAGTGCGCCGGATGGTGTGCTGAACCTGAGCGTGGGTGGCGAGTACATCGTCAAGGATGGGCTCGAGCAAGCGCTGCCGACGATCGTGACCGAAAGCGGTAATACCCTTGTCATCACGGGCTTCACTGCAAACGGCAACGGCACCTATACCGTCAATTACGAGTACACGCTGAACGCCAACAAGGATCACGACCAGCCGGCCAACGACGAGTCGCTGACCCAATCCATCGAGATCGTGCTCGAGGATACCGACGGTGATACGGCCTCGAGCAACCTGCTGATCGAGATTCTGGACGACGTGCCCGAGTTCGGCACGCCGGAAGATGCTTCTCTCGGTATGGGCGTTGACAGCTCCGCTATCGGTAGTCTGGATCTCACCATCGGTGCGGATGCGGATGGCGCGCATATCTCGCAGGCCAGCCTGATGACAGATGGGCAGGGCCACATCCAGGTTCGCTACGAGGAAAACGGGGTAGAGAAAACCGCTTACCTCACCTCTGGCGGCACGAAGTTGGTCTACGTCTTCGTTAGCGGCACCCAGCAGCTCATCGCTTACAAGGAAGGCGGCGACAGCGGCGAGCCCGTGCTCACCATCGATATGAACGTCAGCGGCAACCAGTACGAGGTCGTCGTTCACCAGCCTCTTGACCCTGTCGCGGTCAGCTTCACCACGGATGTCATCGGCAACCAGGGCGGTGGCATCGACGGCGAGCTGGTCATCAGCAACCCGAACCTGTCGGCTCAGTTCACAAGCGTAGGCGGTGCAGTCAACTGGTCGACCAATGGCATCGGTGTCGGTAACAACCTGATTGGAGAAGGCGAGACACTGATTGCTCAGTTCAATCAAACACTGACTGAGCTCTCCTTCGAGATGGGCAATGCCGGAGCGCTGAGCTGGGAAATCTTCAGCAATGGCGTATCGGTAGGCACTGGCAACGGCACGACGGCGTCCGCCTCGGGTGGCTTCGACGAAATTCGTTTCTACGGCAGCTCCGGCGGTGACCAGTACAACGTCAAGAACTTCCAAGGGGTTTTCCTCGATGCCGAGCTCGGCTTCACGCTGCCTGTCGATGTCGTTGCAGTCGACGGTGACGGGGATACCACGGATGGCTCGTTCAATATCGACTTCGAGCCTGGTGAAGTACTGCCGCTGCCCGAACTGCCCAGCATCCTCGGCCTGACCGCCAGCGACGTAACGGTCAATGAGAAATACCTCGAAGGCGGCACTGCCGAGGGAGAAGGAGACGCAGCCGATAGCGGTAGCTTCACTCTTTCCGCGCCTGAAGGTATCGACTCGCTGCTGATTGCGGGAGAGAAGGTTTCCGGCGCTGGGGAGCAGCAGGGCGACAAGGTCAAACTGAGCCTGGCCGATCTAGAAGGGCTTGCCGGCGACGGTGTCATCGTGATCGAGACACCTCAGGGCAACACCCTGACGCTGACTGGCTACGATTCTGCAACCGGTGAGGTGAGCTATAGCTTCGAGCTGGGCAGCGCCGTTGTGCATGAATCCGGTGAAGGCCGCAACGAGCTGGCGAAAGAGGGCATTCAGCTCGAGCTGGTGGACGGCATGGGGCACATTGCCTACGGCACAGTCGATGTCGTGGTGGTCGACGATGTACCGTTCGAGTTCGATCTGGTCCAGGCCATTCAGGTCCCTGTCAGCGAACTCGAAGTGGGCCAGCTTGGTGCCGGCTGGCAGAACCTGACTACTACGGCGGGAAGCGGCAGCGTTACCACCACATCGAATGAGAGCGGTATTTTCATTCAGTGGGGTGGGGCCAACGGCTCCGGCTATGACTTCGTCTATGCCGAAGGACTGACGGGGTTGGAAGGCGTCACTACCGATTCGTTGTTCTCGCTGGGCACGCTGACACATAACAACTTCGTGATCAGCGCCAATAGCAAGGTGCTCAAGACCGTCGACCTTGAAGTGTCGTTCAAGGTCATGATCGACGGTGTCTTGACCGAGGTGACCACCGTCATCCAGCTCGAGCATGACGAGACGCCCAATACGCACCCCGATCCCACGCATCCGGACAACGACGATATCGTCAAGATCCTCAACCCGGATCAGGAACAAGTCATCCAGGTTGGCGATCGTGAGTACGTTCTCAAGATCCGCGGCTTCCTGGATTCCGATGGCAACCTCGTCGATACGGTTTATACCACGGAGACGAAAGCAAGTTCGTTCGAACTTTTTGCCGAGATCGTTTCCACCGATGACTTGCCCAGCGTGGAAGGCCGGGTCGATGCCGACTGGGGCGCCGACGGTCCTGCCGAGGAGAACAGTCTGCTGTGGTCCGATGGCGAGGGCGGCACGATTGCCAACGGTGTCGTGCAGGGCCATTTCGGCACGCTGACCGTGAACGCCGATGGTAGCTACACCTACGTGGTCAGCCGCAGTGCACGCGACGGCATGAAAGCGGGCGACTCCTATCAGGATGAGTTCACCTACTACCTGACCGATGCAGATGGCGACGTGGTGGCGTCGAAGCTGACCATCAACCTCGAAGGTGTGCCGAACGGTATCGTGGCCAGCGACAACGTGGCCATTGCCGACGTATCGCTGATCGAGATTGATGCGACTCAAACTTCAAGTAGTCATTCAGTTGGCAATGGTTTTCTTGACACGGGTAGCAAAACCCGAGAGTGGAAAGAGGAGTTCGACATTGCTGTAGCTGGTGGCGGTGTTTTCAGCTTCAATGCGAACGTGAGCGCTCCGCGTGGGTCGGCTTCTCTAGCATGGAAACTGGAAAAGTTTGGCGATGCTGGCTGGGAGGTTGTATCGGGCATAGGGGGGCGCGTTGGTAGCGGTAATTTCAATACGCCTGAACTTGACTCGGGAAGCTATCGCATCACATTCCAAGCAGAAGTCTCTGGTGGAAGCTTCGTATGGGGATACCCAAGTGTCTCTGTTACGACCACTTTCAATCATGATGCCTATGGCGTTTGGGAGGCTTCCAGTACGCAAGGCAACGTCCTGAGCGACCCAGGCATCGACGGCAGCACCGATATCCCCGGCTCCAGCGGCACGCTGCTCAAGGCCTTGGTCGGCAGCGACTATGTCGAAGCCACGCAGAGTGGCCTCGTCATTGCCGGTCAGTACGGCACCTTCACGCTGTTTGCCAACGGGGACTATCGCTACGAGCCCGCTGCAGATGTTGCCAACGTTGGCAAGATCGACAGCCTGACCTACCAACTGGTGCATCCGTCCGGCGCTACTGCCGAGGCGTCGCTCCAGGTGGGGATCACCGGGCCGGGCGTGGATAGCTTCGTCTGGGGAACCGATGGCAACGATGCGCTTACCGGTGGCGCTGGCAACGACATCATTATTGGCGGAGCTGGTGACGACATACTGGTGGGTGGCCTCGGAGCCGATACCTTCGTCTGGAACCTGGGTGACCAGGGTCAAGCAGGTGCTCCTGCGACAGATAAAGTGATGGACTTCACCCTTGGCCAGTTCGGCGTGGATGGCGAGGCCGACAAGTTGGATATTGCTGATCTTCTTGATGGAGCCAGCAGTTCCAATCTGGCGGAATACCTCCATGCGTCCGACGATGGAAGTGGCAATACCGTGCTCCAGATCAGCCACAATGGTGGCTTCACGGGTGGCGTCTACGATGAGTCGGTTGTCGACCAGACGATCGTGCTCAAGGGCGTTGCCTATAGCGATGCGCTGATTCAGCAAATGCTCAGCAACGGTCAGCTCGAAATCGAATAAAACAAGCCAACGTACTGATACGCCCGGCCTAGGCCGGGCGTTTATTGTATGGCTGAAGCCTTTCTTGCCAGTTTTGACCAAGGTCAAGTTTTCTCCTCACCCTGTACCAGAGTCCAATACCGCGCCGTACGACTAGCCTCATACTTCACTCAAGCACGCCCCCTCCAGGCACGGACCGTTTGGCCGTGGCGAGCCTCGTAAAAAGTTCTTTCACTTGCGGGGTATACCCTCATGTCTATTGCAATCGTTCTGTCCATCTCCGGTCAGGCCTGGGCTCGTGATGCCTCGGGCAACCTGCGTGAGCTGCGTGTCGGAGACACGCTGCAGGAAGGAGAAACCGTCGTGACTTCCACTGGAGGGGAAGTGCAGCTCGATTTCGGCGATAACCTGGACCCAAGCCAGATCGAGGGTGGCGAGCAGGTTCTAATCACCCAAGAGCTCAGCACCGATCAGCCGGTGGAAGCGAGTGAATTTGCCGCTCTCGACGAGGATCTGGACGCACTATTGGCAGCGCTGGACGATGAGACCGTCGACCTGCTCGACGTTCTCGATGCGACTGCGGCAGGTGCGGGCCCCGGCGGTGCGGCGGATGGCGGTCACAGCTTCGTACGCCTGGCACGCATCGCCGAGGACACCAACCCCCTGGCATTCGATTATGGCTTGAACGCTCTAGGTGGACCGCCGGAGGAGCAGGGCGGAGCCTTCTTGGCTGAAACGGCCGACGATGTCGAAGTGGTCGAACCTGTCATCATCCAGCCCACGGCAGGAAGCGTGGAACTTGATCTTGCCGATGCCTTGGTCGGCCAGTCCGGCTCGGTGGTCAGTGGGGTGCTACTGTTCACCTTCGGTAATGGAGTCGGCGGCAGCGTTTCCTTCGCCAATATGCATGGCGTTGAGGTTCAGATTGGGCAAGAGACCATCCTGTATAGCTGGGATGCCAGCAGTAATACCCTGACGGCTTTCTCGCCTGCGCGCGAACTGAATATTTTCACTATCGAGGTGAACCCCACTACTGGGGCGTTCATCCTGACTCAGTGGAACAACCTTCTCCATGAAGAAGGAGCAGACGCGGCGCTTGCCAACCTCACCTACACCGTTACCAGTAGCAGCGGTAGTGCAACCGGCACGCTGCAACTCACCATCGTCGACGATATACCCGGCATCGAGATCGGCGCTGCCGCCGAGCTGGCCAGCCTGCTGACCACCGACGCCGCGCTGGGCACCGACAGTGCCGCGCTGCGCGACTTCTTCACCATCGTCGACCACTCCTTTGGTGGCGACGGCGCGGCCGCCGGTGGTGGCAAGGCCTGGCACTACAGCCTGAGCCTGGGCAACAACGTCGCCGGCAACGTGGCCCAGGACGGCAGCGGTGAAAACCTCACCAGCGGTAGCCAACTGGTCTACCTGCACCTGATCGGCGGCAGCGTGGTCGGCAGCACGGCGGCCAGCGCCGCTAACGTCAACGGCGGCAACACCGTCTTCGTCGTCTCTCTCGTCGACGGCAAGTTGGTGCTGGATCCCATCGACCACCCGACGGCGAGCAATGCCAGCGAAGTGCTGCACCTGGCCGGCGGCCAGATCCTGCTCACCGGCAGCGTGACCCTCACCGACGCCGACGGCGACACGGCCACCGACAGTGCCACCGTCGACCTGGGTGGCCAGTTGGGCTTCGAGGACGACGGCCCGAGCCTCTCTGCTCTCAACCTCGCCATTGCCAACGTGGCCGGAATATACGAGGGAGTCTACGAGTTCGAGGTGGGTGGTGATGTGCAGAGCTTCCTCGGCAGCTTCGGTGAAGGTTCGCTCAACTGGACAGGCATGCCGGATGGTTACGCGCTGACCATCACCGATTCCGGAGAGACCTGGATCACCTACACGGCGAAGTCAGGCTCCTTCGAGTTTTTCAATCTCACACTGAATGCCGATGGCACCTATGCCTTCGATCTGCTGTCGCCGGCGCCTGTCGTGGAAACGGAGATCGAAAGTCTATTGAGTGCGTTCGATTCGAAGAACCTCTACCAAGAGAACGGCAAGACTGCCTATCTGTTCACGTCGGATGTCTTCAACGGCAAGTTTGCGCTCGCCGTAACAGCATTCAGCAATAGCGTGCAGCAGAACGTGAGCATGTCATCGACAGACTTGGGTGTGCACTCCAACGTCGTTCAAGGTAACAAGAAAGATATGTTGAGATTCGACGTCCGGCCTGAAGAAGGGTCAGGTGAGATTGGCGTGACGTCCTTCATCTTCAGCGTATCTGGCACGAGTGGCTCAAAGGCTGGCGATCAGGCCAAGTTGACTGTCTTCGACATGGATGGCACGTCCAAGATCTACACGGCAACCCTGGTGACGGCAGATGGTGAGTTCGTCTTCAACATCGATCCGACGCATAACGTCGATTACATGGAGCTGCAGCCTGCGGGTAACAACAGCTTCAAGATCGATGGTATCTCGACCAGCTACTTGACTCAGATCTATCCGGACGACTACCAACTCGACTTCGTGCTGACGGGGTCGGACGCCGATGGTGACACTGCCACCGCCGACTTCTCCGTCTTCGTCAAGACCTCCGAGACCGGCAGCTATGAAATCACCGGTTCCGACGGTGACGACGTAGTGCATGGTACGGCGGGCGATGACATCCTTATCGGTGGTGCCGGCAACGACACCCTGATAGGCGGTGAAGGCGATGATGTGTTCCAGTGGAACCTGGGCGACCAGGGAGACAGCGATGCCCCGGCCATCGATACCGTCGTTGACTTCGGGCTTGGCACAAATAATGTGCTGGATCTGGCTGATCTGCTTCAAGGTGAAAGCGTCAGCAACATCGGCGATTTCATCTTCGCCGCACAGGAGGGAGCCAGCACCGTGCTGTACATCCACCATGAGGGTCAGATCGACGTAGATGGCGGCAATGCTACGCAGGTGATCGTACTGGAGAACTTCACCACGGGCGAGGTCGGCTCGGCTGAGATCCTGGCTGAGCTTCTGGCCAACAGCCAGCTCAACATCGACCCATAACCACTGCTGTCGTGATGAAGTAGAACTGCGCCCTGCCCGGAGACACCGGGCAGGGCGTTTGTTAATCTAGGTAAGCCCCTTCAAGAGATACCGCTATGTACATCAAGCGTAATGAGTCAGGGCAGGTCGTACAGGTCAGCCGCGAGGCCACGGCAGAGTGCCGCGAGTTCGTGCCGCCTTGCTCTCCCGAGCTGCAGGAGTTCGTCTCCGAAGGGGGAGATGACGTCGACAACCTGGCACTGTCTAAGTCCGACCTGGCGTTCGTGCGGGTACTCGAGGACGTGATCAACGTGCTGATGGACAAGGGCGTAATCAGCTTTACCGATCTACCCGAGCCGGCTCAGCAGAAGCTGCTGGAGCGTCAGTCATTACGTGAGCGCAGGAACAGCATCGGCCTGATGTCGGATACCGACAGCGACATCATCTGAGCCCAATTCCCTGAGCACAGACGCGTTGAAGCATGAGGCCGGCGATTTGCCGGCCTCATGTCGTATCAGCTGTTGCAGGTGTATCGAGTGTAGCAGGGGTATCAGGTATCGCCTTCGCGATGGCGTATTCCCGGCCCCGTCACGCCATCGAGCCCCAGCTCGAACAGCACCTTTGCCGCATCTTGGTTCTCCACGCCTTCGGCGAAGGTGAGAATACCCAGCGAATGGGCCAGCGTTGCCATGCCTCTCAGCAGGCTCTGCTGATCGCTGCGGCTTTCCACTTCCTGGCTCAGAGCGGCTTCGATCTTCATGAAGCTCAGGCCCAGATCCTGCAACCCCTCGATCTTGCCGAACTGAGTGCCGACATGCTCCAGGCCGACCTTGCAGCCCAGCCCCAGCAGGGCGTGGCAGAGTGTACGTAGCGCCTGGGGCTGCTGCAGCGCGACGGATTGGGGCAGCTCGAACCACAGCTTGTCGGCAATGCCCTGATGCGCCTGAATGCGAGCCAGCAGCTCGCCGACGAAGTGGCCGTCGCCCAGCGACTCCGCCGAGAGATTGACGGCTACCGCCTTGCCGCTGGATTCGACATCGGCCAGTGCCGCCGAAACGACGGCCAGGTCGAGGGTAGGGGCCATGGCCAGGCGTGACACCCAGGGCAGGAAGACACCCGCCGGCCGCCATTCGCCCTTCAAGCGCAGACGCGACGGCACCTCGAAGTGAATCAGCCTGCCGTGGGCATCGAGCACCGGGTAGTGAGCCAGGAACACGCCTTGCGCCAACGCTTCCGCGAGCGCCTGACGCCATTCGTCATGACGTGTGTAGAGCACGCTGCCGGCGGGTTGGTCGACGATCTCCTGGCCGTTCAGACCGCGCGTTTCCGCCGCGGCCAGGGCGCCGTCGAGGCTGGCGAGCAGCTCGGCCTGACTCTCGCCCTGGCTGTACTGACGCAGCGCGGAAACCAGCGAGGTGTCGATGCTCTGCTCGGCGCTGAGACTCTCCAGAGGCTGCTGAAGCGTCTTGCCCAGCTCCTGTAGATCATGATGACGCGGCAGGATCATGCCGAAATCGCTGCCGTTGAGTCGTCCCACCGTACCGTGGCCGTGGCTGCGAGCCAACTGCTCGAGACGACGCGCCAGTTGTGCGAGCAGGGCGTCCGTGTCGGCGTGGCCGAGCTGCTGGTTGAGTTCTGCCAGGCGTGCCACGCGCACCATGATCAGTGCGCCGCTGGCATCGTCCTTCTCGCTCTTCAGATGGGCCTGCAACTGGTTGAGGAAGGGCGCCCGGGTGAGCGTATCGGTGACCGGGTCGTGCTGCATGCGCCGGCGCAACTGGTCGAGCTTGTCGCTCTCCTCGCCGAGCATCTGACGTACAGCCTGGGAGAGCTGGTTCATGGCCTGGACCACCTCGCGCAGCTCGCGTGTACGCGGCTCGTTGGCCACCATGAAGCGCCGCTGGCCGATGGCCTGGGCCTGGCTCACCACGTCTCGCAGCGGGCGACGAATGGTGCGGACGATCCAGGCCGCCAGTACCAGGCTGATGGCGCCGGCGATGGCGAACCAGCCGGCCAGCTCCAAGGTGCTGCGCCACAGCGAGCGGTAGGCGAAGCTGTGTTGGCTGGCCAGTTCCAGGGTGCCGTACTGCTGCCAGCCATCCTGGACCACGGCCCGGCCGGGCGGTACCTCGAAACGCACCAGATTCACGAACCAGCCCGGCACATCATCGATATGCTCACCGGCGGTGCGCTCGTCGATGATCTCACCCTGCGGATCGTAAAGCGCGATACGCTGGTAGTGGCCGGTATCGAACTGAGCCGCCAGCAGCAGCTCCAGAATCACCGGGTCTTTTTCGATCTGGCTCATCGAAAGCGCCAGCGCATTGGCGTTGTCGCTGTTCTTGATCTGGACTTCCTGCTCGATGTAGTGACGACTGCTCGTCACACCGATGAGCAGGCTGCCCACGAAGGCCAGCAGCAGCAACACCGCGATGGTCAACCAGAGTTGCTTGATCAGTGACATGTCTTCGTTCCCCCCGGGAATGGATGCCCTCGTTCATCCTGCGGCGTGGCATGTGTCGCTCTTGTAGGCGGTTCGTTTTTCTTCGTCATCCCATGAATCCCTGCTGTTCCATACGCTCGATCACACTGCGCCAGCGTGACAGACGTGCCACCGGATCGGCCCGCGACTGGGTAGATCCGCCGGCCCACAAGCCATCGCTATTGAAGCTGAACACCGGGTCCAGGTCGGTGCGCTGGGTGGCGGGGGTGATGGAGGGCACCAGATTGTCGAGGATCAGCGGCACGGCGGAAGGCGTCTCGTAGTAGCCCAGCACCATGTGTGCCTGGACGATCTGGCTACGGCCGATGCGGGCGCGAACGTAGATCATGCGCAGCCGCGAGCCAGGTACGCCAAGCTCCTTGAGCGTGACGTACTTGGCAATCGAATAATCCTCGCAGTCGCCCTGGCCCTTGCCCATGGTCTCTAGCGGCGTTGCCCAGTGATCCTCGGCGCCCCAGTTGTAGATGTCCTCGACCCAGCGCACCCGCCGATTGAAGAAGTCGTTCACTTCGCGCAACTGGGTATCGAGATCGGCGCTGCGCAGCCTGTCCAGCAGTGCAAACCACTCCTCGAGAATGGCAAGCCCGGAGCTGCCATACAGACGTTGCATGCTGTTACGCAAGCGGGCACGGTCGATGCGCGCCTCGAGTGACGTAGAGGAGAGGCCCAACCCAGCGGCAAGCAACAGCCCTGCCAGGCCGCCGATGAAGCGGCGGCGGCTGGGGCTGAGAAGTGAACTTGAGCCACGTGGGGCAGGGCGATGCGTCATCGAGCGCGCCGGAAGCGTGTTAAGGAATGTAATTCATGAAAGCCAGTATAGAGGAGGGATAACGGCAACACGATAGGTATGAGAGTTTTAAGCAGCGGTGTGTTTGTAAGAAATTGCCGACAATTTGCGTCAGCCATCGTCGCTTCATGCACCTCCTGCCTTGTGTCTTCGTTTCGCATGCGTAACCTTGCGTTTCTTGTCCTGCCTTTTCATCAGGTTGCTGAAAGGAACGCGCGTATGGCCGATGCAACTGGATTGCAATTCACCCTCGATCTCGCCGGGGTCGACAGCGCCGAGCTGGCGGTGATCGACTTTACCCTGGAAGAGGCGCTCTCGCAGCCCTTCCGCCTCGAGGTGCGTTTCGCCAGCCGCGACGGCAGCCTCTCCGCCACCGAGCTGCTCGACCGCCCGGTGAGCCTGCTCATCTGGCAGGACGGCGAGGTGCTGCGCCGGGTGCATGCCGTCGTGAGCGAGTTCGGTCGCGGCGACCGTGGCCACCGCCGTACTCTCTACTCCCTGGTCGCCCGCCCGGCGCTGTGGCGCCTCGACCTGCGCCACAACTCGCGCATCTTCCAGGAGGTCTCGCCGCTCACCGTGGTCAACACCCTGTGCGACGAGCGCGGCCTCACCGACGTCGCCTTCGCCGTCACCCGCGACCTGGCGGAAAGAGAGTTCCTCGTGCAGTACCGGGAGACCGATCTCGCCTTCGTCGAGCGCCTGGCCGCCGAAGAGGGCCTGTTCTACTTCCACGAATTCGAGGATGCGCCGTACGGCGCCCACCGTCTGGTCTTCGCCGATGCGCCCCAGACCCTGGCCCACTTGGGCGAGCGCACCTACCACGGTCGCGCTGGCGGCACCCCACCGAGCCGCCACGTGCGCAAGCTCCAGCAGCTCGCCCGGGTCGCCCCGGCCTCGGTCACGCTCAAGGACTACTCGTTCAAGAACCCGGGCTATTCACAGCTACATCAGGCCCAGCTTCCCGAGCACGACGCAGAGTGGCTGGGAGAACATGCCCAACGGGCCGTCGTTGATAAAGGGTACGAACACTACGACTACCCCGGGCGCTACAAGGCCGACGCCTCCGGCGACGCCTTCACCCGCATCCGCCTCGAACACCTCAGAAGCGGCGCCCTGACCTGCGCCGCCGAGAGCGACCTGCCCGAGCTCGCCCCCGGGGTCAAGTTCACCCTCACCGACCACGACCTCAGTGAGCTCAACCGCGACTGGCAGGTGGTGAAGGTCAAGCACACCGGTAGCCAGCCCCAGGCCCTGGAAGAGGACGGTGTCACCCAAGGTGACGCAGCGGGGATGGGCCAGATGACCAAGTTCGACAACGAACTGATCCTCACCCCCGCCGACCGCGCCTGGCGCCCCACGCCCAACGCCAAGCCTCGCGTCGACGGCCCGCAGATCGCCTTCGTCGTCGGCCCCGAGGGCGAAGAGATCTACTGCGACGAGCACGGCCGGGTCAAGGTCCAGTTCCCCTGGGACCGCTACGCCGAACCCAATACCGCCGGGGCTGAAGGCGAAGCCGGGGAAAGAGCGCCGAGTGCCTGGGTGCGCGTCTCCCAAGGCTGGGCCGGCGGTGGCTACGGTTGCATGGCCATTCCGCGGATTGGGCATGAGGTGGTGGTATCGTTCCTCGAGGGCGACCCGGATCAACCGCTGATTACCGGGCGCACCTATCACGCCGTCAACACGCCGCCCTACGAACTGCCGGCGCACAAGACCCGTACCGTCATCCGCACCCAGAGTCACAAGGGCGAAGGCTTCAACGAACTTCGCTTCGAGGACCAGGCCGGCGAAGAGCAGATCTGGCTCCACGCCCAGAAAGACCTGGAGCTGCTGACCAACAACGACCGCACCGAAGAGATCGGCAACGACAGTTTCCTCACCGTGCACCACGACCGCATCGGCGAGATCCACGGCGACGAACACCACACCGTGCGCAGTGAGCGCCATGAGCAAACCGTCGCCAATCAGCACCTCACGGTACAGGGCGCCCTGCACATCAAGGCCGGCCAGGCCTGGCTCAGCGAGTGCGGCCGCGAACTGCACGTCAAGGCCGGTCACAAGGTAGTGCTCGAAGCCGGCAGCGAAATGACACTCAACGCCGGTGGCAGCTTCCTCAAGCTCGACGGCGGCGGCGTCACTCTGGTCGGCCCCAAGGTCAAGATCAACGCCGGAGGCAGCCCCGGTTCCGGCTCCGGCCAGGCCGTCGAGACGCCGCTGCTGCCGGGCAGGGCAGTGCCGGAGGTGCATGAGGACGTAACACTGGGTCCGATCTTCGGGCACCGTCTGGAGCAGGCCATGGTCACGCACGCCCCCTTGGTAGAGCCCTGTCAGAAGCCATCCAATGGCGGCCCCTGTCCGCTTGGAGAGGCATGTCCATGTGAAGGGACGGGAGCTCGTGCATGAACGATCTCATTTCGTCCTCTTCACTTGCAGCACTCGTCTCAGCCCAGCCTGATGAGCGCTACTGGTTGGTAGTAGAACAACACAGCGAGACGCTCAGGCGCCTTTACGAGCTAGATGCCACACCCGATATCACATGGCTGTTTGACGAAACCCGCTATGCCTCGGCGCGTGATATTGGGCCACTTGTCGTAGCCGCGCAGCCCGGTACGGCGCTGTGGAATGCTTTCGCTGAAAGCGAGGGCGCAGCCCCGCTTTCAGGCATCGTCGTATCGAGCCAAGTCGAACGCGATGTCGTAATAGCTCACCTCCGTCATCGCCTGGAGGCCAGATTCTATGGCAACCGGTGTGGCCTGTTGCGCTATTACGATCCATGGGTGGCGGCCCATCTCTTCACGGCAACCTCCTCTTCATCCTGGTTGGAGCCCCTTACAGCACTGTATTGGCACGGCGGCACTTTTCGTCAGCGTGCCCAGCATGGCGCTACCTGGTATGCCTACCGACCGACATCGACAGCCGGGACGATGGTTCAGATAAACGAGACGGGCGATCCAATCAGTCTTACGCCCGATCAGGAAGAAAGGCTTGAAACGTTCGTCGCCCAGTACCCGCTATGGCAGCACGTGAGTAAAAACTCAGGGCTGGATGAACGTTCAGCGGAGCATGCCCGGCGTTTCGTGGCGGCTCTCGAAGAGTCCAAGCGCTTGTCGATACCTGAGCACGAACTGCTTGATTTCGTGCTCTTGCGTTTCGAACACTCCCAGGAACCGTTGCCACAAGAGGTGGATACCTATCCGCCAGAGGCGCGGCTGGCCGCGCTCCAGCAGCATTTCCACCCCAAGGAAGAGAATACGATCATCGGGAGAGACCGGGCATGAGCAACGGTACATTGGGCAACCCCGCTTGCGAAGGCGAACAGCTCATCATTCAAGTCATGGGCAAGGAGCACCCTGCCGGGCACGAGATCGTCATTGTCGATCAGTACCGTGGAGAGCAACTGGCAGAGTTCGGCGAGGCCGAGATGGAAGACCTGCCGGAGCCGACCAGCGTACTGCACAAGTGGTGCTGGCAAGGTTATCAGCGCGTCAATGCTCAGTTGCATATCGAGAGCGAAAGCGGTGAGCCCATCCGGCTACCCCTGCTAGAGTGGCTCTACAAGAACAACCGCAAGCTTCGAATGCAGGACAACGTTATCCAACCGGTGCTGCCGATGGCACTGTGGCAAGGCCTGGGCCGCCACGAGCGGCATGCCTTACCGCTACGCCCTGGCTATCTCTATATTTTTTATGGCGACAAATTATGGCGTGAGATTCAGGCCTCAGCCAATGCCGAGAGCGGACGGTTGGAGTTTCGCGATATCGACCTGGCCGCCCATCGCGACGACAGAGATCGTTACCAGGACGATCGCCGACCCACCGCCGGCATCGCTTTGGAAGAAATCTGGCTGCCCCGTCGGGCGAACGAACGCTACATCGATGGCGGCGTTCGCATAGCCTACTCCGAAGTGCAGTGGTCAGCGGCTCGGATCAATTACCTTCAAGCAGATACCCAGGCCCAGCGTACGCGCTGCCACGCCGTCAACTTATCGAGTGCCAACAATTTCGCCTCGCCGGGCCAGCTGTATATCCTCTCCAATGAAGAGCCCCAACGGCTGCGTATCGACCTGGCCGAACAGCACACTGCTACCCCCCATGCGTTGACTCACGACATGGCCGGCGATTACCTCTCTCGGTTGAAGAACCAGGCTGCTGGAGAGCTAAGCCAATTCGACTCGGGCGATTCGGCCCGTGCCGCCGCTGACGAAGGCATGCGCTCCGGTAACGGCCATGGTGAGCAGGCATCGCCCCTTTACGCGCAGGCATCCGCCCGTTGCGGGGTGCTCAAGGAGCGTATCGCCCAAGGTGAAAGTGCTACGGAAGAGGCCAGCGTTATTTGGGATGGATTGGGGGAAGCACAAGATTGCCTTGCCGCCGCACGGGAGCGAGAGATTCCTGGGCTGGTACTGGTGGACACCCTGTTTGAGCTGCGCCATAGCCGGCATGGCTGCCAAACCAGCCTAGAGTACCTGCAGTTGATACCTGCCCTGGCCGCCCAAGATGAGTTTTATGAATGTGCTGCACTGGTCAATCAGACCATTCTGCGTCGTCACGATCATACCGGCCAAGCGAATACACTACGTCGTTTCGCCGACAAGGCCGATCTGAGCGACACGAGCAAACTGCAGCGCATCTTGCGTAGCGCCCAGAGAGAGCTGGCTCGCAGCCAGCTAGAGACTTATCAGAGCCGGCTGCATGGCTTATTGCTCAGCCGCGAAGCCAACGCCGTACTAGCCGATCTGCTCAGTCTGGAAGGTCATGACTACCTCGGAGCCTATGCCTTGGTGGCCGATCTGCTGGAAGCGCTACGTGACGCTCCGGGCCATGCCGACCCGCTGCATGACGCGCCTCCCACTTCACCCACCCAACCGCAGCGTTTCCTAGTCGATGTACTGCGAGACGGCAGCAGCTATACACTTCACGCCATGCTGTTTCCCAGCGATGAGGAGACGCCGCTCGACACGCCGCTTGTGCTGCCGGATGAAGAGGAAAATCCAGGCAACGGCCGCGTTCGGCTCAAGGCGCTAGCACAGCAGGCGGAGCAGGAGTTTCCAACGGAAGAAGACGACCTCCAACTCCAGGAGACAGCGTATCTGGCTGCAATAGGTAGAGCCGAGGGCTTCACTTACAGCGCAGAACTGAAGCGCTGGGGCGGGGTGGTTGACCTTGTCTTCGGCCGCCTCGCTGAGCAAGCCAACCTGCTGTTCGAGAAGAGTGCGAGCCAGGCTATCGCTATGCCGGCCGCACGCTTGGCACGGGTCGGCTTTCCTGAGCTGTTCGGAAAGATTACCGGCACCGCGCGCGGTAACGTGCGCGAAGACATGGTCATAATCGGCGTTCGCGATTCTCGCGGCCAGCTCTACAACGGCTTGACGGAACATGAGCGCAGTGCCAGCCGCCAAGGGGTACAAGGCCAGGCCCGCCAAAGCTTTGAGGGGGCCGTGCGCCAGGCAACCGGCAAGACGCTGACACCTAGTCAAGCAAGAGGGATGGCAGCGCTTTCTGCCGCTGCCAACGAGCCGCATTTGATGGTGCTGGTGGCTGAAGCCGATTCCGAAGCGGCCAGACTGTCACGCCGTGCGAGAATGCAGGTGGGTGTGGCAGGTGCTACCGATATGATACGCCTGCCTTATATAATTTCGGCTTTTGAATTGTTTAATTTAAATCAAGAGCTCACTAGATTAAAGGATAGTCCAACAAGCCGAAGGTGGGTAGGGTTTTCCAGTGCTCTTTATGATCTTGCTATTGCTTCAGCAAAAGCTTTAGAATTTTATGGGGAACGCCACAATCGTTTAAGCCGACTCCGTGCCGGGTTAATTAGTCGACACTTACCATTGGGCGAGACATTAATGCGCTCAAATTTAACTATGCTGTCTGCTGTAGGGGGGAAGTTACGTAGTACTGTTACAATAGTAAATTTAGCCGGATTCGTGGCCGGTGCAGCCAGCGCCGCTCTGCTGGCCTGGGATGCCTGGACCCGCTTCCAGCACGGTAATTTCGGGGCGGGTATCGCGCTAAGTATCGCCTCCGTCAGTACCGCAGTGGTGGCCGGTTCGGCACTGATCAAGACCAGCCCTCTGTGGTTGGGCCTGGGGCCAGTGGGTTGGATCGCCCTCGGCCTTTCCCTTGCTGCGGTTGCCCTGTCGGTTTGGCTGACCGATAACGAAATCGAAGAGTGGTTGCGCCTAGGCCCCTTCGGCAGTAACGAACGCTATGCATGGCGCCAGGACCCGTCCGATTCGTTCGATCGCTTGGTGAGCTTGTTTGCCAATATCCGTATCCGCATCGAGCCGATCGGCCTGGCTACCGCCGAAACTATCGCACAGGATTCCGAACAGCGCCCTGCTGGCCTGCTCAGCCCCAGCCGCCCCATGGCTTATGTGGACCGCCTCATGGCCCAGCAGGCGCTTGCCCAAACCCAAGATTCTGTTGCTAATACTCGAGTCGTGGTCCAAAGCAACCTGCCAGGGTTGGCAACGGGCTGGAGCCAGGCCGCCCAGTTCCGTTTCCAGATCGTTACCGAATACAAATACGAGCATCGCAGAGACGGCTACTCTCAGTGGATCGAGGAAAACAGCCGCATAGGCAATCCCATCACGCCGCTCTTCGAACGAGCCACCACCGATGGGAGAGAGTATTATCTCTGGGTACCGGAGCAGGGAACCCAGCCGGGCGGTCGCCTGGGTCGAGATCGTCGCACTACCCATCACCTAAGAGTCAGAGTGCAATGGCGTAAGGAGCAGACCAATTACGTTGAGCTGCCGCGTGTCTTGCCGGCACCGGCACCAACCAAGACGGGTAGTGGCGACCCGAGCGTACCTAACTTCGAGCGCACCGACCGGCCCTATTGGGCCGATGAAACGACCCATCGCGACAAAGAGGTTAACAATGGCTGATATGCAGCCCATAAGCTACAGCGCTAGCGCCTATACAGCGGAGCTTATGCAGCGCCCACGGCAAGAGGGCAGCGATCATTCGCGACTGTTCCGCGTGTCGGCAACGAGTGGGCAGCGCCTGCCCCATCGCTGCCCTACAGTCGATACGGCACCGATGGCTCGAGGATTGGAAATCATTCCTCCTAAGCAGTTACGTCATATTGAGAGCCAGCCCAATCATACGCCACGACCGGTAGGGCGCGCTCAGCATCCATTTCGTATGGATGAAGAATGCCTTCGCTATACTAGGCAAACTAAGCGCAACCTCTTTTTTGGCCTTATACGCGCCATAGGTATGGTTTGCTTTTTTAGCTCAATTTTTTTATTCACGGCTGGCTCAATAGTCATTTTTTTTGTATCGTCGCCCCAGAACGATATAAATTTCAGCGAATATATTGAGTGGGCCGTCAAATTTTATTCTTTTATTTGCATGGTTGCTTTGTCTATGTGGGGCGGAGCCAACCTCGTTTATCGTTTTTTTCCAGGCTTTGCTTCCGGCTATCAGCCCGGCCCCATGTGGGAGCTGAATCGGCGTACCGGCGTGGTCACGGTCTTTGCTAATCCTGCGAAAAAGGAGACAGCCTGGCAGGTAGCCCACCAGCTTCCCTTCCATGAGTTCGATTGCTATCTGCAGAGCACACCGAGTCACCAGGGGCTACCGCAGTTCAACCTGAGCCTGGTGCACTACCGTGAGGAAGCGCATGTGGCACTTGTTGGCATGTTTGGAGCCACGAGCAGTCATGTGGAACAGCGCGCCGCCTGGGATATGGTGCAGCGCTACATGGATACCTCGCAGCCGTTACCGGACATCCCCGTCTTCGAGATGTATCGCCCACTTGATCCCACTACGCTGGCACATGATCAACGCACTGGCCGCCCGGCTCGCTACTGGCGCGACATGGATGACGAGACCTTCCAGCAGAAGGTGCACGAGCATCAGGACAAGCTCAATGCGTTCTATCGCAGTTGAGAAGTACGGGATGACCGATGGCTGACTTGATGCCCATCGGCTATAGCACTGATGCTTATACCGCGGAGCAAGGTCAGCGCCCGCGGCAGGCAGAGAGCGAACACTCGCGTCGTTTCCGTATGTCCGCTGCCAGCGGGCAGCATTTGCCCCGACGTCACCCCACAGTGGATCTTTTTCCGATCCGTGAGCTGCAGGAGATGAAGCCGGCAAAACTGCGCAAGATTGAGCAGATGCCAGGTCACACTCCCCGTCCCGCAGACCGCCCGGAACACCCATTGCGCTGGGATGAGGAGTGTCTGCGCTATACCAGTCAGACCAAGCGAAGCTTTATTATTGGCGTTGTTAGGGCGTTGGGAGTGGTGGGCACTATCATAAGCTTGTTGGTTTTTTTTGCCTCGCTTTTACTAAGTCTACTATCTCCTTCTCCAAACATTCCACTAAGAGAGGAATTAGGCTTGGCAATTGAGGCTGGCTTGTTTTTCTTAATCCCTTTCTCAACTATGTGGGGCGGAGTTAACCTCATTTATCGCTTCTTCCCAAGCTTGGCTTCTGGCTACCAGCCCGGACCAATGTGGGAACTGAATCGTCGTACCGGCATGGTCACGGTCTTTGCTAATCCTGCGAAAAAGGAGACAGCCTGGCAGGTAGCCCACCAGCTTCCCTTCCATGAGTTCGATTGCTATCTGCAGAGCACGCCAAGTCATCAGGGGCTACCGCAGTTCAACCTGAGCCTGGTGCACTACCGTGAGGAAGCGCATGTGGCACTGGTTGGCATGTTTGGAGCCACGAGCAGTCATGTGGAACAGCGTGCCGCCTGGGATATGGTGCAGCGCTACATGGATACCTCGCAGCCGCTTCCTGATACGCCCCTGTGGGAGGAGTTCCGCCCGCTCGATCCCACTACGCTGGCACATGATCAACGCACTGGCCGCCCGGCCCGCTACTGGCGCGACATGGATGACGAGACCTTCCAGCAGAAGGTGCACGAGCATCAGGACAAGCTCAATGCGTTCTATCGCAGTTGAGGAGAGTCTTACCCCTTACCCGGCCCTTGCCACACCCTCAGCCTGCCTACCCAGGCCAGTTCCTGCGAGGCCTCGCGCAGTTCGCGGGCGGCGTCTTCCAGGCTTTGGTTGGGCGGTAGGTGGCGTACGTACACCGAGATGTCGATCTGTTCGGCGAGGTAGTGCAAATCGAGGGCGACGCGCTGCTGCCACACTTGGCAGTCGTGCCAGGCGTCGTCGAGCATGCCTTCCACGTCCTGACGCAGGGGCAGGCCGGGGCGCAGGCTGTGTTCGGTTTCGCCTTCGTCATCTTCGGGGTCGATGTGGAAGGTCACGTCGGCCAGGTTGGGAAAGGCGTTGCGCAGTTGGCGGCTCACGGCATTGCCGATCTCGTGGGCTTCGGAAACGGTCAGCCGTGGCGCCACCACGATATGCAGGTCGAGTACGAACTGACTGCCCAGCGAACGCGTGCGCAGGTCATGTACGCCGTGTACGCCAGGGACGTCCTCGGCGATGCTCTGCATCTGCTGACGCTCGGCTTCCGGCAGGGCGGTGTCGATCAGCTCGCGGCTCGATTCCCACAGCAGCCGCCAACCCACCTGACCGACCATGATGCCGACCAGAATGGCGGCGACGGCATCGACCCAGCCGGCGCCGAACTGTGCCGCCACCAGGCCGATCAGCACCGCCACGGTGGAGAGCGCATCGGAGCGGGAGTGCCAGGCGTTGGCCTCGAGTAGGCGCGACTTCACCCGCTTTGCCACGCGCAGGGTGTAGCGGAAGATCCACTCCTTGGCGATCAATGCCACCACGGCCACGCCGATGGCCCATAGGCCGGGTGCGGCGAAGGGTTCGCCGCCCAGCAGACGCATGAGGCTGGCCCAGGCAATGCCGCCGGCCACGAAGATCAGCACGCTGCCCAGTGCCAGGGTGGCCAGCGTTTCGATACGGCCATGGCCGTATGGGTGGTTGCTGTCCGGTTCCTGGCGGCCGTAGTGGGTTGCCGCCACGACGAAGCCGTCGGTCACCAGGTCGGAGAAGGAGTGGATGCCGTCGGCAATCAGGGCGGCCGAGCCCACCAGAAAACCGGTGATCAGCTTGAGCAGGCCAACGGCAAGGTCGATGGCGGCGCCGATCAGCGTGACCCGATGGGCCTCGCGGGTCTGGGCGCCGCGGTCGAGCGGCGCATGAGCGTGCGCGCTCATGCGCCTCCCAGGTCGCGGCCGGCGAGCTTGG
Source organism: Billgrantia ethanolica (assembly GCF_021404305.1). Classification (GTDB taxonomy): domain Bacteria; phylum Pseudomonadota; class Gammaproteobacteria; order Pseudomonadales; family Halomonadaceae; genus Halomonas; species Halomonas ethanolica. Next base: position 1,187,470 of record NZ_JABFTX010000001.1, on the reverse strand, counting down.
CTGCCTTGTTGCGCACCGGGTTGGCGTACTGGGCCAGCCACCAGCTACGCAGCTCGGCGGGTACCTCGTTCAGGCGGGCCTGGAAGCGGGCCCGATCCACGTCGCTGACCTCACTCAGGTCCAGCAGCTCCGGTGCATCACCCAGGGCTTCCAGCGCGAGATAGTGGCTGGGAAAGAGGCGATAGCCGCCGATCACTTGGCGGTCGATCTCGGCGGCCACGGCTTCGGGGGTGTCGAAGCCGGAACCCAGCGGTTCGCCGAAGCGCAGCTCCACGCGAGCCTTGTGGCCGGTAATGCCGGCCACGATGGACTGGATATCTTCGAACTCGCTTTTGGCGTAGCTCCCCTGACTATGCACGGCGTGCAGCTCGCGGGCCTTTTGCAAGTCGCAGGGATCGTATTCGTAGCTGATCGAGACCGGCACCATCCGCAGTTCGGCAATGGCCTCACCGATGGGGGCGTTGCGCTGCTCCATGCGGTGCGCCATGGTCAGCATCTTGATGATCGCCGGGTCGGTACGGTCGATCCCGTCCTTGGCGCGTCCCTCGCGCTGGGCCATCCAGATCGAGTGGTTGTCCTCGACGATGGAGTGGCGAATATAGCTCGAGAGGTTCTGGTAGGCCGCCAGCATGGCGCGCTTGCCCCGCAAGGCGCGTGGCACGATGAAGCTCTTGTTGAGCCGCATCAGATCGGTCACGTAGGGCTTCTTGAGCAGATTGTCGCCAATGGCGATGCGTACGGTGTCGCGGCCCGCCTGGTGCAGGGCGAAGTTGACGAAGGCCGGGTCGAGCGAGATGTCGCGATGATTGCCGATGAACAGGTAGGCCGTATCCGCGTTCAGGTTCTCCAGCCCCTCGACGCGAAAATCGTCGGTCGAGGTGCGGATCATGCGGTTCATGTAATAGGCAACGCGCATCTGGAAATCGTGCACGCTGGCCACACCGCGGGTCTCCCGGCGGATGGCGTAGGAGGCCAAGGCGCGGGCCAGCCATGGCAGCGTACGGCTCAGGCGCGGCAGCCGGTAGCGGGTCAGGGCATCGAGCAGCTCGCGGTTGCCGGCCAGATTCGCCAGTACCGCGGCCACTTCGTCATCGCGATAGGGGCGAATGTCCGCCCAGGGATCGGTGGGCGTTGCGCCAGTCGGATTCTCGGTCATCGGTTCTTCTTGGTTACCGGATTCGGTCATGCACTTGCCTGCGTCGCGCCATTGGCCTCGCCGCCGAGCCAGTCGATCAGGCGCTCTATCTCTTCGGCCAGGGCCTGGGTCATCAGCATGAAATCGGCTTCGAGGCGCACGATGGCATCGCCATCGTCCTCGGTTTCGCTGGCTTCGTCGATCAGTGCGTCACTGAACCGCAGGGATTTCAGCGTCAGATCGTCGTGCAGCACGTAACCCAGGCGGCCCTCTACCTCGATGGCCAGGCGGCTAGCCTGTTTGCCTGTCGCCAGCAGCTGCTGGATCTCGTCGCTGTCGAGATCCACCTGGCGGGCGCGCAGTACACCGTCGTCGCCCTTGGCCTTGAGTTCCACCTGATCGCCCAGCTGCAGCGCAGCGGGGCGCGAATTCTCGTCGGCGAGCCATTGGGTCATGGCGCGCATGGGCAGGGTCTGAGCGCTCAGCGGGGTCACCTTGAGGCTGCCCAGGGTCTCGCGCAGCAGGTCGAGTGCTTCCTCGGCGCGTTTGCGCGAACTGGTATTCACCGCAATCAGCTCGCGGCGGGTGTCCCACCACAGGTCGACCTTCTGGCTGCGCACGAAGGCGCGCGGCAGCAGCTCCTCGTAAACCTGCTCCTTGAGTTCCTGCTTCTCCTGGCGGCGCAGCTTGCGCCCCTCGCGAACCTCGATCTCGGCGCTGCGCTCTTCCACTTCCTCGCGCACCACGCCGGCAGGCAGCAGGCGCTCATGGCGCAGCATGGTCATCAGGCGCTGACCCTGCAGTTCGTGCAATAGCGCGGTGCCGGCGCGCCCAGCGGGCGGGCACCATCCCACGCGCCTGGCTTCCTGGCTGCCTGGCGTGCGTGCCGCCTGCTCGGCCAAGGCCTCTTCAAGGTCGGCGGCGGGGATCGTCGCCGCCCCGTGCAGGCGGTAAAGGTGCAAGTGCTTGAACCACATAGTGCATTCCCTGGGCGTAAAGGACGCATATTATGGCGAAGGGGGAGGCCGGGTTCCAGTGGCACGTTTGTGCAGTAGTGGCGCGAAAATCAAACTATTGTTTGAATCCGGCGCGACGGCGAGCCTAGAATCGAGCGAAATCAATCCCTGGACGTATCAAGGAGAGCAGCGGCATGGATCAGCGTATTTCACGCGTCACTCTGCGAGTGCGTGGCTACCACCTGGACGGCTACGGCCACGTCAACAACGCCCGCTATCTGGAGTTTCTGGAAGAGGGGCGCTGGGACTACTTCGACGATCGTCCCGATCTTGCCCGACATTTCGCCTCGGGCGATCCGGCGCTGGTGGCGGTCAATCTGAATATCAATTACCGCCAGGCAGCGGTGGCCGGCGACGACCTGGAAGTGCTGACCCGCATTGCTGATCTGAGCAGCCGCAGTGCGCGCATGTATCAGGAGATTCGCCGTATCGGCGACGGCCAGCAGATCACCGATGCCGATCTCACGTTCGTGCTGCTCGACGTACGGGCCAAGCAGGCCATGGCCATCGAAGGCGAGATTCGCCAGGCGCTGGAGCCGCTCGTGCTGCCGAAAGCGCAGTAACACCGAACATGATTCGCCTGGTCGTGTCCAGGCTTCCTTTGCACTGTGCCTCAAGCTGCCTTTGTATCGGCCGGAGTGGTATGATGGCAGGCTGTAATGGCGCCTCCTTATTGGGGAAACGCAGCGAAATGCTCCTGCAGGCATTCGTGGAGTGTTTCTTGGCGCCAAACCGCTGCAGTGCAAAGGATTCGACGACCCATGGGTGACATCGCCAGAGAGATTCTGCCAGTCAACATCGAGGACGAACTTAAGCAGTCGTACCTCGACTACGCGATGAGCGTGATCATCGGCCGCGCGCTACCGGACGTGCGCGATGGCCTCAAGCCGGTGCACAGGCGCGTCCTGTTCGCCATGCACGAGCTTGGCAACGACTGGAACAAAGCCTACAAGAAATCGGCCCGTGTGGTGGGCGATGTCATCGGTAAATACCACCCCCACGGTGACAGCGCGGTCTACGACACCATCGTGCGTATGGCGCAGAACTTCTCCATGCGCCACGTGCTGGTCGACGGCCAGGGCAACTTCGGCTCCATCGACGGCGACAGCGCCGCTGCCATGCGTTACACCGAGGTGCGCATGGCCCGGCTCGCCCATGAGCTGCTGGCCGACCTGGACAAGGACACCGTCGACTGGGTCGACAACTACGACGGCACCGAGCGTATTCCCGAGGTGCTGCCGACCAAGGTGCCCAACCTGCTGATCAACGGCTCGTCGGGCATCGCTGTGGGCATGGCCACCAACATCCCGCCTCACAATATGGGCGAGGTGATCGACGGCTGTCTGGCGCTGATCGACGACTACACCCTCACCGTCGACGACCTGATGGAGTACATCTCCGGCCCCGATTTCCCCACCGCGGGCATCATCAACGGCCGCGCCGGCATCCTCGAGGCCTACCGTACCGGCCGCGGGCGCATCTATGTGCGTGCCCGTCACACCATCGAGTACCATGAGAAGAGCGGCCGCGATCACATCATCGTCACCGAGCTGCCGTACCAGGTGAACAAGGCGCGGCTGATCGAGAAGATCGCCGAGCTGGTCAAGGAAAAGAAGATAGAGGGCATCGCCGAGCTGCGCGACGAGTCCGACAAGGACGGCCTGCGCGTGGTGATCGAGGTGAAGCGCGGCGAGTCCGGCGAGGTGGTGGTCAACAACCTGTTCGCCCAGACCCAGTTGCAGAACGTCTTCGGCATCAACATGGTGGCCATCGAGAACGGCCAGCCGAAGATCCTCAATCTCAAGGAAATCCTCGAAGCCTTCATTCGTCACCGCCGTGAAGTGGTTACCCGGCGCACCCTGTACGAGCTGAAGAAGGCCCGCGAGCGCGGCCATATCCTCGAAGGTCTGGCCGTGGCCATCTCCAACATCGACGAGGTGATCGAACTGATCAAGGCCTCGCCGAGCGCTGCCGAGGCCAAGGAGAAGCTGCTCGACAAGGTGTGGCCGCCGGGCCAGGTCACCGCCATGCTCGAGCGTGCCGGTGCCACCTCGTGCAAGCCGGAAGAGCTGGAAGAGGGCTTCGGCCTCAACACCACCGGCACCGAATACCGTCTCTCGCCGGCCCAGGCCCAGGCTATCCTCGAGCTGCGCCTGCACCGCCTGACCGGTCTCGAGACCGAGAAGCTGCTCGATGAATACCTTGGCATTCTGGAGAAGATCGCCGAGCTGATGGCCATTCTTGCTTCCAGCGAGCGGCTGCTCGAGGTCATCCGTGAAGAGCTCACCGCCGTGCGCGATCAGTTCGCCGACCCGCGCCGCACCGAGATCCAGGCCAGCCATCTCGACCTCTCCATCGAGGATCTGATTGCCGAAGAGGACATGGTGGTCACGGTCTCGCGTACCGGTTATGCAAAGACCCAGCCGCTCTCCGACTACCAGGCCCAGCGCCGCGGCGGTCGCGGCAAGTCGGCCACCGCCATGAAGGACGAGGACGTCATCGAGCACCTGCTGGTGGCCTCCACCCACGACACCGTGCTGCTGTTCTCCAACAAGGGCAAGGTGTACTGGCTCAAGGTCTACGAGATGCCCGCCGCCAGCCGTGGCTCCCGCGGCAAGCCGCTGGTCAACCTGCTGCCGCTGGACGAGGGCGAGGCGATCAACGCCATCCTGCCGGTGAAGGACTACAGCCCCGACTGCTACATCTTCTTTGCCACCGCCAAGGGCACGGTCAAGCGCACCAGCCTCGACCAGTTCTCGCGCCCGCGCAGCGTCGGTCTGATCGCTATCGACATCGAAGAGGACGACCGTCTGGTGGGTGCCGCCATCACGTCAGGCAATGACCACGTGATGATGCTGTCATCCAACGGCAAGGCGATCCGCTTCGAAGAGACCAACGTGCGCGCCATGGGGCGTACCGCTCGCGGCGTACGTGGCATGCGTCTGCTCGAAGGAGCCGAAGTGATCAGCCTGATCATTCCCCAGAGCCAGCAGATCGACGCCGATGCCGACAGCGAGGCCGAGGGCGAAGAGGGCGCCGCGCTGGAGAACGGCAACGGCGGCCAGATCTACATCCTCACCGCTTCCGAAAACGGCTACGGCAAGCGCACCCGGCTCGAGGAGTTCCCGCTACGCGGTCGTGGCGGCCAGGGCGTCATCGCCATGCAGACCAGCGAGCGCAACGGCTCCCTGGTTGCCGCCATGCAGGTCTACTCCGCCGACGAGATGATGCTGATCACCGACCGCGGCACCCTGGTGCGTACCCGTGTCGACGAGGTCTCGATCACCTCGCGCAACACTCAGGGCGTGATGCTGATCCGCCTGGGCAACGACGAGAAGCTGGTCAAGACCGTGCGTATCGACGAGCCCGAAAATGGGGTGGAGGGCGAGCCCGAGGATGGCGTTGAGGGTGAAGCGGAGGGCGCACCGAAAGCCGAGCTGCAGAGTGGGCCGGATACGGACGAGAACGGCGGCGTAGAAGAGAGCCAGAACGACGAATAAGGCTTGCCACCAAGCCGAGCGATGAGCGCCGGGGAGAAGTCGGAGCGAGGGTTTTTTGCCAGGGATGGCAAAAATAGCGCCCAGGGATGGGTTCGCAGCGCCCTCGCGAGACTTCTCGACGGAACAGCTCATCGCGTGTCGGTTCAGTAACCATGCTTGAGCTGAGACGGAACACCACGCTGATGACACGCCACTATAATTTCTGCGCCGGTCCCGCGGCGCTGCCCACCCCGGTGCTGGAACGTGCAAGGGAAGAGCTCCTCGACTACCAGGGCCGTGGGCTCTCGGTCATGGAGATGAGCCACCGCTCGCCCGAGTTCGTCGCCATCGCCGAGCAGGCCGAGGCCGACCTGCGCGAACTGCTCGCCGTGCCCGAGAACTACAAGGTGCTGTTCCTACAGGGCGGCGCCAGCCTGCAGTTCTCCATGGTGCCGATGAACCTGCTAGGGCAGGGGGGCAGCGCCAACTTCCTGTATACCGGCATCTGGGGCAAGAAGGCGCTGGCGGAAGCCAAGCATCTGGGCTTTGACGTGCACATGGCCGGCTCCAGCGAGCCCAGCGGCCATGCCGAAGTGCCGACCCAGGCCGACATCGCGCTCTCCGCCGATGCCGCCTACCTGCACTACACCGCCAACGAGACCATCGGCGGGCTGGAGTTCGACTACATTCCCGACGTCGGCGTGCCGCTGGTGTGCGACTACTCCTCCAGCATCCTGGCCGAGCCGCTCGACGTGTCGCGTTTCGGCGTGATCTACGCCGGGGCGCAGAAGAACATCGGTCCCGCCGGGCTCACCCTGGTGCTGGTACGTGACGACCTGCTCGACCGCCGCTGCGAACGTATTCCCAGCCTGTTCGACTATCAGGCCGTGGCCGAAGCGGGCTCCATGGTCAATACACCGCCCACTTACGCCTGGTACCTGGCGGGGCTGGTGTTCCAGTGGCTCAAGCACGATATCGGCGGGCTCGAGGCCATGGCGACGATCAACGCACGCAAGGCGGCCAAGCTCTATGCGGCCATCGATGCTAGCGGCTTCTATTCCAACCCCATCGCACTGCGCAACCGCTCGCGCATGAACGTGCCCTTCGTGCTTGCCGACGCCAGCCTCGACAAGACGTTCCTGGCCGAGGCCGAACAAGCCGGGCTGCTCAATCTCGCGGGCCACCGTAGCGTCGGCGGCATGCGGGCAAGCCTCTACAACGCCGTACCCGAAGCGGCCGTCGATGCCTTGATCGACTTCATGGCCGACTTCGAGCAACGCAGGGGATAAGCCATGACCGACACCCCCATCAATCTCGACTCGCTGCGCCAGCGCATCGACGAGATCGACAACGACATCCTGCGCCTGATCAGCGCTCGCGCCGAGTGCGCCAAGCAGGTCGCCGATGTCAAAACCCAGAGCGATAAGGGCGCCGTGTTCTATCGCCCCGAGCGCGAGGCCCAGGTACTGCGGCGGATCATGGAGCTCAACCAGGGTCCGCTCAACAGCGAGGAGATGGCGCGGCTGTTCCGCGAGATCATGTCTGCCTGCCTGGCGCTGGAGCAGCCCACCAAGGTGGCTTATCTCGGCCCCGAGGGTACCTTCACCCAGCAGGCCGCCCTCAAGCACTTCGGTGCCAGCGCGGTGAGCATGCCCATGGCGGCCATCGACGAGGTCTTCCGCGAAGTGGAGGCTGGTGCCGTCAATTACGGCGTGGTGCCGGTGGAGAACTCCACCGAAGGCGTGGTCAGCCACACCCTCGATTCGTTCATGGATTCCTCGATCCGCATTTGCGGCGAGGTGGTGCTGCGCATTCACCACCATCTGCTGGTGGCCGACACCACCCTGCGCGACAAGGTCTCGCGGGTCTACTCCCACCCGCAGTCGCTGGCGCAGTGCCGCAAGTGGCTCGACGCTCACTATCCTCGGGCCGAGCGGGTGCCGGTGTCGTCCAACGCCGAAGCGGCCAAGATGATCAAGGGCGAGTGGCACAGCGCGGCGATTGCCGGCGACATGGCAGCCAAGCTCTACGGTCTGGAGAAGGTCGCCGAGAAGATCGAGGACCGCCCCGATAATTCCACGCGCTTCCTCATCATCGGCAGCCAGCACGTGCCGATGTCGGGGGAGGACAAGACCTCCATCGTGGTGGCCATGCGCAATCAGCCCGGCGCCCTGCATGACCTGCTCGAACCCTTCCATCGCCACTCCATCGACCTCACCCGTCTGGAGACACGCCCCTCGCGCACCGGCGTGTGGAACTACGTGTTCTTCATCGATTTCAAGGGTCACGTGGACGAACCGCGTGTCGCCGCGGTGCTCGAGGAGGTGCGCCTGCGCGCCTCCGAGCTCAAGGTGCTCGGCTCCTACCCTGTAGGCGTGCTGTAAGCGTGGTGGAACGTAGCAACTCGAGCGTAGTGCCGAACGAAGCGCGAATCCTGATCGTCGGCCTGGGGCTGATCGGCGGCTCGCTGGCCGCCGCGCTTCGTTCCGCCGGCTTCGGGGCGACTAAAGAGGGCGCCTCCGGCTTTGCGGGAGCACCCACCGGCGGCTTCGGGCCGGTTGAAATAGCCGCGTGTGATCCGGATGCCAACGAAATCGCCCGCGGCATCGAGATGGGCCTTATCGACCACGGCGATACCCGGCTCGCGTCGCTGGTGCAAGGCGCTACCCTAATCGTACTGGCGGTGCCGGTACTGGCCATGCGCAGCGTGATGCAGGAGCTCGCCGAGCTGCTGCCGCGAGAGGCGTTGAGCGGTGCGGCGCCGCGGGTGGTGATCACCGACGTCGGCAGCACCAAGGCGGCGGTGCGTGACTGCGCGCTGGCGGCCTTCGGCGAGCTGCCTGCGGGGCTGGTGTTGGGGCACCCCATTGCCGGCTCGGAGAAGAGCGGGGTAGCGGCCTCGAACCCGCAGCTCTACGTCAGGCACAAGGTGATCCTCACCCCGACCCGCGAGACCGCCCCGGCCGCCGTGGCCCGGGTGCAGACGCTGTGGCGTGCCTGCGGTGCCGAAGTGCTGGAGATGGACGTGGAGCGCCACGACCAGGTATTGGCGCGCACCAGTCACCTGCCGCACCTGCTCGCCTTCTCGCTGGTGGATACCCTGGCGCGCCAGGACGAACGGTTGGAGATCTTCCGCTACGCCGCCGGCGGCTTTCGCGACTTCACCCGCATCGCCGGCAGCGATCCGGTCATGTGGCGCGACATCTTCACCGCCAACCGCGACGCCGTGCTGGCCTCCCTCGACGACTTCGAGGCCGGTCTGGGCCGGCTGCGCCAGGCCGTTGAAGCGGGCGACGGTGATGCTATGCTCTCCATCTTCGACCGTGCCAGCCATGCACGACATTACTTCGACTCTCTCCTGAACCAGACCAGTTATCAGGTGGAATACCAGATGCAACAACAAGGCAAGCTCACCTTCCGGGCCGCGCCCGGTGGCCGCGTGGCCGGGCGCATCCGCGTACCGGGCGACAAGTCGATCTCCCATCGTTCGATCATGCTGGGCGCCCTGGCAGAAGGCGTGACCGAAGTGAAGGGCTTTCTGGAAGGGGAGGACAGCCTCGCCACCCTGCAGGCGTTCCGCGAGATGGGCGTGGCCATCGAAGGGCCGCACCAGGGGCGCGTTACCGTGCACGGCGTTGGCATGCACGGGCTCAAGGCCCCGGCCGGGCCGCTCTACGTGGGTAACGCCGGTACCGCCATGCGCCTGTTCGCCGGGCTGCTGGCGGGCCAGGCCTTCGACACCGAGCTGATCGGCGACGCCTCGCTGACCAAACGCCCCATGGGTCGCGTGGCCGACCCGCTGCGTGTCATGGGCGCGAAGATCGACACCGCCGAGGGCGGCCGTCCGCCGCTGAAGATCCACGGTGGCCAGAAGCTCAAAGGCATCAACTATGACATGCCCATGGCCAGCGCCCAGGTGAAATCGTGCCTGCTGCTCGCCGGGCTCTATGCCGAGGGCGAGACCCGCGTGCGCGAACCGGCACCCACCCGCGACCACACCGAGCGTATGCTCGCCGGTTTCGGCTATGAAGTGCATCGCGAAGGCGACACCTGCTGGCTCACCGGCGGCGGCAAGCTCACCGCCGCCCCCATCGACGTGCCCTCCGACATCTCCTCGGCTACCTTTTTCCTGGTGGCGGCGGCGATCACCCCGGGCTCCAACCTGATACTCGAGCACGTGGGCATCAACCCCACGCGCATCGGCGTGATCAACATCCTCAAGCTGATGGGGGCCGACCTGCACCTCACCAACGAGCGTGAGGTGGGCGGCGAGCCGGTGGCCGATCTGCACATCCGCTACGCGCCGCTCAAGGGTATCGACATTCCCCTCGATCAGGTGCCGCTGGCCATCGACGAGTTCCCGGCGCTGTTCGTCGCCGCCGCCTGCGCCACCGGCACCACGCGGCTGCGTGGGGCCGAGGAGCTGCGGGTCAAGGAGTCCGACCGCATCCAGGCCATGGCCGACGGTCTGGCGACACTGGGTGTCGAACACACCGTGCTCGAAGATGGCATCGACATCGTCGGCGCCGGCGACCGTGAAGTCGCCTACGGCGGCGGGCGCATCGACAGCCTGGGTGACCACCGCATCGCCATGTCATTCGTGGTGGCCTCGCTGCGGGCCGGCGAGGAGATCGTCATCGACGACTGTGCCAACGTGGCAACCTCGTTCCCCGGCTTCACCGAGCTGGCGCGAACGGTCGGCCTGCACGTCGAAGAAGAGGACGCCGGAACTACAGAGGAAAAAGCATGAGCGAAACGGCCAAGGTGCTGACCCTCGATGGCCCCGGTGGTGCCGGCAAGGGCACCATCAGCCGTCTGGTCGCCGAGCGCCTGGGCTGGCATCTGCTAGACAGCGGTGCGCTGTATCGGCTGACCGCGCTGGCGGCCCAGCGCCACGGCGTGGCACTGGATGACGAAGCCGAGCTGGAGCGGGTGGCTGCCAGCCTTGACGTGGTGTTCGTCGCCGAGGCGGAGAGCACCCGCGTGCTGCTTGAAGGCGACGACGTCAGCCGCGAGATCCGCACCGAGCAGGTGGGCGACGCCGCCTCTCAGGTGGCGGCATTGAATGGCGTGCGCCAGGCGTTGCTGCAGCGTCAGCGCGACTTCCGTCAGGCCCCCGGCCTGGTGGCCGACGGCCGTGACATGGGCACCGTGGTTTTCCCCGATGCCGAGCTGAAGGTTTTCCTCACCGCGAGCCCCGAGGAGCGGGCGCGCAGGCGCCACCTTCAGTTGCAGGAGGCGGGGGTCAGTGCTAGTCTATCGAGTCTTTTGAAGGAAATTCAGGCACGCGATGCACGCGACATGCAGCGCAGCGTGGCTCCACTCAAGCCGGCCGATGACGCCATAACGCTTGATACCACGAGCCTGAGTATACCGGAAGTGGTGGAACGGTTGACGGAGTGGCTGGCCCAGCGTGGCCTCGTCCCCGAGACTTGATCTCCCTTGCGGCGCCCTCGAACGGATGTCATGGCATGGTCGGGCACTAAATTCTTGCAAGCCCGGCCAGGTCCAACCAGCGCTAACATCCTCGGGGGTTTGGTAAATAAGGCCCGCACTCGCTGGTGGTGCGGAGAAGGCGGCAACGCCTCAACACCGTTGATCACGTAGGAAAATCATGAGCGAAAGCTTTGCTGAACTGTTTGAACAGTCACTGCAGGACATCAACATGGAGCCGGGCGCCATCGTCACGGCTACCGTCGTCGACATCGAAGGTGACTGGGTCACCGTCAATGCCGGCCTGAAGTCTGAAGGACAGATTCCCGCGGCGCAGTTCCGCGACGATAACGGCGAGCTCACCATCGCCGTCGGCGACGAAGTCAGCGTTGCCCTGGAAGCCGTCGAAGACGGTTTCGGCGAGACCCGTCTGTCTCGCGAGAAGGCCAAGCGCGCCGAGGCGTGGAAGATTCTGGAAGCGGCCTTCGAGAAAGAAGAAATCGTCAAGGGCGTGATCAACGGCAAGGTCAAGGGCGGCTTCACCGTCGACATCGACTCCATCCGTGCCTTCCTCCCGGGTTCTCTGGTCGACGTGCGCCCGGTGCGCGACACCACGCACCTCGAGCACAAAGAACTCGACTTCAAGGTCATCAAGCTCGACCCGAAGCGCAACAACGTGGTCGTTTCCCGCCGCGCCGTACTCGAAGCCGAGAACAGCGCCGAGCGTGAAGCTCTGCTCGCCACCCTGCAGGAAGGCCAGCAGATCGTCGGTATCGTCAAGAACCTCACCGACTACGGCGCCTTCGTCGACCTGGGCGGCGTCGATGGCCTGCTGCACATCACCGACATGGCTTGGAAGCGCATCAAGCATCCGAGCGAAATCGTTGCCGTGGGCGACGAGATCAACGTCAAGGTGCTGAAGTTCGACCGCGAGCGCAACCGCGTCTCCCTGGGTCTGAAGCAGCTGGGCGAAGATCCGTGGGTCAGCATCACCGAGCGTTACCCCGAGGGTACCGTCGTTCAGGCCCGCGTTACCAACCTCACCGACTACGGCTGCTTCGCCGAGCTGGAAGAGGGTGTCGAAGGTCTGGTTCACGTCTCCGAGATGGACTGGACCAACAAGAACATCCACCCGTCCAAAGTCGTCAACATCGGCGACGAAGTGGATGTCATGATCCTCGACATCGACGAAGAGCGTCGTCGTATCTCCCTGGGTATCAAGCAGTGCACCGCGAACCCGTGGGAAACCTTCAACGCCCAGTACAACAAGGGCGACCGCGTTGCCGGTACCATCAAGTCGATCACCGACTTCGGTATCTTCATCGGTCTGGAAGGCGGTATCGACGGTCTGGTTCACCTCTCCGACCTTTCCTGGTCCGAGACTGGCGAAGAAGCCGTGCGCCGCTTCAAGAAGGGCGACGAAGCCGAAGCCGTCATTCTCTCCATCGACCCGGAGCGTGAGCGCATTTCGCTTGGCATCAAGCAGCTCGATTCCGACCCGGTGGCCGAGTACCTGTCCGTCAACGACAAGGGCTCCATCGTCTCCGGTCGCGTGATCGAAGTCGACGCCAAGGAAGCTCACGTCGAGCTGGCCACTGACGTCGTCGCCGTGCTCAAGGCTTCCGAGATCAGCGCCGACCGCGTGGAAGACGCGCGCAACGTGCTGAGCGAAGGCGACACCGTCGAAGCCCGCATCGTCAACGTCGATCGCAAGAACCGCGCGATCAACCTGTCGATCAAGGCCAAGGACCAGGACGACACTCGTCAGAACCTGAAGAAACTGCGCGAGCAGGAAGTCGAGAGCGGTGGCCCGACCACCATCGGCGACCTGATCAAGCAGCAGATGGGTCAGGACTGATCGTCCCTCGGGCTCCGCTCGCGGAGCCCGAACCTGGCTCTCGTAGCTAGCAAAGACGCCACCCTAGGGTGGCGTTTTTGCGTCTGCGATAGAGATTTGTGGCTCACAGATGGTAATGTATAACGCCTTGCGTTATATAACGCAAGGCGTTATACTTCCGTGCAAGAGAGGATGCCTAATGATCAAGAGCTTCAAGGACAAGGCTGCCGCCACGATTGCAGATGGCAAGGTGGCTCGCAAGCTGCCGCAGGATATGCAGCGTAATGCCTTGAAGAAGCTCCGTCAGCTTGATGCCGCTGGCGCACTTGATGATCTTCGTATCCCACCGGGTAACCGGCTTGAGCCGCTACGCGGTGACCGAGAAGGTCAATACAGCATTCGCATCAACGACCAGTGGCGCATCTGCTTTCGATTCGAAGCCGGCAATGCCTACGATGTCGAAATCGTCGATTACCACTGAGGAGGTGGACCATGACCGAACGTCTACCCAATATCCATCCGGGAGAAATTCTATTGGAGGATTTCATCGAGCCGATGGGACTGACCAAAAATGCCTTGGCTACCGCCCTTGGGGTGCCTGCGACACGCATTGGAGAAATCACCCGAGGTGCGCGTTCCGTCACGGCTGATACCGATCTTCGCCTATCCCGTTTCTTCGGCACCAGCGAAGGCTACTGGCTGCGGCTGCAGAACGCATACGATCTGGAAGAGGCGAAGCGGGGGCACGAGTACGCGGGAATCAAGCCGCATGCAGCTTGAATTCCCGCCCGATACTTTAGGTCCCGTTGTTCCCTCAGATCTCGGTAGAGTGTCGCGCACTCTTCAAGCGCTATAGAAGTCCATGAACTTCACGGGCTGAGCTTCCTCGATCACCTCGGCCCAAAGATCGTACTCGTCGGCGTTGGTGACGCGAGCGCACACCACGTCGCCGGGGCGCAGGGTGCGTTTGGATTCCAGGAACACCATGCCGTCGATCTCGGGGGCATCCGCTTCGCTGCGGCCAATGGGGCCGTCCTCGTCGACCTCATCCACCAGCACCTCGATCTCGCGGCCGATCTTGCGCTCCAGGCGAGCGGCGGAAATCAGCTGCTGGTGCGCCATGAAGCGCTCCCAGCGCTCCTGCTTCACCTCGTCCGGCACCGGCTCCAGGCCCAGCTCGTTGGCCGGTGCGCCATCCACCGGGGAGTACTGGAAGCAGCCCACGCGATCTAGCTGCGCTTCGCTCAGCCAGTCGAGCAGGTACTGGAAGTCCTCTTCCGTCTCGCCGGGGAAGCCGACGATGAAGGTGGAGCGGATGGTCAACTCGGGGCAGATCTCACGCCAGCGCTTGATGCGGGCCAGGGTCTTGTCCTCGAAGGCGGGGCGCTTCATCGCCTTGAGCACCTTGGGGCTGGCGTGCTGGAAGGGGATGTCCAGGTAGGGCAGGATCTTGCCCTCGGCCATCAGCGGAATCAGCTCGTCCACATGGGGGTAGGGGTACACGTAGTGCAGCCGCACACGAATGCCCAGCTCCGAGAGCGCCTCGCACAGCTCGGTGAGGCGCGTCTTGACCTCCCGGCCACGCCACTCGCTCGGTGCATAGCGCAGGTCCAGGCCGTAGGCGCTGGTGTCCTGGGAGATCACCAGCAACTCCTTCACGCCGGCCTTGGCCAGGCCCTCGGCCTCGCGCAGCACGTCGCCCACCGGGCGGCTTACCAGCTTGCCACGCATGGAAGGGATGATGCAGAAGCTGCAGCTGTGGTTGCAGCCTTCGGAGATCTTCAGGTAAGCGTAGTGGCGCGGGGTGAGCTTCACGCCCTGGGCCGGCACCAGATCGATATGCGGGTCGTGCTGATGCTGGTGCGGGGCCGCCTCGTGCACGGCGCCCACCACGCGCTCGTACTGCTGTGGGCCGGTCACGGCCAACACGCTGGGGTGAACGTCGCGAATCGCCCCTTCATCCACGCCCATGCAGCCGGTGACGATCACCTTGCCGTTCTCGGCGATCGCCTCGCCGATGGCATCCAGCGATTCGGCCTTGGCGCTGTCGATGAAGCCGCAGGTATTGACCACCACCACGTCGGCGTCGTCATAGCTGGGTACGATCTCGTAGCCGTCGGTGCGAAGCTGGGTCAGGATGCGCTCGGAATCCACCAGCGCCTTGGGGCAGCCCAGTGAGACGAAACCGACCTTGGGTGTGGACATGTACTACCTCAGTGGAAAAATGAAAGGCAAATGCCTGCGCGAGCTGAATCGCTGTGTTCAGATATTGACGAATCGCTGAGCGCATCCGAACCGATGCCTGCATAACCGAAGATTAGCTATCTTAGTTAGCTAACATGCGGCAGGACGGGTAACCTGCAACGTGAAGGTGAAGCATTTTAGCGTCGTAGAGCAGTATAGGGAACCGCATGGCCACCATCGAACACAGTGCAATTCTCCCGGCGCCACCGGAGCGGGTCTTTGCCCTGCTCGAGCGGGTCGAGGATTTCGTCGACTACTCCGATCTGATCAAGCAGATCGAACCCCTCGGCGGCCAGCGCTACCGCTGGCATGTGCATGCCGTCGGCATGGACTGGACCTTCGACGTGGCCATCACCGAGAATCGGCCGCCCGAGGTGCTGGCGTGGGAATCGGTGGAAGGGGTGCACAATGAAGGCTGCTATCGCCTCAGCCCGGTGGAAGCGGGCACCGAGGTCTCCTTCACGCTCAGCTATACACTGCGCAATCGGCTGGTCGAGAAGGCCGTGACCAAGGCCGCCAAGCCGCTCGTCAGCAAGGTCAGCCGGCAGATCCTCGAGCGAGTGGAGGAGCGGCTGTAGGCGCTCGTGCGTTGCGTGAAAAAGTTGGCGTAAAAAGTTAGTCAGCTATCTTTTTCTTTTCTCGGAGTAGGACTACACTCGTCTTGACGAGGCCCGTCGGCCTCAGCGAGGAAACCAGCGTGAGCGTTATCAAGGGGTTTATGTGGTGCCTGGCGGTGCTGTTCGCCCAACTCGGGCTGCTGCGCTATATCGACCTGCGGGTTGCCACCATGCAGCGGCTGCAAGAGCCGCCGCTGGAGCCTGCCGAGGGCTCGGTAGCGCCTCAGTTGGAGACGCCGGAGACGAAGGGCGAGCTCGACGCCTAGGTCACATGGCTTGACCCACTTTCCACCCTGGCCCGGACGCCTGGGGCGCCGGCAAGGCACTCGGAAGTGACCTCTAAGCACGGGCATGGCACCATTGGCGCAAACCGAATGGAAGCTAGCCGATGCCGAACGACTCGTCACTTCGCCGCCGCTGGCGCTGGGTTGCCGTGGGGGCCAGTGCCACCATGGCTGCCTATGTCTGGTTCTGGCACTCGCCGGATCTCACTGCCGTACGACACTGGGTCGAACAGACCTCACATCATCCGCTGGTGGTCATCGGCGTCATGCTGACCATGGCCGTGACGCTGGCCGTCGGGTTGCCGGGCAGCATCGGGTTGTGGCTCATCGCGCCTTTCTATCCTCCACACATTGCCACCCCGATGCTCATCCTCGGTAGCGTCAGCGGAGCGCTGGGGGCCTACTACCTGGCGGCTCGGGTCGGCAAACGCTGGAACCCGGAAGGCTTGACCCGCAAGATCATGGAAATGCTCAGCAAGCGCGGCGACCTGCTCACCCAGTGCGCTCTGCGAGTGCTGCCCGGGTTCCCGCATTCAGTGATCAACTACGCCGCCGGGCTCTGCCGTTTGCCGCTCTCCACCTTCGTCATGGCCGCTGCCCTGGGGTTGGGCATCAAGTGGGCGGTCTATGCCAGCGCCATTCACAGCGGCCTGCAGGCCGTCTCCCGGGGCGACGACTTCATTACCCTCGATCTGATCCTGCCTCTCATCGCCCTGGCGTTGCTGCTGCTCATCGGTGCCTGGATGAGGAGGCGGGTAGAGGAGAACAAGGAGATATAGGCGGGGCTAGGATATCCAGGGGAAAATTAGGGCGTTACGATCAGCGGCAGCGGCACCCGCGCAATCAACTCCGGGTCCTCATTGAGCAGCCTCTGCAGCTCGCCGCGGCGGAGCAGCAGGCCGCCGGCACTGGCATGAGCCAGGTTCCGCTCCAGCTCGCGGGCATGGCTGATGGGCAGCGGGGCGCCGCCCTCGAACAGCGCCGCCAGCCACTCCGCCATCGCCGGTGGTGCTTCGTTCTCCCCGGCTGCCGGTTTCAGCCAGCGCAGCGGCCCGCGTTTGAAGGGGTGGCGTTCGTCCCACAGCAGTACCGTGCATGGCGCTTCCAGAATCAAGCGGCGGCTGGTGGAGCCCAGCCGGGTACCCCAGCGCTCCGTCGTGCCGGCCTTGCCCAGCACCAGTACGTCTTCAGGTGCCGCCATGGTCAGAGCGGCAGCGGCCACCTGCCCGCGAGTGACCTCCAGGCGATGACGCAGGCTGCGTCCGGCCACGGCGCCGGCGAGGGCCTGATGCACGCGCTGCAGTTGGCGGGCAATGCTCGCTTCCAGCGAATCGTGGGTGAGCGGGCGCGACAAGCCCGACTGGGCGCCGATCTCGCAGGAGAAGGGGAAGGCCGCGCAGCTCAGCAGATCCATGTCTTCCACGTAGAGCGCCACCAGTTCGGCATGCCGCAGGCTGGCCAGATCCACCGCGGCGGAAAGTGCCGCCAGGCTGTGGCGCGAGGCATCGAGCAGGGCCAGTACCCGGGCCGCCTCCAGAGCGGTTCCGTTCTCGCTTACCTGCCCGCCGTGGGGAAGCGTATCCTCAGTCGTCATCGCCGGGTACCTCACTGTCTGGGTCGCCTTCCTTGTCTTCGTTCTCATCCCCGTTCTTGCTGCCGTTCTTGGCCTTGTCAGTGGTATTTTCGTCTGCGGAATTTTCGTCGCTGGCAGCGCGTTTCTTGACTGCACGATGGAAGGCTTCGAGCCGTTCGACCACCTTGCCGTTCAGGCTCTCGGCAGGATAGTTGCCGTCAGCGTCACGCTCCCCCGGGTCCATGCCGGTGAGCAGTTCCAGTGCCTCATCAAGGGTCTCGATGGCGTAGATATGGAAGTCGCCGGCAGCGACGGCATCGCGCACCGCCTGCTTGAGCATCAATTGCTCCACGTTGGTGGCGGGCAGCAGCACGCCATGGCCTTTTACGCCGCCACGCGCCTGGCAGATATCGAAAAACCCTTCGATCTTCTCGTTGACCCCGCCCACGGCCTGTACCCGCCCATGCTGATCGATGGAGCCGGTGACGGCAAAGCGCTGTTCGATTCCCACTCGGGCGATGGCCGAGATCAACACGCATGCCTCGGCCACCGAGGCGCTGTCGCCCTCGATGCCGCCATAGGATTGCTCGAAGGCCAGGCTGGCCGATAGTGACAGCGGCGCATCCGGCGCATAGCGACTGGCCAGGCAGCGCGACAGTATCATCACCGCCTTGGAGTGAATGCGCCCACCGAGACGCGCCTCGCGCTCGATGTCCACCACATGGCCGGGCCCGGGGCGTGCCGTAGCCGTGATCCGCGTGGGCTGGCCGAAGGCGTAGTCGCCCAGGCTCATCACCGAAAGCCCGTTGACCTGGCCGACCACCGAGCCCTCGAGCTGGATCGCCACCGTGCCGCGGGCAATCGCCTCGTGGCTGCGCTCGTGAATGCGGCTGGCCCGCCACAGCTGCTGCTCCACCGCCTTGTCGACATGGGCGCGGGAAATCGTCTGAGCGCCGTCACGTTCTGCCCAGTGGTCGGCCTCCTCCAGCAGATCGCTCAGGGCGCGATGGCGTGCAGTCAGCTTGGCCTGGTCGTCGGCCAGGCGGCTGGCGCGTTCGATCACTGCCGCCACACCGCTGCGATCCAGTGGGCGCAGGGCCGATTCCCGAGCCAGGGTGGCCACCATGCGGGCATAGAGCGGTTGGTTGCCATGGTTGCGGTCCAGCTCGTCTTCCAGGTCCGCCTGCACCTTGAACAGCTCCAGAAAGTCGGGGTCATGCTCGCACAGCAGGTAATAGAACAGGCGCTCGCCGAGCAGCACCACCTTGAGATCCAGGGGCACCGGTTCGGGTTCGAGCGTCGTGGTGCTGATCAGGCCGTAGGCCTGCTCCAGCGACTCCGTGCGTATCTCGCCGGCGCGCAGCACGCGCTTCAGGGTTTCCCAGGCGCCGGCATGCATCAGCAACGCGCGTACGTCGACCACCAGATAGCCGCCGTTGGCCCGATGCAGGCCACCGGCACGGATCAGTGAATAATCCGTGACCAGCGTGCCGTTGTGTACGTGATGCTCGATGCGCCCCACCAGATGCTGATGCGTAGGCAGGTCGAGATACACCACGGGAGCACCGTCGCAATTGGTGTTATCGACGATCAGATTGATATGAAAGCGACTGAAGATCGCCTCCGGTGGAATGTCCGGATCCTCGGCAACGAACGCATCCACGTGCAGCACCATCGCATCGCGCAGCGCCATGAGATGGTTCAGGATGCCATCGTGGTCGGCATAGCGCTCTTCCAGTTCGGCCAGCGGGGCGTCGATGGCGGTTTGCAGCATCTCCTGGTTGAGTGCAGTGATCTGCTCGCGCAGCTGCTTGGCCAGGCGCGGCATCTGGCGAATGGCCTGGGAAAGCTTCTTCTGCAGCACTTGAACCGTGCCTTCGATGCGCTCGCGTTCGTCGCGCGGAAGTTGCTCGAACGCTTCGGGCGACATCATCTTTTCGTTGGCGGCGGCTGGGGCGAAGGTGAAGCCGTTGGGCGTGGAGAGCAGCAGGATGTCGTGCTCACGTGCCTCACGGCGCACACCCTCCACGGCATCCCGCTGGCGCTCGCCCATGGCCTGTTTCAGCTCGTGCAGGCGGTTCTGATACTCGTCGCCCTCGAACACCGCGGGAATGGCGGTGCGCAGCTCCTCGGCCAACTGCTCGATGTCCGCGCGCAGCACGCGGCCCATGCCGGTCGGCAGCAGCAGATGCAGCGGCTGGGAAGGCTCCTCGAAATTGTAGCGGTAGGCGATATCCGGCGGCGTAGGCTCGTCGTGGGAGCGCTCGGCGAGAAAGCGCCCCACCAGCTGATGCTTGCCGTGGCCCGGATCGCCCAGCACATAGAGGTTGAACCCTTCGCTGCGCATGGAGGTGCCGAAATCCAGTGCGTCGCGGGCGCGGTCGTGGCCGCTCAGCATGTCCAGCGACTCCAGCTCGCTGGTCACCTCGAAATCGAAGACGTCTTCCGGGCAGGCGCGATAGATCTGCGCGACGTTCAGAGGGTGGGGCACCGGATTTTCTCCTTTTCTAATACATATCAGTATGGAGGAGCTGAACGGAAAGTGCATGATGCGGGTCAAGTACTGACTGAGCGAGGAGGAATGAGCCGAAACAAGCTTGCACTCAGGCGCCAGTCAGCCGAGGCTGTAACGAAACATGAGGAGCCGCCATGACGTTCACCTTCTGGTTCGAATTTGCCAGCACCTACTCCTATCCGGCTGCGATGAAGCTCGAGCATCTGGCGGCCGAGCGCGATATCGAGGTGCACTGGCAGCCGTTCCTGCTGGGGCCGATCTTCCAGGCCCAGGGCTGGAACGATACCCCCTTCAAGCTGTTCCCGGCCAAGGGGCGCTACATGTGGCGCGACATCGAGCGGCTATGCGAGCGCGACGGCATCCGCTTCCACCGGCCCTCGCAGTTTCCGCGCAGCGGCCTGCTGTCGGCACGCATCGTCAACTGGCACGCCCAGGAACCCTGGGTGCCGGCCTTCGTGCGCAGCGTGTACCGCGCCAACTTCGAGCACGACCAGGACATTTCCGACCCCGCGGTCATCGCCAACTGCCTGGCCGAGGTCAACCTCGACGCCGAGGTGTTGCTGAAGCAGAGCCAGCGGCCCGAGGTCAAGGAGTCGCTGCGCAAGGCCACCGAGCGAGCCCAGGAGCAGGGTATCTTCGGCGCACCGTTCTTCATGGCCGGCGACGAGCCCTTCTGGGGCTACGACCGTATGGAGCAGGCGCTCGACTGGTACGAAGCGCGCATGGATGAAGAAGAGTAAACCCATTGTCCAATCGATCCACATTGCCGTAGCACGGCAGTGTGGATCCCCTTAGGGATTAAGCCATGAACGCCAGTAAGATCTTGCAGCAACTCATGCAGCAAGCCGGTGGCCAGAGCGGTAACAAAAGCAGTGGTGGTGTGGATGTCAAAGGTATGCTCGAAGGTCTGTCTCGTCAGTTGGGAGGCGGTTCATCGGGCCAGGGTTCCACCGCTGAGAGCGGCCTGAATCTGGATATGAAGAGCCTGCTCAGTGGCGGGGCCCTGGGGCTGCTGGTCGGCTCCAAACGTGGGCGCAAGCTCGGCGGCAAGGCACTGAAATACGGCGCCGTTGCCGCGGTGGGGATGCTGGCTTGGAAAGCCTGGCAGAACTCGCAAGGGGCCAAGGGAGCGGCTGGCCAGTCGGTTGGCAGCAGTGCCGAGGGCAAGCCAGTCGAAGCGCTTGAAGGCGAGTACCAGGAGCGTCGCAGCCTCGAGCTGCTTCAGGCCATGATCATGGCCGCGCGCGCCGACGGCCATATCGACGCTCAGGAGCGCGAGCTCCTTGCCCAGCAGATCGATGCGCTAGGTGCCGACGACGAGCTGCATCGCTGGGTCGAGAGTCAGCTCACTGCTCCGCTGGATGCCGAGGCGCTGGCGCGCCAGGCCGACTCTCCTCAGGCCGCGCGCGAGATGTACCTCATCAGCGTAGCGGTGGTCGACGAACAGAACCCCATGGAGCGCGCCTGGCTCGACGAGCTGGCCGCTGCGCTGAGGCTTCAGCCCGAGCTGGTCGCAGAACTGGAGCATCAAGCCAAGCTGGCAGGTTAGGGCACGTCTGAGCGCGTATCAGCGGTAACGGTAGATCCTGAGGCTGGGCAGGTAGGGCGTATCTTCCAGTTTCTCGTCGCTGCGCCGGGCCCGGGTACGGCTCTGGGGCGGCGCGGCCGGCGGCAGGTTGTGGTCGGGCAGCCGGCCGCGCGGGGCAGGCAGGAACAGCGGCAGCGCCACGTTCATGGCACGGCGGGTGCGGCCGTCTTCCAACGGCTCGCAGTAGAACAGGTTGGCGCGCATCAGCGGTGCCTGGCTCTGCACCTGCGCCAACGGCTCGGCCGAGGGCAGGGCGGCCAGTTTGCGCAGCTGAATGCGCACGTGGGGGGCATCGGTATCCAGTGCCAGCAGTTTCTTCTCCACCTCGCGCACCGTCAGCCGCTTGATCGAGCGACCGCTCGAGTACCACGCCAGGCGCACCCGGGCCACCGGCGCTTCGGCGATGGGTATTGCCCGCCAGCACTGCTTCAAGTGCAGCCGGGCCAGGCCGCTGCCGCGCAGGTGGTCGTGCAGCTCGGGGTGGCGGAACGGCAGCACCGCCTTGGCCTCGGCCAGCAGGGGTGGGTGATGGTCGCGAATATGCGCAAGCCGGGCGGCAAAATCGGCCTTGGCGGCGTTGACCTCGGCCGCTGCGGCCATCAGGGCATCGTCGGCGGCCACCAGCCCCACATGGCTGCGTGTGGCGCGGCCGTCCTGACCATCGGCGTACCAGAAGTCGAGCAGGGCGCGACGCAACCACTCGGTGCTGGCCTCGGCCTGAAAGGCCCAGGCCTCGGCAGGTGAGGCCGCATAGGTCGCTACTAATGCCTCGCTGCACTCGATCAGCTTGTCAAAGGCGAGCTCCAGTTCGGCCAGCAGCCGATAGGTCGGCGCCGGGGCGAGCGTCACCGCTCGTCGCCTCGCTCGGCGCGGGCCAGCCACTCGTCGATATTGCTCTCGTCGAGCGCCGGCTCGCCGGCAATACGGTGCGACTCATCGGCCCAGGCACCCAGGTCGATCAGCTTGCAGCGCTCGCTGCAGAAGGGGCGGTAGGGGTTGCTCTCGCTCCATTCCACCTTTTTTCGGCATTGCGGGCAGGCGACGGTCAAGGGGCGTTGGTTGTGTTGGCTCATGAATCCAAAACGGTTGCTGGCTTTGCGCATAGTCTAGCCATCGGTGAGAGGTAAAGGCCAGCAGGCTTGTTGATCAGTGGCGTCGCTTGGCCTTGAGATAAACGTCGTTACGCTCTCGTTTACCCACTGCAATGACAATTACGACCAGCTCATCGCCTCGCACCTCATAGACAAGGCGAAAGCCTGCGCTACGGAGCTTGATCTTGTGGCGATTCTTACTGCCGGAGAGTTGGGCAGCCGGTCGGATAGGGTCATTCAGAATGGCTGCCAACTTCTTCTTGAACTGAGAGCGCACGCTATCATCGAGCTTGCGCCACTCCTTCAGAGCCTCTTCCCGAAAGCGAAGCTCAAAGCTCATCCAAGGTCACCGTGATCTCAGCCTGGGAGCTTCGTTCATCGGCGATCCGGTTCAGCTCGGCATCTTCCAACTTCTCCAGCAATTCTTCATATGCGGCCGCCGGGATGCAGTAGAAGGCGGGCTCGTTCCGGTTCAGAACGGCGACAGGAAAGCCCTCACCTGCGGCAACGGTAGCCATCGGGTTCTTTTTAAGTTCGGAGATGCTGGCTGTGGTGTTGGCAAGAATGGTATGGGGCATGATGGCCTCCTGATTCGCTATAAAGACCATTTTAAAGGTCTTTTAATAGGGCTTTCAAGAGGTCGCTAGCTCCCGATAGCGTCGGTCCAGTTCGGCCACCTGGGCGGCAAGGTCTGCTTCGCTACCGGTATTGTCGATCACATCGTCGGCGCGGGCCAGGCGTTCGCTACGCGGCATCTGGGCCGCCACGATGGCACGGGCCTGGGCGTCGTCGACGTCATCGCGGGAAGCGGTGCGGGCGATCTGCAGGCTTTCCGGCACGTCGATCACCAGGCAGCGGTCGGCCATCTCGCTCTGGCTCGACTCGAACAGCAGTGGAGAGACCAGCAGCACGTAGGGTGCGCCCTCGGCCTGTAGCCGCTCCAGGTGCGCGACGATACGCTGCCGGATGCGCGGGTGGGTCACCGACTCCAGCCAGCGGCGCTCGCCTTCATCGGCAAACACGATCTCGCGCAGGGCACGGCGGTTCAAGCTCCCGTCGGCCTGCAACACCCGCTCACCGTAGCGCCCGGCAATCTCGGTCAGTGCCGGCTCGCCGGGCTCCACCACCTCGCGAGCCACGTCGTCGGCATCCACCCACGGCACGCCCAGCGCCGCGAAGGCCCGCGCCACCGTGCTCTTGCCGGAAGCGATACCGCCCGTTACGCCAACGATCAAAACCACTCTCCCAATAGATTAGAACGTAAGGCCGATATAAGCGGCCATCAGCGGCTCGCCGACCAACAGCGCGATCATGCCGGCGCTGGCCAGGTAGGGGCCGAAGGGCATCGGTGCGCCGCGCAGGCGGGGCAGAGCCAGCTGGAGCGCAATGCCCACGATGGCGCCCACACCGGCGGAAAGGATCAACACCATGGGCAGATACTGCCAGCCCAGCCAGGCGCCCAGAGCCGCCAGCAGCTTGAAGTCGCCGTAGCCCATGCCCTCCTTGCCCGTTACCAGCTTGAATAGCCAGTACACGCTCCACAGGGCAAGATAGCCCGCCATGGCGCCGATTACCGCGCTAGGCAGCATCAGCGGCTGAAACAGCAGCTGATAGAGCAGACCAGCCCACAGCAGCGGCAAGGTCATGGCATCGGGCAGCAGTTGGGTGCGCAGGTCGATCACGGCCAGCGCCAGTAGTGCCAGGCAGGCGCCGTACACGAACAGACCCTGCCAGCTGGCGCCGTACAGCGCCACCACC
Organism: Billgrantia ethanolica; assembly: GCF_021404305.1. Lineage (GTDB taxonomy): Bacteria > Pseudomonadota > Gammaproteobacteria > Pseudomonadales > Halomonadaceae > Halomonas > Halomonas ethanolica. The sequence continues at coordinate 1,162,900 of NZ_JABFTX010000001.1, read as the reverse complement.
GCCAGCGCCAGGCCGGCGCCGGCCAGCTCCACCAGTGGGTACTGCGGGCTGATACGCGCCTCGCAGGCGGCACAGCGGCCGCGCCGCTTGATCCAGCCGAGCACCGGCAGGTTGTCGTGCCAAGCGATAGGTGTCTCGCACTGAGGGCAGATCGAGCGCGGCACCAGCAAATTGAAGCGGGGCGACTCCTCTTCGGGCAGCTCCAGCGCCTCACGAGCCTCGGCCCGCCAGCCCAGCATCAGCATCACCGGCAAGCGCACGATCACCACGTTGAGAAAGCTGCCCAGGCACAGGCCCAGAAGGGCTGCCAGCGGCAATAGAATGGTGGGGGAAACGTCAAGCAAGAAGGAGTCCTTGTCTCGTCAAGATTCGAGTGCTTGGATTGCCTGCCTCGCAAAGGCAATTAAGGGGAGGTAATGACCGGCTTCAATGACTTCGGCCACGATTCGGTCATCAACCTCCAAATAGTCATGCACCAAGGCATTGCGCAGACCAACCACTTTGCGCCACGGGACTTCATGGCTGATCAAGCCTTGCTCGATAAGCGCCTCGAAAGCGCCGAGAGCATTCTGGCTCACTGTGCCGGTCTCTCGCTTCGCCCAATGCTTGGCAACGCCAATGCAGCCTTCAATCAAAACCTGCAACGTACGCTCTGCGGCATGTCGTTCCAGACGCGACCAAGGGCGCTCCTTTACGATCCGTTCAAGTGTGGCGATATCTGTCTCGCATTCTGCGACATGCTGTCGAAGAGCGACCAAATAAGCGATGCCTGGGCTCGAATCAGCCATAGCGCCTCATACCAGAGTAGTCGTGTTCCCAGCGGGACATGATACGGGCTTCTTGGGTCATCCGCAGTTGGGGGTGCTGGTCAAGCAGGAGCCGGCCTTGTTCTAGGATGCTCCAGCCCAGTGGAATTGGACAAATAGCGATATCCACCACACTGAGTTTGTCTTCAGGTAGCGCAAGCTCGCGCTGCCAGTCGAGAGCAAGAAGCTCTGGCCTGAGTCTTCGCTCCAGCGGTGAGTTGAGCCAATCTGTAAAGGCGACGGCAAGGTCGTAGTCGCTGTCCTCTGCGTGGTCGCCACGAGCGCGGGAACCATATAGCCACAGGGCGGCTATGTCCTCTCGTGCCTTGGCCAGCGCGACCAAGCGCTCCATAAGATCAGGCATCATAGTTACAACACCGTCATAGTTACAACACCGTTCCCAACTCGAAAATCGGCAGATACATCGAGACTACCAGGCCGCCGACCAGAACACCGAGCACCACGATGATCAACGGTTCCAGCAGCGAGGTGAGGGCATCGACCTTGTTGTCGACCTCCTCCTCATAGTAGTCCGCCACCCGGTTGAGCATGGCGTCCAGCGCGCCGGACTCCTCACCGATGCCCACCATCTGCACCGCCAGCGCCGGGAAGCGTTCGGTCAGGCGCATGGCAAAGTGCAGCTGCTGGCCGGTGGAAACGTCCTCGCGGATCTGTCGCGTGGCACGCTCGTAAACCAGGTTGCCGGTGGCCCCGGCGGCGATGTCCAGCGCTTCCACCATCGGCACGCCGGCACCGTAGGTGGTGGCCAGCGTGCGCGAATAGCGCGCCACGGCGGACTTGTCGAAAATGTCGCCAAGCACCGGGATCTTGAGCAGAAAGGCATGCACGCGATAGGCAAACGAGGGCGAACGCTTGATGCCCTGGCGCAGCAGGTAAACGAAGGCGATCATCCCGCCCAGCCCCCACAGCCAATATTGCTGAGCGAACTCGGAGAGGGCGATGGTCATGCGGGTCATCGCCGGCAGCTCGGCGCCGAAACCGTGGAACAGGCTCTCGAACTGCGGCACCACCTTGATCAGCAGCAGCGCGGTCACGCCAATCCCCACCAGAATCACAGCGATGGGATACCACAGCGCCTTCTTCACCCGCCCCTTGAGCGACTCCACCTTCTCCTTGTAGGTGGCGATTCTATCGAGCATGCGGTCGAGCGAGCCGGAACTCTCACCGGCCTCCACCAGGTTGCAGAACAGGCTATCGAAGCACTCGGGATGGTTGCGCAGCGCCTGGGAAAAACTCGAGCCGGCCGCCACCTCGTTCATCATCTGCTGCACCACGGCGCTCATGGCCGGCTTGCGAATGCTCTCGGCCACCACCTGAAAGGCCTGCAGCACCGGCACGCCGGCGCGAATCATGGTGGCCATCTGACGGGCGAACAGCATCACGTCGCGAGGCTTGATAGTGCCCATGCCGCTGCCTAGCCCACCCTTGCGGCGCACCCGCTTGACGATGATGTTCTGGCTCGCCAGCTCGCGCTCCACCTCGAACTTCTCGGCGGCTACCACTTCGCCGCTCACCAGCCTGCCGCCGGGGCCCTTGCCCGTCCAGCGCCAGCGGTACAGTTTCAGCTTCCGCGGCGCTCTTGCCGTTCTGGTTGCCATAGGTTCCCTGCTGCGTTTTGGATAGTTCTATTATCTTCGGCGTGATAACGCTCCGCTTGAGCTTCATCAATTTACACTGCGAGATGAAGCAAAATTTTGTCAGTCTTTGGTAACTCGGTTGACCTCGGTGAGGCTGGTAATCCCCTGCATCACCTTCACCAGCCCGCTACGGCGTAGGTCCGGGTAGCCTTGTTGGCGTGCCAGCTGGTCGAAATCCATCGAGTTGCCGTTGCGCATGATCAACTGGCTCATCTCGTTGTCGACTGGCACCACCTCGTAGATACCCACACGCCCCTTGTAGCCATGGGTACAGTGCTTGCAGCCTACCGCCTCGTACACGGTGGCACTATCCAACTCTTGGGCAGTAAAGCCCTCGTGCAGCAACGCCTCGCGTGGTATTTCCGCCGGCTGCTTGCAGTGCTTGCACAGCCTGCGTGCCAGGCGCTGAGCGATGATCAGACTCACCGAGCTGGCGATGTTGAACGGCGGCACGCCCATGTTGGCCAGGCGGGTCAAGGTTTCCGCGGCCGAGTTGGTATGCACCGTGGAAAGCACCAGGTGGCCCGTCTGCGACGCCTTCACCGCAATCTCGGCGGTTTCCAGATCGCGGATCTCACCCACCATCACCACGTCCGGGTCCTGGCGCAGGAAGGCGCGCAGGGCGCTGGCGAAGTCCAGCCCGATCTTCGGCAGCACGTTGACCTGATTCACCCCCGGCACCTTGATCTCTACCGGATCCTCGGCGGTGCAGATATTGCGTTCCACCTCGTTCAGGATATTCAGCCCCGTATAGAGCGTTACCGTCTTGCCGCTGCCGGTAGGGCCGGTGACCAGAATCATGCCTTGGGGGTGGTCCAGCACGCCTTCGTAGAGCGCGCGCTGCTCCGGCGTGAAGCCCAGCGCATCGATGCCGATCTGAGCCGAAGTGGGGTCGAGAATACGCAGCACGATCTTCTCGCCGTACACCGTAGGCAGCGAGTTCACACGAAAATCGATCGAGCGGGTCTTGGAGACCTTGAGCTTGATGGCGCCATCCTGCGGCAAGCGGCGCTCGGAAATGTCCAGCCGTGCCATCACCTTCAAGCGCGCGGCAATGCGCGCACGCATGGCAAACGGCGGCCGCGCGGCCTCCATCAGCATGCCATCCACCCGCATGCGAACCCGGTAGCTGGTCTCGTAGGGCTCGAAGTGGATGTCCGATGCGTTGCGGCGAATGGCGTCGAGCAGAATCTTGTTGACGAACTTGACGATCGGCGCGTCGTCGGCGCCACTGGAAGCCGTATCGGTGGCGGCCTCTTCGCTGATATCCAGGCCATCTTCGAACTCCAGTTCGCTGACGGCATCGTCCACCCCATCGAGGGCATCCATCATGCTGCTGTCGTGTTGGGCCAGGTACGCCTCCAGCACCGGCATGAGCTGATCCACCGGGCATAGCACCGCCTCGATGCTCAGCCCGGTGGCGAACTGCAGCTCATCGAGTTTCGCCAGTGTAGAGGGGTAGGGCACCGCCACCGTCAACCGATGGCCGCGGCGGGTAAGCGGCACCACGCACAGCTTGCGCAGCAGCTTCTCGGGGTACTCGTTGGCGACGGGCAGGCTGGCCAGGCGCAGCGCATCCAGATCGATCACCGGCAGGCCGTACTCCCAGGCCGCACACAGCGTAGCCTCGCGGGCGGTGGCCAGGCTCGACTCGATCACATGCTGCAACAGGCTGATCTCCGCCTCGCGCGCCTCGTACTCCGCTCGCTCCGCCGCCGGACGGGAAAGCAACCCGTATTCCACCAGGCGCCGGGCGAAACCGCGCAACCCCTCGAGGTTGGCGTTGGGGGCAGCAGGCGCCGAGGTGTCGCTGGGCGCATGGCTGGCGTTGGGGGTGAATTGGGCGTTGTGGGTGGATCGATAGTCGTTCATGGCGCCTCAGGGGTTGGGCCCGCACGGGCGTGAGCATAACGTGCTACCGGCATTCTAGCCCTTCGGTATGCGACATCCCACCGCGATGACGTTTCTGGTACCAACTGGCATTAACGCTATCATCGATTATGATGAAAATATGGTAGTGCCTACGTAGGTAGCGCTTGTGGGCAAAGCATGTGTAAATTAATGTAGTGCAATGGGGCCAGCCCCCTGTGTTGAGCGGGCTCAAGCACTTGCAGCGCGAGGCCTGAGGCCCGAGAAAAGACGGAAAGGGGTGTGCAGGGAAGGGGCAAGAGCAAGGTGCGGATCCGTTCCGCGAGAGCAGGCGGCGTAACGCCGTAGGTGTAACCTCCCAAGCGGCAGGCAAGAGGGCCGTACGGGTACCAGAGAGCAGGGGACAACGGCGATGAGCATGAAAGAACTGATGCGACAGAGAGCAACGGCCAAGCGAGGCCAGAGCGGTTTCACCCTGATCGAACTGCTGATCGTGGTGGCCATCATCGGGATTCTGGCGGCGATAGCGATACCGCAGTATCAAGGATATGTGGATCGTTCGAACGCCAATGCGGCGTTCCAAGAGGCTTCAAGTTTCAGGACACCTGTTGAAGCAGCTCTTCTTGATGGTGAAAATCCTTCAGATACCGTGAACGTTCCTGATAGTGTCGAGATTACAGTAGATGCAAGTGGTGCGGGAAATATCGTCTCTACTAAAACTGGTGGGGCGGTAACGTTTAGCCGCACCGCTGAAGGGGTATGGTCATGCTCCAATGACTTCACAACAGATCTTCAGAACTGTGGAGACGGCGGTGGCGGTGGCGATCCCGAGCCACAATGATTTGTATGGATAAATATAAAGGCCAGCGTGAGCTGGCCTTTATTATTACGTGGCGTGCTTGGCCAGGCCAAAGTGTACAATCTCGTTGTTTTCAAACTCCAAGCCCATTCCTCACTAAGGCTGAAGGAAGCTCAGCGGTGTGAGCCCTGATGTAATGCTAAGTCTCCTGATACTCAAGCGTGACCTCGTCTTGCTCTTAATGTAAAATTGTGTATCTGAGTGGTTCCAGCTCGTCTGGAGGGCTAATGCCAGATACACGACATAAGCAGCAGGGCGCGGCGCTGGTGGTGGTGCTGTCCCTGCTGAGCATGGCGCTCATGCTGGGTATTTCCGCCATGGGTGGCAGCCTGGTGAACGAGAGGCTGGCCGGGAATTATCGTGCTTCAGTGATGGCGCAAAACGAAGCCGAGGCGGGGCTCTATGCCTTCAATGATGAGCTTCGCGCTGCCATCGAGGCGATCAATAACGCCGAAACGCCTATACCGCCTGTATTTGCCGGCCAGGGGAATGGCTTTGTTGGTGCGCTACGTAGTGCTGCTGCGAAAGCGCGGAGCGAACAATCGGCAGATGCCTTGCAGGGGGCGCTGACGGGCTCCTGGTCGCCGCAGGGCAATATCTCGGATAACGGACGCCACAGATGGCGGCTTGCTCCGGCCTTACCAGAAGACGATGCGCTGCTGGGTGGCCAAATCGGGGTGAGAATCGAGAGCGAAGGCTATTTTGGTGCCACTGGCGATGAAGCCGTGCGGACTGTCGTGGGGCTCGTCGCCTTGCCGGAGCTGCCGCCGCCGGGCTCGCGTGGTTTGTTGAGTTGCGATGGGGTGCAGGTCACCGGCAGCGGCATCATCGATAGCTACGACTCGCGTGAAGGGGCTTATGGTGGTAGCAACGCTCAGCGCAGCAACGTCGTGGTGGGTACCCAAACCGAAGGGGCGGAGATCAGAGTGACCGGCGCCTCGCCGATCTATGGCGACGTAGCAGCCAGCGGCAAGTTTTCTGCCACGGGCTCGGCTGCGGTGCATGGGAACATCAAGGCCAACGATACGGTGACGATTAGCGGTGGCGGTGCCAATGTCTACGGCGATGTGGTCGGGTTGGGCGATGTAGGCATCACGAGTAGTGGAAGAGTTCATGGCGACGTTCAGGCTGCCGGCACGCTTACTCTGGGAAACTGGAGTTCGTGGATTGGTGGCAATGTGCTGGCATCCGCCGTCAATTCCGTTCGCAACCCCGCCGACCAGGTCGATGGCGAGCTCAATGCCGACAGTGGCGGGCCGCAAGGACTCACACCGGTATTCTCCGTTCCCACGGCAGCCGATTGTGAGATCCCCGTGCAAACGGCCCGGTACTCCCAATACTTGGCTCAAGTCGGCACCTCTGCCGGTGCGCTGAACATGCAGGGCGGTTCACGTAACATCGTTCTGGATGCGACGGGCTTGCATGACCCTAACAATGCTGTGCCGAATATAGATACGCCCGTACAGTTCCAAGGCAAGTCCATCGTGCGTTTCGACTCCCTTCGGCTGGGCGGAAGCGTCAACTTCCGCATCGGTAGCGTTGGCAATCCCGTCGACATGGTCATGGTCGTGACTGGGGATATCGATATCGGGGGTGGTGGTACGTTTCGCATTGCAGAAGGAAGTAGCCTCACCATCGTCACGGCCGGTGAATTCCGTCTGGCCAGCGGCATCCAAGTTGGGGATGGCAAGCCCACCCGAGTTGCCAATGACGGCAGCGTTAGCCCCATACTTTCCGTCATCTCTGTTTTCGACGACGCATCGCACAACCGTGCCGGGGTATTCATCGGCGGGGCATCGAATTTTTACGGCCAGGTCATAGCACCTCATTCTCATGTGGATATCGGTGGCAGCGGCCAATTCTATGGTGAAGTCATGGGACGTACCGTCGAAGTCAGAGGGGCCGGCGGTTTTCACTACGATGAGGCGTTTGGGGATACCGAGGGCGGTATTGGTGGGGGTGGCGGTCTAGTGTTGCCTCGGCTACAGGGAATTTGGGTCGGCTAGCGCTTCGTGTTCCACACTCCCTGCGCGCTGCTGGCCGGTGCGGCCTTTGCACGCCAGAAAGGATCGAATCAACGCTCTACCCGGGCTGCGGGAAAAGCTAATAAAATAAATAGAGAGCGGCCCCGAGCAGCATAAAAGCAATCACTAGCAGAATCCAGGAGCTATATAGCCATACCAGCAGGTTCACCAGCTTGCGGGGCGGGGCGTTGGAGGCGATTTGCTCGAGTTCCTGCGCGTAGCGGCGCTTGATAAACCTGGTTTTGGAAAAAAGCAATAGCAATCCGTACTCAGACATTCTCCCCAGCGAAAACGGTAGCCCTTTTAGTCTCCGCCGCTCGCCACCGAACCGGCCGACACCAAAGTAGCGATCCGCTTCAACGATTTTGAACAAAGAAATGATCGCCGCTGGGATCAATAGCGCTACGCCGAGAAACAGGCAAAATGCACCCGAAAAAATAAGAATCGTTTCAAGGTGATGCATCATTCGTATCCGTCTCTGTAGCCGCCCAGCCGTATATGCGCGAATAGAGGCCTTCGCCAAATCGCTCGCCGAGTACACCACCGGTTTGTTCGCCAGCAACAGCTCCACCAGCGGCCCCTACAACTCCGCAAGCTACTCTACCATGCGGAGCTGCGGAGACGGCCAAGCAGATTCTCGACTCAGGCATAGTCATGGCGGCACCTGTTGCAGCTCCAGCAGCGCTTCCTGCAAGCCGGCCTCCCAATCCCCCATATTCCACAAACTGAGTGCGTCGACACTCCGTCTCGCGTCCGTCTCGGCAGGCCTGGTTGATTTTGGTTTGCGTAGCGGCGATATCCAGGCCGACTCCGACGGCAGCACCGAGGCTCATCAGTCTATCTACCACAGTGACTTTGGCTACGGTCTCGGAAATTGTTGGAATACCAAACGGGCCGCCGTTGCGGGCTGTGCGATATTCGTGCACCTGCTGACGGGCCTCGATTTGAATTTTTGCTTTCAGCTCGGAATACCGTGGCAGTCGGAGCGGCTGGTTGATCCAGTTATTCATGGCAAGGGAGAGGCGCTGGAACAACCGTGCGCGCTCAGCATGGAAGCGCTCACGTGTCATGGGATTGGTGGGGTCGAGCGTCTGACGATAAAGCTGCTCGATCCGCTGTAATGCGCTGGTCGTTTCTGTCACCACTCGGCTGCCTGCGGCGGAAAGCGCGCCGAGTACCGTCGAGCTTTCTGAGAGCATGCCGCTGGTGGAGTGCTCTCCGATGACCGCAATATCCTGTAGCGGGTGCCAGTAATCGACCATGAACTGGCGCTGCTCCGGCAACATAGGCTGAAGGGACGTGCTGATCTTGCTGGCTTCCTCCATCAGAAACTGCTCTTCAGCAGTACATAGTGTTTCTTGAGGATCGGCCAGTACCACCATTTCCCCCGGCAGAATGAAACTGCCCAAGTGAGGATTTAACCGTTCGAACATCGCATCGGTGGCAGCTGTCAGGCTGTAGGGGAATAGCTGACGCTTGATCGCTTCTCTACTGGCGGGCCGGCGCACGATATGAAAACCGGGCTCGATCACCGGCTGGAGCGGTACCGGGGGTTCGGGAATGTGCACTGGCTCCGGTGCTGCTTGCCAGCCCGAGGCGCTGCGGGCAGCAGGGTAGGCGGTGCGAAGACTGTTCCAGCGCCGATGACGCTCCCAAGCGTCGAGTTCTTCCTCGTTTCCCTCGTACATGATGACTTCCTTGTAGAATGAAGCATCTAAGAATATCGGTCTGCTCACATGGGCTCCAGTAGGCTGCTTGCGGATTCGGCCATGGCTTACAAAGTGTGTCGTCAATCTCTTACATCACAGGTTCCACACTCCCTGCGCATTCCTTGCCTAGGCTGAGGAAAACACAGCGGTAAGGAGCGGCTCATGCGTATTTCCCAACGAGTGGTACTCCACGGTGCGGCGGCACTGCTGCTGGCCGGTGCGACCTTTGCTCATGCCCAGCCTGCCGATAATCATGGTCAGGGCCAAGGCCAAGGCCAAGGCCAAGGCCAGGGCCAGCATCAAGGTCAAAGCCAGTATCAAGGTCAGGGGCAGCAGGGCCAGGGCCGGGGGCAGGCTCAGGAAGCGGCGCCGGGGCAGCAGGGGCGGGCTCAGGGGCAGGGTAGAGCTCAGCCCAGCGAGCGTGCTTCTCGAGGCGGTGAAGGATGGCAAAGCGAGGCTCGCACAGGGCGGGATGCCGGCTATGGCCCGCGTATCGACGAGCGTGAGATTCGCCGTCTGCTGCTCGAGCGGCGCGACTGGATCGAGATCGACCGCAGCCGTGAAAGCCTGCCGCCGGGTATTCGCATGAACCTGGAGCGAGGCAAGCCGCTGCCGCCAGGAATCGCCAAGCAGTTGGATGATCGAATCCTACGCGACCTGCCACGCTACGACGGCTACGAATGGCGCCGCGTCGGCCCCGACGTCATCCTGGTGGATGCCGCCAATGCCATCATCTACGAGATACTGCGCGATATCTTTTATTGAGCTTGTCGAGATCGCGCGTAGGGCTGAACGTTAGCTCGCTCGATCAGGCGGGTAGCGTTTCAATGCGGCTTCTAAGCGGGAAGCGAGAGGTTATCCGCTCGGAAATCCCCCAGCGCTGCCAAGCCATGCCAGTTGTTGATGCGGATCTGCCTGTGGTCGCAGTTCTCGATCAACCCCTTACGCTTGATCTTGTTCAGCGAGCGGCTTACGTGAACGCTGGAAAGACCCACCACATCCGAGATTTCCGACTGGGTGAGGGGAAAGAAATAACGCCCCTGGTAGGTCATGCCGGCCGCGTGGGAGCGGGCAAAGCACTCGCACAGCAAATTGGCAATACGCCCCTCGGCATTGCGTGCCGAGATGTTGACGATCCAGTTCATGGCCACGCTGTGGCTGATATGGCCCGAGGCCTTGAACAGGCGCAGGATGCGTGGCCGCTCGAATAGCCTCTCGGCGCTTTCCGAGTCGATGGTGGTAAAGCGCAGCGGCGTGATCGCCTTGATGGAATAGTCGAGCCGGTTGTACAGGCCTTGGCCGTTATCGCTGATATCGCCCGGCAGCAGCAGGGAAGTGATCGGCTCCCTGCCGTTGCGTAGCATCTTGTAACGACAGGCCCAGCCCTTCTCGATAAGATGCAGGCACTCCAGTACCTCACCTTCACGGGCCAGGTGGCAGCCTTTCTTCACTTCCTGGGCAGGGCCCGTGTAGCTATCGAAAATGCGCTTGTCCTCGTCACATAAATCCAAGCGTGTCTTGAGGTTATGGAACAAACACATGCCATCCTTAGTTTGCTTTGATGCGTGTTTCCTGTACCCAGTGTAGCAAACGGCCAAATGGTAACAAGCCGTTAAATTAGCTTTTGACGATGCTGTGGGTGCTCGGATAACGTCATACAAGCCAGTGGATTCTTCTCGTGTCGCACCGGTTTCGATTTTTCGAATTTCGTTTGGCACATCTATTTGACGTTACCGATGAAGTCGATAAAAATAAGCTTGAGTGTTGTCATTTTGGTCGGGTTGTTGTATTTATAAGCCGCATCCCGCAAAACTCCCAAATGAATTACAGGATTGCCAATGTCCCTTCTTAGCGAATTCATGCAGAAAGAGCAGCAGCTCAAGCAGCTTCAGGCTGAAATGGAGCGGCTGCAAAACGACGAGCGCCTGAAGGCCGAGCTCGAGTTCAAGGACAAGCTCGAAGCGCTGATGCGCGAGTTCAACAAGAGTTCCGCCGATGTCATCGGCCTGCTGGAGCCGCAGGGTGGCAAATCGGCGCCGGCCAAGTCGGCTGCAGCCAGTGCCGGCGGTCGTCGTAAGCGTAAGCTGAAAATCTACAAGAACCCCAATACGGGCGAAGTGGTAGAAACACGCGGCGGCAACCACAAGACGCTGAAAGCCTGGAAAGACGAGCACGGTTCCGACACCGTGGAAGGCTGGCTGGTTCGCGTCGAGTCTTGATTACGTGCGAAGCCGGGCCATTGGCCCGGCTTCGTTCGGTTTGCTGGTCCTTGTTCGAAAACCCGTTCTCGGCCAAAGCGCAAGGCTCAGCGGTTCTTTTTTACCGGTAGCCGCATCATGATCTCTTCCGGCGTCCACTCTACCTGCAGCGCCTCTCCCGTGGCGTGGTAGTGCTCTGCGGGTAATCCTTCGCAAATCAAGTACTGCACCACATCCGGTATCTCTTCCAGCGACTCTACCGTTACGCAGGCCTGCTGCTGAGAGGGCACCTTCAGCAGGCGGAACGAGGGTGGAATGGGAATGCCCTGCGCCTCGCTCTGGCTGACTACCGGCCCGACATCGATTCGGTCCGTTGCGCTGGGTAGCGGCGTGTTGTGCATCAAGGCGATGATACGGCCGCGCTTCAGGCGCTCGGATAAGCTTTCCGTACCCTTGGCGTGCTGCCGCCAAGCCTTGAGCATGCTCAAGGCGGGGTTGTGCGGCTGGCGATATAGTCGGGTCACCAGGGCATGGCGCATATCCGAATGACGTATTTCAAACGTCGGTGGTTTACGGTCTCCCTCGTTGCAATAAGGATTGTGGCGAAGTTTCAAACGTAACGCCTGACGGTATTGGCGCGGTGTCTGATTGTGGTATCGTTGGAAAGCGCGACTGAACGCGGAATGGTTCTGGTAGCCGCACTGGCTGGCAATGGTTCGTATAGAAAGTGGAGTCAAGGTCAGCAAGCGAGCTGCCTTGTCCAGGCGTAAACTGTCACGGTATGCACTTGGAGACAGACCGAAGCACTGCTTGAACCTGCGCCGCACCTGGGAGGTTGAGTAACCGAGTCGGCTGGCGAGGTCTTCTATTCCCTGCTGGCTATCCAGATGGTCTTGCAGCCAGATCTCCGCCCGCATCATCTCGTTAAACATAACTGTCCCTTGCTCGATTCAGCAGCAACGTCTCGTTTGCTGCGTCTGCCAAAACATTGGTGCCCTCACTGGCGCCTGGGCAGAGCCCGGCAGGCATAACGCCCGCTTTTTTTATGGCTTTTATGCATCTCTTTATGCGCTGGGGTGGCAGCCAAAGGCAAGTTTGGTTAACGAGTTTGACCGTTTGTGCATAATACGTACTGAGAATGATACGCAGCTCCTTTGCGTCCGGCCGTCTGTACTTTTAGCGTAGCGCAAGGTCGTTTCTTCGCTAGACAGGGGTTTGGCGGTATACTGGGGCTCTTCGATAGCAGGTGCCGCTGGGTAAGCCATCAGGTACTTGAGTAAAAACGGATAGACATGAGAAACCAAAAACCCAACCGTTCCATGGATGAGCGCGAGAAACTGCGCAAGTTTCGAGAGCTGGACGACGCCTTCGCCGAAGCGCTGCGTGAGCTGGAAAAGCCCAACCCGAAGCTCGATATCCCCACGGGGCCGCCGGTGCGTAGCCTGGCAGAGCTTGAAGCGGAAGAGCAGCAGCAGCGTCAGCAGGTCTTCGAGCAGCGGCTAAAGTCGCTGATGAACGAATACGCACAGCCCAGGGAGAGCGTGGCAGTCCTGCTGCGCACCTTGCAGACCCTTGGGCGCATTGCCTGAACTGCACTCCTCTATGACCTATTTCCTGGTGATGGGTAGCCTAGCGTTATCCGTCCTCTTCACGCTGGGGTGGGCGCTTTCCCGCCTGCTGCGCTGGGTGGCTTCCGGCTTCTCGTTCGGTGCCGGCAAGGGTGGTACCAAGGCCCGGCGCTCGCCAGGCCGCAGCGGCCGAGCCGCCGCGAAAACCGCTAAGCCCAAGCCGAAGAGCAAGGCCAGCGCGAAAGCCGGTGCCAAGGCCGGAGCCACCGCCAAGGCCAAGCCAGCCGGCGAGCCCTGGCGAATCACACGGTACCTGGCCGAAAGGCGCTCCAGCACCGCGCTGGCGCTGGTCGCAGCATTCACCTACCTCGTGGCACGCCTTGCCGAGCACGGCATGAGCTATCGCCCACCACACACCCTGCCCGGCGGGTTCGGCACCTTGCTGCTCGGTCTCGGCTGGCTCTCCGCCGGTTTGATACTTCTCGCGCTGCTGCACCGGTTGGCAGTGTGGCGCTGTCGTTGATCCAGCGTCGATGAGCCAATTCGGCAGAGAAAAGGCTGAGACGTTTCATCAAACAGTAGCAATTGAGCAAATGCTTGAGATGTCAAGGCTATTTACTCACACATGGTAGTAGAGCATCTGCCATGAGTGCCGTAGAATTCTGCTATTCCAATAACGATACCCGGCAGGGTAAGGCCGCACCGCACGCATCGCAGAGAAAGCAATGCGAGGCGCAGCCTGGTAAGTCGAGCACCTGGCTCGACGAGGGACCGTGAAAGCAACTGCCCAGGGCTAGCTGTGCCCTGAGGCTTTCTCGTTCGCGTTTATGCAACGCCCCGTCCCTGCACATGGTATCGCCAAGCATCAGGGCCAGGGAAATGCCCGGATCAATCCCTGGGCGGTAGCGTGCCTGAGCGGTGCCACTGAAGCTGGGTAGATCACAGTCTAGTCGCTACGCTCAAGCAACGTGTGGCCACCCTAGTGCTGTTAATTCTTATCTAATTATGCATAAGCACGCTGCATGAATATACTTCATCACGGTGGTGGCGCAGGTGTGACCGGCAGCTGCCACCGGCTGCAAGTTGCCGAGGGTCGCGCCCTGCTGGTGGATTGCGGCCTGTTCCAAGGCCAGGATGCCGAGCGCGTCGACAGCCTGGAGCAGCACACCGTGCGCTTCCCGGTGGAAGACGTGCTGGCGCTGGTGGTCACCCACGTGCATATCGACCACATCGGCCGGCTGCCGTACCTGCTGGCGGCGGGCTACAAGGGGCCGATTCTCTGCTCGGTGCCTTCGCAGCGGCTACTGCCGTTGGTCATAGAAGATGCGCTGCGGGTCGGCTTCACCCGTGACCGCGTCCTGATCGAACGCTTTCTGGCCGAAGTGGAAGGGCGCCTGGTAGCGCTGGAGTACCAGCAGTGGCACACCGTACTCGACGACCAACGCCACCGCATTCGCGTCAAGCTGCAGCGTGCCGGCCACATCCTCGGCTCCGCCTACGTGGAAGTGGATACGCTGGAGAAATCAAGCGGCCAGCACCAGGGAAAGGCCCAGCGTACCGTTTTCTCCGGTGATCTGGGCGCACCCTACGCACCGCTGCTGCCGGCGCCCAAGCCGCCGTACCGGGCCGACGTGCTGGTGCTGGAAGCCACCTACGGCGACCGCCTGCACGAAGACAGAGTGCACCGCCGCCAGCGGCTCGAGGCCGCCATCGACAGAGCGCTGGAAAACGGCGGCACCGTGGTGATACCCGCCTTCAGCGTAGGCCGCACCCAGGAGCTGCTCTACGAGCTGGAAGGGCTGATACACAACGCACGCAGCGAACGCTGGCGCGAGCTCGAAATCATCGTCGACTCTCCCCTGGCCGCGCGTTTCACTGAAGTTTACCGCGAGCTCAAGCCCTGGTGGGACGCCGAAGCCCACCGCCGCCTGCGCAGCGGCCGCCACCCGCTCAGCTTCGAGAACCTCTATACCGTAGACGACCACGCAGCCCACGAGCGCACCGTAGCCTACCTGGCAGAGAGCGGCAGGCCCGCGGTGGTGATCGCCGCCAGCGGCATGGTCAGCGGCGGCAGGGTGGTCAACTACCTCAAGCGCATGCTGCCCGACGAGCGCCACTGCGTGCTCTTCACCGGCTACCAGGCCCACGGCACCCCGGGGCGCGACATACAGCGCTACGGACCCAGCGGCGGCTGGGTGGAACTGGAAGGCCAGCGCATCGAGATACGCGCCCGTGTAGAAACCGTGAACGGCTACTCCGCCCACGCCGACCAACACGACCTGCTCAACTTCGTACGCCGCATGCGCCACCCGCCAAGGGAAGTGCGCCTGGTACACGGCGACGCCCACGCCCAGGCGGCGCTCAAGGCCAAGCTGCTGGAATGGGCCGAAGGGGCAGGGCATGAGATGAGAGTGACGCTGGGTGGCGACTATCTCGCCGAGAACATGAACACACAGGCTGGCGCCCAGGCCTTGGCATGACGATAACCATGCTGCAGCGTAAACCTGGCACGCCTAACATCAGTTCTACCTACTTGAACGTGCAGGACTTTAAGGAACGGCAATGAACGTTACCGTATTTGGAACCGGCTATGTAGGCCTGGTGACCGGCGCTTGCCTTGCCGATGTCGGCCACGACGTGATGTGCATGGACATCGATGCCGACAAGATAGCAGGGCTGGAACGCGGGGAGATCCCCATCTACGAGCCGGGGCTGGAAGCCATGGTGAAGCAGAACGTGGCCGCCGGCCGGCTGCATTTCACCACTGATGCGGCCAAGGCAGTAGGGTTCGGTAAACTTCAGTTCATTGCCGTTGGTACGCCGCCGGATGAAGATGGCAGCGCCGACCTGCAATACGTACTCGCCGTGGCCAAGACCATTGGCGAGCACATGAGCGACTACAAGGTGGTCATCAACAAATCCACCGTGCCGGTGGGTACGGCGGACAAGGTGCGTTCTGCGATCAATAGCGCCCTGGAAGCCCGTGGCCAGCAAACCGAGTTCGACGTTTGCTCCAACCCCGAGTTTCTGAAAGAAGGCGCCGCCATAGAAGATTTCTCCCATGGTGCGCGCATTGTAGTGGGTACCGGCTCGGAGCGGGTCAAGGCGCTGATGCGCGAATGCTACGCCCCCTACAACCGACTGCGCGACAAACTGATGTTCATGGACATTCGCGCCGCCGAGCTGACCAAATACGCCGCCAACGCCATGCTGGCGACAAAGATCAGCTTCATGAACGAAATAGCCAACTTGGCCGAGAGGCTGGGCGCCGACGTGGAACAGGTGCGTCACGGTATCGGCTCAGACCCGCGGATTGGCTACCACTTCATTTATCCCGGCTGCGGCTACGGCGGCTCCTGCTTCCCCAAGGACGTACAAGCCCTCGCTAGAACAGCCACACAGGTAGAATACCACCCCGAACTGCTCAACGCGGTAGAAGCGGTGAACCGGCGCCAGAAACAGACCCTGTTCAACAAGCTGATGCAGGCCTTCGATGGCGACCTGCAAGGGAAGACCATTGCCCTGTGGGGGCTGGCCTTCAAACCCGACACCGACGACATGCGCGACGCCCCCAGCCGTATGCTCATGGAAGCCCTGTGGGAAGCCGGTGCCAAAGTGCAGGCCTACGACCCGCAAGCCATGCGTGAGTGCCGGCGCATCTATGGCGACCGTGACGACCTGATACTGGTGGCCGACCGCATCCAGGCAGTGAAAGGCGCCGATGCCCTGGCCATCTGCACGGAGTGGAAAGACTTCCGCGCCGTGGATCTCGACTGGCTGAAACAGCAGCTGGCCACGCCTGTGGTAGTGGATGGGCGGAATCTCTTCGACCCCGCACGAGTAAAGCAAGCAGGTTTGCTTTACTTTGGAGTGGGGCGAGGGGACTCGCTGCAATGACCCTTTTCTTTCGTCTAGACCAAAACCGTACCACAACAATCCAATAGCCCAGAAGATAATAGATGCTGATTGAAGCTATAGCTACGCTGGGTGTGATTGGAATAGTTCTGGTATTGCTGGCCCTTACAAGAATCGCTGCCGATGTCATTCTCATGGCGTCGCTGGCGACTTTAATGGTTTCTGGCATCCTTACGCCAGGTGAAGCGCTAGCCGGGTTCGGTAACCCCGGGGTCATGACCATTGCGGTGTTGTATGTCGTCGCTGCCGGACTGAAGGAAACCGGTGCCATCCAATGGCTGGCCCATCGCTTGCTCGGTCAGCCACAGCGGCTGCGACAGGCTCAACTGCGCGTCTTGCTACCGGCATCGGGTTTGAGTGCCTTCATGAACAACACTACCGTGGTGGCCATGTTCATCCCCGCCATTCAGGAGTGGGCGGGGCGCCTCAAGCTGCCGCCTTCCAAGTTGCTGCTGCCGCTCAGCTATGCCGCCATCATCGGCGGCACTTGCACGTTGATCGGCACCAGCACCAACCTGGTCGTGGATGGCCTGCTGCAGAGCGAGAAAGGAATTGGGCTCGCCATGTTTTCGCTCGCCTGGGTCGGCGTCCCTGTCGTACTGATAGGCGGCACCTTTCTCTACCTTTTCGCCGACCGCCTGTTACCGAACCGGCAGGGTGTGCTGGAGCAACTGGAGCAGGCACGCGAATACTCAGTCGAGGTAGTGGTCAACGAGAAAGGCCCATTGGTGGGCAAGACCATCGCCGATGCCGGGCTGCGCCACCTCAGCTTTGGCTACCTGGCTGATATTGAACGGCACGGACGCCTACTCACCGCTGTGCCGCCAAGTACCGAGTTGCAGGCAGGCGACATTCTTATATTCATCGGTGCGCCAGAGTGTGCTCGTGAATTGCGCCGCATCCATGGGCTGAAACCGGCAAGCGGCGACGTTCACAAGCTGGACATTGCCCACCACCAGCGCTGCCTGGTGGAAGCCGTGATCGGGCCGGACTTCGGTGGACTCAATCAAACGGTACGTGAATCGCGCTTTCGCTCGCGCTACCAGGCCGTGATTCTGTCGATTTCCCGCTATGGTAGGCGGTTGCCGGGCAAGCTTGGCGATATTAGCTTGCAGGTTGGCGATACGCTGCTGATCGAAACCGCACAAGATTTTGTCGATCAGTATCGCTACCGCAAGGACTTCCTCCTCGTTAGTGCATTGAACGACTCCACCCCGCCCGATTTTCGCAGGGCTCCCGTGGCTATGGGAATTCTCGCAGCCATGGTGGCTGCAAGCGCCACGGGCCTGTTGAGCATTCTCGAGGCGGCACTGCTGGCCGGTGGTGCCATGCTGGTTACCCGCTGCGTGCCGGCGAGCAAAGCAAGACGCTACGTGGATCTCTCTGTGCTGGTGGTCATCGCTTCCTCCTTTGCACTGGGGGCTGCCATGACGAAGACAGGCGCCGCAGCGCAGGTCGCGCAGTGGCTGCTATTGATAGATGATCTAGCGCCCTGGGCCGCGCTGACGCTCGTTTACCTCATGACGGTGTTGTTCACCGAGCTGATCACCAACAATGCGGCGGCCGTACTGATGTTTCCCATCGCCGTGGCTGTTGCCGAGCAACTCGGTGTAAGTTTCATGCCCTTCATCATCGCCATCATGTTTGCTGCCTCGGCCAGCTTCATGACACCTCTGGGTTACCAGACCAACCTCATGGTCCTCGGCCCCGGTGGATATCGCTTTACCGATTATTTGCGGCTGGGTGCGCCGTTGAGCCTGATCGTAGGTATCACAGCAGTGACGCTGATACCACTGATCTGGTCTTTCTAGGCACGAGCCAGTAAGTCCGAAGGAGATACTTTTGACTGTTTTCGTTACCGATGAGGTTCGTAGCCGACTGATCGAGGGCGTGCATGTCGCAGGCCGCGAAGTGATTTCGATCTACGAGCGCGATTTTAACGTCGAAACGAAGGAGGACAAGAGCCCGCTGACCGAGGCGGACATGGCCTTACATCATGCGCTCGTCGAACTCCTGGAAACCCTCACACCTGAGGTGCCTATCCTTTCGGAAGAGTCCAGCGAGATTCCCTTCGCCACTCGCAAGGGCTGGCAGCGCTACTGGTTGATCGATCCGCTCGACGGCACCAAGGAGTTCATCAAGAAAAATGGCGAGTTCACCCTGAACGTGGCGCTGATCGAAGCAGGAGAGCCGGTTTTCGGCATTGTGCACGCACCGGTACTCGAGGCAACCTGGGTAGGCCAGCAAGGGCAGGGGGCATGGAAGCAGGAAAACGGCGGGGTTTTGCATCCTATCCAGGTGCGGCCTCTTCCCGAGCCGAAGCAAGCGCCCTGGCAAGTAGTCGGCAGCCGTTCCCATGGCTCCAAGGAGTTCGAGGCGTTCCGCGCCGGGCTCCCAGCGCATGAATGCGTTTCCATGGGGAGTTCGCTCAAGCTTTGCCTCGTTGCCGAAGGCAAGGCCGATCTCTACCCGCGCCTGGCACCGACCAGCGAATGGGATACGGCAGCCGCACAGGCAGTGGTTACCGCAGCGGGCGGCCAGGTACTGAATGCCCATTCCCTGGAGCCGCTGCGCTGCAATCAGCAGGAGAGCGTGCTCAATCCGTTCTTCATCGTATGCGGACAGCGAGATGAGCGCTGGGAGTCGGCCTTGAAGGCCAGTCTCTAATCTTCGATTGCTTACCTAGGTTTTCCGATGTCGCAACTTTCTCCCGAACGCCAGACCCACCTCAAGCAACTCGAAGCCGAGTCGATCCACATCATCCGCGAGGTGGCCGCCGAGTTCCGCAACCCGGTGATGCTCTATTCCATCGGCAAGGACTCCTCGGTGATGCTGCATCTGGCGCGCAAGGCCTTCTTCCCCGGGCCGCCGCCGTTCCCGCTGATGCACATCAACACCACCTGGAAGTTCCGCGAGATGATCGCCTTCCGCGACCGCATGGCCGGTGAGGTGGGCATGGAGCTGATCGAGCACATCAACGAAGAGGGGCGTGCCGCCGGCATCAACCCCTTCGATCACGGCTCCAGCGGTTACACCGACGTGATGAAGACCCAGGCGCTCAAGCAGGCGCTGGACAAGTACGGCTTCGATGCCGCCTTCGGCGGTGCCCGCCGCGACGAAGAGGCGAGCCGCGCCAAGGAGCGGGTGTTCTCGTTCCGCGACAAGTTCCACCGCTGGGACCCCAAGAGCCAGCGCCCGGAGCTGTGGAATCTCTACAACGCCCGGGTCAACAAGGGCGAGTCGATCCGCGCCTTCCCGCTCTCCAACTGGACCGAGCTGGACATCTGGCAGTACATCTACCTCGAGCAGATACCCATCGTGCCGCTCTACTACGCCGCGCCGCGCCCGGTGGTGGAACGCGACGGCATGCTGGTGATGGTCGACGACGAGCGCCTGCCGCTGGCCCCCGGCGAGGTGCCGGAGGAGCGCTGGGTGCGTTTCCGCACCCTGGGCTGCTACCCGCTGACCGGCGCGGTGGAGTCGAAGGCCGACACCCTGCCCGAGATCATCCAGGAGATGCTGCTGACCCGCACCAGCGAGCGCAGCGGCCGGGCCATCGACCATGACCAGGCGGGCTCGATGGAGAAGAAGAAGCGCGAGGGCTATTTCTGATGGCACATCAATCGACACTGATCGCCGATAATATCGAGCAGTACCTGCACGAGCACGAGAACAAGGACCTGCTGCGCTTCATCACCTGCGGCAGCGTGGATGATGGCAAGTCGACCCTGATCGGCCGGCTGCTGCACGATTCCAAGATGATCTTCGACGATCACCTGGCGGCGCTGACCCGCGACTCCAAGAAGAGCGGCACCACCGGCGACGCCGTGGACCTGGCGCTGCTGGTCGACGGTCTGCAGTCGGAGCGCGAGCAGGGCATCACCATCGACGTGGCCTACCGCTTCTTCTCCACCGACAAGCGCAAGTTCATCATCGCCGACACCCCGGGGCACGAGCAGTACACCCGCAACATGGCCACAGGTGCCTCCACCGCCAACCTGGCGATCATCCTGATCGACGCCCGTTACGGCGTGCAGACCCAGACCCGGCGCCACAGCTTCATCGCCGATCTGCTGGGCATCCAGCACCTGATCGTAGCCGTGAACAAGATGGATCTGGTCGAATATTCCCAGGCACGCTTTGACGAGATCGTCGAGGAGTATCAGGCCGTTGCCGAGAAGCTCCACGCGCGCGACATTCGCTTCGTGCCAATGTCCGCCCTCAAGGGTGACAACGTCGTCAACAAGAGCGAGACAATGGGTTGGTACGATAAGACGACCCTGCTGGAGCTGCTGGAAAGCGTAGAGATCAGCCACGATAAAAACCTGCGCGACCTGCGTTTCCCGGTGCAGTACGTCAACCGCCCCAACCTCGACTTCCGTGGCTACGCCGGTACCCTGGCAGCTGGTATCGTTCATCGTGGTCAGATCATAAGGGCTCTGCCTTCCGGTAAGGTTTCCAAGGTGGCACGAATCGTGACCTTCGATGGCGATCTAGAGACTGCCTACCCGGGGCAAGCGATCACCCTCACCCTGGAAGACGAAATCGATATCTCCCGTGGCGACTGGATCGTGGCCGAAGAAGCCAAAGTGCCGCTTGCCAATGGCTTCGAAGCAGATATCGTGTGGATGCACGAGGCCCCGTTGGAGCCCGGCAAGCTGTACGACCTAAAGCTTGCCACCCGGGCCGTGGCTGGCAAGGTCACGGCCATCGACTACCAGGTCGACGTCAACACGCTCGAGCACCGCCACGCCGAGAATCTCGATCTCAACGCCATCGCGCGTTGCCATATCGAACTGACGGCGCCGGTGCCCATCGACGATTACCGCACCAGCCCCGGTACTGGCTGCTTCATCCTCATCGATCGCCTCAGCAACGTAACGGTTGGGGCGGGGATGATCCATCAGCCACTGGATAGCGAACTGCCCTACGAGTTCCGCGAGCACGATAGCAAGGCCAACGTCGTGTGGAACCGCACCAGCGTTACCCAGGCCATGCGGGAGCAGCTCAATGGTCATCAAGGCAAGTGCGTTTGGTTTACTGGCCTGTCAGGTTCAGGTAAATCGACCCTGGCCAATGCTCTGGAAGTGGAACTGAACCGCCGCGGCTATCATACCATGCTGCTGGATGGCGACAACGTACGCCACGGCCTGTGCAAAGACCTCGGCATGAGCGAGGAAGACCGCACCGAGAACATCCGTCGCGTAGGTGAATTGGCAAGGCTGTTCGCCGAGGCCGGTATCATCGTCATTACCGCCTTCATCTCACCGTTCCGTAGCGACCGCGACGCCGCTCGGGCCCTGTTCCAGAACGGCGATTTCATCGAGGTGTACGTCGACACTCCTCTGGATATCTGCGAACAGCGCGACCCAAAGGGGCTTTACCAGAAAGCGCGTGAAGGCAAAATCAAGGACTTCACGGGTATCAGCAGCCCCTATGAAGTGCCCAAATCAGCAGAACTGACGGTCAATACCGCAGAGCTGAGCCAGCAGGAAATCATTGGACTGCTTCTCAAGCAACTCTAGTAGAACTAAGCCTGTGTGATTACTGTTTGAAAAATTACGTGAGAATACATTTTCTGAGAATAAAATTAGCAGTCAATGTATATTGGCAATGAATTGTTTTTAAGCTGAAGGAATAATGATGTTTAACGACTCTTCCGTGTTGGTTACAGGTGGAACCGGCTCGTTTGGCCATACTTTCATACCCATGCTGCTGGAGAAATATAACCCCAAGAGGGTCATTATCTTCTCGCGTGATGAAATGAAGCAATGGGAAATGGCCAAGAAGTTTCACAACGACCCCCGTGTGCGCTTCTTCATCGGTGATGTACGTGATCGTGAACGTGTCTACCGTGCGCTGGATGGGGTCGATTACGTAGTTCATGCAGCCGCCACCAAAATCGTGCCCACAGCCGAATACAACCCCTTCGAATGCGTTAAAACCAATGTGATGGGGGCCATGAACCTTATCGACGCCTGTATCGACAAAGGCGTGAAGAAGGTGGTGGCACTCTCCACCGATAAGGCCAGCAGCCCAATCAACCTTTATGGTGCAACAAAGCTCACCTCTGACAAGCTGTTTGTGGCGGGTAATTCCTATGCCGGCGGACACAACACCCGCTTTGCCGTCGTTCGCTATGGCAATGTGATGGGCTCGCGTGGTTCGGTCATCCCGTTCTTCATGTCCATCAGGGACAAGGGTGTGCTGCCGATCACCGATGAGCGCATGACCCGCTTCATGATCAGCCTGGAGCAGGGCGTTGAACTGGTTTGGCACGCCTTCGAAGATATGGAAGGCGGCGAAATCTATGTCAAGAAGATCCCGTCGATGAAGGTAACGGATCTCGCTCGGGTGGTGGCTCCAGAGGCCAAGCAAGAAGTCGTTGGCATTCGTCCTGGCGAAAAACTGCATGAACAGATGATCGGTGCCGAGGACGCCTACTACACCTACGAGTACCCTGAGCATTTCAAGATTCTTCCGGCAATCAACAGCTGGGACCAAGATGCCAACCGTATCAAGGATGGCAAAAAAGTTCCCGAAGGCTTCGTATATGCTAGCGATAACAATGCGGAGTGGATGAGCGACGAAGAGCTCAAATCCTGGATCGACGCCAATTGGGAAAAAATCGGGAGCATTTGATGATTCCATATGGCCGTCAGGATATACAGCAGCAAGACATCGAGGCGGTATTGGAGGTTCTGCGCTCCGACTTTCTCACCCAAGGGCCAGTCGTACCACGTTTCGAGCAGGCCGTAGCCGAGAAAACCGGCGCGACCCATGCCCTGGCAGTGAACAGTGCCACTTCAGCGCTGCATATTGCCTGCTTGGCGCTGGGGCTAGGTGAAGGCGATAGGCTGTGGACCTCGCCCGTGACCTTCGTTGCCTCTGCGAACTGCGGTCTCTACTGCGGGGCAAAGGTCGATTTCGTCGATATCGACCCCAGAACGTACAATCTCTGCCCTGAAGCTCTTGAGTCGAAGCTGGAACAGGCCAAGCAGGAAGGGCGTTTGCCCAAGGTCGTGGTAGCGGTACACCTGTGCGGGCAGCCTTGCGACATGCAGGCCATTCATGCACTAGCCCAGCGTTATGGCTTCAGGGTCATTGAAGATGCTTCTCACGCGATTGGTGGCAAGTATCAGGACGAGTACATCGGGAACTGTCGTTACAGCGATATCACGATCTTCAGCTTTCATCCGGTGAAGATCATCACCACGGCGGAAGGTGGGATGGCGCTGACCAATGACGACCAGTTGGCTCAGCGGATGAATTTGCTGCGAAGCCATGGCGTGACCAGAGATCCTGAGCTGATGACGCATGAAGCGGACGGCCCTTGGTATTACCAACAGGTCGACCTTGGCTTCAATTACCGCATGACCGAGCTACAGGCTGCGCTGGGTGTCTCCCAACTGGAGCGACTTGATGACTACGTCGCACAACGCAATGCCCTGGCTGAGCGCTATGACAACCTGTTGGCCGAACTGCCGGTGACCACTCCCTGGCAACACCCCGACAGTTACTCCGGACGTCATCTCTACGTGATTCGCCTCAAACTGGATATCGTTGGCGTCAGCCATCGCCAGGCTTTCGAGTCACTGCGTGAGCAGGGCATAGGCGTAAACCTGCACTATATACCGGTGCACACTCAGCCCTACTACCAGGCGATGGGGTTCCAGCCGGATGATTTCCCTGAGGCCCAGCGCTACTACGCCGAGGCCATCAGCCTACCGCTTTACCCCACCATGAGCACCGCCCAGCAAGACGAAGTCGTAAGTGCCCTGCAGCAGGCTTTGGAGGTTGCATGAGCGATAACGCTCCTTCGGGCAGCGTGGTGGTAATTCCCGCCCGCGGAGGCAGCAAACGGATTCCCCGCAAGAATATAAAACCATTTGCCGGCAAGCCAATGATCGCCTGGTCGATCGAGGCTGCCCTGGCCAGCGGCTGCTTCGATCGTGTGCTCGTCTCGACAGATGACGAAGAAATCGCCACAGTAGCCAGCGAATGGGGGGCCGAGGTGCCATTTCGGCGCCCGGCCGAACTATCCGATGACCATACCGGCACCATTCCCGTCATTGCCCATGCCATTGAGTGGCTCCGCGAACAGGGCGAAGCCCCAACTGCCGTCTGCTGTCTCTATGCCACGGCGCCTTTTGTGCAGCAGGAGGATCTGAGGCGGGGGTATGAGAGCCTTCAGAAAGGTGAAGAGGTTGACTACGCCTTTTCGGTAACGAGCTATGCCTTTCCCATACAGCGGGCGCTGCGTCTGACTCCGCAAGGGCGAGTGGCCATGTTTCAGCCCGAGAATTTCCATACCCGCTCTCAAGACCTGGAAGAAGCCTGGCATGACGCTGGCCAGTTTTACTGGGGACTAAGCGACGCGTGGCTCGACGGTCGGCCGGTTTTCTCTGAGCGTGCCGTGCCGGTATTCTTGCCGCGCCACCGAGTGCAGGATATCGATACTCCTGAGGATTGGCAGCGTGCCGAATGGCTGTTCAAAGCCTGGCAGGCGGAGCAAGGAAAGAAAGCCCTGTGAGTTTCCGGTCTGATGCAAGTCGAGGAAAGGTCATCGCTATTCGAGCGGATGCCTCGCTCGAGATAGGCACAGGTCACATAATGCGTTGCCTGACATTGGCCCGCGCACTGCGAGAGCTGGGGGCTGAGTGTCACTTTCTTTGCCGTGAGCATCGGGGCAACCTGTGTGAGATGATTCAGAGCGAAGGGTTCTTCGTGCATCAATTACCGAAGGAGGCACAGGACGATGCGAACGGAGCTTCATCCGGTGCCCAGCCTGATAGGCTGAATGGCATAACGGAACATTCCCAGTGGCTTGGAGCCTCTTGGCAAACCGATGCCGAGGCATGCCGAGCCATTTTTGAAGACCTTGCCCCTGACTGGCTGATAGTCGACCACTATGCCCTGGACGCCTGCTGGGAAAAGGCGGTTCTCCCTCAGGGGGCTCGTCTGCTAGTCATCGACGACCTCGCTGATAGACCCCATATCGCGGATATTCTTCTCGATCAGAACTTAGGGCGACGTGCAGAAGACTATGAAAGCCTGATTCCCGCGAGCTGTCGCTGCTTGGTTGGTCCGCATTATTCGCTACTGCGCCCTGAATTCGCCGAGCTACGTGAAGCAAGTCTGGACCGTCGACGAGAGCCGTACGAGCCTAAACGGCTGTTGATCAGTCTAGGGGGCGTCGATAAGGATAATGCGACAGGCGGGGTGCTGGAGGCGCTCAAATCCTGCAGTTTGCCTGCCGGCAGCCAGATAACCGTCATCATGGGGGCTTCGGCACCTTGGCTGGAGGCGGTCAGGACCAAAGCTTGCGAGTTGCCTTGGCATTGTGACGTTGTAGTCAACGTTACGGACATGGCCGAGAGAATGGTCTGGGCAGATCTGGCCATTGGCGCGGCGGGAAGTACCTCATGGGAACGATGCTGCCTTGGGGTCCCGACCTTGATGGTAGTGCTGGCAGAAAATCAGAAGGGGATTGCTCAGGCCTTGCATCAGGCTGGTGCTGCTTACAACGTGGGAGAGGCTGACTCACTGAATCGCTTGCGCGACATCTGGTCAGAGATTATTCGCCCTGCTCCTTTGGCCCAGATGAGTCACATTGCCTCTCATCTTGTTGATGGTAGAGGGGTGGCCCGGCTTGTCGAGGCGATGACGATACACAGTCATGCAAGGGAAATACGCAATGGCTGAAGATAGCGGTCAGCTTCGCCCACTTCAGGCGGCAGAACTCGACATCGTGCGTGAATGGCGAAACCATCCGGAAGTTCGTCGCTTCATGTACACACAGCACGAGATTGGCGCGGAGGAGCATCGAGCTTGGTTTGAAAGAGCTCAGCAAGATCCGAACCGTCACTTGTTGCTCTACCTTCACCGTGATGAACCGATGGGTTTTGTCAATATTTCAGTTGTCAACTTGGCTGCGAAACGAGCCGAGTGGGGCTTTTACCTTTCGCCTGATGCTCCACGTGGTAGCGGTCATCGCCTAGGCTTTGCAACGTTAGAATATGTCTTCAAGACGCTGGGCTTGCACAAATTATGCGGTGAAGCACTAGCATTCAATACACGCTCCATTCGGTTCCATGAGCGCCTTGGTTTTACACGAGAAGCCACTTTACGCGATCACCACTTTGACGGCCAAAGTTTTCACGATGTCGTCGGATTCGGGCTGCTCGCCAGTGATAGAGCAGCAAGAGAAGGAGCTAAAGTATCATGACATTGCCGTACATTGAAATTGACGGTCGCCGGATTGCTGAGGATCAGCCCCCGTATATTATCGCTGAGCTTTCTGCTAACCATAACGGTAAGTTAGAAACCGCACTGCGAATTATTGAAGAAGCCAAGAAGGCAGGTGCAGATGCGATAAAACTTCAGACCTACCGTCCCGATACGATTACCCTTGATTGTGACAGCGACGACTTCAAGATCAAAGGTGGACTATGGGATGGCCGCACACTTTACGAACTCTATGAGGAAGCTCATATGCCATGGGAGTGGCATGAGCCACTCTTTGCTCGTGCACTTGAGCTTGGTATAACTATCTTCAGTTCTCCCTTCGATACCACGGCTGTCGACTTGCTCGAAGGCTTAGGGGCTCCTGCTTACAAGATAGCTTCGTTCGAAGCCGTGGATCTCCCGCTGATCGAATACGTTGCCAAGACCGGCAAGCCGATGATCATCTCGACAGGCATGGCTGACGCAGAAGAGATTCAAGAAGCTATTGATGCTGCTCGTGGTGCGGGTTGCAAACAGCTAGCTATTCTCCATTGCGTGAGTGGCTACCCGGCACCTGCAGAAGATTACAACCTGCGTACGATACCAGACATGATCGAACGCTTTGGCCTGGTAACAGGATTATCCGATCATACTTTGGACAATACTACCGCCATTACTAGTGTTGCCTTAGGCGCGAGCCTAATTGAAAAGCACTTCACCCTAGATCGCAACGGCGGCGGCCCTGATGACAGCTTTTCTCTGGAGCCTAAGGAACTTGCCGAGTTATGCCGCGATAGCAAGACGGCATGGAGTGCGATGGGTAAGGTGGATTACGGCAGGAAATCGAGCGAACAGGGAAACGCACAATTTCGGCGATCTTTATATTTTGTAGAAGACTTGAAGGCTGGAGATGTTATAACTGAAACTTCTATTAGAAGCGTGCGTCCAGGCTTCGGCGTCGCGCCAAAAAAATTATCCAGCTTGGTTGGAAAAAAAGTCAAAAAGGATGTTAAGGCAAACACGCCAGTTATTTATTCCATGGTTGAATAGATCAATCAAGATGTGACTTTAATTTATTAGTGCGGAAAGGCAAGTGAAAAAAATATATCTCCATGTTGGGCCTCATAAAACAGGCAGTACGCTGCTTCAGCAGTTTGCAAAAAACAACAAAGAAATAATGAGGAGTCACGGAATTTTTTACGTCCACAACATAAGGCTGCTTCCGCACTGGGATATAAAAAAATATATCGCAGACGGATTTTCTCTCCTGAAGGGAGATTTTATTAACTTTCTTGAAAAAGAGGTTGTTTCAAAAAAGGAGTTTGGTAATATTTTAGTCTCTTATGAAGGATTTTCCGGAGCTATTGGGAAAGAAAAAAATATTTATCCTTTTTCAGATGTTATATTAAAAAACATCTCTGATGCAGCATCGGAAATGGGTTATGATCTGCACGTAATTTTTGTAATAAAAAGACAAGATAACTTCATTGAAAGCATGGCATTGCAGAATGTTCAAAGTGGTAGATTGGTTCCATATGATAAATTCATAGCTAGCACCCCTTGCTTAAGTAGCATTAACTGGCTTGAGGTTTTGGTCGGGTTGGAAAAAATTGTTGGAAGATCGAAGCTTTCCGTGATGGTTTTTGAAGAAATAAAGAAGAGCGCTGAGAGTTTCATAACAAAATTCTTTCGCATAATAGCCGAAGACTTTAAGATTATATCATATGAGCCCGGGTTTCAAAATCCGAGCATGTCAGGAATAGCATATGAGTTTTCTTTAGAAGCCTTTAAGTACATACCTGATGTAAAGAGTCGAAAAGAATTGATTCGCTTTTTGCAACAAAAGTTTCCAGCAAGCAAGTATGGAAAGCTCACTATCTTCAGCGATCAAGAAAGAAAAGAAATTATTTCAGCTTCATCAGAGAGCAATAAGCTATTATTTTCTCGCTATAACATGGATTGCGAAATTTATAAAGAATTCTATACGTCTTAAAAGCTGGCTTTTGCCGTCTAACACTTTCTTAAATAGTTTTAACCGAGTGAGATACCGTTAGGCTGGCTTAATCTCATCCGGCGTGAACTGAGAATGTTATTGATGTCCAGTGTGCGGTATTGGAGATTTGGATTGTTGTGTGGTACTTTGCATTAATCAATGGGAAGAGAAAGCCACTAATGTTTTGAATGTGATGGCCATGATATATCTTTAAGCATTTTTATATGTTCTCCCTTAAAATTTAATTTCAATGTTAAGAAAATGAAATGAAAAGAATATTTTTACACATTGGTGCCCATAAGTCGGCATCGACTACAATCCAAAGAACTTTAAGAGCAAACAATGAATTGGTTGAGACGCGTTATGGCTTTTCGTTTATAGGAGGGCAGGAGCTAAAAGGAACTGCAGTAGCGACTCATTTTAGGTCAATTGCTAATAAGGAAATACTAAACCAGCATGATTTTGCAAAATCTATCAAAGATGCAAAAGAAGACTTAAAGAGGGTGTTGAATAACTGCGGAAAAAACGATGTCATTATCTCTTGGGAAGGTATTCTAGGCCATTCCTCACTAGATATATACAAGGGAATTTATACTCATCACTTAGTGGTGGCGGAATCTATAAAGGAAATATTTGGCGATGAACTTGTCAATGCCATCATGGTTGTGAGAAAGCAAGATGCTTTTATAGAGTCCTGCTATCTTCAGCAAATAAAAGAGCAGCGATCACTTTCTTTCGATGAATTTGTTGAAGCAATAGATATTAAAAATCTATCATGGCATGATGTGGCAAGTTCTTGCCACAATAAACTACCTGGTAAATTCACAGCTCTTCCCTTTGAACTAATATTAGAGCTGGGGACAGAAGTGTTTATAGAAAAGTTCCTGTATATATTAACTAAGAAGCGCTGCAGTCTCAATGGATTTAATGTGATTAAACAAGCTAACGCTAGCTTTTCCGAATATGGTGTAAGGTTGTCTAGAGAGATTCTTCCAAAAGTAAGCGGTGTACGAAAGAAGGAAATTAACAGAATACTCTTTAAAGAATTTTCAAGTGACAAGTATGGGAAAGCAAGTTTTTTTAATTCGTTCAATCGAGAAAGTTTAAGGCTCTGCTTAAAAGAGGACAGTACGCTTATGTTTGATCACTTTTTAGCTCCATCTCTCATTAAATCCGGATGCTCTCCTGAATTGATTAAAAAATATTATTGTTAATGACATTTGAGGTTCTTAGTATGACCTTAATGCTGCTGAAAAGTTGAGTGGCAATATTATGATATTCTATCTTCCGCGTTAATTGACTGAATTGTGGAAGCGTTTCGATCAACTTTATAAAATAGACAGCTTGGCGATGTCAATGCGAGAAAAAATTAAAAATTCAATTAAAAGAAGCCCCGTTCTTTATAATACATTAAAGAGGGTTCGAGCGGCCTATAACAAGCAGGAAAACAACTACAGCAAGGGAAGCAAAGATGGTAGAGCGGAAAAAGTCAAAAAAGAGCAAGATTTATATCTATTGTCCAGCATAAAAATTGAAAACATTGCCGTTTCTAGCAATTCTGAAAGTTTAAAGATGCAATGTCTAGATGTCTTAATAAAATTTAGAAACTACAAGTCAGCCTGTCGAGTTGCTAAGCTTTTTGATTTCGAGAAACTATCTTTGTCAAAGAAAAATCTCGTTGTAAAAGCCTTACTATGCTCCGATGAGGGCGTATTAGCAGATAGTTATTTGATGTCAATGGTGAAGGATCAGATAAAGCCAGCGAGGTTAGGTGATTTTAATAAAACTCTGGCATGTATTGATATTTCAGGCTTGAGTGAGAATGAGAAGCTAGAAGCTATAGAGAAATTGAAATTTCTTCTGGAAGATCCTCAGGCAGATATTCCTGACGACGAAAAGGAAGCAATAAATGAACTTTTAAGTTGGAGCCAATTTTCAATACTTTCAAGCGCGAGAGTAATCGATCCTCTAGATTACTTTGGGGGGGATTATTTCGATACTAATAAAGCTAATAAAGTAAAATATGTTCCATCATTGTTTGACTTTGGGCACAATGCCATTGCAGAGAATATTATTGACCACGTAACTAAAAAGCATGGTCTCTTTAGCGTAGAGGCCTATGCTTTGAACCTAAATTATCGTGTTGAGTGGTTGCAAAACCTGGATGTCAGTCTTGATGATGTGCCTACTAATTTTTTAGCTACGAAGGTGGCACTTAAGAACTCGTTTTCAGCAATCAATAAATGGAAAATATGCGAAGAGATCTACCGTGAAAGCCTCAGAATGCATATAGATTTTTATTATAAATCTGACTGGTTGAAAAAAGATCAGTTGCTTTATCTTTTAACTGAAGTCGATGAATTAGAGAAAGCGTATGGATTGATTGATAGTGTAGTTACTCCAGATATGGCATTGGCACCGAAAGCGATAAGGGGGTACTTTTATCTGGAGAGGGGGGATTATAACTCATCCCGAGACTGTTTTTTAAAAGTACTGCGAGAAAACCCCACGGAAGCAATTTCGACCACTGGCTTGCGTTTCGCTTTACCCAGGACAGGGGAGCATATGTTATCTCTTGTCAAAATTCGGCAGGCTATAGGGTATGGCTCGAAAAGTAAAGGAAGAGCAGGGCTACAAAATGTTGGCGGCGATCTTACGATTAGCCTACTGATGAATGGGGACTATATAAACGGACTGTATTCAAAAAGGAATGCGCCTCACTGGGTAGCTTTAAAGAAGCACTACAGTGAGAAATTTTTAAATTACCAACCACTGCCAAGTGATCTAAAAGATAAAAAAATATTCGTCATAGGCGACGAAGGAGTCGGTGATGAATTGCGTACGGCGCAGTTCTATAACATACTATCAACCATGTGCGATAAAGTTGTAGTTAGTTGTGACCCGAGGCTGATAAATCTCTTTACGCACTCTTTCGAAAAAATAAAATTCATGCCTGTTACTAGATATAGAAAAGGTGTGAGAGAAAAAACAGATAACCGTGAAAAAAGAATGTTTGGATTTGACAAAAAGGTGGCTGATTACCTTGATGAAAAATGCCATGCTGAGATTGAGTCTTCAACGTGCATCACATTTGGGCAAAACCTTTTTTTCAATAAATTCATTGGCTCACTAAAACCAGAAATTAATAAGGGATATTTAAAGCCCACCTATCGTAGGCAACTACCTCGTAAAGATAAATTGAGAGTAGGAATTCTCTGGCGCAGTCATTACTTCATTCGTTGGAGAAAATTTATGTACCTTAAGGCCGAAGACTTTGCCCCTCTAACTAAATTGAATGGGGTGGAGTTGTGGTCTATCCAACATGCTATAAATGATGATGAAAAGGAATTTTGTCAAAATAATAGTATAAATCTAATTGAAGATATCGACATGTTTAATGACTTTGAAGGATTAGCTAGTTACTTGGTAAACTTCGATTTGCTAATAGGTGTGAGTTCAGCTCCAATTGAGCTGGGTGCCGCCTTAGGGGTTCCTGTTTGGATGCTAGGCTTCTCGCCAGAGAATTATTATTTGCGTACCGCCAGCGGTACTTGCGAAAAAGATCAATTAACAATGAATTCTACTGTTGTTGCTCCTGAATGGATTGATTTCTCAGCTTCACGTGATGAGTGTTGTGCTTTAGTCTTTGAAGAAGTGCTTCGAAGGTTGGATAGTTATTTGAAATAGCTTTAAGACACCAAGTGAATCTCAGGCTATTATTTTACCACTCAAGGATGAAGGTGATGGAGAAATTCTTTGCCAGATATGATTGGATTTATAAAGAGTAGAGCAAGAATAATATATCGTTTTATTAGGAAAATTGAGAAATCATTAAATTTAAAAATAGCTGTGTCCATCGCCGAGCGAATTGAAAAAAGCCCTAATTCAGTAAAGGCTTTTTGTATTTTTCAGAAGAGAAAATTTATTCCAGAAAATATCATATGGGAAGCTCTTTCTTATCTGAATGATAAGCGAAGTCCGTCATATGATACTATCACAAAGAATAAGTTTAATATTCGCAGTGAGGAGATTAGATTCTTGGTTAAAATCCGAGAGTCACTTTCTTCGCCGTCACCTATCTTGCTCTTAGAGTTGGAAGAATTTATAAAATATTATCGAGATAAAAAGAAAAAATTAAAAAATGAAAGTGAATTCAGGCGACTTTTAATAGCTCTCATCACTAAAAAGTTGACTGCCAAGGAAGCCTATGACGCCTTTTATAAAGCGGAGTTGATCGATTCAATCACTTTCCAACAGGTGCTTAGGGTTCTGCACAAAGCTGCAGTTGAAGGAGAGAGGGAAGTATTTGATGATTTAAAAAAAAGATATTTCCAGCAAATAACGCCTGCCGCTTCGGTGAAGTTGCTGTATTGGGAGGGAAGGTTAAAGGACGAAAGTGTTGTAAACTTTCAAACCATTGTAAAGCAATTTTGCTTGCTGGATAAGACTCTTTCCAGAGAATATAAAAAGTACTTGCTATCGCTCTTCGAGATTATTCCCGAAGAGAAAAATATGCTTGATTACCAAATTAAAAAAAATAAGCTGGCGAAGATAAAAGAGCAAGTTGAAAAAGCAGTGCTGAATGGAGACCGCTTTTCTTTCGTTAGGCTTAATGACGGTGAAGGGTATGGTTTCCCCAATACTTTACCGTGTGCCTTCGATATGGAACGACAGGAGCTTCATTGGTGGGGAGAAGTGCTGCCTCCTGCATTAAGGAATAAAATTCAAGAAGATTTCAGACGGAGCTTGTTTGAGCATGCCTTGGTCGGAATTCCTAGTGTATTCAGGTTTATCAATGAGCTTAGCATCAATCGCGATTATAGCATTTTTAACAATGCTCTACTTTGTAGGCTTTTTACGATCTGTCATGGGTATCTGAAAGCATATGACGCCCGTGCCTATATCACAGAGGGCCAGATAAACCTATACCTGTTTGACAGGGAGTACATTGCTAAACTCGCTAGGCTCGCTCAGCGTGTCATATTTATTTCGGGTGCAAAGAGAGAGTATCTGCAACCGGTCTTTGATGACATTCCTCATGCTACATATATAGAATTGCCAACACATCGCCTGCTGAAGACCGAGAAATTTAGTTATACGGAAGCCATGCAGCCTCTGCCTTATGTTTATGAAAACTATCTTGAACAAATTAGAGAGCTGGCGGGTCCTGGCGTCGTGTTCTTTATTTCTGCTGGGTTCATAGGAAAAATTTTCGCTGCAGAAGTCGCAAAAAATGGCGGTGTTGCCTTGGACGTAGGGCAAACATTAATTAATATTGTGGCGAATCACGTTGATGCATAAATTGTACTGTTCAGTACGTTTATTTTTTCTCGGCCTTGAAAGAAATTTCAAGATCATACGGTTCGGCGATGTGCCAGTGTATCATGTGCGAATCGAGGCGGAAGAAAAATACAAGCGGCTCAACACCTCGCGCCTGCCTCGGTTGGTGGCGGCGACTTACTTGTTCAGAGAGTTTTTTCTATCACGTCATAAGCGTTATGTTGGGCCTGTTCCAGAGGCTTTGTACTGTGGCAGCACAAAAAATAATGAAAGAGAGTTCTTTTTTTTGCAAAAGCTGATGGCTGGCACTGAGGTTGCTGATCTATTTGCATACACTAAAGAAAGAAACGTGTCGTTCTACCCAACAAGGAAAGGGAAGAACGATCTCTATCATGTTTTTGTGAGATTCGTCCTGTTTTGTTGCTGCCTCGTTTACCTCGGGCGCATAAAAGTTAACCCTACCTCGCTTAGGTTTCTCATTCGATTTGTGAATGCGTATTACCGGTTGCTAGTATACTTCAGTAGAGCGGATGCGAAGCCGAAGGTGTCCATCTTTGCCAATGATCATACTGATATATCCGTAGCGCTCTCGATGGTAATGAAACTGCAAGGCGTCCCCAGGATATATGTGCAGCATGCCGAAGTGACCAAGGATTTTCCTAGTTTGGATTACGAGATTTCCATATTACGCAATGAGAAATCATTAAACACTTATTCTGAGATAGGCGAAATCGAGGGAGCGGCGTTCATCATTCCAAGAGAGGAGAAAGCCGCTTCTTTTGAAGAAATAATGGATGCGCCGCCGGATAAGGTAGAAGTAGTAATTTATCTGAGCTCCACTTTTCACAAGGAAAAAGTGGAGGAGGTTGTCAACTTATGCCAGTCCAATCCTGATGTGGAAAGTGTCGCGATAAAAAAACATCCTCGCTCGCAAGAGAGTGACTTTGTTTTTCTAAATAGTGATTTTCTTGTGCATGATGTAGTGCCTGAGTATGAACATATCGCTTTGGTCCCAAATTCGTCCGTGGTAATTGACCTTCTTCATGCTGGAGTGAAGGTCTATCAACTATTCGAACTCGACAATATCCGAGAAGACTACTACGGTTTTGTGAAAAACTCGGTGGCGCCAAGAGTCGCAATCTCTGAATTGAAGGCTGGCTTCTGGAAGAACGATTTTTACAATGATGATTGGCTTGAGAGATTTGAGACTTATGACCCGAGTATTTACGATCATTGGAAAAAAGATCTTGGCAGGTTGAGAAATGAAGTCTCGATGATGCTAATGGAATCATAAGTTTATTGACTTGGGGCAGGTGTCGGCAGTGTTGAATTATTTGAAAAAATTTAAGCGAGATTTTCAATTTAGACTCCTTCATAACATTAAGGTCACTACTCCGGCAGAAAGGCAGGTAAAGAGGAAAAAAGCCATATCTCATGGTGAGGTTCAAGAAAGACAATTTTCCCTAAATAATTTTGAAAGCAAATTTGTTCTTTATCGCATCATTGGTAACGATCTCGTTCCTCGGCATGAGAAAGGGCAGTCACGGAAAAATTTGGAATTTATCCTCAAGAATGAGCCGAAGTTAGAAGGTTGCGTAAAGCACTTTATTGTCAATCGTATTGTCGATCCAGATGAAGAAAAGCAGATAATTGGAATGCTGGAAGCTGCCAATGTCGAATATATACATATACCGTTTCACCTTGATGCATACCAGACTCTGTCATTGGATGTCGAGGGAGTGCCAAGAGAATATTTGCCAACTGGAAAACTGTTCACTCAGTTGACTGCTGCCCAACAGAGTCGAATATGGATGCGGCTATACCGGCATAAGAACAACTATGTGATGAATAATAACGGAGCACGGAACGCGGCGCTTAGTGCAGGCAAGGCTCAAGCCAAATGGGTATTACCCTGGGATGGTAACTGCTTCCTTACTGATGAGGCCTGGAAGGAAATTGTAACGGGTATTGAAGAACAGCCAGAGTGTCGCTATTTTGTCGTCCCGATGGCACGGATATCCAGCAATGAGAGCTTGCTGGAAAAAGGTTATCGTCCCCACGCCGATGAAGAACCGCAAATGATCTTTAGGTGCGATAGCACCGAGGTGTTCGATGAAGCATGCTACTATGGCCGCCGCCCCAAGGTGGAACTTTTCTGGCGGCTCGGGATACCCGGCAAATGGGACCACTGGCATGTCGAACCATGGGACATCCCATGTCCTGGCTATTCTGAGGATGCCGGTGCATTCGCTACGGCAGGCTGGGTGGCTCGGCTTTTCTCGGGCCAAGGCCACCTGGAAAAAGGAAAAAGTGGGCTTGTCGACCGTGGCTTGGCGCGTAACGAAGCCATTGCGAATCTGCTCGACAGGCTCGATGGGGTAGGATTCCATTCTCGGTACGACTCGAATCGTCTGTGCTATGTGGCCGATGTGGCATCGCATGGCGGTGCAAGCGAAACGCTAAGGCAAAGCCTGGTAAGTGCAGCGGATGAAGCGCTGTCTCGCGGGCCCTATTCAGTCGTAGATAAAAAAACGCTTCCACCGAGCAACAATCTTCACGACTACTGGCATCCTGCTCCTTACTTCTGGCCCATTCCGCTCCCCATCCCAGGGCTGCCTTATATACGCAGAGATGGCAAGCGCGTCCCCGGTACTCGGCTATATGAGCCGATGAGCGATAACTATGACCGCACACGATTACAGCGCTTGTTTGACGATACTTTCGTTCTGGCACTAGCGGGTAGCGTGAGCCAAGACGAACGATATCATGATCATGCCTCCAAGCTTGTTCGTACTTGGTTCCTAGATCCCGAGACAGCCATGGCCCCCCATCTTGAATATGCCCAGGTGAGAAAGGGATGGAACGGTAACCGGGGGAGCAGTTCAGGCATTATCGAGGCGAAGGATTTCTACTATTTTCTCGATGCCGTTAGGTTGCTGGAGCAGTGCAATAGGCTGACGGAAAGCGAGGCGGATGCATTCAGGGAGTGGCTATCCAAATACCTGCACTGGCTGCGTACCAGCCCGCAGGGTGTGAAGGAGCGCGCAGCGCAGAACAATCATGGCACCTACTACGACTTACAGGTTGGTACCATTGCTGCGTTTCTCGGAGAGGACACGTTACTGCGGCATACGCTGAGAGACTGCCGTTTCCGTATTGTGCATCAGTTTGCTGCCGACGGTAGCCAGCCCGAGGAGCTGAAGCGTACCACCACTGCTCACTATTGTTGCTTTAACCTGCAGGGGTGGATCCACTTGGCGCAATTGGCGGAGTCATGCGGCGAAGACCTGTGGAGCTTCGAGGGGCCGGAGGGGCAGAGCATACGTAGGGCCATGGAGTGGTTGCTTTCGTATATGGGAAAGGATTGGCCTTTTCAACAGATAGACAACTTCGATTCTGAGCGTTACTACCCAATTTATTACGCCTATCTTTCTCGTTATGGGAAGGTGAGTGGGCTTGAGCATTTGGGAATTCCCAGCAAGGAAGAGGTTAAGCCATTGTTTTTCCCTCATGATGGCATTCGGCCCTTTTGGCAGCTGAGTTGAAAGGTAAGGCATATGTTTTTTAGGTGTGATACCTGATGTGGTTCTATCGCGTTGCGCTACGCCATCTGTATTGGTCGGCAGCGGTGCTCAAGAAGTTTTTCAAGCTTGTACCTCTGCCCACGCTTACCCTCGTTGTACTGACCCTGGTGAGCCAGTTTTCTCGTATGCTGGCTTTTTTCTTGCCACTGAAGGTCATTATCTTGATCGGCTCGACAGGTACGCCGCGCTATTTTCCTGACTCATGGGCGGCGCTCGATCGAGATGCTCTGGTCATTGCACTTAGCCTTGCTACCGTATTTTTCTATGCCGCTTCACTCTCATCGGAAAGACTTTTGAGCTTCATGGCGGAGAGGGGGGCTGCGGGTGTGGTGGCAGGCACGCACAAGTTGGTCCTGTTCACGAATCAGGACGAAGTCGCCAGCCAAGCTTACCAGAAACTGGCGGCTGGCTTAGCTACCGGAACACTGGCGGCAGTACTTATTTTGCTCTTTGCCCTTGTTTACCCGGGCTTTCTCTTTGCCATTATCAGTTATGTGCTGGCCGCTTCAGCTTTCGTGGCGTTACTGGGCCATCGCGTCGAAGCGCGCGGCGAGTTACAACAGAAGGCGGGATCCCTCATAGGGCTTATCTCTGGTATTGGCTTCATGATGCTGTTCGCCTTCATGGTGGTGGATTTTCTGCTATGGGAAGGCGTCAGTTTCATGGTGGCACTCATCAGCTTGTTATTATCAAGACAACTCTTGAACCGGCTCGACGGTGTGCTCAAGGATGCGATCTGGCTCAGTGACAAGCGTCTCCAGATCAATGCCATCTTTTTTACAGGGCATCGCCTGGAAAAGATGCCGGAGCACACGCGGAACAGGAGGTTCTGGAGCTTGCTCTGCTTGTGTGAAAATTGTGACCAGCTGCTGCGTATCCTTGCTCAAGTTAAAGGTCATGCGCTGGTCGATGGTGTGCGAGTGCAATGTCGTTGGAAGCAGAGCGGCTTGGCGGATCTGTTGGCTTTTGATGTCGAGGTGAAGGCAGCGGAAGAAGAGGCTGAGCGGTACCTGCTAAAAATATTCGGCAAGCGACATCGCAAAGCGGCGATGAGCGAGGTGGATATCTTGTCGTCCGTTTCCAGTCATTTGCTGCCTGCTCCAGAGCTTGTTTATATTGGGGATATGGAAGGCTTCGATGTGCATCTGCTCCGCTTGTCTGAGGGTTATGTTAGAAGCAGCTGGTTAGTTAGACGAGTCAAAAATGAATGGCTGGCAGAATATTGGAAAGTTGAACCGGATAAAGCTTTGCTGAACCGTTATTTACGCTCGCATCCTCTTTTGCCTCATAGATTGGGCTCATGGATGATGGAGCGATTGGACACTGTTGCTGTGAAAGAAGTCGATAGAAGTAATATCGAAAATCTCAGATTTTGTTTTGATGAAGTCTTAGCTGAGCTGAATCTTCTTCCATTGGTGATATGTAATGTTTCAGCACCCAAAGATCTTGTGTTGCTTTCTGAAGCTGGAGCTCTGTGTGCTGCTCATTGGGGAGAGTGGTCTATTGAGCCAGTTGGGGCGGAGGTTTCAAGAGCAAGAGGAGCTGGAAAAAGCTTAAGAAAAGCACTCCTGAGAGCTGCAAAAGATAGAGAAGTGCTGGCGGAAGTGCCATTAGAACGTTTTTATCTCTGCGTGCTTTGTGGTGTCTTTGAGAAATTTTTTCAACGACAAAGGTACGCTGATGCAATCGCATTACTTCCTGACCTGCTAAGGTGCTTATCTCATCTTAAGAATGGATCTGATATTGGCAAAGATAGCTTGGTTTTCTTAGCTGCAGGTGTAGGTGAGGACAACGAATGAGCGACGATGTGCCAACGCCTGCTGTTTCTCTTATCGTGCCTACTTACCGAGATTGGTATCCCCTGTGCTCTTGCCTCGCTGCCCTGACCGGCCAGACCCTGTCACTGCATGAGTTAGAAGTCCTTATTATCGAGAATGCTGGCGAGAGCCAGCCGCACGATTTGATGCTACCCAGCAATACTCGACTACTTCATGAGCCGGCGCCAGGCTCCTACGCAGCCCGCAACCGAGGCATTGCCGAGGCGCGAGGAGAGGTGCTCGTATTTCTCGATGCGGATTGTGTTCCTGCTCCTGGGTGGCTGCAGGCCGGGATTGATTGCTTGCAGTCGCATCCCGATGTGGACTTGGTGGCGGGTAACATCGAGCTGACCTATGCCACGCCGCGGTTGTCGCCGGCGGAGTGCTTCGAGAAGGCCTTTGCGTTTCGCCAGCGGCAGAACGTTGCCAATGGGGTGGCGGTAACGGCCAATTTGTTCGTACGCCGCAGGGTGTTCGAGGAAGTCGGACCGTTCAACGCTGAACTGATGTCCGGTGGTGATTTTGAATGGACCCGGCGTGCCACCACACGGGGGCATCGCATGCTTTACTGCGCCGAAGCCGTGGTTCGGCATCCGGCGCGTGCTTCTCTCTCGGCGCTGGCCGGTAAGGCGCGGCGGGTAACCTCGGGCAGCCAGGCGCTGTACCGCGACCGCGGCATGCTGGGTAACCTGCGGCGTGTGCTCGGCAACTTGGTGGGCGACGTGGCAACGCTGTTTACCCGGCAAGACATGACCTGGCGCGAGCGCGCATGGGCGCTGCTGGTACTCGCTTATCTCAAAGGGGTGAAG
This sequence comes from Billgrantia ethanolica, assembly GCF_021404305.1. Classification (GTDB taxonomy): domain Bacteria; phylum Pseudomonadota; class Gammaproteobacteria; order Pseudomonadales; family Halomonadaceae; genus Halomonas; species Halomonas ethanolica. The sequence continues at coordinate 1,122,584 of NZ_JABFTX010000001.1, read as the reverse complement.
GTGGCACAGCGGTGTCGCCTGATGGTACCCGGCGCCGAGCGGAGAGGGCTGCCGCGGTGAGGATTCTGTTCGCCGCCTCCTTTGGCGGCCACTGGGCACAGCTGAAGCGGGTATCCGAACTGCTTGCCTGCGATGAGCGTCAGTTCGTCTCCACTGCCGAGTCGCAGCATACCTCGGCGGATTATTACCTCGATGATTTCAGCGTTCGTGAAATATGGCGGGGCATCCTTCAGTTGCCCCGTGCGCTTGGCATCGTGCGCCGCAGCCGGCCGGATGTGATCGTGAGTACGGGGGCGGCGCCCGGTCTTTTGATCCTGTTCGCCGGCTTTCTGCTGGGCCGCAAGACGATCTGGGTGGATAGCATCGCCAATAGCCGCAATGTCTCGCTTTCGTGCCGTGCAGCCTGCCTGTTCGCTACGCGGGTGCTGACCCAATGGCCGGAGCTGGAAACCCGCCGTGTGCGCTACCTGGGCCGTTTGCTATGAATGTGCTATTTACGGCAGGCACCCAGTTTCCGTTCGCCCGGATGGCACGAGTCGTGGAGCGAGTGGCCGAGCGCTGCCCGGAGTGGCGCTTGGTGTTTCAGGCGGGGCCTGGAGCATCGGACTCCGCGCTACCTGGTTGCACTACCGCTCATGCCAATTTGAATGTCGCGCCCATGTTCCCACAGGAAGAATTCGAGGCGCTGTTTCAGCAGGCCGAGCTGGTTGTCACCCACGCGGGCATGGGCAACCTGCTGTTGTGCCTGGAGCGGGCCAAGCCCTTTTTCATGTTGCCCAGGCTGGCAAGCCTGCGGGAGCATCGCAACGATCACCAGCGCGACACCGCCGAGGCCATATCGGAGCGCTACGGCGTACCCGTTTTCTTTGAACTAGAACCGCTGGTGGAGGCGATCATTTGTGTGCCGAAGGAAGCACCGCCTGCCTTGGTGCTGCGAGAAGCCATCGAGCGTGAGAGGAGAGCGTTTGCAAAGCGGTTGAATTCCTTGGTCGAGTCGTTATGATCTGCGCGCGGGCCAGCACGTGGCTTCATTGAAAATTATCCTGTGAGGCGCCAGGTGCTATTCAGTCACAAGACAGCTCTTCAGTTGACCCTTGCGGTCACCTTCCTTGCATTCGCGCTGCTGGTTTCGGCTCCTATCCGGATACACGCCTTCGTTGCGCTGCTGCTGATTTACTCCGTAGGCTTTCTCATTTCCAATCGCCACCAACTGGCGATGACCCGGCAGGATTGGCTGGTTGTGCTGCTGCTGTCGCTGTACATGCTCAGCCACCTTCCCGTTTTCGTCATGAGTGGCTTCAGCACGCGTTATTTGGCGCCGGGCCTGCATATGATGGGTATCATTCCCATTTACTTGATGCTTCGGGTCGCGTTGGCAGAGCTTAGCCTGGTGCGCTTCCGGGCTGCGCTGGAATATGGTGGCTTCGTCGGATCGTTGGGTGGCGCCGGCGTTGCGGTTTATGAGGTTTATCTACTCGGCCAGTCTCGGGTGGATGGTTTTCTTTTCCATATCAATTTCGGCTATCTCAGCGCCTCGCTGTTCTTCCTGTTGGTGGCACTGCTGCCCAGCACTCAGCGAAGGGCTTTGGTAGGTGCTGGGGCGTTGCTTGCGCTGCTGGCCACGCTACTGAGCACCTCGCGCGGGGCGGTGTTTGCCATCCCCATCGTTTTCACCGTGCTGTTGGTGTGGCAGTGGCGGCGCATCGGGGTGATGTATCTGGTCGTCGGGCTGCTAGCGTTGGCGGGCTTGGCGCTGGCAAGCTACCTGACTTTGCCGCAGGTCGAGGAGCGGGTTGATCTTACCGTGAGTGAGGTGGAAAGGATCCTGGAAGGGGATTTCCGCCATAACTCCGCCGGTGGTCGCGTACGCTTATGGGCGGCTGCCATCGAGGCATTCAAGGAGCGACCTCTGGTAGGGCTGACCTATTCCGAACGTGATGCCCTGAACCTGGAGCTGGCGGGTACGGGGATCATCAACGAGTGGGTGGCCACCATCAGCCGTGGCCATGCCCATAGCCAGTATTTCGAAACGTTGGCCACGGGTGGGCTCATCGGAGTGGTGGCGCTGTTCTTCTACCTGATTTTCCCGGCCTTGTATTTCTTGCGGCGAAGCCATCGGGAGCCCGATAACCCATACTGGTTCGCCGGCTTCGTGTTCTCCCTTGGGTTCATCGTTTTCTGTCTTTCCGAGGTGGCGCTGCAGCACGAGATGATCGCGACCTATTACGCTTTCGTCATGGCGCTGCTTTTCGTGCTGGCCTGCAAGGATAGCGAGCATAGCGCATGAAAGTCGCCCCGATCAGTTTTGCCGATCGTTACCCGGCGCAGCTCATCGTGCCGGTGTTCGATGTGTTCTGCATTTTCGCCGGTGGGCTGTTTGCCTATTGGCTGCGCTTCGGCACCTTGCAGCTGCACGAGCGCTTCTGGCTGGCCATGATCATCATGTCGCTGCTGGTGGTGTTGCTGAACACCATGCAGCGTGGCTACAGCTCCTGGCGCATCAAGCGGCTGCCGGCAATGATTGCCCGGCTTGCCCTGACCTGGCTCATCCTGGCTGCCATTGCTACGTCGCTGATCTATTTCGCTCATGCCGCCGAGCGCTACTCTCGCCTGTGGGTGGGGTTCACTCTCGTATCCTCCTTCTTGCTGGCGGGCGGGGGACGTATGCTGGCGCAGCTGCTGTTGCGTCGGGCACGGCGACAGGGGCGTGCCAGGCGGCCGGTGTTTCTGGTTGGGCCGGGCGAGCAGCTCATCCGCGTGGCCGAGGGCATGCGTAAGTATCCGGCCGAGGGGTACTCGATTGCCGGAGTCGAGCGCCTTGCCGGAGGGCTGGATGAGGAAACCATCGAGCGCCTGAGCCGCCGCGTAGTGGAGTCGAACGCCTGCGAGGTGTGGATCTGCGTGCCGCTCGACATGGGAGGCGTGGTGCGGTCTATCTTCTATGCGTTGCGCAACCATACGGCTGAAGTACGCTTTCTGCCGGATTTCCGCGACATGCACCTGTTGAACCACAGCATGAGCGAGGTGGCCGGCCATTTGGCGGTGGATCTCAGTGTCACGCCCTTCAACGGCGTTACCCGCATCGTGAAGCGCTTGGAAGACCTGGTACTGGGCAGCTTTTTCAGCCTGCTGGTGCTGCCGGTGTGTCTGGTTATCGCCATTGCTATCAAGCTCACCTCGCCGGGGCCCGTGCTGTTCAAGCAATACCGTATGGGCGACAACGGCAAGCACTTCAAGGTATACAAGTTCCGCTCCATGGAGGTTCACGAGGAGCCGGGCGGGCAGGTGACTCAAGCCCGGCGGGGCGACCCGCGGGTTACCCGGCTGGGGGCGTTCCTGCGGCGCACCTCATTGGACGAGCTGCCGCAGTTCTACAACGTGCTGCAGGGGCGCATGTCCATCGTGGGGCCACGCCCGCATGCGCTGGCTCACAATGAGCACTACAAGGATATCGTCGAGTCGTACATGAAGCGGCATAAGGTCAAGCCCGGCATTACCGGCTGGGCTCAGGTCAACGGCTTGAGAGGCGAGACCGATACCGTCGAGAAGATGGAGCGTCGGGTCGAGCACGACCTCTGGTACATTGATAACTGGTCGATCTGGCTGGACTTGAGAATCATTGCACTGACAATTTATAAAGGCTTCTTGAACCCTAACGCGTACTAGAAAGGGTGTTACGGGAAGTGAGTGAAAAAAGCGCCTGCGGGCGCTTTTTTCGTTCTTTCCAGTGGCACACGTATGTTAAGGTTTTATGACAAATTTCATATCGTTACATTCTAAAAAAACGGTTGTACGCATGGGGATGTTGGTTTTTGATGGCCTGCGAGAGAGCCTGAAGAGTGCAAAGGTGGTATCCAAGGCTCGCAGAAAGTGGAAGCACTGGAGGTCGGGGCGAGATACTCAGGCAGCCTTGTCATGGCTGGCTCGGGAGCGCGATGCGGCCCTTCAGGAGCTGGAGCATCTGCGTGAGCGCTACCTTCGGCTCGAGAAAAGGGCCATTGAAGGCAACTTGGTTGAGCCCTGCAGAGCACTGTTCGTCTATCCCGAACAAGAGGACGTACCGAAGCACTCTTTGCCGATAGGAGCGGGTAACTCGGTAACCAAGCAGGCCCGCGGACGTATCGTGTGGAATGGCTTGAGTGACGATCAGGCCTTCCATCTGGAAATGGAGTGTCTTAGACGTGTTGATGAAAGTCAGGTAAGCCTGGACGGGAGGAGCCACTTTCCGCAGCTGCTATCGATGGATACGGCGGAGCGGACATTCACCACGACGCACAACGGAACTCCTTTGGATAAACTGCAGCGAACCATTTCCGTCCCTGATATCGAGGCGCAGCTTGCCAGCATTACCATGACGCTCGAAAAGGCTTCGGTGGCGCATCTAGACATCGCTGAGGGTAAGAACATTACAGTCGATGATGCCGGCACGCTTTGCCTTATCGATTTCGACATCGCCTGCCTGGATGGTTTTCCTCTCAGTGAGAAGATCCAGAGGCGTTATGAGGCTTTCCTGGCCAAGGGAGGCTATGCCGGGTTCACTGATGAGTTGCGCAAGGCAACACTGGAAAACCCCATGATCGAGCCGGCCTGATCAAAACCGGGTTTAGCCGGTATGCCCGCCATATTGTCGCTTTTCCACGGCATCGATCTCGGAGGGGGTGTCTGTTTCGAGCAGGAGGTTGGGCTCCACGCCGTAGGCATGAATGTGGCTGCGCTGAATATAGCCTGTCAGGTAATCCGCCGGCATGCGGATGGGGTAGGCCAATTCCAGCAGCTTTTGGGCGCCGGCTTGGCTGAGCCAATAGCCTCGGCCGCTGATGATGCAGCGACGCGACTTGGCGCTGGGGTAGCGGTAGCGCACCAGCTTGTGGCCGTTGGGCAGGCTGCGCTTGATTGGCCAGGACTTCGCCTTGCCATGGTGCAGGAAAGCGATTTCCGCACGCTGGGGTAGAGCGCTGAGCATTTCCCGCAGGGTTTGTATGAAGCCTTCGCTGGGTTGGGCGTCGTCCTCGAGTATGATGGCTTCTTCCAGGCCCTTTTCCACCATGCGTTCGTACAGTTGGATATGACTGATAGCGCAGCCTATCTCGCCCTTGTTGAGGCCGTGCCCCCACTCTTTCTCTGCATAGTTCTGGTCTACGCTGGCCAGGGTTTCGTCGCTCAATTCCGCCCCGTTCACGGCATCGTGAAATTCGAAGGGCAGCCCTATCTCGTCGAAGGCGGCCTGAACACGCGCTCTACGCGATGAGCCGGGCAGGGAGATGACGATAACGGGAGGAAGTGACGACATGGTGTGCTACCCTCAATCCTTCGAAATTCGGCCAGCCTAGCGGAATGCCGCTTGCTATACCAGCGGTGCAGCCGGCTTGTGACAGGAACGGGAATGAAAAAGTATTTACATGCTCTCAGGGCGAAACGGGACGATTGGCGTATTGCGCTCGCTCATTGGCGTTACGATCGTTGCAGGCCTGAGGTTAAGCATGTGGCGGACCTGAAGCGTGTCGTTTTCCTGCGCTGGGATGCGAAGTGGGGCGATTCCATCATTTTCTCCCTGGTTGTGCCCGAGTTGCGCAAGCTCGGTGAAGGCGTGTCGATCGAGGTGATCGCCACTCCCGAGATGGCAGCGCTGTTCACCGAGCAGTTGGGAGTCGATCGCGTGCATGTCATACCCAAGCGGCCTTCTGCTGGAAAGATCCGCCGGTTGGCGGCTTCGCTTGGTGAGGTGGACTTGCTGGTGCACTTCAGTGAGTTGGCCAAGGCGCGCGATATATGCCTGCTGGGGTCCGTCAAGGCGCGCCACGTCGCCAGCCTGGACGACTCCGTGGGCCTGGTGGACATCAAGCTGGGCCAGGCTACGCGAGGGCTGCACATGGAGCAGCGCTACGTTGAGCTGCTGAAGCGCTGCGGTATCGCCGCACCCGAGAAGCGCTATACGGTGCCCCGCGATGCCGGCTCGGAGCAGCGGGTCGGTGAATTTCTTCACAGTCGCCCCCGTCCTTTTGTGGCGATCAACCCCTTCAGCAAGGGCGGAGCCAAGACCTTCAGCGTGGAAACGACGCTGTCATTGATCGAGCGTGTCGAGCGTATGGCTGGCGGCTTCGATATCTGCCTGCTGACTACGCCCGGCTGTGAAAGAGCGATTCAGGCGATTACTGCCGGTTGGAACCCTGAGCGCTGCTTTCTTTATCCGGATACCCACTCCATCTACGACAACGTGGCCTTGCTGGCGGCGGCCGCTGCTCAGCTCTCTTCCAGCACCGCCACCGTGCACATCGCTGATGGGCTGGGCATCCCTTCGTTCGTGTTGTTTCCCTACAGCCCCGGTGAAATGGCGGCATGGCACAGCGTGCACTCTCGGTCCATCAACCTGATGGGGCTGCCGGGAGAGGTCGACGACGTCAACCGTCTGGACTGGGAGGCGCTTGACAACCAGCTGCAGCGCTTTTTGGATGCCGCCCTGGCACCGGTAGCCGGCATGGAGCGACAGGGCTGATGGAGCTGCTTCTGTGTGCTGATGAACGCTACGCGCCCTATGCGGCTACCACGATGGTTTCCGCGCTGGAGCATATGGCTGAGCCTGGTTCGGCGCGGGTTACGTTGCTGACACCGGGGTTGCCTCCAGAGATTCAGGGCGCCTTTTCCCGGTTGGCAGAGCAATATGGAGCCACGGCTAGAGTCGTGGAAGTGGGCAAGCTCGATATCGACCCTGCCCATCTCGATCGATTCGGCAAGGCTTCCCTTCTCCCTCTCTTCATGCATGAGCATTTCGACCGGGAGTGCTCTCGCGTCATCTATCTGGATTGCGACATGGCGGTGCTTGCCGATTTGGCACCGCTGTGGGAAGTACCGCTTGGCGAGCATGTGATCGCGGCGGTGCGCGACATTGCGGGGGACCCGGACGAGCATAGTGGCATCGAGACTGCGGCGTATTTCAACTCCGGCCTGCTGGTGGTCGATCTGGAACGCTGGCGCGAGCACGACGTGGCCGGCCGCGCCTGGGAGTATCTACAACGACAAGGCGAGCGGTTGCGCTATCCCGATCAGGACGCCTTGAATCACGTGCTGGCCGGGCTGTGGTATGAGCTGGAGCCCAGGTGGAACCTGCAGTCTGCCACTTATGCCGCCTTGAATGTCGAGCCGAAGCATTTGACCTGCTTGCTGCCCGCGTTGGCAGATGCGCTACGCGAGCCGGGCATTATCCATTACACGGGAAACGTAAAGCCGTGGCATGCCGAATCGGAGCATCCCCTGAGGGATGTTTTCCGCCATTATTCCTGCCTTACGCCGTGGCCTCTGCGTGAAAAGGTTCTACTGCGGAGCCTGCCCTGGCGGCAGCGGCTACGTTTAGTGATGAAGTCCAATAAGATTAGAAAGCGTAGAAAAAAGACGAGATGGATGCCTAATACCGACCTTGGGAAAACTGGTGAAAAAGGGTGAATGTCATCCCGTTATCCGTGTTGTTTGATTAGTTGCGCATTAGACAATCCATAGCGCTGTGTGAGTGAGTTTGGTATTTCGTCTTTCGTTGCATGGGTTACATTTTAACACATTCCACTTTTTGGATGGAGTGGGCCCATGCCGACGCTTGTTACCGGTGCTGCTGGATTCATTGGCTTTCATGTGGCTCGCGCCCTCTGTCGGCGCGGCGAGATAGTCGTTGGGTTGGACAATCTCAATGATTACTACGACCCCGAGCTGAAGCGGGCGAGGTTGGCAAGCCTGGCCGCCGAGCCTGGTTTTCATTTCTTCCGGATGGAGTTGGCCGACCGCGAGGCGGTGGAGCAGTTGTTCGAGGCGTGGCAGCCCGAAAGGGTAATCCACTTGGCCGCACAGGCCGGTGTCAGGTATTCCCTTGAAAACCCGCATGCGTACATGGAAAGCAATATGGTGGGGTTTCTGAATATATTGGAAGGCTGTCGGGTTCAGCGGGTCAAGCATCTTGTTTATGCTTCTTCGAGTTCCATATACGGTGGCAACGTTCGCACGCCTTTTAGTGAGAACGACCGTGCCGATCATCCTCTGAACCTGTATGCGGCTACTAAGCGAGCCAATGAATTGATGGCGCATGCGTATAGCCACCTTTACGATTTGCCGACGACAGGCCTGCGGTTCTTTACTGTATATGGCCCTTGGGGGCGGCCCGACATGGCTCTTTTTACCTTCACCAGAAAGATTCTCGCTGGGGAGCCGATCGATGTTTTCAATTACGGGCAGCATCGCCGGGACTTCACCTATATCGAAGATATCGTGGAAGGGGTACTGAAAACCTACGATAGGTTGCCGGTAGCGAACGATGCCTGGTACGAATTGGCTGCCGCAGGAGAGACGCCGGCAGCAAGCAGTTCGGCCCCATGGAGTGTTTACAATATCGGCAATCAGACCCCGGTAGAGTTGATTCGCTACATTCGCGTTCTTGAAAGCTGCCTGGGTAGGGCGGCTCAAATTCGCCTGTTGCCTCGCCAGCCCGGCGATGCGCTGGATACCCACGCCGATGTGACCGCCCTTCAGCAGGCCGTGGGCTATTGCCCGGGCACGACCATAGAAGAGGGCGTGGCACGCTTCGTCGAGTGGTACAACGAGTACTACCAGGTGGCGAAGCAAGAGCCCATTCTTGGCAGCGAAGGAGTTCTGGCGGTCGTATCTCAGCCCGCTACTTGAATCCTTCGCCTTAACCTTGGATTGGCAGACTTCCGCTACCAGTGATAAGCCAGGGTGAGCCGAGCCCCATGCTCGGTTTCGCGGCTCGAGAACGAACCTTCGTAGCTGCCGCTGAATGCTAAGCTGCTGTTGCCGTTCAGTTCCCGTTCCCAGCGCAGGCCGCTGTTGATATCTGCAGAGTGCACCGTGCGGTTGTCGGGCGAAATGACGAAGCTGTCGCCGGTGGTATCGGCGCTGAGCGTGGCGTGGGTGCTGCCTCCGGAATGTGTGCGCATGCCCCAGGCCAGGCCGCCGGTCCACAGGATGGATGTCTGCTCGGTTTGGCGGAGCAGCTGTCCGGCATCTAGGCCCAGGCTGGTGCGCCACACTTGCTGGCGCTGTGAACCGTAGGCCATCGTGAGCGCCGAATCGCCGCTCTCCTCGTAGGCGCTTTGGTGCAGCCAGCTGTGCGTCAGCCGGGCGTGGGGTACCAATTCCAGCCCGTCTCCTCGTTCGATCACGTAGCTGGCGCCCAGGCCCAGGGTCACTTCTTCGCCCCGGTTGCTGCCTTCCACTACCTCGGTTGTCAGGCCGGCCACTTCGCGACGATGTTCGTTGTCGCTGAAGCCGGCAAGCAGGGTGGCGTCTAGAATGACGTTGCCCTGCCTACGCGCGGTGTACACGCCGGTGGTAACGCTGTCGATCTCGGTGCGGGCGTTGGCGGCATCGTCGCCCTGTACCCGACCCTGGCCGACGCCGATGAACAGCCCGCCCAGCCAGTGTTCGTCGAAGCGCCGGTCCATGCCGAACAGGGCGCCGTGGGTGCGGTAATCGTAGTGGTCACCGCTACCACGGCTGACGAAGCCTTCGGCCCAATTGCTGCTGTGGCCAACCCGGGAACTCCCCTGGTGCGAAAGCTGGGAGGCCACACCGAGCAAGCCTTCTAACGAGTCGTGGTCGCCGTACTGCAAGATGCTGCTTCGTGGGTCGTTGTCGGGTGCCATGCCAGGCATCACGGCGCCATGCTGCTGGCGCTCGGCAGTCATACCGGCGAAGGTGGCGGGAGCCAACTGACCGGCGCTCATCTGGCCGCCCAGCCCGGTGCTGGCAAAGCGGTTGCCCACGGTATTGAGCATGGTGCGGCCCGCGTTCGTGGTGGCATCGCGAACGCCGCCGCGTGAGACGTTAGAGCTCATGCTCTCGACGAACTGGGCGCGTTGCGTTTCGTCCATGGCGGAGAGTGCCGTGAGCGCCTGGAGCAAGGGGCTGTTGGGGTCGCGCAGGCCGAGTTCGCTGACGACCCGGTCCAGGTAGGCACCGCCAGGCTGACTGCGCTGGCCTTCCACCGGCGATTCGAAATCGCCACCTTTCACCACCACCACGAAATCGGGGCCATAGACGAAGAACGATTGCGGAAAGCCGATCTCCATGTCGGGGTTGTAGGTACTGATCACCACGGTGTATCGCGTATTGCCCGAGAGCGACAACTTGAGCGCGGGGCAGCGCTGAGGGCGTTGCTGAGAATCTGAGGAGCAGGAGACCAGCGTGATGCCGGCTGCCGCCAATTCGCCGGAAAGGTCGGAGCCGTCGAGCTGATTTATCCAGTCGTCGTTGCCCGTCAGCCAGCCGTTGCCCGGCTGGTTGGCATCGAAGGCGCCCTGGAATATCAGCATGACGGTATCGACCGGGGCGGCCGTTTGGCCAAGCAGATATTCGCCGGAGGTGTTGACGATCAGCTCCTGACCGACGTATCGAAAGGTGGTGGAGCCTGTGGCGAGCGGGACGTCGCGCAACTCGCTGGTGCCCATTCTCGCCCAGTCGATCGACATGGTACCGACGTTGGGGTGCCCTTCCGTCAGGGTGAACTCGGTGAGGCTGCCAGCCTGAGCCGCAGCTGTCGGTGTCATGGTGGCCAAGGCGGTAGCGGTGGCAAGCAGAGTGGGGCGAAGCAGGGGGATCTTGTTCGTTGTTGTCATCGGGTCTGGCCTTGTTGAGTGAAGGCAACCTTACGGCTGTCACTTACAAGGTATCGGCTGCCGAGCAGGATGACTTTAATGCTCGGTTACGCCGAGGCCGGCTCGATGCCGCCGTTTCAGAAGCTCGGCAGGGTGGCGATGACGTTGGTCAATGCTTCCTTTCCCCTGGCATTGCCTGCGTGGCGCTCCCACCAGCTGCGATGAACGGCCCTCACCCTGACGGTAACCCGCTCGAGACCGAGAGTCTGGGCCATGGCCAGGCGGTGCAGCCCTTTGTTGCTCTTGATCATGCCGCCTTGGCTGTCGATGGCGATGCCTAGCGGATCCTTGCCTAGCGCCGGGTTGAAGCCGAAGCAGAACATGTCTTCCATGTAGAGCCGGTAACGGTCCAGATAGGTGAGTACGCGGGCTTCCGTGTTCAACAGCACGCCCTGATGGTGCGAGCGCAGCGGCTTGCCTTCGGCCAACTCTGCCATCAGTTGGGCATGGCTCTCGCTGGCCGTGAGGTCCAGCCGGTGGGCCCAGATATCGCGGATGAATCGCTGGCGGGGTGTATCGGCGAGCGTATGTGTGGTCTTGTCCCAATGCCCAGGCCAGAGGAAGAAGTTGGAGATCTTGCGCCGCTGGGTTCGATTCGGGAACGAAACATGAAAATCGAGGCCTCGGGTCAGCGTTGTGGAGTCGATTTCGAGTTCGAGCCTTTCTCCGGCGTAGGCTTCCACGCTGCGGCGCGGCAGCCCTTGCGCCTCTAGCCATGCGCTGCCGGGCTTTCCTTCCAGCCAGCGCTGAAAGAGTTTGTCTTCCAGCGGGCGGCCCAGGCTGCGCTTGAAGCCTTCCTTGAGGCGAAAGGCGGTGCGTGAGCGCAGCATGCGCCAGCGCAAGGTGGAATCGAACAGCGGCGGGTAAGCCCGCTCGCCGGTGGGCGTAAGCGGGGCCTGGCGCTGTTCGATTTCCGCCTCGATAAGAGCTTCGAGCTCCGCCAGCAGGCGCGGAGAAAGAGGTTCTGGGGGCGCCTGTTTCACCATTGTGGCCAGCACTTCGCCGCTCAGCAGGGCAGGCCGCGGCCCGGTCGGCGAGCCCACCGTGGCACTGCTTTCCGCCAGCGCGGCGACTTGGCGCTGCATGGCCTCCTGCGAGCCGTGCAGTGCCAGCAGCTGGCTGTAGAGCCGGCTACCGAGAATGGCGTAGAGCCATTGCGGCGGCTTGTGCACGTAGCCCAGGCCCGCGAGGTTGCGCCAGGCCAGCAGGAGTGTGTCGCGGCAAACCGCCTCGCGGTGTTCCGGCCGTTCGAGGAAAAGAGCCGTGAGGCCTAGCAGGCTGGGGGCGTTGGCCTGCACCCAGCGCCTGAAGGCGGATTCGCTCCCTTCCTGACAGGCGGCCAGAAATGCGCTTAGTGATACTTTGTTGGCCACGGTACCTTCCCCGATGAATCTTCCCTGACACGACTTAAGTCTACCTGATTCGCTCGCTCTTGTATGGGTAGGCGGGCTTGGCGGAGCCATGTGTTGTGTTCCGTGAGCTTGTCGCTGAGCAGGGCGAGCAACCCCGGCTAATGTCCAACGCTGGAAACGGTGGCAGCGTGGTAGATTTTCTGCTTTGCGGAACTGTACGGCCCGGGCTCGTGTCGTAGCTGGAATCTTCTTGAATGGGGAAGCTGGGTTGAAAAACATCGGTGTGCTGGCCTTCGCCAGAGTCGTGAAACTGCTGGCCAACGTGACCAAGCTGGTCGCCTATCCCTTCCACTACCTCCTTCCCCATAAGCGATTCACCATTCCCGAGCGTGCCGCTCCGTGGTGGAAGTCGAGCCGCCCGACCGAGGTGCCGCGCATCGTCTGGCAGACCAACTTCACCGATCAGGCCACGCTGCCGGTTTACCTCAACTATCTGTTCAACCGGTTGATGGCACCTAGCTACGAGTATCGCTTCATGATTACCGCGGCCAGGGCCAGGTTCATCGAGGAGAACTACCCCGGCGAGATCTTCGAGGCGTTCTCGCGGTTGCAGGTGGGGGCTGCCCAGGCCGATTTCTGGCGGGTGCTGGTGCTGCAGAGGCACGGCGGGGTGTACCTGGATATCGACGCCCATGCGGTGTGGCCGCTGGCGCGGATCGTCAAGCCGGAGATGGATGAGCTGTTCGTGACCACCAAGCGTGGCGACATCAGCAACTACTTCATTGCCAGCAAGCCCGACAACCCGCACCTGCAAAAGGTGATCGACGCCATCTACGCCAACATCGAGAGCGACGAGGACAAGGGCATCTTTCACCTCACCGGCCCCACGGTTTACAACGAGGTGCTGCCCCGTGACGAGGTACGCACGGCTTCCTACCGCTACACCTGCAATCAGGGCAACTTCACCAACGAGTACTTTCAGTACATCGACAAGCCCCAGGGCAAGTGGACCAGGGAGCAGTACCAAGTCGACGTGGTGCGCAAGCGGTAGTGGGGTGGAGCGGCTTTGCTGCTGCTTGCTCAAAGGTCGTATTCATCGAGTCGGCTGCTGGCCTGCTGCCTGAGGAGATGCGGAAAGGCGCGCTCTACTGCCTGCGTTGCCGAGAGTTCGCGTAGTTCGTCGCGTAGCAGCGTGGCGACGAGGCGTGCCTGGGCCTCGTCGCGATGGCGCTTGAGGGGCTCTCGGTCGGGCTGCTGACTGACATACCACTTGTGAAGCACGAAGGCTCGCGGGTCCACGGTCGAGAGCCTTAACGGCATGCCTTTCTCGTCGAAGACGACGGCCTCGAAGCGTGGCGAAGCGATGGCCCACTTTAGCGAGTCGATCCCTACCGGTTTCAGGTCTCCCGCTTCCAGATAGCGCTCGAAGTCGCTCATCTTCATAGGATCAGCGGCTTGAGTGATGAAGTCGATCATGTAGCCTTTGGCGTTGGCAGCCCGAAATTCGTAGGGCGCTTGGGTGAGCGGCTGGAAAGATCGGTCGCTGGCCCGTATCACCGATAGCAGCGTCTCCCCGGCGAGAGCAGTGATGATTCTCAAGCCTTGCCGGGCGTCCATGAGCACATCGATATCGGCGGTTGCCAGGTGCTCGGGTTCGATCAGCACCCCGGCGCGGGCTTCATAGGCATACAGGGCGTTGGTGCCGATTACCCTGAAAGGGATCTCCTTGCGTTGGAGCGCCCTTATCGCCCTGGCACCGGCCAGGGGGAAACGGTTCAGCCGGTTGGCCCGGACATAGGCCGCATGCAACTGGAGCTGTTCCTTGAGCGACTGTTCGCGGGCATGGTAATCCGCTTTATGCGCCTCGAACGCTTGCTGAATGGCTTCGGTCTCGGGCGAGCGCGGGCCGAGAGAGTGATTCTTGCCGCCTGTATACGCGCGGTAAAGGTACTCTCGTCCATTGATGTGTTTCCAGTGCATCGAGCCCTTTACCTGGCGCGCTTGAGCACGATGCTGCTCCAGCGCTTCGAAGAGTTGAATGGCGTTTACGGCTACACGGGATGCCTCGGATTGAAGGCGTTGGTAGGACATCGAGAGCCCCCTGGGCGGGCTTTAACTAATTTCATTCAGTTTATTGTCAATGGTTAGTTAAAGTCCATCCGCTCTTACCACTAAATTCGGCTGTTCTGAGGCTGTGTGGGAGCTCGGTTGATGCCGCTTGCGCTATGTCAGAGCGCGCTCGAGCATGCCTGGCTGGCGCGGTAGCAGGCCTACCCTCAGGCCCAGCGGCCGATATACGCGGTTCATGGTGTCCAGCGTGATGTTGGCGCGGTTGCGCTCCAGATCGGAGAGGGTGCGCCGGCTGATTCCCACCAGCTTGGCGTAGGCGTCCTGGGAGAGGCCCAGCACGTCCCGCCGCAGTATGCGCAGAGCATCGCCCTCGTTGATCTCTTCGGCAAGCAGCTGGCGCACGACTTCTACCAGCTTCGCTTCGCGCTCGTCGGGGTTTAGCTCACGTCTTTTCATGGCGTGCTCCTGTTCATCAACCTTCCCTTGGTAAAAGCCCCCAGCGCTCCAGGCGCCGTTCCAGCGTGCCCAGGCCGACGGCCGATAGGGTGAGGATGCGCTCGGGCACGCCGCGCCCCGCCAGCCGTTGTTGCAACCCACTGAGTCTGGCGGCCAACTCTCGAAGTTCTTGCATGAGCTGAGAGGCGGGCACCAGGTCGTCGAGTGCATTGGCGATGGCGGGCCAGTCGAATTCGCCTCCTTCTTCAAAAGGCGAGTCCCAGCGCGTAGTGCGGGTCACTCCTTCGGGGTCGGCCTTCATGGGAGCGAAGTCGTAAACGGGGCTGTGCCAGATGCCTTCCGGGCGCTTGAGCAGGGCGGCATTGCGTCCGTGATTGTCGGAGTTGCCGAAGGCCACGTTGAGCAGGTCGCGCTTGACCCATTCGCTGACGAAGGCGGCAGTATCGAAGCCCCCTTTTCCATGCGTGACGCGGTATTGCCGTTCGAGCCGCTCGACCAGGCCGCGAATCACCTGAAAGTGGTTGAGGTAAGAGCCGGGGGCGGCACCGAAGATGGCGTAGATGGACTCCAGCCCATAACGAATCTGACCCTCTTCGCGCATGGCGATATCGAAGCGTGGCAGCCACAGCGAGGGGTAGCGTTCGCCCTCGATCAGTTCCATGGCGTCGGTATCGATGGTGTCGATGCCCAGAGCCGCCAGTTCCGCGTAGTAGTGGTACTCCGCGCGCAGAATGTCGCAGTCGTCCTGACTGCGCTGGCCGCGAGGAAATTTCACCAGGTAGGCGCGGTCGCGGTTGTGCGGGTCGTCCTGCCAGGTGTCGATCCAGACATTGTCGTCCGCGGTGCGGCGCAAGAGCAGCTTGGGCGCCTCGCCGCCTGCACCGGTGGCGCCGCCGCTGGCGGCGCCCATTTGCTGGGCATACTCCAGAAAGTCGGCGTGGCGTTCCACCATGTCTTGCAGGGTGAAGCGGCGCTCTTCCAGGCGCGAGCCGGCGATACGCGGGGGAACGGCTTCCATGATCCTCAGGTTGCCCACCGGGGCGATGGTGCCATGGCGAAGCAGGGCGTTGTCTTGCTCACCGGTAGCGGCGCTTAGATCTGGATCGTCAGCTGCATGCTTGAGCCATATGAGCAACATGATGCTCAATTGTAGCCTTCATTTCTATTTTTGAGTATTTAAATGCTCAATTTTAAGTTAAGACGTAGGAATTGAGCAACTTGCTGCACATTTTGCATGCACTACCAACGCTGTGCCTTGTTGCATTGAGACTGAATGTGTTGGCGCTGCTGCTGAAGCCTTACCCAGCCATGTTCGCTGAGCCCTGCGTCGCTCAAGGCCTGCTGCAGTTCATCGGCCTCCAACAGCTCCTGTAGCCTGGCGGCGAGTGCGTGTATCTCGCGACGTACGAAGGGGTAGCTGAAGCGGCACTCCTTGGCGAGGGTTTGCCAGTCGCGGGGTAGTAGCTGCTGCGAATTGAACTGATCGCCGACCGAGAAAGCCAGGTCGCGGTGATAGCCCAGCACCAGGGTGCCTACCAGGTCGTAGGCGGGGGCGACTTGCCATTGGCCTCGTTCGTCCTGCAGCAGCGATAGATTCTTGGCATGGCCATCGGTGTTGCCGACCAGGACGTTGAAAATTTGCCAGCGCAGCAGGTGCTGGATCGAGGCGGCGCTGGGGCGACAGGCTTGCCGGGCCGTGGCGATGCACTGCCCGAAACGCGGGCCGTCGGGCACTTGGTATTTCTCGATTCGCGAGAGGCCCATGGCCTGACAGAAGTCTTCCTGATGAATGCGGCGCAGCGCCTGGGTGCCGATACCGCTTCTGTCGTAGCGTTCCACCAGCAGGTAGGCATGGCCCTCCGCCTGGCCCAGTGTCGTGGCGGGGCAGGCCAGTCCGGCGAGGCGCGCTAGCGTGTTGAGAAAAAGTTCGTTCAAGACGATCAGTTCGCGGCCTTCCACGGCGAACTTGAGAATATGCGACGAGGGCGTGGCCCCCCCGGGCAGTTTGAGTTCGCCCGCCTCGAGTACCACCGGGATCTTGTCCTGCGCTCCTGCCAAGGAGAGACGCGGGGGCTGGTCGTCGCCCTCGGCGCCCATCAGCGAGTAGCGCTCACGGTAGGCAGCCCATTGCGCGAGTTTGTCCAGCGCCAGCGGTGTCGTTTCCCATTGACTGGCCGGCTGCTGCTCGGGTGGAAGAAGGGTTAGCGCGCCGGCGCAGTCGCCACCGATGGCTGCCAGCAGGGCGAAGTCGTCGTCGGGGATGGCAAGCCGCTTGAGCAGCGCGATACGGGCTTGCTCTTCGGGTAGCAGGTTGCCGAACCAGCGATGGGCCGTTTGCTCTTCGGGTAGCCAGGTGCGCTTTTCCAGCGGCAGGCTGTTGGAAATGGCATGGCCGGTGGCTTGCCATTCGCTGTCATACTCGAAGCCGATCAGGCGCTCACCGCTACCTCGCCACAGTGTGCCGACCAGGCGGTGCTCACGCCAAACGTGGAGGGTGTCGTGTCGGCTCATGGTTGGGCTGTCTCGGGCGGTTCGGCGGTCAGTTCTATTCCCAGGGCATCGAGCACCAGCAGCACTCGCACCAGGCTGCAGGTTTCCCGGCCGTTCTCGAGTTCGCTGAGAAAGCGCACGCTCAACCCGCATAAGCCTGCCAGCGTTTCGAGCGTGAGGCCCTGCTGCTTTCGCGTCTGTCGGATCAGCCGGCCAAGGGTGGCGGCATCGCGAATCGGGGTGCCAAGGCGCATGAGAGCTCCAATAATTTTCCCTTTAGGGAAAATTACGAGCCTTCACAACTGGTGTCAATGAAATTATCCCGATTGGGAAAATTCTCTCTGGTTGGGAGGCGAGAGGCTGAGTTTTTCCCGTTAGGGAAAAAAGTGTGCAAGGTGAGAGCGCATGCTGTGATCGCCTCGGGCGCGATGGTACTGGACGTGCGCGACCGTGATGAGTTCGAGCAGGGCCACATTCCGCAGGCCGTGAACGTGAGTCGCGGTACGCTGGAGATGCGTATCGGTGAGGTGGCGCCGGACAAGAACGCGCCCATCGTGTGCCATTGTGCCGGCGGCAAACGCGGAGCCCTGGCGGCCGACACCCTGCAGCGCATGGGCTACACCCAGGTGGTCAATCTGCAGGGCGGACTCAAGGCTTTCGAAAGCCAGGATTGAGGGGTTGGAAGAAGAGGGCGGGGCTGACGCCAAAGCGCCGGGAGAGAGCTTCGATATGGCGGCGGGTGAGGTCGCGCCCCTTGCGGTTGAGGATCTTGGAGACAAGGGATTTGCTGCCGATCTCCGGCAGGTCGGCCACCCCGAGTCCATGCTGCTCCATGAGCAGCTTGAGCAGGTCTATGGCGTCTTGAGATTGCACCCCGGCGTTGAATTCGGTGAACTCCTCGGTACTGTTCTCCCACTCCTCGATGGAGTCCGTCAGGCGTTCGATGAGTGCGGTGTTATTGTCGAAGTCGTCGATCAACTGATCGATCATCTCCAGCGCCTCACGATATTCTCTCTCGCAGTGGATGCGTGACAGGAACGGTGCTGCACGAAACACAGCCTTGGCTTCTTCAATGCAGGAGATGGTCTTCATGAATCGGCCTCCTTGGCATATCGACGACACAGCTTGTCGTAATCTGCATGGGTTGTGATGTGTTTCACGTACAGTATCTGTTGCTCGAACGAGATGAAGGCGATCAGTCTGAGATGGTTGCCGGCAATGTCGATAACCCACCAGCGATCCTTGTAGCGAAAGTTATCCAGGCTTGGAAAGGTCTTCTTGAGCTCGGCTGGTGACGGGAAGTTTTCACTTTTCAGCAATTTGTAGGTTCGCTGTAATGAGTGGGCGTCGTTAGGGTATGCCCTTGATGCCTCCTCGAAGACCTTCCTTGTGACTATCCGCATCGTCCCTCCTGGCCGCTACGGATCAGAATATTACCCGAGTTGACTTTTTGTCAACTCGCTTTGGTGGTCTCAATGCGCGGTCCAGCCGCCATCGACCATCAAGGCGCTGCCGGTGACCAGGTCGGCGGCAGGCGAGGCAAGAAACACCACTGGCCCCATCACGTCTTCGATGCGGCCGAGCCTTTCCAGCGGTATTTGCGCGAGCACGGCCTCCCGGAAACCGGATTCCTGAAAGAAGGGCTGTGTCATCGGGGTTTCGATGAAGGTCGGGCAAAGGCTGTTGACGCGAATGCCGCGAGGGCCCAGTTCGACCGCCATGGCGCGGGTGATGCCTTCTACGGCGGCTTTCGAGGCGCAGTAGAGGCTGCGGTTCTTGGCGCCCACGTGTCCCATCTGTGAGGAGACGTTGATCACGCTGCCGCCGGCGGGCATCGCTTCGATCACCGTTTGGGTCAGGAAGTAGGTCGCCCGGACGTTGAGTTCCATGACCGCGGCGTAGTCCTCTTCCGTGACCTGGTCGATCGGTTTGGGCCGGTTGGTGCCGGCGTTGTTGACCAGTATGTCGAAGCGCCGATCCGCCAGGGCGCGACGAGCGGCAGCCTGGTCTTGAACGTCCAGCGCCAGGCCTTCCGCTTCGTGCCCGGCGGTGCGCAGAGCCGCGACCACTTCTGCCAGCCGCTCGGCGTTGCGGGCCACCAGGGTAACTCGTGCTCCTGCTTGAGCCAGGGCGCAGGCGCAGGCCAGCCCGATGCCCTGGCTGGCGCCGGTGACGAGAGCGCTGCGCCCGTCCAGGCGCAGGCTCGGGGTTTGGGGCAGCTTCATAGCGGTACCGCGGAGGCATAGGGTACTTCACGCTTGCCGTAGCGGCGTACGCGTTCGTTGGCCTGCTCGCCGTGTCCGGCAAAGCCCTCCAGCGCACACAGGCGTGAGCAGTAGCTGCCGATTTCGGCGGAAGCCTCGTCGGTGAGCACCCTCTGATAGGTACAGGTCTTGAGGAACTTGCCGACCCACAGCCCACCGGTATATCGCGCGGCCTTCCGGGTCGGCAGGGTATGGTTGGTGCCGATCACCTTGTCGCCGTAGGCCACGTTGGTGCGCGGGCCGAGGAATAGGGCGCCATAGTTCGTCAGCCTGTCGAGATAGAGGTTGGGGTCTTCGGTCATCACCTGGACGTGCTCGTAGGCCATCTCGTCGGCGACCTGCAGCATTTCTTCGTGGGTGTCGCAAACGATGACCTCGCCGTAGTCGTTCCATGCCTGGCGGGCGATCTCGGCGGTAGGCAGCTTGGCCAGCAGTTCGTCGATGGCGGTGAGCGTCGCCTTGGCCAACGCCTCGGAGTTGGTAAGCAGGGCCGCGGGCGAGGTGGGGCCGTGCTCGGCTTGACCCAGCAGATCGGTGGCGCAGAGCAGGCCGTCGACGGTTTCGTCGGCGATGACCAGGGTTTCGGTGGGACCGGCGAACAGATCGATGCCGACCCGGCCGAAGAGCTGACGCTTGGCTTCGGCAACGAAGGCATTGCCGGGGCCGACCAGCATGTCGACCGGTTCGATGGACTGGGTGCCGATGGCCATGGCGCCAACCGCCTGTACGCCACCCAGCACCAGGATTTCATCGGCACCGGCCAGATGCATGGCCGCCACGATGGCCGGATGCGGCTTGCCTTGATAGGGCGGGGCGGCAGCGATGACGCGTTTGACACCGGCCACCTTGGCGGTCAGCACGCTCATGTGCGCGGAGGCGACCATCGGATAGGCACCGCCGGGTACGTAGCAGCCTACGGAATTGACTGGGATGTGCTTATGGCCTAGTACCACGCCGGGCCGTGTTTCCACTTCGACGTCTTGCATGCTGGCCAACTGGGCCTCGGCGAAGCGGCGAATCTGCGCCTGGGCGAAGCGGATATCGTCGAGTTCTTGCGCCGTGAGCTCCGATATTGCCTGTTCGATCTCGGCTTGGCTCAGCCGGAAGGTGGCGGGCGACCAGCGGTCGAATTTTTCCGAAAGCTCTCGCACGGCTTCATCGCCGCGTGCCTCGATGGCTTGAAGCGTTTGTTCGACGGTTTCCCGAACCTTACGGTCGGCTTCGGCGCGGGCTTCGCTCGGGGCGCCCGTTTTCAGTCGTCGGATCATGGCGGTTTCCTGCTGAATTGTACGAGTAATCGAGTTGCCTCGACAGACGGCTCACCGCAAAGCTAGTATCGATTGCATACGAATGCAATCCCAGTTTTCAAGCCGAAAGGAGGCTGCATGTCGGAATATATCGCGGTAGTGGGTGCAGGATTGATTGGACGGGCGTGGTCGATGGTCTTTGCTCGGGCGGGGCGCTCGGTGCGGCTGTACGATGCTCAACCGGAGGCCTTGGCCGGGGCGAAGGAAGCGATTCTTCAGTCGTTGCACGACCTGCAGCGTGCCGGGCTGGTCGAAGAGCCCGAAGCGATTCTCGCGCGCATTCAGGTCGAGCCCGACCTGGCGCTTGCCGTGGCGGGGGCCGCTTACGTGCAGGAGTGCGGCCCCGAGAATCTCGAGGTGAAGCAGGAAATATACCGCCGACTCGAGGCGGAGACGGCGCCGGACACCATTCTTGCCAGTTCCACTTCGGGCATTGCGGCGTCGCGCTTTACCGGGCACTTGACGCATCCGGAGCGCTGTCTGGTGGCGCACCCGGTGAATCCCCCTTATCTGGTGCCGGTGGTCGAGGTGGTGCCTGCGCCGAACACCGGCCAGGATGCGGTCGAGAAAACACTGGCCTTGATGTCCGAGGTGGGCCAGGTGCCGGTGCTGGTCAAGCGCGAGTTGCCGGGGTTCGTTCTCAATCGGCTGCAGGGGGCGCTGCTCAACGAGGCGCTGCGCCTGTTCCGTGACGGCTATGTCTCGGCCGAGGATCTGGACAAGACCGTCAAGCATGGCCTGGGGCTACGCTGGTCGTTCATGGGGCCGTTCGAGACGATCGATCTCAATGCGCCGGCGGGGGTGACCGATTACGCTCGCCGCTATGGCCCGCTCTATGCTGAAGTGGATGCCCAGCGTGATGGCGCCTCGCCCTGGCAGGAGGAGACCCTCGCGGCGCTGGAGGCGGAGCGGCGCTCGGCGCTGCCTCTCGAAGGGCTAGCTGAACGCCAGGCCTGGCGTGACCGTCAGCTGATGGCGCTTGGTGCCTACCGCAAGTTGCAAAACGAGCGCGGCGCATGAAGCGCAGGTCCGTCACTTCTCACGAGGTGGCACGTCTGGCCGGGGTCTCTCAGTCTGCCGTGAGCCGCTGCTTTTCTCCCCATGCAAGCATTTCTGCCGAGACCCGTGAGAAGGTCTTGGCGGCGGCGCGGCAGTTGGGCTATCGCCCCAATACCATTGCCCGTTCGCTGATCACGCGCTCTTCACGCACTGTCGCGGTGGTGGTATCGCAGCTCGACAATCCCTTCTATGCCCTGACTCTGGCGCGCGCCTCGCGTGCTTTTCAGTCCGAGGGCTATCACTTGCTGCTGTTCCTGGTGAGTGACGATGGCGATACGACTGGCGTGATGTCGGAGATCCTGCAAAGTCAGGCCGAAGGCATCCTGATGCTGGCGGCTTCATTGACCACACCTTTTGCTCAGGAGTGCGTTGCACGTAGCATCCCCGTGGTGATGATCAATCGCACTGTGGACTTCACGGGAGTCAGCCAGGTCTCCAGCGACAATTACCACGGTGGGTACTGGGCGGGCAGCTACTTGGCCGGCCAGGGACATCGCCGCATGGCTTTTCTCAACGGCCTGGCTTCTTCTTCTACTGGGGCACACCGCAGGCAGGGATTTCTCGATGCTCTTGCGGCTCAGGGACTTGAGTGCTGGGCGGAAGAGAATGGAGAGTACCGCTTTGACAAGGCGCGTGAGGCAACACGGCGCCTATTTGTTCAGCCGCCGTATCCCGATGCGGTATTCGCTGCCAACGACCATATGGCAGTGGCCGTCATCGAGACGCTGCGAGCTGAGTTGGGGCTGCGCGTACCGGAAGATGTCTCGGTCATCGGTTTTGACGATACCCCGATCGCGGCCTGGCCCAGCTACCGCCTTACCACGATACGCCAGCCGCTGGAGGACATGGTGGCCGCAGCGGCCGAGCTGCTGCTCGAGCAAATGCGCGAGGAACGTCTTTCTCCGGTGCAACGTATCCTGCCGGTGGTGCCGATTCTGAGGGGAAGCGTGCAGCAAAGGTATTGAGCTTTGGCTTGGAGTTTCTCCACCGATGCCTAACGTCGTCGTGATCAGGTCAGTATGGCCTTACTTTTTCGTATCCAATTCACGTCATTGACACGAGGAGCCTGCCAGAATGGGCTGGCTAAGGGGGCTGTCCAGGGAGCAATTACCGACACTGGACTGCTTGCTTCAATCGCCTAATCGATAAAAATGACTAAAATACAATAGGTTAAAATTAAGAAAGGAATGTAGGGCGAAGCGCTTTGGTAGCAAAGCTCCGTTGAGAATAGGTCCTATGAAGTTAGACAAAGGTCGGGTCATGGCCTTGCTTGACTGATCGTATCCAATAAACTAGTTTGGGATACAAGCTGGGAGCGGCTTCGGTCATGGAGAGACTCCCCGAAACGCTCGCAACACCAAGAACAATCACGAATATGCACATCAGCGAACGCCTCACAGTCGCAAAGGCAGTTGCAAAACTGCCGCGAAAGCAATCTCAAAAGCAATCGCAAAAGCAATCGCAGCAAAAACAATCGCAAAAACAATAGAGAGAGGAGCAGGCATGACCGTCCAGCCCAAGATGAAAACGACCGTCAAGGCGCTCTTTGCCGGCGCCGTCCTTGTGGCCGCAGCGCCGGGAATGGCACTTTCCGCCAATGCTGCCGAATGGCCGACGGAAAACGTCAGGCTTATCCTGCCTTTCAGTGCAGGCGGCTCCATCGATCGCTTTGCGCGCGGCTTGACCCAGCATTGGGAGGAGTTTCACGACTACGCCATGATCGTGGACAACCGCGGTGGGGCTTCAGGCTTGCTGGGCTCCAGAACGTTTCTCGGTTCTCCGGCCAACGGACATTACTTGTTCGCAGGGATTCAGCCGACCTTGAGCATGAATATCGTGGCTCAGGGTGCCGATTTCGATCTGGACGACTTCACCTTCATCAATATCGAGCAGCGCGATTATACCTCGATCGTCGTTCGTGCTGACTCACCCTATGAAACCATCGAAGAGCTGGTCGAGAGCATTCGCGAGAACCCGGGTAGCGTTACCATGTCCATGGCGACCGGCTCCGGAACGCACCTCTTTGGCCTGGCATTTCTCGATACGCTGGATTTGAATCCCAACATCGTGACCTTCGATGGTGGTGGCGAGCAGCGTACGGATCTGCTCGGCGGCCACTCCGATGCCGCATTTTCTTCGGCATATGGCGATATGACACTTGGAGATCAGGTGCGTGTGCTGGCCGTTTCTTCACATGAGACGTTCCCTGGCTGGCCGGATGCCCCGCCGGTGAACGAAGCCTTTCCAGAGGCGGACCTTCCCGCCATTGGCGATAACCGCTTTCTTGCCGTACATACCAGCTTTGCTGAGGAAAACCCGGAAGCTTTCGAAGCCATCGTTGCAAGCTACCAGGAAGTGTTCAACAGTGAGGCTTATCAGGCGCATATCGAAAACCTCGGCTCCGACTTGATTTCCGGCTACTACGGGCCTGAGGAGTCGAAGGAAATTATTTATGAAATCCATGAGGTCGTAGAAAGATACGGCGATATGCTGTCAGGAAACTGATCGATAGGGAGGGGCGCTAACGCGCCTCTCCCTTTGCCTTGGCACGCATCAATTGCTTTATGAGGCGAACGTTTATGGATTTTATGAGGCAGTTGGGAAAGAAGGGCGGTGAGTTTGCCGTTCCTTCTATCATGCTGGCTTACGCAACCTATTACTACTTGGAAGTAAGTAGTTTGCCAAGGCGTGAAATTAACTTGCTGCTTATTCAGCCGGTGTATTTCGTCATGCTTGTGGCATTTGTCATTCTGGTATCTGCTTATATATATGGCTTGTTGGTTGGTAGGGGTGCTTTCGCTTCCGGTAGCGATGCAGCCGACAGAAAAATCACCAACAAAATATCAACATTGTCCTTTGCGGTACTGACAGTAGCTTATGTGTTTGGAATAGAGTGGTTGGGATTCGTGATCTCCTCCTGGCTCTATATGGCTTTGCTGCTGATGTTGTTCTCCGTTAAGTCTTGGCTGATCATTGTCATTTTTCCTGCAGGAACGGCTCTGTTCATTTATTTGACTTTCGATATGTGGCTGAGCATCCCGCTTCCTAAAGGAATTTTACTTTAACCGCTTGGTCGGAGAATGATCTATGTTCGATGCTGCTCCCATCCTGGAGGGTCTTGGCCTTCTTGCCGATTGGAAGGTCATGTCCATTATTCTTCTGGGAGTTTTCTTCGGCATCATCACTGGTGCCATTCCCGGATTCAGTACGCCCTTGGCCATCAGCATCATGCTACCGCTGACTTACCCGATGAGCCCGGTGCTGGGGATAGCCTTTCTCACTGCCATATACGCGGGTGGCAATTTCGGTAGCTCCATCTCTTCGATTCTGCTGAACATACCCGGTTCTCCTCAGGCTATCGTGACAGGCTTCGACGGTAACCCCATGACGAAGCAGGGAAGAGCGAGCGAGGCCCTGGGCATGGCAGTCGCCTCCTCCGCCATGGGGAACCTGCTCGGTGCTTTCTTTCTGATTCTGGTCATGCCGCTTATCGTCACGGTTGCGTTGATGTTCGGACCGCCCGAACTGTTCCTGGTCGGTGTGTTGGGGTTGACGGTAATTGCGGCGTTGCATAACAGCTTTCTCAAAGCCATCATCGCGGGGGGTTTTGGGGTGCTGTTGGGTACCGTAGGCATGACCTCAACCGGGGCAATTCGTGGAACTCACGGCTATTTCGAATTGATGGACGGCATTCCCGTAATACCGGCCTTGATAGGACTGATCGGCTTTTCAGAACTCTTCTACATGTTGCAGCAGCGTTACGTTACTGGCGGAAGCGCACAGAAAGGAGATAGTCAAAAAAATCTGCACAGCCTTCTCTACGGTTTCGGTCGCGTATTGAAGCACCCCTTGACAGTACTGAAGTCAAGTACCATCGGCGTTATCATTGGGGCTCTGCCCGGTGCGGGTGCCACCGTAGCCAGCGTCGTAAGCTATAATGAGGCCAAGCGAAGTTCTAAGAAGCCGGAGGAATTTGGTAAGGGAGCGGAAGAAGGGTTGATCAGCGCTGAATCGGCAAACAATGCATCCGAAGGTGGGGCGCTGGCTACCATGCTGTCCTTGGGCATTCCTGGCGGCTTGGCGACTGCGGTAATGGTAGGAGCCTTCATGTTGCAAGGGCTAATTCCCGGGCCGAGATTGTTCATCGATCACCAAGGGCTCGTATACGGCATCATGTTCGCGCAAGTCGTAGCTTCTTTCTTCTTGTTCATGGCTGGTCTGCTGGTATCGCTGTACGCAGCCAAGGTAATCAATATACCTACTATCGTCTTGATTCCTTTGATAGCTGTATTTTCGGTGGCAGGAACTTACGCCATCAGCCTGCAAATGTTCGATGTGAAGATCATGCTCGTTTTTGCAGCGCTGGGAATCTTGATGAGAAAATATGACTACCCCCTGATAGCCGTCATTCTTGGTATCATCCTCGGCCCGATACTGGATCGCCAGCTGATGAGAACCTTCCAGGGGGCGGGCGAGCTCTCCATTGGCATTTTCCTGAATAGGCCTGTTAGCCTCATCCTGCTGTGCATGATCTTGTTCTGTTTGGCGCCCATCGCCTTTAAGATATATCGTAATACAAGGGAAAGCCTGGGGTTTGCAAGGCGTACTTGATTGACCTGTGGTATGAGAAAATATCGTGCAAGGTGGGAAAATATGGAAGTTCTAGACACCGCTAGTCCAAAATTCACGAACCTTCCTGCTCCTGAAAGGGCTTACATCATCATACGCGAAGCGATTCTTGCCGGTGAGTATCAGCCCAATGCCAGGCTCCGCGAGGATGAGCTAGCTAATTTGGTGGGCACCAGCAGAACCCCCGTCCGAACGGCGCTGCACCGGCTCGCCCAGGATGGCTTTGTGGTGTTTCATCCCAATTCCGGCGCTGCAGTACGTGGCTGGACGAGGAAAGATGCGATCGAGATATTTCAGGTCCGTGCCTGCCTTGAAAGCTGCGCCGCTGGGCTTGCGGCGCGAAATGCCACGCCGAGGGATATCAGAGATCTCGAACTGATCTGCGAGGAAATGGAAAGCTATCGGTTGGCGCCTGAGACGGTCGAGTCTCTGTCGGTGTTGAACCGAAAGTTTCATACCAAGATTCTGAAACTGGCAGACAATTCCAAGCTTGAGGAAACGGCGTTGTCGCTTATGGATATCGGCTTCTTGATTCGGTCGTATCGATTCTTCTCGGCCAAGGACGAGCAGCGCAGTTTGATACACCATCGCGATCTCGTAGCGGCCATAGCGGCGGGTGATAGTGACTGGTCCTCATCGATAATGAAGTCGCACATCATGGCAGCATGCGATCTTGTCAGGACGAGCGAGGAGGAATAATGCCAGGTTTCGTATTCAATACTACGCGACAGCTGATCGTCGAGCAGGGCGCGGCTGAGCGTCTGCACGAAGTGGTGGGCAAGTTTTCGGCCGAGCGAATCTTTGTGGTCACGGACCCGGGGATTGCTGAGCTAGGGTTGCTGGGGCCGGCGATAGACAACCTCGAGAAGTACGGCGCTATGGTCGAGCTGTTCGATGGCGTCGTGGCGGACCCGCCCGAAGCTGTTGTGCTCGAGGCGGTGGAGCGGGCCAGGCGGATGCGTGCCCAGCTGATCATCGGTTTTGGCGGCGGCAGCTCAATGGACGTGGCCAAGCTGGTGGCATGCTTTGCCCATCTTCAGTGCCGCCAGTCGTTGCAGGAGGCCTATGGGGTGGGCAATCTCGAAGGCGAGAGACTGCCACTCATCCAGGTGCCAACGACCGCAGGTACGGGCTCCGAGGTAACGCCCATCTCAATCGTGACGACAGGCGAGACGACTAAATCGGGCATCGTCTCGCCGGTGTTGCTCCCGGATGTCGCCGTGCTCGATGCCACCCTGACGGTGGGCCTGCCACGCCATGTCACGGCGGCAACGGGTATCGATGCCATGGTGCATGCGATTGAGGCCTACACGAGCAAGATTCGCAAGAATCCGATGTCCGATACGCTCGCCAGGGAGGCTCTGCGCCTACTCGTCACACATATCGATCGGGTCATGCAGGATGGACGGGATCTGGAAGCGCGACAAGCCATGCTGCTGGGTTCCTGCTTGGCCGGACAGGCTTTTGCCAACGCTCCGGTAGCGGCAGTGCATGCCTTGGCTTACCCGCTGGGGGGGCATTACCACGTGCCCCACGGGCTATCCAACGCCTTGGTGCTTCCTGCAGTGCTGCGCTTCAATGCGGCGGCGGCAGCCGATCTCTACGCGGAGCTGGCTCCCATTTTCACGCACGAAGCGCGCTCCCGCTCTGACGTGGATGATTGCGAAGGCCTTATTGCAAGCATCGAGGCCCTACTGAAAAGAAGCGGTTTGCCGCTCAGGTTGCGTGATGTCGGTGTACTCGAGTCCTCTCTTGATGAGTTGGCGGCAGACGCCATGCAGCAGCAGCGCTTGCTCGTGAACAACCCTCGGGAAGTGACGGAGCGGGACGCTCTCGAGATCTATCGCACTGTCTATTGAGGTCACGATACGGGCGGAGGGGTAAAACCCCAGCCCGCCGTCCGCTAGTCACTCGACTTGCTGATCATCAGTCGGAGCAGCAGAGGAAAGCTGAAGGCCATGAACATCAACCTGGCCAAATGGTGGATTCCGACGAACCCTGCGTCGTGACCGACTGCGAGCGCGATCAAGGCCATGACTTCCGCACCGCCGGGGGCATAGGCCAATAGCAGCTGGGTAAAGGGTATGTCGGCTGCCACGCTGATGGGAAAGGCGATCGCGCTGGTTGCCAACAGCGTCAGCGCTACGGAAAAGCACGATACGGGCAGCAGTTTGGCCATTCTGCCGAGGCTGCTGTCGGTGAAGCGTGTTCCGATCATCGCGCCGGTCAGAATGAAGATCGTCACTTTCAGGCCGGTGGGCAGACTGCCAACTTCGAACCCGCTGAGGGAAACCAGGGCCGCACCCAAGATAGCACCCAGGAGAGCGGCGGCAGGCAGCCGACAACGCTGACATATGGCGGCGCCCAGGCCCGCTGCAAGAACGAGCAGGGCGAGTGCCATGTAGTGGGTACCCTGAACTTGATGAACTCTTTCACCTACCGCTCCTTGTGCAAGCAGCGGAAAAAGCACGACGAGAAAAAGTAGTCGTATGCTCTGGATCATCGTGACTTGCGGCACATTGCAAGGGTACTGCGATGCTGTTTGCAGAATCAGCACCATGTGCCCGGGGTAGGCCGAGAGGAAGCTGGTATTCCCGGAGAGCTTGGTAAGCCTGGCAAGCGTGTAGGAGACGGCAAACGTGATGGTGAGCATGGCGACCATCAGCCCTGCCAGGCTGGGAAGCCAGGAAGCCGCTTCGGATATGAATCGCGGGCTCAAGGAGCTGCCGATACTGATCCCCACTAGTACCAGGACCAACGACTGGAGCTCACTGGGGTAATGGAGGCGAAAGCCGGCGAGGCTGGCTGCCAAGGTTGCGCCGATGGCGCCAAGCAGCCAGCCTGCAGGAAGCCCGGCAACGCTACCGACTAGCCCGCCCAGGCTGGCCAAAGCCAGGGTTCGGGCCGTACTCGAAATATGGGTGTCCAAACCGTGAGTCCTGAGTGGCTGGGCATGGGAATCTCACCGGGCGAATGCCCGGTGAGACTTCGGCAGAGGCTAGCCCATATAACGCTTTTCGAATTCCCAAACTTCTGGGAAGCCAATCAGCTTATTGAACTCACTGAAGCTATACAGCTGGGAGGAGTCGGTTACGTCGCCGTTTTCCTTCAAGTCTGCATAGCTCTTTTCCAGCGCCGCGGCGGTGGCCAGGAAGCCTGCGGCAGGGTGGATGGCCAGAGCGAAGCCCAGTGACTGCAGCTTTTCGGCGGATAATAATGGTGTACGCCCCCCTGGTACCATGTTGGCGATCAGCGGCTTGTCGATGCGCTTGCCGATGGTTTCCATTTCTTGCTCCGACTCGGGCGATTCGATGAAGATGACGTCGGCACCCGCATCGCTGTAGGCCTGCGCGCGCTTCAATGCTTCATCGAGTCCCAATGCCGTACGTGAGTCCGTCCGTGCAATGATCACGAGATCGTCGCTACGCCTTGCGTCGCAGGCGACCTTGATCTTTTGCACCATGTCTTCCAGGGGAATGACTCGACGGTCTGGCGTATGACCGCATTTCTTCGGGAATTCCTGGTCTTCCAATTGAACGGCGGAGGCCCCGGCTTCTTCATAGCCTCGTACGGTATGATGAACGTTGAGCAAACCACCATAGCCGGTGTCGGCATCGGCGATGATGGGGGTGTCGGTCATTTTCGCCATGGTGGCGATTCTGCCGACCATGTCGCTGTAAGTGGCAATGCCTGCGTCGGGTAGGCCCAGGTGAGAGGCAACCGTACCATAACCCGTCACGTAGAGAGCCTTGAAGCCCATGCGATCGGCTATCAGGGCTGAAATCATATCATAAATGCCTGGTGCAACGACGATTTCGCCAGAGTTAAGCTGTTCTTTAAGTGACTTGGCTGTCATTTTTTACTTCTCCTTTGTATATACCGATTGTTCACCTTCGGCACCCTCATGATGCTGGTGGTGTTGCGACCCATGGGTTGGCGTTGATATGGTGTGTTTCGAATTCTTTGATTTTATCTAGCAGGCGATAAGTCATTTGAATTTCCGACTCGCCCTTTAATAGAGCT
This sequence comes from Billgrantia ethanolica, assembly GCF_021404305.1. Taxonomy (GTDB): domain Bacteria; phylum Pseudomonadota; class Gammaproteobacteria; order Pseudomonadales; family Halomonadaceae; genus Halomonas; species Halomonas ethanolica. The sequence continues at coordinate 1,092,282 of NZ_JABFTX010000001.1, read as the reverse complement.
TCTTTTCGATAGGCATCGATTTCAAAGGGGTGGCGTAAGCCGGTATTGTTGGTGATGCATTGTTGAGGCAAGTCAACGTTCAATATTTGGGGCTGGTCTTCATCTTGCGTTAGAGACTGGATGCGTTGCTCATCCAGGCGAATCACCAAAAGACCGTTTTTCAGGCTGTTATTGAAAAAGATATCGCCAAAATCCGGAGCAATGACGGCGCGGAAGCCATAATCGAGAAGCGCCCATACGGCGTGCTCGCGCGAAGAACCGCATCCGAAGTTTCTCCCGGCAATGAGAATAGTCGACGCTGCCTGGGTCGGGTCATTGAGAGGAAAGCCTACTTTAGGCTTGCCATCAGGCGTAAAGCGTAGATCATGAAAGAGTTGATCCCCGTATCCGGCGTCACGGGGCCGATGTAGATATCGCGCCGGTATGATCTGGTCGGTGTCGATGTTTTCCCAAGGCAAGCGAAGAGCTTGTCCGCGATGAGTGGTAAAAGCTAGCATTTGGTGCCCTCCAGCTCCCTGACGTCGGTGAGGTGACCGGTAATGGCGGCGGCGGCGGCCATTGCTGGGCTCATGAGATGCGTGCGACTTCCCGGGCCTTGGCGGCCAGCGAAGTTGCGATTGGAGGTGGATGCACAGCGAGCACCGCTTGGTACCGAATCGCCGTTCATGGCAACGCACATGGAGCAACCAGGCTCTCGCCACTCGAAACCTGCCTGGTGAAAGATTTCGTGCAATCCTTCTTTTTCTGCTTGCTGACGGACTTGCTGAGAACCGGGCACGACGATAGTAGGAACTTTGGCTCTGCCGAGCTTTGCAATTTTCGCGGCTTCACGAAGGTCTTCCAGGCGGCTATTGGTGCAGGAGCCGATGAATACCCGGTCGACTTTCAGAGAAGTGAGTTTCGCACCCGGTTCGAGTCCCATGTATTCGATGGTGGCTTGGTATTGCTCCATCTTGCTTGCCTCGATGTCTCCAAGGCCTGGAATGTGACCGGTAATGGGCAGGGCCGTTTCCGGGGAATTTCCCCAGGTTACCGTGGGAGCAATTGAGCGGGCATCGATGGCAACTTCCTTGTCATGATGGGCATCGTCATCGCTCTTGAGGCCTCGCCATACTTCAACGGCACGTTCGAAAAGTTCTCCTTGGGGCGCAAAGGGCTTGCCCTTCAAATATGCAAACGTGGTTTCATCAGGTGCAATCATGCCCGCCCGAGCGCCGGCCTCTATCGACATGTTGCATAGCGTAAGGCGCGACTCCATCGACAGGTTGTCTATGGCCTCACCCGCATATTCAATGACATACCCGGCACCACCGTTGGCACCGATGGTGCTGATGATGGTGAGGATCAGATCTTTTGCTGTGACATGCACCCCCAGCTCTCCGTCGATGCGGATCCGCATCGTCTTGGGGCGCTGCTGCCAAAGCGTCTGTGTGGCCAGTACATGAGCGACCTCAGAGGCACCGATGCCAAATGCGAGAGCGCCTAATGCGCCGTGGGTGGAGGTATGACTATCGCCGCAAACGAGCAGGGTGCCTGGCAAGGTCAGACCCAGCTCGGGACCCGCTACGTGTACGATCCCCTGGCGCGCATCATTCGCTCCGAAGGAGCTGATCCCTTGCTCGCGAGCATTCTCTGCCAGTGTCGTCACCATGGCGTCATGCACGGGGTCGCGCTCAGGGTCGTCATGAGTGGCAATGTAATGGTCGGCCATACCGAACGTAAGGTCGGGCCTTCTTACCTTCTGTCCCTCGCTCTTGAGCTGGTCGAATGCTTGTGCTGTGGCGTCGTGAACTAGGTGGCGGTCGATGAAAAGGAGTGCACTGCCATTGTCTCGTTCGCTGATGACATGCGACTCCCATAGCTTGTCGAAAAGAGTTCTTCCCATCGCTGCGTGCCTCGCTGTCGTTGGCCTCGCTGTCGTTGTTAGCCATCGCTGGGCGTGTGTTGCCAGCTAGAGTATACATATACCACATATCGTATCCAATCAAGCGACGTGCGGAACGCTCATCGAGCTGAGGTGATGCGCTGGCTATTGATGATGCTGCTGAGTCAGATGGGTGTGTGTAGTATCCATAAGAACATAAGAGATTGAAAAAAAAGAATAAAAAACTAGAGTTTTGACAGATGGTTCGGCCTTCTTGTCAAAGCGTAGAATTTGTTCTGATCGGTCGAGGCGCCAAGGATTTGACAAAACGTATCCAATGAGCAAGGCTGAGATTCGCCAGTATACAGACAACAATCTATCAACTGGAGATAAGACATGGCACAGCACGGATCAGGGCCTGAAATTTGGGAAAAAAGTTTCTCAAACAATAGCTTGAACTCATCCGGAGAAACTGGTCCATGTGCCGGCGGCGTTGTCGGCCCCACACCGAGGGCGTGGAAAAGCCAGGAGCTGGTCGATGCTGAGGACGCCTGGGTCAGGGTGTTGTCGCCCGAAGAGCGTGAAGGATTGCTCGGAGGCTTGGCGGCTTTTGAAAATGCCGGTAAGCCGCTGCTGGCAACCTGTGCCCGAGACTTCCCATTCGGTAACCTCGATCGCTTGCTTGCCGATGTAAAAGAGACGGTCTCGCATGGGTTGGGCTTTGTCGTTCTGCGTGGGCTGCCTATCGAATCGTTGTCAGTTGATCGTATCCGTGCGTTGTACTGGGGCTTGTGCAACCACTTGGGAGTACTTCGGCCGCAAGGAGTGAATAGCGACTTGCTCGGTGACGTGCGTGATGCCGGTGGGAATTACCGCTCTGCGAGCGGGAGGGGCTACAACACGAACGCCCGGCTCGATTACCACACAGACATGGCGGATCTGGTCGGCTTGCTTTGTATCAATGCCGCCAAAAGCGGCGGAGAAAGCCGCATTGCTAGCTCGATGGCGGTGAGAGATGAGATTGCCTCTACATCTCCGGAGCTTTTTGAAGCCCTTTACAAGGATATTTATTACTCTCGCAAAGGTGAGGAGAGTTCCGACGAACCGCCATATTATGCGGCTCCTATATTTTCTGAGCGAGATGGCGAGTTCTGTTGTCGGTATGTTCGTAACCACATTCGCTATGCCCATGAGTTCGATGGCGTTCCCCAGCCTGATGCCAGTCAGACAGAAGCAATGGATATGCTGGATAGTCTTGTTGCATCTGATGATTTTACCTTAGAGATGGTGTTGGAGCCGGGTGATATGCAAATTCTTAACAACCATGTGATCTTGCATTCGAGAACTGATTTTATCGATTTTGAGGAGGAGGAAAAGAAACGTCATTTGCTGAGATCGTGGATTTCGACCCCGTACAGTCAGCCGCTCTCTTCAGCGCTTGAAGCAGCCTACCACGATGTTGTCGCGGGTGCCGTGCGTGGCGGAATCGTTGGTAAGAAATTCGATGAAGCGAAAAAAAAGTACACGAAGCAGGCAGCTGAGTTTCATGGCATGCCCTATCTGATACCAGCCTGAAGCATAAAAAAGTAACTTGTCCCGGGAGATAACAATGAAAAAATTGTCTATTGTTGCCGCAGTATCCGTCGCCGTTGGCTTGAGTGGTGTGGCAACGGCACAAGCCAATAGCTACCAAATGCTCGTTCCCTTTCCGACCAATCACGCACTGAACGACATTGCTCACCTCTTTGTCGAAATGGTCGATGAGAAGTTCGATGGTCGTTATCAGATACGACTGGTTGGCGAGGACGCAATCCCCGGGTTCGAGCAATTCGATCCGGTGAGCTCCGGTGTTTTCCCGATGGCGCTCTCGACAGGACCGTATCATACCGGTGTCACTGGCGTGGGGCTGGCCGCCGACGCCATTGATGCCGACCCGGAAGCGCGCCGGGAGTCAGGCATCTGGGAGGCCTACCAGGACTATTACCTGACACACAATGTTCGGATGATATCGTTTCCCTCCGCCAATCCCGGTTACCATTTCATGTTGACCGACCCTGTCGGGGATGATGGCGGGTTTGAAGGCCGTATCATTCGAGGCACGCTGACCTACCATGGCCCCATCCGTGCTTTCGGCGGATCCCCGGCTGTAATGCCAGTCTCGGAAATTTATACCGCTGCAGAACGTGGCGTAATCGAGGGTGCTGGCCACAATATTTTCGGTAATTACCAAATTGGCTTGCACGAGGTACTGCCCTACCTGGTTCGTCCCGGTTTCGGAGTGACCAGCTTGATGGTGGTCTTCAATGAAGACTACTGGGCGGAAATTCCCGAAGAGGACCAGGCGACGTTCTTGGAAATCGGGCGTGAGTTGGAGCATGTCTCGCTCGCTCATTACGACGGCCTCATCGCTGAAGAGACGGAGTTGATGGAGGAGGTGGGTGCTGAACTCACTTACCTGGGTGAGGAACAGCAGCAAATGCTCGATCAGGCTTTTGCAGATGGCTTGTGGGAAGAGGCTATCCGTATTTCGGGAGAGCCCGCCGAGCGCATGCGAGAGCTCGCCCGTGAGGCTGGTCTGACACCCTGAGTGTCAAGCTTCGAGTGAAGTTCATCGTCACTGGTCGCCTGAGTTGTGGCCAGTGACGATTTAGAATGCAAGCATCAGAGGGCTGAGGTGAAATGAATAAGATATACTCTGGCCTTGGCAAGACGCACGATGCGATAACGGATATAGGCTACTGGCTGGGTGTGTCGGCCTTGTTTGCTATCTTGCTCATGTTTTGCTATGAAATTACGGCGCGTTATTTTTTTCGCAGCCCTACTCAGTGGATAAACGATTTTACAGGCTATTTTCTGCTTTTTTCGACCTTTCTTTTAGCCCCGAAGTTGACGCGGGAGCGAGCCCATATTGAGATAACTTTCATTAAAGATGCCTTGACAGAAAGGGCTAGGGGTTTTTTTAATTCACTGTTGTTTTTACTGGCCACCATAGCTTGTATATGGGCAGGTTGGTATGCCTTCGAGGAGGCCATGCGCCAATACGATCGTGGTATTAGAACCATGGCGGTGATGTCGGTTCCCAGGTGGTGGATGAGCGCTGTTATTTCGTATGGCCTGATGAGTTCAGGGGTATATTTCTTTCGAGCTAGTGTCATGGAGTTGAAGAGCTCTTTGGTGAGTCGAGATCTTTGAGGCCTTATAAAAAGTTCTATAAAGGAGGTAAGTATGGAGTGGCTACAGATCTTGCTTGCAGGTTTAGGGATTCTTCTCTTCCTGTTTGTGCTCGGTGTTCCCGTGTTTGTGGCATTTCTATTCACAAACCTGGTTGGAGCAATGTACTTCTTCGGCGGGCGTGGGTTCAGTATATTTACCAATAGCATTTACGATACGCTTGCTTCTTCGTCTCTTGCTACCATAGCACTTTTTATTTTAATGGGTGAGGTCTTGTTCCGTTCGGGAGCTACCGATGCCGTCTTTCGCTCGACCGATACGCTGATTGGGCGTGTAAAAGGGCGCGATTTTGTTCTTTCAGCTGCACTGGGAACGATTTTTGGGGCTCTGTCCGGGGCTGCTATGGGAGTCGTGGCGATGCTGGGGCGCTCGCTTCTTCCGCAGATGCTTGCCAGGGGTAGCGACCGACGACTATCTATCGGGGCCATTCTGGGTGGGGCCAACCTGGCGCCTATCATACCGCCTAGCGTGCTTATCATTGTTATCGGCATGTTGGCCAATATCTCGATATCACGCTTTCTCATTGCAGGTATAATACCTGGGCTCATCATCGCTTGCCTGATTCTCTTGTATACATCCGTTCGCATTGCGATCAACCCTGGGTTGGCTGGCCAGGCTTCCCAGCATGATGTGCCCGTAAGAAATTTCAAGGATAAGGTTATTGCCGTCATTCAATTGCTACCTTTCTCGGTCATTATTTTCTTCGTGATGGGATTCATTCTGCTGGGGATCGCCACTCCTTCGGAGTCGGCAGCTTCCGGAGTGGTAGGGGCTTTACTTGCGGCTGCTTATTACAATAAACTTTCCATTAGAATGATTATTGAGTCTGTGCAGTCTGCTGCTGCAGTTTCGGCTGTCATACTGATCATCATGGCCAGTTCAAAGCTGTTCAGCCAGTTGCTTTCTTTGAGTGGTGCAACATCTGCCATAGCTCAACTCTCCGTAGCGACTTCTCTAGATCCGCTTGTCATGCTGTTTATCATGATGTTGATACCATTTATTTTCTGTATGTTCATGGACCAAATAGCGATTAGTATCGTCATTATTCCCATCTATGCGCCTGTCATAGCCGCGTTGGGATTCGATCCACTGTGGTTCTGGGTTCTGTTTCTCATCAATGTGACTATAGGTGGTTTTTCTCCACCGTTTGGCTATGTTCTGTTTGCTTTCAAGGCGGCGGCACCGGAACTCAAGGTAAGTGATCTTTATGCTGCGGCCTGGCCTTTCGTAGGCGTCTTCATTCTGGCCATGGTCATCATTGCCATGTTTCCCGCCTTGGTGACTTGGCTGCCCGGTATGTTGTGATATGAACTCTGAGATGGAGAGGAAAAATAGATGGCTAGCGAAGATCTTCAGAAAAACTATCGTAATACCTTCAATGGTTCGACTGGGTTCGGCAAGTCCACGGCCGTTCTGGCGATAGACTTCATGAAGGCGTATACCCTTCCTGACAGCGGTCTCTATGCGGAAGGTGTCGTCGAGGCGGTCAGGCAGGCGGCGACGTTATACGATTGTGCGCGTCGTTGTGATGTGCCTGTCATTCACACGCGGGTCGTCTATTCGGCGGATGGAGCTGACGGTGGCATTTTCATAGAGAAGTTGCCTGTTCTCCGGCAGATGACGGAATCCAGCATTTATTCGCAATTCGACGACAACGTACTGCCTGCCGAAGGCGAGCCTGTCATACGCAAGCAGTACCCAAGCGCCTTTTTCGCTACGCCGCTCGTCTCGATGCTCGTCGCCAGGGGGGTCGATACGGTTGTCTTGACCGGCTGTTCTACGAGTGGGTGCGTGCGCGCCTCTGTGGTCGATGCCATTTCTTACGGATTTCGTGTCGTCGTGCCCCGTGAGTGTGTGGGAGACCGTCATGAAAATCCACATGAAGCGAACCTGTTCGACATCCATGCCAAGTATGGCGACGTGATGAGCATGAGCGAGGTGATGAAGCATTTCGAGGAGCGCAGCCAACATGGATCATAGCGATTATGTCGAGCGCAATTTTCTTCTTTTGTCTGGCGTCCAGTCTCGAGAGGGCGATGTAGAACGGACGGCAGAAGTGCTTTCGCGGGTGCTTGGCGTTATCGATTACTCCTTTGGCTCTGTGGTTGATGACCATCTCGAGGAATGCGATTTCGAAAAGTCGATCTCTAGACATAAATGAGGGTGGTCGCGATGGGTGATCCGATGACCTGGACGCTGAAGGAGGCTGCTTCAGCGGTACGCAAAAGGAAAATCGGCTGCGTAGAACTCGTTTCGGCGAGCCTGGAGGCGGCCCGGCGCGTCAATCGAGTGTCGAATTGCTTCATCCGGATGGATGAGGCGTTCGCTCTGGATTCGGCAAGCGCCGTCGATCGCCTTGCTGGGGGGGAGCAGATGCTCATGGCAGGAATTCCTATGGCCCACAAGGACATGTTCCACCGCCTGGGCAAACCTTGCTCCTACGGGTCGTCTCCTGAGCTGGCCCATGTGCCGCAAGCGACTTCCCCTCTGCTGAACGCCCTGGACCGCTCGGGAGCCGTTCAGGTCGGCAGTCTGAACATGTCTGAGTTTGCTTTCGGCGCAACGGGTCATAACGATCACTTCGGCGCTTGTCGCAACCCCTGGAACCCGGCCTATATCGCAGGCGGGTCGTCCAGTGGCTCGGGTGCTGCCGTTGCGTCGGGAGCGGTATTTGCGGCGCTGGGCTCGGATACGGGAGGCTCGGTGCGCATACCTGCGGCAGCTTGTGGGGTCGTTGGCCTGAAACCGACACATGGGCTGTTACCCAGCAATGGTGTCATGCCCATGTCGCGCTCGCTCGATTGCTTCGGGCCGATTGGCCGGACTGCGGAAGACGTCGCGTTGATAATGGACTGTCTTGCATCGGCCATTGAGGGGGAGACTGCTCGCTTTTCCTGTCGCTTGGGAAGTGATGTCAAAGGTCTGCGCGTCGGCATCCCTGAGAATTACTACTATGACGATATCGATCCTGTGATTGAGTCGCTGATGGAAGCAAGCCTGTTGCGGCTCGAACGGCTCGGCTGCAAGCTGGTCAAGCTCAAGGTGCCCGGTCATCAGGAACTCACCAATTTGTCCTACATCATTCTGGGAGCTGAATCCGCCACCTACCATGCTGAGCGATTCGCCAGGAACGAGGAAAGTTACGGTCAGCAGACACGGGCGCGGTTATTACACGGCTTCTTCATCCCCGCAGCGGCGTACGTCCAGGCTAAACAGCTCAGAGGCCTCTATTTCAAGCGATTCATGCACGACGTGATGAGCCAATGCGACGTTCTGCATACCCCTGTGTTTCGGCGGCCCACCCCGACGCTGGAAGAGACGGACCTTGGGCATTCGCTCGAATCGACAAGAATGATTTCGGATTTGAGTCATTGCACCCGGTTGACGAATTACCTCGGGCTCCCGGCAGTGTCTCTACCGTGTGGATTTTGCCCCAACGACCTTCCGGTCGGCTTTCAGCTCATTGGCAGGCCTTTCGATGAGCCGACGCTGCTGGGCTTGGCTCACGCTCATGAAAAGGTATCTGGCATACGTAATCTCGTTGCCCAGGTTGCCTGAGCCGCCAGGCACCATCCCCGGTGACCTGGCGATCTGGTGGGTGGCGATCTGGTGGGTGGCGATCGGGCGATGGGCAAGAGTTTTGTAACAAAGCGTTTACTTGACCGCGGTCATGTCTATAATAGCTAAGACCTAAGAAAACTAGGTCGCTCAGCTCATAACAATGATGACAAATGCTGGTTGGGTGCGTGGTAAGTGTCGCTCAAGCGTCACGTTTGCCTGATACCTTCGGCTGGCTTCCTGACGGTGAACAAGCTGACCATGGCCCTGATCTCATTTGCCAGTAGAGAGTACTCCGAGCGCGAGCGTCTCGATGCGGCACGCGAATTCTATGCGGCCGTTGCCAACGTCGAGTTGGCGGTCCCCCATGGGCAGCCCCCCGAGATCGAGGCGCGTATCCGGCTGCTGCCGGGCGTTTCCATTGCCAGCGTCGAATGTTCCCCTCTGATTGCCCAGCGTGAGCTGACGAACCTTGCCGACGGCAATGACGATCTCTCTTTTCTGCTGAACCCCTCAGGGCAGGGCGGATGGACCTCTTCACAACCCAGATTGGGTGAGGCGACCTGCCGCGCCGGAGAAGGGTGTCTGGGGTTCAACGAGCTTCCTGGCCAGGTCGCTTTCCATGGCTCGCGGGCACGCTTTCTCAGCATCGGTTTTTCACGCCAACTATTGTCGCCGCTGCTGAACCAGGACATGCGGCCCGCAGTGAACAAGGTGTTGCGTTGCGAGCCGCTGGGTCACCTAGCCCAATTGGCGCTGGCGCTTACCACGGGCCGGGCGCCACAGGCCGAGCAGGATCCTGTCGCGCTGACCGAACAGATGACCGATTTGGCGGTGCTGTGCCTTGGGGCGACGCCGGAGGCAGACCGCCGTGCCCGAGGCCGTGGCCTGCGTGAGGCGAGGCTGCGTGCTATCAAGGCCGATATGTTCGCTCTTGCCGGCCGTGGTGATCTCACGCTGACCGACATGGCCAAACGGCACGGTGTTTCACCAGGCTACCTGCGGGCGCTTTTCCGGCATGAGCACACCACCTTCACCGATTACCTGTTGACGCTGCGCTTGCAGTTGGCGTGGCGGCGGCTGACGGATCCGCGCTTTGCGCAGCGAGCCGTCAGCGAGATCGCTTTTTCTTCCGGCTTCAACAACCTTTCCTGGTTCTATCGGGCCTTCAAGCAGCAGTTCGACACGACGCCCACCGAGGCGCGTGCCGAGGCTGGCGCTGATGCCTCTGCTATGAGGGTGAGTGTTTAGGCGTCGATGTGACGCTGAGTGGAAGATAAGAAAAAAGTGTGCTGATAGGCTCATACCAAAGCAGCAAGCATAAGTAAAACGATAATGCGACGTGGCTGTGACCGCGTCGAGTGCGCAGTAGGAGCAACATGACAATGAAGGTACGCGGGACCCTTCCCCTTCGGCGCCTGGCCGTGGTGCTTGGCTTCGGCTTGATGTCGCCTCTGGCGATGGGCAGCAGCCTATTGCAGCTGCATGAATTGGCCACCAGCAACGACCCTCAGTTCCAGGCCGATTTCTACGGTAAGCAGGCCACCGATGAGCGCTATTACCAGGCGCGTTCGGCGCTGTTGCCGCAGGTCAGCGTCAATGCCAGCCGCAGCGAGATCACTCAGGACATCGTCAGCTCCGACAACGAAGTCTTCGACAGCGGCAGCACCTCCTATCCCACCACCGTATACGGTGTTTCCATCGAGCAGTCGCTGTACGACTACTCACGCTGGGCGGCCTTCAGCCAGGCCAAGCAGGAGATCCAGCAGGCGGCCTCCGAGCTCGAGGCGGCGCGTCAGGATCTCTACTTGCGCGTGGCCGAGCGCTACTTCACGGCCTTGGCACTGCACGAGAACCTGAGCTTCCTGCGCGCCGAGAAACAGCAGGTGGGTACCAACCGCGACCAGGTGCGTGCACGCCACGAGGATGGCCTGGCTCGTGAGATCGATCTGCTCGATGCCGAGGCGCGTTTCCTGCAGGTGGAGGCCCGCGAGCTCGACGTCGAGAACCGCCTGCGCGATGCACTGAATGCGCTGGAAGAGGTTACCGGCTTGCTGCCCAGCCGCCTGCGCCTGGTCAACGACAACCTTCAACTGGAGCGCCCCCAGCCGGATTCACCGGATGCCTGGACCGAGCTGGCCCTGCAGCGCAACCCGCGCCTGCAGGCTGCCAGCCTGGCGGTGGACGTGGCCATGCAGAACGTGAGGGTGCGGCGCGGCGGTCACTTTCCCACCCTGGGCCTGAGCCTGAACTACGAGAACGACGATACCGAAGGGTCGCTGTTCGGCGGTGGCAGCCAGGTCGAGACCCAGACCATCCGCCTGGGTCTGAACGTGCCCGTTTACAGCGGTGGCATGGTCTCTTCCCAGGTGCGTGAGGGCGAGCAACTCATCGAGGCCGGTCGGGCGCGTCAGGAGCAGGTGCGCCGTGAATTGCAGCGCAACGTGCGGGCCGGCTATCAGGGCATCGTCACTGCCATGGCACGCGAGCGAGCGCTGCGTGAGTCGCTGCGTGCCAATGAGCGTATCGCCGAGAGCCGTCAGGTGGGATTCGAGTCGGGTGTGATTCCTCTGCTCGACCTGCTCGATGCCGAGCGTGACCTGTTCTTTGCCCGTAGCGAGCTGGCCAGTGCCCGCTACGACTACCTGATCAGCGTGCTGCGCCTGAAGCATGCGGCGGGTGTGATCAACAGGGAGGATCTCGCCGAGATCGATGCCCTGATGAGTCAAGAAGTGGATCTGGTGGCCTTCAGCCGCCTGTAAGCGCTGCCTGCGCGACAACGGCTCCCGACCGCCGGGTGGGGAGCGACGACAAGATGCAATGCAAGGAGGCCAACTTGGCTACTCAACTCCTGATCTATCGCAACGTGCAGCCGATCACCCGTGACAAGCACGGTGAGCTGTCTCTCAAGGTCGGCAAGGATTTCGGTTTTGCCGGTCAGGTCAATTCGGTGCCGCTGATGGCCGCTGAGTTTCCCGCGGCGGCAAGCGACCTGCCGATCGTGTTCACCGATGCCGAGGGCAGCGTGCTGCCGGTAGCGGTGCTGGGCATCGACCAGGACTCGAACCTGATGGTGGACGGCGAAGGCCAATGGCGTGGCGAGTACGTGCCGGCCTTCCTGCGTCGTTATCCCTTCGTGTTCGCCTCCAGTGAGGATGGCAAGACGTTCACCCTGTGCATCGATGAAGACTACGAAGGCCTGAATGCCGAGGGCCGCGGCGAGCGCTTCTTCGACAGCGACGGCGAGCAGACCCAGTACATGGCCAAGGTGCTGGACTTCCTGCAGGACTATCAGGCGCACTTCCAGCGCACCCGCACCTTCTGTGCGCGGCTGGCCGAGCTCGACCTGCTGGAGGCGGTGGAAGCCCAGATCAGCCTGCCCGAAGGCGGCAAGCGCACGCTGACCGGCTTCAAGGCGGTGAATCGCCAGAAGCTCAAGGCGCTGCCGGAAGATGCCTTGAAGAGCATGCTGGCCACCGATGAGCTGGAACTGCTCTACGTGCACCTGCAGTCGATGCGTAACTTCAATCGTCTGAGCCGCTTGGCGCGCGGCGGTTCCCGCGTGGGAGCACTGAGCAAGGGCGATCCCGCCGATGAGGCGGTAAGCCAGAGCGATACCGACGAGAAACCGGTGCATTGATGCCGATGGCGGCTCGCGTGCGATACGCGAGCCGCCTCTAGCAGGCGCCATGTGAGGCGCTATGCGAAAGAGGTGTGCCGCGCGTCGGCATGAGTGGCAGCCCGTTTTCGCATAGCGGTTTGACTACGTAGCGGAAAAAAAGAAGAACCAGGAGTATCGAGATGAATCGCCCCCTGCGCAAGCCCCTGTCGGACCTGATCTCTTCGCTGGCGCGCAAGTCGCGTCGGGCCAAGCGTGCCCAGGCCGAGCCCTCGCGTTTCATCTTCGAGGGGCTCGAGCCGCGCATGTTGCTCTCCGCCGATCCGCTGACGGCAGCGGTGGCCGCCGGCAGCGACATGGTGCTGCGCATGTCCGCGGATCAGCAGCGCCTGGAGCTGGTGGAGCGCCTGGAGGAGCAGGAGCAGCTACTCCACAGCTTCGACCTGGCGGCGGCGCGCGATGCAGGGAGCATCACGATTCAGGGTAGCGAGGATGACGATTCGCTGAGCTTCGACGCCAACCTGTTGGATGTCGATCTGAGCGGGCTGCTGATCAATTTCCACGGTGGCGACGGCGACGACACCCTGAACCTGGCCAACAGCCAGGGGCTGGTCATCAACTTCGTGGGGGGCGAGGGCGATGACCGTATCCAGGGGCTCGAGGCCGGCACCGAGTGGACCGTGACCGGTACCGGCGAGGGCCGAGCCGACTATCTGGCCAACGAAGTGCTGAGCGCCAACTGGCTCAGCTTCAGCGGGATTACCGACATCGATGCGGCCTGGTATCGCGAGGCGGGCGATATTGCCCCCGAGGATGACGGCTTCACGCATCGTCTTTCCGCTACCGTGGACGGCATGAGCTGGGCGCTCTACGACGAGCGCAGCCTGACGCTGGGCGGTATCGCCTTCGAGGGCGTCGACGTTCTCGTCGGACGGCACAGCCAGACCCTGGACTATTCCGACTATGCCACTTCGGTGGCGGTAAACCTCGGCACCGGCAATGCCAGCGGCTTCAAGCAGGTGGGCGGCTTCGGTCATGTGATCGGCACCAACGGCGACGACATTCTGATCGGCGATGCGTCAGCGACCCTGGGCGTGACGCTGGACGGTCGCAATGGCGATAACCTGATCGTTGGCGGCGGCGGTAACGATCTGCTCAAGGCGGGCGCTGGCCAGAGTACTTTGGTCTCCGTTGGCGGCAACGACACCTTCGCCCTGAGCGACAGCCTGGGCGACGACTTCAGCCCCGAAGAAGCCGAACTGACCTACGTGGTGGAGCGCTCAGCCGGGAACATCACGCTGACCAACCAGGGCGCTCAGGCGCAGATCGCGACCCAGCTGGGCAGCGTGGCGTTCACTCATCAGCCGGTGGAGATCGTGCTGGCGGCGGCGGGCAATGGCCAGACCCTGAGTGCCGCCGACTATGCACTTGGCGGGGTGACCTTCCAGGCGCGAGACACCGCGTCGAACACCACCATGCTGGGCAGCCAGCAGAGCGACCGCTTCATTCTCGGCGCGGGCGGCGGTACGGTGAATGCGGGCGGCGGTGACGAGAACCTGATCGAGGCCCAGGCCGACGCGAACATGACGCTGAGCGATGCACAGCTGGCCGTTTCCGGCTGGTCGCTGTGGCAGCTCGAGAACGTGCAACTTGCACGCCTGGTGGGTGGCGAGAGCGACAACGTGCTCGATGCCCGCAACTTCACGGGGCAGGTGCGCCTGGAGGGCGTGGCAGGCAACAACACGCTGTATGCCGGTAGCGGCGGCGCCATTCTGATCGGCGGTAGCGGCGACGACGCGCTCTACGGCGGTGCCGGTGACGATGTATTGTTCGGGAACCGCGGCAATAACCTGCTGGACGGTGGCGGCGGTAACAATACGGCCATAGCCACTACCTCCCATTCGCTGCGTTTGTTCGACGATGACAATGATGCCATGTTGAGGCGTGGCGACTTTGCCGAGCAGCATGAGCTGGTGTGGCAGCGCACCGCTGGTGACATGGTCGAGTTTCATTTCGGCGGTGAGCAGACCATTGCCTTGAGCATCGATGCCGAGGCCTTGGAGGTACAGCACGCCCTGGAGCAGCTCCTTGGTATCGGCGCGGGCAATCTGCAGGTTGCCCGTGAGGCGACGGACGACGAGGTGCGCTGGACGGTGCGTTTCGTCGGCGATTTCATGCGGCTGCTCGACGATGGCACCTTTGCCAGGGCGCTGGATGGTGAGACTTTCGGCGTTGCACTGATGGGGGCCGGCGCGGCTTCGGTGATGTCGAACCAGACCCGCGCCCGCCAGGCCGGCAGCGATACGCTGGTCAACATTCAGAATGCGGTGCTCGAGGCGGAGTTCGGCAATACCGTGCTCGATGCCCGTGGTTTCAGTGGCAGCGTGCTCCTGCAGGGTGGCAGCGGCAACGACACCTTCTATGGTGGCGACGGCTTCACGCAGTTCGTCACCGTGGCCGGCGACAACACCATTCATGCCGGCAGCGGCGAGAACGACATCACCGGTGGGGCGGGTCGCGACCACCTCATCGTGGCCCTGGCCACCGGTCAGCAGAGTGTCACGGTGGGGGGCGACAGCTTCCAGGTCGACGGCACGGTCTCGAACTACGTCAATGTCGATCTGCTGACCCTGGTCGGCAACGACGGCGACAATACCCTGGATGCCAGCGGCTGGCATGGCCTGGGCGAGCACAGCTCGTTGATCGAACTGATGCAGCGTGGCGGTGCGTCGCAAACGGACATTGAGGCATTCCTGGCCGCGTTGGGTGGACGCTTCGACCCGCAGGCCCTGGCGGACATGGGGGCCACTGCGGCCGTCCTGGATATCACCCTGGCCAACGGGCAGACGCACAGCCTCAACGTTTCCGATGCGCGCACCCTGGGCGACCTGCTGCTGTTGCTGGGCACCGTGGAGGGCCTGGAGGCGGAGTTCGACGCTGCCGAGGGCCGCCTGCGCGTGGTGGATGGCACGAGCGGCGCCGGCAGCTTCGCCATCGTTGCCAACGACACCGCCGCGCTCCTGACCGATGCGCTGGGTTTCGCCATGTCGGGCGGCGAGTGGCTGAGCCAGGCTCTGGCCGGTACGGGGGCGGTGATCGATGCCAGGTTGGGGGGCGACAATATCCTCACCGGCAGCCGTGGCGACGACCGCTTCATCGTGGTGGCGGGCGAGCACGAGATAGACGGGGGCGCGGGCACCAATACTCTGGTGGTCGAGCACGACGCCGACATGACCCTCGAAGACGACACCCTGACGCTGGGTGACCTCGACACTGCGCTCGCCAACATCCAACTGGCCGAGCTGCTATTGACCGGCGGCAGCGGTGTGACAATCGAGGCCACCGCTTTCACCGGCATGACCCAGTTCCGGGTGGCCGAAGGGGTAGCCGCTACCGTCAAGGCCAAGAGCGACGACCGCGTAACGGTGGATCTCGCCGCCAACAGTTTGGCGGGCCTGGATGACGTCACCGTAGAAGGGGGCGCGACCCTGGTCGGCTACTGGAAGGGTGACAGCACGCTGGATGGCATCACCCGAGCATTCACCGACCATATCGAGCTGCGCGCCGACGGCCAGCTGACCATTACCGGTGCGAACTTGACCACCGATGGCAGCGATCTGACGCTGATCGCACGGCATGTGACGATCAGCGGCGCGAGCGAGCTGAACACGAACGGTGGCCACCTGCACGTCAGCGCCCAACTGCCGCCCAAGGTGCTGGCGCCGGTCAACAGCTTCGTCGACGTGGGGCTGTTCGATCTCTCCGTGAACATCGGCGATGCCACCCTGACCGGTGGCAGCGTACGCATCGATGCCTTGCTGGTCGACCCCGAGCGCGACTGGTTCAACCAGCGCACCGGGGTTGGTCTGATCGACAAAGGCATAGATGCCACCTTGAATTTCCTGCAGGGCCTGTCGCTGTTCGGCAGCATTTCCACCCTGATTGCCAACGCCACCATCGATATCGGTGCCGATGCCAAGATCACCGCGACGGATGGCGATATCGTCGTAGCCTCGGAGATCGACATCACCGCTGACGTGTCGCCCACCAAAGCCTGGGGACTCGGCGTTTCGGTGAGTACGCTGATCACCCGTTCCAACGTCCATGTGCATGGGCAGCTGACGGCATCCAACGACATTCACCTCAGCAGCAGCGTGACTACGACCCAGAACGTGGAAGCCGCTCCGGGTGGGCTTGGTGGTGTGGCGGGCGCGGTAGCGGTCAGCGTGCTGGTGAGCGAGTCGCGGGTGATGGTGTGGAACGATGCCGTCATCGATGCCAATAACGATCTGACCGTTTCCGCGACCACGGTGGAGAACAACACGACGAAGGCAACCTCGGCGCCCGACAAGGGGGTGGTGGGTATCGCCATTGCGGTGAACGTGGAGAGCAGTCGCACCGAGGCGCAGCTGGCCGGCAGCGTCACGGTCGGCAACGACCTGCTGGTGGAAGCGACGACCAAGCAGGGCGAGAGCAACGGTGCCGTCACCGCCAGTGCCGGCACAGCCAAGCCTTCCGGCGGGCCGAGCGACCTGCGCGACGGCATCGAGTCGTCGTTCAAGGACGCTTCGCCCACGGCGCTGATCGGTAACTTCCAGAGTGCGCTGACAGATGCACTGACCGACAAGATCAAGAAGACGGTGGGCGAGAAGGCGCCCAACTTCATCGGCAAGCACTTCCGTGAGTCCGAGGGAGAGAAGAAGAACTCACTCGACGTGGCCGCCGCCCTGGCGGTTTCCGTCGACCTCAACATTGCCGAAGCGCACCTGGGTACCAGCGTCGATCGGGCCGGCAATGCACTGGGAGACAACGAGCGCAGCCGCATCGTCGTCGAGGGCGACGTCACGGTGCAGGCGTTGAGCCAGCATCGGCCCGCCGTGAGTGCCAGCGGTAGCGCTGAGGGCGTCGACCCGAACAAGAAGGAAGAGGAGAAGAGCTTCACCGACAAGGTGCTGGGTAACACCATCATCGCCAAGTATCTGGCCGCCGAGAAAAAGTCGGCAGTGAAGGGCAACGACTCCGCCGAGGCGCAGAAGAAGCAGGCCCAGGACGACAAGAGCGAAGCCAGCGAGGCGGCCAAGGTGGGAGTGGCCGGTGCGGTGAGCTTCGGCCTGCTCGACAACAGCGCCAACGCCACCATCGAGGGCAACGTCGACCTCGATGCCGGCAAGGCAATCTCCGTCGAGGCCGCGAGCCTCAACACGGTGGATATCGGCAGCCTGTGGGGCATGAATCTCTATACCGCGGGCAAGGCTTTCGACGATCTCGAAGGCACCTACGACCACACCAGCAACGAAGGCACCGTGGCCACCGCGCCGAGTGAGAAAGTGCTGGTGGCAGACGGCCACCAGGCCGGCGGCGAGGCTGGTTCCGTCTATCGCTTCCTTGGTGAGAACGGCGAGAACATCGATCTTGCCAGCGAGGACTTCTCCAACGATGAGCGTTGGGAGAACCTGGGAACTCCGCTCAATATCCGTATCGGCGAGTTCGTCGATACCCTGAACGGCTACACCTCAGGCGACCTCGGCCTGCCCGGCAGCTTCGACAGCTGGACCATGGCCACCGCCGAGGGTAGCAAGCTTGCCGTGGCGGGCTCGGCCAACGTCTTTTTGGTCAACCAGAACAGCGATGCGCGGATTCGCGAGGGTGCGCGTATCAACCTGGGCGATGAGACCGACATCGGTGCCGTGGAGCCGCAAGCTGGCCAGAGCGTCAGCGTCGTGGCGCGTAATGACAATCACCTGTTTTCTCTGATCGGCAACGTCAGCCTGCCTTCGTTTTCCGGTGCCAACAAGGCTGACGGCGACGCCTGGAAGAAAGCTTTCAAGAACGACATCGATACCATCAAGTCGGGCCTTGCCGGGGTGAAGTCGGAGGGCAGTGCCATCGGTGCCGCCGTGGGTGTGCATCTGCTGGGCGGTAGTGCCACCGCGATGATCGAGCGTGGTGTGGAGTTGGTGGCCGATAGCCTCGACGTGCGGGCCGCCAACGAGACCCTGCTGCTCGGCATGGGGGTTTCCATCGGCCAGGCCGACAAGGTGGCGTTCAATGCCACGGCGGTGGCCAACATCGTGAACAATTTCACCCTGGCCCAGGTGCAGGACGGCGTACAGCTCAAGATCGGCAACGGCAGCGTGGAAGGCGAAACTGCAGGCCCTTCGCTGCGCATCAGTGCCAACGACGATACCTATGCCTTCGGCATTGCCGGTGGTGTGGCACAGGGCGGCAGCGTCGGCATCGGGGCGTCGGTGGTGGTCTCGGTGATCGAGCGGGATACCACGGCGGTGCTCGGCAGCCTGGCCGAGGATCTGGCCTTCGCAGGTCGCATTGCCGTTGGCGGTGACGCCTTGGTCGAGGCCAACACCTTCGGGGTGGTGGTCGACATGGCCCTGGCCGGCGCCAAGGCCGGTGGCAAGGCACCCAGTGGCGTCAGCTCCGACAGTGGCTCCGGTTCCGGCGGTAGCGGCGGCGGTAGCGGTGAAGACGACCCCAACAAGTGGCCCAACAACCAGAGCAACTACGACAACGTGCTGGCCGAGCTGACGGGCAAGCTGGGTCAGGGCGGCGGTAGCGGTGGTGGCACTGGCGGCGGTGGCGGTGACAAGAAGGGCGGCTTCGGCGTCGGCGTTTCCGGTTCCGTGGTGGTACACGTCGGCAACGACAATACCCAAGCCCTGGTGCAGGGGCTCGAGCTGTTCGATGTTTCGGGTTCGACCCGCGTGGCGGCCAATGACAGTACCCATCTCGGTTTGCTGGCGGGTGGCGCTTCGCTCTCTCTCGGCGGCGACGGCGTGCAGGTCGCCGTGGCCGGTGCCGCCACTCTGGCATTCCAGAACGGTATTACCCAGGCGCGTATCGACCATATCGACCGCTTCGACAGTGATGGTGTGATGGTCGATGCGTTACGCGAAGGCTGGGCGGTGATTGCCTCGGCGGGGCTGGCCATGGCCAAGGGTCAGAAGGGCTTCGGTTTTGCCGGATCGGCCAGTGTGCTGCGCTCGTTGCGCACCGTGGACGCCGGCCTGCTCAACATTCAGGCCGGCAGCCTGGGCGATGTGAGCGTCATCGCCCGCGATGCCGCCAATACCATTCTGGTTGCCGGCGCGGTGGCCGGTGGCGGCAAGGCGGGCGTGGGCGGGGCAGCCGCTTATGCCGAGATTTCTCATGATGTACAAGCGCAGGTCGATGGTCTGGGTAGCGATGGCGCTGCCATGGCCGTGACCGGTATGTCGGTGGATGCCAAGAGCGAGGCGCTGATCGTCAGCATTGCCGGCTCCGCCGGTATCGGCGCCAGCGCCCAAGGCGTGGGCCTGGCCGGTACCGTGGCGATCAATCGCATCGAGAACACCACCCAGGCGCTGCTCAAGGACGCTTATCTGACGGCACCCCAGTCAGAAGGTGAAGAAGGCGAGCAAGACGCCGTGCCGTTCGCCGTGCGGGTGAGCGCCGAGGATCGCAGCAGCATCTGGTCGCTTTCCGGCGCCGTAGGCGTTGGTGGCACGGCCGGTTTCGGTGCTGCCATCTCGGTCAACTATCTCTCCAACACCACCAGCGCCTTGATTCAGGGCGGGGTGATCGAGCAGGCGGCCGGCGTGGCGGTGCTGGCCGCCAATACCGGCCTGTTGCGCACGCTCACCATTGGCGTGGGTGCCAGCAAGAAGGTGGCCGGCTCGGGCAGTGTTTCGGCCAATATCATTGCCAACTCGCTGCGCGCGGGCATCGATAGCCAGCGTATCGAGGCAACCAAGGCGATCTCGGTGCTGGCACAGGACCGCACCCAGTTGATCGCCATCAGCGGCGCCGCTGCCGGTGCCGGCAAGGCGGCGCTGGCCGGCAGCGTCTCGGTCAACATCATCGACAACGATACCCGGGCCACGATTCTCGACAGTCATCTCACCACCGACGAGGATGTGCTGCTCAGCGCCACTTCCAGCTCGCTGGTGGTCTCGGTGGCCATTGGCGGCGCGGGGGCCGGCAAGGTGGGGCTGGCGGGCGCGGTGACGGTCAATCTGGTGTCCGGCCAGACGGTCGCTCAGGTCAAGAATTCACAGTTGACGGCCGGTGACGATATCCAGGTTCAGGCCACCGATAGCGCGCAGCTTGTGGTGGTGGCCATCGGTGCCGCCGGCGCCGGCAAGGTGGCTGGCGGTGTCAGCAGTACCACGGTACAGACCGACAACGCCATCGTGGCGCTGGTGGAAGGCGGCCGGCTCGAGGCTGACAACGTCAGGATATGGGCAGGCCTTGCCGAGGAAACCGAGCGTGGTGCTTTCGACCTCGAGGCGCTGACCGGGGTCAATCCGGAAACCGAGGGCACCGAGCTCGCTGAGGGCGAGGAGGAGCCGGATATCGCCGCCCGTGACATGGGCAACCTCAATTGGTCCTCCGGTGTCGTGAGTGTGAGCATTGCCGGTTCCGGTGCGGGGGCCGCGGCCGGCTCCGCGGCGGTGAATCTCAACTGGATGCGCAGCTCGATTCGCGCCGAGGTGAGCGGCGGTGCCGTGGTGGTGTCGCGCAACGATGTCGAGGTGAAAGCCTACGATAAGAAAGGGCTGGCCAGCTTCGCCTTCGGCGTGGCCGGGGCCGGCAAGGTGGCCGGTGGCGCTGCCATCTCCTTCAACTACATCGGCGGCGATCCTTCGGATCCGTCGCGAACTATCGATAACACCAGCGACGACGACGTCAATGCCTCTCAGGACATGCTGATCCTGGAGGGAAGTGGCAACACCTTCGGCTACAAAGCCGGCCAGGTGGCGGCGGTGATCGACAATGCCGAGGTGACTGCCGAGGCGGGCAACGTCACGGTCGAATCCCATGCCGAAGCCCAACTGCTCAACATCACCGCTGGCGGTGCCGGGGCGGGCAAGGTGGCATTGGCCGGCTCCATCGCCATCAACTTCATGCAGCACGACCTGCTGGCGCGGATAGGCGGTGGCGCTCAGGTGGTGGCCAATGCGGTGGCGGGTGACGACACCACCGGCCATGTGCGTGTGAGCGCCTCCGTGGCGCCGATCATGATCAACATTGCCGGTGCCGCAGCCGGTGCCGGTGCCGTTGGCCTGGCGGGGGCTTCCGCCACCAACGACATGGCCTCCATCGTCAGTGCCCGTATCGACGGGGCTGCGACCCGGGTGACAGCGGACGGTAACGTCGATGTTCAGGCTCGCTTGCTCAGAGTGACCGACGGCGTGCCGCAGATGAACGTCGACAGCAGTCTGATTCCCGAAGAAGAAGAGACCGGTGACCGGCCGGCGACGCCGGAGCAGGGCGACCAGATCTGGAGTTTTGCGCTCAGCGGTGCGGGTGCGGGCAAGGTGGCCGTATCCGGCGCGCTGTCGTTGAACTGGCTGCGAAGCAATGTCGAGGCGGTGATCGATGCCGCCGAGGTGACCGCCGAGGGCGACGTGCGGGTTGCCGCCTCCGACGACCTGGGCCTGAACGCCTTCACCGTGGCGGCCTCCGGGGCAGGCGCTTTCGCTGCCGCGGGCTACTTCGCCTATAACTATGTCGGCGGCAACCCCGACAATCCCGCTGACGATGCCAGCAACCTTATCGCCGCACTGATCCAGAACGGTGCCAAGGTCACGGCCGGTGGTAGCGTGCTGCTCGAGGCCACCTCCGATTCGCGCATCAACGCTTACACCATCGGCGGTGCGGTGGCGGGCTTCGCCGCGCTGAGCGGTACCACCACCCTCAACTTCACCCGCAAGGAAATCCGCGCCGAGGTGCTGGGCGGCGCTACCCGCGTGGAAGCCGGTGAGCACATTCTGATCGAGGCCGAAGACAGCAGCCGCATGACCTCCGCCAGCGTTCAGGTCAACGTGGCGGTGAAGGGCGGTGCGGCCGGTATCTCGGTGGTTTACCACGACATCCAGAACCGTATCGTGGCGGGCAGTCAGGGGGCCGAACTGGAAACCCGCCAGCACGGTGGCGGTGACGTGGTCATTCGCGCCGATTCTCTTTCCAGCAATCTGATTACCAGTGCCGGCGTGACCTACGGCACCTTCGGCGCTGGGGCGGCCAACGCCGGCAGCTCGGTGATCCGCAACCTGGCGGAAGCCAGAGTGGATGGTGGCACGGTGCGTGCCGACGGCACCCTGCTGGTGCATGCCGACGTGGTCGATACCAGCCGTATCGTGCTGGGGACCGTGGCCGCCGGGGCCGTGGCCATCGGCGGCGGGGTATCGGTCGATCTGATGGGCAGCGACAGCCGCGCCTGGATTGGCGGCAATGCCGACGTGCTGGCGCGAGGCAACGGCGATGGTCGCGCCGTGACGCAGCGCTGGGACGATGGCTGGAAAACCGAAAATCACAAGGGGGTGGTGGTGTTGGCCACCAGCCACATGACCTTCCTGACCGTGGCGGCCACGGTCGCCGGGGGCATCGGTTCGCTGGCGGCCAACGTCACGGTGGACGGGGTCAACGGTTCTACCCAGGCCTATATCGAGAATGCCAGGGTTCGTAGTGGCGGCGATGTCGTCGTGCGCGCGCTGCACCATACCGACGCCGACAGCGGCGGCGGTGCGGCTGCCATCGGCGCCGGCTTGGCCGGGGCAGCGGGTGTCGACACGACCCTGCTCGGCCATCGCACCGAGGCCTGGATCGACGGTTCGGATTACAGCTCGCCCGAGGCCATGGTGAAAGCCGACGAGGCACTGATGGTCGAGGCCGAGGCCTCTGTAGTGTTCCTCTCCGTGGTCATGGGTATCGCGGTGGATATCGCGCCGGGTGCGGCGCTGGCCGGCTCCGCCAGTGCGGTGAACGTCTCCATGGAGACCCGCGCCACGGTGCGCCAGGCCAGCATCGAGGGCCGCACCATCGATGTGCGCGCCGAGAATCATGTCGACGGGCGTTTCATCGTCGGGGCTCTGGCCGGCAGTGGTGGCTTCGGCGCTGGTGCTTCGCTGGCGGTGGGCCTGCTCAATCCCAGGGCCGTGACGTCGATTCAAGGGGCGAGCCTGACGGCTAGCAACGACATCCGTATTGCCGCCAGACAGACCCTGGACATGGGCATCAGCGTGGTAGCCGGTGCCGTGGGCGGCGGCGCGCTTTCCGGCGCCTTCTCGGTGATGATGGCCGATGCTCATACCGAGGCTCGGGTTGCCAGCTACGCTGGCCAGCGCAGCGAACTGCGCTCCACCGGCGGTTCGGTGGAGGTGGTCGCCAATACGCTCACCAAGATGAACGTACGTGAAAACGCCGGCGACTACCTGCAAGGGGTGGGCGCTGTCAGTGTGGGTGGCGTCGGGGCCGGTGCCTCGGTGGAGGTCATGGTGCTGCGCGAGCGCACTCTGGCATCCATCGACGATTACAGCCTGGTACACGCCGCCGGCGACATTCGTGTGGAAGCCCTGCTCGAGCGCGACATCAACTCGGCGGTATTGGCCTTTACCGCCAGCGGTACGCTCAGCCTCAACGGTGCCATCTCGGTCATCAGCCTGGGAGCGGGGCTCAGCGAGGATGCCGTGGCCGACGTCGAGGAGCTTGGCCAACTGGTCTCGGGTTCCTTTGCTGGCTTCGCCAACGGCGACTATGCCATGCAGGAGAGCGCAAGCTCAGGCGACTCCGGCATCGAAGATGACGACGACGACCCGTACGACCCGGAAGACTTCGAGCGCGACTTCGATGCGCCGGCCAACGCCGGCAATCAGAACCAGGCCAACCGCAAGACCACCAACCAGGCCCTCGATGAACTGACCTTCCAGGTGAGCTTCGACGTCGAGAAGAACGGCCAGGTGATCGGCGACACTACCGCCAAGGTGGGGCGCTTCACCGAGCTCGATGCCGGCGGCGATATCGTGGTCGAGGCGAAAGAGCTGCTCGAGGTGGGGATCGTGACCGGCGGAGCGGCCATTTCCGGCGCCGCCAGCGTGGGCATTTCCATCGCCGTGCTCGAACTCAACGGCGCGGTGAGTGCCACCGTGGGCTACGGAAGCTCGCTCGCTGCCGACGGTCAAATTCGCGTGGCCAGCCACGCTGAGCTCAACAGTAACCTGCATGCCGTGGGCGGTGCGGCGGCCCTGGGTATCGCCATAGGCGGCCAGAGCACCATCATCCTGGATCGCAGCATCCAGCAGGGCTATATCGAAGATGCCGGTACGCCGGCTCAGGCTGTCGTCATCAATACGCCCGGCAACCTGACGCTGAGCGCCAGTGTGGACCGTCAGCATCAGGCGTTGGCGGCCGGCGGCAGCATCGGCAAGGTGGCGGCGGGTATATCCGTAGGGGTGGTCGAGATCAGTGGTGCCACTCAGGCGTGGCTCGGTGAGCGTGCGATCCTGGGTGACGATACCCTGTTGAACAACGTGATGGTGTCTGCCACCAGCCTCGACAGGGTCAATCTGACCGTGGTTGCCGTGGCCGCCGGTCTGGCCGGTGCGGGCACCGCTAACGTCTCCACCGTGAGTCTTTCCAACGATGTGCAGGCTTGGCTGGGCAGCGGCATTACCCTCAGCGCCTTGGGCGATGTGGTCATCAGCGCGCTGCATACGCCGCGGGTCAGCGTAGAATCGCTCGGGGTGGCGGTTAGCGCCGGGGTCGGTATCGGCGCTTCGGTGGTGGTGGGCAACCTGGGCACCCGGGTGCTGGCACAGGTGGGCACGCCTGGCGGCGCCAACAGCGACATCAGCCTGCGCGCCGCCAACCTGACCGTCGAGGCGGGCAGCACGCTGTTGAATGACGCGCCGTCTCTCTACGCACGGGCTGTCGGCTCCGCCGGCGGGGCGCTGCTGGGCCTCAATGCCACCGTGATCACTCTGCGCGACAATGCCCGCGCCGAGGCCGTGATCGGCAATACGCAGTCCAACCGTGCCGCGCCGGGCGAGCCGCAGAGCGACAACAATATCGAGGTGGCCGGTCATCTGCGAGTCGTTACCGACCTGCGTACGTCGCTGGAAGGTCGTGCCATCAGCGTGGTGGGTGGTTTGGTGGCGGCCGGTGCTGCCGTGGTGGACGTGCGCCAGAATACCCAGAGCCGGGCGAGGATCGGCGATGGTCATCTGATCGGCGCGGGGCGAGTCAGCGTCGAGGCCGGCGGTCACCAGCAGGCGGAGCTCTACTCCTTGGCCGGCAGCGGCGGTGTGGTCGCCGGTGCCGGTGCCGGTAACCACCTGCGCCAGACGGCCATTACCCACGCTACGGTGGGGGCCTCGACCCTGTCCGTCACGGCGCCGTTGACTTCCACGGACCCGGATGCCGGCAAGCTTCTGATTCGCGCCAACCAGATCTTCGAGATGGAGAGCCAGATACTGGCTGCGGCGGGTGGCGTGCTCGGCGGTACCGGGGCGGAGGCGCGCTTCCGCATTACCGCCGATACCCTGGCAAGCGTTTCGGCCAACGCCAATGTCACGGCTGACAGCCTGGACATGTTTGCCGAGAGCGAAGTGATTCGCGAGCGTCTGGCGGGGAACGGCCACGATACCATTCGTGGTGTTGCCGGCGGTGCCGTGGCCGGCGCCGGTGCCAGCACCGATGCGCTGTTCGATCTCGATACCCGTGTGGAAGTGGGCGCTGGCGCGAAATTGACCACTACCGTGGGCGATCTGCGTCTGGAGGCACTCAACGCCATCACCTTCCACGATCAGATCAACCTCACCGCTGCCGGCCTCGGCTCCGGCGCCGGCATTACCTCGCACATTCGCGATGACGATATGGCGGCCAGCGTGCTGATCCATCAGAACGCCGTGCTGCACATCGCCGGTGAGCTGGTGGCGACGGCGCGCGGCACGGGTGACCTGAGTTCCGTCCTGCTGATGGACACCTACGGTGCCGCCACCGTAGGCGTGGGCGACGTGCGGGTGATCTTGAGTCCCAACAATCGCATCGTGATGCATGAAGGCGCCAGTGCCACGGCCTTTGGCGACATCAACTTCGCGGCAGGCGGCGATATTCGCGGCAATCGCGATGTATACGCGCTGAGTGCGACGCTGGACAGCTTTGCCGGCAGCCTGATTCCGATCACGGATCTCAATGCCCGGGCGGAGATGAACCAGTCGCATCTGATCGATATCCGCAGCGGTGCCGAGCTGGTGGGCGCAAGGGACATCACGTTGTTCACCGAGCGCTTCGGCTTCAGCGACATGAATGCCCAGGCCAAGGGCGTGAGTTGGATTTCGGCGGTCACGGGGGCCATCGATGCCGCCCTGGGTGGCGGTGGCGGCTCCGAGATACTCGATGGCGATGTGGTGACCCGCTCCAACGGTCGGGTCAACATCGACGGCACGGTGCGTACCGGTATCGACCGGCATCAGCGCCTGGTGCTGGAGATGGCCAATATCGATTCGCTGGCTCGCGACATCAACCAGGCGCTGGAGTCTCTGCGAAGTGAGCTGCAGACCATTCGCGGCGCCAATGAACCTGACATCCTGTCACTGCTTGGCCAGATCGACGCACTCGAAGCCGAGCTGGCGTTGCTCGAGGAGCAACTGGTCGAGTTGAACGATGAGCTGGTGGCGCTGGAGGCGGAGAAGATCGAGCTCGAGGACGAGCTAGGCGAGCTGGAAGATGAACTCGACGTCCTCACCACCGCGCTTGCTGCTCTTGATGATGAAGATGACGAGAATACGGATGAGATCGCTCGTCTCGAGGCCGAAATCGCGGCCAAGCAGGGCGAGATCGCGACCAAGCAGGACGAGATCGCTGCCAAGCAGTCAGCCATTACGGCCAAGAACGCTGCCATTGCCACCACCGAGCAGTCGATCGTCGGCAGGCAGGGCGACATCGCTACCCGGGAGAGCCAGATCGCTCAGAAGCAGAGCGAGATCGCTGCCAAGCAGGCTGAGATCGATGCCAAGGAGGCCGAACTCGACGCGCTGTTCACCGGCAATGCCGGCAATTTCCTGGTCGCGCGGGAGGGCTACGACGACATCGGCTTCAGCGTGGGCTATACGCGCGGTCAGTCCGAGCTCGTCGATGAGCTCCGCGATCTCAGGGAGCGCTTCGCGCTGTACCGCAGTTCCGGCAACCAGCAGCTGATCGATTTCTATACGAACGAGATTGCTCGTATCGAGCAGCGCCTGCTGGATGAAGGCTTTGCCGAGAAGGTCGGCAACGACATCTTGATCAACGAGGTGGATCAACTCACGGTCTACATCGACGATGTGTGGGCCCAGGCCGGTACCGTCTATGTATTCGCCGACGACCTCACCGGCAGCGGCGAGGTGGATGCGCCGGGCGATGCCAGCATCACCATTCTCAACACTGCACCGTCACGCATGGTGCTGGGTAGCACACAGATTCCCCAGGTGGTCGGCGGGCTTTACTTCAACCTCACCGAGGTGGGCAGTGCCGCGGCCATCAATCTGCTCAACTCGAGTTTGACCACCAGCCTGTCGGGGCTCAACCCGGTGGGCAGCGAGGGGGCGACGCCGCGTATCACCATCGTCAACAGCAGCGGGGTCTATTTCGACTCCAGCGATGGGGTGCGGGGCCAGGTGCTCGATGCGCTGGTGCGTGGCTTGCAGTTGGAGGGGCTCAGCGACACCGCGCGTGACGCTTTCCTCTACGACAACAACGACTATGGCAACTCACCGGCGGCCAGCGTGCTGTTCGCGGTCACGGGTCTTACCCGCAACGTCTCCGGCGAGATCGTCGCCTATGCGGCGGGCTCGCTGGAGATCGAAGGGGAGATGCGTGCCGAGAGCCTGCTGCTTTCCTCGGCCGGGGAGATTTCCGTGCGCGGCCTGTCGCAGTTCAATCCCGGCGGCAACCCTGATGCTCAGGCGGTGAAGGCTCACAGCGGCGATGGCGTCGGTGGACTCAGCGCGGAGGCACTGGAGGCGATTCGCAACAGCCGTGGCGATTCGCCGGATCTTTCCGCCGGCGTGATCGTGATCGATGCCGAGTTCGTCAACCTCAACGGCTACATTCGTGCCGGCGAGGATATTTATCGCCTGGTGCTGGGCGACGCCGATGCCCAGCGTATCGCCGATCATATCCGCAGCGGCAGCACCAGCAGCATCGTGCTGCCGGCTTCCAGCGGCACGGCGCTGGCCATCTTCAACCCGCGCACCGGCCAGATCGAGGTGCAGAACATTGCCATCGAGGGTGGTCGTCTCGATATCACCGGCCACGTGGTCAACACCGGTAACGGACTGCTCGAAGTGCTGGGCGGCTACGGCACCATCGAAGTGATCAACAACACCCAGTACGCCCTTGCCGTAGGCGGGCTGGACGTGAGCCGTCCGGGCCAGGGGATCCTGCGCATCGACGATAAGTTCACCGGGCTGCACGAATACCGCTATGACCCCGATGGCAACAATACCTACACCTTCAAGCCCAGGGAGGACGCGCGCTACGGTTTCAGCGTGGCTCAGGACAGCACCGAGCGGCGCTATGCCGTGAAGGGGTCCAGCAGCTGGCTGGGTATCGATGCACTGGCCGCCGACCCGCGCACGCTAAACTGGGGCAACAGCGAACTCAGCCCCGGCAAGCTGCAGGATTCGCTCTCCTATTTCTACACCTCCAACGAGACCGGCTACCGGTACGCGCAGAGCCAGATCGGTGCGGAGCCGGGCGAGGCCTTGCAGAACTGGAACGACATCCCGGTGCAACTGGTGGACAAATGGTCGACCAGTACCTGGTATGGCAAGAAGACCAACTACGCCAAGTTCGTGCAGGAGCGCGAGAGCGTGATTCTGCATACCCACTCGGTGGAGGCCAACCGCGACGTCCAGATTCGATTCATCGGCAATCAGACCGGCACCATCAACGTCGAGTCTCGTGGCGATGTTGTGCTGATCGGCGATCTCGCCAACCACAACGGCACCAGCACCGTGAAGACGGAAGGGGCCATTCGTCAGAACGACGATCAGCGCCGCGACATTCGCATCAGCGGTGCGGAAATCGTGTTGCGTGCCGAGGATGGCATTGGTAATGGCCGCGCCATCGATCTGCACAACCGCCTGGGTCCGGATGCGGCCGCGGCACCGCCGATGCGTCTGGATGCCGTGACCGTGCGCGGCGACATCAACGTTCACCAGCTCAACGGTGACCTGACCGTGAACCGTGCTCATGCCGGCGGCAACGTCAGCCTGATGGCCGCCGGCAGTTTGATTGCCGGCACGCTGCAGGGCGGCACCACGGCTCATGTGCAGGGTGGCAATCTGACCCTGATTGCCGAGGGCGGCAGCATCGGGAGTATCGCTGCCAATAATCCGCTGCTGATTCAGCAGTCGGGCGAAGGGCGCCTCAACGCCACCGCACGTGGCGATATTGCCTTGCATCAGGTCAGCGGTGATCTCGGCGTGGAGCGCATCGTCAGTGCCCAGGGCGATGTCTGGCTGCGAGCCGCGGGCGACCTGCTCGACCGCAACGACGATAGCCGACGCGACGAGCGCACCATCGAGCAGCTGCGCGGGGTGTGGGATCGCATGGGGCTGGTTCCCGGCGAAGAGGGCGGACGCATCGAGGCCGCCAAGCAGGAGCTCAAGGACCGCAAGGCCAATGAGTATCAGACTTACTGGAACTACCGTTTTGCCACCAGCGAGGATGTGATCGGCGGGTTGGTGGACGGCGAAACCTACCGCATCAAGAGCATCGACGAGCACGGCAACCTGCTGCTGGAAGTGGGCAGCGGCGACGAGCGTACGGAAGTGCGACTGGTGGCACCCGACATTGCCGCGGACGATCCGCGTGCGGGTCATCGCTTCTACACGTCCGGCAGTGACTTCTTCACCATTGATAGCCTTGCCGACGTCACCGCCGACGGCCTGCTGGCTGCCGGTGGAGCGCTTGCCGTGGGGCAGACCCTCACCTATCGCCGCGTGGTGGAGTATGACCCCGACCAAGGCGTGATTCTGACCGAGCGCGAACGCAGCGCTTATCGTGAGGCCTTGCTGGAACTGGATCCCTCGTTGGCCGACGACGAGGCCGCCCTCGAGGCGCGAATCGACGGCATCGCTCAGGACCGCACTACCGTCTATCGCCAGCTGCATGCCATCCATGGCGTGGACGAGAACGGCTCCGCAACGCTGCTGCGCGAGCTGAACTATCAGGCGACCCTGACGGCTGCCGAGGTGGCCAATATCGAGTCTTCGGTGAAAGAGTGGACCGAGGCGGAGCTGCTGTCGCTGATCGGCGCCGGGCTGCTGCAGGAAACCACCAGCACCCGTACCGAGATTCAGGCGGCCAACGTCGAGGCGGCGGGCAACATCACCTTGATCGCCGGCGGCAACATCGGTGTGGCCAGCGGCCGTGAGCTGCTCGACATGACCAACGGTCTGGCGGGGCTGAGCGAGGAGCAGCGTCTGATGCTCTCCGCTGCGGAGCGTCAGGACGTCAGCTACTTGAAGCACGCCCCGGTGGAAGCCAATGTCAATTTCGTGGTGGGCGATAGAGTGGGCGGTGTCACCACCGTTACCCTCGAGCGTACCGATGGCGAGGCTTGGGACACCACCTGGTTCAAGCCCGGCGAGACCCTGGACATCCATGGCAGGTCGCTTAACATCACCGAGAACGGGCTCTATTACGAGATCGTTTCGGTGGACGGCGGTACTCTGGTGCTGACCACGGCACTGGACGTGGTGGCCGAGTCGGGCGTAGATGTCGAGCTGGCCGCGGTGCTTCTCGACCCGCGCAGCACCGAAGCCTTCGATCCCGACGGCCTGCCGGTCATTCGCTTCATTTCCATCAGCCTGGTTGAGGATTTCAACGTCTACAACTGCGGCGAGATCTACGTTGAAGCCGAGGGTTCGGTCTACCTCGGTGCCGATGCCGAGGAGGGCGAGGCGAGCCTGCGGCTGGCCAAGCTGCACGCGGGGGCGGATGCCCGCATCAAGGTGTCGGGCAGCATTCTCGCCGCCCAGACCCTTACGGGGGATCTGGTGATCCGCAGCGGCGACCTGGTGCTGGAGGCGGCCAACGGGCAGATCGGCTCCAGCCCCGATTCGCGACTGCAGCTGGACCTGAAGGAGGGCGCGACCGTGACCGCCCGAGCCCAGCAGGGTATCCACCTGCATGCGCTCGGCAGCGACATGCGTATCGGCACCATGTTCTCCCAGAGCGGCGACCTGTGGTTGAGTGCCGATGGCAGCATCCTCGACGGCCTGAACCACGGGCTGATCAACATGCTGGCCAACAATATCCACCTGACAGCCGGCGAGAACATCGGCAGGGAAAACAATTTCCTGGAGTTCGCCACGCGGCCCGGTGGCGTGATCAATGCCCAGGCCGGCAACGATATCTATCTGGATACGGTGGATGGCAGCATGACCATCGGCTACATCGAAGCCGGTGAACATGTCTACCTGCGTGCCTTGCACTCGATTCTGGGCACCAACGGCAACGAACTGGCCGGTGACATCAAGGCCACGACCCTGCGCCTGGAGACCCGCATTGGCGGAGTGGGCCAGGCCGACCGCCTGCTGGCGATCATGACCGACGACGAGATCGGCCGGCTGGATCTCGATAGTGCCGACACCGCCTTCGTACGTGAAGTACTGGGCAGTGCCAGCCTGGGCCGCAGCGGTGACTTGCGCCTGGGTCAGGTCAGGGCCGGTAGCGACAATACCCTGGCGCTGATCTTTTCGGAGGTGGGTAACATCTTCAACGCTCTGGACGAGGGCGAGATCAACATCCTCTCCTACGGCGTCTACCTCGTGGCCCAGCACAACATCGGCCGTCAGGACAAGGTGATCACCACGGCGACCGGTGTGCTGCAGGGCGAGTCGCGCGAGGGGCAGGTGTACCTGAACAACAGCGGTCACCTGGTGATCGACGGTAAGGGCCTGACCGCCGCTGGCGACATCGAGATCACGACCAATAGCCCGATGACGGTCAGCGAGAACCTGATCTCTCACTCCGGCAACATCTATCTCTACGCCATGGAGAGCAGCGATCCCGACGACAACGGCGATATCGTGACGTTCACCAACGGCGTTCTGGTGGAGGCCGAGCAGGGCAGCATCTTCGTATCCGCAGGCGACGGTATCGTCATCGAGGACGATCAAGTCGTGCTCAGGGCCTCCCGCGATATCCATCTACGGGTGGAAACCTGGGAGAGCACTCTGCTGGGTACGCGTCTCGACGATACGCAGGCTTCAAGCGTACTGCGAGGTACTCTTGAAGCGGGCGAGTCCATCGTGATGCGTGGCGGCAACGAAAAAGGACAGCATTGGCTGATCGAAGAGAACGCCACGCTCCTCGCCACTACCGTTGAGCTGGATACGGGCAATGGCAACAACCGCTTCGAGTTGCAGGGTCGGATCGAAGCCACAAGCGTACTGCTGAATGGCGGTAATGATGGCGATGTGCTGTGGCTGGCGGGCAGCATCGTGGCCGATCAGGTACTGATCCAGGGCGGTACGGGCGACGACCGCGTGACCTTCGACGGCGAGCACGCCCTGGGCCGCCTGGAAGTGGATCTGGGGGCCGGCAACGATACGCTACGCGTGCACGGCACCATCCATGCCGAACACGGCATGCGTTTCTACGGCGGTGCTGGTAACGACGACCTGATGCTGCATGCCGATGAGCTGCTCGGTGAGATCGAGCTGCTCGGCGGTGAGGGTGACGATACGCTCACCGTGGTGGAGCTCAACAGCCGTACCGATGGCCTGCTGATGGATGGCGGTAGCGGCAGCGATACCTACCGCATCGTGATGCACCAGGGGGGGA
The DNA here is from genome assembly GCF_021404305.1 of Billgrantia ethanolica. GTDB lineage: Bacteria > Pseudomonadota > Gammaproteobacteria > Pseudomonadales > Halomonadaceae > Halomonas > Halomonas ethanolica. Next base: position 1,059,397 of record NZ_JABFTX010000001.1, on the reverse strand, counting down.
ACGCCAACTACGAGATCACCGTGGCCGACGGCGGGGCGATCAACGACGGCGTGGACTTCCTGTTCATCGAAGGCCGCGGCTTCGACGACTACCCCGGTATGCTCGACCGCGACCTGGGGGCCTTCGTCGACGGCGACATGAGCGACCTGTTCCTGATTCGCCGCAATTTCATCGCGCGGCTGGAGGGAGATTCGACCCAGGGCGTTACCGGCGGCAACGTAGAGCGCATCAACTACGGCGCCGACATGAACGGCCGGGTCACGGTCAATGGCCATGACGGCGATGACGTCTTCGTGGTGGACGATACCTCCGCGCTGATGACCCTGGACGGTGGCAACGGCAACGACCGCTTCCAGATCGGTCAGATATTCGAAGACCATCCCAATCCCGAGGGTACGGCGGTGGATGGCTATTACGCCTCTGGCGTGCGGGTGGGCGATGAGATTCGTGTCACCAAGACCACTCTTGGCTACCTGAGCTATGGCAACAGCGAGGCCATGGTGATCTATGGCGGCGCCGGCAACGACGAGTTCATCGTCTACAGCAACAAGGGGCTGCTGCGCATGGAGGGGGAGGATGGCAACGACAACTTCGTCATCCGCGCCTTCATCGCCGGCGATAACATCGAGGTACGTGGCGGCAACGGCGATGACAACATCGAGTACAACATCAATGCACCGGTGAGCATCGATGGTGGCAGTGGTTACAACACCGTGACCGTGCTGGGTACCGAAGGCAACGACAACTTCGTTATCACCGAAGACGGTGTGTTCGGGGCCGGTCTCAATATCGGCTTCGACAACATACAACGCGTGCGTGTCGATGGCCTCGAGGGCGACGATACCTTCTACGTTCTCAGCACGCGCTTCGACGTGGTGACCGAGCTGATCGGTGGTGTGGGCAGCGATTCCTTCATTATCGGCGGCAACGTCACCGGACGCGTGGTTGCGGCCGATCCGGATGGGCGCGGCAGTCTGGTGGGACATGGCACCGGCTCGCTCGATCCGGCGTATGACAGCTTGCTGGCGGATGGCCTGCCGGTTCTCGTTGCCGACGAGAGCCGCGGCGCCGTGCTCGTCGAGCAGCCGGGTGGCCACACCAGCGTGGTCGAGGGCGGTCCTGCCTCATCCTGGTGGCTGTCGCTGGCGTTGCCGGCCGACGGCATCGCCGAAGGCACCCTGGTGACGCTGACCGTGTCCGCGGCGATGTCGTCCACCAATGATCGCAACCGCACGCCGGCTGGTGGCCGCACCGCCGAGACCGTGCTGCTTTCCCTCGACGAGCATGGTGAGTATCGTCAGGCGATCACCGTCGACTTCGTGTTCGAGGACGGTGAATGGACGCCGCGCCAGGAGATCTTCGTCAAGGCCCCCGAGGACGACGTGGTCGAGGGCACGCGGCGCGTGACGGTGAGCTATCAGGCTCAGGTGCAGACGCCTGGTGGCGAGTCCCTGCCGGAGGTGCTCGAAGGCCTGCTGAAGCAGCCGATCAACAACACCATGGTCACGGTTTACGATGCCAATCGCGGTGACCTGGTATTCGACGTGCCCAACGAGCGGCTCCAGTTGATCGAGGGCGACGACATCACTGGTCAGGACGGCAGCTTCACGCTGCGCCTGTCCACCCCACCGCAGCCCGGTGAGACGGTGACGGTAATGCTCGACCTTTCTGCCTTTGGCGACCGTGTCGTGGCCGAGGGGGGGACCACGCTGACGTTCACTGCCGATAATTGGGACGAGGCCCAGGTGGTGACGCTCAAGGCGGTCGACAACGACCGCGTCGAGAACCGTCTGGACGGTCGCGTCACCTTCACTATCGAAACCAACGGTGGCGAGTCGTCGGTTTATGCCGATGCCGACCCGGGCACGGTGCGCGTCACTGTGTTCGACAACGATAGCGCTTCGCTGGTGGTGCAGCAGTCCGATGGCAGGACGCTCGTGACCCGCCAGGGCGGTACCGACAGCTATACGCTGCGCCTTACCAAAGCGCCGACCGATCCCGTCACGGTTCGTCTGTTCAGCGATGGCCTCACTGAGTTCGTACTCGGTGAGCGGGTGATCCTGGACGAGGTGTTCACCGGAAACCTGGGAGTGACCGTATTGGCCGCCACCACGGCTGGGCCGGTGCTGCGCCTGGGCGAGGGCGATTGGCGTGAGCTTGGTCTGGATGCAGGTATGTACCTGAGCCTGACTGGGTCTGATGGCGAGCCGCTGACGGGTAGTTTCCGGATCAACCACATCGATGCCAACGGTGACCTGCATCTCACCAAGGCGGCCGATCTCGACCACCTGCTGGGCGATACCTTGTCATTGACCCAGGTGACCATGCCAGCGGTGGTGTTCGACGAGACCAACTGGTACCAGCCGGTGGAGATCGTGGTGGCGGCCGACAATCATTTCGTGGCGGCCGAGAACACGGCCTACGACATGACTTTCGCCCCGCAGGCCAACGTGCTGGATCGAATTCAGGGCCCGCTCATCCTCAACGGCGGGGTGGGCGATACCGATCGTTCGCTGAGCGCGGCTATCATGTTGCCGGGTGAGAAATCCGCCTATCTCGACAAGGACGACGATGGTGATGTCGACGAAACCGAAACCGGCCGTCAGGAGGCCAAGGATACCGATAGGCTGATCATCCATGCCGATGCCAGTGTCGTGGATCTGATCGGCAAGCTGACCTCCACACACCTGAGCGGCCTGGGTATGGGAGAGGGCTGGCTGCAGCAAGACAACGGCCTGGGCGACGGTGGCACCGTGGATAACGAGCGCGGTATTCACTACTTCGGCTTCGAGGTGGTCGAACTACTGCTCGGCAGCGGCAGTGACCAGCTTACCATCGACGCCGATCCGGTAGCGCATCATGGTGACTGGAGCGTCTCGTCCTCGGGCGGTCATGCAGTACTGCATCGCTCGTCGGGTAGCTGGCTCGAAGATGGCTTCCGGCGCGGTGACAGCGTGTTGGTCGGTGGCGAGCGTTTCACCGTGCTCGAGATCACTCAGAATGGGGGGTTGCTGCTCGACCGTCCCGTGGTCGCGCTACCGCCGGCCGGCTCGGTGGCGGTGATACGCGAGATGCCGCTGACCGTGGTGCACGGCGGCGGCGGTGACGACCATATTCGCATCGTTGGCGGCTACGAGGCGCAGATGCCGCTGATCGTGTTCGGCGACACGTCGCGCAGCGGGGAGCGCTACAGTGCCGTGGGCGGACAGCCCTCGCGCCTGGCACAGCCCTTCACCAATCCGGGCAACAACGTACTCGATGCCAGTGGTGCCATCGGCGGCGTGGTACTGGTAGGCGGTTCCGGCAACGACACCTTGATCGGCGGTGCCGGTAACGACCAGCTGTTCGGCGGCGGTGGCAACAACACGCTGGATGCCCGTGTCGGTGGCAATAACCATCTCTACGGCAACGGCAGCATCGATGTCGACTTGAGCGTGCGTCTGTCTCAGGCGGATAGGGTGATGACGCTCTACTCTGCGACGGGTGACGTAGCGCATGCCACCGGCGATCGTCTGATGGCAGGCGACAATCGCCTGTACGGTGGCGACGGCAACGACATTCTGATCGGCGATCATGGCGTGATCGAGCTCGAGGCGCGTGATGGCATCGCCAACCTGCGCCTGCTCGACAGCCAGCGCGTGATCTCGGTGCACAGTACCGATCCCGCATCCTATGGCCACAATCACCTGGAGGTGACGGGTGGGCGCAACATCCTGATCGGCGGTAGCGGCAACGATACCCTGCAGGGTGGCAGCGGCGACGACATCCTGATCGGCGACCATGCCGATGTGACGTTCGGGCGTGTCAACGACTTCAGCAACATCGTGAAGATCGTGGTTCGCGACGAGGGCTTTGATGGCGATGACATCATCGAAGGCGGTAGCGGTAACGACGTTCTGCTGGGAGGTGGCGGGAACGACATTCTCTACGGCGGCACGGCGCTGAGCGGAAACCACACAGGGAATGACGTCCTGGTAGGGGATTTCGCCGTTCTAACCTTCGTCAACGGGCAGTTGCGCCATCTCGTGACTCTGCCTAGCGCGAGAGCCGGGCATGATGAATTGCACGGTGGGGCAGGTAACAACGTGCTCGTGGGTGGTGAAGGCAACGATACCATCACGGGGGAGAATGGCCGTAACGTCGTACTGGCTGATCTGGGCGAGCTGGTGTGGAACTCCGCAGGGCATCTGGTAAAAGCAATGTCCACCAACCCGGGTCGGGGCGGCAATGACACTGTGACGCTTGGCCACGGTGGCAACCTGGTGATTGGCGGCGACGGCAACAACACCATTCACAGTGGTGACGGCAACGACCTGTTGGCCGGCGATCACGCCGAGGCGCTGTTCGATCAAAATGACGTGATCCTCTCCTTCACTTCGCTGCATTTCAATCACGGCGGTAATGACACCATTACCAGCGGGGCCGGAAACGACTGGATCATTGGCGGTCACGGCAATGACAGAATCACCGTCACATCGGGTGACAACGTGGTGCTGGGCGACAATGGCCGGATCCTGGCTCGCGACGGCATTCGCCAGCGCGTGGAGAGCCTGGATACCCGCGCCTCTACCGGGGGCAACGACGTAATCCACGTTGGCACCGGCAACGATCAGGTGATCGCCGGGGTAGGCAACGACCATGTCACCAACGTGGCGGGCGAGACCGTGATCATCGGCGATGTGGGTGTGATCCTGAGCGATGCCCGCGGGCGTTACACCATGGCCGAAACGGGCCGCACCGATCTGGGCGGCGACAACCGGCTGTTCGGTGGCAGCGACCGCGACATCATGTTCGGCGGCAAGGGCAACGATTACCTCGACGGTGGGCCGGGTAACGACATCCTGTTCGGCGACTTCGGCCGCGTGACCCGCACGTCGCAGATGATCACGGTGGAGACCATCAACCACTTCGAGGGCGGCAACGATACCTTGATCACCGGCCCTGGGCGCAACATCGCCATTGGCGGTGCCGGCAACGACAGGTTCGACGGCAACTTCGACCTCGACACCATGATCGGTGAGTATGCGCGTATTCGCATCATGCTCAGCGGCAGTAACGAAGCCGAGCAGATCACCTCGATCGTCACGCTCGCTCAGGGGCGCCTCGACCTTATTCGTCAGGCGCAGCAGAACCTCTATGAAGAGGAGCGCGACGATGAGGTGCAGGAGGCACTGGGCTGGCTCGACATGACGCCGCAGGGACTGCTGGGCAATGGCAACCTTTTCGCTCGCCACGACCAGCCCGGATTCCAGGCACGGGGCATGGAGGGGCTGCGGACGCTGATCGACGAGTGGGTCGAGCGCCAGCAGGGGGCAGGCAGCAGCGGGTTGCGTACCAGCGTGGCTTCCTCGGTAGCGGCCAGTGTCGGTGAGGCGTCGGCCCCAGCCCAGGCGCCGTCACAGGATGCCGCGCCGGAGAATGTGACGAACGAGTCGAGCGACGAGGTGCTGGAAGCCGAGCCGCAGGAGCTGCCGCTGGAAGAAGCCGAGTTGCCGCAAGAGGCAGCGGATGAGGGGGAGCCTGCCGAGGTCACCCAGGAGGTCGACGAAGATGCAGCGCTCGAAGTCGCCGGCTTGATCGGCGCCTTGGCCGGGGCCAGTGGCTGGGGCGTGGCGCGTTCGAAGACGAACGGCACGGAACCCGCGCGCATGGCGGCGCTGCGCCGCGAGCAAGCCGCCTGTGAGTGGCAGCGCCTGATGAAGAGTGATAATGGCGCAGAGCGTCACCAGGAGCACAGCGAGGATGAGTGAGGCCCGTTCGCTGCCGGGAGGCGTGCATGCCGAGATGATGCAGACCTTCCTGGCGGCGCTGGATATGCCCTATGGCATCGAGCGTTCCGCCAAGTGGCGGCCGCAGCGCTGGTCCACGGATCGCCTGCTGTGCAGCGCCCCGGTCTCGGCATGCGGTGCGGATGTACTCGCTCGGCAGTTGCCCGCGCTGCTGGAGCAGCTGGGCATGCAGTACACGGACATGCAGGCGTTTCTCGCTGAGCTGCAACCGACTGCTGGGGAGGTGCCGCACTATCTGCATCTCGGGGTCGAGGATGGCCGCTGCAAGGTGTACTGGGAGGCGAGCCAGCCTGAGCAATTGGCACAAGAATCGCGCTTCGTTCTCTATCGTGCCTGGAAGTGGCAACCGGGCGAGACCGCTGCGCTATCCGACTACGTGCTGGAGCCTAGTGCCGGCCAAGCCGTGCGCGCGATCAAGGCGCTGCTGGCCGAGATGCCAATGGCATTGGCCGATCTGCTGGAACAACTGGAGGTGAGCTTTGCGCTGAAGCAGACGCCCTGGCCGCCATTGACGGTGCGCATCGAGGAGCGTGTGGGCGGGCGAGAGACGCAGCGCCACTCGTTGAATCTGCATCTGCACCAGGCCCGGCTGCCGCTGGGTGGGATTGCCGGCCTGTGCATGGGGCTGGTGCGGGAGTGGCAGAGTGCGCCACGGAGTACCGTGGTGGAGTGGGTCGCAGCCCACGGCAGCGAAATGCTGGGTAATCTGTCGTTCGGTATCGGCGACGACGGCCAACCGTTCCTGACCTGTTATCACGGGGCCCGGTTGTGCAAGCCGTAACAGAGTGAAGGTAATGCAGCTAGGCGATAGCGGGACCCAGGCCATTGCGGCCTGGCAACAGCAGGTCCAGGGCGTTCAAGGTTGGCTCGCGCGGCACTGTGAGCAGGCGCCGCGCCCGGAAGGGGCCGGCGTGACCCAGGGTGTGGTGCTCTGGCGTCAGGGTGAGCAGTGGCAGCCCGTTGCGCTGTGGCCCGGTCAGGCGGATGGCGCTGCACTGCTTTCGCTCAGTGAAGAGGTGCGGGACGCAGGGCGGGGGCTGGTGAGCCAGCTTGGCGAAGACAGCCTGGGCATCGGTTATCCGGTGCGAGACCTGGCCAGCGACGAGGCCGAGGGTGCCCAGCCGGGAAAGGGTGCCTTGCTGGGAGCGGTGGCCTTGCGGGTCATGTTGCCCGAGGCTCTGCGGGGCCGCGATAGCGCCGTGCAGACAGCCCTGCTGCCGCTGATGCAGCGGCTCGAGGATGGCGTCGCGACTCTCGAGCGCGACGTGTTGCAGCGCTCGTATCGCAGCGGGCGACAGCTCCAGGACCGGCTTTCCCAGCACCTTTCTCTGCTGGCGGCAGTGCTCGCCGAACCGCGTTTTGCCTCCGCTGCCATGCAGCTCGTCTCGCGCCTGGCCAGCCACTTCGAAGCGGAGCGGGTCAGCCTGGGTTGGCGGCGCGGTTCTCGTACGCGAGTCGAGCAGATCTCTCACAGCGCTCAGTTCAATCGCAAGATGAATCGCATCCGCGCCACGGAAACTGCTATGGACGAGGCGTTGGACCAGCGCATCAGCGCAGTGTGGCCGGCTCCCGACGGGCCGGGGTGGGAGCACCGTGTGGTGCGCGCCCAGGCGGCGCTGGGCGGCATGACGGGGCTGGGAGCGGTGGTCAGCTTGCCGTTGCTGGATGGAGCGGAGCCCCTCGGCGCCGTTACCCTGGAGCGCGACATGCCCTTCGATGCCGAAGAGGTAGCGGCGCTTGAGAGTTTGCTGGCACTCTGCGCCCGGGCCCTCGAAGAGAAGCGGCGCAACGACAGACCGTTGCCGCTGAAGATGGCGGTGGCTACGTCGGAGCAGTTGGGGCGGCTGTTCGGCCCGGGGTTCCTGGGCTACAAGCTGACCGGATTGGTGCTGGCAGGGTTATTGGCCTTCTCCTGGCTGGCGACAGGAGAGGAGCGCATCGCCGCCGATGCGATACTCGAGAGCCGCGAGCAGCGAGTGATGACGGCGCCGTTTCGTGGCTATATCGATGCGGCTCTGGTGCGGCCCGGCGATAGGGTCGAGGCCGGCCAGCCCCTGGCCGACATGGAGACCCGAGACCTGTTGCTAGAACGCCTGCAGTGGCAGAGCGAGCTGGCCAAGTTCGAGCGCCAGGAGCAGGAGATGCGGGCACGGGGCGACCGTGCCGGCATGAACGTATTGGCGGCGCAGCGCGATCAGGCCCAGGCAAGGCTGGCTCTGGTGGATTCTCGGCTGGAACGGGCCACGCTGTTGGCGCCATTTGCCGGCGTGGTGGTCAGCGGCGATCTCACCCAGCGACTGGGAGGTGCCGTGGAGCAGGGGGAGGAGCTGTTCCGGGTTTCGCCGCTGGACGACTTCCGTCTCGAACTGGAGGTGCCGGAGCGCCGCATCGATGACGTCAGGGTGGGGCAGCGGGGCGAACTGGTGCTGGCGGCGATGACCGGCGAACGGTTGCCTTTTGTCATCGAACGGCTCACACCGCAGACCCGCAGCAGTGATGGCAGCACTCGCTTCGTCGTCGAGGCAAGCCTGGTGCGCGATGCCGAGAGCATCGATGGCGCTGCGCGACGCGAGTTGCGTCCGGGGCTGCAGGGCGTGGCCAGGATAGAGACCGGCGAGAACAAGCTGATCGTCATCTGGACGCGGGAGCTGGTGGACTGGCTGCGCCTGACGCTATGGCGTTGGTGGGGCTGAGGCGTGGCCGGCCCGCTGTTCAGCCAGCATTGGCATCGAGTGGCCGACCTGCGCTTGCGGCTGCGTCATCATGCCAGCCTGCATCGCCACGAATATCGCGGCGAGCCGTGGTACGTGCTGCACGATACCCTCACCGGACAGGTGCACCGCTTCACGCCGGAGGCGTATCAGATCGTCGGTCGGCTGGATGGCAAGCGCACTCTGAGTGAGATATGGGATCAGGTGAGTGCCTCGCTGGGCGATGCCATGCCGACCCAGCAGGAGCTGATCGCCTTGATCGGAAGGCTGCACGGGGCCAACGTGCTTTCGGGCTACGGCGACATCGATATCGACGAGCTCTCCCGACGCCAGACGAAGCAGAAGCGGGGCAAGTGGCTACAGCTGGTGCGCTCTCCTCTGGGCATTCGCATCCCGCTGCTCGATCCTGAGCGCTTCATTGCTGCCAGCTACCCGCTGGTCAGGCCTTTCATCAGCCCACTGGGTGGGGTGCTGTGGCTGGCAACGCTGCTACTGGCGCTGGTAGTGGCGGGGGTGCACTGGCAGTCGCTTACCGACAACTTGGCCGATCGGGTGTTCGGTATCGGCAACTTGCTGATGCTGGCGCTCATCTATCCGCTGATCAAGGCGCTCCATGAGTTGGGCCACGCCTGGGCGACCAAGGATGCCGGGGGCGAGGTACATGAGGTCGGCGTGATGCTGCTGGTGTTCTTTCCGGTGCCATACGTGGACGCCAGTGCCGCGGCTGCCTGCCCCGACAAGTCGCGCCGCATGCTGGTGGGGGCGGCCGGCATCATGGTCGAGCTGTTTCTCGCATCGCTGGCGATGCTGGTATGGGCGGCGGCCGAACCGGGCCTGCTGCGGGCAGTGGCGTTCAACGTGATGCTGATCGCGGGTGTGTCGACGCTGCTGTTCAACGGCAACCCATTGCTGCGCTTCGATGCCTATTACGTGCTGGCGGATTACCTGGAGATTCCCAATCTCTTCAATCGCGCCAATCAGCAGCTGACCTACGCGGTGAAGCGTTACCTGCTGGGCCGGCGCGACGTGACCAGTCAGGCGCGATCCCGGCGCGAGGCATGCTGGCTGGTGAGTTATGCCGTAGCGTCGTTCGCCTATCGCTTGATGATCATGGTGGCCATCGCCGTGTTCGTGGCCACCAAATATCTGTTCGTTGGCGTCATTCTCGCCCTTTGGTCGGTGACCATGACGCTATTGCTGCCTCTGTTCAAGATGCTCAAGGCCATGACCGTAGACGATTCATTGCAAGGCTCGCGTGGCCGCGCCTGGGGCTGGCTCCTTGCCAGCCTGACGGCAGTCGCGCTGCTGCTGTTTCTGGTTCCACTGCCCTACGCCACCCATGTGCATGGCGTGGTGGACAGCCGCGAGCCGGCCCAGGTGCGCGTTGGCGTCAGCGGCGAGCTCGCCGAGCTGTGGGTGGAGGATGGCCAGGAGGTGACGGCTGGCGATCCGTTGATGCGCATTACCGCTCCGGAGCTGGGCGTGGAGGTGCGCCTGCTCGAGGCGCGAATCCGCCAGATCCAGCAGGAGCTCGTCGCCAACGTGCGCGATGCCCAGGCGGCTGCCATCCTGCGCGAGACCCTGGTGCCGGTGGAGCGTCAGCTCGACGATGCACGCCAGCGTGCTGCCGCTACCGTGGTGATCAGCCCCCATACTGGCCTGATGCTGATGCCGGAGGGGGTTCCCCGCCTGGGTAGCTATCTGCATCGTGGCACGGCCGTTGCGTCGGTGGTGCGTCCGGAGGATCTGCGCATTCGCACCTTGCTGCCGGCTCATGTGGTAGAACGTGTGCGCGACGATACGCGTCGGGTCCAACTGCGGTTGCCGGGCCATGAGTGGGATGCTGCCGGCAGCCTGCTGTGGGTATCGCCCAGTTCCGATCATGCAATACCCAGCCCGGTACTGAGCGTACAGGGCGGCGGACACGTGGCGGTCGATCCCAGTGCGACGACCGACGATGGTTCACCCAGGGCGTTTCGGCGACATTATCTGGCCGACTTTGCGGCGGGAGAATTGCTGCAGGAGGGGGGCTCGTTACATCTGGGGGGGCGTGTTCACGTACGTATCGAGCATGCTCCGGAGCCGCTGGGCTACCGGCTGTGGCGTGACCTGCGCCGCTCGTTCCTGAGGCTTTTCGAGCTATGAGCCGTCCGACATGCCTTTGCTGAAGCTGCCCGGCGACGTACTGACGCGTCCGGAGCGAACCCTGCTACCGCCGGGGAGCCTGGAGCGTCCCTGGCATTGGTTGAGGTCGAAGCTGCATCGGCCGGCGGCGATACGTAGGCTTGGGCTGCGCTCGCAGCTGCCGGGCATACATCGGCATGCCGCCCGCTTGGCATCACTCGATGTACAGGTGCTGGCCGAGGAGCGCGATGGCTTGCGGCTTGCGCTTGCACGCCAGGGCGTGACGCCACGGCTGGCTCGGCATGCCTTCGCTCTGGTGCGGGAGGTCTCCCGGCGGGAGCTGGGCATGGCGCATCATGACGTACAGCTGTTGGGCGGGCTGGCCATGCTGGGGGGAAGAATCGCCGAAATGCATACCGGCGAGGGTAAGACCCTGACGGCGACACTGCCGGCGGCAACGGCTGCCTTGGCCGGAATTCCGGTACATGTGATCACCGTGAACGACTACCTGGCCGCTCGCGACGCGGAGCTGATGACCCCGGTCTACCGTGCGCTGGGCCTGAGCGTGGCAGCGGTGGTGCATGAGATGCCGCCACACGAGAGGCGAGCCGCCTACGCTGCCGATGTGGTCTATTGCACCAACAAGGAGCTGGTTTTCGACTACCTGCGCGACACTCAGCTGCTGGGTCGTCATCGCCATCCGCTTCAGGCCCATGCGGCGCGGCTGGTCGGTGAGCTGCAAGACGAACGCCTGCTGCTGCGGGGTCTGCATTTCGCCATCGTCGACGAGGCCGACAGCGTGATGCTCGACGAGGCGCGAACGCCGCTGATTCTCTCGGGGCCGGCAGGCAAGGACGCGCTCGATATCGCGCTGCTCGATCAGGCGCTGGCCCTTGCCGCTGAGTTCGAGGAGGATACGCATTTCGTGCGGGAGAGCGGGCAGATCCATCTGACCGAGCGTGGCCGGGAGCGGCTGACCGAACGGGCGCAGGCCTTGGGCGGCGGTGGCTGGGTAGGGCGTTCACGGCGAGAGTGGCTGGTTCAACAGGCGCTGGTGGCGCGCCACCATTTCCAGCGTGACCACCATTATCTGGTGCGTGACGGCAAGGTGCAGATCATCGACGAGCACACCGGCCGGGTCATGGCAGACCGCAGCTGGGAGAAGGGCCTGCAGCAGATGATCGAGCGACTCGAAGGCTGCGAGCCGAGTGATCCCAACGTGACGCTGGCGCGGCTTACCTACCAGCGCTTCTTCCGCCGCTACCACCATCTTTCCGGCATGACCGGCACGGCGCGAGAGGTGCGCGGAGAGCTCTGGCGTACCTATCGTCTGCGGGTGGTGGCGATACCCCCGCACCGGCCCAGCAAACGCCAGCACTGGCCGACGATATCCCTCGCACGGCAGGCCGACAAGTGGCAGTGGATTGCCACCCGCGTCCAGGAAATCGCCGGCCAGGGGAGAGCTGTGCTGGTGACCACGGTCAACCTGGCCGACTCCGAAGCGCTGTCGCAGCGGCTCGCCGAGGCCGGTATCGAACATGCCATGCTCAACGCGCGTCAGGATGCCGAAGAAGCCGATACAGTTGCCCGCGCTGGCCGTCGTGGTGCTGTGACGGTGGCTACCAGCATGGCGGGGCGGGGCACCGACATTTCGCTGGAGGAAGAGGTCAAGAGAGCAGGCGGGCTGCATGTCATCGTTGCCGGCCACCACGATGCCTCGCGGGTGGATCGGCAGATTGCCGGTCGCTGCGCGCGTCAGGGCGACCCGGGCAGTGTGGAACTGGTGGTATGTGAAGAAGAGGCTCTGCTCGATGAGCTGACGGAGTGGCAGCGTCGTATGGGGCAACTGCCGACACGCTTGAAGCGTGCTCAGCGACGGCGTGAGGCGCGCCACGCCAGAGAACGCGCGCGGCTGTTGGAGGCCGACTGGCGCGAGGACGAACAGTTGGGTTTCAGTGGCAAGTCCGAATGATTGTGACCGACAACCGAATAGCCGTCAGCGGACGGTGGAGTGGGGAACCTATGAGTCAGCGCTTTCTTCGCAGCATCACGCTACCGCTGTGCCTGGCGGGCATGGGGAGCGTCGCTCTTCAGGCGCAGGGACAGGAGCTTGGCGACTCCTGGTTCGGCGAGCTTAGCTGTCTGGTCGAGCCGGGCAGGCAGGCGTTTCTGTCGAGCCAGGTACCGGGTGTGATCGAAACCATCCAGGTCGAGCCGGGCGATCGGGTTGCTGCGGGGGACACGCTATTCACGCTAAAGCGTGACGTAGAGCTGGCAAGCGTGGCGCTGGAGCGTGCGCGTGCCGACTATGCCGAGCGGCGGGTACAGCGCAACCAGCGCATGATCGAGCGCGGCATGCTCAGCGACAGCGAGCGTGACGAGATCGACACGGAAATGCGCCTTGCCCGCATGCAGGTCAACCTGGCCAACGCCCGGCTGGAGCAGATGACGCATCGGGCCCCGTTCGCGGGCTTGATCACGCAGCGTGTGGCCGAGGAGGGAGAATACATCGACGCTACACCGGTGCTCGAGCTGGTTCAGCTCGACCCACTGCGCATCGAGGCGGTCTTGCCATTGACTGCTTTCGGCGCGATAGCCGTGGGAGACAACCTGGAGATAGAGCTGCTTGCGCCAGTAGAGGAAACGGCGTCGGCTCGTGTGCAGCGGGTGGATAGCGTGATCGATGCCTCGAGCGGGACCTTTGCCATTGGTTTGATGCTGGACAATCCGCAAGGGGTGATACCGGCTGGCATCAATTGTCGGCTTGGGGAAATAGATTGAGCGTTGCTTCAGACTCTGCGGCGGTTTTACGCGCCAAAATGTTCATGGAAGCCATTTCCACGCTCCAATCGAATGCAAACGCACGTTTTATGGCAGCCTTGGGTTGAATGCTGCACCTTGAGGGCAAAGTTTCGTCAGCCTGATGAAATATCGACAAAGCTGCGGCATGATGTTTCTCGATGTCACAAAGGAGAAACCTCATGCCGACACAGCAGCGTGTGGAAGCCGATGTGTGTGAAGTCCTGAACCATTGGGCTTCCCATGCCTTGGCCCAGCAAGCGGCGAATGATGCTCTCGTCGCGTACATTCACTGAACCAGCGTTACCCGTTGCACCCAAGGGCCAGGGAGGGTCCTGACGTTACCGACTCTCAGAAGCTTGCCTCCTTCTTTCCCTTTTTCCCTTTTTCCCTTTTTCCCTTGCTGCCTTCCGCTACGGCTTCACCACGTCGGTAGGCCAGACTCAAAGTCGGTCCGGGCAGGCTGCCTTAGGTTCTGGGAAATCACCTTGGTCGTGCAAACTCGCGTTGATCGGCGCTGAGCTCGCATTCCGCCGCGGCAGTATCGGCATGAGCCACCAGGCTCAACAGTGCAAACGAAAAGAGGGTACAAGAACGTAGCATCGACCTTCCTTTGGCCTGGGGGATTCCCTTGCACTCTAGCCAGGTGAGGACTGCATTGCGAGGAGGTACTTTAGGAGAGGTGCTTTACGAGAGTTTTGCGAGAATTTTACGAGAGTTTTACCAGCGACGAAAAACCGCCACCCGGCATGACCCGTAAGTGGCGGTTTTCTCGAATCAGATGGTCGGAGCGACAGGATTCGAACCTGCGACCTCTGCAACCCTATTGCGTGGAATCCATATTTCAGCGGAAACGAGCAGCAACAAAGAAGGCGGAAAAATAGCATGTCAGTCAATGAGATAGCTTGGCTATTGCGCTTTCCTGTTGTTGCCGCTTGTCCCTTGGTATATCCTGAATCTGCTACCTATTTGCTACCTGGTTCGAGACGGATATGGCAATCACGCTGAAGCTCACCGCCAACGCGCTGGATCAGTTGGCCAAAGCGCCCCCGAGTGAAGACGTATTTGATACCGATCTGCCTGGCTACCATGTCCGCCCGGGCAAGCGTGGCTTGACGTTCCGTCTGTACTATCGCACCAAGGCCGGAAAGCAACGCATCCTGACCTTGGGACGCTATGGCACCCTGACCGCTGCCCAGGCGCGCAAGAATGCCAAGGAGGCGCTGGCTGTTGTGGCCCAGGGTGGCGACCCGCGGGCTTTGCTTGACGAAGCCAAGGCCGAGAGAGAGCGCCAGGACCAGCAGACGCTGAGCGCCTATCTGACTGGCCCATATACCGCCTTTCAGAATCGACGGAAGGACGGCAAGGGCACGCTGGACAGAATCGCCCGAGACTTCGCCGACTGGCTCGACAAGCCAATGGGCAGCCTGTCGCGTGCCGACGTTGAGCGCTGGCAGGCCAATCAGGAGGCCGCCAAGAAGCCCAGGGCCTTTGCCACCCTGAAGCGATCCTATGACGCCTTGTCGGCGCTGCTGGCGCACGCTGCCGAGCGCAAGGTAATACCTGCCCACCCGCTGAAAGGTGTGAAGCTGCAGAAGCCGGCCTTCACCGAGGAAGAGCTGGCCGAGCAGGGAAGCGAGCGCCGTTACCTGCTGGCCGACGAGGTCGAAGCACTGTTTGCCGGCCTCGAGGCGTATCAAGACGAGAAGCGCCAGCAGCGCCGCAGCAGCCGTGAGCATGGCAAGGCATATCTGCCCGACCTGGAGCGGGTGGCCTACGTGGATCACGTCGCGCCGTGGATCCTGACAATGTTCTATACCGGCTTTCGTCCCGGCGACCTGTTCGGCCTGCGCTGGGAGCACGTCAACCTGACCTTCGCAACGATCAGGAAGACGATCGAGAAAACCGCCCACAAGCGCCCCGAGCCCCAGACATTTCCCCTATCGGGTTCGGCCGTGGAAGTGCTCAAGACATGGCACAAGCAGCAGGGGCAGCCGACGACGGGTTTCGTGTTCCCGAGCCCGCGCACCGGCAACCGCCTGGACAGGACGGCGATGCAAAAGCCGTGGGCATCGGTGCGAAAGATGGCCAGGTTGCCTGACGATCTGCAGCTCTACACCCTGCGCCACAACTTCGCTAGTCAGTTGGTGATGGGCGGTACCGACATTCTGACCGTCTCCAAGCTGATGGCTCACAGCAGCATCGAGACGACGATCAAGTTCTATGCCCACCTGGCGCCAGACCACAAGCGCGATGCCGTTGAGGCGTTCGCCAAGCTGGCGCCGGGTCACGATTCCGCCGCCGATCAGGCGGTACAAGAAGGCCCCGGGGTGGTTGAGCACCCCAGGGCCATACACATCGGCCACCACTGAAGGAGATGCCGACATGCCCAGCAAGACTACCACGATCCGCGCCGCCACTACCGCGCCAGCCACTGACCTGGACATTGCCCAGCAGGAGGTAAGCCATTTCGTTTATGAAATCAGTCGGGCGACCTGCGCCCTTCGCAGCTTGGGTGAGGTGATGAGTGACCCCGACCACCCCATTGATCCAGGCAACATCGGCGGCCTTTGCCTGGCTGTGACAATGGTCGGCGAGTATCTGGAACACTTCGCAGGCGACCGTCAGCAATTGCTTGATCGCATCGAGCAAGAGCGCTTGGCGTCAGGTAGGTGAGCCCCAGAAGATCAATTTGACCTTCTCGGCATGGCTGGCGCGGCATCCCCCCGCGCCGGCCTTCGGGCATTCATCGTGGGACGGTATGAAGGGGCGCTAGGATGACAGAGAAACAATTGGGTCCGCTCACCATCAAAAAACTGATACATCATGGGCAGCTCTACGGAGTGAACTCCCTGGTGCATCGGTTCTGTGATGCTGTGAATGATGGCGAGGTGCCAGACATGGAAGACCTCAAGGCAGTGGCATACGCGCTTGAGCTATTGCGAGACGGGAATGCATCGGATCAGAAGCTGAGAGATTTCGCGGGCCGTCTCGGGATCAAGAAGAAGCAAGGCAAGGGTGAATCTTCAAAGCAAGACCATTTTAAGCAGGCCATTTCTGTTGCTAGGTATTTCGTAAAGCGCGCTGAGTACATCGCAGCGGGTGAGAGTGAGAAAGTTGCCGAGGCGTATGCTCGTGCTCTCGTCGCGTCAGAACTAGGGATTAAAGATAGGGCAATGCGTAACAGGATTGAGAAGCACGGAGAGTTCGCAGAACAGATCTGCCGGTATGGTTTGCCGGACGAGCTACGCGACCCGAGCGAGTGATTTTTGCACTCAAATAAACAAATAATGCTGCACTCTGACTAACTCCCCCATCATCGAAAGCGTCGCCAAACAGAGATGAGGACGCCTTCGATGTATGTAGATAGCAACTACCTTCCCCCAGTTCTTGCCAGTGCCCTGGCTCGCTACCGTGATGGCTTTGATCCGGCACTGATCGAGTTGCCCGAGACAGCCGTATTCCCTCACCTGATCCCGGTGCAACCGGCAACCGCCCGCAAGGCCCGGACTACTGGTCTGCTGTTGGGCAAGCCGGCGCCGCGGTTCGTCAAGCACGGCCGGACCGTCCGGTATCGCCTCAAGGATGTATTCGACTGGCTGGCTGATGGTGACGCTTATAGCAGCACCGCCGAAGCCGCCATGTCCAAGGAGGTGCTGTCATGAGCCGCAAAACCACTATCAACGACTATAGCCAGCAGTTGGAGCAACTGTCATTGGCCACGGAAGACCTGCTGAAGGTGGCCGCGATATTCAAGGCCGTCGAGGCCATGCAGGCACAAGACCCGCTTGATCCTGCTGCGCAGCGGCTAGCTGCCACAGGGCGCCAGATGGCCGAGCGGAGTGCGGAATATTTTCAGGATTCTGGCGATGAAGTCGAGGCCACCATCGAGCAGCTGAAAGCTGACGAGGAGGCTGAGTCATGCCCAGAATGAAAAAACCCGGCCTTGGGGGAGGCCGGGTCAATTCAGAATCACTCTGCAAGGTCAAGCCTAACACTCAACAGTGGCTGGTGCTAGAGCAGTTGCGCCAGCGCCCTATGAGTGCCGCAGAGCTGCAATGGTCTTTGCCGATCGCTGACGCCCGCGCCGTTGTGCGTGACTTGATCGCCAAGGGTTACCGCATCGACAAGCACCCGCACCCGAACCCATCCGAGCACGGCCGCCCGATCCAGCGTTATCACCTGGTCGAGTCGCAGTGAGCGTAAGGGGTGCTCAACTTGAGCACCCCTGATGGGAGGATGCCATGGCGAAGAAGAAGCGCGAACGGGTAACGACGCGCGGGGGCTTCCTTGCCCTGCCAAAGCTGCTGATGGAGAGCCGCGATTTTCGTGAGCTCTCGCCTTCCGCGCTGAAGGTGCTGCTGGTGCTTGGGAGCCAGTACAGGGGATGGAATAATGGTGACCTTGCCGCGACCCATTCGATGATGAAAGATTGGGGAGGCATGGCCGAAGGCACACTCTCCAAAGCGCTCAAGGAGCTTCAGGAAAGGAACCTGATCACCAAGACCCGGGACAACCGCCGAGGCCGTGAGGGAGCTCGTTGCGCTCTATATGCACTTACCTGGGAAAGGATTGACGACTGTCCGGGCAAGGATCTGGACGTTCCACCGAGCATCGTTCCCAAGCGGAAGCTGTCCCAGGGATGAGCAGAACGCGTACACCTTTAAACCCGCCCATCGAGGCGGGTTTTCGTTAAATACCGCCTTCAAAATTTGAAGCCTATCCCCTCAAATATTGAAGCCTTGTTAGGGTTAGGGCTTTTTTGACTTGGATAAGGCATCAATTTTTGAAGCCTTATGGCCGCTTTTCGATGATTACCGCCTTCAATTTTTGAAGACCTTTCTAGAGTTACCACCCTGTGTTGGTTTGAGCTGGCACCGGAGAGGGGCAAGCAGTGTATGACCAGTCACTAAAAGCAATGTTATAACGTTGCAACTATAACTGGTAAGATATACAGTCAAGCCGTGAGCCCACCAAACCCGACAAGGTGAATCAGATGAAACTAAGTGCCCTTCGAGAGCAGCGTTCCGCCAAGGTCGCCGCCATGAAAACCCTGGTCGATGCCGCTGCCAACGAAGGCCGCGATCTGACCGCCGACGAAACCCAGCAGTTCGACGCCCTGAAGGCCGAGGAGCGTACCCTGTCCGCCCAGGTGGAGCGCGTCGAGTATCTGGCCGATACCGAGCGCCGTTCTGCTGCTGCGCCCGTTGCTGGCGCCGAGGGTGGCGACTTCGAGCGCCTGGCCGGTCAGGTAAGCGTGATGAAGGTGATGCGCGCCCAGATGGAAGGCCGCAGCCTGGACGGTGCCGAGCGTGAGTACGCCCAGGAAGCCGAGCGACGCAGCGGCCGCAAGGCTCAGGGCGCCTTCGTGCCGCTGGCCGCCCTGGAGACCCGGGCGAACACCACCACCACGGCCGGCGAGATCGTGCCCACCGATCACCGCGCCGACCAGTATATCCCCGCCCTGCGTAATCGCCTGCTGGCGCGTCAGCTAGGCGTTCGCGTGCTCTCCGGCCTCTCCGGTAACGTGAGCATTCCCAAGCACGGCAGCGGCCTGGCAACCGGCTGGGTGACGGAAGGCAACCCGGTGCCCGAAGGTGAGATGGCCTTCGACGAAGTGACCCTGACGCCCAAGCACGTCGGCGGCAAGACCGAAATGAGCCGCCAGCTGATCCAGCAGTCCAGCCCCGACATTGAGCAGCTGGTGCGTGGCGACCTGTCCGCCCTGATTGCCCAGCAGCTCGACCGGGCGATTCTGCGCGGCGCCGGTAGCGCTGGCGAGCCCCAGGGCATCATCGGTGCGACCGGCGTCCAGACCGCCGACATGCCGGCCACCTGGGCGGAAGTGCTGGCGCTGGCCGAGCTGCTCGAGCTTGAGAACCTGGAGGGCGCCCACTGGCTGGCCGCGCCTGGCGTGAAGACCACCCTCGCCAGCACCGAGAAGGTCGCGGGCTCCGGGTCCGGCTTCCTGCTGCAGAACGGCATGATGGATGATCGCCCGTTCCGCAGCACCAACCAGATGCCGGCCGAAACCCTGCTGTTCGGCGACTTCTCCCACGTGCTGCTGGGGATCTGGTCCGAGATCGACATTCTGGTAAACCCGTATGCCGAGCCGGCCTACAGCCGTGGCGGGGTCCAGGTGCGGGCCATGGCGACCTGTGACGTGGCGCTGCGCTATCCGCAGGGCTTCGTTGTCGCAACCCCGGCGGGCTGATCATGGAAATCCGCGCCAGCAGTGAGCTGAAGCCGAAGGGCCGCAAGCTGACCGGCTATGTGGCCCGGTTCGACGAGCCTGCCGACCTGGGCGAGTTCGTGGAGGTGATCCGTGCTGGCGCCTTCACCCGCACGCTGGCCGCCGTGACGGCCCGGAACATCCGGGCCATCTACGAGCACGACGGCCGGTCGCTGCTGGGCCGCCTGGGCGCCGGCACCCTTCGCCTGACGGAAGATGCCGAGGGCCTGGCCTTCGAGATCGACCTACCCGACACCACCCTGGGCCGGGATCTGGCCCATCTGGTGGAGCGTGGCGACGTGGCCGGCTGTTCGTTCGGCTTCCTGCCGGTGCGGGATCGCTGGATCGAGGAGCGTGGCCGCCCGGTGCGTGAGCTCCACGATGTGGACCTGTTCGAGGTCACCATTACCGCCGCGCCAGCCTATGACACCAGCAGTGTTCAGGTACGAGCCCACCAGCAGCGCTCGATTCGCCTGGCCCGTCTGTACCTGGAGGCCTGCCAGTGAAGCTGTTCCGCCGCCTATTCGAGAAGCGCTCCGACGCCTATGACACCTATTGGGATCGGTTCGCCGCCGCCCAGGACGTGGCCGGCGTCTCCGTGACGCCTGGCAGCGCCGAGGGTATCAGCGCCGTCTATGCCGCCGTGTCGGCCATCTCCGAGAGCGTGGCCAGTCTGCCCCTGGACATTTACCGGCGCACCACCGACGGTCGCGAGAAGGCGCGCCAGCACCCGCTGTACAAGGTGCTGCACTCCGAGCCCAATGAAAACCAGACCGCGCTCGAGTTCCGCGAGATGCTGCAGCGGCATGTTCTGCTGCGTGGCAACGGCTATGCCGAGATCCACTGGAACGCCGCCGGCCGCGTCGAGAGCCTGAAGGCACTTCACCCGGACAGTGTGACCGTGCTGGTGACGCCCGATGATCGGCTGGTCTATGACGTGACCAACCGCCGCGGCGTGACCCGCCGCCTGCTGGCCGATGAAGTTCTACACCTGCGCTATCACAGTGATGACGGCCTGCTGGGCCGCAGCCCGATCCAGGTGGCCCGCGACACCATCGGCCTGGCACTGGCCGAGCGTACCCACGGCGAGCGTATGTTCGCCCAGGGCACCAAGCTGTCAGGCGTGATCCAGACCCAGCCGGGTACCACCAAGACCCAGGCCGGCGAGATTGCCACGTCGTGGGCTGCTGGTCAGGGTGGCGTGGGCAACCATGGCAAGACGGCCGTGCTGCCTGCTGGTGCCGAGTTCAAGACCGTGAGCATGACGCTCGAGGATGCCGAGTGGATCGAGGCCCGCCGTATGAGCGTCGAGGAAGTGGCCCGTCTGTTCCGTGTCCCACCGGTGCTGATCGGCGACCTGCGAGAGGCCAACTACTCCAACGCCGTGGAGCTGGGCCGCTACTTCGTGACCCATACCCTGCGCCGTCACCTGGTGATGTGGGAGCAGGCCGTCAACCGCGCACTGATCAACGACCCCGGGACGTTCTATGCCGAGCACAACGTCGAGGGCCTGTTGCGTGGCGACAGCCTGAAGCGGGCTCAGTTCTATGAGCGGGCCATTGGTGAAGGGTGGATGCTGCGTAGTGAGGTGCGCCGCCTGGAGAACCTGCCGGCCATCGAGGGGATTGACGATGCAGCCAAAGAAGAAGCGCCGCAACGTCCCGCTGAATAGCGCCGCCTGGCTCAAGCTGCGCGCCCAGGTGCTGGCCGAGGAGCCGCTGTGCCGTACCTGTATGGCCAGTGGCATCGTCACGCCTGCCACCGACGTGGACCACATCCACAACGGTACCGGTGACTTCACCGACGACAACCGGCGCGAGGCGCTGCAACCGTTGTGCGCATCCTGTCACAGCCGCAAGACCCGGGCCGAGATGAACGGCGAGGCAGTGACGGTGCCAGGCTGCGACGTTAACGGCATTCCCCTGGATCCGTCCCATCCGTGGCGGCAGCCGACATGAAAAAATCACCAGCAACCGCCGCGCCACGGACCGCGCCTACAGTGCGTTTTTATCGGTAACTGCCATGAAAACAACGACTCGCCGCCACCGATCCGACAGCGCCAAGGCAGCCGTCACGGCCGCCCAGGCTGCCGCGCTCGAGCCGCTTTCGCCCCCGGCCTTTGCCAGGCTCCGGGAGGAAGACCGGCCGGCGTGGGATGCGATCGTGACCGCACGGCCGCGAGACACTTGGACCGAAGCCGACTTGATCCTGGCGGCCCAGCTGGCGCGGGCCTATGGCGACATTGCCGCCCTCGAGGAGCACATCGACAAGCAGGGCATGATCCTGGGCGACCAGATCAACCCGGCCTGTACCCTGCTGGACAAGGTGAGCCGGCGAGCGCTGGCCATGGCGCGACAGCTGAAGATCGACACGATCAGCGTGGTGGGCAAGTCCCAGGACATTCACAAGGGCGCCGCCCTGGAGCGTGACGCACGGCGTGGCATCGATGACGACGACGACCTGATACCGAGACCGCTGCAATGAGTCGAGCTGAGCGCATCATCAAGTTTGTCGAACGCTACTGCGTCACGCCGGAAGGTGCCGGCGTGGGCAAGCCGATGGTGCTGGCCGACTTCCAGAAGCGCTTTATTAGCGAGGTCTACGACAACCCGGCCGGTACCCGGCGGGCGATCCTCTCCGTGGGCCGCAAGAACGGCAAGACCGGCCTGATTGCCGCGCTGTTGCTGGCGCACCTGGTGGGGCCCGAGGCGAAGCAGAACAGCCAACTGGTATCGGGGGCCATGTCACGCGACCAAGCCGCGCTGGTGTTCAACCTGGCGGCCAAGATGGTCCAGATGTCGCAGGAGCTTTCCCGCATCGTTCGCATCGTGCCGAGCGGCAAGCGCCTGATCGGCCTGACGATGAATACCGAGTTCCGGGCCCTGGCCGCCGACGGCAAGACCGCCCACGGCCTGAGCCCGGTGCTGGCGATCCTGGACGAGGTGGGGCAGGTGAGGGGGCCGCAGTCCGACTTCGTTGACGCGATCACCACCAGCCAGGGCGCCCACGAAAGCCCGCTGCTGATCACCATATCGACCCAGGCCGCCAACGATGCCGACCTGTTGAGCCAGTGGATAGACGACGCGCTGCGCTCCAAGGATCCGCGCACCGTGTGCCACCTGTACGCCGCCCCCGAAGGCTGCGACCTGCTGGACGAGGCCGCCTGGAAGGCAGCGAACCCGGCGCTGGGGATCTTCCGAAGCGTTGACGATATGCGCGAGCAGATGGCCCAGGCCGAGCGAATGCCCAGCATGTCCAATACCGCCCGGAACCTGCTGCTGAATCAGCGCGTCAGCCTGGACAGCCCGTTTATCAGCCCCGACGTGTGGGCAGGCTGTGCGGCCGAGCCTGAGCCGTTCGAGGGCCCCGTTTATGGGGGTCTCGATCTTTCCGCCCGTACCGACCTCACCGCGCTGGTGCTGGTGGGCAAGGCGGGAGGCGTCTGGCAGGTGCGGCCGTACTTCTGGACCCCAGAGCAGGGGATCTTCGACCGCGCCAAGACCGACCGGGCGCCGTATGACGTGTGGGCCCGCGCTGGCTTCCTGCGCACCACACCCGGGGCAACGGTGGATTACGAGGCCGTGGCCACCGACCTGGGCGAGATCCTGCAAGACGTGGAGCTGCGCGCCATCGCCTTCGACCGCTGGCGCATCGACATATTCCGCAAGGAGCTCGAGCGGCTGGGTATCGAGCTGCCCCTGGTGCCGTATGGCCAGGGCTTCCGCGACATGGCGCCGGCACTCGACGCCCTCGAGGCCGAGCTGCTGAACGGCCGCATCGCCCACGGTAACCACCCGGTGCTGACAATGTGCGCCGCCAATGCCGTGGCCGTGACCGATCCGGCTGGCGCTCGCAAGCTGGACAAGTCCCGCCGAACCGGCCGCATTGACGGCATCCAGGCCCTGGCCATGGCAATGGGCGCCGCCCAGGCTGCCGAGGAGCCGGCCACGATTGAAACCGAGGTATTTTTCGTATGACTACCGTGACGCTGCAGGAAGCGAAAGACCATCTCCGCGTGCTGGAAGATGACGAAGACGCCTTGATCACCAGCCTGGTCGAGGCGGCCGAGGGCCACATAGCCAAGTATCTCGGCGATGACCTGCCCGAGCCGATGCCGGCGCCGGTGCGCGCCGCGGTGCTGCTACTGGTGGGCGACCTGTTCGAGTACCGGGAGCGGCAGGCCATTACCGGCGTCGGCGGCTTCCAGGAGAACCCGACGTTTCAACTGCTGCTGAACCCCTACCGCTCGACCGAGGTGCTGTGATGCGTACCGGGGAGCTGCGCTACCGGGTCGAGATCCAGGCGCTGACGACCGTTCAAGACCCGGAAACCGGCGGCATGATTGAGGATTGGGCAGCCGTCGGCGAGGAGTGGGCCAGCATCGAGGGCATCCACGGCCGGGAGTTCCTGGCCGCCAGTGCGACCCAGGCCGAGACCACGTTCCGCGTCGTGATGCGTCACCGCCCGGACCTGGACGCGACGATGCGGCTCGAGTACGAGGGGGAGCGATACCAGATCAAGGCCATCTTGCCCGACAAGCGCCGCCGTCGGCTGGTGCTGATGTGCGAGGTGATGGCCTAGCAAAGTTTCACAGGCTGCCAGAGCTTGCCGAAAGGCTCAGTCTGGCCAGGGATTAGTCGGCGAGTGCCCTGCGTGAAAAAAACCCCGACAGCCGGCGGGTTGCTCATCCGGGGCCGCGGCCGGCACGCCCCCACGCCTTGCGCTGGGGGCTTTTTTGTCGCTGGTCGAGTGAGGCCATTTTGACCTGACTCAGGCCAAAGTGGCCTGTCTGGCGGGTAGCGCTTAAGGTGGCTTCCTGTTGCTGGCGCCTGCTACCTATTTGCTACCTGATCGGCCCGGAACGAAAAACCGCCACCCGGCGTTATCCGTAAGTGGCGGTTTTTACTGTGTTTTATGGTCGGAGCGACAGGATTCGAACCTGCGACCTCTGCAACCCCATTGCAGCGCGCTACCAAGCTGCGCCACGCTCCGACTGATATCTCGGCTCGGCATTCGATACGCTGTATCGCGTTGCCATGGGGCTTTTGACTGCGGCTCGACCTTGGTCATGCCCCCGAGAACGAGGCGTATACTAGCGCGTTCCGGAGGAAATGAAAAGCCTCTTTTGTACTTTCCTTTCAGATGCTTGCCTTTAGCTGTTAGATTTCTTCCCAGATCCTGCGCCGGAATTCCTGGGGCATGGCGGCGACATGCTTGAGGCGCCGCATATGCTGGTCGGCAACCTCGCGCGCTATTTCCTCGTAGCATTCCTTCATCTTTTCGGGGTCGGCGCCGTGAGTGTCATAGCAGTGTCCGAGCTGTTGTCCTGCTTCGGAAAGCGCGGCGAGGAATTTCGCTTCCTGAAGCATCATGTCAGATACGCTTTCCATCCATGCCAGTTGAAGGCGCGTCATCGGGGTAATTCCCTGAATCCATTGCTGCGACCACCATTCCATCAGTGGCAGGGAGGCATCGAGGGCGGGGTTGGGCGCGGGGCGACCGGGGGTGGGGCTGGCCATGGCGATCTCCGTGATATGTCGAAAGGGCGATTGGGACAGGGTAGAACGCATGCATTCGAGTGTAGTCCAGCAAAGGTGGCTCTCCCATGCTTTTTTGCTGCATTGCGGTATGCGATTTCGTGATAACGAACTCGGCATCCGATACGGGCTTTCAAGCCAGTGGCTTACGGCAATGGGGTGGTTGTGTCATGCTCAGAAGCCAGCCGGTCTATCCAGCCGGTCTATAGAGGGGGAAGGCGATGTGGAGTGTCATAAAATCGGTGCTGGCAGCGTTCTTCGGCGTTCAGCGCGATAGGCAGCGGCGTGAGGATTTCGAGCGTGGCAGTCCAATGGCCTTCATCGTGACTGGAATCGTCATGGGACTGCTGCTGGTGGGTGTGCTGGCCCTGGTGGCGATCTGGGTTGCGGGCTGAGCGTAGCAGGGCCCAGCGTTGACTGCTGCGTTAGCCATAAGGTGAAGGTTAGGCGAGTGACTTTCTAAACTTGTCTCCATATACTCGGCTAGAAGAAGCGGCTAATGTTCTCTGGGACGAGAACCCCCATACCCTGACTCGTGGGGCGCCGTTATCGACACAACTACAAACTCGGGAGGCGTCGATGCGCACTCTGCTCGTTTGGTTGGCAGGGGGCTTGACCCTTGTCGGCTCGAGCCAGATGGCTCTGGCTAGCGGCTGGAACATGCCGGTTGGGGTCACTGACCTCAGTAGAGAAATCTACAACCTTCACATGGTGATCTTCTGGATCTGTGTGATCATCGGCGTGATCGTATTCGGGGTCATGTTCTATTCCCTGTTTCGCTATCGTCACTCCAAGGGCGCAAAGGCTGCCAATTTCCACGAAAATACGACAGTCGAGATCATTTGGACGGCCGTTCCTCTGCTGATTCTCATCGGCATGGCCATACCAGCGACTGCCACTCTGCAGAAAATCTACGATCCATCCGGGGCCGAGCTGGACGTCATGGTCACCGGCCAGCAGTGGCGCTGGCGCTACGAATATTTGGGTGAAGACGTTGCCTTCAACTCCAATCTCGCTACCCCGAGGGCGCAGATTCGTGGTGACGAGGAGCGTGGTGAGAACTATCTGCTCGAGGTCGACGAGCCGTTGGTCCTGCCGATCAATCGCAAGGTCCGCTTCCTGTTCACTTCCGACGACGTCATCCATGCCTGGTGGGTACCCGATTTTGCCGTGAAGCAGGATACGGTGCCCGGCTTCATCACCGAGAATTGGGTGCGCATCAATGAGCCGGGTATCTATCGCGGGCAGTGTGCCGAGCTGTGCGGGGTCGATCATGCCTTCATGCCGATCGTGGTTCGCGCCGTGGAAGAGGATGAATTCGACGCCTGGCTTGCCGAGCGGCAGGAGATGGCGGCGGAAGAGGCCATGGGCATCGATCGTGAGTGGGAGTTCGATGAGCTGATGGAGCGGGGCGAGGGCGTCTACGGCAGCATCTGTGCTTCCTGTCACCAGCCTGAAGGCCAAGGGTCGCCGCCGGCGTTCCCCGCACTGGCCGGCAACGAGCAGATGCTGGCGGACGTGGAGTGGCACAAGGACGTCATCATCAATGGCGTGTCCGGGACTGCCATGCCGTCATTCCGCACTACGCTCAATCCGGTCGAGCTGGCTGCGGTGATCACTTATACCCGTAACGCCTGGGGCAACGAGTCCGGCGACGCGGTACAGCCGGCCGAGATCGCCGAGCGGCTGCAATGATCGTCGCCCTCACGTCGCCACGGCGACGTGAGGAACCCCTGACACGCTGCGAAAAACAAGACAATGAAACTGGAGTATTCCGATGGCCCCTAAGGTACCTCCTCAGCCGACTCTCGAGCAGAGCACCACCGCCGCGGAAGCGGGGCATGGACATGCCCACGAAGCCCCACCCAAGGGCATCATGCGCTGGCTGCTGACCACCAATCACAAGGAGATCGGGTCCATGTACCTGATCTTCTCGCTGATCATGTTCTTCATCGGCGGGATCTTCGCCCTGGTGGTCCGTCTGGAGCTCTTCCAGCCCGGGTTGCAGTTCGTCAATCCGGAATTCTTCAATCAGATGACCACCATGCACGGCCTGATCATGGTCTTTGCAGCGGTCATGCCGGCCTTCACCGGGTTGGCCAACTGGATGATTCCGCTGCAGATCGGTGCGCCGGACATGGCGCTGCCGCGACTCAACAACTTCAGTTTCTGGCTGCTGCCGGTGGCATTCGGCCTGTTGCTCTCGACCCTGTTCATGCCGGGTGGCGGCCCCAACTTCGGCTGGACCTTCTACGCGCCGCTATCCACCACCTATGCGCCGCCCTCCACCACCTTCTTCATCCTGTCGTTGCACATCGCCGGTATCAGCTCGATTCTGGGGGCGATCAACATCGTCGCCACCATCCTCAACATGCGTGCACCCGGCATGCGCATGATGGATATGCCGCTGTTCGTGTGGACCTGGCTGATCACGGCCTTCCTGCTGATCGCGGTGATGCCGGTACTGGCAGGCGTGATCACGATGATGTTGATGGACATCAACTTCGGCACCAGCTTCTTCGATGCGGCGGGTGGCGGTGATCCGGTGCTGTTCCAGCATCTGTTCTGGTTCTTCGGGCATCCCGAGGTATACATCATGATCCTGCCGTCATTCGGCATCGTGTCGGCGATCATTCCTGCCTTTGCCCGTAAGCGCCTGTTCGGCTATGCCTCCATGGTGTATGCCACTGCGGCCATTGCCATCCTGTCGTTCCTGGTCTGGGGCCACCACATGTTCGTGGTGGGTATGCCGCTGGCCGGGCAGTTGTTCTTCATGTACGCCACCATGCTGATCGCCGTGCCCACCGGGGTGAAGGTGTTCAACTGGGTGACCACGCTGTTCCGCGGTTCGATCAGCTTCGAGCCGCCGATGCTGTTTGCCCTGGCCTTCGTGGTGCTGTTCACCATTGGCGGATTCTCGGGATTGATGCTGGCCATCGCCCCGGCCGACTTCCAATACCACGATACCTACTTCGTGGTGGCACACTTCCACTACGTACTGGTGCCGGGCGCCATCTTCTCCATCATGGCCGCTACTTACTTCTGGCTGCCCAAGTGGACCGGCCACTACCCCAACGTGCGTCTGGCTCAGTGGCATTTCTGGCTTTCCGTCATCAGTGTCAATCTGACCTTCTTCCCGATGCACTTCTCGGGCCTGGCCGGCATGCCGCGGCGGATACCCGACTATGCGCTGCAGTTCGCCGACTTCAACCTGGTGTCTTCCATCGGCGCCTTCATGTTCGGCATCTCGCAGCTGCTGTTCGTCGCCGTGATCATCATGTGCGTACGTGGCGGCAAGAAGGCGCCGGCGGCAGCCTGGGGCGAGTATGCCGATGACCTGGAGTGGAGCGTGCCGAGTCCTGCGCCGCTGCATACCTTCGAGACCCCGCCGACCTTTCAGCGCCCGGCTCACTGATTCGTAGTGCCGGCCACCGGGTGGCCGGCCGTCGAAAGGAGGAGTGAAGCATGACTCAGCACGATACGGAGGCCAGGCAGGTGGGCGTGCGCCGGACGGTCTGGCGCAGCGTGGCGGCACTGATCGGCATGTTCGCCTTCGCCTTCGCTCTGGTACCGCTCTACGACGTGTTCTGTCGGGTGACCGGTATCAACGGCAAGGTCGATACCACGGCTCAGGCGCTGGTTCACGACGAGGTGGACGAGTCGCGCCTGGTCACGGTGCAGTTCATCACGCGTAACGGTTCCGGCCTGCCCTGGAGGCTGGATGTCGAGACCCGGCAGGTGCGGCTGCACCCCGGACAGACGTCCGAAGTGAATTTCATGTTCAGCAATCAGAGCGGCAGCGAGAACTGGGGGCGGGCCGTGCCCAGCGTTTCGCCCAGTACGGCAACCCGCCATGTGCGCAAGTCGAGCTGCTTCTGTTTCGAGGAGCAACTGCTGCAGGCCGGGGAACGGGTCGAAATGCCACTGGTGTTCCAGTTGGACCGCGACCTCCCCCCCGAGGTCAACACTGTCACTCTGGTCTATACCCTCTATCCCGTTGAGGGCAAAACCCAAACGCTGCAGGCCGGGGTCAAGCGCGACGAAGGAGGTGAGGCATGAGTGGTGGCAGTTATTACGTACCCGCGACCAGCAAGTGGCCCGTTCTTGGCTCACTCGCCCTCGGCGTGATGATGATCGGTACCGGCATGGTGCTGGTGCACGGACGCGGTACCCTGATCACGCTGGTGGGCCTGGTGGGGGTCATCGCTGTGATGGCACTCTGGTTCCGTGACGTGGTGGTGGAGTCGCGCAGCGGACTCTACGACGCGCAGATGGATCGTTCGTTCCGCTGGGGCATGGGCTGGTTCATCTTCTCCGAGGTGATGTTCTTCGCCGCCTTCTTCGGCGCGCTGTTCTACGTGCGCACGTTCGCCGTACCCTGGCTGGGTGGGGAGGGCACCAAGGGGGCAACCGCGCTGCTGTGGCCGGAGTTCACTGCGCACTGGCCATTGCTCAGCCCGCCCGACTCGTCCATTGCCGGTCCTACGCAGGTCTTCAGCCCCTGGCATCTGCCGCTGGTGAACACGCTGATCCTGGTCTCGTCGAGTATCACCCTGACCGTGGCGCACGAGGCGTTGAAGGAAGGCAAGCGCAAGATTTGCCGCAACTGGCTGGCGGGCACCGTTCTGCTGGGCCTCACCTTCATCGTCATTCAGGGGGTGGAGTACTACGAAGCCTATGCCCATTACGGCATCACGCTACAGGCGGGTATCTACGGCGCCACCTTCTTCATATTGACGGGCTTCCATGGGGTTCACGTCATCGTCGGGACGTTGATCCTCATCGTGATGCTGTTCAGGGTGATGCGCTACCACTTCTCCCCGGAAGACCACTTCGGCTTCGAGGCCTCGTGCTGGTACTGGCACTTCGTCGATGTAGTGTGGGTAGGATTGTTCCTGTTCGTCTATGTGTTCTGACGTGGTGCTGTGATGAATAGCCCCATTTATTCTCATGGGGCTGGTGATATCGGCAGCCTGGGGTCAAATTTCTCCCAGGCTGCCGAAATAGAAGCCGTAGAACAGCAGGGCCAGCAGTAGTGCGGCCAGAGAGACGCGAATCTTCAGTGATACGAGCAGGCGCCGCGAGCTGGAATCGTCGCGTAGCAGAAAGCCAACGCCGGCGGCCAGGCTGGTCAGCATGGCTAGGAACACCACGGCAATCAGAGTCTTGAGGAACATGGGGCACTCCATTGTAAGTCAGGGGAGCGGGAAGTGGCGACTAAGAATCTGGTTCTCGTTCTGGTCGGCACTGGTCGCATTGGGCTTGTTCCTTGGACTATGGCAGTGGGAGCGGGCGGACGACAAGCGCGAATACCTGGCGCGTCTCGACGCCGCCCCAACGCTGCAGGCACCTATCGAAACTCCCCCTGAAGGCACTCGCCTGACGTTGCGTGGCCGCTATCTCGAGGAGCAGACTCTGTTTCTCGACAACCGCACACTTAAGGGGCAGTTGGGAGTGGCGGTGCTCACCCCCCTTCAAACCGAAGATGGCCGGTTGTGGTTGGTGCAGCGAGGCTTCCTGCCCACCGGGCCGACTCGCGAGGCACCTGAGGTGGAAACTCCCGTGGGCGAGGTCGTCGTCTCAGGTCGCTGGCAGGCGGCCGGCAACGGCACTCCATTGTTCGGCCCCAACCGTGAAGGGAGCCGCTTGCAGCGTATCGAGCTCGAGGCCTGGGAGGCGGACTTCGCTCACGCCGGGTGGATGCATCTTGAGCGCGGTGCCGGTCTGCTCGAGCCGTGGTGGCAGCCCAGCGTGATGCCGGCCAGTCGACATGTCGGCTACGCCGTACAGTGGTGGGGATTGGCGCTGGCCGCTCTGGTCGTGATGCTGCTTGGTGGGCGCAGGCTGGTCAAAGACCGTCGTGATGCAACTCAAACCGCAGGTCGGAATGCACATGAGGAGGCAAAGCCTTGCAGGAAGCCATGAAAATCCGTCACCAGCGCTTCAAGTTGCTGGCATTGATCGCAATATTCGCCTTGCCGGTCGTTACTGCCTGGGTGATGGTGCAGTGGCGTATCGGCATCCCGGAGCAGCGCACGGCCCACGGCGAGCTGGCACCTGACGTGCCCAATCTGTCGCAGTGGCCGTTGGTGGAGCTTACGGACAGTCTGGATGATGGCGATTGGTTGCTGGCCTTCGATTGCAGCGTGGCTTGTGCGGAAAACGCCGATCGATGGTGGCGACTGCATCGCGCGCTGGGCCGTGAGGCGCCCAGGGTGACGAGGTTGCGTATCGGAGGGGAGGGCGAGACTTTGCCGGGAGAGATTTTGCCGGGAGAGATTTTGCCGGGAGAGATCGGTGCACAGTGGCTGGAGGTGCCTGGTTGGCAGGCGCCCGGGCAGGTCTGGCTACTCGACCCGCAGGGCCAGGTGGTATTGACCTATGGTCGTGAGGTCGGCGAGCGCGATGTGATGGATGATCTCAGTCATCTGTTGCGCATGAACCCCGACCGGCGCAGCGCGCCGGAGCGTGACGGCGATACACGCTGAACGTAGTTACCAATATCCGACCAGGGAGGCGGGAGCCACACCATGCAGAGTGCTTCGATGACGAATGCTTCCATTCAGCGTGATAGGGCGCGGCTGCGCCTGCTGCTGCGGCTGAGCCTGGCCGGTGTCGTCTTCACTACCGTGGTGATATTGATCGGCGTGTGGACGCGCCTGGTGGATGCCGGACTTGGCTGCCCTGACTGGCCGGGCTGCTATGGCCGTCTGGTAGTGCCGGATGCCGAGCGGGCGATGGCCCACTCTCCTGACGCACCGCTGGAGGCGTTCAAGGCCTGGGTGGAAATGGTTCACCGCTACGTGGCGTCGGCCCTCGGCTTGCTGGTGATCTCGCTGCTCGCGTTGGGGGCTGGGCTGCGTCGCCGCTCCGGCTACCCGTGGCGAACGAGTGTCGCACTGCTGGTCGTGATCCTTTTGCAAGGTGCCTTCGGTGCCTTCACCGTGACGCTGAAGCTGTGGCCTCAGGTCGTGACCCTGCATCTGCTGGGTGGTCTGGCGGTGCTGCTGCTGTTCCTGTGGCTGCATCTGAGCTTGCGTCGGTTCGCGAAGGGGGCTGCGGCACCCGGCGTGGCGAGGCGGCGTCTGACGCCGCTGTGGGTCATTGCCATGCTCTGCCTGCTGCTGCAGCTGGCGCTGGGCGGTTGGGTGTCGAGCAACTATGCGGGCATTGCCTGTCAGGGCTTCCCCACCTGCAACGGCCAGTGGTGGCCGGAGATGGATTGGAGCGAGGGTTTTCATCTGACCCAGACGGTGGGGCCGAATTATCTGCACGGGCAGTTGCATGCAGATGCCAGGACCGCCATCCACCAGGGTCATAGGATCGGCGCGCTGGTGCTGGGGCTGGCCTTGATAGCGCTGGCACTGCGCTATTGGCGCGAGAATCTACAGCGCCCCTGGCTCGGTGGGCTCGTCTTCGCCTATGGTATTCAAGTGGGGCTTGGCATCGCCAACGTGCTGATGTGGCTGCCCTTGTGGTTGGCACTGTTGCATACGGCCGGTGCCGTGGCGCTGGTATTGCTGCTGGCGTTGGCCGTGTGGCACTGGCGGGAGTCGGCCGTTGCGGCCGAAGATTCAACACGACGGGACAAGGAGTGGGTGCATGTCTAACGCGCTGATGAGACGTGGCGAGGCGAAGCGCGTTCTGCTGTCACAGCTGGAAGGCTCCAACTGGAGCTGGCAGGACCTGCTCACGTTATGCAAGCCGAGGGTGGTACTGGTCATGCTGGCCTGCGCCCTGGTGGGGATGGCCTTGGCAACGCCAAGCTTGCCTTCGCTTGCCACGGTAGTCTTCGGGCTGGCCGGAATCGGCATGGCGGCCGGCGGTGCGGCGGCGTTCAACCATGTGGTGGATCGGCGCCTCGATGCGATGATGTTGCGCACGTCCCAGCGGCCGCTGGCGGCACAGCGGATGCCGACGGTGCTGGCGCTGGGCTGGGCATCGCTG
Organism: Billgrantia ethanolica; assembly: GCF_021404305.1. Lineage (GTDB taxonomy): Bacteria > Pseudomonadota > Gammaproteobacteria > Pseudomonadales > Halomonadaceae > Halomonas > Halomonas ethanolica. The sequence continues at coordinate 1,026,258 of NZ_JABFTX010000001.1, read as the reverse complement.
CTTTCCATGGCGGGCATCGTCCTGCTGCTGTGGCAGGTCAATGCCCTCACGGCATGGCTGACCCTGGCCTCGTTGATCGGTTATGCGTTGATCTATACCGCCTTCCTCAAGCGGGCCACACCGCAGAATATCGTCATCGGGGGCGTGGCCGGAGCGGCACCGCCGATGCTGGGCTGGACGGCGGTGACGGGGCAGCTGGGGCCGGAGCCGCTGCTGCTCGTGCTGATCGTGTTCGCCTGGACGCCGCCGCATTTCTGGGCGTTGGCGATCCACAAGCGTGATGAGTACGCGCGTGCCGGTGTGCCGATGCTGCCGGTAACCCATGGCGAAGCGTTCACACGGCTGCAGATCTGGCTTTATGCTTGGTTGACCGTGGCCGTCACGCTGTTGCCCTTCGTCATCGGCATGAGCGGGGCCGTTTACCTGGTGGGCGTCATGGCACTGAATCTGCGCTTCATGTACTGGAACTGGAAGGTGTGGAGGGGGGCGGATCCCACTGCTCCGCTTGCGGCCTTCTGGTTCTCGATTCGCTACATCCTTGGCGTGTTCGGTGTGCTGTTGCTGGATCACTATGCCGGCCTCTGGGCACTCTAGCCCTCCTCAATCGTCGCAGCTCCACACCGGAGCTGCGGCGCTGTTGCCCGATGGGCGAGCGCTGCGTGAGCTTTGCGAGGCGGCGGGCCGGGATATCCTGAGCATACGCGCAAGACGCTACGAGGTGGCCGGCAAGGCCGACGGCAGCCCGGTCACGGAAGCCGACATGGCGGCGCACCGTCGCCTGATACGGGGCTTGCCGAGATTGCTGGACATCCCGGTGCTGTCCGAAGAGCAGGCCGATGTCGCCTGGACGGAACGCTCTGCCTGGCATCGCTACTGGCTGGTCGACCCGCTCGATGGTACCCGCGAGTTCGTCGACGGCTTCGATGACTTCACCGTCAACGTGGCGCTGATCGAGAAGGGAGAGGTGCGGCTGGGCGTGGTGCATGCCCCAGCGTTGGCCACGACGTGGATGGGCGGTAAGGGGATCGGCGCCTGGCGCTGGCGTGAGAACCGGTGTCGTGAGCTGGTCGTGCGTGCCGAGAGGCCGCCACGGATTCTCGCCAGCCGGGCCCATCTCGATGCGCAGACCCAGGCCTGGCTGGAGCGCTTTCCCGAGGCCTCGCTCGAGCGCTGCGGCAGCTCGGTGAAGTTCTGCCGTATCGCCGAGGGTCGTGCCGATCTCTACCCGCGTTTCGGACCCACCTGCGAATGGGATACCGCCGCCGGTCAGGCGGTGCTGGAAGGGGCCGGCGGGGCGGTGATCGAGCCGCGCCATGGGCATGCGCTGCGCTACAACCGGGGGGAGAGCTTGATTAATGGTCCTTTTATCGCCTGTAGCGATCCAGGCTATGCCTGAAAACTGTCTGCGCTTGGCCATACGGCGTTAAAAATTAGCTCAAAATACTCATTTACAGCACGTAAACTCCGTCTTTTCGCTAATTTTTGCCTTGCGACCCACAGGGATGTGGGAAGTGCGCTGGCCCGTAGGGAACGGGCCTAGCCCTGGCCTTCGCTCGCCGATTTTTCAGGCACAGCCTGACTCTGATCGAATAAGGCTGGGGGCGGGTCCTGCTCCGGGCGCGTGCTTGCGTTACAATGCGGCCCTCGATTCACCCTTCCATGCATCCCTCTGGAGCTTTAATGACGACGACGACGGCATTGATTCTGCTCGCCGTGGGCTTGGCCATCGTTGCCGGCCTGGCAGCCTATGCTTATACCTTGTGGAAGGAGGTGCGCCGGCGTGAGGCGTTTCGTGAGGATGAGCTGCGCCGTGCCCATGAGAACTGCCTTGCCAACCTCGAGATCGTTGCTTCTTCGCTGCTTCAGGAGCAGGTCGACATCACCGAAGGCGCGTGGCGCTGCAAGCTGCTGCTCGACATTCTCGATCCGAGCCTGCTCGAGCGGCCCGACTTCCAGGCCTTCGGCGAAGTATATGCGCGCACCCAGCACCTGCACACGCACTCCGCTCGCAAGGAACTGGCCCCTCGCGATCGCATGCGCGAAGATCGTGAGCGTCTCGAGGTCGAGGCGGAGTGGCGCCAACCGGTACTCAAGGCGGCTGAGGAGGTGCTTCAGTTTCGGCGAAACTGGCCCGGAAGCCTGCATTGAGATCTATACACAGGCTTTACAGCAAGGTATGTTGGCAACCGCCTCGGGTACTCCGCCAAGCTAAATTATGGCCATTCCCCGGGTGTTTTCTGGCAGAAAACGGCAGAATGGTCAGCGTAGGAGTGAGGCAACGCTTTGAGCAAGGCCGATAACGGCCTACACTTGAAGCCGTTGGGTCAATGAGTGTCCTGACCATCGGGAATTCGCGTTTCGAGCAGCCCGAGATGAAAATCAAGAAGGAGTCTTGCAATGAAAAAATCAACGACTGGCTTGCTGTTGGGTTCAGCTCTGGTACTCGGCCTTTCCGGCTGTGCCACGGATTTTCAGAGGGGCGGTGAGCGTGCGGGCGGTACCGCGACGGCCAGCACTGGCGGCGGCACGGCTTGGTATCAGCAGCCCGTGGTGTGTGGTATCGCCGGCGGCCTGATCGGTGGCAGCATCGGTTATGCGGTGAGCGGCGAGTCCGACGAAGATGCGGGTATCGCCGTGGGCGGCGCCACCGGTGCGTCCATCGGCGCTCTGCTGTGTGCCGATCGTACCCCGCCGCCGGAGCCGGTTGCCGAGCCCGAGCCGATGCCCGAGCCCGAGCCGGCTCCGGTCACCGAGTTCGAGCCGGTGACGCTCGATAGCGAAGTCACTTTCGCCTTCGATTCCGACGAGATCCGTCCGGGTGCCTACCCGACCCTGGATCAGGTGGCGACCACGCTGCGTGAGAATCCCAACCTGCGCGTGCGCATCGAAGGCCACACCGACTCCGTGGGCTCCCCGCAGTACAACGTGGGCCTCTCTGAGCGTCGTGCGAACTCCGTGCGTGACTTCCTCGTCTCACGCGGTATCGCCGAGAATCGCATGACCACTCGCGGTTTCGGTGAAGAGCGCCCGGTTGCCACCAACGACACCGACGAAGGACGGGCACAGAACCGTCGCGTCGAGATCCTGAACTGGGATTGATGCCTGGCGCTGGACGCGCTTCCAGCACCGTCATCAGCAGGGGCACCTTCGGGTGCCCCTGTCGTGTCTGTGTCCCTTTCATTCTGTCCAGGCGATGCTCGCCATGGCGCAAGCAGTGGCTATTCTGGTAGTCTTGTCGATCGCCGTGACGTGCAGCGGGGCCGATGAAGCGGCACCCGTATCGCCCAAGGTAGTGGGTGGGCTGCATGTCTCGCTGACGACCCGTTTTTCGTATCTGCTATCAACCGCGACACGTGATCCCTGGTATGGATCACCACTGCGCAAAGGACCCTTCGATGCCCATCGTGACCCTGCCGGACGGCAGCCAGAGAACTTTCGACGAACCTATCAGCGTGATGCAGCTGGCCGAATCCATCGGCCCCGGGCTGGCCAAGGCCTGCGTGGCAGGCAAGATCGACGGCGAGCTGGTGGATGCCGCCGACATCATCGAGCATGACGCCGAAGTGGCGATCATCACCGCGCGCGACCCGGAAGGGCTCGAGATCATTCGCCACTCCTGCGCGCACCTGATCGGGCATGCGGTCAAGCAGCTCTACCCGGATGCCAAGATGGCCATCGGCCCGGTGATCGATGACGGTTTCTACTACGACGTCGACTTCGGCCGCTCGGTGACGCCGGACGATCTGGCTGCCATCGAGACGCGCATGAAGCAGCTGATCGACACCGACTACGAGGTGGTTCGCGAGTACGTCGATCGCGACAAGGCGATGCTGACCTTCCTGCATCGGGAGGAGCCCTACAAGCAGGAGATCGTGCGCGAGATTCCCGAGGGCGAGACCATTCGTCTCTACCATCACGAGGAATACACGGACATGTGCCGTGGGCCACACGTGCCCAATACCCGGCATCTGAAGGCGTTCAAGCTGACCAAGCTGGCCGGCGCCTACTGGCGCGGCGATGCCACCAAGCCGATGCTGACGCGTATCTACGGCACCGCCTGGGGCGACAAGAAAGATCTCAAGGCGCATCTGCAGCGCCTCGAGGAGGCCGAGAAGCGCGACCACCGTAAGCTGGCCAAGCGCATGGATCTCTTCCATCTGCAGGAAGAGGCCCCGGGGATGGTGTTCTGGCATCCCAACGGCTGGACCCTGTACCAGGCGCTGGAGCAGTACATGCGTCGGATCCAGATCGAGCATGGCTATCAGGAGATCCGTACGCCTCAGGTGGTGGATCTTTCGCTGTGGAAGAAGTCCGGCCACTGGGGCCACTACAGTGACCTGATGTTCACCACCGAATCGGAGAAGCGCGAGTACGCGGTCAAGCCGATGAACTGCCCCTGTCACGTGCAGGTGTTCAATCAGGGGCTCAAGAGCTATCGCGACCTGCCGCTACGCCTGGCCGAGTTCGGCAGCTGTCACCGCAACGAGCCGTCCGGTTCGCTGCATGGTCTGATGCGAGTGCGTGGTTTCACTCAGGACGATGCTCACATCTTCTGTACCGAGAAGCAGATCCAGAGCGAGGCCGAGGCCTTCATTGCCCTGACGCTCAAGGTCTACAAGGAGCTCGGCTTCGACGACGTCGAGCTCAAGCTGTCGACCCGCCCCGAAGACTTCATGGGCGAGGCGGCGCTATGGGATCGCGCCGAGGCCGGCCTCGAGGCGGCGCTGAACGCTACCGGCCTGAAGTGGGAGCTGCAGCCGGGTGAGGGTGCCTTCTACGGGCCCAAGATCGAGTTCGCTCTGCGCGACTGCCTCAATCGCGTGTGGCAGTGTGGTACTCTACAGCTCGACTTCAACCTGCCGGGCCGCCTTGGCGCCCAATACGTCGACGAGGATGGCGAGCGCAAGACCCCGGTAATGCTGCACCGAGCCATCCTGGGCTCCTTCGAGCGCTTCATCGGCATTCTGATCGAGCACTACGCCGGGGCCATGCCGCTGTGGCTGGCGCCGGAGCAGGCGGTGGTCATGACCATCACCGATGCCCAGCGCGATTACGCGCTGGAACTCGAGCGGCGCCTGCAAAAAATTGGCCTTCGCGTCAAGGCGGACTTGAGGAACGAGAAGATCGGCTTTAAAATCCGCGAACATACGTTGCAGAAGGTTCCCTATCTTCTGGTTGTAGGAGATAAGGAAGTCGAAGCCGACTCGGTTGCCGTGCGTACGCGCACCGGCGAAAACCTGGGCACCATGACCGTCGATGCTTTCATCGATTGGGTGCAGGCAGAGGGCCTGTAAGCCTCTGAATAGACCTGTAAGCCCAGGCGGGGAAAGACAGGTCGGCAGCGACATCGTCAATTACCGGAACGGAGACGGAACGATCAAGCGAAGCAGCCAGCGCGGACGTCCTCAGGACAAGCGCCCCCCAATGAACGAGCGGATAACCGAGGATCAGGTGCGCCTGATCGACAGCGACGGCGAGCAGCTGGGCGTTGTGCCTACCAGCGAAGCGCTCGAGCGTGCCGAAGCGGCCGGTCTTGACCTCGTCCAGATTTCCAATGCCGATCCGATCGTCTGCAAGATCATGGATTACGGCAAGTTCGTCTTCGAGCAGAAGAAGCAGAAGGCAGCTCAGAAGAAGAAGACGAAGCAGATTCAGGTCAAGGAAGTCAAATTCCGGCCTGGCACCGACGAGGGGGATTACCAGATCAAGTTGCGTAACTTGATCCGCTTCCTCGAAGGTGGCGACAAGGGCAAGGTCACGCTGCGGTTTCGCGGCCGTGAAATGGCGCACCAGGACATCGGCCGCAAGCTGATGGAACGGATCGCTGCGGATCTCGAGGAGATCGGGACCGTGGAGTCCTTCCCCAAGATGGAAGGGCGCCAGATGATCATGATCATTGCCCCCAAGAAGAAGTGATCCGAAGGCCAGTCAGACGGACGGTCGGCAACAGCCGGCCGTCGGCCCCGGATTTTCTGAAAAATCTCGAGCGGAGTTAGTCTCATGCCGAAAATCAAGAGCAACAGCGGCGCTGCCAAGCGCTTCAAGAAGACGGCCAACGGCTTCAAGCACAAGCAGTCGTTTCGTAGCCACATCCTGACCAAGAAGTCGACCAAGCGGAAGCGTCAACTGCGCGGTATGAAGCAGGTTCACGACGCCGACAAGGCACTGATTCAGCGCATGCTGCCGAATCTCTGAGCCTCTGGTTGCCCTACTTTAACGTCAGGAGAAAGTCATGACTCGTGTCAAGCGTGGTGTCGTCGCACGTCGTCGTCACAAGAAGGTTCTCAAGCTGGCCAAGGGTTACTACGGTGCCCGTTCACGCGTTTTCCGCGTGGCCAAGCAGGCTGTCATCAAGGCCGGTCAGTACGCCTACCGTGACCGTCGCCAGCGCAAGCGTCAGTTCCGCGCGCTGTGGATCCAGCGTATCAACGCCGGTGCCCGTCAGCACGGCCTGTCCTACAGCCGCTTCATCGGCGGTCTGAAGAAGGCCGGTATCGAGATCGACCGCAAGGTGCTGGCCGATCTGGCCGTTCACGAGAAGGCTGCCTTTGCTGCCATCGTCGAGAAGGCCAAGGCTGCCCAGTAAGTGACATTGTCTCGGGTGTCGGGCCGGTTGCGGTCGGCCCGGTCGATGCCAGACCGTCGCAGGGGAAGAGCAGCCGCTCTTCCCCTGTTTTTTTACGACGCACACTGACGCGTCAACAGCACGATAACGACTTCGGAGCTCAACGGATGGACCATCTACCAACACTGGTCACCGAGGCCCGTCAAGCCATTCAGGCTGCCGACAGCATCGCGGCGCTCGAGGAGCTGCGGGTACGCTACCTTGGCAAGAAAGGCGAGATCACCGCTCAGCTCAAGGGGCTCGGCAAGCTGCCGGCGGATGAGCGTCCGGCAGCGGGGGAGCGCATCAATCAGGCCAAGCTGGCCTTGACCGAGGAGCTCGATGCCCGCCGGGAGGCGCTGGCCAAGGCGGCGCTGGAAGCGCAACTGGCCGCCGAGCGCGTCGACGTGACGCTGCCGGGGCGTGGCCAGACCAACGGCGGCCTGCATCCGGTCACCCTGACCCTGGAGCGCATCGAAGGGCTGTTCAGCCGCATCGGCTATGACGTCGCCGTGGGGCCTGAGGTCGAGGACGACTATCACAACTTCGAGGCGCTCAACATTCCGGCCCACCATCCGGCTCGGGGCATGGCGGACACCTTCTATTTTGACGCCACGCGCCTGCTGCGCACGCATACCTCGCCGGTACAGGTGCGCACGATGAAGAATCAGGCGCCGCCGATCCGTATCGTCTGCCCGGGGCGGGTCTACCGCAGCGACTCCGACTTGACCCATACGCCGATGTTCCATCAGGTCGAGGGGCTGCTGGTCGACGAGGACGTGAGCTTCGCCGATCTGAAGGGCACCATTGAAGACTTCCTCCACGCCTTCTTCGAGCGCGACGACCTGTCGGTGCGCTTCCGTCCCTCCTATTTTCCGTTCACCGAGCCCTCCGCCGAGGTCGATATCCAGTGCGTGATGTGCTCCGGCGAGGGCTGCCGGGTCTGCTCCCACAGCGGCTGGCTCGAAGTGATGGGCTGCGGCATGGTGCATCCGGAAGTGTTCCGCCATTCGGGCATCGACTCGGAGCGCTACAAGGGCTTCGCCTTCGGCATGGGCGCCGAGCGACTCGCCATGCTGCGTTACGGCGTCAACGATCTGCGCATGTTCTTCGACAACGACCTGCGCTTCCTGCGCCAATTCGCCTGATCGGGCGCCGAGCCCAGGCGGACATGAACTTCGGCCGAATACAGGATTGACCATGAAATTTTCCGAACAGTGGCTGCGTGAGTGGGTGTCGCCGCAGCTGGGCGTACAAGGGCTGGCCGACCAGATCACCATGGCCGGCCTGGAAGTGGATGCCGTAGAGCCCGTTGCCGCTGCCTTCAGTGGGGTGGTGGTAGCCGAGGTCGTCGACAAGCAGCAGCATCCGGATGCCGACAAGCTCAACGTGTGCCAGGTGGTCGACGGCAGCGGCGAGCCGGTCCAGGTGGTATGCGGTGCCGCCAACGTGGCGGTCGGTCAGAAGGTGCCGTTTGCCCGCGTCGGGGCGGTGTTGCCGGGCGACTTCAAGATCAAACAGGCCAAGCTGCGCGGCGTGGAATCCCGCGGCATGATCTGTTCCGCCTCTGAGCTGGGTCTTGCCGAGGAGACCTCGGCGGGCATTCTCGAGCTGCCTGCCGATGCGCCTGCCGGCGAGGATTTTCGCGCCTGGATGGGGCTCGACGATCATACCGTCGAGGTGGATCTGACCCCCAACCGCGGCGACTGCCTGAGCCTGAAAGGCCTGGCGCGCGAAGTCGGCGTGCTCAATCGACTGGCGGTGACCGAGCCTGCCGTGGAGCCGGTTGCGGCCAGCCACGACGAGACCTTTGCGGTGCGGGTGGAGGATGCCGAGCGCTGTCCGCGCTATATCGGCCGCCTGATCAAGGGCGTGGACGTCACCGCTGCCACCCCGCTGTGGATGGTCGAGCGTCTGCGCCGCAGCGGCGTGCGCTCCATCGATCCGGTGGTCGACGTGACCAACTACGTCATGCTCGAACTGGGGCAGCCGCTGCACGCCTTCGACCGCGAGAACCTGCACGGCGCCGTGGTGGTAAGGCTGGCGCGGGAAGGGGAGCAACTGGTGCTGCTCGACGGCCAGGAGATCACGCTCAATGCCTCGACCCTGGTCATCGCCGACGAGCGCGGTCCGCTGGCGATTGCCGGCGTAATGGGCGGCGAGCACTCCGGTGTCGGCCCGGCAACCCGCGATATCTTCCTCGAGTCCGCCTTCTTCTCGCCGCTGGCGATTGCCGGTCAGGCGCGCTCCTACGGCCTGCATACCGATGCCTCGCACCGCTTTGAGCGTGGGGTCGATCCGCGCCTTACCCGGGACGCGGTGGAGCGTGCCACGGCGCTGCTGCTCGAGATCACCGGCGGTGAGCCGGGGCCGCTGGTGGAGGCCATCAGCGATGCCCACATGCCGGTCGAGCGTGAGGTCACGCTGCGTGCCGCGAGGCTCGAGCAGGCACTGTGCAAGGCGCTGCCCTCGGCCGAGGTGCAGGAGATCCTCGAGCGGCTGGGCATGACAGTCACCGCGACGGAGGCGGGATGGCAGGCGCAGGTGCCGAGCTGGCGCTTCGATATCGCCATCGAGGAAGATCTGATCGAGGAAGTGGCGCGTATTCACGGCTACAACCTGTTGCCGGTGCGCCGTCCCGCGGCCCGCCTGGCGCTGCGTCCCGACAACGAGGCGCGCACGCCCCTGGCCAGGCTGCGGCGCCAGTTGGTGGCACGCGGCTATCAGGAGGCGGTCACTTACAGCTTCGTGGCCCCCGAGCTGCAGCAGGCACTGCTGCCGGATGCGGTCTCACCGCGGCTGGCCAACCCCATCTCCAGCGACCTGGCCGTGATGCGGGCAAGTCTGTTTCCGGGGCTGATCCGGGCGCTGGAGTACAACCTCAACCGCCAGCAGACCCGGGTACGCCTGTTCGAGACGGGCCTCGTTTTCCGCGGCGATCTGGATGCGCTGGACCAGACACCCATGGTCGGTGCGCTGGTTTGCGGTGAGCGCCTGCCCGAGGGGTGGGCCGGTAGCCGGGACAAGGTCGACTTCTTCGACCTGAAAGGCGATCTTGAAAGTCTCATCGCCCTGGGGGGAGAGGAGCATGCCTGGCGCTTCGAGCCGGGTGAGCACTCGGCGCTGCACCCCGGTCAGTGCGCGCGGGTGGTGTTCCGGGGCGAACAGGTGGGCTGGATTGGTGCCCTGCATCCCGCCGTCAAGGCCGAGCTTGGCCTGAAGGCCGAGGTGTATCTGTTCGAAGTGCGCCAGGATGCGCTCACTCATGGCAGCCTGCCTGCTTTCGAGCCGCTGTCGCGCTATCCGGAAGTACGCCGTGACCTGGCCTTCCTGCTCGATGAGGATCGACCCGTGCAGGCGCTGCTGGATTGTGTACGCCAGCGCGCCGGGCAATGGCTGCAGGAACTGCGCCTGTTCGACGTCTATCAGGGCAAAGGGGTGCCCGAAGGGAGCAAGAGTGTTGCCTTGGGCTTGACCTGGCAGCATCCTTCGCGCACGCTGAATGACGAAGAAATCAATCAGTTGGTCGATGCCATCGTCGCCGAGTCGCATCAGCATCTGGGAGCCGAGCTGCGCGGGTGAGTGCTCGAACGAACCGGAAGCCATGACGGCGGCGGGCTGGACCGCCACTCTGAGGAGATGACATGGGAGCGTTGACCAAGGCGGAACTGGCCGAACATCTCAATGCCGAGTTGGGGCTGACCAAGCGTGAAGCCAAGGCCATGGTGGAGGCTTTCTTCGAAGAGATCCGAGCCTGCCTGCGCGAGAACGAGCAGGTCAAGCTGTCGGGATTCGGCAACTTCGATCTGCGCGACAAGCGTGAGCGCCCGGGGCGCAATCCGAAAACGGGGGAAGAAATTCCCATTTCGGCGCGTCGCGTCGTGACCTTCCGGCCCGGCCAGAAGCTCAAGAGCCAAGTCGAGCGCTACGAAGGTCCGGCGCCCAGCTGATGTAAGGCCATCGCCAAAATGCCACCTCAAGGGGTGGCATTTTGGTATTGGGTACTTGAAGTGTCGGGTACTTGGGGTATTGAGTACTTTGCCTGTCCGTAAGTGCTTAAACCCCGCCGCCGCTCTCCATCAGCCAGGTGATCACCACCTTGAAGATGTAACCCATCATGCCTGCGCCGAGTACCACGAACAGCATGAGGGTACCGAAGCGTCCGGCCTGGGATTGCTTGGCCAGGTCCCAGATGATGAAGCCCATGAACAGGATCAAGCCGCCGATCAGCAGCGGGGTGACCCAGGCTTCGAACGTATGCGCCTCCAGCATGTCGCCTCCTCGAATCACGGACCGGACATTATACTTGGCCAGCTTTCGAGCCGCCTGCGACAACCTGTCGCTTGGCGATGGCGAGAGCAGTGACGATGAGAGCGGCGTTCGGCGCCCACTTGCCGACACGTGGTAAACTCGTGTCGAACGTATCGGTTGAACGAATCAGGTTAATCTCCGACATGCCAATGCTGAAGATTTTCGTAGGAACCATGTATGGCGGCGCCCTCGATGTCGCCGAGCAGGCTGCTCCGCTGTTCAAGGATGCCGGCTACGAGACCGTGGTGCTCGAGCAGCCCACGCTCGAGGATTTGACACAAGAGCGGCCCGATCTGGTGTTGTTCTGCGTTTCCACCACCGGTAGCGGCGATTTCCCGGGTAACTTCGTGCCCTTTGCCCGCGCCCTCGATGAGCAAAGCCCGTCGCTGGTGGGTCTGCGCTACGGCCTGATCGCCATGGGAGACAGCTCCTACGGCGACACCTTCTGTGGGGCAGGGCGCCGGCTGGACGAAATGCTCGAAGGGCTTGGGGCCACCCGGCTTGGGGAGCGGCTGGAGGTCGATGCCATGGAGACCTTCATGGCCGACGATGCCGCACTGCCCTGGGTCGAGGAGTGGATCGAAGACCAGCAACTGCAGGTGGCTTGAGATGAACGCGGAGCCGACTGCGGAACGACTGAGTCTGATGGCGGGCTTGCTGATCCTGATGCTGGCCACCGTGCCGCGCTTCATCGCCGGCGATTACGGCAATCGTCTGTCGCTGATCTCGATCGCGCTGGCGGTGGTGGCCGTGGTGGCTTTTCTGAACTGGCGCATGCTGGGTGCCGATGAGCGCCGTCGGCTGCCGCAGCTGGGCAAGCGGCTGCTATTGGCGCTGCTGGCAGGGCTGGTAGTGATGGGGCTGTGGCATGCGCTGTTCACGGCCTGGGTGAGCTGGCAGCTGTTGATCGCCCACGGCGCCACGCTTGGGCTGCTGCTCCACGCCGTATCACTATGGTGGCGTCCACCCGTTCTTCGAGACTGAGTCGAGAGACTGAACTGCGGCGGCACCTTTCAGGCGCCGCCGTGCTTTCTCTACTTGATTACTTCCATGTCCTGCCTGGCAACCGTCATACCAGTCGGTAGCAGGGCACGTACTCCTGGCCTGGCAGCTTCATGCGGCCTTGAGCGACGAATGAGCCCAGCAACTCGTCCAGGCGGCGCATCAGCTCCGGTTCGGCATGCAACTGGAAGGGACCGTGCGCCTCGATGGCGCGCAGGCCGTGCTCCTTGACGTTACCCGCCACGATACCCGAGAAGGCCCGACGCAGGTTGGCGGCCAGGTCGTGCACCGGCTGACTGCGGTGCAGCGCCAGGCCGGCCATCGCCGTGTGAGTGGGCTCGAAGGTTTCCTGGAACTCACGCGCGATAGTGAGCCGCCAGTTGTAGTGGAAGGCGTCCTGGTGGGCGCGGCGGAACTCGGTGACGCTGTCGATGCCCTTGCGCATGGTGCGGGCAACCTCGACGGGATTATCGACGATGATGCGATACTTGCTGCGCGCCGCCTCGCCCAGGGTGTAGACGAGAAACTCGTCGATACGCTGGAAATAGTCCGCGGAGTTGGCCGGGCCAGTGAAGATGACCGGCAGGGCCATGTCGGCATTGTCGGGGTGGAGCAGAATGCCTAGCAGGTAGAGAATCTCTTCTGCCGTGCCGACGCCGCCGGGAAAGACCACGATACCGTGGCCCAGGCGCACGAAGGCCTCCAGACGCTTCTCGATGTCGGGCATCACCACCAGCTCGTTGACCAGCGGGTTGGGCGCCTCCGCGGCGATGATGCCCGGCTCGGAGATACCCAGATAGCGACCGTCGGGTATGCGCTGCTTGGCGTGGGCCAGGTTGGCTCCCTTCATCGGCCCCTTCATGGCGCCGGGGCCGCAGCCGGTACAGATGTCGAGTTCGCGCAGGCCCAGGTGATAGCCCACGTCCTTGGTGTACTCGTACTCTTCGCGGGTGATGGAGTGGCCGCCCCAGCACACGACGATGCCGGGGTCGCGCCCCGGTTTCAGCGTGCCGGCCTTGCGCAGGATATGGAACACCGCGTTGGTGGTCCCTTCGCCGGTGGTGAGGTCGAAGCGACGGTGCTGCTGGATCTCGTTGTAGACGTAGACGATATCGCGCAGTACCGACGAGAGGTGCTCGCGTATGCCGCGAATCATCTTGCCGTCGACGAAGGCCTGGGCGGGGGCATTGGTCAGCTTGAGGCGAATGCCGCGGTCCTGCTGGATCACTTCGATGTCGAAGTCGTGATAGGTCTCCATCAGCACCAGGCTGTCGTCGGTCATGCTGCCGGAGCTGAGCACGGCCAGCGAACAGCGCCGCAGCAGGTCGTGCAGGCCGGCTTTCGAGGTGTCACGCAGGCGGTTGACCTCATGCTGAGAGAGCACTTCCAGGCTGCGCAGCGGTGAAACGATGGTGGAGATGGTGTCTGGCATGAAACGATCCTTGTGGTGTCGGCTTGCGTGCCTGTCATCGAGTCGTCATTCGATGCTATCACGCTGCCCGCAGCGGCGCAGCGCTGCGTGGCTGAGCCAGGGGTGGTAGGATGAGTGTTCCCGGCCTAGGTCCCTGCAAGCGATCGCCATGTTCAACGCACAGTACTTTCGCACCTTCATTACCCTGGTCGAAACGGGTAGCTTCACGCGTACTGCGCGGCATCTCGAAATGACTCAACCCGGGGTCAGCCAGCATGTGCGCAAGCTGGAGCAGTACCTCGACAAGCCCTTGCTGGAGCGGCAGGGTCGGCGCTTCACTCTCACCGAGGCCGGGCGTAGGGCCTACGACTACGGGCTGCGGCTGTTCGCCGAACACGAGCAGTTTCGCCACTCGCTTGACGACGACGCGCTGGACACCGGTGAGTGTCGTATCGCCTCACCGGGCAGCGTGGGTCTGATGTTCTACCCCTACATTCTCGGTCAGCAACAGATGTCGCCAGGGCTGACGGTCAGCTACAGCTTCGCCTTCAGCCACGAGATCGTGTCCGACGTGCTGGCCGGGCGTCACGACCTGGGCATCGTTACCGAACCGATCCGCCATCCGGAGCTGAACTGCAGCCTGTGGCACCAGGAGCCACTGTGCTTGGTGGTGCCGGCGGACTTTGCCGGCACCTCGCTCACCGAGCTGATGGGCATCGGCTTCATCAACTACTCCGATGGGGTCAATCACGCGGGCGCGCTGCTTCGCAGCAATTTCCCCGACGAGTTCCGCTCCATGAGCCAGTTTCGCCGCCAGGGCTTCACCAATGAGGTGGGTATGGTGCTCGACGCCGTGGCGCGCGGCCTCGGCTTCACCGTGGTCTCGCGGCTGGTGCTGGAAACCTCGCCCTGGCAGCGTCAGGTCAAGGAGCTCGACCTGCCGGTCATCGAGCATGAGACCCTGCATCTGGTCAGCCGCAGCGGGACCAAGATTGCCCGCCGCTATGCACGCCTGCTCGAAGGGTTCCGCGAGCAGCGCATGCGTGAGCGCTTCGGCCCCGGGGATATCGCCTCGCTGCCGTAGCCGCGTTCTGCGAGCGGTTTTCGCTAAGCGCAACGCAAGCGGCCCGCCGAAAAGGCGGGCCGCTTGCGTTGATGGTCGCAGTGTTGCGGATCAGTCGCGGTACTCGTCGATGCTGGGGCAGGAGCAGATCAGCTGGCGGTCGCCGAAGACGTTGTCGACGCGGTTGACCGCCGGCCAGTACTTGGCCGCCTTGACCGCTTCCGAGGGGAAGGCGGCGACTTCGCGGGAGTAGGCGCGTTCCCAGGCCGGGTCCATCAGGTCGGCCATGGTGTGCGGCGCATTCACCAGCGGGTTGTCGTCGGCCGGCCACTCACCGCGCTCGACCCGGGCGATCTCCTCGCGAATGGCGATCATGGCGTCGCAGAAACGGTCGATCTCGTAGCGCGACTCCGACTCGGTGGGCTCCACCATCAGCGTGCCGGGCACCGGGAAGGACATGGTCGGCGCATGGAAGCCGTAGTCCATCAGGCGTTTCGCGATGTCTTCCTCGCTGATGCCCGAGGCGCTCTTGAGCGGACGGATGTCGATGATGCACTCGTGAGCCACGGTGCCGTTGACGCCGCGATAGAGCACCGGGTAGTGCGCCTCGAGACGCCGGGCGATGTAGTTGGCGTTGAGGATGGCCAGCTCGGTCGCCTGGCGCAGGCCGCGCGCGCCCATCATCTTGATGTAGGCCCAGGAGATCGGCAGGATCGAGGCACTGCCGAAGGCGGCCGCGGAAACCGCGCCGCAGTTTTCGTTCACGCCGGCAATGGGCGTCACCACGTGATTGGAGACGTAGGGCGCCAGGTGCGCCTTGACGCCAATCGGACCCATGCCGGGGCCGCCGCCACCGTGGGGAATGCAGAAGGTCTTGTGCAGGTTGAGGTGGCTGACGTCGCCGCCGAAGTCGCCGGGACGGGAGAGGCCGACCTGCGCGTTCATGTTGGCACCGTCGATGTAGACCTGACCGCCATGACGGTGAACGATGGCGCACGCCTCGCGAATGCCCTCCTCGAACACGCCGTGCGTGGAGGGGTAGGTGAGCATGATTGCCGACAGCGCTTCGCTATGCTTCTCGGCCTTGGCGCGCAGGTCGTCGAGGTCGATGTTGCCGTTGCTGTCGCACTCGACCACTACCACCTTCATCTGCGCCATGGCGGCAGAGGCGGGGTTGGTGCCGTGGGCGGAGCTGGGGATCAGGCAGACGTCGCGGTGCCCTTCGCCCTGGGCCGCCTGGTAGCGGCGAATGGCCACCAGGCCGGCGTACTCGCCCTGGGCGCCGGAGTTGGGCTGCATCGAGATGTGGTCGTAGCCGGTGATCTCGACCAGGAAGGCTGCCAGCTCGTCGATCATCTGCTTGTAGCCGACAGCCTGTTCCTGGGGCACGAAGGGGTGCAGCTGGCCGAACTCGGGCCAGGTGATCGGGATCATCTCGCTGGTGGCGTTGAGCTTCATGGTGCATGAGCCCAGCGGGATCATGGCGTGAGTGAGCGAGAGGTCCTTGTTCTCCAGGCGCTTGAGGTAGCGCAGCATCTCGGTCTCGCTGCGGAAGCGCTTGAAGTTGGGGTGGGTCAGGAAAGCCGACTCGCGGCGGCTGGTAGCGGGTATGCCGCTGATGCCCTCGGCGGCGATGCGCTCGTCCAGCGCCGCGATCGACAGCCCGTGCTCCTCGCCCAGCAGCACGTCGAACAGCACGTCGAGATCGTGAGCGGTGGTGGTCTCGTCGAGGCTGACGCCGATGTCGCCGTTTTCGAAATAGCGCAGGTTGATCTCGTGGGTCATGGCGCGACCGTGGATCTTGCCCGCATCGACCCCGGTCAGGCGCAGGGTGTCGAACCAGCTGTCATGTGCCAGCTTCACGCCTTTCTCCTGCAGCCCGACGGCCAGGATGGTGGTCAGGCGATGGATGCGGGTGGCGATGGTGGTGAGACCCTCGGCGCCATGATAGACGGCGTAGAACCCAGCGATGTTGGCCAGCAAGGCCTGGGCGGTACAGATGTTGGAGGTGGCCTTCTCCCGACGGATGTGCTGCTCGCGGGTCTGCATCGCCATGCGCAGGGCGGTGTTGCCGCGGGCATCGCGGGACACGCCGATGATGCGTCCGGGAATGGAGCGCTTGAGCGAGTCGGTGGTGGCGAAGTAGGCGGCATGCGGGCCGCCGTAGCCCATGGGAACGCCGAAGCGCTGGGTGTTGCCGACCACGATGTCGGCACCGAGTGCCCCCGGCTCCTTGAGCAGCACCAGACTCATGATGTCGGCTGCCACGCAGGTCATCACGTTACGCTCACGGGCGCTGGCCAGCAGCGGGGCGAGATCGTGAACGCGTCCGCTTTCGCCGGGGTACTGCAGCAGGGCGCCGAACACGTCGTGCTCGGCCAGGCTCTCGGCCGGGCCGACGATCAGTTCGAAACCGAAGTAGTAGGCGCGGGTGCGTACCACGTCGAGGGTCTGCGGCAGTACGTCGTCGGCGACGAAGAAGGCGTTGCTCTTCGACTTCTTGTTGGCCCGTTGGCACAGCGCCATGGCTTCCGCAGCGGCGGTGGCCTCATCGAGCAGCGAAGCGTTGGCCAGTTCCATGCCGGTGAGGTCCATGACCATCTGCTGGAAGTTGAGCAGGCCTTCCAGGCGGCCCTGGGCGATCTCGGGCTGATAAGGGGTATAGGCGGTGTACCAGCCGGGATTCTCCAGCACGTTGCGCTGAATCACGGCCGGCACGTGGGTGTTGTAATAGCCCTGGCCGATGTAGGTCTTGAACACCTTGTTCTGACGCGCCAGGCGCTTGAGGTAGTCCAGCGCCTCGGCTTCGCTGCGCGGCGGGTCGAGATCCAGCTCGCGGCCCAGGCGAATGTCCGCCGGCACCGTGCGCTCGATCAGCGCTTCGAGGCTCTCCATGTCGAGCGCCGCCAGCATGGCGGCGACATCTTCGGCTCCGGGACCGTTGTGGCGGCGGATGAAGGCGTCATGATCGGCCAGTTCGGCCAGGCGGCGGTTATCGTAAACCATGGAAAAACCCGTACGTTGGATGGAAGTGCAGGCGCTGGGAAAACCCGGCCGCAGGGCCGGGAGGCATCGGTGCGTTGCTATCAGGCTTCGCTGTCGACGATGGCCTGGTAGCCCTCGGCGTCGAGCAGGGCTTGAACGGACGCCGCGTCCTCGACGCGAACCTTCATGATCCAGCCACCTTCATAGGGAGCTTCGTTGACGGTCTCTGGAGCATCCTCGAGCGCCTTGTTGACCGCGACGATCTCGCCGGCGAGCGGAGCATAGAGGTCGGATGCGGCCTTGACCGACTCGATCACGCCGAACTCTTCACCCTTTTCCAGTGTGCGCCCAACCTCGGGCAGCTCCACGAACACGACGTCGCCCAGGGCTTCTTGAGCGTGATCGGTGATGCCGATGGTGACGGTGCCGTCGCCATTGTCCAGCACCCATTCGTGACTGTCGTTGTAGCGCAGATTGGCAGGAATCGAGCTCATGATGATTTCCTATAAGAAAAAGGTTTTCTGGCTGGGTGAATGCTAACGCCATTGTCGGCATTTTGCGAGTCTGGAAATGCCGCTCGACGCCGCTGTCGGGGCATCGTGCATGGTTAGCGTGACGCTTGCAGCCGTTGACGTCCAGTTCCGACGCCGCAATTCGGGCGTGACGTCAGGCCGTGCCGCCGTTCGACAGTGGCGGCGTGGCTCACTACGCTATAGCAGGTGCTCATCGACCAGTTGCGGTGGCCGTGCGGTCCTCGAGCTGACGAATCGTGCCGATCGTTGTTTCCGATACGAAACAAGCGTTAATCTAGTATCCAGCAAGCGTTGACGACCAGGAAGCAGCAGTCATTTCGGCATGCTGGTGTATTCCTGGCGATTTCCGCTATGGTACGCCGTCTCACTGTAAGGATCCTTCGAGGAAGCGTCTTGAAGCTGGTGAGATGCCTTATAACACTCCATACAACAGAGGGAAGCGTTCGTGGAAAGATTGACAGCCATATTCGAGGCCATCAACGGTGTGGTCTGGGGACCGTTGATGCTGATCCTGCTACTGGGGGTGGGTCTCTACCTGCAGCTCGGATTGAAACTGATGCCCATCCGCAAGTTGGGCACCGGCTTCAAGCTGATGTGGCAGGGACGGGAGGCCAAGCCAGCACCGGGCGAGGTCAAGAAGGCGGAAGCCGAGGGGGAGATCTCTCCCTTCAACGCGCTGATGACGGCACTCTCCGCCACCATCGGCACCGGTAACATTGCCGGTGTTGCGACGGCGATTGCCTTGGGCGGCCCAGGCGCGGTGTTCTGGATGTGGATCACGGCGCTGGTGGGCATGGCGACGAAGTTTGCCGAAGCCGTGCTGGCGGTACGCTATCGTGAAACCGACAGCACGGGCTACCACGTCGGCGGGCCGATGTTCTACATCAAGAACGGCCTGGGCAGAAAGTGGCTGTGGCTGGGTGGCGCCTTTGCCTTCTTCGGCGCCGTGGCGGCCTTCGGAATCGGCAATACCGTGCAGTCCAATTCCGTTGCCGATGCCCTCGATTCGACCTTCGGCATTCCGCACTGGCTGACCGGCGTGGTCATCATGGTCCTGGCGGGCGCCGTGATTCTCGGAGGGATCAAGCGTATCGCCAAGGTGGCCGGCAAGCTGGTGCCGTTCATGGGCATCGCCTATGTCGCTGCCGGCTTGGTGGTGCTGGTGGTCAATGCCGGTCAGTTGGGCGAGGCCTTCAGCATGATCTTCTACTATGCCTTCAATCCGCATGCGGCGGTGGGTGGCTTCGCCGGGGCTGCCGTGATGGCCGCCATTCGCTTCGGGGTGGCCCGCGGTATCTTCTCCAACGAGGCGGGGCTGGGCAGTGCGCCCATCGCTCACGCGGCGGCCAAGACCCGCAACCCCGTGCGCCAGGGCATGATTGCCATGCTCGGCACCTTCATCGATACCATCATCGTCTGTACCATCACCGCGCTGGTGATCCTGACCTCCACGGTGTGGATCGAGGGCGAGGCGGGAGCTTCGCTGACGGCACTCTCCTTCGATGCGGCGCTGCCCGGCTGGGGCAATCAGATCGTCTCGCTGGCGCTGGCGGTGTTTGCTTTCACCACGATTCTGGGCTGGTCGTTCTACGGTGAGAAGTGCTTCCAGTTCCTGTTCGGCACGCGCTCGATCATGCTCTATCGCGTGCTGTTCGTGCTGGCCATCCCGCTGGGGGCCATGGCGCAGCTCGGCTTCATCTGGCTCATGGCGGACACCTTCAACGCCCTCATGGCCATTCCCAACCTGATCGCTCTGGCCCTGTTGTCACCGGTGGTGTTCAAGGTCACCCGCGATTACTTCGACGGCAAGGAGGTATTGCCGGGCGAGGATCTCGATCACGACAAGGCGTGATGGACCTGCGGTCTACGAGGCGCTGCCTGGCGCCTCGTTCCGCCTGGCCAGCCCTGTCATCCCAATGTCACGAGGAAACCCCATGAGCGATCTCAAGCGCACACCGTTGTACGACCTGCACCTCGAACTGGGCGGCAAGATGGTGCCCTTTGCCGGCTACGAGATGCCGGTGCAGTTTCCGCTCGGTGTAAAGAAGGAGCATGAGCACACTCGCCATGCCTGCGGGCTGTTCGATGTCTCTCATATGGGACAGCTTCTTCTGCATGGTCCCAACCCCGCCGTGGCCCTGGAAACACTGGTCTGCGCCGATATCGTCGGGCTGCCGGAGGGCATGCAGCGCTATGCGCTTTTCACCTCTCAGGAGGGTGGGGTCCTGGATGACCTGATGGTGGCCAACCCGGGCGACCACCTTTATCTGGTGGTCAATGCCGCGTGCAAGGATCAGGACATTGCGCTGCTCGACATGGGACTCGACGACGAGCACCGCGTCGAGGTGCTCGATCGCGCGCTATTGGCTCTGCAGGGGCCCAAGGCGGCGGACGTCATGCGGCGTCACTGTCCGCAGGCGTGCGAGCTGGTGTTCATGCAGCACGGCCGTTTCGAGATGATGGGCGTGCCGGTGTGGATCAGCCGCAGCGGATACACCGGTGAGGATGGCTTCGAGATTTCGATTCCCGCCGATGAAGCGGAGGCCTTGGCGCGCAGGTTGCTGGCGGAAGATGAGGTCGAGGCGATCGGCCTGGGGGCAAGGGATTCGCTACGTCTCGAAGCCGGTCTGTGTCTCTACGGTCACGACATCGACACCGAGACCACGCCGGTGGAAGCGGGATTGATCTGGGCCATCGGCAAGCCTCGACGTCATGGTGGGGAAAGGTCTGCCGGATTCCCGGGGGCGGACGTGATCCTGCATCAGGTCGATGCCAAGGATCATCGCCGCAAGCGTGTCGGGCTGCTGGGCGAAGGGCGCGCTCCGGTACGCGAAGGGGCCGAACTCTACGCCGAGGACGGCCGCCATATCGGCAGGGTGACCTCGGGGGGCTTCGGTCCCAGCGTGGGCAAGCCGGTGGCCATGGGGTATGTGGATATCGATCACGCCGAGATCGGTACCACCGTGCACGCCGAGGTGCGTGGCAAGCGCTTGCCGATGGTGGTGAGCAAGATGCCCTTCGTGGCGCCTGGCTATCACCGCGGTTGACGCTTCTCGTCATTTTTATACCGTTATCTTGAGCCAAGGCCACCGCAGCGGATGCGGTGGCCTTGTCGTTTCTGGGTTTCAGGCCTTCAAGCCCAGGTCTGGAAGCCCAAGGCCTCGAAGCCTTTCTCGGTCGAGTTCAAGGCCTTGGGGCAGGCAGGTGAAGCCGTACTCGCGGTGAACTCAGCGCATCAGGTCTGCATGCTCCTCCCAGTAGCGTCCCATGCTGCGCTCCTCGGTCAGGTCGAAGAGCGATTGTCGCCGCGCCAGCTGGGCGCCGCCATCCCGCGTGAGCGGCCGCCAGGCAACCTGAGCCCGCTGGCGCGTGGAGCGTACGAAGAAGGCATCCAGCGGCATCGAGAGGTAGATCCCCTTGTCGAAGCTGCCTTCGCCGAAGTCGCTACCGGCATCGGTGAAGGTGGCCCAGCCGCCCAGGCGAATACCTGATTCGAACTCCCGGGAGAGGTCGAAGGTGACGCCGAGATCGCCCGCCAGGTAGCGCCCGACGCTGACCTTGGCCAGCACGTCTTCGAAATCCGTTTGCCAGTATCCCGTGAGGTGACCGGTCCAGGTACTGTAGTCGCGCATGCCGAAACGCTGGTCGAACTCCCGCTGTTTCACCCAGTTCACGTCCAGGCCCAGGGCTACATCTGAGTTGAACGGACGGTAGAGAAGCTCGCCACCCGCGCCGGCAAACATGGTCTCCAGCAGGCCGCCATAGCCCATGGCATACCAGTCGTTGCCGAGCTGGGCGGTACGGGTGTACTGCAGGTTGGCGATGCCGATATCGGTCTCGGCCAGATAGTCGCCGATATGAGTCCTGACCCGCGGCAGGTCCGAGGGGCCGATGTAGTCGTACTTGTCGAGATTGTCGTCCACCGTATAGGTCAGCGTGGCCGACAGCCAGTCGTTGCGCCCCAGCCGATACTCGCTGTCGAAGTTGACGGACAGGCGGTACAGGTAGCCGTCCGGGCCGCCGAAGTTCTGCTCCAGCTGGGGTGCGAGGCTGTAGGTGAATCCCTGCGAGGTGGTTTCATGCAGCAGCTCGCCTTGGGCCGGTGCATGGCCGGCATGGGCATAGAGGCCGTGCCGGTAAGGGACGGTCTCGGCGCTGGAGACGGCGGCGGCAGCCAGGGCGTGACGGTCGTGTACGCTCTCGCGCAGGGGCATCCCGCGCTCGTGCCAGCGGAAGCGCAGGGTGTCCACGTCGTCAGCGAGATGGTTGTGCAACAGGCGTCCGGCGCGGTACTCGCTTTCCGCGAGCGACGGGTAGCGAGTGGGTTCGCCCTCGATGATGACACTATTGTCCGACTGATAGATGCGGTAGACGCCGATGCCGGCGTTGGCATCCAGCTCGCTGGTGAGCCCGCTCCAATCGTCGGTGTTGGCTACGGGCGGCTCGCCGATCTCTGCCGGAAGCGGGTCGCGCTTGAGCTGGGAAACGCCGGCAAGATTGGTGCTTACACTGATGCCGAGCATGGCGGTGTTGCCACGCTGCCAGCCGGCCTTGAGCTCGACGTTGTCGCTCAGTTGCAGGCGGGCGCCCAGATTGACCCGTGAATCCTGCTCCTGATGATTGCGCTGGGGCTCGCGCTGATAGTCGTTGCCTTCGACCTCGAGCTGCAGTACCAGGGGTTGCCATGGTGTTTGATACTCGATGCCGCCGAACAGGGCGCTACGGCCACTGAACAGGCTGCCGAGGTTCACGCTGCCGCCGTCGCCGCCCGACGTGAACCCGGAGCGACGCTCGAAACGATCGTCGAGTCGGCTCAGGGGATTGGTGAAGTCCTCCTGATTGCCGAGGTAGCCCCAGCCGATGCCCAGCGTGAAGTCGAAATCGTGCCAGCGCTTGCTGGCGACGAGGTATTCGCCGGCAAACAGGCCGGTGCCGCCGATGTCGCGAGCGCCGACGGCAATCTGCGGCCAGTAACGATCCTCCTCGCGTAGACGCAGCTTGACGTCGACGCCCTTGTCCAGGTTGTTGCGGTCGCCGCGGGCGGCCAGGTAGCGGCGATTCTCCACCTCGACGTAACGAAAGCCCGCTTCGAGCCACTCGGTGGGCTGGAAGAACAGGTTGTAACGGCGGTAAGGCGCGGTGCGCGACATCGAGAAGGCAAAGCCGCCCAAGGGAGCCATGCGGGCCGTCGGGGTCTGCATGATCCCCACGCCGCCGAAATCGCCTTGTCCTGTGCCCAGGCGTGGCTGGGTCGGGTCGGCGGCGGCGGGCATGGTCGTCGCCGCCATGATGGCCAGGGCAAGCGAGGTGAGGCGCAGTGGATGAGCGCTGGGACGCTTCATTTGACGGCGCCTCCCACTGTGGTTTCCGCAGCTGCGGTTTCCGTAGCTGTGGTTTCCGTAGCTGTGGTTTGCTCGGCGGCCGTTCGATTCGCAGTCGGCAGTGTGAGGGGGTGGCAGGCGTCGCTGGGCAGGCGTGTGGCCAGGTAATCAGGCAGAGTACGATTGACCCAGGTGGCCTCCTGGACAGGGTCGGGGAATATCAGCACCACTCGGCTACCGGCCGCCAAGGGCAGGTTGCCGGCGTTCCACGCCGCTACGCCAATCCGGCGAGGTGCGCCTTGAGGTGGGATCACCCACGCCTCGTCTGCCGCAGACCAGTGGCGCCGGGGGCGCTCGCGCAGCAGACCGCGCAGGTCCATGCCGGGTTGCCAGCGTTGGCGAGTGACGCCGTCGAAGTGCCAGAACTCGACCCAGTCGGGCAGGGCGCAGGTGCCTGCGGCGGCAAGCGAGTCCAGGGCGGGATCATGGCGCGGCGAGGCCAGCAGGGCGGCCAGATCGGCTCGCACCGGCGTTCGACTGGGGTGTGCCTGCAGCGCTTCGATGCGGGATCGCCACTCGCGCAGTCCCCGCGAGAGTTCCGCATGGCCTGCCAGGGCATGCCAGTCGGCCAATGTGGCCAGCTCTTCCCCGAGCCGCAGGCCTTGATGCCGTTGCGTTTCGCGGTCGACGTGAAGCAGATAGTAGGCAAGGTCAGACGCCTCGGGCTGCGTCGGTTGCTCGAGCCAAAGGCGTGAAAGTGTAGGCGTGTCGGCCTTGGCGGCCAGGGACAAGGTCAGAATCAGCAGCGTGCCCAGGCTGGTGATGCGCCAGTGGCTGGCGCGGGCGTGGTGACGTCGGGTCATGCGCGTTCTCTTCGTCACAGCGATGCATCTTCGTCGAGCAGGGTCGTCTGCTCGGCTTCGCTCGCAGTGTTCTCGGCATCGCTCCACCAGGGTCGTGCTACCTGCCACTGTAGCGGTTGACCCTTCGGCCAGAGCGTCATGTCACCCCCCCAGATCCACCGGGTCCCCGGCTGGCGCCAGAACACCCCGCGGCTACTCGTGTTGCTGCCCTGCCAGTCGAGTCGCTCCGTGCAGCGCTCGAGTGTAATGCGAGTCAGTGGCATCTCGACCGGCTCGGGCGGCTCGCAGTCGAGCGTTGCCTGCGCCACGTCTTGCCACTCTTGCCCGTTGCGGTCCTGCCAGTGGGCGTGCACCCGATAACGTTGTGGACTATCGCCGGCGGAGTGCCAGCGTCCCAGCAGTACCTCCTCGAAGCCGGCCGTAGCGACGGGCAAGCCGTCACGCAGGTGCAGCGTCGCATGGTCACCGGCTTGCCAGTAGGTATCCCGTCCGTGCTCGCCGGTACGGTGCGCCATGATCAGTAGCGCCCGGTTGCCCTGCTGTTTGGCTACCAGCGACGCATAGGGCAGGGCTTGCGCGTGCTCCTCGAGACCTCGCGCAGGCGGCTTGCCCAGCAGCGTCTCGCCCAGCGGTGAGAGTTGGCCTTGAGCGCAGGCCGACAGGCTCATCAGCATGCCTGCCCAGAGCGAGCATCGAAGCAGGACCGCCTGACGGCGGTCCTGGTTCGGCACACGAGAGTCTCGGTACCGTCTGTGTCGGCCCATTAGCGTGTCCCGGTAGCCGTTCCGGTTCCGGTGCCTGTGCCGGCGGCAATTACCACGCCGATGCCGGCGGCACCGCGATTCACGGCGCCGGCAAGTGCCTGGCCGGAATTGCCCGGCGCTGCTCCGGCTGCGCCGCCGCCGGTAGCGAGGCCGCCGCCGGCAACGGCGCCCGGTGCAGGCGTGTTGGCCGAGTTGCCAGGAGCCCCCTGGGTGCCTTGCGGCAATGTGGCCTGCTGCGCCAGCGCCAGGGGTGCAAGAGCGAGCAGGGCCACGCCCGCCAGGGCGGCGGCATGATGCCTGGCCATCTTGAGTGAGTGCATAGCGTTCTTTCTCCTTTGTAGCGCCGGACTCTCCCGGCGGGGCGAATGCCGGAGAGTACACTCCGTAACTAATACGGAATGGACTACCCGGCTTGCCTGCGTGGGCAGGCAATTCAACGGATTTAATGGAAATTAGCCGATGAGTCCTGGCGTGCTGGACGTTAAGGATATAGGGTGAAACAAATAACGCAATACCCTTGATGTTTGAAGAAACCAAGGTTTGTGTTCCGTTTCTGAAAGCACAACAAATGTAAAAAAATGTATAAAACAGCTTGAGAGTGATGACAAGCCAAAAAAAAGCGGTATTCTAGCCTTCACTCAAGTGGTGTCTTACATGGATGAGAAGACCCCACCCCTCATCTCGACTCCTTGGGTTGCCATTGCACTGCAGCTGATGCTGCGGGTAATTTTTTGCTTAAAAATCAATTGATTGATATGGCTTCGGGGATTGCCGTGCAACTTCGTGGCGGTAGCGTGCCTTTAGAAGTAAATGAGATTTGAGGCAATGAGCGACCTAAGAGTGGTTTGTTGTCGGCAATTAAAGTCGAGTTTGTGTGATATCGGCGACAGTGCGGGAGTGTGGTTGTCGCCAAACTCCGACATGTCGTGTCGTGGAATGCCGTCATGATGGTTAAGTGGGTCGGTGAAAATGTAACTGTTTTGTTCTTCTCTGTGTCACTGAATGGAGACGCGGCGTGAATAAAATAAGAGACATGCAGAGACCCGTTTAAGAGACAAAATTAAGTCAAATAAAAGACAGATGGGCAGGGCGGGTTAACTTGGCCATGCGAGTGAACAGTCAATGAAGCTTTATTTCTTGCGTACGCAAATGAGCCGTGTGCTCTTGTCCTGTAGCGTGATGCTCATGGGTGGGTGTGCCTTCGCCCCCGGTGGTCACATCGACTATCGCACGGAGGCAGCGCCCATCGATGATCTGGTCGATATCGAGCCGATCACCTTTGGCCTGGTGCGCGCTCTGCGCCAGGAGCGTCAGCAAGTCGGGGATTTCAGCAGCGTCAGTGAGACGCTGAAGCAGGACATCGATGGTTACGACTACTACATCGGCAAGGGTGATGTGCTCACCGTCATTGTCTACGGCCATCCGGAGCTGACCATACCCGCGGGCGGGGAGCGCAGCGCCGCCGAGTCGGGCAACACCGTACACAGCGACGGCACCATCTTCTATCCCTTCATCGGGCGCATCCCTGTGGTGGGGCGCACGGTGCGGGAGGTGCGTGACGTCATTGCCCGCGGTCTCGAGCCCTATGTGGCCATGCCGCAGGTCGAGGTGCAGGTTGCGCAGTACAACTCACAGCGGGTCAACGTGACCGGCGCGGTAGCCGACCCCGGCCCGCTGCCGATCCGCAACGTGCCGCTGACCGTGCTCGATGCCATCAGTCAGTCCGGTGGTCTGGCGGACAATGCCAACTGGCATGACGTGCTGTTGACCCGGGACGGGGAAGAGATCCGCCTTTCGCTGCACGAGATGCTCAATCGTGGCCAGCTCGACCGCAATCTGCTGCTGCGCGCCGGTGACGTGCTGCACGTTCCCGACAACAGCGACCAGAAGGTCTATGTCATGGGCGAGGTGCGCGAGCCGCGGAGCCTGCCGATGGGGGCGAACCGGTTGACGTTGACTGATGCGCTGTCAGAGGCCGGTGGCATCAACGAGGGCAATGCCAACGCTTCGGGCATCTTTGTCATCCGCCGGGCGCCGGAGGAGAGCGACAAGCTGGCCACGGTGTATCAACTCGATGCCCGTAACGCCACGGCCCTGATGCTGGGTGCCGAGTTCGCCCTCGAACCCACCGACGTGATTTACGTGACGACGACGCCACTGGGACGCTGGAACCGCGTGGTGCGCCAGATTCTCCCCACCGTCAGCAGTATCTATCAGACCACTCGAACCGGGCGTGAGCTGGAACGGATCGGCGAGTAGAGCGGCAACTAGGCGAGTAGAGCGGAAAACAGGAGCAGAGGATGTTTCAGGACCTGCTGGTGGTGTGTACCGGCAATATCTGTCGCAGCCCGGTAGGGGAGGCACTGCTTTCCCAGGCACTGCCCGGCCATCGAGTCACTTCCGCCGGTTTGGGGGCGTTGGTCGATCATCCCGCAGATGCCACCGCCGCGCGGCTGGCCGAGGCCGACGGACTCGATCTCTCCGCGCACCGCGCCAGGCAGATCAATGCCGAGATGGTCAGGCAGGCCGACTTGATTCTGGTGATGAGCGAGGGCCAGCGCCTCGCCATTGCCGAACGCTTTCCCTTTGCCACTGGCAAGACCATGCGCTTCGGACGCTGGCTGCCGAGCGTGGCGGGTGACGGGGATGACATTCCCGACCCTTATCGCAGGAACGAAGAGGTCTTCGAGCGCGTACACCGTCAACTGACTGAGGCGGCTCGCCTATGGCAAGCCCGTCTGGCCAGTCCGTCTGGCTAGTCCGTCTAGACAGTCCGTCTAGACAGTCCTTCTAGCCAGTCTCGCGAGGCTGACGCGAACGACCCACCTTCACACCAGGGATTTCATGATGGTGAAAGAGAGCAAGACGGGCTCGCGCCCGGGCTACGACGATATCGATCTGGGCAGGCTGCTTGGCGTCCTGCTCGACAATAAGTGGCTGATCATGTTGGTAACGGCGCTCTTCGCCGTGGCCGCTGTGGTCCACGTCCAGCTGGCCACGCCGATCTATCGTGCCGACGCCCTCGTGCAGGTGGAGGGCAAGACCGGGCTCAGCAATCCGCTCGCCGAAGTGCGTTCGTTTCTTGGCGAAGAGCCCAAGGCCGAGGCTGAACTCGAGATCCTGCGCTCGCGCATGGTGCTGGGTCAGGCCGTCGATCAGGAACGACTCGACATTGCCGTGACACCCGCGCGCTTTCCGTTCGTCGGCGACTTTCTGGTGCGTCGCGGAATGGAGCGCCCTGGATTCTCCCGGCGCAGCGTGTGGGCCGGCGAGTACCTGAACGTCGGTGAGCTGCGGGTCGACCACGAGTGGCTGGGCCGGGCGCTGCGTCTGGTGGCAGGCGAAAGCGGCAGCTATCGCCTGTACCACGGCGACTCGTTGCTTGGCGAAGGCCGGGTCGGTGCGACGGAGCACTTCGACGACGGTGCCATCGAGCTGCGTGTGGCGGAGCTGGAGGCCGCTGAAGGGGCCGAGTTCACCGTGGTGCGGCGGACCCGTCTGGCCGCCATCAATCAGTTGCGCGGTCGCTTCAGCGTCAATCAGCGCGGTCGCGATAGCGGCGTGTTCAACATGACGCTGCTGGACGAGGATCCTCGCCGTGCTCAGCGCACTCTGAGTGTGATCGGCCAGATCTATCTGACTCAGAACGTTGAGCGGCAGAGCGCCGAGGCGGAGCAGAGTCTGGTCTTCCTCGAAGAGCAGGTGCCGGAGGTGCGTACCGATCTGGCGCGGGCCGAGGATGCCCTGAACGCCTTCCGCATGGAGCACGAGAGCGTCGATCTCAACATCGAGACGCGCTCGGTGCTTGATCGGGTGGTGGATCTCGATACCCGGCTCAGCGAGCTGGAGATGGAGCAGGCGGAGCTGAGTCGGCGCTACAACGCCTCGCACCCGCTGTATGCCGCGATGATGGAGAAGCGCAACAACCTGGAGCGCGATCGCGAGCGGCTCAATGAGCGCATTCATGGGTTGCCCGAGACACAGCAGCAGATCCTGCGCATGTCGCGGGACGTGGAGGTAACCCAGCAGGTGTATGTGCAGCTGCTCAACAAGATTCAGGAGATGAGCATCACCAAGGCCAGTACGGTGGGCAACGTGCGCATCCTCGACGATGCCGTGGCTCAGCCGGGGCCGGTGGAGCCGCGCAAGCCGGTGACGGTGGTGATGATCACCCTGGTGGGCGGTTTCCTGGCGGTGGCCTTCGTCATCGTGCGCAGCATCCTCAATCGGGGCGTGGAGAGCGCCGATCAGTTGGAGGATCTGGGGCTGCCGGTGTACGCCACCGTGCCGCTGTCCGACGACCAGCAGAAGCTGGTGCGCAGGGTCAAGCGCAACAATCGGCGTCGCGGGCGCAGCGTGGCCTGTGGAGTGCTGGCACAGAATGCACCCGACGATACCGCCGTCGAGGCCCTGCGTGGACTGCGTACCTCGCTGCATTTCGCCATGCTCGAGGCTGCCGACAACCGGCTGATGATCACCGGACCGAGCCCCAACATCGGCAAGAGCTTCATCAGCGTCAATCTGGGGGCGGTCATCGCCCAGGGCGGTCAGCGTGTGGTGGTGCTCGACGCCGACATGCGCAAGGGCCATGTGCATACCGCCTTCAATGCCGACAGCAAGGGCGGGCTCTCCGAGGTGCTGGCCGCCAAGGCCGGGCTGGATGACGTGATACGCCAGTCGCCGGTGAACGGGCTGAGCTACGTGGCTCGCGGCAAGGCGCCGCCCAACCCCGCCGAGCTGCTGATGAGCGAGCGCTTCGGCCAGCTTCTCGATGCTCTGAGTGAACGCTTCGATCTGGTGATCGTCGACACGCCGCCCGTTCTCGCCGTCACCGATGCCGCCATCATCGGCCACCGCTGTGGCACCAGCCTGATGGTGGCGCGTTTCGGCCTCAACCCGCCGCGTGAAGTCGACGTCGCCATTCGGCGCCTCGAGAGCAGCGGCGTGACGGTCAAGGGCGGGATTCTCAACGCCATCGAGCGCAAGGCTGCCACCAGTTACGGCTATGGCTACTACCACTACGCCTACAAGACCAGCGAGACCTGAGCGCCGGCTGCGTGCGGGTCTCTGTCCGGGCCCGCGGCGGCGGGCCGTTCCCTGGCGTAAGGCCGAGGTGGCGCGACCTTCGCGCGGCCGGCACGAGCGCCGATCACTACCACTCGAAAATCATGGAAGCGTCATGACCACTATCAAAGATCGTCTGATTGGCCGGCTCGAGAGCAAGGATGCCGTGATCGGGATCGTCGGGCTCGGCTATGTGGGGCTCCCCCTGATGTTGCGCTACAACGAGATCGGCTACCGAGTGCTGGGCATCGATATCGATGCGGGCAAGGTGGAGAAGCTCAACGCCGGGCATAGCTACATTGAACACATCTCCAGCGAGCGGATTGCCCAGGCCAGGGATACCGGTTTCGAAGCCACCGCGGACTTCTCCCGCGTGGCCGAGGCCGATGCCGTGATCCTGTGCGTGCCGACTCCGCTTAACAAGTATCGCGAGCCCGACATCAGTTTCGTCATCAACACCGTCGAGGCGCTCAAGGCGCATTTGCGTGAAGGCCAGGTGATCTCGCTGGAGAGCACCACCTACCCCGGCACCACCGAAGAGGAGCTGCTGCCCCGCGTCGAAGAGGGTGGCCTCGCGGTCGGCGAGTCGCTGTTCCTGGTCTATTCGCCGGAGCGCGAGGATCCGGGCAATCCCGACTTCGAGACACGCACCATCCCCAAGGTGGTGGGCGGACACACGCAGGCCTGTCGTGATGTCGGGGTGGCGCTCTATCGTCCCGCCATCGATCAGGTGGTGCCGCTGAGTTCCACCCGCGCCGCCGAGATGACCAAGCTACTGGAGAACATCCACCGCGCGGTGAACATCGGCCTGGTCAACGAGATGAAGATCGTCGCCGATCGCATGGGCATCGACATCTTCGAAGTGGTGGATGCCGCCGCCACCAAACCGTTCGGCTTCACCCCGTATTACCCTGGGCCGGGGCTGGGTGGGCACTGCATTCCCATCGACCCCTTCTATCTGACATGGAAGGCACGTGAGTACGGCCTGCACACCCGTTTCATCGAGCTTTCGGGCGAGATCAACCAGGCCATGCCCGACTACGTGGTGAACAAGCTGATCGAAGGGCTCAACCAGCGCGGCAAGGCGCTGAAGGGCAGCCGCGTCCTGGTACTCGGCATCGCCTACAAGAAGAACGTCGACGACATGCGCGAGTCGCCCTCGGTATTCATCATGGAGCGCATCCGCGACCGTGGCGCCGAGGTGGCCTACAGCGACCCCCACGTGCCCTCCTTCCCGCCCATGCGCGAGCACCACTTCGATCTCGAGAGCGTACCGCTGTCGCCGGCCGCCCTGGCCGAGTACGACGCCGTGATCCTCGCCACCGACCATGATCGCTTCGACTACGACATGATCCGTGCCCATGCCCCTCTGATCATCGACACCCGCGGGATCTATCGCGGCGAGAACGATGAGCGGGTGATCAAGGCCTGATCCATGTCCAACTCACAGGTAAACGCCATGAAATACTTTGCTCTGATCGGTGCTGCCGGCTACATCGCCCCGCGCCACATGAAGGCCATCAAGGAGACCGGCAACCATCTGGCCATGGCCTACGACATCAACGACTCCGTCGGCATCATCGATTCGATCTCGCCGGAGAGCGAGTTCTTCACCGAGTTCGAGCGCTTCATCGAGAGCGCCTGGCAGCGCAAGCGCGATGCCTACACGGCGCTGGACTATGTATCGGTGTGCTCGCCCAACCACCTGCACCACGCCCATATTGCCGCCGGCCTGCGGCTGGGCTGCAACGTGATCTGCGAAAAGCCGCTGGTACCCACGCCGGCGCTGCTCGACGAGCTGGAGAAGGTGGAGCAGGAGACCGGGCGCCGCGTGTTCAACATCCTGCAGCTGCGCCACCATCCGGCCATTCTCGAACTCAAGGAGCGGGTGGCCACCACGCCCCGTGACGACAAGTACGACGTCGAACTCACCTATATCACCTCGCGTGGCAAGTGGTACCACGAAAGCTGGAAGGGCGATCCGCGCAAGTCCTTCGGCGTGGCGACCAACATCGGCGTGCACTTCTTCGACATGCTGCATTACGTGTTCGGCGATCTCGAGCGCAACGTGGTGCATTACCTGGACGAGCAGCGTGCTGCCGGTTACCTGGAGTACCGCAAGGCGCGGGTGCGCTGGTTCCTCTCGATCGACAGCAACGACCTGCCGAGCAGCGTTGAGGGCGAGCAGCGCACCTACCGTTCGATCCTCTGCGAAGGGCGTGAGATCGAGTTCTCGGGTGGCTTCACCGATCTCCACACCGTCTCCTATCAGGAGATTCTGGCCGGTCGCGGCTTCGGCCTCGACAGCGCCCGGCACTGTATCGAGACCGTCGACACCATTCGCAATGCGGCGCCGGAAATGCCCGTGCGCGGTGAAGCGCACCCCTGCCTCAAGCGCCATCTGATGTGAGGTGTGCCATGCAGACTCAAGCGCAAGAGAACCGTTACCCCGGCGTGCAGATTCACTCCAGTGCGATCGTCGATGAAGGTGCGCAGATCGGCGAGTCGTCCTATGTCTGGCACTTCGTCCACGTATGCGGCGGGGCCCGCATCGGCCGTCGCGTATCGCTGGGGCAGAACGTCTTCGTCGGCAATCGGGTGGTCATCGGTGACGGTTGCCGGGTGCAGAACAACGTCTCGGTGTACGACAACGTTACTCTCGAAGCAGGCGTTTTCTGTGGACCCAGCATGGTATTCACCAACGTCTACAACCCGCGCACGCAGGTCGAGCGCAAGAGCGAGTATCGCGACACCCTGGTGCGCGAAGGAGCGACCCTGGGTGCCAACTGCACCATCGTGTGCGGTGTCACCATCGGTCGCTACGCCTTTGTCGGTGCGGGGGCGGTGGTCAACCGTGACGTGCCCGACTTCGCCCTGATGCTGGGTGTGCCGGCCCGCCAGCAGGGCTGGATGAGCCGCCATGGCGAACGCCTGGAGCTGCCGCTGGAAGGTGAGGGTGAGGCGGTGTGCCCGCACACCGGCGATCGCTACCGGCTGCATGGGAACACCCTGACCTGTCTTCCGGCGCAGCAGGACGCCCCAACTACCGTCAAGGACAACGGACGCGTGAAGGACAACGGACGCATGGAATTCATCGACCTCAAGGCTCAGCAGGTGCGCATTCGTGAGCGCATCAACGCCGGCATCCGCAACGTGCTCGAGCATGGCAAGTACATTCTCGGCCCGGAAGTGGACGAGCTCGAGGCACGGCTGGCCGATTACGTCGGCGTGCGCCATTGCATCACCTGTGCCAACGGCACCGATGCGCTGCAGATCGCGCAGATGGCGCTGGGGATCGCGCCCGGTGACGAAGTGATCACCCCCGGGTTCACCTACATCGCCACTGCCGAAACGGTCGCGCTGCTGGGCGCACGCCCGGTCTACGTGGACATCGACCCGCGCACCTACCTGCTGGACCCGGAGAAGCTCGAGGCGGCGATCACACCGCGCACCCGCGCGATCATCCCGGTGTCGCTGTATGGCCAGTGTGCCGACATGGACGCCATCAACGAGATCGCCGCCCGCCACGGCATCCCGGTGATCGAGGACGGCGCCCAGAGCTTCGGTGCCACCTATCGCGGGCGGCGCTCCTGCAGCCTGTCAAGCATTGCCACCACCTCGTTCTTCCCCAGCAAGCCGTTGGGCTGCTACGGCGACGGTGGGGCACTGTTCACCGACGACGACGAGCTGGCCAAGGTGCTGCGCCAGATCGCCCGGCACGGTCAGGGGCGGCGTTATTACCACGTCAGAATCGGTATCAATAGCCGGCTGGACACGCTACAGGCCGCCATCCTGCTGCCCAAGCTCGATATCCTCGACGAGGAGCTGCTGCTCAGGGAGCAAGTGGCCGAACGCTACGGCCGCCTGCTACAGCACCATGGCTTCACGGTGCCCCATGTGGCGTCTTACAACACCAGTGCCTACGCCCAGTACACGGTAGAGGTCGACGACCGCGAGGTGGTGATCGCTCGCCTGGCGGAGGCCGGCATTCCAACCGCCGTGCACTACCCGATTCCGCTCAACAAGCAGCCGGCGGTGGCCGACCCGGGCGTCGATCTGCCGATCGGCAATCGGGCGTCACGCCGCGTCATCAGCCTGCCGATGCATCCCTACCTCACGGCCGAGGATCAGCAGCGAATCGTCGCGGCATTGGCAGAGGCGGTGGCGTGAGCCGCCGGTCAGGGAGATAGATCACGTGTTGAATCGGCTCGTCGTACCGGCAAGGAAGCTGCTGCCAAACCATGCCTTCGCCCGTGGCGTCAGCGTGCTGGTAGGGGGAACGGCAGGGGCGCAGCTGTTGACGTTGCTTGCCGCACCTCTGTTGACCCGCCTCTACGCGCCGGAGGATTTTGGCCTATTGGCGGTATACGGCGGGCTGCTGGCGCTCTTCACCGTGGTGGCCAGCGGTCGCTATCAATTGGCGATTCCGTTGCCCGAAACCGAGCGTGAGGCGTCGGCGGTGCTGGCGCTCAGCTTGGTGGTGGTGTGCTTGACCACCCTGGCGTCGCTGCTGCTGGTGACGCTGGGGGGCAGGCGGCTTGCCGAGCTGTTGGGGGTGCCTGCGCTGGCGCCGTGGCTATGGCTGTTGCCGCTCGGGGTGGCCTTTGCCGGCGGCTATCAGGCCGTCAGCCATTGGGCGGTACGCACGCGCGCCTTCTCGACGATTGCCGCTACCCGCATCAAGCAGTCGCTGGCGCTGCTGACCATTCAGCTCCTGGCCAGCCCCATGGGCGGTGCAGGGCTGCTGCTCGGTCATGCCGCGGGCCAGGGGGCTGGCACGCTGACGTTGGCGCGGCCGGCGCTGCGTGCGGTTCGACAGCACGGCGTCACATCGAGCGAGGTGTGGACGGTGGCGCGACGCTACTGCAAGTTTCCGCTGTTCTCCACCTGGTCGGGCCTGTTCAACACCCTGGGCAAGCAGTTGCCGCCGCTGCTGTTCGCGGCACTGTTCAGTCCGGTGGCGGCGGGGCTCTACGCCCTGGCGCACCGTGTGCTGGCCATGCCCATGACCTTGATCGGCGAAGCGGTGG
Organism: Billgrantia ethanolica; assembly: GCF_021404305.1. Classification (GTDB taxonomy): domain Bacteria; phylum Pseudomonadota; class Gammaproteobacteria; order Pseudomonadales; family Halomonadaceae; genus Halomonas; species Halomonas ethanolica. The sequence goes on along the minus strand of NZ_JABFTX010000001.1, from coordinate 991,307 downwards.
GCAAGGTGTTCTTTGCCAGCGCCGCCGAGGCGCATCGTCGCGGCGAACTGGGAGCGCTGGTTGCCAGGGTGCACGGCGTGCTGGCCCAGCTTGCCATGCCGGCGGCCATCGTGCTCGTGCTGGGCGGCCCGGAACTGTTCGCACTGGTGTTCGGCGAGCGCTGGCGCGAGGCGGGAGCGTTCGCTCGCTGGATGGCGCCGTGGCTCTACATGGTGTTCATCACCTCGCCGCTGAGCCATCTGTTCACGGTGCTGGAGCGGCAGGGCCAAGGGCTGATCTTCCAGACTGTTTTGCTCATGGTTCGACTGGCAGCCATCGCCATGGGTGCAGCGGCCAACGACCTGCTGCTGACGGTGGCGCTGTTCTCGTTGGGCAGCGCCCTTTGCTGGATTGGCTTCCTTGCCTGGATTGCCCGGCTCACCGGCAACCGGCCGAGCACACTGGCGCTATCCACGCTGACTGCGTTGCTGATGAGCCTGGCCCTGCTGGCGCCGTTGATCCTCGTCGAGACGCTGGCGCCAGTATGGCTGCCCTGGAGTGCCGCGCTGTTGCTCAGCGCCGCGCTGGTGGCTGTTCGTTATCTACTTCTGTTCCGTAAGGCGTACCAATGAGTTCGATACAGTGTCACTTCACTTCTCCGCGCTGGCAGGAGTGCGAGTTCTCAGGCGGCCATGGCTTCGTGCGTGGCGCTGCCTGGCTCAACGGCCATCGTCTGTCTCCGGGTGGCGCGGTCAAGCAGCTCGATCAGGTGGAGGGTGTGGCTGCCTGGCGCAAGCGGATGGGCGATCTCAACGGTTTCTACGCCGTGGTGCGCCAGGTTGGCAATCACCTCGTGGCCGCTGTTGATCGCGTGCGCTCGATCCCACTGTTCTATGGGGTGGATGCCGGTAATGTCTTTCTCAGCGACGATGCCGACTGGGTCCGTGAGCAGGTCGGGGAAGAGCGAATCGATGATGACGCCAGAGCCGATTTCGAGCTGGCCGGCTTCGTCACCGGAGGCGATACGCTGTATCGCCGCGTGAAACAGCTGCGTGCCGGTGAGGCGCTGGTCGTCAACGACTCCGACCTCGGCCTGACGCTTTCCCAGGAGCGCTACTTCCGCTTTCAGTATTACGGCATGTCGGACCGCGATGACAGCCGGCGTCTGATCCGGCTCGAAGAGGTAGTCGAAGAGGCCTGCGAGCAGATGGTCAGAATGGCCGGTGGGCGCACCATCGTCGTGCCCCTTAGCGGCGGTTACGACTCGCGTCTGATCGCTACGCTGCTGGCACGTTCCGAGTACCCCAAGGTACTGACCTATGCCTACGGTCATCGTGATAATCGCGAAGCCAAGGTGAGCCGTGAGGTGGCCCGCAGCCTGGGCCTGCCCTGGACCTTCGTCGAGTACAGTCAGGAAGCTTGGAGCGGCGTGGCCGATAGCGAGGAGTATTGGCGCTATCAGCAGTGGGCCTCGGGCTGGAGCGGGATCGTCAACATGCAGGACTGGCTGGCCGTGAAGCTGTTGACCGAGCAGGGCAAGGTCGAGCCGGGGTCGCTGTTCGTGCCCGGTCACTGCTGTGTGACGGGCTTCCTGCTTTCCAGCGTGTTCGAGGCCAAGCGCGCGGGACGGCTGATGGAGGCGGGCGAGCTGAGCGAAGCGATTCGCCAACGCCACTTCCTGCTCAATGCGAGCGAGGAGGGCAAGGCACTCTTCGAGGAGCGCGTAAGGCCCCGCCTGGCGCAGGACTACACCCTGGACGAGGCGCTGGATCCCGACGAGTTCATTCGTCAGTTCATCCTTTTCGGCTGGCAGGAGCGCCAGGCCAAATTCATCATCAACTCGGTGCGCTGCTTCGAGTTCTACGGTCATGACTGGTGGATGCCGCTCTACGACCGGGACTTCATGGCATTCTGGCAAGCCGTGCCGCGGCACTGGCTGGAGCGTCGCTCCGGCTATGTCACCTTCGTCGAGAACCTGTTTGCCGAGGTCAGTGGGCAAACGGCGCCGCTGGGCAACGCGGCTCAGCAGTCGCGGCAGAGCATGCGGGCGCGGCTGAGCCGGCTGAACGCTTTCCGCCGCGGCCCCGGCAGGCATGTGAAGCGTCTTCTCAAGCGTATGGTTCCCGGCCTGGCCCAGGGCAACACGCTGGGCTCTACCGGGCGCTTTCCTCCCGAGACCTTCGAGCGTCTGCGCTCGGAGGGCTACTCCCACAACGGGGTGGCGGCCCAGATGTTCCTCGAGAGGTTCGGCTGAGCCATGGCGTTCCCTGCGTTGACTCGATACCTGCGTGTCGGCCTGGCTTCGGCTGGACTGCTCGGGCGCAATCTCATCCAGGTGCGCGGTTACCGGGCCGTCCCTCTGCGCTGTCACGGGGCCTACCGGCTGTGCGGCATGCAGCGAGCCTACCTGACGCAAGCGTTGGCGCTGTATGCCGAGCTGCATGACGGCAAGCCCCTCGATCTACCTCGCCGTTGGCTCTACCGCCTGGCGGGCGAGCGCCTCGGCGTGGTGGCCCTGGATATCGAGGGACGCGTGGTAGGCGCGGCCTTCTATGGTTTCACGCCCCGCGATCTGTCCGAGGGCCGGGTGCACTCGAGCTTCAGCGGGGTGCACCCGGCGCACCGTGGCCGTGGGCTTGCCACCGAGCTGCGGCGCAGCGCCATTCTGCATTTTCGCGACCACGGCGTGCGCGGTTACTCCGCGCGTATCACTGCCGACAACATCGCGTCACTCAAGCCAAGCCTGCGTCTCGGTTTTCGCATCGTCGAGCGTTATCACGATGCGGCAACGGGCGAGCAGCGCTTCTACCTGGTCTGCGACTTCGACGACGACTATCGCGAAGCCGCGGCACCTGACGCATCGCTCGAGCCAGGGCCTTAGGCTGCGTACGAAAAGGAAAGCCGTACATGAGCAACGATCCTTTGTTTCACCCCGGGTGGATCCGCTTCAACGAACAGCGCTGGGAGCTTAGCGCCGAGTCCTTGGTGCTCACGCCCGACAAGGGCGACGCCTGGCGCCTCGAGACGGTGCTCTATCGCAATCGGCAGGGACGCCTGGTGACGCCGCCGCGCAACCCGCATCTGCCGATCGAGTTCCACTGCGCCAGCGAGCGACCTGCCTCGCGCAACCGACGCAAGCGGTTGGCGTTGACCCGGCTGGCGGAACATCTGCAGCAGTGCGAATTCGGCGGCAGTCTGTCGCTCTCCTCGGTGGCTGACGACGTGCGCCCGTTCGAGTGGGCCAACATGGCGGCGCGGCCGCGGTACACCTACCACCTCGACATCGCCTCCCGGGAGGAGGCCATCGATCCCAGCGCCCGCAAGAAGGCGCGCAAGTGTCGCCGGCTCGGCTATCGCTGCGAGGTGACCGAAGACTATGCCGCCGTAGCCGCATGCCTGGCCGGGCCGGAGGCACGCAAGGGCTTCGACTATCGCCTCGACGTTGCCGAGCTGACGAGCCTGGCCGAGCTGATGGGGCCCGAGCACTTCGTCTGCTTTCTGGCGCGCAATGCCGAAGGCGAGGCGATGGGTACCCGGGTCTGCCTGTACCAACCCGGCGGCCATGCCCTGGCCTGGTCGGCCGGCATGAAGACCGAGGCAATGAAGGATGGCGTGAACAACCTGGTGGCTGAGGAGGCGCTGGATTTCTTCGAACGCCAGGGGTGCAGCGTCTTCGATTTCATCGGCGCCAACATTGCGCCGGTGGCGGAGATGAAGGAGGCCTGGGGTGGACGACTGGTGTGCCACTACTCGATCAGTCGACGAGGGATCCGTCAGTTGGCCCGTGAGGCGTACGTCACGGCCCGCACAATGATGAAGAGGGAATCCAAGTGAACGAGATGACCGCACTCTACGACCGGAATCCCCGGGCACGGCAGGGGGCAGCGCTGGAAGCCGCGCGTCTGCCGCAAGATTCGTCTGCTGCCGCCACGGCCGGTGAACCGGTACTGGCCTGGCTGGAGCAGATTCTGCATGAGCGTTTCGGACTGCCGCTGCGTCTGGAGCGCGATGGCCCCGAGCGACTTCTCCTGCGCTACGCCGGTGAGCCCGGCCACATCCTGTTCGACCGCTTGCAGCCGGGCTTCTATCTGAGCGGTGTGGAGCTGCCCCATACCCAGTGGGATGCGGTGAGCGAAGGTTTCAGTGCACCGTTGGACATGCCGCTGCCGGCACCGGGTGCGGCCAGCCTGCCGCGACCTCTGGTGGAGCCGGTGTCAGGTGGTCTATCGGTCCACTACGACATTCTCGGCCTGACCTTCTGGATGCTGTCGCGCCAGGAGGAGGTCGATGCCCAGGTGCTCGATCGTCACTGCCGCTTCCCTGCCAGCGCCTCCCATGCCGGCCGCCACGGTTACATCGAGCGGCCCGTGGTAGACGAATGGCTGGCCGTACTGGGCCAGTTGATTCGCTGCCAGTGGCCCCGGGCGGTGCTGCGCCAGCACCGTTTCACTCAGCGCCCGACCCATGATGTCGATCGCCCCAGTCGCTATGGATTCGCCCATGACGTACGTCTGGCTCGGGTGATCGCCGGCGATGTGCTGCGCAACCGTCGGCCTCAGGCGCTGCTGGTGGCGCCGTGGGTGCGTCTGCGCACCCGGCGTCGACTGCACCCGCTGGATCCGCTCAATACCTTCGACTGGCTGATGGACGTCTCCGAGCGTCACGGTCTGACCAGTGCCTTCTATTTCATCTGCGGGCGTACCGATCCACGCAAGGATGCCGACTACGAGCCGGAGCATCCGGCCATGCGTCACTTGATGCGACAGATACACGAGCGCGGTCACGAGATCGGCCTGCATCCCAGCTATCACACCTTCCGCAATCCCAAGGAGTTGGCCAACGAAGCCGAGCGACTGCGCCGGGTATGTGCCGAAGAGGGAATCGAGCAGGAGCAGTGGGGCGGCCGCATGCACTACTTGCGCTGGCAGATGCCGCTGACGCTGCAGGGTTACGTGCAGGCGGAACTCGATTACGACACCACGCTGGGCTATGCCGAAGCCCCCGGTTTCCGCTGTGGCACCTGCTTCGACTACCCGGCTTTCGATCCGGTCAAGGGCGAGCCGCTGGCGCTGCGTATCCGCCCGCTGATCGCCATGGAGGCTTCGGTCATTTCACCGCTCTATCTTGGGCTCGGCGTGGGCGAGGAGGCCTTCGAGTGCTTCAGCAAGCTCAAGGCCCGCTGCCGCGCGGTAGGGGGTACTTTCACCCTGCTGTGGCACAACTCGGAGCTGACCACGTCGGCCCAGCGGGCACTCTACCAGCGCGTGCTGGAAGCTTGAGTTCCCGGGGTAACGCTCATGATTCTTTCCGGTGATGCCCTGACGAAGCGTGTGTCGGCGCTGGGTTTCTTCGTGCTCTTCCCTGGGTTCATCCTCTATCACACCCTGGTGGCGATGGGGATGATCCCGGCACTGCTCGGCGGCCTTTTCGGCGTGGTGTCGGTGATGCTGTTCGTCATCTACTGCGCGTTGCTGTCCTCCCAGCTTCACGTGCTGCTGAGTACGACCCGCGGCTTTGCGCTGCTGACCTTCGCGTTCTTCGCCTATGTACTGCTGTGGGCGCTGGCCAACTATGGCCTGGTGGGGGGCAGCATCATGCGTGCGGCGCTGATCCAGACCATCGAGACCCTGGTGCTGTGGCTGGTGCTGTTCATCCTGGGATACCGCGTGCCGCTGGACTCTCCCCGACTGGCACGCGCGTTCTGGCTCGCCTTCGTACTGATCGCCGGTTATCTGCTGTTCCATGTGGCGACCACCGGCCAGTGGATGTTCTTTGCCCGGCGCATGGTCGAGGAGGGCGGCGAGAACGTCTCCACATATCAGGGCTACGCGCGCAGCGCCCTGGTACTGCTGGTCTTCCTGATCGCGATCAGCGAGCGCGCCGTGGTACGGGCCGGACTGATCGTGCTTGGGGCCTTCGTCATGTTCGTGCTGGGCGCGCGCTCGGAGCTGTATGCCTTCCTCGCGCTGACGCTGGTACTGCTGCTGCTGTGGGCGGGCATGAGCGTCAAGTACATGTTGACCCTGCTGGCGGTCATCGCCGCCATGATTGCCCTGGTGGTCAGCCAGTTCGAGGCGCTGGCGGGCAGCCGTCAGCTGCAGGTGCTCGACCTGACGGGCACCAGCTCCTGGCTGGCGCGCCAGAACCTCGGGCTGCGCGCCACCGAGCAGATCATGGCCAATCCACTGCTGGGACGTTTCGGCGGTCACATCAGTTCGGCCGAAATCACCGGCGGCTATGCCCACAGCATGCTTTCGGCCTGGGTCAACTACGGCCTGCTGGGCTTCGTGCTCTACCTCGGCCTCACCGTCAGCGCCTTCGTCGGCTCGACCTATCGCCTGATTATCGTCGGCGCGCGGGATGCCCGCTGGGTGTTCGCCTTTTCCATCAACTTCGTCTGCCTGCTGCTGATCGTGCTGGCCAAGCCGGTGTTCTGGCCATTGCCCGCGCTGGGCTGGGGCGCTTTCGCCAATGCCCTGGTTGCTGCGCGTCTGAGGCAGAGCAGTGATGCCACGCAGCAGGCCGGGCCAGCCGGCACTCGCCGTGGCGCACCGGGGCAGCATGACGCTGCCAGGGATTCACAAGGATGCAACGACAATGAAAGTGGTACATCTGACCTCCGCCCATCCGCGCTTTGATACCCGCATCTTTCACAAGCAGTGCCGCTCGTTGGCCGCAGCCGGTTATTCGGTGACGCTGGTGGTGGCCGACGGTGAGGGAGACGAAGAGCGTGATGGCGTCTCCATCGTCGACGTGGGCAAGCTGTCGGGACGCCTCAATCGTGTGGTGAAGACCACGCAGCGGGTGCATGAGCAGGCCAGGCAACTGGATGCCGATATCTATCATCTGCACGATCCCGAGCTGATGCCGGTGGGGCGTCGTCTCAAGCGGCAGGGCAAGTGCGTGGTCTACGACGCCCACGAAGACTTGCCGCGTCAGATGCTGGCCAAGCACTACCTGAACAAGTTCACACGGCGCGTGCTGTCCCGCGGTGTCGAGACCTACCAGCGGCGGGTGTGCCGGCACTTCGACGCGGTGGTGGCGGCGACCCCCTACATTCGCGACCGCTTCGAGGAATTCCATCCCCAGGTCGTCGACGTCAACAATTTTCCCATGCAGGGGGAGCTCGACGGGGCGCCCGATGCCCGCCTGACCGTCAGCGTCGGTGAGGCGCCGGCCGTCTGTTACGTCGGCGGTATTGCCGAGGTGCGTGGCATACGCGAACTCGTGCGTGCCATGGAGAAGGTCGGGCAGGAGTGCCGCCTGCAGCTCGCAGGCGATTTCAAGCAGCTCTCGCTCGAGCAGGAAGTGATGACCTATGCCGGCTGGGCGCGGGTGGAGGCCCACGGCTATCTCGACCGCGCCGGGGTGCGCCGGGTCATGGCCGGCTCCATCGCCGGGCTGGTGACCCTGCATCCGATCATCAACTACCTCGATGCCTTGCCGGTGAAGATGTTCGAGTACATGAGCGCCGGTCTGCCGGTGATCGCTTCAGATTTCCCCCTGTGGCGGGAGATCGTCGAGGGCAGTGACTGCGGCATCTGCGTCGATCCTCTCGACCCTGAGGCGATCGCCGAGGCCATCGACTTCATCGTGACCCATCCCGAGCGCGCCCGGGAGATGGGGCGCAACGGCCAGCGGGCCGTCGTCGAGCGTTACAACTGGCAGCAGGAGGAACGCAAGCTGCTGGACACCTACCGCACCCTTTCCCGCTGATCTCTTTCCCGCTAACTGAGGATGGCATGAAACACGTCTGGATCCTGAATCACTATGCCAAACATCCCGGTGCGGCCGGTGGCGCCCGTCACTACCAGCTGGCCCGTCATCTACCCGCCCAGGGCTGGCATGCCACGCTGATCGCTTCGAGCGTCGATCACCCCAGCGGCGAGCAGCGCCTCCAGGTGGATGAGCGCTGGCGGGTGGAAACCTGCGGTGATGTTCGCTTTCTGTGGCTACGCACCTCCAGCTACCACGGCAACGGCGGTGGACGCATGAAGAACATGCTGGAGTACGCCTGGCAGGCGGTCAGGCCTTCGCGCCTGGCAGAGCTGGAACGGCCCGACCTGATCATCGGCTCCAGTGTGCACCCTTTCGCCGCCCTGGCGGGCTGGTGGCTGGCCCGTCGCCACCGGGTGCCGTTCGTGTTCGAGGTGCGCGACCTGTGGCCGCAGACGCTGATCGACATGGGGCGCCTGCGCGAAGGGGCTCCGATGACCCGGGCACTGCGCGCGCTGGAAACCTTTCTCTATCGTCGTGCCCGGCGCGTGCTGACTCTGTTGCCGCGGGCGGTGGACTACATCGCTCCACTGGGCGTGCCCAAGGAGCGCGTGGAGTGGCTCTCCAACGGGGTCGACCTGGCCGACTTTCCCGACCCCGGCCCGCCGGCTCCGCGACCACGCGAGGTGCCGCTGACGCTGATGTATTTCGGCAGCCATGGCGAGGCCAACGGACTCTCGCACCTGCTCGAGGCAATGGAGATCGTCAAACGAGACGCGAGCGGCGACGCCGTGCCGGTCCGTCTGCGCCTGATCGGCGAGGGTCCGGCCAAGCAGGCGCTGATACGACAGGCCGGCTCGCTCGGGCTCGACGGGCGCTGGGTGAGCTTCGAGCCGCCGGTTTCCAAGCGCGAGATTCCGGCTCTGGCCAGCGAGGCCGATGCCTTCGTGATCACCGTGCGCGACCTGCCCAGGCTGTATCGCTTCGGTATCAGCATGAACAAGCTGTTCGATTACATGGCCGCGTCGCGCCCGGTGATCATCGCCTCAGCGGCGATCAACGACCCGGTGGCCGAGGCCGGCGCGGGTATCACGGTGCCGCCGGAGGACCCGCTGGTGCTGGCCGAGGCGATCAAGCGCCTGGCGGCGCTGCCGGCCGAGGAGAGGGCTCGCATGGGGCGGGCGGGGCGGGCGCACATGGAAGCCGTCTACGACTACCGGATCCTGGCCGAGCGCCTGGCCGACATCATGAACGACGTCATGGATGAAAAACGATGAAGCGACTCTTCGATATCGTGGTTTCACTGCTGGCTCTGGTCCTGCTCTCACCGGTCATGCTGGTGGTGGCAGTGCTGGTGCGGCTCAAGCTCGGTGCACCGGTGCTGTTCCGACAGACCCGGCCGGGGCTCCACGGACGTCCCTTCGAGATGGTCAAGTTCCGCACCATGCTCGACGCCGTGGACGACAACGGACAACCGCTGCCCAACGCCCAGCGCATGACACGGCTGGGCAGCGTGCTTCGCGCCACCAGCCTCGACGAGCTGCCGGAGCTGTGGAATGTGCTCAAGGGCGACATGAGCCTGGTCGGTCCGCGCCCGCTGCTGATGGAGTATCTGCCGCTCTATACGCCTCGCCAGGCTCGTCGTCATGAGGTGCGTCCGGGGGTGACCGGCTGGGCCCAGGTCAACGGCCGCAATGCGCTCAGCTGGGAGCAGAAGTTCGAACTCGACGTGTGGTACGTGGACAACCGCTCGCTGTGGCTCGACCTGCGCATTCTGCTGCTGACCGTGAAGAAGGTGGTGGTACGTGAGGGCATCGCCCACGACGGCGATGTCGCCATGCCGAGATTTCGCGGAGGCAGCCATCATGAGTAATCGCCGTCGTCTGGCCATCCTCGGCGCCAGCGGACATGGCAAGGTCGTAGCCGACATTGCCATCCAGAGCGGCTGGCAGGATCTGACCTTCTATGACGACGCCTGGCCGCGCAAGACTCGGCACGAGCACTGGGAGGTGCGTGGCACTCTGCCCATGCTGCTGCACGATCTGCCCGGTTTCGATGGCGTAATCGTGGCCATCGGCCATAACGGCATTCGTGAGGCCAAGCTCGAGGCGCTGCTGGCCCATGGCGCCCGGGTGGTCTCGCTGGTGCATCCGCGCGCCACGGTCAGCCCTCTGGCCAAGCTGGGGCCCGGCTGCGTGGTGGTGGCTGGGGCCGTCGTCAACGCCTTTGCCTCGCTTGGCGAGGGTTGCATCGTCAACACCTGTGCCAGCGTGGGTCATGACTGTCGGCTGGCAGCCTGTGTGCATGTCGCTCCGGGCGCCAACGTGGCCGGCGACGTCGAGATCGGCCGCACCAGTTGGATCGGTGCCGGGGCCGCGGTGCGCCAGGGCATGACCATTGGCGAGGGCGTGATGGTAGGCGCCGGGGCGGCAGTGGTCGCCAATGTCGGCGACCGTCAGGTGGTCGGCGGGGTGCCGGCGCGTCCGCTGTCGTCATCCTCGGGCGATGCCGGCGCTAGCGACGACCCCAACGCCGATCCTCTCTCCGACACCTCGAACGTGCTTCGCCTGAATCTGCCTTCGTCTCAAGGAAGATCATAATGCTCAATGGACCTTTTTCCCCCTGGCCGGCCTTCTCCCAGGAAGAGGCCGATGCGGTGGCCCGCGTACTGCTCTCCAACCGGGTCAACTACTGGACCGGCAACGAATGTCGTGACTTCGAGCGCGAGTTTCGGCGCTTTGCCGACAGCGAATACGCCATCGCCGTGGCCAACGGTACCGTGGCGCTCGATCTCGCCCTGCACGGACTTGGTATCGGAGAAAACCCTGACGACGAGGTGATCGTCACCTCGCGTACCTTCCTGGCGTCGGTGTCGAGCATCGTCATGGCCGGGGCCAGACCGGTGTTCGCCGATGTCGATCGCAATTCGCAGAACGTTACCGCCGCCAGCGTGGCCGAGAAGATCACGCCGCGTACCCGCGCCATCATTGCCGTGCATCTGGCCGGTTGGCCCTGCGAAATGGACGAATTGATGGCGCTGGCAGAGGAGCATGGTCTCTATGTCATCGAGGATTGCGCCCAGGCCCACGGTGCGCGCTACCGCGGGCGCAGCGTAGGCAGCATCGGCCACGTAGGCTGCTGGTCGTTCTGTCAGGACAAGATCATGAGCACCGGCGGCGAAGGCGGCATGGTCACAACCAGCGACGCCGAACTGTGGCGGCGCATGTGGGCCTTCAAGGATCACGGCAAGAGCTGGGAAGCGGTCTACGAGCGTGAGCATCCCCCCGGTTTCCGTTGGCTGCACGAGAGCTTCGGCACCAACTGGCGGCTGACCGAGATGCAGGCCGCCATCGGCCGCCTCCAGCTCAGCCGCATGCCCCGCTGGAAGGCCTCACGACAGGCCAACGCCGGTCGTATCTGGCAGGCCGCGGCCAATTGCAAGGCGCTGCGTGTGCCCGAGATTCCCGCCCATTGCGAGCATGCGGCCTACAAGTGCTACGTCTTCGTCGAGCCACGGCGGCTGGCGCCGGGCTGGGACCGCGACTGCATCATGGCGGAGATCAATGCCGCCGGTGTGCCGTGCTTTTCCGGCTCCTGCTCTGAGGTGTATCGGGAGAAGGCGTTCGATGGTACCGGCTGGCGACCCGAGCGACCGCTTGCCGTCGCGCGTGAACTGGGTGAGACCAGCCTGATGTTCCTCTGTCACCCGACCCTGACGGAGGCGGAGATCGCGCGAACCTGTGCGGTGCTGGAAGAGGTGATGGCCAGGGCAGCTGCCTGAGGCATCGGAATCACGCGGGTGTGTCATGCCCGCGGTCATGGAGAGACGTCATGCGAAACCTACTGCAATCCCTGTTCCGCCTGCCGCGGCGTCAGAAGCGCACCATCCAGTTGGTGGTGGACTGCGTGCTGATCGCGGCGAGCTTTCTGTTGGCCATGCTGCTGCGCCTGGAGAGCTGGACGCCTCTCTCCGAAGCGAGTACCTGGTTGGCGCTGCTGGTACTGATTCCGCTGAGCCTGGCGATCTACGTCAGGCTGGGCTTCTATCGTGCGGTGATTCGCTATCTCGGCCCCAAGGCAATTCGTGCCGTGGTGGTCGGCGTGGTGGTCTCGGCGCTGTCGCTGCCGCTGGCGAGCTACCTGTTTACCCTGGGCATTCCGCGTAGCGTGCCGTTCATCTACGCCATGCTGGCGCTGTTGACCATCGGTGGGGTGCGCTTCGGCCTGCGCGCCATGTATCTGCGTAGTCAGATTCGCCACAAGCCGCGGGTGGTGATCTATGGCGCCGGCTCGGCCGGGCGTCAACTGGCGGTGTCGCTCAACCACGGTCAGGAGTACCTGCCGATCGCCTTCGTCGACGATGCGGTGGGCCTGCAGAACACCTACATCGAAGGCCTCAAGGTCTATCCGCCGCGCCAGCTCGGCTATCTGGCCGATACTTACGGCGCCGAGCGCGTGCTGCTGGCCGTGCCCAGCGCCAGCCGGGCGCGGCGTCGTGAAATCCTGGCCGAGCTGGAGCCGCAGGGCTTCCCGGTGCAGACGATTCCCGGCGTAGTCGACATGGTGACCGGGCGTGCCCGCATCAGCGAGGTGCGCGACGTGGCGGTGGAGGATCTGCTGGGACGTGATCCGGTGCCGCCCAATCCCACCCTGATGGATGCCAACATCCGCGGCAAGGTCGTGCTGGTGACCGGTGCGGGCGGTTCCATCGGCTCCGAGCTATGTCGTCAGATTTTACGTCACGCCCCCGGGCGCCTGCTGCTGCTCGACATCTCCGAATTCGCGCTCTATCGCATCGAGCAGGATCTGCTGGGTATTGCCGCCGAGGAGGGGCTGGAGGTGCGCGTCGAGGCGCTGATGGGATCGGTGCAGCATCGACAGCGTCTGACCACCGTGATGAAGGCCTACGAAGTGCAGACGGTCTATCACGCCGCGGCCTACAAGCACGTACCGATGGTGGAGCACAACGTGGTCGAGGGAGTGCAGAACAACGTTTTCGGCACGCTGTCGGCGGCGCGTTCGGCAATCGATGCCGGGGTCGAGACCTTCGTGCTGGTCTCCACCGACAAGGCGGTTCGGCCGACCAATGTGATGGGTACCACCAAGCGTCTGGCCGAGCTGGTCTGCCAGGCCTTCGCCCGGCAGCAGGAGGCCACCCGATTCTGCATGGTGCGTTTCGGCAACGTGCTGGGTTCCAGCGGCTCGGTAGTGCCGCTGTTCCGCCAGCAGATTCAGGCCGGCGGACCGATCACCGTGACTCACCCGGACATCACGCGCTTCTTCATGACCATTCCCGAGGCGGCTCAGCTGGTCATCCAGGCCGGGGCCATGGCCCGTGGCGGCGATGTGTTCGTGCTCGACATGGGCGAGCCGGTGCGCATCGCCGACCTGGCGCGGCAGATGGTCCGCCTGTCGGGGCTCAAGGTGCGTGACGAACGCACTCCCGATGGCGACATCGCCATCGCCTACAGCGGGCTGCGCCCGGGGGAGAAGCTCTATGAGGAGCTGCTGGTGGGCGACGACGTCGCCGCCACCTCGCATCCGCGCATCATGACCGCTCAGGAGGTGTTCTGGGAGTGGCCGCGGCTCGAGAACTTCCTCGACCGGCTGTTCGAAGCATGCCGCAACTTCCACCACGACGGCATTCGTCGCCTGCTGCTCGAAGCGCCTACGGCTTACCGGCCGGAGGGCGGCATCGTCGATCTGGTATGGCTGGAGAAGCGGCGCCGCGAGGCGCTGGCGCCGGTCTCGAGTGCGGCGGTGACACCGCTGCGCCCGGTGCTCGAGCGCCACAAGTAACAGGTTTTGCCTGAGCCCGTCGGACCGGGACGTCCGACGGCTGGCCCTCATCGTAGCGCTAAGTCATTAGCCCTGGTCAGTGCCCGCGACCCTGGTCGTGGCGTCTTCATGGAGAAGAGAACATGTGTGGCATCGTAGCTGCCGTGGGTTCGGACAACGTCCTGCCCATTCTTATGGAAGGACTCAAGCGCCTCGAGTACCGAGGTTACGATTCGGCGGGCGTTGCCCTGGTGGAAGCGCCCGGAAAGCTGGGCCGAGCCCGTGAGGTGGGCAAGGTGGCGGCCCTGGAGCGGCTGCTCACTGCCGCACCGTTGACCGGCATGGCCGGCGTGGCCCACACCCGCTGGGCGACTCATGGCGAGCCGAGCCAGGACAATGCGCACCCTCACGTGTCGGGGCGTGTCGCGGTGGTTCACAACGGCATCATCGAGAATCATCAGGCGCTGAAGGCCGAACTGTTGGCCGATGGCTACGTCTTCACTTCCGCCACCGATACCGAGGTGGTGGCACACCTGGTCGAGCGCGAGCTGAAGACCCGGGGTGAGCTGCTGTCTGCGGTCGACGCCGTGGTGGCGCGCCTCGAAGGTGCTTACGCGCTGGGCGTGATCGATGCCGACAGGCCCGATCGTGTCGTCGGTGCGCGGCATGGTAGCCCCCTGGTCGTCGGTGTTGCCGAACAGGGGTGCTACCTGGGCTCCGATCCTCTGGCCCTGCTCAAGGTGACCGATCGCTTCATCTACCTGGAGGATGGCGACCTGGTGGAGGCCACCCGTGAAGGCTGTGTCGTGCACGAGCTAGACGCGGCGGGCCGGCGTCAGCCCGTGGTGCGGGAAGTGCTGCGCTACGAACACGATGACATGGTGGCAGGCAAGGGCGAGTTCGAGCACTACATGCTCAAGGAGATTCACGAGCAGCCGGTTGCCGTGGCCAACGCGCTGGAAGGGCGGCTGGGTAGCGACCGGGTGCTGGTCGAAGCCTTCGGGCCACGCGCGCGAACGCTGCTGAGCGAAGCCCGTCAGATCCATCTGCTGGCCTGTGGCACCAGCTATCACGCCGCCATGGTGGCGCGCTACTGGATCGAATCCCTGGCCGGGGTTCCCTGTCAGGTGGAGATAGCCTCGGAATATCGCTATCGCGACGTGGCGACTCCCCCCGGGACATTGCTGCTGACGCTCTCCCAGTCGGGAGAGACCGCCGATACCCTGGCTGCGCTGCGCCATGCGCGCAAGCAGCGCCCGGATCGCTACATCGGGGCACTGTCGATCTGCAACGTGCCGGGCAGCTCGCTGGTGCGCGAGTCCGACCTCAGCCTGATGACCCATGCCGGACCCGAGATCGGGGTGGCATCGACCAAGGCCTTCACCACCCAGCTGACCGCGTTGATGCTGGTGGCGCTGGGCTTGCGCCAGTTGCGCGGCGGTGATGAGGAACTGACCGCGAGAATCGTTCATCACCTGCGCTATCTGCCGACGCTGCTCGGCGATACGCTCAAGCTCGAGGACGAGATCGCCAACCTGGCCAAGCACTTCTGCGATTACCGCCATACTCTATTCTTGGGGCGGGGCGCGCAGATGCCCATCGCCATGGAGGGAGCGCTGAAGCTAAAGGAGATCTCCTACATTCACGCCGAGGCCTATGCGGCGGGTGAGCTGAAGCACGGTCCGCTGGCGTTGATCGATGCCAGCATGCCGGTGGTAGCGTTGGCGCCCAAGGACGAACTGCTCGAGAAGCTCAAGTCCAATCTGCAGGAGGTGCGCGCCCGCGGTGGCCAACTGCTGGTGTTTGCCGACCCGGAAAGCGGGCTGGAGCAGGGCGATGGCATGACGGTGGTAAAGGTCCCCGGCTGCTGTCGCTTCCTGGCACCCATTGCCTACACCGTGCCGCTGCAGTTGCTCGCCTACCATGTGGCGGTGGCGCGTGGCACCGACGTGGACCAGCCGCGCAACCTGGCAAAATCCGTTACTGTGGAATAAACGACGCCATGGGGTGCGCCACTCTCTATTCTGTGAGGTGACGTATTCTATGAGATGACGTATTGAGTGGCGCCGGGAGAGCCAGGAGGGCTCAATCCCGGCGTCGCTAACGGCAGTGCATCCACGGACGAGCTTTTGCCATGATCGAAAACGATTCCTATCGACCGCTGTCCGGTGGCTTGCCGGGACAGGCGAAAATGCAATGCCAGGCCTGGCTCGGGGCCGCGGCCATGCTGCTGCTGGGGGCCGGGCTGCTGGTGCTGCCCTGGGTGACCTTGGTCGGGGTGCCGTTGCTGTTGCTGACAGCGGCCTGGCTCACCGCCGAGAGGCAGGTCGAAGCCTTCCCGCAACGCGAGGACCTGCTACTGGTCTCGGCCCTGAGCGCCCAGGGTCTCGTCTGGATCGGCATGCTGCTGGTACACGGTGAGGGTGCCGAGGGGCTGGCCGACGCCTGGCCCTTTGCGCTTGGCCTGATCGTGCTGGTGGCCTTCTCCCGGGTACGGGTGGCAGCCACCTGGCTGTGGGGCGGTCTGGCGCTGGGCAGCCTGGCGGCCGGGAGCTGGGCGGTGTGGCAGCGCATCATCGAGCGCACCTCCCGGGCCGACGGGCATGAACCGTTGCATGCCATTCTGTTCGGTAACCTGGGCCTGTTGATGGGGCTGCTGTGTCTGGCGGGGCTGAGCTGGTCGTTTGCCCGTCGCGAACGTTGGCCCTGGTCGCTGCTGTTGATCGCCGGCGGCCTGTCGGGCTTGATCACCTCGGCGCTGTCCGGTTCTCGTGGCGGCTGGATCGGTCTACCGTTGGCCATCTGGGTGCTCTATCGCGGGCATGGCCGGCGTCTCCCGTTGAGCTGGCGTATGATCCTGATGGCGGCCCTGGTGACCCTGCTGGGCAGCCTCTACGTGATGCCGCAGACCGGAGTCGCCTCACGTGTCGACAATGCCGTCACCAGCCTGCGCCACTATGTGGCGGGTGATGATGACATGAACTCGGTCAGCGCCCGGCTGGAAATGTGGCGGGGATCGTCGCAGCTTATTCTCGAACGGCCGCTGCTGGGCTGGGGTTCCAGCGGCTACCAGGCCGCCATGCGGGAGCGGGGGGCCGAAGGCGTACAGCATCCCTCGCTGGCGCGCCACTGGCATGCCCACAATGAGGTGCTGGATGCCTGGGTCAAGCGCGGCGTGCTCGGGCTCGTTGCTCTGCTGGGCCTCTACTTCACTCCTTTGTGGCTGTTCGCCCGTGGGGTGGGGGCCGGTTCGGGGGAGCAGCGCGCCCTGGCTGTGGCAGGCACGCTGGTGCCGGTGGCGTTCATCGACTTCGGCTTGACCTACTGCTTTCTGGCGTATCCCGCCGGCAGCCTGATCTACGCGCTGTTGATCGCCACGCTGTGGGGGCTTTACCGTCAGGCGCGCTGATCGTCGGCTGAAGAATCTCCGGCCGGCACCAGGATCTGGCGGAAGGTCAGGCTGATGCGCAGGCCGGGAATGCGCCGGGGCAGCAGCGCATGCTGCAGCTGTGCCTGACAGCCGGGGCCCATGACCAGCAGGCTGTCGTGGGGCAGCCAGGCATTGAAGGGTTTGCCTTCACCGTGCTTCCAGCGAAAGCGCAGCGGCCTCTCGGCGCCCAGCGAGAGGGCGGCGATGATGGGGGCGCGTCCCAGCTCCGGCTCGTCGTCGCTGTGCCAGCCCATGCGCTCATTGCCAGCCACATAGCGGTTCAACAGTACGCTGTTGAAGCGTACCCTCAATCCCGGTTCCTCCAGCAGAGTGGCGACCCTGTCGCGTAGTGCCGCTACCGTGGGGTGCCAGGGCTCGGGCTGGAAATCCCGCCCGGAATAGCGGTAGCGAGCTTCGCTATCGCCCATCCATACCTGACTGCGCGGTATCGGGTGCTCGCGACCGTACAGCTTCAGGACAGGGCGCTGCCAGGCCAGCTCGGCGTCCAGGATGGCGAGGGCCCGGTCGGCCTCGGATTCGCCGAGCACACCCTGGCAACGGTACAGGACAGGGGATGCCGTGAGCCGTTGCCATTCCGCCATCGTCATCTCTCCTAGCGCAGTACCCGCCGGGGGTCGATGGGCTTGCCGCCGAGGCGCATGTCGAACAGCAGGTCGAAACGCTCCGTGGCATTGCTGAAGCCGACATCGCATAGCGGCGTGCCCCGCGTGACGCGAGCACCGTCCGTCACCAGCACGCTGTCGCACAGGGCATAGACGCTCTGCAGGTTATCGGCGTGGTGCACGATCACCACGCGGCCGAGCTGGCGCATGCTGCCGGCGAAGCGTACGTCGCCGTCCGCCACCGCCTTGGCCTGCGCGCCGCGGTTGGTGGCCAATAGCATCGGCTGCAGGGTGCCGTGATTGTCGGCGCCGTAGGCCCGCACGATGCGATAGTCCTCCAGCGGCCAGGGCCAGTTGCGCGCCGAAGAGGGAATATTGCCGGTAGCGGGTGGTGGCGGTGTGGAAGTCGGCGCCGGGGCGCTGGTACTGCTCGGACGGCTGGCCGCCGCACCCGACGAGCTCGCCGTAGCCGCGGCGCCGCCGCGCAGCGGTACCTGAATGACCTGGCCTACCCGCAGCCTTGTGGGTTCCACTCCGGGATTGGCGGACTGAATACGCGCGGGTGTGGTGCCAAAGCGCCGGGCCACGGCCGAATAGGTGTCGCCGGGACGAATCTGGTAACGGTAGGGGCCCCCAGAGGGCGCGCGCTCCTGCTGGGTGGGGATCAGCAAGCGCTGTCCGACCGCCAGGCGGTTGGGATTGACGTCGGGATTGAAGCGTTGCAGGCGGGCCAGGGGCACGTCGGCGCGTGCCGCAATGGTGCCCAGAGTATCGCCGCGCTGAACCACGACCCAACCGCCAGAGATGCCTGGAGAGTCGCTGCGTTGGGGGTCGCTGCCGCGCTGAACGCTGCCGCTGGGCGAGGCGCAGCCGGCCAGCAGCAATGACAGAGTGCAAAGCAGTGTCAGCGCGAGTCGAGCGCCTGGTCTTTTTCCTGCCACAGGGCATTCAGCCATGTATGGAAGCGTTCCTTGTAGTGCGGGTCGTCATGGTAACGGCTGTCGAGCATCCATTCGGGTACGTCGAGACGTCGGGCATCGAGCGTGATCCGGCCCTCGCGGCCGCACAGGAAACCCCAGAAGGTCGGCTGGGGGTTCTCGTAGTGCAGCGTGACGTCGAGGATACCGTCGAGCTGTTCGCCAAGGTGACTCAGCACCTGGGCGATACCGCCGGCCTTGGGCCGAAGCAGGTGGCGGAAGGGACTATTCTGCGCGTCGCGCTTGGCCGGGGTAAATCGGGTGCCTTCAACGAAGTTGAAGATCGCCAGCGGCATCTCGCGGGCCCGCTTGCACATCAGCTCGGTGGCCTTGCGATCGATGTCGGCGAGTTGGGGACGGCGCGCGATCTGCTCGCGAGTGTAGCGGCGCATGAAAGGGTATTCGAGCGCCCACCAGGCGAGCCCGACGATGGGAATCCAGATGAGCTGCTGCTTGAGGAAGAAACGCGGCATCGGAATGCGCCGGTGCAGCACCATCAACAGCATGAAGATGTCGGTCCAGCTACGGTGATTGGAGATCACCAGCCAGCGCTGCTCCGGCGACAGACCCTCGGGAAGCGTGGCATCGAGCTGCGGCTTCAGCCAGTGGCGCATCCACCACAGGTTGCAGCCGATCCAGTTCAGCGCCACGCCGTTCAAGCCACGCAGCACGATCAGGCGCAGCGGGCGAGTCGGCGTGATCAGCTTGAGCAGGGTCAACAGAATCAGGGGAATCGACCAGAACAGGGTGGTGATCACCAGCAGCAGTACGCTGATTGGCCCTTTGAGGGGCGCCATACCTGACTCCTTGACCTTGGAAACACTGTACAAAGCCTGCGCGAGCGAATCGCTGCCTTACGCGGTGCTCGGGCGTGTGACGGTTAGGCGCACATGCTAATGGATCGTGCCGATGCTGCCCAGCCATACGTTATGTGGGGGACGACTCGCACAGTGTCGTCTGCAGCACTTCGTGCAGCGAGCGTGCGGCAATCGAGAGTTCCTGCCCGGCGCCCAGCACGATACCCACGGTGCGCTGGATCTGCGGCTCGAACAGCGGCACGCAGCGCGCGCCGAGTTCGTGCATCTGTTCGCGGCACAGCGAGGGCACGGCGCTGACGCCGAGTCCGCTGGCCACCATGCGGCCCACCGTGGCCAGCTGATGGCTTTCGAATGCTACCGGCAGCTCCGTGTGCTGCCTGGCCAGCGCCTGCTCCAGCAGGATGCGTACCATGGAGGGGCGCTGCAGCGTGATGAAGTCGTGGGCCAGTAGAGCCTGCCAGTCGACCGATTCGGCCTCTGCCAGGGGCGAGTCGGGCGGCAGCACGGCGACGAAAGTGTCGTCGAATAGCGGCAGGAAGTCGATGCCTTCGCGGGTCTCGGGCTCGAAGGCGATGCCGAGCTCGACCTGGCGTTGGCGCACCATGTCGATCACCTGCTCGTTGATCACGTCATGCACGGTCACGTTGACCCGGGGAAAGCGCAGACGAAAGCGGCGCAATGCACGTGGTAGCCGGTTGCAGGCGATGGAGGGCATGGCGGCCAGTGCCACCCGGCCCAGTTGCAGCGTGAAGCGCTGGCGCAGCAGCTCCTCGGCGTTGTCCCAGTCGGCCAGCAGGCGCTTGGCCAGCGGCAGCAGGGTCTCGCCTTCGGGGGTCAGCCTTACGCTGCGCGTGCTGCGAATCAGCAGCGGGCCGCCCAGGGTCTCCTCGAGTCCCTTGATGGCCAGGCTCAGTGCCGGCTGCGACAGGTGGAGTCGTTCGCAGGCCTGAGTGAAACTGAGCGTCTGGGCCACGGCCAGGAAGGCGCGCAGCTGCTTGATGGTCATGGCGTGTCGCCTATTTTATAAGATTTCCATATCAATTGATAAAAAAAACAAACTTAACAAATATATTGGCGGGGTCAACACTGGTCAGGTACTTTCATTTCACCACTTCACAACAAGACGAGGCTTTGCGATGTCAGGTTTCGACAAGCGCGTGTATTCCTACGAAGAAGCGATGGACGGCATCGAAAGCGGCATGACCATGGTTGCCGGCGGCTTCGGCCTGTGCGGCATCCCGGAAAACCTGATTGCCGAGGTCAAGCGTCGCGGCGTCAAGGATCTGACCGTCATCTCCAACAACTGCGGCGTTGACGGCTTCGGCCTGGGCCTGCTGCTGGAAGACAAGCAGATCAAGCGCTTCTACGCCTCCTACGTGGGCGAGAATGCCCTGTTCGAACAGCAGATGCTCAACGATGAGATCGAAGTGATCCTGACCCCCCAGGGCACCCTGGCCGAGAAGATGCGCGCTGGAGGCGCCGGTATTCCCGCCTTCTATACAGCGACCGGCTACGGCACGCCGATCGGTGAGGGCAAGGAGGTGCGCGAGTTCAACGGTCGCCACTACATTCTCGAGGAGGCGTTCCACGCCGATTTCGCCATCGTCAAGGGCTGGAAGGCCGACCGCTACGGCAACGTGGTGTATCGCGACACGGCGCAGAACTTCAACCCGCTGGCCGCTACCTGCGGCAAGATCACCGTGGTGGAGGTCGAGGAGATCGTCGAGCCGGGTGAGCTGCGCCCCGACCAGATCCATACGCCGGGTATCTACGTCGACCGCATCATCCAGGGCACTTTCGAGAAGCGTATCGAGAAGCGCACGGTGCGCGAGGGCTGAGCCCGCCACCGCAGCCGCCGGTAATGACCGGCATCGAACGTATCGCTTCTCCACCGAACACAAGAGGCAAACAAGATGGCACTGACTCGCGAACAGATGGCACAGCGCGTGGCGCAAGAGCTCAAGGACGGTTTCTACGTCAACCTGGGTATCGGTATTCCCACCCTGGTGGCCAATTACGTACCGGATGGCATCGATGTGATGCTGCAGTCGGAAAACGGCCTGCTCGGCATGGGGCGTTTCCCCACCGAGGACGAGGTCGATCCGGACATGATCAATGCCGGTAAGCAGACCGTCACGGCCCGCCCCGGTGCGGCCATCTTCAATTCCGCGGAATCCTTCGCCATGATCCGTGGTGGCCATGTCGACCTGACCGTGCTCGGTGCCTTCGAGGTGGATCAGGAGGGCAACATCGCCTCGTGGATGGTACCCGGCAAGCTGATCAAGGGCATGGGCGGCGCCATGGATCTGGTGGCGGGTGCCGAGAACATCATCTGCACCATGACCCACGCCTCCAAGCACGGTGAATCCAAACTGCTCGAGAAGTGCACGCTGCCGCTGACCGGCGCCGGTTGCATCAACCGCGTGCTCACCGATCTCGCTTACCTGGAGATCGAGAACGGCGCCTTCGTGCTCAAGGAGCGCGCCCCGGGAGTGAGCGTGGAAGAGATCGTCGAGAAGACCGCCGGCAAGCTGATCGTGCCCGATCACGTGCCGGAAATGACCTTCGACTGACGCGCCAGCAGCCCAGCAATGTGCTCGAACCGATCGGCGATGCCGGTCGGTTCGGCTGCGCTACCAGGCTCGCGCCCTCATTCAGGGCTCGGGCCTTTTCATTGCTGGGGGGTGATGAATTTATGACCAGCCTTGGCGAAGCGCGTCGCTAGCGGAATGTTGCCGCTTGTCACGCTGTCTTGCACAGCGTTATCCACAATTTCTGTGGATAACGCGAGAGAGCCCTCAGGTGATCTCGCAGCGGGTGTGGTGGGGCAGCAGAAGCTCCACGGCACGCTCGTGGTCGCCGCTCAAACGCTTCTGCATCAGGGCCAGGCCGCCCAGGCAGATCCGGTGCTCGTCTCCTTCGGCGAAGGCCAGACGCTGCGAGCAGGTTGGATAGAAGCGGTACTCGAGCAGTGGCGATACCGGGAAGATGCCGTGCTGGCGCTCTTCGCTGCCTTCGAGTCCGGCAGCCGCAAGAGCATTGTCGAGTAGCTCGAAGCGGCTGCCCAGTCGTTCGCAGTCGAAACCGGCGTGGTGCACACTGGGCCCCATCACGGCAATCCAGGCCGCCAGCGGGTGGGCGTCCTGGAGCTTGAGGTAGTCGTTCCAGTTGGGCATGGCCCAGGGACGCCCGCGGCACAGCAGGTTCTTGCCGCGGGTGTCCTGGGGGTGGGTCTGACTCACCAGCTCGGTCAGCTTTTCTCGCGGTTCCCGCGACAGTGTGCCGAGCTGGAGTTCTGCCAGCACCAGCCAGGTGCCGTCTTCCGGTGGTGCCAGCAGGCACACCAGCAAACCACGGTCGGCCATGGCGTAGCGGTGCACGGGACGGTAGCCGAGGTGCCCCAGCGTCGGCAGCAGGTCCTGCGTGCTGAAGGGAGGCTGGCTGAGCGTGAGCAGGGTCAAATATTCGACCGGTGCGTCCGTCGGCCACAGGCGAAGCATTCCCACATCGGGATGATGGTGAATGTAATCGAGCCAGAGTTGCTGCAGGAATTCTTCCCGTTGCATCGTGCGGTTCCTTTGTCCGGATGCGCCTCGTATTGGACTTCAGTATAGGGGCTGGCCAGGAACGGCTTTCAACGCGGGGGGAACGTTAAACGGGAATTGAACGCTGGCGCTGGGCCGGTGTCGTCACCGGCGCCAGCGTTCGGCAGGCTCATGCCATCAGGGCATTGTCGCGCACGTACTGGTCGAATTCGGTGAAGCCGCCGACATGGTTCTGGTCGATGAAGATCTGGGGCACGGTCGACACCGGTTTGCCGATGGTCTTCTCCAGGTCGGCCTTGCTGATGCCTTCGGCCCAGATGTCCACGTAGCGGTGGCCTTCGATCACGTTGGCGCTTTCCAGGCGCTGGGCGAGGTCCTGGGCGCGCACGCAGAAGGGGCAGCCGGGACGACCGAAGATGACCACGAACATAGAAGATGTCTCCTGAAGATGTTTTGTCTGGCGACATTGTGACGGATGAGGGCCGCCGGGGCCAATAGGGCACTGCTAGCGACACGATTAGGGCGTGCTATTGCCCCGCAACGGCACGCTCAGTCATAGCGGAGTTCGTTGGCGTCGGCGGCGCGCAGCAGATCCCCCAGCTCGGCGTGAATCTCGGGCGCGCTGACCAGAATGTTCTCGCCGTAGAGATCTTCCGGAATGCCCTTGGGGCAAGGGTAGAGATGGCCGGTACGCGCCCCGGCTTCACGGGCGATCAGCACGCCGGCAGCGAAATCCCAGGGCGAAACGCTCTCGTAATAGGCATCGAGACGGCCGCAGGCGACATCGCATAGATCGAGGGCGGCGGAGCCGTTGCGGCGCACGTCCTGACAGTGCTCGAGCACGGCCATCAAGCGGCGGATCAGCGGCGGACGGCTGTCGCGCCGGTAGGGGAAACCGGTTGCGACCAGGCAGCGCTGCAGGTTGGCCCTGTGGCTGGTGTGGATCGGCTTGCCGTTGCACCAGACGCCCTGGCCGTAGAGGGCTGTGTAGGTTTCACCGAGAAACGGAGCATGTACCACCCCGAGGCGCGTCTTGCCTTCGCTGACCCAGGCGATGGAAACGGCAACGTGGCGCAGGCCGTGGGCGAAGTTGACGGTACCGTCGATAGGATCGATGACCCATAGCGACTCGGCCGTGCTCATCACCTCGCGATCGGGCGCCAGCTCTTCGCTCAATCGCTGTTCGCCGGGCAGGCTGGCTTCCAGGCGCTCGCTGATCAGCGTATCCACCGCCACGTCCACGTCGGTGACCAGCTCCTGACCGTTCTTGAGCTGCTGATTGAAGGCTTGGCCGTGTCTGGCCGCCACGATCTTCTCGCCGGCTTCCCGGGCGATGTCGATGGCCAGTTCAAGACGCTGCTGGGGGAGCATGGGCATTCCTCGTCGCGCATGGACCTGCCAGAATAGCAGCGATGAGGCGTTCTGCCGAACGGGGCGCCTGCCTGCACCTGCCCCGTATTCACCTCCCTGAGATTCACCTACATGGAAAGGAGCATGCCATGCTGGCCCCGACGCCCGAGCAGTACCGGCGCCTGAACGAGATGGCCGAGGCCTGGCGGCGACGACAGGGTGCCGCACTTGAAGCGACACCGACCGCCAACCCGCTGCTGGATGTCGATGCGCTGTGCTTTCAGGCCAGCCCCGATCACGGCGAGGCGTCCGTCGGGCGCGGCTATCTGGTAGGGGCCCTGGTCAGCCCCGTCTCGCTGTCGCTGGTGCTGTTTCCTGCCTTTGCCAGCGCTCGGGCGCCTGCGGAAGGTGAGCGGCGGGCGTTCGATCTGCCCTCTGGCCGTTACCCCTTCGTTGCCGAAGTATTGGGCACGGATCTCTGGCTGTGGCGCTGCGAGCTGCTCGACGACTTGAGCGACCTGGAATCCCGCGAGGAGGGGAGCCGTCTGGCCCAGCGGTTGATGGAAAAGGTCATGACCCCCGTGGGCGAAGCGTAAGACTTCCGGTGGGCTGGTCGTGGCCGTGTGCCCCGGCTTATGCTGGGATTCAGGTCTTCCATCCTCGTGTAGAAGGATTTACCCCATGAGCAATGCAACCGCTACCGTGCCACGCGTCGCCCTGGTAACGGGAACCGCCAGCGGCATCGGCGAGGCCGTGGTACATCAGTTTCGCGAGCTCGGTCACCAGGTGCTGGCCGTCGACTTCAATGATCAGGCCAGGGCCAAGGCCGATGCCGT
Source organism: Billgrantia ethanolica (assembly GCF_021404305.1). GTDB lineage: Bacteria > Pseudomonadota > Gammaproteobacteria > Pseudomonadales > Halomonadaceae > Halomonas > Halomonas ethanolica. Next base: position 966,255 of record NZ_JABFTX010000001.1, on the reverse strand, counting down.
GGGGGCGGCGTTCTTCCAGGCCGATCTCAGCGACGGTGAAGCGTGCAAGGCGGCCGTGGCGGAGGCGATCAAGCGCTTCGGCAAGATCGATATCCTGGTCAACAATGCCGGGATCCAGCACGTCTCGCCCATCGAGGACTTTCCCGAGGCCAAATGGCGCCAGATCATCGATCTGATGCTGACGGCGCCTTTCCTGTTGACCCAGGCCGCATGGCCTTCCATGCGCGAGAACGGCTGGGGGCGTATCGTCAATATCGCCTCGGTGCATGCCCAGGTCGCCTCGCCGGGCAAGTCGGCCTACATCAGCGCCAAGCACGGCTTGATCGGGTTGACCAAGACGGCGGCGCTGGAGGGTGGCCCCCAGGGCATCACCGCCAACGCCATCTGTCCGGCCTACGTGAAGACGCCGCTGGTGGAGAACCAGATCGCCGATCAGGCCCGGCTGCACAATATGGACGAGCAGGACGTGGTCGAGCAGATCATGCTCAAGAATGCCGCGGTGAAGCGCCTGATCGATCCCGAGGAAGTGTCGGCGCTGGTGGCCTACCTGGCCTCGGATGCGGCAGGCGCGGTAACGGGCTCGAGCTGGAATATAGATCTGGGTTGGACGGCCCAGTGACATACGCTCGCGGCCTTTCCGGCGACAGGTCTCGCGGAGGCGCTGTGAACCCATCCCTGGGCGCTATATTTGCCTTCCCTGGCAAATAACCTCCGCTACGACCTGTCCCCGGCGCCGCTTGCCTGGGTGGCGCTAAGCCGGGGCAGGGCCTTACTGGACTAGAACTACCGCCGCACCGGGCGTTTCTGCAGCTTGCGCTGCAGGGTGCGGCGGTGCATGCCCAGGGCACGGGCGGTGGCGGAGATGTTGCCGTCGTGCTCCTGCAACACCTTCTGGATGTGCTCCCAGGCGATGCGGTTGATCGAGGGCGGCGATTCCGCCACCTCGGCATCCGGATCGCCCTGCTGCTGGTCGAGGGCAGCGAGGATCTCGTCGGCATCGGCCGGTTTGCACAGGTAGTTGACGGCGCCGAGCTTGATCGCTTCCACGGCGGTGGCGATGCTCGAGTAGCCCGTCAGCACCACGATGCGGCAGTTGGGTACCGCATCGAGCAGCTCGGGCAGCAGCTTCAGGCCCGAGCTGTGTTCCAGCTTGAGGTCCAGGGTGGCCAGCTCGGGGCGGTGGCGGCGGGCCAGGCTCAGCGCCTGCTCCGCGTCGTGGGCTACCAGCACCTCGTATCCGCGCCTGCTCAGGGCGCGTGACAGCACGTGACAGAACATTTCGTCGTCATCGATGATCAGCAGGCGTGTTTCGGCGTCTTGCATGGCGTCCTCGTCGCTCAGGGCTCGCTGTGCGGCAGGATCACTTCGGTCAGCGTCCCCCCGTCAGGATGATTATACAGGCTAACACCGCCGCCGAAGCGGTTGATGGTGGCGTGGGTCAGGAACAGGCCGATACCGAGCCCTTTGCTCTTGGTCGAGACGAAGGTTTCGCCCAGCTGATCGGCGATCTCCAGGCTGACGCCGGGGCCGTGGTCGCGAATGTCGATGATCGACTCTTCGTCGTTCCAGTCCAGACGAATGCTGACGTCGTCGGGGTTGGCATCGGCAGCGTTGTTGAGCAGATTGGTGATGGCCTGATCCAGCGTGGTGTCGACCTTGAGCCAAGGCGTGCCGCGCTGCTCGGCGATCTCCAGGCGGTGGCTGACGTCGGGGCGCAGCACCAGCCAGCGCTGCACGACGCCTTGCAACCATTTGCGAGCATCGCACACCTCGGGTTCGGCCATGCGCCTGCGGTCGGTGCTTTCCACCAGGTGTCGCAGGCGCGACTTGCATACGTCCACCTGGCGGCGCAGCAGCTCGATGTCCTCGATAAGGGCGGGGTCGTTCTTGGCGTCTTCGCGCATCTCGCTGAGCAGCACCGCCATCGTCGACAGCGGCGTGCCCAGCTCGTGGGCGGTGCCGGCTGCCTGGGTGGCCACCGCCACGATCTGCTCGTTGCGCAGCGCCGCCTCGCGGGTCTGGGAGAGTGCCTGCTCACGGCTGCGCAGGGCGTGGGCCATCTTGAAGATGAAGAAGGTCACCAGACCTGCCGAGAGACCGAAGTTGATCCACATGCCGAGGATGTGAAGATTGACCCCCACGGCGTCGTAGTAATGGGCGAACTGAGGGACCGGGTGGTAGACCCACATCAGCAAGGTGTACGACCCCATGGCGGCGCTGGCGATGATCCAGGCGTAGCGCCAGGGCAAGGTGGCGGCGGCGATGGTCACCGGCACCAGGTAGTAGTTGATGAAGGGGTTGCTGGAGCCGCCGGTGAGATAGAACAGCAGGGTCAGGCCGATGGTGTCGGCCAGCAGATGCAGCACGTACTCGGTGTGGCTGACCGCCCACTGGCGGCCCAGGCGCCACCAGGTGAAGAGGTTGACCAGCCCCATGCAGACGATCACCCCGATCACCGCCGCCACTTCGATCTCGAAATGCAGCAATTCGACGCCGACGATGGTGGCGATCAGAAAGCCGGTCCAGGTGATGCCGCGCACCAGGGTCAGACGCACCAGGTTGCGGCTGGGGGTCGAGAGCGGCAGGGGTGGGGCGGTTGGCATGGGGGCTCCAGCGAAGAATCCGCCCACATGATACCTTGTCGTGCCCTCCTGCGGGCAGGTGGACGCTCTTGGCATGCGCTTTCGGCGTGACTGGCCTACACCTGGACGGGGCAAAGCCGTAGAATGCGGCCCACTGCTCATTCACGCACTGCCGCAGGCGGTGCCACTAGACGAATTCGAGACTGATGTCAGACGCCGATCTGGCCCGCGAAGTCGGGCTGCGTAGAACCTTTGCGATCATCTCGCACCCCGACGCGGGCAAGACCACCATCACCGAGAAGATGCTGCTGTTCGGAAATGCGATTCAGTTGGCCGGCTCGGTGAAGAGCAAGCGCAACGATCGCCACGCCACCTCCGACTGGATGAAGATGGAGCAGGAGCGGGGCATCTCCGTCACCACCTCGGTGATGCAGTTCCCCTATGGCGGTCGCATGGTCAACCTGCTCGACACTCCGGGCCACGAGGACTTCTCCGAGGATACCTACCGCACGCTGACGGCGGTGGACTCGGCGCTGATGGTCATCGACGGTGCCAAGGGCGTCGAGGACCGAACCATCAAGCTGATGGAGGTGTGCCGCCTGCGCACCACGCCGATTCTCACCTTCGTCAACAAGATGGACCGCGACATCCGCGACCCCATCGAGGTGATGGACGAGGTGGAGACGGTGTTGAACATCCAGTGCGCCCCGATGACCTGGCCGATCGGCATGGGCCGTCACTTCAAGGGGGTCTACCACCTCTACAACGACGTGATCCACCTCTACACCCAGGGCCAGGGCAATCGCATCCCCGACGACAAGCGCATCGAGGGGCTCGACAACCCCGAGGTCGATGCGGTGCTCGGCGCGGAAGCGGCCGAGGAGCTGCGCATGGAGGTGGAGCTGGTGCGCGGCGCCTCCCATGAGTTCGATCTCGAGGCCTATCGCCGCGGCGAGCTCACGCCGGTCTATTTCGGTACCGCCATGGGCAACTTCGGCGTACGCGAGATGCTCGACGGCTTCGTCGAGTATGCGCCGCCGCCACAGCCTCGCGAGACCGATACGCGCACCGTCGAGGCCAACGACAGCCGCTTCACCGGCTTCGTGTTCAAGATCCAGGCCAACATGGACCCCAAGCACCGTGACCGCATCGCCTTCCTGCGGGTCTGTTCGGGCAAGTACGAGAAGAACATGAAGATGCGCCATGTTCGCATCGGCAAGGACGTCAAGATCGCCGACGCCCTGACCTTCATGGCCTCCGACCGTGCCCACGTGGAAGAGGCCTGGCCCGGCGACATCATCGGCCTGCACAACCACGGCACCATCCAGATCGGCGATACCTTCACCATGGGCGAGGACATGCGCTTCACCGGCATTCCCCACTTCGCCCCGGAGCTGTTCAAGCGCGTGCAGCTCAAGGATCCGCTCAAGCTCAAGGCGCTGCAGAAGGGCCTGCAGCAGCTCTCCGAGGAGGGCGCCACCCAGCTGTTCCAGCCGCTGGACAACAACGACCTGATCCTCGGCGCCGTGGGCACCCTGCAGTTCGACGTGGTCGCTCACCGGCTCAAGGAGGAGTACAAGGTCGATTGCGTCTACGAGCCGGTCAACGTGCAGACCGCGCGCTGGATCTACTGCGACGACGCCAAGAAGCTCGAGGAGTTCAAGCGCAAGGCGAGCGCCAACCTGGCGCTGGATGGCGGTGGCTACCTGACCTATATTGCACCCACCAGGGTCAATCTGCAGATGACCCAGGAGCGCTGGCCGGAGATCCGTTTCGCGGCAACTCGCGAGCACTGAGTCGAACGGGCCAGGCGACATATCAGCGTGGTGTTGGGGATCGATTCCATGGCATCGAAAATGCTGAAGGAGTTCCGCGAGTTTGCGGCCAAGGGCAATGTGGTCGACATGGCGGTAGGCATCATCATCGGGGCTGCCTTCACCTCCATCGTCAACAGTCTGGTGAGCGACCTCTTCACCCCGCTGATCGGTCTGGCGACCGGTGGGATGAATTTCACCAACCAGTTCCTGGTGCTGCGGGACGGTCCTGGCGGCGAGGTGTACCACACTCTGGAACAGGCGCAGGCGGCCGGCGCGGTGACGCTCAACTACGGCCTGTTCCTCAACGCGGTGCTGTCGTTCCTGATCGTCGCCTTTGCCACCTTCCTGCTTATTCGCTACATCAATCGGCTCAAGAACCTGGCCTTCACCCCCGAGGTGGCGGCGCCGCCCACGGTCAAGGACTGCCCTTTTTGTCTGAGCAAGATTCCGCTGCCGGCCACGCGCTGCCCGGCATGCACCTCGCAGCTGCCAGCCACCCAGCCCGAGCCGGAGTGACCCGGGTGCCAGCGTGGCTCCGGCCACGCAAGGGAGTACGACACGGATGTTGATCGACGCCCACTGCCACCTCGACTTCGAGGCCTTCGACGACGACCGCGAGGCGATGTTCGAACGCGCCAGGGCGGCCGGTGTCGGGCATTTCCTGGTGCCGGGCACGACCCGCGAGAGGTGGCCCGCCGTGCTGGCGCTGGGCCAGCGTGACGACGTGCACGTCAGCCTGGGACTGCACCCCTATTTCATGCACGAACACGGCACAGGCGACGTCGAGGCACTGACTCGCTTGCTGGATGAGCACCCCGAGGTGCAGGCGCTGGGCGAGTGCGGCATCGATGCGCGCTTCGAGGAGACACTCGACGAGCAGTGGCAGCTGTTCGATGCCCAACTGCGACTGGCCAAGGCGCGCCGGCTACCGGTGGTGATTCACTGCGTGCATGCCAACGATAAGGTCTCCAAGCGCCTGCGCCAGCTCGACCTGCCGGCGGGCGGCTTGATTCACGCCTTCGCCGGCTCGCCGGATCAGGCCTGGAAGTTTCTCGATCTCGGCTTCGTGGTGGGGCTGGGCGGTGCAGTCACCTACGAGCGCGCCCAGCGCCTGTGGCGCGCAGTGAAGAGCCTGCCCGAGGACGGCTTCGTGCTGGAGACCGACAGCCCCGACATGCCGCTGTGCGGCTACCAGGGGCAGCGCAACGAGCCTGCCCGAATCGTTCAGGTGTGCGAGATGGTGGCCAAGCTACGCGGCGAGACGCCCGAGGCGGTCGCCGCACAAAGTACGGCGACCGCGGGGAGAGTCTTCGGCTTGGATCTGGGCGAGGGTGCGGCCTAGGCCAGACTTTCCGGATCGAGCCGTTCGATCGGGTAGGGGAGAGGCAGCAGGGTCACGCTACGATCCTCGAGGCTGAGCGGGCCGATCTCCTCGCGGGTGGTGAGCACGGCGAGCAGCTCGACGCCACCCTCGTTGTCGCGCTCCGCGGCGATCACTTCCCCGCCACTCTTGCCATTCTCGTCGACGATGGCGCTGCCCAGCTCCGGCAACTGGTCGCTCTCGAGTCGGCAGTGCGCCAGCCGCTTCTTCACCTGGCCGCGAAAGTGCGCGCGAGCCACCACCTCCTGGCCGGTGTAGCAGCCCTTCTTGAAGCTGATGCCACCCAGTGCCTCCCAGTTTATCATCTGCGGCAGCAGGCCGTCCTGGTGGGCGGCAGTGAGCCAGGCAAGCCCGGCCCGGATGTCCTGCAGGCACCACTCGGCGTTGCCGACCAGTGTCGCTTGATCGGCCAGGGCGCTGACTGTTGCGACAGCCTGCTCCCGGGGCAGGCAGATCAACACGCGTGGCTGCGGCCCGGGATGAGCCAGTAGCTGGCGCTCCGCGTCGCCGGCCTGATGCCACAGGCTGGGGGCTGGAATGTCGAAATGGCGGGCGGCGATGGCCGGTGCGTCGGCGCCGATCAAACCCAGCAGTGCCAGGTCGTCGCGAACGCTGAGCTCGCTCTTGTAGAACGGGGCGAACTTCTTCAGGTGATCGCGCAGCGGCTCCACCAGGTCACGGTGCAGGATCAGACGGTAGCGCTCGGGGCTGATGCGCAGCAGTTGGGCGTTGGCCAGCATGCGTCCCTTGGCGTTGCAGAAACAGGTCAAGGGCGCGAAGCCACCATTGGCCAGCTCGACCTGAGCGCTGGTCTGGCCCTGCAGCAGCTTGTCGGCAGCCGTGCCGACCACGTCGAGGACGGCGAGGTGGACGAGTGGCGTCACCTTGACGTTCGACGCAGCCTGCTGGCCCGGCTCGCCGATCTCGAACTCGACCCGTGAATCGCTCGTGCGGCGCCCCTCCAGGGCGGTTGTCCAATCACTCATTATGCCTGTGGCTCCAGGTCGTCATGTCGGGGATATATCGTTCGGTATGCGGGCGGCGAGGGCGGATTGCAAGCGATGTCGCACTGCAACGCTCATGTTAGACTGCTTATTACCTTATTCCACGGTAGGGAGTCATGCATGCCGCATCAGTCGCTCGATTTCACCGGTGTGGAAAACGCCGAGCAGGTGAATCGCATTACCACCGCCCTGATGATGGTGAATGGGGTGGAGAGTGCCGAGGTGGGGCGCCACGGTGCCGAGGTGGAAGGCCGCGTCAGTCGTGAAGCGCTGATCCGTGCCGTCGAGGCGCTCAAGCTGCCCATCCAGGTCAAGTAGCCCCATTCAGCCGCACCCATCTAACTGCAAGAGCGGAGCGTACAATGAAACAGACCATCGAAATCGTCAGCGAGCGGAATCGTATCTTGCGTCAGCGGGTGCGGATTGCGGGCTTCGAGGACCTTTACGTCGACGTACCCAAGGCCTTTGGCGGCGAGGAGAGCGCCCCCGATCCTCATGACTATTTCGACCTCTCGCTGGGAGCCTGCAAGGCGATCACGGCGCAGATGTACGCCCAGCGTAAGCAGTGGCCGCTGGAGGGCGTCAGCGTCAGGGTCAATCGCGACGTCAGCGATGAACGCAAAGGCGTTTATCGACTCGAAGTGGTGATGACCTTCCACGGCATCGAGGACGAGGCGCAGCGCCTGCGGCTGGAAGAGATCAGCCACAAGTGCCCCATCCACCGTCTCATGACCAGCGCCACCGTGGAAGTCACCACGCGCAGTACCGTCGAGGCGGCATGAAGGCTGCAGCGCTCCTATACTCACGAAGTTGCCGCACCGAGACGTGCTGCTGATGCACGGACCAAGACGAACCATCGAGACAGCAGGCGCCCCAGGGCGCCTGATGCATGCCCGGAGCCGCGATGAGCAAGCCGTTTCGCCTCAATTCGAAGTTCAAGCCTGCCGGTGACCAGCCGGCCGCCGTCGAAAGCCTGGTGAAGGGGCTGGAGGCGGGCCTGGCCCATCAGACCCTGCTCGGCGTGACCGGCTCGGGCAAGACCTTCACCATGGCCAACGTGGTGGAGCGGCTGCAGCGCCCGACCATCGTCATGGCGCCCAACAAGACCCTGGCCGCCCAGCTCTACGGCGAGTTCAAGTCGTTCTTCCCCGACAACGCCATCGAGTACTTCGTCTCTTATTACGACTACTACCAGCCGGAGGCGTACGTCCCCTCGTCGGACACCTTCATCGAGAAGGACGCCTCGATCAACGACCACATCGAGCAGATGCGGCTCTCGGCGACCAAGGCGCTGCTGGAGCGGCGCGATGCGCTGATCGTGGTCTCGGTCTCGGCGATATACGGCCTCGGCGATCCCGATCAGTACCTCAAGATGCGTTTGCACTTCACCCGCGGCGAGCTGATCGATCAGCGCCGCTTCCTGCGTCGTCTGGCGGAGCTGCAGTACACCCGCAACGACATGGATTTCAAACGCGCTACCTACCGGGTGCGCGGCGACGTGATCGACATCTATCCGGCAGACTCCGACGAAGAGGCGGTACGGGTGGAACTGTTCGGCGACGAGATCGACTCGATCCGTCTGTTCGATCCGCTCACCGGCGAAACCCGCGGCGAAGTGCCGCGCATGACGATCTATCCCAAGAGTCACTACGTGACGCCGCGGGAGACGATCATCTCGGCCGCCGAGGCGATCAAGGCCGAGCTGGTCGAGCGCCTCGAATGGCTGCGCAAGAACGACCGTCTGGTGGAGGCGCAGCGATTGGAGCAGCGCACCCTCTACGACCTGGAGATGATGAACGAACTGGGCTACTGCAACGGCATAGAGAACTACTCGCGCTACCTCTCCGGCCGCAATCCCGGCGAGCCGCCGCCCACTTTCTTCGACTACCTGCCCGACGACGCGCTGCTGTTTATCGATGAATCCCACGTCAGCGTTCCCCAGGTTGGCGGCATGTACAAGGGCGACCGCTCGCGCAAGGAGACGCTGGTGGAGTACGGCTTCCGCCTGCCCTCGGCGCTGGATAACCGCCCGATGACCTTCGAGGAGTGGGAGAGCATCTGTCCGCAGACGATCTTCGTCTCGGCCACGCCCGGCCCCTACGAGGCCGAACATGCCGGCCAGGTAGTGGAGCAGGTGGTGCGCCCGACCGGGCTGGTCGACCCGGAAATCGAGGTACGCCCGGCCTCGACCCAGGTCGACGATCTGCTCTCCGAGATCCGCCTGCGTGCCGACGTCGGCGAGCGGGTGCTGGTCACCACCCTGACCAAGCGCATGGCAGAGGATCTCACCGAGTACCTCGACGAGCACGACGTGCGGGTGCGCTACCTGCACTCCGACATCGACACCGTGGAGCGGGTCGAGATCATCCGCGACCTGCGTCTGGGCAACTTCGACGTGCTGGTGGGCATCAACCTGCTGCGCGAGGGGCTCGACATTCCCGAGGTCTCGCTGGTGGCGATCCTCGATGCGGACAAGGAGGGCTTCCTGCGCAACGAGCGCTCGCTGATCCAGACCATCGGCCGGGCGGCGCGCAACGCCCACGGCAAGGCGATCCTCTATGCCGACCGAACGACCGACTCCATGCGTCGCGCCATCGACGAGACCGAGCGGCGCCGCGCCAAGCAGATCGCCCACAACGAGGAGCATGGCATCACGCCCACTACCGTGACCCGCTCGGTGGCCGACATCATGGAGGCGGCTCAGGCGCCGGGGCGCAAGGGCAAGGGACGGCGCAGCGAGCGCAAGGTGGCCGAGGGCGCGGCGATCTACGACCTCAACGCGCTCTCGCCGATCGATCTGGCCAAGGAGGTCTCGCGGGTCGAGGACGCCATGTTCGAGGCGGCCCAGAACCTGGAGTTCGAGGAGGCGGCCAGGCTGCGTGACCGGCTGCATGAGCTTAAGGAGCGGCAGCTGGCTCTGGGGTAGGCATCGTTGATTGACTGCTGCGCTCGATATCTTGCCCGCCGACGGTATCGAGGCGTCGAACCGTCGCAATCCTCATTGAGCAGCAAGCTAACTCCGGTTGCTGCGCTCCGGCGGCGGGCAACCTCTCTTCGCTCGCGACGCCAATCCACAGATGCTCTTTCGTATATCGAGGAGCCATAATGCCACGGAGCGAGGGGCGCCGGGGGCAGGCCGAAGAGGAGGTCTTTTGCCAGGGATGGCAAAAGTAGCGCCCAGGGATGGGTTCACAGCGCCTCCTCACAGGCCTGTCCGCGGATCAGCCCGAGCGGCCCATGATCGCCGGATTCGTTGCTGAGATCGTAAGGAAAAGGGATGCCCGAAGGCCCTGAGATTCGCCGTGCCGCCGACCGTCTGCACGAGCAGCTTGCCGGCAGGCGGCTGGAGTCCGTGTGGTTCGCCTTCCCCGAACTGGCCGCCGAGGCCGACTCGCTGGTGGGGCGAGAGGTCACGGCGGTGGACAGCTGGGGCAAGGCGTTGCTGACCCGCTTCGACGACGGTCGCGTGCTCTACAGCCACAACCAGCTCTACGGCCTATGGAAGCTCCACGACGCCGAACGCGAGCCCGATACCGAGCGCTCGCTGCGCGTACGGCTGACGGCGGAAGGACGCTCGGCCAGCCTCTACAGCGCCTCGGACGTCTCGCTGTGGCCGGCCGAGCGGCTCGCCGAGCATCCGTTTCTCTCCCGTCTCGGCCCCGACCTGCTGACCCACGGGGTCACGCCGGAGCAGGCCGTGGCGCGTTTGAGCGAGCCGCGCTTCGTGCGCCGTCGGCTGGGCGGGCTGCTGCTCGATCAGGCACCTTTCGCCGGCATCGGCAACTACCTGCGCTCCGAAATCCTGTTCTTCGCCGGGCTGTCGCCCACGGCCCGGGTCGCCGACCTGAGCGCCGTGCGACTGCAAGAGCTGGCGCGTACCATCCTCGCCGTGACGCGACAGGCCTACGAACAGGCCGGCGTGACCAACCGCGGCGAGTGGGCGGTCGCTGCCAGGCGGCACGGCGAGAGCCGACGGCTCAGTCGCTTTGCCGTGTTCGAGCGCGACGGCAGGCCGTGTCACGCCTGCGGCACGCCGATCGAGCGACTGACGGTCGCCTCGCGTCGGCTCTATCGCTGCCCGAGCTGTCAGCCCGATTGAACGATTTATCTCGCCAGCATTTATACCGTTATCTTCCTGTTGATCTCTGCCGCAGGCGAGTGTTGTGGCCCGGTTACGCCGCCGCATGACCGGGCCGGGTAGGCTACGTCTTGGGCCTGGGGATCACTTCTTGCGCCTGAACAGCGAACGGCCCATTTGCTTGGCCGAAAGTTTGGCGCTGTGCAGGCCGCTGGAGTCGCCCTTGAGCATTGAGGCGAGGTAGCTCTTGGCCTGCTCGAACTCGATGTGCGGGGGCAGGGGAGCGATGTCGCCGTCGGTATAGGCGTTGATCACCACCGGACGGTCGGCGGCGAGGGCCTCGTCCCATACCCGGTCGATGTCGTCGGGCTCGCGCATGACCAGGCCCTTGAAACCGAGCAGCTCGGCGTACTGATCGTAGCGGAACTCGGGCAGCTCCTGGGAAGTATCGAACTTGGGGTCGCCTTCCATGACTCGCTGCTCCCAGGTCACCTGGCTCAGGTCGTGGTTGTTGAGCACCAGCACGATGCAGCGCGGGTCTTCCCACTCCTGCCAGTACTTGGCCAGGGTGATCAGGGCATTGTTGCCCAGCATCTGCATGGCGCCGTCGCCGACCAGCGCGATGGCAGGGCGGCCAGGGTGGCAGAACTTGGCGGCGACCAGGTAGGGCACGCCGTTGCCCATCGAGGCCAGTCCGCCGGAAACGGAGCCCAGCATGCCGCGACGGATCTTCAGGTTGCGCGCATACCAGTTGGTGGCGCTACCCACGTCGCAGGTGAGCATGACGTCGTCCGGCAGGCGTGGTGAAAGGCGCTGGAACACGAGTTGCGGGTTGATCGGCGTGGCCTCGGTGGCGGCACGCGCCTCGGTCTTCTCCCACCAGTCGTCGATCCAGCCCTGCACCTGCTTGCGCCACTTGCTGTTGCGCTTGCGCTTGAGGCGTTCGGCCAGGGCTGCCAAGGTGGCGCCGGCATCGCCATGCAGGTTGACCTCGGTGGGGTAGCGCACGCCCAGGGCTTCCGGTACCACGTCGATCTGAATGGCGCGGGCCTGACCCGGTTCGGGCAGAAACTCCACATAGGGGAAGCGCGTGCCTACCATCAGCAGGGTGTCGCACTCCCTCATCATGCGGTCGCTGGCTTCGGTACCGAGCAGGCCGATGGAGCCGGTCACGCCGGGCAGGTCGTCGGGCACCATGGTCTTGGCCAGTATCGCCTTGGCGATGCCGGCGCCGGTCAGGTCGGCCACGCGAATCAGCTCGTCCACCGCATGCTTGACCCCGGCGCCGGCCAGGATGGCGACCTTCTTGCCGGACTTCAGAATTTCCGCGGCGGCGTCCAGGTCGGCGGGCTCGGGCAACTGCTGGGGAAACTGGTAGCCGACGCCGGAGAATACCGCGCCATGTTCCCTGGGCGGATCTTCCATGGGCAGGTCCTGCACGTCGTTAGGCAGGATCACGCAGGTCACGGTGCGTCGGGCGATGGCGATACGCATGGCCTGGTCGATGACGTGACGGGCCTGAGCCGGCTCGGTGACCATCTGCACGTACTCGCTGGCGACGTCCTTGAACAGCGCCATCAGGTCGAGTTCCTGCTGATAGTCGGTGCCCAGGCTCTTGCGCGCCTGCTGACCGACGATGGCCACGGTGGGCATGTGGTCCTTGCGCGCATCGTAGAGGCCGTTGAGCAGGTGCACCGCGCCGGGGCCGGAGGTGGCCACGCAGACGCCGACCTCATCGCTGAACTTGGCATGCGCACAGGCCATGAAGGCCGCCACTTCCTCGTGGCGGGGCTGAATGAGGCGGGGATTGCCTTCGGCGCGGCGCAGGGCGGACATCACGCCGTTGATGCCGTCGCCTGAGTAGCCGTACAGCCGCTCCACACCCCATTCGCGCAGGCGGGAGACGAGGAAATCGGACACGGTGGGTTGCATGATCGGCTCCTTGATCGTGACGCTACGTTCCATGAGTCCATGACTGACTAACAGCTAGCGTAGAGGTGGTGGTCCAGGGCGACAAATCGATCTGGCTTTTATACCGTTATCTTCTCGAGCCGTTACCACCAGGGTTCGACCTTGGCGGCATGAACCTGTCTAGCAGGCCGCGATACGGTATAATTCGCCCCCGTTCGAACCCGCCGCTTCGCGCTTGCGAATCCAGAAGCGGGCATGCCGACACTGCCGAGGAGTTCCTTGCACATGACCGTGATCCGCCAGGACGATTTGATCCAGAGCGTCGCCGACGCCCTGCAGTACATCTCCTACTACCATCCCAAGGATTTCATCGACGCCATGGCGGCGGCGTACGAGCGGGAGGAGAACCCGGCGGCCAAGGACGCCATCGCCCAGATTCTGATCAACTCGCGCATGTGCGCCATGGGCCACCGTCCGATCTGTCAGGACACCGGCATCGTCACCGTGTTCGTGCATGTGGGCATGAACGTGCGCTGGGACGCCGAGATGAGCCTCGACGACATGATCAACGAGGGCGTGCGTCGTGCCTACCAGCTGCCCGACAACGTGCTGCGCGCCTCGGTGCTGGCCGATCCGGACGGCGCCCGCAAGAACACCGGCGACAACACGCCGGCGATCATCCATCACAAGATCGTGCCCGGCGACAAGGTCGAGGTCCACGTGGCGGCCAAGGGCGGCGGCAGCGAGGCGAAGTCCAAGTTCGCCATGCTCAACCCGTCGGACAGCGTGGTCGACTGGGTGCTCGAGCAGCTGCCCAAGATGGGCGCCGGCTGGTGTCCGCCCGGCATGCTCGGCATTGGCATCGGCGGTACCGCCGAGAAGGCCATGGAGATCGCCAAGGAGGCGCTGCTCGATCCCATCGACATCCAGGAGCTGCAGGCGCGCGGTGCGTCCAACCGTGCCGAGGAGCTGCGCCTGGAGCTGTTCGACAAGGTCAACAAGAGCGGCATTGGCGCCCAGGGTCTGGGCGGCCTGACCACGGTGCTCGACATCAAGGTCAAGGACTACCCGACCCACGCCGCCAACAAGCCGGTGGCGATCATCCCCAACTGCGCCGCCACCCGTCATGCGCACTTCACCCTGGACGGTTCCGGCCCGGCGGCACTGCCGGTGCCCAAGCTGGAAGACTGGCCGGAGATCACCCGCGAGGCGGGTGACAACGTCAAGCGCGTGAACCTGGACACGGTCACCCCGGAAGAGGTGCAGACCTGGCAGCCGGGCGACACCCTGCTGCTCAACGGTAAGCTGCTCACCGGTCGAGATGCCGCGCACAAGCGCATGGTCGACATGCTTGCCAAGGGCGAAGAACTGCCAGTCGACATGAAAGGCCGCTTCATCTATTACGTCGGGCCGGTGGATCCGGTGGGCGACGAGGTGGTCGGTCCGGCAGGCCCCACGACCGCCACGCGGATGGACAAGTTCACCCGCACCATGCTGGAAGAGACTGGCCTGCTGGGCATGGTGGGCAAGGCCGAGCGCGGCCCGGCCGCCATCGAGGCGATCCGCGACAACAAGGCGGTGTATCTGATGGCCGTGGGCGGCTCCGCCTACCTGGTGGCCCAGGCGATCAAGAAGTCCCGCGTGGTCGGCTTCGCCGACCTGGGCATGGAAGCGATTTACGAGTTCGAGGTCGAGGACATGCCGGTCACCGTGGCGGTGGACAGCCAGGGCACCTCGGTGCACCAGACCGGCCCCGCCAAGTGGAAGGAGATCATCGCCGAGCGCGCATGATGTGGCTACGGAACCTCTAGTTCCATAGGCAAACGGCCCCGCCAGCTGGCGGGGCCGTTGTAGTCTAAGGTATGCTTCAGATTGCTGTTTTTACAGGGAGAGATCATGGCATCCTGGCTGTTCGGCCTGGCGATATTCATGGTACATCTGCTGGGCTTCGTCTCGGCGGTCCTGGCGCTGCTTTCCAGCCGCACCTCGCAGGGGGCCGTGGCCTGGATCATCTCTCTCGTCACCTTTCCCTACCTGGCGGTACCGGCGTTCTGGATCTTCGGTCGGCCGCGCTTCTATGGTTACGTTTCCGCCCGCGGCGAGCGCGATACCGTACTGCGGAGGATTCTCGCTCGCTATCGGGAACGGCTGGAGCCGTTCCTGGCCTATACCCGCAACCCCGATATCCGCGCCGTGGAGCAGTTGGCCATGATGCCGTTGACCAGCGGCAATCAGGCCGAATTGCTGATCGACGGCAAGGCAACGTTCGATAGCCTGTTCGCCGGCATCGATTCCGCCCGCGACTATGTGCTGATCCAGTTCTTCATCGTGCGCAACGACGCGCTGGGACACCGGCTCAAGGAGCACCTGCTGCGCGCCGCGCAGCGAGGGGTCCGGGTCTACTTCCTGTTCGACGAGGTCGGTAGCCGCAAGCTGTCCGAAGGTTATCTGCATGAATTGAGAGAGGGGGGCGTCGAGACCAGTGCGTTCCGCTCCTCACGAGGCTTCAAGCATCGCTTTCAGCTCAATTTCCGCAACCATCGCAAGATCCTCGTCGTCGATGGCAACGAGGGCTGGCTCGGCGGCTTCAACGTGGGGGTGGAGTACCTGGGCCAGCATCCGCGCCACGGCCCCTGGCGCGATACCCACCTCAAGCTCACCGGTCCCAGCGTGCTGGGGTTGCAGGAGGCGTTCTGGGAAGATTGGCACTGGGCCACGGGGACAGTGCTCAATCTGAGCTGGGAGCCGCACGTCACCTGCGAGGAGTGCCACAACGTGGTGATCGTGCCCTCGGGGCCCGCCGACCGGCAGGAGACGGCCAGTCTGCTGGTGCAGCATGCCATCCACAGCGCACACGAGAGGCTATGGGTCACGAGCCCTTATTTCGTACCTGATCAAGGCGTGCAGGATGCACTGCGGCTCGCCGCCATGCGCGGCGTCGACGTGCGCATCATGATGCCCGAGCATCCCGATCATCTGCTCATTTACCTCTCGGCCTTTTCGTTCCTGCCCGACATGGTGCGGGCCGGGGTCAAGGTCTATCGCTACCAGCCCGGCTTCCTGCACCAGAAGGTGATTCTCATCGACGACAGTGCGGCATCGGTTGGCACGGTGAACCTCGACAACCGCTCGTTTCGCCTGAATTTCGAGATTACCGCCTTCATTCCCGACCGACGTTTTGCCGCCCAGGTGCGCCTGATGCTGGAGCGCGATTTCGCCGACTGCCGCCGCATCGGTTACGACGAGTTGCAGAATCGCCCGCTGTGGAGCAAGCTCGTCTCGCGGGCGGCCTATCTCACTGCGCCCATTCAGTAGCGCATCGGTAGCTGTGCCGGGCGCGGCCAAAGTCGCTTGGGTTAAGTGGACGGCTGGGGTAAATTAGGCAACGCCTAACATTCTCTCATTTCTGAGTTTTTGTGCAGGGCACCTAACTTGATTTGCGATGGCTGTGAGCGGGAGTCCCGGTGAACCTCGAGACAAAATGGCTGGAAGATTTCGTGGCCTTGGCCAATACCCGCAGCTTCTCCGCCTCCGCCCGGCAGCGCCATGTCACCCAGCCGGCCTTCAGTCGCCGCATTCGCTCCCTGGAGCAGGCCGTAGGCGTGACCCTCGTCGACCGCTCTACCACGCCCATCAACCTGACCCCGGAAGGGCAGCTGTTCCTGGTTACGGCGCGCAATCTGGTGGAACAGCTCAACGAGTGCCTGGGGCATCTGCGCGGCGTATCCATGGCGCGCGAGGCGCTGGATATCGTCGCAGCCCACTCGCTGGCACTGAGCTTCTACCCCGAGTGGATTTCACGCTTGCAGGAAGGGCTGGGCGAGCTGCCGACACGTCTCGTGGCCATGAACGTGGGCGAGGCCATCCACGTGCTGCGTGAGGGCAACTGCGATCTGATGCTGGCCTATCACGATCCGTACGCGACCATGCAGCTCGATGCGGAAGTGTTTCCCTCCTTCTCCATCGGTCAGGTCAAGATGCTGCCCATCAGTATTCCCGATGCCAAGGGGCAGCCGCGCTTCAGCCTCGACAGCAAGGAGACGATTCCCTATCTGGCCTATACCCAGGGCGCTTTCCTGGGGCGCAGCGTGCGTATGCTACTCAAGAACGACCCGCTGCGCCTGCGCCTGCGCACCGTCTACGAAACCGCCATGGCGGAAGGGCTCAAGGGCATGGTGCTGCAAGGGGTGGGGCTGGCCTGGATACCCGACTTCTGCGTGCGCGAAGAGCTCAAGAGCGGCAAGCTAGTACGCGCCGGCGGTGAGCAGTGGGACGTACCGCTGGAGATCCGTCTCTACCGCTGCTCGCTGGTGCACAAGCCGGGGGTCGAGAAGCTTTGGCGGCAGATGATGAAGTTGCCCCGGGATTTCCTCCAAGCCTGAAAAAAGCACTCCACGGCTGGCTGCGCCGCCCAATCGCTGCGTTACGCGGTGCTCGCAGGCGTCACATATACCCCATATGCTCCACCTCCTGCGCTCCGGGCGCCTTGCGCTTGAGCCGCTCGCCGACCCGTGAAGCACTTTTTGTATGTCGCTAGATCCCGCTGAAATCGGCCGGCAGGCCGAGAAAATTCTGAATGATGAAGAAGTGGTCCTCGAACAGGCTGTCCGGTTCGAGTTCGGCCAGCGGTACCCAGCGTGCGTGGTCGCCGCCCTTGACCGGCTTGAGCTGGGGCAACTGCTGGTCGGGACGCAGAGCGAAGTAGAAGGCCTCGGCCAGGGTGCGCCCGCGCCAGCTGCGGTGGGGCTCGTCGAACAGCCGCTGCCCGCGCAGTGAGCCCTTGAGCACCGGCTCCGGCACCTTGAGCCTGACCCGCTCGCGCAACTCGCGCAGGCAGGCGTCGAGTAGGCGCTCATGGGGGTTGATGAAACCGCCGGGCAGCGCCAACAGTCCTTTCCCTGGGGCAGCGGTACGCCGCACCAGCAGCACGTGGCCCGACTGCACCACCACGGCGTTCACCGTGACGAAGATAGGAGGGTAGGGGGCGTTGGCCCAGGCCTGGCGGTACTGCTCCAGCAGCTTCTGTTCTTCCATCAGCTGCAGGTGCGCTTCATCGCCGGCGAAATCCCGTAGCGCCTCGCAGACGCCGGGAGGCAGATCATGGGTGGCGCCGGTGCTGAGGTAATCCTCGCTGGAGGAGGGGGAGCGGAACAATCTCTCGCGGATCTGGCTGGCCGAAATGCCTTCGACCAGCGGTACGCTGACCGACTCCCATTGGGGGAACAGCGATAGATAGTAGCTCGACTGGCCACGACTGGCGCCGATCAGCCCGATGCGTGGCAGGCGAGCGTGATGGTGGCCTGCGATATCGCGCACCTTGCGCTGCACGTCACGCACCCAGACGTCGTCGTTGTAGAGCGCATCCAGCAGCGGCACGATCTCGAGGCGCGCATTCTCCTCTTCGTCGAAACAGCTGCGCAGCAGTGCCTGGCGCTCGTCGAAGCGCCAAGGGTTGCGCAGCGAGCGCGCCTGCCAGGCCGACCCCACCAGGACGATCACCTGTCGCGCATGGCGCAGGGCCTCGTTGATGACCGCCAGATGTCCCAGGTGCGGCGGCTGAAACCGTCCGATGAATACGAGGCAGTCGAATTCATGATCGGTATCGCTCATCGCGCTTCCTTGGCTGGGGGTAGGGTGCTCCATTATGGGCGCGGGTGGCCCGGGGCTGCAACGCGGGGCCATGTGCCGACAGCTGGTTTTCAGTAGCGTATGCTGAAATGGTGGCCAAAGGCGAAGGAGGCGTCGTGCACAGATTCTCGATTCGGTTCTGGTGGAATACCGTTCAGCAGGCAATTTCCTTATGGCTGGAGCGCAATGCCTTCAGCTATGCCGGCTCGCTGGCTTTTTACACGCTTTTCTCGCTTGCGCCTACGGTCATCATTGCCGTCGCCGTGATTGGTATCGTCTTCGGTGAGGATGCCGCTCAAGGGCAGATCGTCGCACAGCTGCAGGGCACCCTGGGCGAGGAGGCGGCGCGGGCGGTGGAGCAGGCGGTGGCGGCGTCGCGCATCGAGGAGGCTGGTATCCTGCCGACGCTGCTCGGGGTCGCCGGGTTGCTCATAGGGGCCACCACCGTCTTCGCTCAGATGCAGTTCTCGCTCAACACCATCTGGGGGGTGACGGCCAAGCCCAGCCGCAACAGCGTGCTCATCTTTCTCAAGCAGCGCCTGCTGTCGCTCGCCGTGGTGCTGGCGATTGGCTTCATCCTGCTGGTGTCGCTGCTGGTGGGGATCATGATTCGTGCCATGCTCCAGGCGGTGGGCGATGCCATGCCGCTGCTTGGCGCTCTGACGGCCGGCGCCGAGTTCCTGGTTGCCCTGGCCGTGATCACGGCGCTGTTCGCCACCATCTTCAAGGTCCTGCCCGACGTGATGCTGGGCTGGCGGGACGTGCTGCTGGGTGCCGTGGTCACCGCGCTGCTGTTCGCCATCGGCCGCAGTGCGATCGCCTCCTACCTGGCCTATACCGCGACGGCCTCGACCTACGGGGCCGCCGGTTCGGTGGTCATGATCCTGCTGTGGGTCTACTACTCATCCCTCATTCTGCTGTTCGGAGCGGCGTTCACTCGCAGCTATCTGCTGGCCAGGGGGCGCGAAGTGGTACCACGCAACAGCGCCGTGATCGTCAAGCGCGAGCTGGTGATGGATTGACGAACGGGCAGCGAGCGGTGGCAGGCCGGGCGGATGCGCCGCCCGGCCCTGGCGTCAGCCAGCGAGGCGCTCGCGTGCCAGTTGATCCGCCACCGCGGCAGGGCTCTTGTCCTCGCTCTGCCCTCGGCTGAGGATCTCGTCCACCGTTTCGGCGATGCGCTCCACGTGCCGCATGACCGAGTCGCGGTTGTAGCGCTGGTGACGCTGGGCCTCGACTTCGATTACGCCGCCGGCGTTGGCCACGTAATCGGGCGTGTAGAGAATGCCGCGGGCCTGCAAGCGTCCGGCAACCGCTGCCGTTGCCAACTGGTTGTTGGCGGCGCCGCAAACCACCTTGGCCTTGAGCCGCTCGGCCACCTCGTCGGTCAGTACCGCGCCGAGGGCGCAGGGGGCGAAGACGTCCACGTCGGCATCGAAAATGGCCTCGGGCGCGACGCTCTCGGCGCTCAGTTCGCTGGCCAGCATGCCGAGGCTGTCACGATTGACATCGGTCAGCACCAGCTTGGCGCCGGCCTCGTGCAGCTCGCGGGCCAGGTGGGCACCGACATGCCCGACCCCTTGGATGGCGACGCGCAACCCTTGCAGGTCGCTGCGGCCGAGGCGATGGCGCACGGCGCTCTTCAGCGCGCAGAAAACGCCGTGGGCGGTGAAGGGCGAGGGGTCGCCCGAGTTGCCGTCGTGCCCCAGTCCGCTGACATGTGACGTCTCCTGACGAATCAGGCGCATGTCCTCCTCGCCGCTGCCGGAGTCCTCGGCGGTGATGTAGCGACCGCCCAGCGATTCCACCAGCCGGCCCATGGCGCGTAGCATGGCGGGGGTCTTGTCGCGACGCGGGTCGGCGATGATCACGGCCTTGCCGCCGCCCAGGGGCAGGTCGGCCAGAGCCGATTTGTAGGTCATGCCACGGGACAGGCGCAGTACGTCGGTCAGAGCGTCCGCTTCGCTGGCGTAGGGGTAGATGCGCAGTCCGCCCAGGGCAGGGCCGCGGCGTGTGTCGTGGATGGCGATGATGGCGCGCAGGCCGCTGGCCTCATCGCTGCCGAAGACGATCTGCTGATGATGGTCGAACTCGGGGTGGTCGAAGACCTGCATGGCGGTGTCTCCCTCGTGAGGATGCGTTGTTGTGATGTGGAGCGCAGTGGTTGGCACTGCTTCCGTTGGGCGGCCGTTGCTTGTGGCGTGACCGCATCCTTAGTATCAAGGTTAGAGCATCCGTGCGCACCCTTTTCAGTCAATGAGGAGACGAAAATGAGCAAACGCTGCGTGAAGGCGCTGGTGGCCGGCAAGGTGCAGGGAGTGTGGTATCGCCGTGCGGTTCAGGAGCAGGCGTTGCAGCACGGTTTGACCGGCTACGCCAAGAATCTCGCCGACGGGCAGGTCGAGGTGCTGCTGTGCGGCAATGGCGAGGCGGTCAACCAGGTGTCAGCGTGGCTGTGGCAGGGGCCGCCCAATGCCCGGGTCACGCACGTCGAGCTGGAAGCGCTGGAGTGCCATGACCCGGACAACTTCGTCTGCCTCTGATTCTTACCCTAGAGTGGCAGTGATCCACTCCACCACGGCTTCACCGTCCACTTCGAGGCACACTTCCGCCAGGGGTGTCTGCGACCAGCGCTCCTGGATGAAGTCGCGCCCTTCGGGGGCGAACAGGGTCTGACCCTCGGCCAGGCCCTCGGTGATGACCGCCAGATGCCCCGGAGCGGTGGTGAACAGCTCCGGGCGCAGCAGCCAGGCCAGCGCGCAGCTGTCGTGGGGGCAGCAGCCGTCGATGCCGAGGAATTCGCGATAGAAGTCACGATAGAAGGCGTAGCTGCCGGCCAGCACCTTGCCCAGCTCGCCCTGACCCGCCTCGATGCGCTGCATGTGGGCCGGCGTCAGCACGCAGCGATGGGTCACGTCGAGCCCCACCAGGGTCAGCGGCCAGCCGGCAGTGAGCACGCGCTGGGCGGCGTGGGGGTCGTTGAACATGTTGGCCTCGGCCACTGGTGTGACGTTGCCGCCCTCGCGGACCGAACCGCCCATGATCACCACCCGCTTGACCTTCTCGGTGAGCGCCGGGTCGAGCTGCAGTGCAGCGGCCAAATTGCCCACCGGCCCGACCGCGACCAGGGTGACTTCGCCGGGACGCTCGTTGACGGTGTCGACGATGAACTGCGCGGCGCTGCGCGGATCCTTCTTTCCCTTCACCTCGGGCAGTTCGATGTTGCCCAGGCCGTTGGCGCCGTGGATATGCGCCGGCGCGGGATGGCGCGGCTTGACCATGGGGCCGGCGGCGCCCTGGGCAACGGGTACGTCGCCGCGCCCTGCCAGTTCGCACAGCAGCAGGCCATTGTGGGTGGCGGTCTCGATGTCGACGTTGCCGTAGGTGGTGGTCAGGCCGAGCAGCTCGATCTCGGGATGACGCAGGGCGATGGCGATGGCCTGGGCGTCGTCGACGCCGGGGTCGGTATCGAAGATGATCGGGTGCGACACGTTGCCTCCTTGTGGGTGTCAGGCGCTCTGTGAGCCGGTGAGGTATCGCTCGACGTCGTCGCGCGATGGAATGCTGTCGGCGGCGCCGGGCTGCTGCACGCCGAGTGCGGCGGCGTGGGCGGCCAGCGCCAGGCAGTCGGGTACGCTGCGCTGCTCCTGCAGTGCCGCCATGAAATAGCCGATGAAGGTGTCGCCGGCGCCGGTGGTGTCCACCGGCTCCACCGGCAGGGCGGGCTGGAAATGGCGCTCGTCGCCGGACTGGTACCAGGCCCCCTCGCTGCCCAGCGTCAACACCGTTGCCGTCTGCGGCAGCCGCTTCTGCAGACCCTGGAGCAGGGCCTGGGCATCGCTGGTCTCGGGCAGGCCGGCCATCCAGGCCGCCTCGCCGCGATTGACGAACAGCAACTGGCAGGCGTCGAGGGGCAGCTCCAGCACCGTGTCGGACATCGGTGCGGGATTGAAGGCAACGGCCAGATCCTGCCTGCGCGCGCACTCGAGCAGCTCGGCCAGGGCGTTGCACTCGTTCTGCACCAGCAGCCAGTCGCCGGGCTTGGCCGCTTCGCACAAGGCGTCGCGATGCCGACGCGTGAAGCCGTGGTTGGCGCCGGGGAACAAAATAATGGCGTTCTCGCCGCGATCGTCGACCTGGATGATGGCGTGTCCGCTGGGCTCGTCCACCAGCTCCAGGTGGGTGACGTCGACCCCGGCGCGGGCCATGCGGTCGCGGGCCCAGGCGTCCTGCCGACCGAGGCGGCCCCAGTGGCACACCTGGCCGCCGGCCAGTGCCATGGCCAGCGACTGATTGGCCCCTTTGCCGCCGAGGCCGAGATGGTAACTGCGGCTGGCCAGGGTCTCGCCGGGGTGGACCAGGTGCGGCACACGATAAAAGTGGTCGAGATTGATCGAGCCGAAGTTGTGAAGATTGGAGTTGTGCAGCATGGTCATGCTCCATCCCGCTGGGCCTGCCAGCTGCGCAGGTTCTCGCCGGTGAGTGTCACGATGCGCTGGCGGGCCTCCGGTGTGATCCAGGCATTGTGCGGCGTGACGATCAGGTTGAGCGGCTCGGCCAGGGCATCGAGCAGCGGATGACCGTCACGCGGTGGCTCCGCCGGCAGCACGTCGACGCCCAGGCCGCCCAGTCGGCCCTCACGCAGTGCGGCAAGCGCCGCCTGTTCGTCGATGATGCCGCCACGGGCGCAGTTGACCAGCAGGGCGTTGGGCTTCAGCGTGGCGAGCAGGGCGGCGTCGACCAGGTGGCGGGTGGCCTCGGTGAGCGGACAGTGCAGGCTGATGACGTCGGCCTCGGGGGCAAGCTGGGCTATCCCGGGGCGTGAGTCGTTGCTCTCGTTGCCGGGACGGGCGGCAAAGCTGACGCGCATGCCGAAGGCTTCGCCGAGGGCGGCCACGCGGCTGCCCAGTTCGCCCTGGCCGACGATGACCAGGTGCTTGCCTTCGAGCTGCAGGGTGGCGTGGTCCATCAGGCAGAAGAAGGGGCTTGCGTTCCAGCGTCCGGCCGCCACGTCGCGCTGATAGAGCGGTAGCCGGTTGGCCAGCGCCAGGATCAGCATCAGGCTGTGCTGGGCCACGCTGGCGGTGCCGTAGGCCGTGACGTTGCGCACGGCGATGCCGAGTCGCTCGGCGGTAGCCATGTCGATGTTGTTGGTGCCGGTGGCCAGCACGCAGATCAGCTTGAGTTCCGGCAGTGCCTCGAGGGTGGCGGCATCGAGCACCACCTTGTTGACGATGGCCACCTGGGCGCCGGCCAGACGCTCGCGGCTCTGCTCGGTGGTGCTTGCCTCATGGACCTCCAGCGTCTCCACCTGCTCGCGAATGGCGGAGAGGTCGATATCGGGACCCAGGCTGGCGGCATCGAGTATCACGGCTTTCATGCTGAATTCCTTGTGTTGGTTCGCCGCGGCAGGGCTGGGACACGCCTTGCCAGGCACGTTATACTATCGGGCTTTCACGGCAGGCTTGGAATGTGCACCGCTCGACCCTATATCGCCGTTGGTTGCGCGCTGTCGAATCAGGAGTGAATTGAACCATGCCCATCTATGAATATCAGTGCAAGGCCTGCGGCCATCGTCTGGAGAAGCTCCAGAAACTAAGCGCCGCCCCTCTGACCGACTGTCCTGCCTGTGAAGCACCGGCGCTTTCTCGCCTGGTTTCCGCGGCGGGCTTCCGTCTGGCCGGCGGCGGCTGGTACGAAACCGACTTCAAATCCGGCAGCAAGAAGAATCTGGCCGGCGACTCCGCTGGCGGCGGCGGAGAGAGCAAAGAAAGCAAGGCGCCGGCCAAGGACGGCGCTGCGGCCTGACCGCGACCGACCCTTCAATCGATAACGTTACGAAACAGGATACGACATGCGCAGCCATTATTGCGGCCAGCTCAACGAGACCATGGTGGACCAGACGGTCACCCTGTGCGGCTGGGTTCACCGCCGCCGTGACCACGGGGGCGTGATCTTCCTCGACATGCGCGATCGCGACGGCATCGCCCAGGTCGTGGTCGACCCCGATACCGCCGAGGCTTTCGCCACTGCCGACCGTGCTCGCAGCGAGTACGTGCTGCGCATTTCCGGCCGCGTGCGTCTGCGCCCCGAGGGTACCCAGAACCCGAAGATGCCCACCGGCATGATCGAGGTGCTGGCCAAGCAGGTCGAAGTGCTGAACACGGCGGCCACGCCGCCGTTCCAGCTCGACGAACACGGCAAGGTCGGCGAGGAGGTGCGTCTCAAGCATCGCTACATCGACCTGCGCCGTCCGGAGATGATCGAGAAGCTGCGCCTGCGTTCGCGCATCTCGCATCACGTGCGCGCCTTCCTCGAGGGGCAGGGCTTCCTCGACATCGAGACGCCTATCCTGACCCGTGCCACGCCCGAGGGCGCCCGCGACTACCTGGTGCCGAGCCGCACCCATCCGGGCAGCTTCTTCGCGCTGCCGCAGTCGCCGCAGCTGTTCAAGCAGCTGCTAATGGTGGCCGGCTTCGACCGCTACTACCAGATCGCCAAGTGCTTCCGCGACGAGGACCTGCGCGCCGACCGTCAGCCGGAGTTCACCCAGATCGATATCGAGGCCTCCTTCGTCGAGGAGAACGATATCATGGGCGTGACCGAGGCCATGATCCGTGAGCTGTTCCAGGACGTGCTCGACGTGGAGCTGCCCGAGTTCCCGCGCATGAGCTGGGCCGAGGCCATGGACCGTTACGGCTCCGACAAGCCCGACCTGCGCATTCCGCTGACGCTGGTCGACGTCGACGACCT
Organism: Billgrantia ethanolica; assembly: GCF_021404305.1. Taxonomy (GTDB): domain Bacteria; phylum Pseudomonadota; class Gammaproteobacteria; order Pseudomonadales; family Halomonadaceae; genus Halomonas; species Halomonas ethanolica. Next base: position 941,101 of record NZ_JABFTX010000001.1, on the reverse strand, counting down.
GATGAAGCAGGTCGACTTCCAGGTCTTCTCCGGCCCGGCCAACGCTGCCGACGGCCGCGTCGCGGCGCTCAAGGTACCGGGCGGAGCCAGCATGTCGCGCAAGGTGATCGACGACTACACCAAGTTCGTCGGCATCTACGGTGCCAAGGGCCTGGCCTGGATCAAGGTCAACGAGCGTGCCAAGGGTATCGAGGGGCTGCAGTCGCCGATCGTCAAGTTCATGGAGAACGTGATCGAGGAGTTGCTTGACCGCGTGGGCGCGGCAGACGGCGACATCGTCTTCTTCGGCGCCGACAAGGCCAAGATCGTCAACGAGGCGCTGGGTGCGCTGCGGGTCAAGCTGGGCGAAGACCTCAACCTCTACACCCGCCCCTGGGCACCGCTGTGGGTGGTCGACTTCCCCATGTTCGAAGCCGACGACGCCGGCCGCCTGAGCCCGCTGCACCACCCGTTCACCTCGCCCTCGTGCAGCCCCGAGGAGCTCAAGGCCAACCCGGCGGGCGCGCTCTCGCGTGCCTACGACATGGTGCTCAACGGCACCGAGCTGGGGGGCGGTTCTATCCGTATCCACGACCGAGAAATGCAGAGCACCGTGTTCGAGATCCTCGGCATCGGCGAGGAGGAGGCCCGCGAGAAATTCGGCTTCCTGCTCGACGCCCTGCACTACGGTGCGCCGCCCCACGGCGGCCTGGCCTTCGGCCTCGACCGCCTGGTGATGCTGATGGCGGGTGCGCGCACCATCCGTGAAGTGATCGCCTTCCCCAAGACCCAGAGCGCGGCTTGTCCGATGACGGATGCGCCGGGCGAGGTGAGCGGCGACCAGCTGCGCGAACTCAACATTCGTCTGCGCCAGAAGGCCAAGGCGGAAGGGCAGGAGTGAGTACGCCAGCCTGCTATGCGATGAACGAGACCGGCGCCCCAGTGGCGCCGGTTTCACGATGCCGCCAGGGTGGTCATGCCATTAGCGCGCGCAGTGCCCTCGTCAGGGAGAGCGTGTCGTGCTGATCCTCGGAATCGATCCCGGCTCGCGTATCACCGGCTATGGCGTACTCGACGTCACTACGCCCAGGCCGCGCTATGTCGCCAGTGGCTGCATCCGTTTGCAGGACGTCGAGCTGCCTCAGCGTCTGGCGCGCATCTACGCCGGCATCGCCGAGCTGATCGGCGAGTATCGCCCGGGGGAGCTGGCCATCGAGCAGGTGTTCATGGCCAAGAACCCCGATTCCGCACTGAAGCTGGGCCAGGCGCGTGGCGCGGCCATCGTCTGCGGCGCCAATCACGGCCTGGCCGTGCATGAATACGGGCCGCGCCAGATCAAGCAGGCGGTGACCGGGAGCGGTGCCGCGACCAAGGCCCAGATACAGCATATGGTGGTGGCGGTACTGGGGCTCGACGGTACGCCCCAGGCCGATGCCGCCGACGCGTTGGCCATCGCGCTGACCCATGCTCATGCCCGCCTGGGTCTGGTCACACAGGGCAGCTTCGGCGGTCATCGGACGCGTCGACGCGGAAGCTCCTGGCGCGACTTCCAGCCTTGAAAGGGCGTTGACGCTTTGGGCAAAATAATTTTCGAACACCGTTTGTGGTGGGCTGGTCAGCCGCTTGAGCGACCAGTATAGTGGCGCCAGGAAGGCCGTGCGCCTCAGACGTATTCGCATCGGGAAATAATGCCGAATGATAGGACGCTTGCGTGGCACCTTGCTCGAGAAACACCCGCCCTGGCTGGTCGTTGACGTGGCAGGGGTCGGCTATGAGCTCGAGGCTTCGATGACCACGCTGGTGGCGCTGCCCGGGGTGGGGGAAGCGGTGTCGCTCTATACGCACCTCACCGTGCGTGAAGACGCCCACCTGCTGTTCGGCTTCGCCCGCGAGCAGGAGCGGGCGCTGTTTCGCGCCCTGATCAAGGTCAACGGGATCGGCCCCAAACTGGCCCTGGCGATCCTGTCCGGCATGGATGAGACGGCGTTCATCCGCTGCGTGATGGAGGATGACGTCAAGAGCCTGACGCGTCTGCCCGGGGTCGGCAAGAAGACAGCCGAGCGCCTGGTCATCGAGATGCGCGACCGCTTCCCGCACTGGGAGCAGAGCGCCTCCGCCGATCCGGCGGGTATTGCCACGCTGCCCAGCGGCCAGCGCGAGCGCCAGGATCCGCTGGCCGATGCCGAAGCGGCGCTGGTCAGCCTGGGCTACAAGCCGACCGAGGCCGCAAAGATGCTGTCCGGACTGGAAGAGGGCTTGTCGACCGAGGCCCTGATCAAGGCGGCCTTGACCAAGCGGATGGCCGGGTAGGGCGCGCCTGGCGGGCCTCGACTCGATAGAAACCAACTGTCGTTTGATCGGAGACAGGGACTTTGGTCCTGAATTTTCATGAGCGCCGCGAGTGTTCGACATGATGCAGAATGATCGCTTGATCGCCGCCGAGGAGCGCGAGGGTGAGAGTCGCGTCGATCACGCGATCCGTCCCAAGACGCTGGCCGAGTACATCGGCCAGCCGCGCGTGCGTGAGCAGCTGGAAATCTTCATCAGTGCCGCTCGTGGACGTGACGAGAGCCTCGATCACACGCTGGTGTTCGGCCCGCCAGGCCTGGGCAAGACCACGCTCGCCAACATCATCGCCACCGAGATGGGCGTGGGCTTGAAGTCCACCTCCGGCCCGGTGCTGGAGCGTGCCGGCGACCTGGCCGCCATGCTCACCAACCTGCAGCCCGGCGACGTGCTGTTCATCGACGAGATCCACCGTCTTTCACCCGTGGTGGAGGAGATCCTCTATCCCGCGATGGAGGACTTCCAGCTCGATATCGTCATCGGCGAGGGGCCGGCGGCGCGCTCCATCAAGCTCGATCTTCCGCCCTTCACGCTGGTGGGCGCCACCACCCGGGCGGGGCTGCTCACCTCACCGCTGCGAGATCGCTTCGGTATCGTCCAGCGTCTGGAGTTCTACGACATCGAGGAGCTCACCGAGATCGTCGCACGCTCGGCCAGGCTGCTCGGTGTCGAGGCGGACCGTGAGGGTGCCCGCGAAGTGGCACGACGCTCGCGGGGTACGCCGCGGATCGCCAACCGCCTGCTGCGTCGGGTGCGCGATTTCGCCCAGGTGCGGGGCGATGGCCGGGTGGATGCAGCCATCGCCGATCAGGCGCTGAACATGCTGCACGTGGACCATCACGGTCTCGACCATATGGATCGCCGCCTGCTGCTGGCGATGATCGAAAAGTTCGACGGCGGGCCGGTGGGCATCGACTCGTTGGCGGCGGCGATCGGTGAAGAGCGCGACACCATCGAGGACGTGATCGAGCCCTACTTGATCCAGCAGGGGCTGATGATGCGCACCGCCCGGGGCCGGGTGGTGACGCGCCAGGCCTGGCAGCACTTCGATCTGGTGCCCCACGAGCAGGCGCAGGATGCCGGTGGTGAGGTGCGTCCGTGAGTGAATTTCGTTTGCCGCTGCGCGTCTACATCGAGGATACCGATGCCGGCGGCATCGTCTACTACGTCAATTACTTCAAATACATGGAGCGGGCCCGCAGTGAATGGCTGCGCCGTCACGGCTTCACTCAGAGCGAACTGCTCGAAGCCGGCGTGCAGCTGGTCGTGCACCGCCTCGAGTGCCGCTATGCCAAGCCCGCCCGGCTCGACGACGAGCTCTGCGTCACCGCGACCGTCGAATCGAGCGGACGCTGTCGGCTGAGTTTCGCTCAGTCGGTGCAGCGTGATGGGGAACCCTTATGTGAAGCGCGTGTCGACATCGCCTGTCTGGATGCCGAACGCCTCAAACCCAGACCCTGGCCGTCGGCACTCGCCGCGGTTCTCAATGCTTGAATGCAAGATCAGCGAGGATGCCCGTGAACGACACTATGTCAATACCCCACCTGATCATGAGCGCCAGCACCGTGGTGCAGCTGGTCATGCTGATCCTGGTGCTAGGCTCGATACTCTCTTGGGTGGTGATATTCCAGCGTACTTTCGTGATGCGCCGGGCCCGTACCGCGCACCAGACCTTCGAGGAGCGCTTCTGGTCGGGTGTCGATCTCAACGAACTCTATCGTGAAACGCCGTCGGAGCAGGAAACCCAGGGTGCCGAGCATGTCTTTCGCGCCGGGTTTCGCGAATTCAACCGCCTGATGGCCAAGACCAAGAGCGCCGATGCCATCCTCGACGGCGTTCAGCGCAGCATGCGCGTGGCCTGGTCGCGGGAAGAGGAGCGCCTCACGCTGCACCTGGTGTTCCTCGCAACCGTGGCGTCGGCAAGCCCCTATATCGGCCTGTTCGGCACGGTGTGGGGCATCATGGGCTCGTTCCAGGCGCTCTCCATGGCTCAGCAGGCCACCCTGGCCACCGTCGCGCCGTGGATTGCCGAGGCCCTGATCGCTACCGCCATGGGCCTGTTCGCCGCTATCCCCGCCGTTATCTTCTACAACCGCCTGTCGTCCGAATCCGATCGGTTACTGGGCAAGTACGAGGACTTCGCCGAGGAGTTCCACTCCATCCTGCACCGCAATCTGCAGGGTCGCAGCGAAGCCGGCGCCGCCTGAGGGAGTCGCGACATGCATGGTCCTTTCAATCGTGGCGGCCGCCGCAAGCCGATGGGGGAGATCAACGTCGTCCCCTTCATCGACGTCATGCTGGTACTGCTGGTCATCTTCATGATCACGGCACCGATGCTGACCCAGGGCGTTCAGATCGAGCTGCCCCAGGTCACCTCGGAGCCCATCGACTCCCAGGAAGACCGCGATCCCATCATCGTGTCTGTGGATCGAGAGGGGGATTATTACCTGTCGATCGGCGGCGAAGAGATGGCCGTGGGTCTGGAGGAGCTCGGCGACCGGGTGCTGATTCTGCTCGAGCGTCAGCCTGGGACTCAGGTCATGGTGCGCGGCGACCGTTTCGTGCCCTACGGCGAGGTCGTGACCCTGATGAGTACGCTGCAGGTATCGGGCGTGAGCAACGTCGGGCTGATTTCCGAGCCGCCGCCGCGTGATTAAGAGCTTCTTGACCAGGACACTAGGAGACGTGATGGCCCGACGTCAGCGCGGCCCTTCGCGCAGTAATGACAAGCCGGTCGGCTATGGCGTGCCCACGTTGCTGGCGATCGGCCTGCACGTGCTGGTTGTGGTGCTGAGCCTGGTCACGCTGCCGCAGCGTCAGCCGGTCGATGCCGAGTCGACGTCGATCGTGCAGGCGACGCTGATCAGCACCGAGACCACCACCGACCAGGCTCAGCGTGCCGAGGAGGCACGCGCGCGTGCCGCGGCGCGACAGGCGGAAGAAGAGGCACGCCAGGAAGAGGAAGCGCGCCAGGCCGAGGCCGAAGAGCAAGCGCGCGCCGAAGCCGAGCGTCAGGCGGCCGAAGAGCGTGCCCGTGAGGCCGAGCAACAGCAGGCAGCGCGTGAAGAAGAAGCACGCCGGCTGCAGGAGGCAAGACAGGAAGCCGAGGCCGAGGCCCAGCGTCGAGCTGAGGAAGCCGAGCGTCAGTCACGGCTGCGCGAGGAGCAGGAAGCGGAACGTCAGCGCCAACAGGAAGCCGCGGAGGAAGCCGAACGTCAGCGTCAGCAGGAGGCTCAGCAGCGCGCCGAAGAGGAGGCGCGACGCCAGCGGGAAGCCGAGGAGCAGCGCCAGCGCGAGGCCGAGGAGCAGCGCCAGCGCGAGGCCGAGGAGCAGCGCCGCCGTGAGGAGGAAGCCCAGCGTCAGCGCGAGGCCGAGGAGCAGCGCCAGCGCGAAGAGGAAGCCCAGCGTCAGCGCGAGGCCGAGGAGCAGCGCCAGCGCGAAGAGGAAGCCCAGCGTCAGCGCGAGGCCGAGGAGCAGCGTCGCCGTGAGGAGGAAGCCCAGCGTCAGCGCGAGGCCGAGGAGCAGCGTCGCCGTGAGGAGGAAGCCCAGCGTCAGCGCGAGGCCGAGGAGCAGCGTCGCCGTGAGGAAGAGGCCCGACGTGCGGCCGAAGCCGCCAGCCAGGGGTTGGATCGCGCTATCGAGGGCGAGTCGGATGCCGTGGCCAACGCGCGTCAGGCGCAGGAAGCTGCCAATAGCTTCATCAATCTGGTGCGCCGCGCCGTGGAGCAGGCATGGGTGATCCCCCCCGGGGCCAGTGGCGGGCTTGCGGCCACGGTTCAGGTCCAGCTGGGTCCCTCGGGGGAGCTTTTTGGCGCTACCATTACTCAAAGTAGCGGAGATGGCAGTTTCGATCGCTCCGCTCTACAGGCTGTGGAAGCCGCCGCACCCTTTGGCGAACTGCGCCAATTGCCGCCGGCGGCACAACGTGACTTCCGCCAGTTCAATCTGCGTTTCACACCGGGAGATGTACGCTGATGAAAGCCCTGACGACCATCTGGTTGAGCGCCATGCTGCTGCTGTTCAGCTCGCTTGCCCAGGCCAATCTCACCATCGAGATCACGCGCGGCAGTGACCGGGCCACCCCCATTGCCATAGTGCCGTTCTCGGCCGACGGTGAAAGTCTGCCCGAGGATGTGGCCCAGATCATCAGTGATAATCTGGAGCGCAGCGGTTACTTCGCGCCACTGCCGCGCAACGCCATGTACGACCGGCCCAGCTCCGGTGATCAGGTGCAATATGGCCAGTGGCGGGCGCTGGACGTGCGCTACCTGGTAGTGGGTCAGGTCAGTCGTGCCGCCGACGGCTATCGCATTCGCTATGAGCTGATGGACGTCAGCGGCCAGCGCCGTATGCTAGGCGAGAGCGTCAGCGCCGGCAGCAACGAGCTGCGCAGCGGTGCGCACTATGTGAGCGATCAGATCTTCGAGGCTGTCACCGGGATTCGCGGTGCCTTCTCTACCCGCATTGCCTACGTCACGGCCCAGGGCACCGACCAGGACATGCAGTTCGGCCTCTACGTGGCCGACGCCGACGGGCACAACAGCCAGCAGGTGCTGAGCTCGCGTGAGCCGATTCTGTCGCCGGCCTGGTCGCCTGATGGACGCAAGCTGGCCTATGTCTCGTTCGAGACCGAGCGTCCCGCCATCTACGTTCAGGAGGTGGGTACCGGCCAGCGAGCTCAAGTGGCGTCGTTCGATGGCATCAACGGCGCGCCGGCCTGGTCCCCGGATGGTCGTCGCCTGGCCATGACCCTGTCCAAGGATGGCCAGCCGGACATCTATATCATGGACGTGGGATCACGCAATCTCGAGCGCATCACCAACAACTCGAGCATCGACACCGAGCCGGCCTGGTCGCCGGACGGTCGCAGCCTGATCTTCACCTCAGACCGCAGTGGCGGCCCGCAGATCTACCGCTACAGCTTCGGCAGCGGCCAGACCGAGCGCTTGACCTTCACCGGCAACTACAACGCCCGTGGGCGCTTGTCGCCGGATGGGGAGGCGCTGTTCCTGGTCCACCGCAGCAACAACGGTTTCCAGGTTGCGCGGCAGGATCTCGGTTCCGGTCGTCTTGTCGTGATCAGTGAGACCCGTTCGGATGAGTCGCCTAGTGTTGCGCCCAACGGGACCATGGTAATCTTCGCCACCCAGCAAGGTAACAGCGGGGTGTTGGGGGCCGTGTCGGCCGATGGACGGGCGTCCTACCGGTTGCCTTCGGCGCGTGGTGACGTGCGTGAACCCGCATGGTCACCGTTCTTGAACTAGTGGTACGTGTCATTCGAGTCCTTTGAGGAGTTTGACGATGCAATTCAAGTCACATGCCAGAACTCTGGCAATTGCCCTGTCTCTTGCCCTGATTGCTGGTTGTTCCAGCACCGGTGGCAGCCGTGACGGGTCCATGGATGGCACACGCGCCGATGGTGGCGTCGGCACGGGCACTGCCGGCGCCGGACAGGTCAGCGGTACCGGTGTCAGCGGCGATCGCGCCGGCCAGCAGGCCGACGGCCGTATCCCCGACGTTCGCACCATCTATTTCGACTTCGACCGTGACACCATCCGTTCGGAATTCGAATCGGTCCTGGTCGCACATGCCCGCTACCTGCGCTCCAACGGCAATGCACGCGTCGTACTGCAAGGCCACACCGACGAGCGCGGCACCCGCGAATACAACATGGCGCTGGGTGAGCGTCGTGCCAACTCGGTGAAGCGCTTCCTCGAAGTGCAGGGTGTCTCCCCGTCCCAGCTCCAGGTGGTCAGCTACGGTGAAGAGCGTCTGGCGGTCCGTGGCAACAGCGAAGATGCCCATGCCCAGAACCGTCGCGTGGTCTTTGCCTACTGAGCGAACTGGCGCCCATAAGCGCCGAGGGAGTAAAGCATGAGACACAGTCTGAAAAGGCTGTGCGGCGCGGGAGCCCTGGTGCTCCCGCTGTCCGTGATGAGCCTTGTCGAAGCACAGCAGCGCCCGATCGTGGAAGACCGCACCGCTCAGCCCCGCGGGTTCATGGAGCAGGCCGAAGTGCGTGAAGAGGCCGGCGGCAGCCTGGTGCTCTACAACCAGTTGCAGGACCACCAGCGCGAGATCCAGCAGTTGCGCGGTCAGATCGAGGAGCTGCGTCACCAGCTCGAGCAGCTGCGTAACCAGACCCGCCAGCAATACATGGACCTCGACGAGCGGATCAGCGCCGGCAGCGCCGGTATCCAGACCAGTCCCGAGATCGATCAGGAAGCGGCTCGCCAGGTGGCGCAGACGCCGTCTCCCAGCGGCACCAGCGCCGATGCGCAGGCTGCCTATCAGGCCGCTTTTGCCAAGGTTCAGTCGCGCCAGTTCGGCGAGGCCATCCAAGCCTTCGATGCCTTCGTGGTCGACTACCCCGACACCAACCTCACGGCCAACGGTTACTACTGGCTGGGTGAGCTGCACTCGGCGGAGGCCAACCTGGATCAGGCCGAGACTGCCTTCCGCACGGTCATCGACGATTATCCGCAAAGCAGCAAGGTGCCGGATGCGCTGTACAAGCTGGGCCTGATCAAGGCACGTCAGGGCGAGCTCGAGGAGAGTCGCGGCCTGCTCGAGCGGGTGCGTGACGACTATCCTGACAGTAGTGCCGCCGGCCTCGCCAACGATTTCCTGCGCCAGTCGCTGTAACGCACTGGCCCTGCCAAAGGAGTGAAGATGACCTGCAAGTTCGACTACGAGGCGCCCGCCGATCTGCTTCGCGATCGCATCGTCCTGGTGACGGGGGCCGGTGACGGCATCGGTCGCGCCGCGGCGCTGGCCTATGCCCGCCACGGTGCCACGGTGATCCTGCTTGGACGCACCATCGCCAAGCTGGAAAAGGTCTACGACGAGATCGAGGCCGCCGGCGGGCCTCAGCCGGCCATCTTCCCGCTCAATCTCGAAGGCGCCACGCTGAAGGACTACCACGACATGGCCGAGACTCTCGACAAGGAGTTCGGTCGGCTCGATGGCATTCTGCACAACGCCGGCCTGCTCGGTCGCATCACCCCGTTCGAGCAGTACAATCCTGAGCTGTGGGATCAGGTCATGCAGATCAACATCAACGGCCCGGTGTGGATGACCCAAGCGCTGCTGCCGCTGCTCAAGTCCTCAGCCGATGCTTCCGTGGTCTTCACGTCGTCGAGTGTGGGACGCAAGGGGCGTGCCTACTGGGGCGCCTATGCCGTCTCCAAGTTCGCCACCGAGGGCTTCATGGAAGTGCTGGCGGACGAGGTCGAGCACCTGGGCACGATCCGGGTCAACACCCTCAACCCTGGCGCGACCCGCACCAAGATGCGCGCCAATGCCTATCCGGGCGAAGACCCCCAGACGCTGCGCACCCCGGAAGAGATCATGCCGACCTATCTGTGGCTGATGGGACCGGATAGCAAGGGGTGTAACGGCCAGCGCTTCGACGCCCAGCCGCCCAAGTAAGCAAATGGCTGCAGCCTGCCTGGTGACTCAGGCAGGCTGAAGCAGTGCCTCCACCAGCGCTTCGCAGGTCTCGAACCAGAGATCGGCCGGCCACTGCCGGTAATCCTCACCCTCCTCGATGTAACCGTAACCCACGGCGACGGCGACCATGCCGGCGGCGCGGGCGGCCTGCATGTCGCGCAGGTGGTCGCCGATGTACCAGCAGCGGGCGGGAGCGACGTCCAGCCGTTCTGCGGCCACCCACAGCGGCTCCGGCGCTGGCTTGCGCTGCGGCAGGTCGTCGGCGCAGAGCAGGGCGCCCGGGGCCAGCCCCAGGCTTTCGATCAGCGGGGCGGCGTAGGCGCGCGGCTTGTTGGTGACGATACCCCAGGGGCGATGCTGGGTTTCCCACCTGGCCAGCAGCCGGTCGAGGTGGGGAAACAGGCAGCTCTCGTCGGCGACCGCCTGGCCGTAGGCATCGAGCAGGAACTGGCGCGCTTCGTCATGACCGTGATGGGTCTTGTCCAGACCCAGCGCCAGGGCGACCAGGGCGCTGCCGCCATTCGACACCTGGGCCCGAATCACCGGGTAGGGCAGCGGTTCCATGCCGTGATGGGCCCGCAGCGCATTCGTGGCGCGTGCCAGGTCGGGGGCGGTATCGACCAGGGTGCCGTCGAGATCGAACAGCAACGCTTCCGGTAGCGACGTGTTCATGCTTGCTCCCGCTGACAGAACACCAGGTAGTTGACCGAGACGTCGCTGCTGGAGAGGCGATAGCGTCGCGTCAGCGGATTGTAGACCAGGCCGCTCTGCTCACTAACGCTGAGGCCGTGCTCGCGACACCAGCCGGCCAGTTCGGAAGGGCGAATGAACTTGCGATACTCGTGGGTGCCGCGGGGCAGCATCCGCAGCAGGTATTCGGCCCCGACGATGGCCAGGGCGTAGGCCTTGGGGTTGCGGTTGATGGTGGAGAAGAACACTTGCCCGCCCGGCTTGACCAGGGCGGCGCAGGCGCGAATGACCGAGCCGGGATCGGGCACGTGCTCGAGCATCTCGAGGCAGGTCACCACGTCGTATTCGCCGGGTTGCTCGGCCGCCATGACCTCGGCGCTGGCCTGGCGATACTCCACTTCGACGCCGCTCTCCTGGGCATGCAGGCGCGCCACGGCGAGGGGCGCCTCGCCCATGTCGATACCGGTGACCTTGGCGCCGCGATGGGCCATGGCCTCGGCGAGGATGCCGCCACCGCAGCCGACGTCCAGCACCTTTCGCCCGGCCAGGCCACAGCGGGCATCGATGAAATCCAGACGCAGCGGATTGATGTCATGCAGCGGCTTGAACTCGCTCTGCGGATCCCACCAGCGGCTGGCCAGAGCCTCGAACTTGGCGATCTCGCCCTGGTCGACGTTGTGGTGGAAACTTGCGCTCATGTGATCTCTCCATGTCAATTGGGCTGGCACCCTGGCAACATTCTTTACCTTCGGTATCATGCGCTATTGTACCCGTAGCTGCCCGGGCTTTCCCATGATGGAATCTAGGACAGGCCCGGGAAGTTCCATTCCACCAACCGACAAGGAAGGCACCATGATTCGCAAGGCCATTCTGCCCGTTGCCGGATTCGGCACCCGCTGTCTGCCGGCTTCGAAGGCAATCCCCAAGGAGATGATCACCATCGTCGATCGTCCCGTGATCCAGTACGTGGTGAACGAAGCGGTCCAGGCCGGCATCCGCGACATCGTGCTGGTAACCCATGCCAGCAAGAGCGCCATCGAGAACCACTTCGACAAGCATTTCGAACTTGAGGCTACCCTCGAGGCCAAGAACAAGCAGGAGCTGCTCGATGAGCTGCGCGCCATCGTGCCTGCCGACGTCAATATCATCAGCGTACGCCAGCACGAACCGCTGGGGCTCGGTCATGCCGTGCTCTGTGCGCGACCGGTGATCGGCGACGACGAGCCCTTTGCGGTGCTGTTGCCGGACGTCCTGGTAGACGACGAAGGGCTTGCGCGCAACGATCTCGCCGGCATGCTGGATGCCTACCAGACGACCGGACGCTCGCAGCTGATGGTGGAGGAGGTGCCCTGGGACAGCGTGCACAAGTACGGCATCGTAAGCCCCGAGGGCGAGCCACCTGCTGCCGGCAACTCCTGCCCGCTGGCCGGCGTGGTCGAGAAGCCGCCTCGGGAGGAGGCTCCATCCAATCTGGCCGTGATCGGGCGTTACGTGCTGCCGGGCAGCATCTTTGCGCTGCTGGCCGAGACGCCGCCCGGGGCCGGCGACGAGATTCAGCTCACCGACGCCATCGAGACGCTGCGTCAGCGCGACGGCGTCGATGCCTGGCGTATGTGCGGCAAGACCTACGACTGCGGGCATCAGCTCGGCTATCTCGAGGCCACGCTGGTCTATGCCCGTCGCCATCCCCGTTTCGGCGAGGGGTTCCGCGAACTGCTCGCTCGCTATAGTCAAGCGGGGTAAGCGATATGCGTGTACAGATACATGGTAGCGAACTGGCGGCGGCTACGGCCGCCGCCGCGCTCTCCTGGGTCGGCCACCAGGTCCGCTGGGTGCCGCATGCTTCGATGCGCTGGCCGGCACTGCAGGCCGCCGACTGGCTGCGTCGTGAGCCCGACCTGCTGGAACGTCTCGAAGAAGGGCTGGAGCAGGGCACCTTGAGCCTGGCCAATGGCGAAGGCGCGGATTCGGGTGAATCCATCGACATTCTCTGGCTCGCACTGTCGCCGGAGCAGCGCGAGGAAGCCGACGATCTGGTGGCTGAGGTCGCCGGACGGCAGCAAGGGGCGCTCATTCTGATCAACAACTCCACCTTTCCGGTGGGCGAGACCGAACGCCTCGAGACACGTCTCGGCGGCAACGGCCGGCGTGCCGTCGCCCTGGTCGACATGATCGAGGAGGGGCGTGCCTGGGCCAGTTTCACCCGCCCCGGCCGCTGGCTGCTGGGCTGTGACGACGAACATGCCGAGGCACAGGTACGCGAGCTCCTGCGAGCCTTCAATCGCCGGCGCGACGTGATGCAGATGATGCCGCGCCGTGCCGCGGAGCTGACCAAGTTGGCCACCATCGGCATGCTGGCGACACGCATCAGCTACATGAACGAGATTGCCGGGCTGGCCGACAGCCTGGGCGTCGACGTGGAGTACGTGCGCCAGGGGATGGGGGCCGATTCCCGAATCGGCTACGAGTACCTCTACCCGGGCTGCGGCTTCGGCGGACCGCATTTTTCCCGCGATCTGATGCGCCTGGCCGACGTACAGGAGGCCAGCGGGCGTCAATCCGCGCTGCTCGAACAGGTGCTGGACATCAATGAGCAAAAGAAGGAGACCCTGTTCCGCAAGTTATGGACCCATTTCCACGGTCAGCTCGAAGGGCGCACCGTGGCGATCTGGGGGGCCGCCTTCAAGCCCGGTTCGGCGCGTATCGACCATGCACCGGTGCTGACCCTGCTGCGGGCGCTGTGGGCCCAGGGCGTGCGGGTGCACCTTCACGACCCCGCAGCCGTTCCTGCGCTGCGTGCCGAAGTGGGTGACCACCCTCTGCTTAGCCTGTTCGACGGTGACCCCTATGCCGCCTGCGAGAATGCCGATGCCCTGATGCTGGTCACCGAGTGGAAGCACTACTGGAATCCCGACTGGTCGCGGCTGGCCCAGCTGCTGAATGAAAAGCTGCTGCTGGATGGCCGCAACATCTACGACCCCACCCACGTCGCCAGTTGGGGGTTGGTCTACCGCGGCATCGGTCGGCGTGCCGAACCCGGAGAGAACTCGACGCGTTGAGGCGGCAGTGTGCGCGCAGGCGTGCAACCTGCTTACAATGGTGGGGCGCCTGCCGCACCTGCCAACAAGGAGTTCGACATGCCCGAAGCGCGTCCTTCCGAGCGACGTCCCATCGTGCCCGATCCCGATTCCAGCCTGACAAGGCCGCGACGCCCGATGATGCCCCAGCCTCGCCTGTGGCCGCTCAAGCTGGTCGTGTTGCTGCTGCTGGTCATGCTGGCTGGGGTGAGCTGGCTGGGGTGGCAGGAGCGGGAGCGAATGAATGCGCAGATGCAGCAGATCAGCGCCGAGATGTCCAACGTGCATGCCCGGTTCGATGCCGAGGAGGGTCGTGGTGAGCGATTCGAGCGTCTCGAGTCGCGTCTCTCGGCAGGCATGGACCATGCCGAATCCCTGGTCGCACGCATGGCCAGCCTGGAAGTCGACGTACAGCAGGTCGTCGAGCGGGACGGTTCGCGATTCGAGGCCATCGATGAGCGCATCGACGACATTGCCAGCGTGGTCGATGAGCTTTCCACCAACGTCGAACGAATGGTCAGCGAGGCCGAAGATCGCGAAGCGCTGCTCGGCGCGGTACGCTCATCGCTGAATGCGCTCGAGCGAGCAGGCGAAGAGGGGCGTGAAGTTTTGGCGGCAAGAATCGATGCACTGGCCGAAGGCGATGAAAGTGTTGTACAACATATCGAGGAGCTGCAAAGCGTGCAGGAGGCGCTGGCCGAGGAGCAGCAGAGCGTGAGAGCATCGCTCGATGAGCGACTCGCAGCCCTGGACGAGCATGTCCAGCAGCTCGTCGAGCAGCAGCTTGCCGCACTGGAGGAAACCCATCAGACTCGGGAGGCCGCGCTGGAGGAGCGACTCGAAACGCTGGCCGGCGACATCGAGGCGGTCGCCGAAGGCGCTGAAACCTCTCAGGCCGTCGATGAGCTGCGCGCCAGGCTGGCAGGCATCGATTCGGAACTGCGCGAGCTGCGTCAGGAGCAGCTGTCGCTGAGCGCTGGGCTGGAGGCCCTACGGTAGGATCGCCGGGGCCATGGCAGGCCGGCAGTAGTCAAGACGGGAAGCCGTGAATATGGGAAGAGGCGTGATTTCACGCATGGGGGCGGCGGCCCTGTGTCTTGGCATGGCGCATGGAGCGCTGGCACTCGAGGCACGAATCGATGGTGTGACGGATCCGGTTGCGGAGAACATTCGTCACTATCTCGGCGAACTGGAGGCCGCTCAGTACGACCGCCGACGCCTCGAAGGCGTGGTGGTGCGTCGTACGCGGGAGGCCATGCGCGTCTACGGCTACTACGAGCCGCGCATAAGCCCCCGTCTCGACCAACAGGAGCCGCCGCGCTATGTCGAGCTGGCCATCGATCCGGGTCCGCAGGTCGTCGTGCAGGTACTCGAAGTGCGCATCGAGGGTGATGCCGCACGCGACGAGCCTTTTGGCACCACCGTGGATGCGTTGCCTCTCCAGGTGGGTGATCCCCTGGTGCATGCCCCCTGGGATCGCATGCGCAACCGGCTGGCCAACCTCGCCCTGGAACGGGGCTACTTCGACTGGTCCTTCACCGACCGCCGCATGGAAGTGCGCCCCTTCGACGAGAGCGCCCGTCTCTACCTCACTCTCGACAGCGGTCGACGCTACACTTTCGGCAACATCACCATTCGTGGCCACCATATCGTCGAGGATCGCTTGCGCAACATCGCGCCCTTCGAGCCCGGCCAGCCCTATCTGGCCGGTCAGGTGGCGCTCTATGCCCAGCGGCTCGGCCAGACCAACTGGTTCAGCTCCGTCAGCGTACGACCACGGCTCGATGCCCGTCGCGAGCTTGCCCTGGCGCCGCCCACCGTGGGTTGGTGGAATGCCGTGGCGACCGAGGGCGAGGCCGCGTTGCCACAGGTGCCTTCGACGCGGACCGCACTGGCGACCGGCCCCCGGCTCTCTGCTTCGGCGTTGGCTGCCGTTGCGCGGCTGCACGCGCCGGAGCAGCCCAGCATGCCGATCGACGTTTCCCTGGCTCCGGCTGATCGTCATCAGTTCGAAACGGGCATCGGTTATGCCACCGATGTGGGGCCACGTCTGAATTTCGGCTGGAATCAGCCCTGGATCAACCGCTATGGGCATAGCCTCGAGCACGATCTGTTCGTTTCACAGCCGGAGCAGCGGTTCACCGGCACCTATCTGCTGCCGCTCGACGACCCGCTGCGAGATCAGTATCGCTTCCAGTACGGCCTACGCCATCGCGACAATCAGGACACGCGTTCCAACGAGGCCACCATCGAAGCGGCACGACGCTGGGAATTCGACAATCGCTGGGTGCAGACGCTGTTCGTGCGTGCCACCTTCGAGGACTTCACCCAGGGAGGCGAGGCGGAAAGCGTCTTCATCTACTACCCGGGGGTGAGCTGGTCGCGCACCCGCACGCGCGATCCCCGCTTTCCCACCTGGGGCGATCGTCAGCGCATCACCTTCGAGTATTCGGACAGCGTGTGGGGCTCCGATGCGGACTTCCTGCGCATGACGGGCAACACCGAATGGATCCGCATGCTGGGCGAGAACCTGCGTTTCGTCACCCGACTCGGCGTGGGGGCCATCGAAACCGATGACTTCTCCCAGATACCGCCCTCGCTGCGCTTCTTTGCCGGCGGCGACCGTTCGGTAAGGGGTTACGGCTTCGAGACCCTGGCACCACGTAACGAAGAGGGCCTGATACGCGGCGGGCAGCAGATGCTGGTCGGCAGCGTCGAGCTCCAGCGGCGTGTCACCGGCAACTGGTGGGGAGCCGCCTTCATCGACAGCGGCGATGCGTTCGATGACTGGTGGCCGGAAACGCTGAACACCGGTGCCGGCCTCGGCGTCAGGTGGATTTCCCCCGTCGGGCCGGTACGTTTCGATATCGCTCACCCCTTCGATGACGAGGAGAACTCGTGGCGTCTGCACTTCGCCATCGGCCCGGAATTCTGAGAATGCGTCTGTTGCTGTGGTCGCTGCTCCGTTTGCTGATCGTGCTGCCATTGGTGGCCATCGGCATGCTCTTTCTCGCGCTTGGTCTGGCACTGTCCCCCTGGGGAGCCGGCTTGCTGCTCGAAGAAGGGGCCAAGCGCGGTTTCTACCAGTTGGAGCGTGTCGAAGGGGCTCCACTGGACCGCCTCGTGCTGTACGGGTTTCAGATCGAGGCGGGGTCTGTCGACATTGCTGCCGAGCGCCTCGAGCTGGCCTGGGCGGACGATTGCCTGCTGCGGGGGCGTCTATGTATCGAGCGTCTGGCCATGCACGGGGGGCGTGTGCGGCTGCAGCCGGGACCGGCCCCTGACGATGCGTCCACCGCAGTGGCCCAGGACGAGGCTGAGGCCAGCGACCCGATCCGTTTACCTTTTCCGATGGAGGTGCGGGAACTGGAGCTGGTAGATACCCAGGTGAGCTTGGCCGACGGCACGCATGTGGAACTCGCTCAGCTGAGTACCGCCGCCCTGGCCGAGAGCTCAGGACTGCAGCTCAGCACTTCACGAGCCGTAGGCCTGGACGTGACGCTGCCCACCAATCCCGAAGCCGTGGAGGAGAGGGCGGACGAGGTAGCCGCTCCGCCGGCAGCGGATGCTCCCCCCGATGAGCTGCCGGCGGCCACGGCGCCGGCGCTGTTCCACTTCCCGCTCGACATCGCGGCCCCCGAGCTGGTCATAGAAGACGTAGCGCTGCGGCTGGGCGACGGTACCCAAGTTGGCTGGAACAGACTGCACACCGGCATCGAGGCCGAGGGCGAACGGCTGACGCTGTTGCCGACACGGCTGGAGCGGCTGCAGGTCAGCCTGCCAGCGGGCGGGGCCGAGCAACTGGCGCTGGAGGCGCCAGCAGGCACACCGGCGTTGAGCGCTCAGGCACTGGCCGCCGCTGAGGCCATTGGGCCGGCACCGGTGCCGGCCGAGGCAGGTGAGCCCGAAGTGCCACTGGCGCAGCGCGAGCGCATTGCGCTGCCGGAAATCGTCCTGCCCTTGACGATAGCGGCACCGCGTATCCATCTCGATGGCGTCGAGCTGCGGGGACCGCTCGATTATGACCTGCGCCATCTCACCCTGGCCTTCGAGGCCAGCGGCCAGGTGGTCGAGATCGTCGCTCTGGAAGCCGCCAGCCTGGACGCCGACGTCAGGCTCGGCGCGCGCATCGAATTGCGTGACGATTACCCGCTCCAGGCGCGGCTGGAGGCCGCGCTTTGGTTGCCGGAGCTGATGCCCGAACTGGCCGGGCAGCGGCTCGACCTCAGGCTCGACGGCACGCTGGCCGAGCTCGATGCCGAACTCTTGGCGCGCGGCCCGGTGGATACTCGACTGACCGCTCAGGCCGATGTGCTAGATCCTGAAGTGCCGTTCTCCGCCAGGATGAGCAGCGAATTCCTGCAGTGGCCGCTGCCGATGGCGGCCGCCTTCGCCGAAGAGGGGGAGGCGCTCGACGATCCCTATGTGATCGAGGATCTCGACCTGCGCCTGTTGGGCACTCTCGATCAGTACAGCGCGGCACTTTCGGCACGGCTCGAGGGGCCGGAGGTGCCGCTGACCCGGATAGCCCTGACCGGTAGCGGCAACCTGGAGCACTTCGCCTGGACCCCGCTCTCCCTGAGTCTCGGCAATGCCTCGGTGGTCAGCCGCGGCCGCATCGAATGGCATGACGGCCTGGCGCTCGATGCCACCGTGCGCCTCGACAATCTCGACCCCGGCCAGTTCACCGATGCCATGCAGGGGCGCCTCAGCGGCAATCTAGACCTCGCCTTCAGCCAGACCGAAGCGGGCTGGCAGCTGCGGGTGCCGCGGCTGGTCATCGACGGTCAGCTGCAGGAGCTGCCGCTGTCGCTGCGGGCACGCCTGGCCGGCGATAGCGACATGCGCTGGCAAGTACAGGAGTTCGATTTCCGCCAGGGGCAGAACCGGATCACTGCTGCCGGCGCCATCACCGAGCAGCGCATGGACCTCAGCGGCGACATCTCGCTGACCGAACTCGGCAGCTTGCACGACGATCTCAGCGGCAGCCTGAGCGGTCGCTTCCGCACCGCCGGCACGCTGGAGAGCCCGCGCCTGGAGCTCGACCTGCGGGGCCAGACGCTGGCGTTTGCCGAAAATCGCCTCGAGGCGCTGCAGCTCACCGCCAACGTTCAGGGGCTGGATGATCCGACCCTCGATGGCAATCTTTCCATCGAGCGACTCAACGCCGGGGGCCAGCGTTTCAGTGAGGTGTCGCTGGCCCTGTCCGGCCGGCTATCGTCCCATCGGGCCGAACTGACGGCGCTTGCCGGGCGGGGCATGCCGCTGTCGCGTGCGTCGCTCGTGCTCGAGGGCGGGCTTTCCAGCGAGCGTCAGCGCTACAGCGGCCGTATCGATCCGCTGGAGGTCGATACCGATTACGGCGAAATGCGCCTCGATGACCCCATGACGTTCGCTTTCGACCTGGCGACGGCCCGCGCTCAGGTGCAGCCGTTCTGCCTGCGTCGAGAGCAGGGCGGACGCTTGTGCCTGGAGGACACGCTGCAGGCCGGCGCCGATCAAGGCCAGGTAAGCCTGGCCGTGCGCGGGCTGCCCATGAGCATGTTCAACGAGTGGCTGCCGGAGGATTGGCGCGCCAGCGGCGAGACCGACCTGCAGCTGCAGGCAAGCTGGCGGCAGGGCGGTCGTCAGTGGAGCGCCGAGGCGAACCTGGCCAGTCAGCTCGATCTGGCAGGGGTGGATATCTATGGGCAGCCCTGGTCGATGCCCGCGACCCGCCTCGACGTGCAGTTGGATGCCAACCAGGCGCGTATGGCACTCGACCTCGAGCTCGGCCTTGGCGATGCCGGTCGGTTGGCCCTGAACCTCGATCTGAACGACCCGCTGGGCAGCGGGGAGCTTGACGGCAGTCTCGTCGTCGACAATCTCGATCTGTCTCGCTACCGCACGCTGGCGGCCGGGCTCGACATGCTGGAGGGTACCCTGGCCGGCCGGGTCGGGATCTCCGGAAACAGTGACAACCCCAGCCTGAATGGTGCGCTGGAGCTGGCCGGGCTGCGCGCTTCGGGGCTGGATGTGCCGCTGATCGTCGAAGACGGCCGCATTCGCATCGAATTCAACGGCGACAGTGCACGCCTGATGGGCTATGTCGCCAGCGACGACGGGCGGCTGGTGATCGATGGCAATGCCAGCTGGCCCTCGCTCGACGAGTGGCGCATCGCCGTGGACCTGGACGGCACCCGGCGTCCGTTGCTGGTGAGCATGCCGCAGTTCGGTCGTCTACGCGTCTCGCCACAGATCGCCGTCAGGGTGACCCCGCAGGCATTGCGCGTGCGAGGCGACGTTCAGGTGCCCTGGGCGCGGCTGGAGGTCGGCGAGGCACCGCCGGCAGCGGTCAGCCCCAGTCCCGACGAGATCATCATCACCCGGCGCGACGAGGCCAGGGCCCAGCGGCGTGAGGAGCTGGAGCCGACCGCCGGCGGTGACGAAGCCGCCGCCGTGGCGCTGCGCGAGGCGGGGATGCAACTGGACGTGCGTATCGAGCTGCATCTGGGGCCGGACATGATGCTCGCCGCATCGGGCCTGGAAACCGGCCTGGCCGGCACCTTGCAGGTGCGCCAGCAGGATGGCCCGGTGCAGCTGTTCGGCGAGGTCAACCTCGTCGACGGTCGTTTCCGCGCCTTCGGTCAGGACCTGCTGATTCGACAGGGACAGCTGCTGTTCAGCGGACCGTCGGATCAGCCGTTGCTCGACTTCGAAGCCATACGTAACCCCGACATCACCGAGGATGGCGTCATTGCCGGGCTGCGCGTTACCGGCTTCGCTGCAGAGCCGAGCCTGGCGATCTTCTCCGAACCGGCCATGGATGAAGCGCGGGCGCTTTCGTACCTGCTGCGCGGCCGTGCGCCACGGGACGGCGACGCGGATGGCGCGCTGACCTCGGCCCTGGTGGGCCTGGCATTGGGACAGACCGGTGGGGTGGTCGGTGCTATCGGCCAGGCGTTTGGCATCGATGATCTGGCGCTGGAGACGACCGGCGTCGGTGACGACAGCCAGGTGGTCGTGAGCGGCTACCTGACAGAAGATCTGCGCGTCAGCTATGGTGTCGGTATCTTCTCGCCGATTGCGGAGCTTACGCTGCGCTATACCCTATGGCGCAATCTCTACGTGCAGGCCGTTTCCGGAGCCGCCCAGGCCGTCGATCTGGTTTACATCTTCTCCCGGCCCGGTCGACCGCCACGTCTCGAGCCCGCTGAGTGAGCGCCTTCAACGTGTTGCTGCGAGGATAACGTCATGAATATCGATCCGACTCATGCGCTGCCGGGGCGCGACACGCCGCTACGGATTTCCGGCGTGCATGCCGTCAGCGGTCGCTCGATGCTGCCACCGTTCCCCGAGGGGCATGAGCAGCTGGTGCTTGGACTTGGCTGCTTCTGGGGCGCCGAACGTCTGTTCTGGCAGCACCCGGGAGTGTATGTGACGGCGGTGGGGTATGCCGGTGGCGTGACGCCCAACCCCACCTACGAAGAGACCTGCTCCGGCAGGACCGGCCACGCCGAGGTGGTGAGGGTGGTGTTCGACCCCCGTGAGGTGGACGTCGAGACGCTGCTGAAGGTGTTCTGGGAGGCCCACGATCCGACTCAGGGCATGCGCCAAGGCAACGACATCGGTAGCCAGTACCGCTCGGCGATCTACACCAGCAGCGATGCCCAGCTGGCGACCGCCAAGCGTAGCCGGGACGTCTATCAGTATTCGCTGGCCCAGGCGGGGCGTGGCCAGATCACCACCGAGATAGCATCCCTCGACGTCTTCTATCCGGCCGAGGAGTATCATCAGCAGTATCTGCACAAGAATCCGGGCGGATACTGTGGGCTGAAGGGAACCGGAGTCAGCTGTCCGATCGGCTGAGCCGGTGGTCGGTGATCGAGCGCCACGAGTCACCGAGGCTGGCCCAGCCTTCCAGCTCGCGGGCGAGGCGCCGGGCCAGCCAGGGCGATAGACGCTTGTTGCGCCACTCCATGAAGCCGACGTGTCCGCCATGATGGGTGATTTCCAGATGCACCGCGGCGGATGGCTGTGGCAGGCGCTGGAACAGTGCGGCCGGCATGAAGGGGTCGTCATCGGCGTGCAGGATCAGGGTCGGCAGTTCGATGTCGCCAAGCAGCCTACCGGCCGAAGCGCGCCGATAATAATCATCGGCGCCCTTGAAACCGTGCAGCGGGGCGGTCACTGCATCGTCGTATCCACGCAGACTGTCGATTCGCTCCAGTGCCTCTCCGTTCAACGAAAGCGGCAGCTCGCCGCGCACCAGTCTTGGCGCCACCTTGCGTTTCAGGGCCTTGAGCAGATGGCGTTCATATACCCGGGAGAAGCCCTGGTGCAGGGTGTCGGCGCTGGCGGCAAGGTCGAGCGGGGCGCTGACGATGATGGCACCGGCCAGATCGAGGCCGCTGCCACCCTGTTCCGCCACCAGCTTGAGCAGCATATTGCCGCCAAGTGAGACGCCGGCGGCCACTTTCAAGGCGCCAGGGTAGCGTCGCGACAGCTCGGCGGTCAGCCAATAGGCATCCGCGGTGTCGCCGCTGTGATAGGCACGCGGCAGGCGATTCGGCTGACTGCCGCAGCCGCGGAAGTGCATCAGTACCGCGCGCCACCCCATGCGGCTGGCTGTGGCCAGCAGCCAGCGGGCATAAGGAGAGTGAAACGAGCCCTCCAGGCCGTGAAACAGCACCAGGATGGGCGCCGTGCTGCTGGTGGGGCTCGGCCGGATCCAGTTGAGTTCGACGAAGTCGCCGTCGGGGAGTTCGAGCGATTCGACGTCACGGGCGAGTCGAGGGCGGGGCAGGCAGCGGGGCAGCAGCGTCTGAACGTGCGGATTGCTCAATCCGCGCGGCGGAGTAAAGTCGGCCTCTTGCTGCCGTTCACGCATGTCGCTCACTCGTGTTCCAAGGTCAGATTGCGTACCGAGTCCGAGGCGATTGCCACGTTGTCTTCGATGCGAATGCCGCCATGAGGCAGCAGACGTTCGACCAGCGACCAGTTCACGTCGCTTCCCGCAGGGCTTGCCTGCAACGGTCCGAGCAGCATGGGAATGAAGTAGAGCCCGGGTTCTATGGTGACCGTCATTCCTGGTTCCAGTTCCCGGGTCAGGCGCAGCGCCGGGTGCTCGGGCGGCGGTGGCAGGGGCATGCCCTCCCGGCTCGTGCGTCCGGCCACGTCATGTACCTGCACGCCCAGCAGGTGGCCCAGGCCGTGAGGGCAGAAGGCGCGGGTGATACCGCTTTCGACCGCGGCCTCGGCAGAGCCGCTGACCAGTTCGCTCTCGACCAGCAGTTCCCCCAGTAATTGATGCATACGCTGGTGCAGCGCGACGAACTCGACACCTGGCGCCAGGGCGGCAACCAGTTGCTGCTTGATGTCGTGCATGCGCGTTATCAGCACGGCGAAGGTAGGGTCGGCGTCCGGCCCCGGCCAGCTGCGGGTGATGTCGGCGCAGTAGCCACGATAACGGTGCCCGGCATCCACCAGCAGGCTATGGCGCGACACCGGCGCTGCGGTGTCGTAATGCTGATAGTGCAGCACCGCACCATGGGCGCCGAGACCGATAATGTTGCCGTAGGGCACGTCGCTTTCACGCTGTCGCGATGCCTTGAGATAGGCCAGCTGAATGTCGAGTTCGCTCTCGCCGGCCAGGAACGCCTGCTTGGCGGCTCGATGTCCGCACAGCGCCATCCGGTTGGCCTCGCTCAGACAGGCGATCTCGTACTCGCTCTTGCATACCCGGCCCTCATCCAGGGCGATCAGCAGGGCGGGGGGATTGCTCTCGGCGCCTAGGGTGCGAGCGGTTTCTTCGTCGACGTCGCCGATCACGGCAAGGCGGCTCGCCTTCACCGCCGGCGGTGTCCCGAAGCGGCCGCTGATTACCTCGAGGTAATCGGTCCAGCCTTCGTCGGGCAGGCCTGGCGGCAGGTGCCAGAAGTCGTCCGGGGCATGCACGAAGCAGGTGGTGCGCTGGCCCGGCCTCACCAGCAGCCAGCTATGAGCGAGGCCGGCTTGCCCGGTCCAGTGCTGAAAATGGCCGTAGCTGCAGAAGTTGGCGTGCTGATCGTCGCCGAAGTGCCGGGCAGGACGGCCGCTGTAGATCAATAAGGCGTCGTAGCCCAAGGCGCCCATCACCTCGGCGTAGCGCCGTTCCAGGGCCTCGAGGTGTGTCTTCTGAAGCGGGGCAAGAGCGTCGGGCATGTCAGGCTCCGGCACGTTGGGGCGGCGATAGTTGGGACTTCAATAAGAGTGTAAGGCCTGGTATTGGTGGTTTCGAGCAGGTCAGCTTCAGCCAAAGCCTAGCAACTGTCAGGCGTTGCCTGAAGGCGGTCGATGCGATAAAGCGTGGCCACCTGGTCCAGTCCTTCCACGGTGCAGCCGAGATCGGCGATGCGACCATCGCCCAGGCCGTATATCCAGCCGTGAACGGAAAGTTCTTGGCCGCGCTGCCAGGCGAGCTGAACGATCTTGGTGCGACACAGGTTGTTGACCTGCGCCTGCACGTTGAGCTCGCAAAGTCGATCGACCTGCTGGTCCAGCGGTAAGTGGGCAAGCGAAGGACGGTGCTGACTGTAGAGCTCCCGCACCGAATGCAGCCAGTAATCCACCATGCCGCAATCGCCCCCCGTCACTGCCGCCCGCACGCCGCCGCAGCCGTAGTGACCGACCACCATGATGTGTCTGACCTGTAGCACATCGACGGCATACTGCACCACGGAGAGGGCGTTCATGTCGTTGTGATGCAGCAGGTTGGCGACGTTGCGATGGACGAAGACCTCTCCCGGCGGCAGCGAGACGATCTGATTCGCCGGTACCCGGCTGTCGGAGCAGCCGATCCACAGGTAGTCGGGATTTTGCTGGCGGGAAAGGCGGGTGAAATAATCCGCGTCTTCCTGACACATCCGCTCTGCCCAGCGCCGGTTGTTTTCCAGCAGACAGTCGATTTCCTGGTTCATGGCAGAGTCCGTCCGAAGGTCAGAGAGTAGGGGAGGGCATCTTTTACCGCCATGCCCTGAGTCGGTCAACCAAGAGCCGCACCTTGGCACCGCTCTACATTGGGCATCGCTCTACATGGTTACACCTGCACTGTTATGATCTGCCGATCAGACCGGGTATGCCACATGTCCCGGCTAGACGAGGAGAAATGCGTGTCAGACTTCGACTATGACCTGTTCGTGATTGGTGCCGGCTCCGGTGGGGTGCGTGCCGCCCGCACCGCAGCGGCAACCGGTGCCAGAGTGGCCGTTGCCGAAGATCGCTATCTGGGCGGCACCTGCGTCAATGTGGGTTGCGTACCGAAAAAACTCTACTCCTATGCCGCTCATTTTCACGATGCCTTCGAAGACGCCCGTGGCTTCGGCTGGAGCCTGACCGAGCCCCCGCGCTTCGACTGGGCCACCCTGCGCGACAACAAGGTACGCGAGATCAAGCGCCTCAACGAGATCTACGGTCGTCTGCTGGACAACGCCGGGGTCGAGTTGATCCATGGCCGGGCGCGGGTCGTCGATGCCCATCGCGTCGAGGTCGACGGCCGCGCCTTCAGCGCCGCCAAGATTCTGGTGGCCGTCGGCGGCTGGCCCTGGCTACCCGACTTCCCCGGTAGCGAACTGGCCGTGACCTCCAACGAGGTATTCGATCTGGAGCGCATGCCGCAGCGTTTCCTGGTGCTGGGCGGAGGCTATATTGCGGTGGAGTTTGCCAGCATCTTCAATGGGCTGGGCAGCGAGTCGCACCTGGTCTATCGCGGCGAGCTGTTCCTGCGCGGCTTCGACCGCGAGGTGCGTGAGTTCACCCGTGAGCAGATGGCCCTCAAGGGCGTGAACCTGCACTTCGAGACCAATATCCAGAGCATCGAGAAGGGCGAGGGCGGGCTTCTCGTGACACTGACCAATGGCGAGTCGCTGGAGGTCGATGCAGTGCTGGCAGCGACCGGCCGCAAACCCAATCTCGAGGGAGTCGGGCTCGATGCGCTGGACATCGCCCTCAACCCCGACGGTACCGTCAAGGTGAACGACCGCTTCGAGACCACCATACCTTCCATCCTGGCGCTGGGTGACGTGACGGGAGGACCGGAGCTGACGCCAGTGGCGCTGGCGGAAGCCATGCATCTGGTCGGCCAACATTTTGGTGAGGCACCGCCCAAGCCCATGGATTACCGCAACATCGCCACGGCGGTGTTCTGTCATCCCAATATCGGCACGGTGGGCTTGTCGGAAGAGCAGGCACGCAAGGAGTATGACGCGATTCGCGTCTACCGCACCGATTTCCGGCCGATGAAGCATACGCTTTCCGGCAGCGAGGAGCGTTGCCTGATGAAGCTGATCGTCGACGATGTGAGCGACGTGGTGGTCGGTGCTCACATGGTCGGCGAGGAGGCGGGGGAGCTCATTCAGGGCATCGCCATTGCGGTGAAGGCGGGGCTCACCAAGGCCGACTTCGATGCCACCGTGGGCATTCATCCCACTGCAGCGGAAGAGTTCGTCACCATGCGCACGCTGTCGAGGCGCTAGGCTGGTTGATTTGCTTAACGAGCAACCCATCTTCACCCACCGGGCCGCCTTTTCAGGCGGCCCGCTTCATTTCCTGCAGCGCTGAAATCCTGGACTAGACTTGCGATAGATCCCTTCCAGGCCGGCTTCGCGTTGTAGATGTTGCGTACGGCTTGGCAAATCTTGATAATTTTTTGTTATTGAACTGTGCTCAAGTCATAACGCTAGTTTTGATTTGTCGCAAAGCCCTGTTATCATTGGCAGCAACATCGCTACAGCGAAACCTGACCATGAACATGACACCGCAGCCTTTCACTCCTTCCGCCGATCTGGCTCGCCCCAGCGTGGCCGATGCCGTGGTCGGCAGCGATGCCTCGCCGCTGTTCATCCGCAAACCCAACCCCGACGATGGCTGGGGCATCTACGAGCTGGTCAAGTCCTGCCCGCCACTCGATGTCAATTCCGCCTACGCCTACCTGCTGCTGGCGACCCAGTTCCGCGATACCTGTGCCGTAGCCACCAATGAAGAGGGCGAAATCGTCGGCTTCGTTTCCGGCTACGTGAAGAGCAACGCACCGGACACCTATTTTCTTTGGCAGGTGGCGGTGGGCGAGAAAGCACGCGGCACCGGCCTGGCCCGGCGCCTGGTAGAAGCCGTCATGAGCCGCCCCGAGTTGCTCGACGTGTACCATCTGGAAACCACCATCACGCCAGACAATCAGGCGTCCTGGGGGCTTTTCCGCCGCCTTGCCGATCGCTGGCAGGCTCCCCTCAACAGTCGAGAATACTTCTCGACGGATCAACTCGGCGGTGAGCACGACCCCGAGAATCTCGTCCGCATCGGCCCTTTCGACACGCGGCGTATCTGATCCCCATCTCATTGCCGGACGGCCGAGCGGCTCGGTCGTCCACGCAGCCTTTCGCCTGATCATCTGACAGGAGGTCACCATGCAGACCCAGACCCTAGAACGTCTCGAATCCAATGTTCGAACCTACTCCCGCTCGTTTCCGGTGGTTTTCACCAAGGCCAGGAACGCACGCCTGACCGACGAGGACGGCCGCGAGTACATCGACTTTCTGGCCGGCGCCGGCACCCTGAACTACGGCCATAACAACCCGCACCTGAAGCAGGCGCTGCTGGACTACCTCGATAGCGATGGCATCGTCCACGGCCTCGATTTCTGGACCGCTGCCAAGCGCGACTACCTGGAAACCCTTGAGGAAGTGATCCTCAAGCCGCGTGGGCTGGACTACAAGGTGCACCTGCCGGGCCCGACCGGCACCAATGCCGTCGAGGCGGCGATTCGCCTGGCCCGGGTAGCCCAGGGGCGCCACAACATCGTCACGTTCACCAATGGCTTCCACGGCGTCACCATGGGCGCGCTCGCCACCACCGGCAACCGCAAGTTCCGCGAGGCCACCGGCGGCATTCCGCTGCAGGGAAGTGCCTTCATGCCCTACGACGGCTACCTGGGCGAGCACGCTGACAGCCTCGATTACTTCGAGAAGCTGCTGGGCGACAACTCCAGCGGCTTGGACCTGCCGGCGGCGGTAATCGTCGAGACCGTGCAGGGCGAGGGCGGAATCAACGTGGCAGGGCTCGACTGGCTCAAGCGCCTGGAGCGGATCTGCCGTGACAACGGCATCCTGCTGATCGTCGACGACATCCAGGCAGGCTGCGGCCGCACCGGCAAGTTCTTCAGCTTCGAGCATGCCGGTATCACGCCCGACATCGTCACCAATTCGAAGTCGCTGTCCGGCTTCGGTCTGCCGTTCGCTCACGTGCTGATGCGGCCGGAGCTCGATAAATGGAAGCCCGGCCAGTACAACGGCACCTTCCGCGGCTTCAACCTGGCTTTTGCCACGGCTGCGGCGGCCATGCGACAGTACTGGAAGGACGACACCTTCGAGCGTGACGTTCAGCGCAAGGGCAGGGTGGTCGAAGATCGTTTCCAGAAGATTGCCGCCTGGATCAGCGAGCAGGGCGTGAAGGCCAGTGAGCGCGGCCGCGGCCTGATGCGTGGCATCGACGTTGGCAACGGCGAGCTGGCCGACAAGATCACTGCCAGGGCTTTCGAGAAAGGGCTGGTGATCGAGACCAGCGGTCAGGCCGGCGAGGTGGTCAAGTGTCTGTGCCCGCTGACGATTCCCGACGAGGATCTGCTCGAGGGGCTGGATATTCTCGAGGCCAGCGTCAAGGAAGTGCTCGGTTGAGCGGCTACTGCCGAATGGAATGAAAACGGCCGGCTGCGGTGTCAGCCGGCCAGTCTACGGATCGTATGGAGTGACATGAGCAATGATCGTTCGCAATCTCGAGGAAGCGCGTAAGACCGACCGCCTGGTCAAGTCGGAAAGCGGCACCTGGGACAGCACGCGACTTGTGCTGGCCAACGACGGTGGCGGCTTCTCGTTCCACATCACCCGGATCTACGAGGGCACCGAGACTCACATTCACTACAAGCATCACTACGAGTCGGTGTACTGCATCGAAGGCGAAGGTGAAGTGGAGACCCTGGCCGACGGCAAGATCTGGCCGATCAAGCCCGGCGACATCTATATTCTCGATCAGCACGACGAACATCTGCTGCGCGCGCACAAGACCATGCACCTGGCCTGTGTGTTCACGCCGCCGATCACCGGCAAGGAAGTACACCGCGAGGACGGCTCCTACGCGCCGCCCGACGAAGCCTGATAGCCTCACAGGTACAGGCCTACGCTCAGGTCGAGTAACCGCGACCCCGGCTAACAACCGGGGTCTGGCGTATCGGGTCCGGTATATCAAGGCAAGAGGCAGGCACGGACGGTATCACACGAGCTCAGCGGCTCGGCATGCCAATGGTTCGCATAATGTATATTATGTTAAATCAGCTATCTGTTACGATGTTGGACAAGCCCACCTCGAAATCCTTATCATCCCCCGTCATGCCCGGCGCGATTGCCCAAGCGCCCCAGACCCCGGTCGTTACCCGGGATTGTGCCAAGCCCACTGCCGCTGCGCCCAATGCGCAGCCCAACTGGAGGCTGTCGATTTCCCATGCAACCGAGAACGCTATCCGCCCCCGTCGTCTGGTTGCTAAGTTCGTTGTTGATCAGCGGATGCGCCCTCAATTCCAGCCCTCAGGCCGAGCCTGAGCCCACTCTGAGTCCCGATCTCTTCGAATCGCGTATCGGGCAGCTCGAGCAACGCATGGCCTCGAGCTGCGAGCAGACCGAGGCTCACTTCGCCCAGCATGAGCGCCGCCAGGCGGAGCTGCTTGACGAACTGCGCGACGCGGGAATCACCCTGCGCCATCTGCGTGGCGATATCGAGCGGCTCGAGCAGCGTAGCGGCGATGAGCCGGTACTGGTTCCGGCCGAGTGCAACAACGAACTGAGCGAGGTGCTCTCCTCCAAGGAGATGGTAGGTCGCGCCGAATGGATCGGGCTGCCGGAGGTGGGCACCTATCTGCGTGCCAGGGTGGATTCCGGGGCCAATACTTCCTCGCTGAGTGCCACGGACGTCACCCGCTTCGAGCGCGACGGCGAGGATTGGGTGCGCTTCAAGCTAGGCCTCACCGACAACGATATCGTCGTCGAGCATGTGCGCGACGAGTGGATCGAGCGTCCGGTCGAGCGCCGCGTACGGATCATGCAGGCCGCCGGCAGCGAGTCGCGCCCAGTCGTCAGCCTGATGATGACCCTGGGTCCGATCCGCGAAACCGTGGAGTTCACCCTGAGTGACCGTACTCACCTCAACTATCCGGTGCTGCTCGGTCGTCGTTTTCTCATGGACATCGCCCTGATCGACGTGGCGGAGAACTATCTCCACCCCCGTCCCGAATTCCCCGGTGGCCGTCCTGCCTCCGAGGCAGCCGAGGATCAGATCAACGACCGGGACGAAGAAGAAGGCTGATCGTGGCCTGACTGCCCTACCTGCAAGGATTCTCCATGTCACGACTACCCTTCTACCTTATTGTGGGTTTGCTGATGGTGCTTGGTATCGGCACGAGCCTGCATCGGCACATTCAGATGGAGGTGCCCTGGACCCCCGGTGAGCAACGTCAGATCTGGGAGGTCGAGGCCATCGTCGATTTTTCCGCGCTTGGCGATCCCGTGCGGGTCGACCTGGCGTTGCCTTCGCACCAGCGTGGCTATCGCATCCTGACCGAGAACACGGCCTCGCCGGGTTACGGCCTCTCCTTTCTGCAGGATGAGCGCAGTCGCCGCGCGCAGTGGTCGATTCGCAGTGCCACGGGCAGCCAGCAGCTCTATTATTCCGTGCGCTTGCAGGTGACCGAAGACAGGCGTCAGCAGCAGATGGTGCGCCCCCCGCTGCGTGAGATCAGCTGGGAGCGGCCCTACGATACCGCCGCGGCCCAAGTCATCGAGCGGGCCTGGATGCGCAGCGCCGATCCTTACACCTTCACCCGAGAGCTGATCCGCGATTTCAGCGAAGATCGCCAGGGCGAGAACGCCCGTCTATTGCTGACCCAGTTCGAGCGCACCCCGCTGCTGGTTCGCCTGCTCAACCAGGCCGGCGTACATGCCCGCGAGGTGAGCGGGCTGATGCTCGAAGATGGCCGCCGCCGGCAGTCGCTGACTTCCTGGATCATGGTGTTCGAGGACGAGCAGAACTGGACACTGTTCAACCCCCGTACCGCCGACCAGGGGCAGCCGGACAACCTGCTGCTGTGGGAAGCCGGCGGGCGCGCCGTGCTCGAAGTTCAGGGCGGTACCAATTCGCGCGTGACCTTCTCGATGCTGTCGCGCAATCAGCCGGCGGCGGCGGCGGTGCGTAGCCAACTGGTGGACGATACCCTGCTCAACTTCTCGATCCACAGTCTGCCGCTGGAGGAACAGGCCCTTTTCCAGACCATCCTGCTGATTCCCATCGGCGCCCTGGTGGTGGTTTTCCTGCGCATCATCGTCGGCATCAAGACCTCCGGCACCTTCATGCCTGTGCTGATCGCCCTCGCCTTCATTCAGACGACCCTGCCAACCGGCATGATTGGTTTTCTGTTGATCGTGGCGGTGGGGCTGGTGATACGCAACTACCTTTCCTACCTCAATTTGCTGCTGGTGGCGCGAGTCTCGGCGGTCATCATCACGGTGATCGCGATCATTTCGCTGTTTTCGGTGCTATCGTATCGAGTGGGTCTCAATGCAGGCCTGACGATCACCTTCTTCCCGATGATCATCCTGGCCTGGACCATCGAACGGATGTCGATCCTGTGGGAGGAAGAGGGTCCCAAGGAGGTCTTGATTCAAGGCGGCGGAAGCCTCATTACTGCCGTACTGGCGTACCTGGCCATGAACAACCCCTGGATACGCCATATCACCTTCAACTTTCTGGGCGTGCAGCTCATCATCATGTCGCTGATCCTGCTGTTGGGTAACTACACGGGCTATCGACTGCTCGAACTGCGACGCTTCAAACCGGTCACCGAGGATTGAGTCCCATGTGGGCACGACCGAAGCAGCTGAAGCTCCGAGGCATCATCGGCATGAATCGGCGCAATATCCGCTATATCGGGCGCTACAACAGCCGGCGCCTGTACCCGCTGGTGGATGACAAGCTGCAGACCAAGCTGTTGGCGGAAAAATACGGCATCACCACACCGGCGCTGATCGGCACCGTATCCACCCAGTTCGGCGTCAAGGCGCTGGGCAGTATGATTGCCGGTCATGCAGGGTTCGTCATCAAACCGGCCAAGGGCAGCGGCGGCAAGGGCATCCTGGTCATCGAGCATGTCGATGGGGAGAGCTTCATCAAGCCCAGCGGTGCCCGCCTGAGCATCGAGGATCTCCATCGCCACGTCTCGAATATCCTCTCCGGCCTCTATTCGCTGGGTGGCACACCCGACGTGGCCATGATCGAGGGGTTGATCAACTTCGACGAGAAGCTCTCGGAGTACACTTACGAAGGCGTACCCGACATTCGCGTGATCATCTTCCGCGGCTATCCGGTGATGGCCATGATGCGCCTCTCCACGGCGGCTTCCGACGGCAAGGCCAACCTGCACCAGGGGGCGGTGGGCGTGGGGCTGGATATCGCCACGGGCACCGCGGTACGCGGCGTGCAATTCGACCGTACGCGGCGCGACCATCCCGATACGGGCCACGAGCTCGCCAGCCTGCGGATTCCCGACTGGTCCAACCTGCTGGAACTGGCTGCCGGCTGCTACGAGATGACGGGGCTTGGCTATCTCGGCACCGACATGGTCATCGATCGCAACCGGGGGCCCATGTTGCTGGAACTCAATGCCCGCCCCGGCCTGGCCATTCAGATGGCCAATGGCGAAGGGTTGCGCGCGCGCCTGGACCTGGTGGAGAAGCAGCCCGAAGGAGTGAGCGTCAAGGAGCGGGTCGCCTTCTCGCAGCACCACTTCGCGCGCCACGGCGAGCTCAAGGCGCTTCCCGAGCCCGTGCTGGCCGAGGCCAGCCTCAGCACGTAGAATGGACGCCATTCCTTACACATCGGCTCTACCATGACCGACGCTACTGCCCTGCTTGCGCAGGCCGAAAGACAATGCCAGATTCGCGGGGTTCGCTTCACCCCGATCAGGCGCCGGGTGCTCGAGATGATCGCGGCAACCAGCAGTGGCCTGAAGGCCTATGAATTGCTCGACCGGCTTGCCGTCGAGCATGCTGCCGCCCGCCCGCCTACCGTCTATCGTGCGCTCGATTTCCTGATCGAACAGGGGCTGGTGCACCGCATCGAGTCTCTCAATGCCTATGTGGCTTGCCCCTGCCCCGAGCATGCGCACGGCTTCCAGCTGCTGATCTGTCGTCACTGCGGACGCGTCGAAGAGCTACATCTGGACGACGTCAATGCACAGCTCAGCGCTCGGGCGCGGGAGCTCGGGTTTCGCGTCGAGCGTCAGACCATCGAGCTGCTCGGCAGCTGCGACCTTTGCCTTGCGGCGCCGGCAAGAGACGACAAGCCAGCCACTACGGAAACGTCATGAGCGACACCTTCAAACGGCTCGAGCGCGCCGAGCTCGACGCCCGCCTCCCCATTGAGCACATCTTGGCCGAAGTGCGCTTCAATCAGGACGGTCTGATCCCTGCCATCGCTCAGCAGCACGATAGCGGCGAAGTGCTGATGATGGCATGGATGAACCGTGAGGCCCTCGAAGAGACGCTGGCCAGCGGCCGTGTCTGCTACTGGTCGCGCTCGCGGGGCAAGCTGTGGCGCAAGGGGGAGTCTTCCGGTCAGCAGCAGCACCTGCGCGCTGCCAGCCTCGATTGCGATGGCGACACTCTGCTGCTGCAGGTGGAACAGAACGGACCGGCCTGCCATACCGGCCGGCGCAGCTGCTTCTACGTGGCGCTGGAGGGGGAAGAAGCGAGGGTCACCAGCGAGCCGCTGATCGATCCAGACACCCTGTACGGCAAGCCGTCGAAGGAAGGCTGAGCGTGACTCGCCCGGCGGTCTGGCTGCAGCGTCTCGGCGGGCTGATGGCGCGCGCCCTGGGGCTGGTGTTGATCGCTCTCGTCAGGCTCTATCAATTGGTCATCAGTCCACTGCTCGGCCCACGCTGCCGCTACTGGCCCAGCTGTTCCCATTACACCGTCGAGGCCGTCCAGGTGCATGGTCCGCTGCGCGGCGGTTGGCTGGCGGCAAAGCGCATCGTACGTTGTCATCCCGGCAGCGACGGCGGCATCGACCCCGTGTCGGGCGGGCCCAGCGAGCGTCTGTGCCGCGAAGATCCGGAGCTCGACGAGCACTATCGCTGCCGTTCGCAGCACGCGACCAGACACTGAAGACTACGGCCAATCGCCACCATTGTCTTATCCTACCCCTGCCATCTTTCGGGCTGTCGAAGCCGCGCTGTCATGGTCCTGCAAGAGCAACCCTGTAGTAGCCCGCTACCACCCTCACCCGGTTCGCCCGTGCCAAACTGCTCAATGGCACACCCAATACAACGAGCCGATGAGGAGGCACGCCATGTCTGCCAAGAGACTGCTCTTGTTGTGCGGCGATTTCGCCGAGGACTACGAAACCATGGTGCCGTTCCAGGCGCTTCAGGCCGTGGGGCACCGCGTCGATGCCGTCTGCCCCGACAAGCGGGCCGGCGACAGTATCGCTACCGCTATCCACGACTTCGAGGGCGACCAGACCTACAGCGAGAAACCCGGCCACCGCTTTACCCTGAACGCCGAGTTCGCTGCCGTCGACCCTGCCGACTATGACGGCCTGGTCGTCGCCGGCGGACGCGCCCCCGAGTACCTGCGCCTCAACGAGCGGGTCATCGAGGTGGTGCGTCATTTCTTCACCGAAGACAAACCGGTGGCGGCGATCTGTCACGGTGCTCAGCTGCTGGCAGCGGCACGAGTTCTGGAAGGTCGCACCTGCTCGGCCTACCCCGCCTGTCGCCCCGAAGTGGAGCTGGCGGGAGGTCGCTATGCCGATATCGCCGTGGACGATGCCGTGACCGACGGCAAGCTGGTGACGGCACCCGCCTGGCCCGCCCACCCTGCCTGGTTGGCCCAGTTCCTCGCCGTGCTGGGAACGCGTATCGAGCTTTGAGCGGCCATTGCTGGCCACCTTGCCCTGGCCCGCGACCGGCGCCATGCTTAAGGCATCGGTCGCGAGCCGGATCAGGGGGAAAGAGTCATGTGCAGGCTTTTCATCGGTGCCCAGCCAGATCTCTGGGAACCGCAGACACGCTCCATGCGTATCGATGGCGTTTCCACCAGTGTGCGCCTCGAGCGCTTCTTCTGGGCGGTACTCGAAGAGGTGGGCAGGCGCGACGGATTGTCACTCAGCCAGCTGGTGGCCAGGCTGGCGCGGGAGTGCGCCGAGGCCGGTCACGATCCCGCCAACTTCGCCTCCTTCCTGAGGGTGTGCTGCGGCCGTTACCAGGCGCTGCAGCTGACGGGTGAGATCCCCGTGCAGCCGGATGTGGCCATCGCCAGCCTGGACGCCGACGGCATACTGGCCAGGGAGCGGCAGCGCCATGCTTCGGCGCTGCACGCAGCGAGACCTCAGGCGGCCTCGCTCTCGGCGACTTCGTAGATCTTCGCCAGCATCGCGTGCAGACCGTTGCTGCGCGTAGGCGACAGGTGCTTGTCAAGCCCCAGGTCCTGCATGAAATGAGGACTGGTGCTGCGAATCTCGGCCGGCGGACGGTCGTTGTAGATGCGCATCAGCACGGCGATCAACCCGGAAACGATGGCGGCATCGGATACCGCGTCGAAGTGTAGCGCATCGCCTTCGCGACGATGGTGAATCCAGACGTTGGACTGGCAGCCCTGAATCTTGCGCTCCGGAGTCTTCCACTCCTCGGGAAACGGCGGCAACTGTTTGCCCATGTCGATGATGTACTGGTAGCGATCCATCCAGTTGTCGAACATCTCGAACTCTTCCAGCAGTGCCTGCTGGGCCTGCTCGGCCGTGGCTTCGGTGGTCATGTGGCCTCCCGTGATGACTCGAAGGTCATTATACCGGTTCGGGTGCCCTGCCGGGCAAACCGTGAGCGGCTTGTTGACGATGCCACTCCTCGTCCTCGCTGTGCAGGTATTGCGCCGTGGTGTCGAGCCGCGCGTGGCGTGCGGTGCTGGCTAGGTAGCGCAGCTCGACCCCGGCCTGGGCCTGATGGGTCAGCGAGGTGTGACGCAGCCAGTGCGGCGTGGCGGCACGCAGCCGTGCCACCTGAGCGGCGGCCACCTCGCCGGCCTCGGCTTGCAGGGCGTCGGCGGCGTCCTGAAAGGTGCCCCGAATCAGCCGATAGAGCTGGTTGTCGCCCAGGCGGCGCTGACCGTCCAGCCCGCGCAGCAGCGCTCCCGCTTCTCCAGGCCGGGGATGCGGCGAGAGCCCCAGGGTGGCTCGCCACTGCTCCAGCAGCTCCAGCATGTCGGGCGGTACGGGAATGCGTGCCAGCTTGTCGCCCTTCCCTACTACGCGCCACCACCAGCGTCTTTCGCGCAGGAAGAAGTCGCTCATCTCGGCGGCGGCCATCTCGCCGATACGCGGTGCCAGCAGATAGGCAAAGCCGAAGATCAGTCGCCGACGCTGATGAAGGTAGTGCTCCCTGAGGCTGGCATCCTGTGCTGGTGGCTCGTTCAGCCACTGCCATAGCCATTCCCACAGCGGCCGCTCCAGGTAGCGTTCGATGCCGGTCTGGCGGTTGTCCAGCCGGCGCCGCTTGTCGCGCATCAGGCGAAAGGGGTTGTGCGTGAGCCACCCCGCTTCCACCAACCAGGCGAACATGCCCTGCAGGATCACCAGGCTCTGCCGCCGGCTGCTGGGCGACAGCGGCCCGCGAAAAGGACGCCAGTCGGGGGCGTGGCGCGGTCGCGGCGGCCCCACCCAATGCTCGCGCGGCGTGGGCGAGGCGAGAAACGCCTCATAAGCATCCAGGTCGTGACGGCGCAGCTCGGCCAGCCCGTGCCCTTCCCGTTCCAGCCACAGCAGTAGGCGCTCAGCCTCGCGACGATAGGCGCGCAGCGTTCGCGGGCTGTCGCGATATTCGGCGAGCCAGCGCGCCACGGCTTCGGCATCGCTTTGTGCGGCGATATGGGTATGGCCTGTGTGCGGGCG
This sequence comes from Billgrantia ethanolica, assembly GCF_021404305.1. Lineage (GTDB taxonomy): Bacteria > Pseudomonadota > Gammaproteobacteria > Pseudomonadales > Halomonadaceae > Halomonas > Halomonas ethanolica. The sequence continues at coordinate 904,562 of NZ_JABFTX010000001.1, read as the reverse complement.
GCTGGGCATCAGTCCGCCAATCGGCGCCAACTCGCTCGATTTCGGCTCGGGCTGTGAGCCCGCCTCTGCCCTGCTTGTCTCGCTCGACATCCTCATGCCCTTGTCACACTCGCCCTTGTCCCACTCCCTGAGCGTCCAGTATCAGGCGTATCGGTCAGTTTTTCAAGATAAGACGGGTAATCTTGAATTTCGATTAATAGTGTAGTGTAAATTACGTAATACATAAAATGTAATTATCTTCCCCGCCGCTGGGAAAACGGCTATGCTTGAACGACTCAAGCGGGCGCATGGCAGAGCAAGAACAAGCGTCGCCCGCCGCGTGATGCATGGAGCAGCAGCTACACCATCAAGGAGATCGGCATGGCACGCAGCGGTGTGCAATACGAGGATGTACTGGGCGCTATCGAATCCCTGCAGACGCGGGGAGAAGCCCCCAGCGTGCAGAAGATTCGCGAAGTGTTGGGCACCGGCAGCTTTACTACTATCAGCGATCATCTACGCGAATGGCGCGTGCGCCGGGAAAGCAGCCGCGTGCAACCTGCCTCGCAGGCCATGCCCGAGGCGGTGCAGCGCCTGGCGGAGAATCTCTGGTACAAGGCTCAGGAGGCCGCCGGCGAGGCGCTGACAGAGTATCGCGAGCGCGCCGACCAGCGTGTTGCCGAGGCGCAGGAAGCCATGCAGGAGGCGCAGCGGCAGGTCGAGGATGCCGAGCAGCGCGAGGCCGCCCTATCCGCTCATGTGGCTGGCACCGAGCAGCGGCTGGAAGCGCGCAGCGCAGCCCTGGCGCGGGTCGAGGCCGAGCGCGATCAGTGGCAGGAGCGTGCCCGCCAGTTCGAGGAGCGTCTCAGCCGTGCCCTGCAGCAGCTCGACAAGATGCAGCAGGACAACGAGCAGCAGGCTCAGGCGCATCAGCAGGCCCTGGCTGAGCGTGATGCACAGCACTTGGCGCGTCTCAACCAGGAGGAGCAGCGCCATGAGGCCGCCGAGGCGCGCCTGATGACGCTGCTGGATGAGGCGCGCCAGGAGCGCGTGGCGGCCGAGAAACGCTACGATGCCGCGACCCAGCAGTTGGAGAAGCGTCAGGAAAACCTGCAGCGACAACTGCACGAGACCCAGGCTGCGCTGGGCCGCGAGGAGAAGCAGCACCGCGAGACCCAGTGGGCGAGGAGTCGCGCCGAAGAGCGTATCGATACGCTGCGCCACGAACAGTCGCTGCTGCAGGCACGCATCGAGGACCAGAAGCGCCACATCGAAGAGCAGGCGGCTCGCCTGCGCACCCAGGACGCCGAACTCATGCGGCGCACCTGGCAGCCCACCGAGGAAGACGTCGCTCGGCGCGCGGAAGAAGCCCGTGCAGGAGAAGGCGGCGAAGCGCTGAAAGGCGCCGAGGCGGCGCCTTCTGTAAGCGTTCGTTGAGCATGGGGCGGCGCTCCTCGAGCGGCGCGCCGCCTGCTATCCGAAGTGAGCTGTTGAGCCGGTATGGGCGGATGGCGCCCGATGTCAGCGATAGTAGGCGTTGGTGGTATCGGTGTGATCGGTCACGTCGCGAATGCCGGCCAGCTCCGGGATGCGCTCCATCAGGGTTTTCTCCACCCCTTCCTTGAGCGTCAGGTCGACCGCGGCGCAGCCCTGGCAGCCGCCGCCGAAGGCCAGTACCGCGACCTGGTCCTCGGTCAGTTCGATCAGCTTGATCTCGCCGCCGTGGGCGGCAAGGCCCGGATTGATCTCGCTGTAGAGGATGTAGTTGACGCGATCCTCGAGCGGACTGTCGGCGTTGACCTTGGGCATCTTGGCGTTGGGCGCCTTGATGGTGAGCTGCCCACCCATGCGGTCGGCGTTGAAGTCGACCACCGCTTCTTCGAGGAAGGGGATGCTGTTCCTGTCGATCAGTGCGGCGATCTTGTCGAGCTCCAGACGCTCGTCAGTGGGCTCTTCTTCGCCGGGCCGGCAGTAGGCAAGACAGGTCTCGGCGTAGGGTGTGCCCGGCTGGGTGATGAAGATGCGCACCGCAATGCCCTCGACGTTCTGCTTTGCCAGCAGCTCGGCAAGGTATTCCTGGGCGCTGTCGGTAATCTGGATGATCTCGCTCATGATGTTCTCGCTGGTCGGACGCGGCAACGGGGCCGGCCATAGGTGACATGCCATCATGGTAAGCAAAAGCCGGCTTCGAGACAATCCCGACTGTTTTGCTCGGTTTTTGACCAGCCCTGCCCTCAAGCCGCTGGTTTTGCTACCATAGCCGGCCGACAAGGCCGCCCCTGCCAAAGAGCACCAGGATCCATGGGCGGTCACATACCTGGACGTGACTTTCGCTGGAGACCGACCCGACCCATGGCCGCCCTTCCTTCTGCACTGACCGCCACTCTCACCGAACGGCTCGGCGAGCGCATCCTCATGCTGGATGGCGGCATGGGTACCATGATACAGAATGCCAAGCTTGAGGAAGCCGACTTCCGCGGCGACCGCTTCGGCGACTGGCCCTCGGAACTCAAGGGCAACAACGACCTGTTGGCGCTGACCTGTCCCGATCTGGTCACGCGCCTTCACCGCGCCTATCTCGAGGCCGGTGCCGATATCATCGAGACCAACACCTTCAACAGCACCCGCCTCTCCCAGGCCGATTACGGCATGGAGGCGCTGGTGCCGGAGATCAACCGCGAGTCGGCGCGGCTGGCCCGTGAGGTGTGCGATGCGGTGGCGGCCGAGACCGGCGTGCCGCGCTACGTGGCCGGGGTGCTGGGGCCGACCTCGCGCACCGCCTCGCTCTCGCCGGACGTCAACGACCCGGCCAAGCGCAACGTCACCTTCGACCAGTTGCGCGACAACTACTACGAGGCGGCCGAAGCGCTGATCGAGGGCGGTGCCGACCTGATCCTGATCGAGACGATCTTCGACACCCTCAACGCCAAGGCGGCCATCTTCGCCCTGGAGGCGCTGTTCGACGACCGCGGCGAGCGGCTGCCGGTGATGATATCCGGCACCATCACCGACGCTTCCGGACGCACCCTCTCCGGCCAGACCACCGAGGCGTTCTGGAACTCGGTGCGCCATGCCCAGCCGCTGTCCATCGGCCTGAACTGTGCGCTGGGCGCCGAGGAGCTGCGACCCTACCTGGAAGAACTCTCGACCAAGGCCGATACCTACGTCTCGGCGCACCCCAACGCCGGGCTGCCCAACGAATTCGGCGAGTACGATCAGACCCCCGAAGAGATGGCGGCCATCGTCGCCGAGTTCGCCTCGAGCGGTCTAGTCAATATCATCGGCGGCTGCTGTGGCTCGACGCCGGAGCACATCGCCGCGATCCACGCCGCCATTCAGGGCATGGCGCCACGCAAGGTGCCCGAGCGTCCGCGCGCCTGCCGCCTGGCAGGGCTGGAGCCCTTCAACATCGACAAGGGCTCGCTGTTCGTCAACGTCGGTGAGCGTACCAACGTCACCGGCTCGGCGCGCTTCAAGCGGCTGATCGTCGAGGAGGACTACACCACCGCCCTGGAAGTGGCGCTGGACCAGGTCGAGAACGGCGCCCAGATCATCGACATCAACATGGACGAGGGCATGCTGGAGTCGCAGGAGGCGATGGTACGCTTCCTCAACCTGATCGCCGGCGAGCCCGACATCGCCCGGGTGCCGATCATGATCGACTCCTCCAAGTGGGAGATCATCGAGGCCGGCCTCAAGTGCGTACAGGGCAAGGCGGTGGTCAACTCCATCTCGCTCAAGGAGGGCGAGGAAGCGTTCCTCGAGCAGGCCACCCTGTGCCGTCGCTACGGGGCCGCCGTAGTGGTCATGGCCTTCGACGAGACCGGCCAGGCCGATACCTTTGCGCGCAAGACCGAAATCTGTCAGCGCGCCTATGAGCTGCTGGTCGAGCGGGTCGGCTTCCCTCCGGAAGACATCATCTTCGACCCCAACATCTTTGCCATCGCCACCGGCATCGAGGAGCACGACAACTACGCCGTCGACTTCATCGAGGCCACCCGCTGGATCCGTGAGCACCTGCCCCACGCCATGGTCTCGGGCGGGGTCTCCAACGTCTCGTTCTCCTTCCGCGGCAACGACCCGGTGCGCGAGGCGATTCACTCGGTGTTCCTCTATCACGCCATCCGTGCCGGGCTGACCATGGGCATCGTCAACGCCGGCCAGCTGGCGGTCTACGACGACCTGCCGGAGGAACTGCGCGAGGCGGTCGAGGACGTGGTGCTCAATCGCCGCAGCGACGGCACCGAACGCCTGGTCGACCTGGCCGAGAAGTACAAGGGCGACGGCAGCGGCGCGGCGAAGAAAGAGGACCTGGAGTGGCGCTCCTGGGAGGTGGAGAAGCGCATCGAACATGCCCTGGTCAAGGGCATCACCGCCTTCATCGAGGAGGACACCGAGCTTGCCCGGCAGCGGGCCGCGCGCCCCATCGAGGTAATCGAGGGGCCGCTGATGGACGGCATGAACGTGGTCGGCGACCTGTTCGGCGCCGGCAAGATGTTCCTGCCCCAGGTGGTCAAGTCGGCGCGGGTCATGAAGCAGGCGGTGGCCTACCTCATCCCCTTCATCGAAGCCGAGAAGAGCGAGGACACCCAAGCCAAGGGCAAGATCGTCATGGCCACGGTGAAGGGCGACGTGCACGACATCGGCAAGAACATCGTCGGCGTGGTCCTGCAGTGCAATAACTACGAGGTCATCGACCTGGGCGTGATGGTCCCGGCGGAGAAGATTCTGCAGACGGCCCGTGAGGTCAATGCCGACATTGTCGGCCTCTCGGGGCTGATCACGCCCTCGCTGGACGAAATGGTCCATGTGGCCAAGGAGATGAAACGCCAGGGCTTCAAGCTGCCGCTGCTGATCGGCGGCGCCACCACCTCCAAGGCGCACACCGCGGTGAAGGTCGAGCCGCAGTACGACGAGCCGGTGATCTACGTGACCGACGCCTCTCGGGCGGTGGGCGTTGCCGGAAAGCTGCTCTCCCCCACGCTGAAGCCAGCCTATGTGGCCGAGATCAAGGCGGAGTACGAGCAGGTGCGCGAGCGCAATGCCAAGCGCCGCCCCAAGGCAGCGGACCTGAGCTACGCCGAGGCCCGCCAACGCAAGCTGCCCATCGACTGGGATAGCTATACGCCGCCCCGGCCCGCCATCACCGGGCTCGAGGTATTCGACGGCTACGATATCGAGGAGCTGGTCGAGCGCATCGACTGGACCCCCTTCTTCATGAGCTGGGAGCTGGCGGGCAAGTACCCGAAGATTCTCGACGACGCGGTGGTCGGCGAGGCCGCGCGCAACCTGTTCGCCGATGCCCAGCAGATGCTGCGCATGCTGATCGACGGCAAGCACGTCGAGGCGCGCGGGGTGATCGGTCTGTGGCCGGCCAACAGCGTCGACGACGACGTCATCGAGGTGTATGCCGACGAGTCGCGCAGCGAGGTGATCGCCCGGCTGCATCATATTCGCCAGCAGACCACCAAGAACCGTGACGGCGTCTGCTACAGCCTGGCCGATTTCGTTGCCCCCCGCTACGATGCCGACGGCCACGAACGCGACCAGCTCGACTGGGTCGGCGGCTTCGCCGTGACCACCGGCCACGGTGTGGAGGCGCTGGCCGAGCGCTACAAGGCCGCCGGAGACGACTATAGCGCGATCATGGTGCAGGCGCTGACCGACCGTCTGGCCGAAGCCTTTGCCGAGCGCATGCACGAGCGGGTGCGTAAGGAGTTCTGGGGCTACGTGCCCGACGAGACCCTGGACAACGACGCCCTGATCGCCGAGAAGTATCAGGGCATCCGGCCGGCGCCGGGCTATCCCGCCTGTCCCGACCACACCGAGAAGCGCACCCTGTTCCAGCTGCTCGATGCCACCGAGAACGCCGGCATCGAGCTGACCGAGAACTTCGCCATGTGGCCGGCTGCCGCGGTGTCGGGGTGGTACTTCTCACATCCCCAGGCCAAGTACTTCTCCACCGGAAAGATCACCCGCGATCAGGTCGAGGCGCTGGCCGAGCGCAAGGGCATGAGTCTAGCCGAGCTGGAGCGCTGGCTCTCGCCGGTGCTCTCCTACGATCCGGCCTGAGAAGACGACCCCCAGATGCTCCGCGCCCGGCGCGGGGCACTCTCGAACCCGACGACAGAGCATGCTGCCAGATTCGATTCGCCGTCGACGTATCCTGCGCCTAGCCACGCCGATCATCGCCGCGATGCTGACCCAGAGCCTGATCAACCTGATCGATGCGGCGCTGGTCGGCTCGCTCGGTGAGGTGCCGCTGGCCGGCGTGGGTATCGGCGGCTATGCCATGTTCCTGGTCACGGCTCTGGTCTTCGGGCTCTCCTCCGGGGTGCAGTCACAAACGGCCAGACGGCATGGCGAGGAGGCCTGGCAGGTAAGGGCCAGGCCGCTCAATGCCGGGCTGGCCATCGCCCTGCTCGCATCCCTGCCCTTGACGCTGCTGTGCCTGTGGCAGGCGCCGCGTCTGATGGCCCTGATCAATCCCGATGCCGCGGTCAATGACGTCGCGGTCGAGTACTTCCGCTGGCGTGTGCTGTCGCTGTCCGCCGTGGCCATGATCTTCTGCTTCCGGGGCTACTGGAACGGCATCGAACAGAGCGGCTTTTATCTGCGCATCATGCTGGTGATGCACGTCGTCAACGTGGCAGCCAGCGTGTGCCTGATCTTCGGCTACCTGGGGTTGCCGGCCATGGGCGCCGCCGGGGCCGGTGCGGGTACCACTCTCTCGCTCTACATCGGCCTCGTGCTCTGGGCGCTGCTGAGCCTGCGCCACGCCGTGCCCAGCGGTTTTCTCGCGGGCGTGCCCCGGCGCCCCGCGCTGCTGACCACGCTGCGCCTGGCCACGCCCCACTCCTTCCAGCAGCTCTGGTTCGCCGCCGGCTATGCGGTGCTGTTCTGGATTCTGGGGCGCATCGACACGGCCAGCGTTGCCGTGGGCCACGTGCTGGTGAACCTTTCACTGCTGTTGATCCTGCCCGGCGTGGGGCTGGGCATGGCCGCCATGAGCCTGGTCGGCCAGTCGCTCGGTCGTCAGGCCCATGGTGACGCCCATCGCTGGGGCTGGGACGTGGTCCGTCTCGCCTGGCTGTGCCTGGCCGCCCTGGCGCTGCCCATGGCGCTATTTCCGGAGCAGATCCTCGGCCTGTTCCTGCGCGACCCCGAACTCATCGCCCTCGCCCGTCTGCCACTGCAGCTCACCGCCGTCATGATCGTGCTGGACGGTGCCGCCCTGGTGCTGGCCCAGGCGCTGTTGGGTGCCGGTGCCAGTCGCACCGTGATGACCACCACGCTCTCACTCCAGTGGCTGGTCTTCCTGCCGCTGGCATGGTGGGTCGGTGTGGTCATGGAGCAGGGGCTGCTGGGCATCTGGTGGGTACAGCTTGGCTATCGCTGTCTCAACTCGCTATGGTTTGTGACCATCTGGCAGCGGCGGCAGTGGCTGCAGTTGGAAATCTGACAGAGAGGTGACAGAGAGGCGACTTGACCTTTATATGTCTTTACGTATAAAAAATATGAATATTTATTCTTTCAAAGAATATGCCAGGGGCGTTAAGGTGCCCCCTGACGCTTCGCCATTTCCCCTGCAGCAGGACCGGCTGAATGTATCGCTACGACACCCATGATCAGACTCTGGTCAATGAACGCGTCGCTCAGTTTCGCGACCAGATGAACCGCTATCTGGCCGGACGGATCAGCGACGAAGAATTCTTGCCGCTGCGCGTGCAGAACGGCCTCTATGTTCAGCGCTACGCGCCCATGCTGCGTATCGCCATCCCCTACGGCATGCTGGCCTCCTATCAGCTGCGCAAGCTGGGCGATCTGGCCCGCGACTACGATCGCGGCTACGGTCACTTCACCACCCGTACCAATCTGCAGCTGAACTGGCCGAAGCTGGAAACCGTGCCCGACATGCTGGCCGAGCTGGCCAGCGTGCAGATGCACGGCATCCAGACCAGCGGCAACGACATTCGGAATACCTCCACCGACCAGTTCGCCGGCATCGCCGAGGACGAGGAAGTCGATCCGCGGCCCTGGTGCGAGCTGATTCGTCAGTGGTCGACGTTCCACCCCGAGTTCACCTACCTGCCGCGCAAGTTCAAGATCGCAGTGACCGGTGCCGCCGAGGATCGCGCTGCCATCCAGGTGCACGACGTCGGCCTGCGCCTGTGGCGCGACGACAAGGGCGAGGTGCGGGTCAAGGTGCTGGCCGGCGGTGGTCTCGGCCGTACGCCGATGATCGGCGAGGTGGTGCGTGACGACCTGCCCTGGCAGCACCTGCTGACCTATCTCGAGGCGCTGGTGCGCGTCTACAACCAGTTCGGCCGTCGTGACAACAAGTTCAAGGCGCGCATCAAGATTCTGGTCAAGGCGCTGGGCGTCGAGGAGTTCCGCCGTCGCGTCGACGCCGAGTGGGCGCATCTCAAGGATGGCCCCCAGACGCTGACCCGCGAAGCCGTCGAGGCGATGCAGTCTCACTTCGTCGACCCGGAGCGCCGCGCCATCGGTGAAGAGGCGATTGCCGAGTTCGAGCGCCTGCGCGGCGAGAATCGCGCCTTCGCGCGTTTCGTCACCAACAACGTGCACGGTCACAAGGTGCCGGGCTACAAGGCCGTCACCCTGTCGCTCAAGCGCAAGAACCACTCGCCGGGCGACCTGACCTGGGAGCAGATGCACCAGGTGGCCGATCTGGCCGACGAGTTCAGCTACGGCGAGATCCGTGTCACCCACGAGCAGAACCTGGTGCTGGCCGACGTGGCGGTGGACCGCCTCGAGGAGCTCTGGCATCGCCTGGAAGAGCTGGGCCTGGCCAACCCCACCGTGGGCACCCTGGCCGACCTGATCTGCTGCCCCGGCGGCGACTACTGCGCCCTGGCCAATGCCAAGTCGATCCCGGTGGCTCAGGCGATTCAGGAGCGCTTCGAGGACATCGACTACCTCTATGACCTGGGGCCGCTGGATCTCAATATTTCCGGCTGCATGAATGCCTGCGGTCACCACCACGTGGGCCACATCGGCATTCTCGGCGTCGACAAGAAGGGTGAGGAGTGGTACCAGATCTCCCTCGGCGGCGCCCAGGGCAACGACTCCTCGCTGGGAAAGATTCTCGGCCCCTCGTTCGACCGCGAGAGCGTGCCCGACGTCATCGACAAGGTACTGCAGGTCTACGTCGGCGAGCGTGCCGAAGGCGAGACCTTCATCGAAACGTATCGCCGTATCGGCCTCAAGCCATTCAAGGAGCGGGTCTATGCCTGATCAGAACGCCACCCAGCGCCCTTTCATCCGTGACGGCAAGCCGGCCGAGGACCGCTGGCTGCTGGTTCGCGATGCCGAAGCGGAGCTGCCGGCTGCCACCCCCGCCATCGTGCCGCTGGCACGTTGGCAGGCGCTGGAAGGCAGCGCCGAGCTGGCGCCGTGGCTTGCCAGCGACACCGAGCTGACGCCGGAGCTGGCCAAACAGCTGGCAGCAGCCCCGCTGATCGCCATTGACTTTCCCAAGTTCACCGATGGCCGCGGCTACAGCCTGGCGCGCCTGCTGCGCGAGCGCTACGGCTTCGATGGCGAGATTCGCGCCATCGGCGACGTGCTGATCGATCAGGCCTTCTTCCTCACCCGCTGCGGTTTCAACGCGCTGTCGCTGCGTGAAGATCAGTGGCTGGAAGACGCGCTGAACGCGCTGAACACCTTCAGCTGCGCCTATCAGCCGGCCGTCGACGTCAGCGAGCCGCTGTTCCGCCAGCGCATGCGCGAAGTCGTCAAGCGGGCGGAGCCGGCGCTGGCCTAGTCCCACGTACGGCTCCCTTGGCGCGTCATTCAGAAAGAAAGCCGGCCTCGTGCCGGCTTTTCGTCGTCGGGTAAACGAATGGCCTTGTGCTCAGCCGCGACGCTTCTGCTGACGCTCGCGGTTGTCCGCCCTCGCCCGCTCGCTCTTGCGCAGCATCACCCAGGTCGCGCCCAGACCGCCATCGGCCTGCTGGGCGGAAGCGAAAGCCTGCACCTCCTCGAACTGCACCAGCCATTTGGCCAGGTAGGAGCGCAGCACGTTGGCGGGGCTGTCGATCTCCTGCCCGCGGCCATGCACGATCAGCAGCGAGCGCAGGTCGTGAGCATAGGCTTCGCGAATGAAGGGCGGCAGCATCCGACGACACTCCGCCAGCGGGCGGCGCAGCAGATGCAGGCGCGACTGGGCGGGATAGCCACCGTGCCGCAAGCGGTCGACCACGCCCTGCTGGATGCCGTCGCGGCGAAAGGCCAGGGGATCGAACGGCGGCACCAGCTCGACGAAGTCATCCGACAGGAAATTGTTCTCCCCGAGCTCGGCCTGGGCGCTCTCGCGACGAGCCAGCTGTGCCTCGCTGGGCCGGCTGCGGCGTTGGCCCGAATCGGCTCGATTGGCGCTCCTGCGCAGTGGCTTCACATCTCCCACCAGTGCCCTGAAGTCCTGATCCTCGTGTGCTGAGTGCGTCATGGGCAACCTCCGCTGTGATCGAGCCTCGACTAGCATCCTAACAGAGCCCATTGGCGGCGGAGAACCGGACAACCGCCCTCTCGTCGTGGCAGGATGTGTTATCACATGTCATAGGGAGCCGACATGCGCCTGCGTCATTACGTACTCGCCATGCTGTTCGGCCTGCTCGCCCTGGCCGGCTGGCTGTGGCTCACCATGTTGAGTCCTTACACCTATGATCGCCCCGCTCATCTGCCCGAGATCGAGGCCGGCGAGCATGCCGTGTTCGTCTATGGCACGCTGCGTATTGCCCCGCTGCGCTGGGTGGTCATGGGCCGCGCGGGAGAGACCGAGACGGCCGTGCTCGAGGGCTTTCGCCGTCAGCGCCTCGATCTGGTCGAAGCGCCTGACGAGCGGGTGCTGGGAGAGCTGGTGGTGGTCGATGCCGACGAACTGGAGAGGCTGGACCGCTACGAGCGACTGGGTATTCGCTATCAGCGCGTTCCCATGCGCCTTGCGGATGGCCGTATGGCATGGGTCTACCGTCGCCTCGACGAGGCTTCACGACCCCCTTCACAAGCCCGCGAGTCCAATGCAACCGACTGATCGGCGCGGAGATTCCCGTGGATCACGGTTGTGGACGACACGACCCCCCTTCTACAATACGGACCAGCTTTCATGGATCGAGGAGTCTCGCATGGCCATTACGCTCTACCACAACCCCCGCTGCTCCAAGTCGCGCCAGGCGCTGGCGCTGCTCGAGGAGCGCGGCGCCGAGGTCAGCGTGCGTCGCTACCTCGACGAGCCGCTCAGCGAAGAGGAGCTGCGTGACCTCATGTCGCGCCTGGACGCCGATGGCGAGGCCCTGGTACGCACCAAAGAAGCGGAGTGGAAGGAAGTCGAAGATACCGACCTGCAGGACCAGGAGCAGGTGATAAGCGCGCTGGTGCGCTATCCCAAGCTGTTGGAACGGCCGATTGCCGACGACGGCAAGCGTGCCATCATCGGCCGCCCGCCCGAAGACGTGCTGGCCCTCCTTCACGCCGACGACTGACCTTTCCTCTGCTTCTGGAGCCACGATGCACGACTCCCTGCCCTATGTGCTGATTCTCTATTATTCCCGCCACGGCGCCACGCGCAGCATGGCCGAACAAATGGCCGCTGGCGTGGAGTCCTGCTCCGGCATCGAGGCCCGGCTGCGCACCGTGCCGCCGGTCTCACCCACCTGTGAAGCAGTCGACCCGGAGATTCCCGCCGAGGGCGCCATCTATGCCGAACTGGACGACCTTCGCCACTGCGCCGGCCTGGCGCTGGGCAGCCCGACCCGCTTCGGCAATATGGCCGCACCGCTCAAGCACTTCATCGACTCGACCAGTGCGCTGTGGCTCAACGGCGCCCTGGTGGACAAGCCGGCCACCGCCTTCACCTCCACCTCCAGCCTGCACGGCGGCCAGGAAACCACCCTTATCTCCATGCTGCTGCCCTTGCTGCACCACGGCATGGTCTATGCCGGCCTGCCCTACAGCGAGACCGACCTGATGACGACCACCGCGGGCGGCACCCCCTATGGGGCCAGTCACGTGGCCGGACAGCGCAGCGATCAGCCTTTGACGGATGCCGAGCGCCGGCTGGTGCGTGCCCAGGGCAAGCGGCTGGCTCGTTTGGCGCTGGCGCTCGGCGGCCTGAGGCAAGACTCATGAGGCGCTGGGTCGAGGGGCTCGAGGCGCGCCATGGGATGGATTTTCTCACCGAGCGCAGCCGTCAGGCGGTGCTCGTCAGCTACGTCGTTCTTCTGGCACTGCTGGCCTGGAGCGGCTTGGCCATGGAGGCCGGCACCAACCCGCTGACTCCCATTCTGATCCGCGGCCTGCCGCTGATCCTGTTCCTGCCCTCGATCGTCGCCAAGCGCCCCCGTGGGCATGTCTGGCTCGCCTTCGTCAGCCTGCTCTACTTCGTGCAGGGGGTGATGGTGGCCACGCTTCCCGGTCAGGGGCTGCTGGGTATCGCCGAAGCGCTCGCGGCACTGGGGCTGTTCACCGGCTGCATGTTCTACGCCCGTTTTCGCAGCCGGCAGGTCAAGGCGCAGCGCGGTGAGTGACCTTCGTTCATACTGGTCCGCTGCAGTGCATGGAATCCGTGACGACGGTCAAACCGTAGGTGTTGTGCTGCTCTCTCACAGCGGCCACCATTGAGAAAAAGGACGAGGAGTACGCCATGACACGCAACATTGCCGATATTCGGCGCGATTACGAGGGCGGCAGGCTCGAGGAAAGCATGGTGCCCGCCGAGCCCATGGTGCTGTTCGACGAGTGGCTGACGCTGGCACTCGATAGCGAGGGCGAGGATGGCAACGTGATGACTCTGGCCACCGTAGACAGCCAGGGCCTGCCCCATGCGCGCATCGTGCTATTGAAGGGCTCCGATGAGCGCGGCCTGGTGTTCTACACCAATTACCATAGTCACAAGGGCAGCGAGCTGGCCAACGTGCCGCATGCCGCGCTGGTGTTCTGGTGGCCCACCCTGGGGCGTCAGGTACGGGTAGAGGGGCGGGTGGAGCTGGTTGCCGAGGAGGAGTCGGACGCCTATTTCGACAGCCGCCCCCGCGCCAGTCAGCTGGGTGCCTGGGTCGCCACCCAGAGCGTGGTGATCCCCGACCGGCACTGGATCGAAGAGCGTCAGCACCGTTTCGAGCAGGCCTACGAAGGACAGGACATTCCGCGTCCGGTGCATTGGGGTGGCTATCGCGTGGTGCCGGACATGATCGAATTCTGGCAGGGTCAGCCGAGCCGGCTGCACGACCGCATCCGCTACGAGTATCGCGACGAGAGCTGGCGCTCCTTCCGTCTCGCCCCGTAAGCTGACCGCCAGGAAGCCCTGATTTCATATCAGGGCTTTCCGTTTTCAGGTAGGCAGGTTCAGCCAGCGCCTTAGTCGGGCAGGCTTTCCAGACGTAACCTCTGCCATTCGCTCTCCGGCTCGTTGAGCCGCAGCACGGCGTCCACCACCTGTTCCTCCATGTTGTAACGGCAGCGGAAGCCCAGATGCTTCATCAGGGCTCGCATGGGGTGGTTGTCGACCATTATCTTGCCGATCATCTCCAGCGTGCCGACGCTCTTGCAGTAGCCGATCATCTTGCGCATCAGCAGGCTGCCGAGCCCCTGCCCGGCCATGTCGTCGCGCACGATGATCGAGAACTCGGTGCGGATGTTGTCCGGGTCGTTCCATACCCGGACCACCCCCAGCATCTCCTTGCTGCCCTCCTCCTTCTGGTGTTCGGCAATGAACGCCATCTGACGGTCGTAGTTGATGTGCGACAGGATCGACAGGTCGCGCTGGCTGAGATCGGACTTGTTGTGAAAGTAGCGAAAGCGAATGCTCTCCTCGGAGAGCTGGCTGTGGAAGCTGGTGATCAGGGGCGCATCCTCGGCTCGAATGGGGCGCACCTCGACCCGCATGCCGTTGTTCAGCGTCACCCATTCCCGCAGCTCTTCCGGGTAAGGCATGATCGCGAAGCGCGCCGGCGAGCCGAGATCGAGGGCGAAATCCACCGCCACCACCCCATCGCGGTTGAGCAGCAGCGGGTTGAGCTCGAGCCCACGCAGTTCGAGCAGGTCCGAGGCCATCTGCGATAGCTTGACCAGTAGCTGGCATAGCCGCTGCAGATCGCGTTCCGGTTCGCTGGAGTGCTCGCGGATCAGGCGCGCGGCATGGGTGCGTCCGACCACGTCCGCCGCCAGCGTCATGTTCAGCGGTGGCAGTGCTACCTGCCGGTCGGCCAGGATGTTGACCTTGTAGCCACCGATGCCGAACACGATGAGCGGGCCGAACACCGGGTCGCGGGTGATGCCGGCGCAGATCTGCATCGACTGCTTGCCCCGCTGCATGGACTGCAGGCAGTACTCGCGGATTTTCACCGGCGGGAATTTTTCGTGCACCTTGTGTCCCAGTCGGGTGAGGCCCTCGGCCACCTGCTGCGGGTCGTCGAGATCCTGCAGCAGTCCCGCCGAGATGCGGTGGGGATGCTTGCGATAGCGAAACGGCCGGCAGTTTCCGTCGTGTACCACCTTGAGCGCCCAAGGCCCTTCGAGATCCCGAGCCGCGGCAGCGGCTTCCTCGGGCGTGTGCACGTAGCGGCTCGAGGCCACGGGGATACCGTAGGCCTCCAGTACCTGGGCGGTTTCGGAGTGAGACAGCATCTCGCGCCCCTCTGACCTGGCCTGTTCGATCAGGGTGCGGCAGCGGGCGCGGATGTCGGGCGTGGTGCTGAACGGCAGACTTGGCGGGGTTTCCTGCAGCAGCGCCTGTACGCGCTGGTAGTCGACCATGTGCATGAAGGCCTTGACTGCCTTCTCCGGCGAGACGTAGGTCGGTATGCCTGCCAGGCTGCACTCGTGGCGAGCGTAGAGGGCGCCTTCCAGACCCATCCAACTGGTCAGCAGGTTGCGCTTGAAGCGCTTGCGATTGGCGATCAGCGCCTGGGCGGTGACCTTCGACGGCGCCAGGCGCGTGGGGGCATGCACTACCAGCACCGCATCGACTCCGGGGTCGGCGGCGACGATCTCCAGGGCGTCGACGAAGCGCTCAGGCGTGGCATTGCCGCCCAGATCCACCGGATTCTCGCCGGGCTTGCTCATGTCGAAGTCGCCCTTGCGCAGCGCCGTGCGGGTCTCCTGACTGAAACTGGCCAGAGTGCCGCCAGCACTGATCAACTTGTCGATGGCGAGCATGGCGGGCCCCAGCCCGTTGGAGACGATGGCCAGGCGGTCGCCCTTGAGCGGCCGCATCTGCGACAGGGTCATCAGCGCATCGAACAGCTCGTCGGAGTCGTTGACCCGTACCACCCCGGCGCGTGCCAAGGCGGCATCGAACACCACGTCGCGGTTGGCGATACCCGGCGTGGGCGGCATCCCGGAAAGGTCGGACTGGGGCGTGCGCCCGCTCTTGATTGCCAGCACCAGGCGATTGCGAGAGGCATCGCGCAGGGCGGTCATGAAATGCTGCGAGTCCTGGATACGTTCGAGATGCAGCAGGATGGCCTGGGTCGGGGCGAACTGGTTGATGTAGTCGATCAGGTCGGGAAGCATGACGTCGACGCTGTCGCCCACCGTGATCAGATGCGAGAAGCCGATACCGCGCCCTGCCGCCCAGTCGATCATGGCGTTGCCGAGCATGCCGGACTGCCCGAGGTAGGCGACCTTGCCGGCCTTGACCGGCTGGCTGGCGTAGGAGGCGTTGATGCGCCGCCCCGGCACGATCAGCCCCATGCACTCGGGGCCGAGCAGACGGATGCCCGATTCGCGTGCCGCCGTAAGCATGCGCTCGCGGATCGAGCCCTTGTCCCCTTCGGCATCGTCCAGGTGGGCGCCGCCCGTCAGCACCAGTGCCGCCTTGACGCCGATCCGGCCCAGCCGCGATATCACCTTGGGTAGGGTGTCGGCCGGCGTGCAGACCACTGCCAGATCCGGCGTTTCGGGCAACTCGGCAATGCGTGAAACGCAGGGCTGGCCGAAGACCGACTCGTAGCCCCTGCGGTTGACTGCCCACAGCGTGCCGGGAAAGCCCGCTTCCTGCAGGTTCCGGATCACTATGCCGCCGATCGAATTGGGCTTTTCCGAGGCGCCGATCACGGCAATGGTGCGGGGTTCGAAGAAGTGGCGCAGGAACCGGGTACTCAAGACGTTGCCTCCACCAGAACAGATAGATGCTTCACTGTGTACGACTTATTGACACTGTTGTGCAAGGGCTTGGGCGCATTAAGGTGACTTCAGTCACTCTGGAGTTCATATGATCACGGCGTTTATCTCGCATCCCGACTGCGACCTTCACCATATGGGCCCGGAGCACCCCGAAAGCCCCCTGCGTCTCGAGGCCATTCGCGCCCGCCTCGCTCTCAGCGGCCTGTTGCAGCAGACCATGCAGTCGGAAGCGCGTCAGGCCAGCGAAGAGGAGTTGGCCAGAGTCCATCCGCTGCGCCATCTGCGTGCCCTGGACAAGTGCGTTCCCGAAACGGGCATCGTCACGCTGGACAGCGATACCATGATGAACCCCGACAGCCTGAGCGCCGCCCGGGTGGCGGCTGGCGCGGTCATCCGCGGGGTCGATCAGGTCTATCGTGGCCAGGCCGACAATGTCTTCTGCGCCGTTCGTCCGCCAGGCCACCATGCCGAAGCCACCGACGCCATGGGCTTCTGCTTCTACAACAACGTCGCGGTCGGCGCCGCCCATGCCCGCGCGCGCCACGGCGTACGGCGTATCGCCATACTCGACTTCGACGTGCATCAGTGCAACGGCACCATCGATATCTTCAAGGATGATCCCGACATCCTCATCTGTACCAGTTTCCAGTACCCCTTCTATCCATGGCGCTACCTGCGCAGCGAGTGGCAGAACGTGGTCAACACGCCGCTCGAGGCCGGTACCGACAGTGACGCCTTCCGCAAAGCGATCGAGGATGACTGGCTGCCGGCGCTGCATGCCTTCAAGCCCGAGTTGGTTCTCGTCTCTGCCGGTTTCGATGCACATCGCGAAGACCCCATGGCAGAGCTCTGCCTGGAAGACGAGGACTACTACTGGGTCACCCGGCTGGCGCTGGACATCGCCGCGCTGTATGCCGACAACCGCCTGGTCTCGGTGCTCGAGGGCGGTTACGATCTGGACTCGCTGGGGCGCAGCGTAGAGGCGCATGTCAAGGCGCTGCTGGGGTTGCCCTTCGAGTAGCGAGCCGTCGGCGCCAGGCATGCCAGGGGCGCGTTGGTGCGAGGCACGTCGCCCCTTCTGTGGTACGCTTCGAGAAACTCTGTTTCCAATAGTGAACCGATCCATGCCCGCCAATACCGATCAGCAGGCTGCACTGCGCATCGCCTCGGGACGCAAGCCATTCGTCGAGCCCCTGCGCCTGGGGGAACGACTCAAGGAAATTCGCCTGTCCAACCAGTGGACGCTGGAGGATGTCAGCCAGCGTACGGGGCTGGCCCGTTCTACCCTTTCCAAGATCGAGAACAACCAGATCTCGCCGACGTTCACCGCCGTACAGAAACTCATCAACGGCCTGGGCATCGATCTTCCCCAACTGCTCACTCCACCCAAGGTGCAGACGCGCACCATGGGCCGCCGCGACCTGACCCGCCTGGGCGAAGGCGAGCGCCATCCGACCCCCACCTACGAGCATGAGCTGCTCAGCTGCGAGCTGGCCCAGAAGCGCATGATTCCCTTCAAGACCATCGTGCGGGCGCGCAGCTTCGACGAGTTCAGCGAATGGGTGCGCCACGACGGGGAAGAGTTCCTGATGGTACTGGAGGGCGAGATTCGCCTCTATACCGAATTCTACGAGCCGTTGCAGCTCTCCCGCGGCGACAGCATCTATTTCGACAGCGACATGGGCCACGCGCTTGTCTCGGTGAGCGAAGAGGATGCCGTGGTGCTGTCGGTCTGCACCCGTGGCGATGCCGTTTAAGCCCACCGGCGCAGCAGTTTTGCTATCCTGAGGCGATTTCAACAGGAGCCAACGTATGCAGCATCTCGACGACGCCACCCGTACCCAGCTCGAGGCCGCCGCCTTCCGCCGTCTGCTCCGGCATCTGGACGCCAACAAGGACGTGCAGAACATCGATCTGATGATTCTCGCCGACTTCTGCCGCAACTGCCTGTCGAAGTGGCTGGTGGCTGCCGCCGACGAGCAGGGGGCCGAACTCGACTACGAAACGGCGCGCGACTACGTCTATGGCATGCCCTACGAGGAGTGGAAGGCCAAGTATCAGCACAAGGCCACGCCGGAACAGCTGGCCGCCTTCGAGGAGCGGCAGGCTCGCAAGAAGGAGTCGCAGGCATGAGTGAGGCGATGATCCCGCTCAACGTGGCGGTACTGACCATTTCCGATACTCGCGACTTCAACAGCGACCGCAGCGGCGCCCTGCTCGCCGAGCGTCTGACCGAGGCCGGCCACCGGCTGGCCGAGCGCCGCATCGTCATCGATGACGTCTACCGCATCCGCGCGGTGGTATCGGAGTGGATCGCCGACCCCGAAGTCCAGGTGATCCTGACCACCGGCGGCACCGGCTTCACCGGTCGCGACTCCACCCCCGAAGCGGTATCGGTGCTGCTGGACAAGCGTATCGAGGGATTCGGCGAACAGTTCCGCCAGCTCTCCTGGCAGGAGGTCGGCAGCTCGACCATTCAGAGCCGCTGCCTCGGCGGTCTGGCCAACGCCACGGTGATCTTCTGCCTGCCAGGCTCCAGCGGAGCCTGTCGCACCGCCTGGGACGGGCTGCTCGCCGAGCAGCTCGACAGCCGTCACAAGCCGTGCAATTTCGCCAATCTGGTCATTCCCGAACGAGGCCAGCATGTCTGAACTGCAATCCGTCGAGGCGGCCCTGGCTGCCCTGCTCGAGGGTGTCGTCGCCGTCGATGCGGAAATCGTCGGCTGCGCCCAGGCCAGCCGTCGGGTGCTGGCCGACGAGGTCATCGCCCGGCTCGACGTGCCTCCGTTTCACAACAGCGCCATGGACGGCTATGCCCTGCACCATGCAGATGCCGGTCAGCGCTTGCCGATTGTTCAGCGGATTGCCGCCGGTGTCTCGCCGCAACCGATCATGCGGGGCACCTGCGCGCGCATCTTTACCGGGGCCGAGCTGCCGCAAGGCGCCGACTGCGTGGTGATGCAGGAGAAGGTCGAGGTCGTCGGCGACGCCGCCGACATTCCGGCTCAGGTGCCGGCCGACAACAACGTGCGCCACCGCGGTAGCGACGTGGCGGCCGGTGCGGTGCTGCTCGAGGCCGGCCATCGCCTGGATGCCGCCGCGCTTGGGCACCTGGCCAGCCAGGGTGTGGTCGAGGTAGCGGTACGGCGACGGCCACGGGTCGCTCTGCTCAACAGCGGCGACGAGATCGTCGAGCCCGGCCGGCCGCTGGCGGCCGGTCAGATCTACAACACCAATCGGCCCATGTTGAAGGAACTGCTGGAGCGCTTCGGCGCCGAGGTCACTTTCATCGCCACCATGCCCGACGATGCCGAAGGCACCCGGGCCATGCTGGCGCTGGCCGCGGACCAGGCCGAAGTGGTCGTCACCACCGGTGGCGTCAGCGTCGGTGAGGAAGACCACGTCAAGAACGCCATCGAAGAGATCGGCCGTCTCGACCTGTGGCGCCTGGCGCTCAAGCCCGGCAAGCCGCTGGCGCTGGGCCGGCTCGATGCCAGCGACGGGCGCGAGGTTCGCTTCGTCGGCCTGCCCGGCAATCCGGTCTCCAGTTTCGTTGCCGCCTGGCTGTTCCTGCGGCCGTTGATGGGCGCCCTGCTCGCCTGCCCTGCCCTGGCCACGCTGCCCACTCTGAGCGCGCGGGCCGACTTCTCCACCCGCACCGGACCGCGGCGGCACTACATGCGGGTGGCGCTGAACATGGCCCAGGGCGAGGTCACCGCTCACGCCTTTCCCGATCAGGGCTCCGGCGTGCTCTCCTCCTGCGTCAAGGCCGATGCGCTGGCAGTGGTTCCGGCCAACGCCCAGGTCAGCCCGGGCGACAGGATCGACTGTCTATGGTTGCGGGTCGATTGAGCGCTTGCCCGGCGCGGCTTCCAGCGCCTCGATGACGGCCGGCCACAGCCGGTCGAAGTCGCGCTGCAGGTTGCCGTAATCCGCCTCCAGCCAGGGCACCAGGGCAGCCAGTCGATTGGGGCCCGACAAGCGGTTGCCGATCCCCTGCACCGCATTGCAGGTGAAGGTGAAATCGGCGTAGCGGTGCAGCCAATCCTGGGCGACCAGGGCCGGAATCATCCGCTCCAGGCGAGCCGGTGCGGGCCGGTGGCTCAGCACGCGATAGCTGCGCAGCACCAGATGAGACTCCTGGGTTTCCAGCTCGAGCTCACGAGCCACGAAATGATCCCACAGCAGGTCCAGCGCGATGCCGGCGTAGCGGCGATGCTCGGCAGGCGCACGTCTGCGTGCCGACAGCACGACCGGGTGAGCGTCGACGAAGGCATCGACCCGGCGATGATGGCGAATGCCCAGCGCCACCTCGGCTGGCCAGGCGGAAAGGTCGCTGCCCTTGACCCCATCGGCGATCAGATTGCCGTAGAGAAAGTCGTCGCTGCCGCCGCGGGCAAGCCAGGCGTGGGCCAGGAAGTTCATGTGAGGCCGTCAGAGGCAATTGGCAGGTTTCGGCAGCCCGGCAAGGCGAGCCGTTACCTTGGCGGGACTGTCGGGGAACAGGCGCATCAGATGCAGCGAGTGCCCCTTCTCCGGCCCCAGAGCCAGCCCTACCGCCTTGACCAGCGGGCGCATGGCCGGTGAGGCCTGATAGCGGGCATAGAAATCGCGGATCACCTCGATCACCTCCCAGTGCTCCTCGCCGAGTTCACGTCCCTCCTCGGCGGCCAGGGCCTCGGCCACGGCCGGCGTCCAGTCGCTGAGCTCGACGAGATAGCCTTCGGGGTCCAGGGCGATGCGTCTGTCGCCGACGTTCAGATAGCGTGCAACCTCGCTGGAAGCCATCAGAACCAGCTCACTGTCTTGTTGGCTTCTTCGGTCAGAGTGACGAAGCCATCCACATCGACGACCTGAACGCTGGCATCGCACTGGCCCTCGAGCCCGCGTGCGTGCAGATCCTCACGCAGTGCGAACAGGCGCCCCTCAACCTGCTGGAAATGGCGTACCTGGGACGTCAGTGCACCCAGCACGCCATCTTCGACCAGCAGCAGGCGGTCCGTGTCGCTCATGGCGGCGAGCGCTTCGCGATACACCAGGCTCGAACTGGGCGGTCGGTTGAGAATATGCAGGATCATGAAGCCTCACAGTGGCATCGAAGCCTATCAGAAAGTCAGGATCTGCTTGTGGCCGGCAAGTAGTTCGGGAATCGCGGTGACAGGGATTCCCGAGGCCGGGAGCTGCAGGTCCTGCTGAGTCAGGCCGAAGCTCGCCAGGGCATCCTCGACGAAGAACAGCGACTCGATGTCGTACATGGTCAGCATGTCCAGGGTGGGCGCGGTGCTCTTCTGGCCCAGCGGCCCGGCTTGCTGGCCACGGGCCAGAGCCAGTACGCCATCGCTCTGGAACAGCAGCGTCACCGACTGGCCGAAGGCCGCGGCCACCAGCGCCGCATCCAGGCCTTCGCGCAGCCAGCTGCTGCCATGCGGTGCATGGCGCAGGATGACCAGCAGGTCTCCGGTGGCAAGGGCGTGTGACGACATCCGTTCGTTCTCCTCAGGGGGCAAAGGTCACCAAGCGGTCGACGCTCTGCCCCAGGTCGATCAACTGCCCGAGCCCCGTCAGTTCGAAGGGGGGCTCGACGCTATGGCCGTGCTTGCCGTGGCGGCTGGCCTCTCGCTCGTCGAGCATGCCGCGGCGCAGAGCGGCGGCAATGCACACCTGCAGCTGCGTACCATGTTCGGCATTGAGTGCGCACCAGGCGTCGTAGAGGTGCGGCTCGTCCTGGGGCGGTGCGGCCAAGCGGGCGGCGTTGTACACCCCTTCATGATAGAAGAAGACGCACTCCAGGCGATGACCGCGGACCAGTAGCGCCGAGGCGAAGCGCAGCGCGGAATGGGACGCCTGGCTGCTGTAGGGCGCTCCCTGGACGAGTAGAGCGTAACGCATGGCGGTACCTGTCTTCTCAAACGCGCAGGCCCCGCATCAGCGGGGCCCGGCGATACCCTCGTGATGGGCGATCAGTCGTTGCTCATGATGCCGAGCAGCGCCAGCAGGCTGACGAAGAGGTTGTAGATCGAGACGTATAGCGTGATGGTGGCGAGGATGTAGTTGGTCTCGCCGGCACGGTGCACGATCTCGCTGGTCTGATAGAGAATGGCGGCCGAAGCGAACAGCACGAAGCCGGCAGATACCATCAGCATCAGGGTGGGAATCTGGAAGATCAGGCCTGCGACCATGGCCAGGATCAGCACGATGGCGCCCGCCAGCAGGAAGTTGGCCAGGAAGCTGAAGTCCTTCTTGGACACCAGTGCCACGGCGGAAAGCCCGATGAAGGTCAGGCCGGTCATGGCCAGCGCGTTCATGATCAGCGCGGGGCCGTTGGGCAGGGCCAGGTAGGCACTGAGGATCGGGCCGAGGGTGAAGCCCATGAAGCCGGTGAAGGCGAAGGTGGCCAGCAGGCCGGTAGCCGAGTTGGCGGTCTTGTGGACCAGGAACATCAAGCCGTATGCGCCGATGAAGAACACGAGGATGTTCATCCGCTCGACGCCCATGGCCATGGCGGCACCCGCTGTGACGGCGGAGAACAGCAGCGTCATCGCCAGCAGCGCGTAGGTGTTGCGTAGAACCTTGTTGGCGCTGACGGCCTGGGACGAGTGCTGGGCCACATGTGTGTCGTGATAGGCCATTGATCGAGAGCTCCCTGTAGTTGATCTTGGTTGATCTCAGCAGTGGACCAAGGATGCCGTCGGTTGGTTCCCGACGCAAGTCCTTAGTTCTACAACGCTCAACGCATCTTCATCGCCAGTATAGTGGTTCGAACAGCGCAGCGGCCACCCGCCGGGTGTTTGCGCACAGCTCCGGTTCTTCCCCTATCTGTGTGCGGTCGAGCCAGCGAATTTCACTGGCATCGTCGCCGGCAACTGCATTTCCGCCGAGCGTCCGGCAGCTCACCACGACGATCACGTAGTGGTGCAGCAAGCGTCCCCGGGGGTCTTGATGAATCTCCTCAATGGCGGTCACAACACGCTCGGCCTCGGCCTCGATACCGGTTTCCTCACGCAATTCACGCACTGCGGCCTCGAACAGCGTCTCGCCCGGCTCCACGCGACCACCGGGCAGTGCGAACTTGTTGGCGTTGGGCGGTTTGGAGCGTCGCACGACCAGCACTCTGCCCTGCTCGATTGCCGCCGCCGCGACGGCGACGATGGGGCCAATTCGTGTGTCGTGCGGGGCTGACATGACGACTCCTCGACGGTAACGCAGCGATGCTCTTGACCTTATGAGCATAACTGGTAATATTCGCCCCCGTGAGCCGGAGGGATGGCAGAGCGGTTGAATGCACCGGTCTTGAAAACCGGCAAAGGTGAAAGCCTTTCCAGGGTTCGAATCCCTGTCCCTCCGCCACCTAGACACGAAGCCCCTGACCCTTGTCAGGGGCTTTTTTATTGCGCCACGAAAATTAATGCCACTAGCCCGATATCAGCGTTGGGGACCTCTATTGCGGTGCAATATGAGATGTTAGAATAGCGCCGTTTTTCATCCCTCCCCTACCACTCCATCCAGGAACTCAATCCATGCCTATCGGCTTTTGTTCCCTTGCCAGGCTCCGGGGCCTTTCCCGGTGGTCTGGCATTGCCCTGCTCGCTCTTCTCGCTTTGACCTTCAGTCCGACCGCCCTTGCCGTCACCGGAAGCATTCCGATGACCGGCTCGATGGTCGGCTTCCTGGCAGTCCTGATCTTCGTGTTGGCCTACTCCCTGGTCATGGCCGAAGAGAAGCTGCACATGCGCAAGTCGAAGCCGGTGCTGGTTGCCGCTGGCTTGATCTGGACGATGATCGGCTGGGTTTACGTGCAGGCCGGCATGCCCGACCAGGCCGAGCACGCCTTCCGCGAAACCCTGCTCGAGTTCACCGAACTGATGCTCTTCCTGCTGGTGGCGATGACCTACATCAACGCCATGGACGAGCGCCGCGTCTTCGATGCTCTGCGCTCATGGATGGTACGCAAGGGCTTCAGCTATCGGCAGCTCTTCTGGCTGACGGGCGTGCTGGCCTTCGTGATCTCGCCCATCGCCGACAACCTGACCACGGCCATGCTGATGTGCGCGGTGGTGACCAAGGTGGCCGAGGGCGACAAGCGCTTCATCAACCTGTGCTGCATCAATATCGTGGTGGCCGCCAATGCCGGTGGCGCATTCAGCCCGTTCGGCGACATCACCACGCTGATGGTGTGGCAGGCCGGCATCGTGCAATTCTATGAGTTCTTCACGCTGCTGATTCCTTCCATCGTCAATTTCATCATTCCCGCGGTGGTGATGAGCTTCTTCATCAACAATCGCAAACCGGAAGGCGTGTACGAGGACGTCTGGCTCAAGCGCGGTGCACGCCGCATCATCGCCCTGTTCCTGCTCACCGTGGCCACGGCGGTGGCCTGCCACACCCTGCTCCACTTGCCGCCGGTACTGGGCATGATGACGGGCCTTGGGTACCTGCAGTTCTTCGGCTATTACCTGCGCCGTAGCCTGCCGCGCTCGCTGGAGCGCAAACGTGCTCGCTACACTGCCCGTGGCGACGAGCGTAAATTGGCACAGCTCGGCAGCGTGGTGCCCTTCGACGTGTTCAATCGCGTGGCGCGCGCCGAGTGGGATACCCTGCTGTTCTTCTACGGCGTCGTGATGTGCGTGGGTGGTCTGGGCTTCATGGGCTATCTGGGGTTGCTTTCCGAGGCGCTCTACCTGGGCTGGAACCCGACCTGGGCCAACATCGTGCTGGGGCTGGTCTCTGCCGTGGTCGACAACATCCCCGTGATGTTCGCCGTGCTGACCATGCAACCCGACATGTCCCATGGGCACTGGCTGCTGATCACCCTGACGGCGGGTGTGGGTGGCAGCGTGCTGTCGATCGGCTCCGCTGCGGGTGTCGCTCTCATGGGCCAGGCGCGTGGCAACTATACCTTCATGGGCCACTTGCGCTGGGCGCCGGTGATCCTGCTGGGCTATGTGGCCAGCATCACGGTTCACCTATGGCTCAATGCGGCCAGCTTCGCCATCGGCTGAGTAAGCCGGTAGTACGATGAAAGACGGGGCAGCTTGGCTGCCCCGTCTCGTATCTGACGCCGTTGTAGGGGAGGAGTATCAGAAGATGAGCATCAGCAGACCGATGACCACCAGCAGGCCAATGAGAAAGATGATCCCGACGGTGCTTGCCAGAAATTTGAGCATGTGACGTCTCCCTGTCGATGCCGATCAATGTTACGA
This sequence comes from Billgrantia ethanolica, assembly GCF_021404305.1. Classification (GTDB taxonomy): domain Bacteria; phylum Pseudomonadota; class Gammaproteobacteria; order Pseudomonadales; family Halomonadaceae; genus Halomonas; species Halomonas ethanolica. Next base: position 879,237 of record NZ_JABFTX010000001.1, on the reverse strand, counting down.
AAAAGATAGAAGCCCCCTACCCGCGCTGCAAGCGAAGCGGCAGTGACATGCGGCACATCAGGCACAGAGAAGGCCTCAATACAAACGCAAGCCGACGCGAGTCACCTTATTGCCATCCATCTCGCTGACCACCCAGTGAATGCCGTGCCAGTCGACGTCGTCACCCACGACGGGATGGCCGCCCACCCGCAGCGACACGAATTCGGCCAGGGTCATTTCACTCTCTCCAGGGCTCAGGGTCAGGCCGTAGACGCTGGCGATATCCCGCATCAAGGCATCGCCATCGAAGGTGAAAGTGCCGAAGAAGGCACGCTCCCGCTTCAACTTGGCATCGCCGCTGAACAGACGGTTGAGCGCCGGAAGATCCTCGCTACGCCCGATGACGCAAATGACGTCGCCAAGCTTCAGACGCGTGCTGCCCTTGGGATGCAGCATGGCGTGCTGGCGGAACAGTGCTGAAATCACCGCGCCCGAGGGAAAGCGCAACAGGCGAATGGGGACATCGTCGAGATCCTGGTTGTCCACCTTGTAGACGAACATCTCGTAATCGTTTTCCGGCAGGATGCCAAGCGGGCCGCGATTGTTGGGGGTCACGCCAACGGGCACCTCTACCTTGGTCCAGCGTGCCATGAGGGGCAGAGTGCCGCCCTGGATCAGCAGCGAGAGCAGAACCACAGCAAAGGCGACGTTGAAATAGAGCGCGGAATTCTCTACCCCACCGATTACCGGGAAGATGGCCAGAACGATGGGGACAGCGCCTCTCAGACCAACCCAGGAGATGAAGCCGATCTCCCGCCAACGGAAGCGAAAGAACGGCTTGACCGTGACCAGCACCGCCAGCGGGCGGGCGACGAAGATCAGGACCAGTGCCACCAGGGTGGCCGGCAAGGCGAATTCGAGCAGCCCAGATGGACTGACCAGCAGGCCCAGGATGAGGAACAGCCCGATCTGGCTCAACCAGGCCAGGCCATCATGCACGGGCAGAATGAAGTTGAGATGGCGGCCCGGCTGGTTGCCGATCATCAACCCAGTGAGATAGATCGCCAGGAAGCCGCTGCCGCCAAGGAAGCTGGTGGCGCCGAAAACGCAGAACCCAAGACCCAGTGCCAGCAGGGAGTAGAGCCCGGGGGCGAGATCCAGCCAGCGCAGCAGTTTGGCGCTCAGCCAGCCGCCGCCCACCCCGATCACCAACGCCAGGCCAAACTGTAGCAGCATGAACATTGCGGTGGCCCCCAGCCCGCGAATGTCGCCGACCAGCAGTTCGACCAGCAGCAGGGTCAGGAAAATGGCCATCGGATCGTTGGTACCGGATTCGATCTCGAGCGTGGCGCTGACGCGTTCGTTGAGATGCACGCCGCGGCCGCTGAGCATCGAGAATACCGCTGCTGCGTCGGTGGAGCCGACGATGGCGCCGACCAGCAGGCCTTGGGCGAGCGTCAGGTCGAAGATCCACATGGCGAACAGGCCGACGATGGCGCTGGTAACGAAAACGCCGAGCGTGGCAAGGGAGAGCGCGGGTCGGAAACCGACCCGGAACGTCTTGAGGCGGGTGCGCAGCCCGCCATCGAGAAGGATCATGGCCAGCGCGAGGTGACCAATCAGGAAAGCCAGTGAGTAATCGTCGAACTGGATTCCCAGAATACCGTCTTCGCCGGCCAGCATGCCCAGCCCGAGAAAGATCAGCAGCAGCGGCAAGCCCACCATCGAGGAGATACGGCTCGCCACGACGCTCAGAGCAATGAGGAAGCCGGATAACAGAAACAGCGTATTGATGGTGTCCATGCATGACCTCGAGCCGGAATGGCTCCATTATGCCATGCTGCCCATACTCTCGCAGGGCGGACTCAGCTAGCCACGCCTGTCATGACAGCGATAAACTGGTCGCTTACTGAAGATTACACTTGCTTTGGAGCTCCATGGCCAAGCTTGATCGCAGCACCATGATCCGCATCCTGTCGGTAGCGTTGACGACCTCCCTGCTGGTGCTGCCGCTGTTGCTGCAGGCCGAGCCGGCTGGGGAAGAGGCTGAGCCCCTGCCCGCGCCACCGCTGGCACTCGAACTCGACACCGAGGTCACGGTATTCCCCCCTCTGGTCATCAGCGAGGCCCTGGCACCGGAAGGCGCCATGTCGCTGGTCGAGGTGCCGCCCGTCGTCGATGGGGTCGGGGTCATCGGGCATCTTCTGCCAGACGTGACGGTGGCGCTCGATGAGCACGAGGCAAGCTCGAGCGAGCCGGCACTGGATGTGCCCACGGTCGTCACTGCCCCGGCCGACCCGATCGTACCGCCACCCACCACCCAGCTGAGCGTGACGCTGGACTGGTACCTCAACCCCCAGCACGCCACGCTATTGATAGCGCGTGAAAAAGGCATGTTCCTGCGTCGGGGCCTGGATGTGGCGCTGGTGGTACCGGCCGACCCCAACGTGCCCGCCAAGCTGCTGGCTGCAGGACGCACCGACTTGGCGTTGGGACGCCAGACCCAACTGCATCTGCTGGTCGATGGCGGCATGCCGCTGGTGCGTATCGCCACCCTGATAGCGGCCCCCGTATCGGGGCTGATGCTGCGCGCCAATGCCGACCTGGAGAAACAGGAGTTGGCCCTCGAAGGCATGCGCATCGGTTATACCGATGTCGATGGTCGTGATGCCATGCTGCAAAGCGTGCTGAGCGAACTGCTGGGAACGGCCAACGGGCTGGATCTGGTGGAGTTGCAGGATACCAACTACGCGATGCTCGATGCCATGCGTGCTCAGGATGTAGACGGCATGATGATGCATCACCGCTACCTGCTGCCGCGCCAACTGGCCGATGAAGGCATATTGACCCATACCCTGCCGATCGAGGAGTTCGGCCTGCCTCTGCACGATGGCTTGATCCTGATGGCCAACCGCGATCAGCTCAATGGCAAGCGCGATGCGCTGCGCCGCTTCGTCTCGGCGCTGGAGGAAGCGGCACTGTGGCTCGTCAATCACCCCTTGGAGGCGTGGGCGTTGCTGGAAAAGGCCGAGCCTGCCCTGGCCGATCCGATCAATCGGGAAGCCTGGTCCGGCATCGCCCCACGCTTCTCTTTGCAACCGGCGGCCGTGGACAAGGGGCGCTATCTGCGCCTCGAGCAGTACCTGCTGGATGCCGGCATCATCGAGGTGCCAACGCCCCTGGAGCGGCTCGCGATAGACCTGGGTACGGCCACTCCCTAGCCGATGCGTGACGGCGAGATCATTCTGACAAGGCGGCAAGAAAGTCGTTGACCTTGGCCTGGAAGGCCTCGGGCTGCTCGGCATGCAGCCAGTGGCCAGCGTCCTGCAGGGTCATCACTTCTGCCGTCGGCAATACCTCACGTAGCGCCGGAAGCGCCGAATCCGGGACATAGTGCGAACGGCCACCGCGAAGCACCAGCACCGGCCCATCGAAAGCTCCCTCACCGGCAGGCGCCTGCATGATCTCCTCGTAGCCGGCCTCGATCTGGTCGAGCCCCACGCGCAAGGCCAGCATGCCGTCGGCATCGCGCTCCAGGTTGGTGGCGAGAAACAAGCGCGTGGCACGCTCTTCGACGTGTTCGGCCAGCAGGGCATCTGCCTCACGCCGGTTTTCCGGCCTGCCGCGCTGCAGATTGCGCAGACCGGCGAAGACCGCGTCGTGGCCATGGCCGTATTCCTGCGGTGCGATGTCGGCCACGATCAGCGACGCCACTCGCTGCGGCGCCATGCGGGCCACACTGATGACCACCTTGCCACCCATGGAATGCCCCAGCAGGTGAGCCCGGTCGATCCCCAGGCGATCCATCAGGGCAAGCAGATCCTCGGCCATTTCGCCATAGCTCATGCCTTCGGCGTGCGGCGAGCGTCCGTGATTGCGCAGATCGACCGCGACCACCCGGCGCTGCTCCTGCCACTGCTTGACGTGGGAGCGCCAGTTGTCGGCACTGCCGAGCAGGCCGTGGACGACGATGAGCGGGGTACCCTCTCCACCGCTATCCTGGAAATTGAGTTCGACGGTCATCCTTCCTCCCTTACTTGAGCGTGTGGGCCCGGGCATGTTGGTCTGAGCACGTGGAGCATCGTTCAGAGCCGCTGCGGCGCCAGATCCTGCTGCCCGGTGAGTTGCACCATCCTGCGGCTCAGCCAGCTCAGCAATACGCCGTAGAGTGGCAGGAAGAACAGCAGGCTGATGCCCAGCTTGATGACATAGTCCACGGTGGCGATCTCGACCCAGTTGGCCGCCATGAAGGGGTCGGGGCTGCGATAAAAAGCCATGGCGAAGAACGCGGCGGTATCGGCGAGATTGCCCAGTACGGTGGAAACGGCCGGGGCGATCCACCAGGCGCGCAGGCTGCGCAAACGATCGAAGACCTGAACGTCGAGCAACTGGCCGAGCACGTAGGCGGCAAAGCTCGCCAAGGCGATGCGCGCCACGAACAGATTCCACTCGCCCAGGGCTTCCAGGCCGGCGAAACTGCCGCGGGGGAAGACGACTGAGACGACGTAGGAGATCAGCAGCGCAGGCAGCATTACCCGCATGATGATGGCACGGGCCGGCTCCTTGCCGAACAGCCTCACGGTGAGGTCGGTGGCAAGAAAGATGAAGGGAAAGCTGAACGCCCCCCAGGTGGTATGGAAACCGAACAGCGTGAACGGCAGCTGGACGAGATAATTGCTGGCGGCAATGACCAGGATGTGAAACGACACCAGCAGCAATAGGCAGCGTCGCTGCTGCGCTTCGGACAGGACGAACATGAGTGAATCCTTTTTGGGCGGCCGCCTCGGCGGCCAAGTCGATGACGAGGGGTGAGGGAACCCTCGCCGGCGCCCGTATCGTCGGGTGCCGGAATGAGGCAGGGATTATACGTGGCCCGCTGGCGCTGGCCAATGCCTGTCCGCAGGCAGTAGAACATGAAGGGAAGATGGAGCGCTGAGCCGCTAATTGGCGGCTCAGCGATCGTGGATCAGACCTGGCGCGCTTCGTGCGCCGAACCCACCTCACGTGCCTTCATCGCCTCGTGCACGTCCTGCAGGCTGGCCGGGTCGTCGATGGTCGAGGGAACGCCGTACTCCTTGCCGTCGGCGATGTTGCGCAGCAGTTTGCGCAGGATCTTGCCCGAGCGGGTCTTGGGCAGGCGGTTGACCACCAGCACCTGCTTGAAGCAGGCGATCGGCCCGATCTTCTCTCGCACCAGCGCGATCAGCTCGTTTTCCAGGGCGACCTCGTCGCCATCGAAACCGTCCTTGGGGATGACCAGGCCGACCGGTATCTGTCCCTTCAGGGCATCGTGTATACCGATCACCGCGCATTCGGCCACGGCGCGGTGAGCGCCGACCACCTCTTCCATCTCGCCGGTGGAGAGCCTGTGCCCGGCCACGTTGATGACGTCGTCGGTGCGGCCCATGATGAAGAGGTAGCCCTGTTCGTCGAAGTAACCGCCGTCGCCGGTCAGGTAAAAGCCGGGGAAGGCGGCCATGTAGGCGCTGTGGAACCGCTGGGGATCTCCCCATACACCGATCAGACAGCCCGGCGGCATGGGCTGCTTGATGACCACGCTGCCCTGCTCCATCGGCGCGGCCTGCTCCCCTTCCCGGTTGAGTATCTGCACGTTGAACCCGGGCACCGGCACGGTGGCGCTGCCGGCCTTGGTCGGCATCGGCTCGAGCCCCTGCAGGTTGGCCGCAATCGGCCAACCGGTTTCGGTCTGCCACCAGTGATCGATGACAGGCACGTCGAGCAAATCGTCCAGCCAGTGAAACGTCGGCGGATCGAGGCGCTCACCCGCCAGATAGAGCGCCTCGAGGCAGGAGATGTCGTACTGCTGCAGCAGGATGCCGTCGGGATCCTCCTTCTTGATGGCGCGGAAGGCCGTCGGTGCGGTGAAGAAACTCTTGACCCGGTACTGGCTGATCAGCCGCCAGAAGGCCCCGGCGTCCGGCGTCTTGACCGGCTTTCCCTCGTAGACCACGGTGGTGCAGCCACGCAGCAGCGGGGCATAGACGATATAGGAGTGACCGACGACCCAGCCCACGTCCGAGGCCGAGAAGAATACGTCGCCCGGCGCCACGTCGTAGATGGTTTCCATCGAGTAATGCAGCGCCACGGCGTAGCCCGCCGTATCCCGGACCACGCCCTTGGGCTTGCCGGTAGTCCCGGAGGTGTAGAGCACGTAAAGCGGATCGCTCCCCTTCACCGGCACGCAGTCGGCCGGCTCGGCGCTCTTGAGCAGCTCGGACCAGTCCAGGTCGCGCGGGCCGAGTTCGGCCAACTGCTGCTGACGCTGCAGGTAGATGCAGGCATCGGGCTTGTGCTCGCTCAGCTCGATCGCCGCAGCGATGTTCGGCTGATAGGCAATGACCCGGTCGATTTCGACGCCGCAGGAAGCCGCCACCACGACCTTGGGCTTGGCGTCGTCGATGCGAACGGCGAGCTCATGCGGGGCAAAACCGCCGAATACCACCGAGTGTATGGCGCCCAGGCGGGCGCAGGCGTACATCGCCACTAGCGCTTCCGGCACCATCGGCATGTAAATGACGACGCGATCGCCCTTCTCCACCCCGAGGCCCTTGAGCGCGCCGGCGAACAGTGCCACGTCGTCGCGCATCTCGCGGTAGGTCAGCGTGCGTTTTCCCCCGGTGACGGGCGAGTCCCAGTAGACGGCCGGCTGGTCGCCTCGCCCTTGGTCGACATGATGATCCAGGGCGGCGTGACACAGATTCAGTTCGCCGTCCGTGTACCAGCGAGCGTGCCCCTGCTCGTCGTAGTCGAGAATGGTCTTGGGCGGTGTAAACCAGGGGATCCGGCGCGCCTGGTCGGCCCAGAAGGATTGCGGCTGTTCGATCGAGCGTTGGAATTCGTTCTTATAGGCTGGCATGGGCATCTGTCCGACATCGAAGAGAACTTGATTGTTGACACTTTAGAGATTTTCTTCGGTTTTTCCTTCATACCATCGGCTAATATCGAGAAAAAAGCCGTGTCCTTGCCTTGAGGCACTTTCAGGTTGTTGACAATGAGAAGCAAAATAGAGGAGCAGCAGAGAGGAAACAGCGACTTTGGTTGATTCTTCGTTTGACAGGGGGGAAGTCACTATCAATGATGACTAAATCAGCAATGCCATGACCAAGATTGGGCGCTGCCGAACAGCAACGGCTGTGACATGTCGTTTGTGCTGTCTTGTCCCGGACCGAGGTAGATGCCTGAAGCCGCCAAGCCCTGAGTCAAGTCACCCTGACTCGGGCAATATGGGGAGAACATCATGAGCACCTCGCACAGCGCTGCAAGCCGGCTGCTGCAAGCCGGCAACCCGGCCATCGACAACGCCACTGCCCTGCTGAAGGCACTGGCCAATGACAATCGCCTGCGTATCCTGTGTCTGCTTGATGGCGCCGAGCTTTCGGTGACCGAACTCAACCAGCGGCTTTCGCTGAGCCAATCCGCCCTCTCACAGCACTTGGCGATCCTGCGTCGTGAAGGATTGGTGTCGACGCGCCGGGCATCGCAGACCATCTACTACTCGCTGCAAGGTGAACAGGCGCGCCGCATGATCGACGCTCTGGTGCGCTTGCAGGAGACGTGAGCGGCTGCGATACCTGGAACTCAGCGTTTTTCCCAGCGGCTGGCGTCGAGCCGCTCGATCACGCGCATGATGGCCCCCTCCACGGCCTTGCTGGTTGCCATTCCCAGCCGTTCACCCATCGGGTGGCGAGTTTCCAGACGAACGTTGATGATGCGTGCCTCTTCCATACGTGATAGCAGATAAGCCTCGCTGGTATCGAGCGTATCGATCAGCCCCTTGTCCAGGGCGTCCCGCCCGTACCATACCTCGCCCGTGGCCACCGCTTCGATATCGAGATCGGGTCGCCGTTCGGCCACGTGACGCTTGAACAGAGCGTGAATGTTCTCGAGATCGGCCTGAAACTTTTCGCGGCCCTCCTCGGTGTTCTCGCCGAAGACGGTCAGCGTCCGCTTGTATTCGCCGGCCGTGAGCAATTCGATATCGACGTCGTGGCGCTTCAGCAGGCGATGAACGTTGGGCAACTGGGCGACGACGCCGATCGAACCCAGCACGGCAAACGGCGCGGCGCGCAGCTGGTCGGCAGCACATGCCATGAGGTAGCCACCGCTGGCAGCAACCTTGTCGACGCAGACGGTGGTCTTCAGTCCGGCCTCGCGCAGTCGATCCATCTGAGCGGCGGCAAGTCCATAGGAGTGCACCAGGCCACCGGCGGACTCGAGACGCACGACGGCCTCGTCACCGGTTTCGGCCGCGGCGATGACGCTGGAGATCTCCTCGGCAAAGCGCCCTACGCCCGAGGCCTTGATGTCACCGCGGAAATCCAGCACCCATAACGTGGGGCGCGGCTCGGACGCCGTCTTGCGGCTACGGGAGCGGCTCTTGTCGTCGCGCCGGAAGGCCTTGGCCAAGCGCTTGCGTGCACTGGGTTCGGTGGCGGCAAGGGTCAGGCGGCGCCGGCGGTACTCCAGACGATCGTTCAGCTCCTCGACTTTCAGCCGGGTGCGTTCGCCGCCCTCGCTCTTGATCCGGGCGATGACCATCACCGCCACGACGACCAGCAGCGTGAGTACCGACATCTGTATGATGAAGCGTCCGATATCCATCAGCCATTCATTCACGTTGCCACTCCCTCCGTTGGTTGATTGCCCAATCGTGACCTCGACCGAGGACATTGACAACGGACTTGATTGAAACAATCGTTTGAAATAACCTTTGACAAACAGGTTCTCCAGTCCCCTGCTCAACACCGATAGGAAATCCCATGTCCATTTCGACCCTCGATAAACTGCAAGAGCGCTTCGACCCCCAGGCCGCCAAGGGCATGGACGATGTCTTTCAGTTCCACTTCAGCGACAACGGCAGCCATTATCTGGTCGTCAAGGACGGCACCCTGGCCGTCGAGGAGGGCGAGCATGACGATCCTTCCGTTTCGCTCTCCATGAGCACCGATACCCTGAAAGGCATCATGACGGGAGACGTCAATGGCATGACGGCCTTCATGACGGGCAAGCTCAAGGCCACCGGTAACGTGATGCTGGCCACCAAGCTCACCAGCCTGTTCCCGAATCGCTGATCGACCCGTGTCACACAGTGTCGAAGGGCCGCCAACAGGCGGCCCTTCTCATTTCTGATTGCCGCTACCTGTCACTTGCGAGCAACCCCGCCCGCGACTTCGCCCAGGTGGGTCTCGATCAGCGCCCGGGAAATGGAGTACGTCGGTGGGAGCTGCGGCAGCCGGCCGGGCGTGAACCAGGCGGCGTCCGCGATTTCGATGCCGTCGATGCGAATGCGCCGGCTGGCGGCCTCGGCGAAGAAGCCCAGCATCAGCGCGTGGGGAAAGGGCCAGGCCTGGCTCCGGTAGTAGCGAATGCGCCCTACGCTGACACCCACCTCCTCGTAAACCTCGCGGTGCACCGCCTCCTCGGCCGATTCGCCCGGCTCGATGAAGCCGGCCAGCGTGGAGTAGCGTCCCGGTGGAAAGCGCGGGCTGCGAGCCAGCAGCATGGCCTCGCCATGCGTCACCAAGGTGATGATGCAAGGCGAGATGCGCGGATAGTTGCGATGCCCGCACTGCGCACAGTGCATGGCGAACTCGGCATCGAGCCGCGCCGAGGGCGCCCCGCAGCGCCCGCAGAAGCGATGATCACGTATCCAGGCTGCCACCTGCAGCGCGGTGGAGATCAGCGGAAACCAGGACTCCGGAAGCCGTGCCAGCCACTGCCGTCCATCCGGCCAATTCTCGTCGGCATGCTCTTCCACCGATAACGCTATCGGTTCGTCATGCCAGAAGGCCAGCGGCTGCACGTTCTGCGACCAGGGCTGCTCCGGCTGCAGCGGGCTGCCGTCCGGGCCGATGGCGATGCGGCCATCGGCCACACGAATCAGCCGGCCGTGCCCACATCCGAGCGGCAGCTCACGGCGCAGCATCGCTGGCCTCATGCGTCTGGCCCAGTAGTTCGTCCCAGTGACAGTTGCCCGCCGTCTGACGAATCTGTTCGAGCTTGGCACCATGAGCGGCGAGTTCCTCGGCGTTGGGCTGGACCACGCGCAGAGAGCCGGAGGGCAGTGAAAGACGTCGAATGGACAGGCCGCTGGCCATGGCGTCGCTGCTGCTGCTCTCCTCCGCATCCAGCGACAGCGCCGTCTGCCCACCGGTCATGGCCAGATAGACTTCAGCCAGGATCTCGGCATCGAGCAAGGCGCCGTGCAGCACACGATGACCGTTGTCGATCTCGTAGCGTTTGCACAAGGCGTCCAGGTTGTTGCGCTGACCTGGGTGGCGCTCGCGTGCCAGTCGCAGCGTATCCAGGATTCGACAGTGCTCGGCCACTGGCCCCAGGCGGGGCTCGCCGCGGGCCGCCAGCAGCAGGTTGAACTCGTGGTCGATGAAGCCGACGTCGAACGCGGCGTTGTGGATCACCAGCTCGGCTCCGCGCACGAACTCCCAGAACTCATCGGCAACCGCGGAAAAGACCGGCTTGTCCTCAAGGAACTCATTGGTGATGCCGTGCACCCCGATGGCTTCGGCCTCGACCTCGCGCTCGGGATTGATGTACTGATGGTAGGTGCGCCCCGTGAAACGGCGGTTCACCAGCTCGAGGGCACCGATCTCGATCAGGCGGTGGCCTTCCCGGGGGTCGATGCCGGTAGTTTCGGTATCCAGCACGATCTGACGCATGGCTAGGACTCAGGTTGAGTGATGGTGGGCTTGGAACTGGTCCGGTGGGCATCGATGGCGGCGTTGGCCAGCGCATCGGCGCGCTCGTTGCCGGGATGGCCGCTGTGTCCCTTGACCCAATGCCAGTGGATACGGTGGCGCCGAGTCTCCTCGAGCAGCTCGCGCCAAAGCTCCGCATTCTTGACGGGTTGGCAATTGGCCGTCTTCCAGTTGCGCTTCATCCAGCCGTGGATCCATTCGGTGATGCCTAGGCGCAGGTATTCGGAGTCGGTCCAGAGCTCCACCTCGCAGGGGCGTTTGAGCGCGCGCAACGCCATGATGGCGGCCATCAACTCCATGCGATTGTTGGTGGTGTTCGCCTCGAAGCCATTGAGGGTCTTCTCGTGACTGCCGCTTTCCAGGATGGCTCCCCACCCGCCGGGGCCCGGGTTGCCGCGGCAGGCACCGTCGGTATGTATCGTCACGCTGGGGAGGGGGTGGTCGCGCTCGCTGTCACTCAACTTCGGTGGTCCTTCTACTTGGTTCCGGCGTGGCACTTCCGACACGCGTTGCATGACCCAGGGCTCCGCCGCCCAGGCCGCTCTGAATGCGCAACTTGGGTCGCTGGCTCTGAACGAGGCGTGCTCGGCGTCTGGCATGAATGATGTAGCTGTCGCCCAGCGGCACGTTATGTCGCCGCCCGAGGGTTTCGAGCGTGGCATTGTTGGGCAGGCTGCCGGGTAGATGAAAGCCGCAATAGTCTACCCGCTCGATGCGAAAGTCGACAAACTCCAGCCAGTCTCCGAGCTTCGCCGGGGTTCTCCAGTGGCCACGCCAGGGCAAGCGGTTGCGCCGCCTGGGCGAGAGCCGTGCCAGACCGGTAACGCCCAGCGGCATCCAGCCCAGCACGATCAGGCAGCCATCGTTCGCCGTGACCCGGGCTGCCTCCTGCAGCAGCCGGTGGGGTTCGTCCACGAGTTCGAGCAGGTGATGCACGATGACCAGATGCAGGCATTCATCCGGCAGAGGGAGCGCGTCCAGCGGACAGACCAGGCTCGAGGCAGACTCGGAGAGCTCGGCGGTGGGAGCCCAGCGAATGTTATGGCGGATGGGTGACATATCGGTCAGCGAGGGGCCCATGCCGAGTTCCAGACTGTGGCCGCCGTGTAGGCTTTCACATACGGGGCCCAGGCAGGCCCGTTCGGCACGCCAATGCGCCTGTCCGTTCTCGCTGGACCAGTAGCGATGCCCCTCTCGGTACAGCTGAGCCAAGGTGGCCGCTCCGTGCGGATTTGACATTTCCGACCATTACCTCCATGATCACCGGTTTTGCAGGCAATTTTTGGCTAATTGGCCGCTGTTCGTCGCCATGTTTCGCATGCTGGCGACTCCAAGTGACGCCGGATGCAATGGGAAATTCCGGCAAGCTGCATTCATTTCGTTAGACATTCGGTTGCCAACGCAACAAGGACAGACCGCCTATGCTGAGCGTGACACCGATTCCCGCTTTTAGCGACAACTATATCTGGCTACTGCGCCAGGATACGAGCCCGGAAGCCTGTGTCGTGGATCCAGGCGATGCGGCGCCGGTCATCCAGGCGCTGGAGCAGGAAGGCCTCTCTCTCGGTACCATTCTCGTCACTCATCATCATCACGACCACACGGGTGGCCTGCCGGAGCTCATCGAACGCTATTCACCCGAGGTCATTGGCCCCGACAACCCGGCCATCGCGGGCTTGACGCAGCGGGTCGGCCAAGGCGACACCTGCCGTGTCCTGGGGCGTCGCTTCGACGTCCACGAGGTGCCGGGCCATACCCTCGATCATATCGCCTTCTTCACGGCCGGCATCCCGCCTCTGCTGTTCTGCGGCGACACCCTGTTTGCAGGTGGCTGCGGCCGGCTGTTCGAGGGCAGCCCGGAGCAGATGTATCGCTCCCTTCAGGCGCTGGCCGCGCTTCCGGACGACACCCTGGTGTTCGCAGCGCATGAATATACCCTGGCCAACCTGAGGTTTGCCCAGGAGGCAGACCCGCACAATCGGGACGTTGCCGACGCCCTGGCGGAAACTCAGCGTGCTCGCGACCACAGCCGCCCCACGCTGCCCAGCCAGTTGGCACGCGAGAAGCGCATCAACCCCTTCTTGCGCTGTGCGGATCCGGACGTACGTGCCACCGCTTCTCAGCATGGCAATACCGAAACCGACCAAAGCACCTTTGCCACCCTGCGGGCCTGGAAAGACGGTTTCTGACACCGGTTTTGACGACACGCTTTTGAAAGACGGTTTTATAGACGGTTTTTTCGAAGACACGGTTTTCAAGAATCGACGCATCCCATGGGCAACACGATGACGAATGCCCAGAAGGAGAACGTATGACTTATCGAACGACCAGGCAGTGGACGCTGGCACTCGCCGGCGGCATTGCCATGATCGGTGCGCTATCGGCAACCAGCCCGGCGCTGTTGGCCTCACCTCATCCAGGCGCTTCGCCTGCCTTGCCCGCCCACCATTTTTGGGACGACTTGACTCTCGAGGCCATGCCGGGAGATGCCTGGGAACGACTGCGGGAAAACCTGGCATGGCAGGAACGACGTCATGACGCCCGCGTGCAGCACTGGATCGAGCACTATCGCGCCAATCCCCACAACGTGGTCGAGATCATCGAGCGTGCCCGCCCCTGGATGGCCTGGATCACCGAGCAGGTGGAGCAGCGCGGGTTGCCCGGCGAAGTGAGCCTCATCCCTTTCATCGAAAGCTCCTACGATCCGCATGCCCGCAGCCATCGCGGGGCCGCCGGGCTCTGGCAGTTCATGCCCGGCACCGCCGACGCGCTGGGGTTGCGCCGGCACGGCGGCTACGATGGTCGTCTCGATGTGGTTGCCGCCACTCATGCAGCGTTGGACTACATCGAACTGCAGGCCGAGCAGTGGTACGAAGGCGACATCGAGCTTTCTCTGGCGGCGTACAACGCCGGTGCCGGCACGGTCAACCGCGCACGCCATGGCGCTCAAGCGCGCGGCGAAGCCGGCGACTACTGGCAGTTGCAGCTGCCCAACGAAACGATGCAGTACCTGCCCAAGCTGAACGCCATCGCGGCGATCATCGACGATCCCGATGCCTACGGTGTCGCCCTGCCCGAGATCGACGATGCACCGGCCTTTGCCAAGGTGCCGGTCAACCGTCCCATCGAGCTCGCCCAACTGGCCAGGGCGACCGGCGTTGCCGCCTCGGAACTCACCGCGCTCAACCCCGGCCTGACCAACGGTAGCGCCAACCCCTCAACGGTCGAGGTGGTGCTGGTGCCGGTCGAGCAGGAAGAGCTGGTACTGGCCGAGCTGAGCGCTCCCGCACCACAGGCATCTCCAGCACCGGCTGGCGACGGCCAATATCTCGTGCAGCGCGGCGACAGCCTCTCTGCCATTGCGGCTCGCCATGGTATCGGCGTGGCCGAGCTGCGTCAGCATAACGGTCTGCGCGGTGACACCATTCAGGTGGGCCAGACCCTGGAGATTCCTCATCGTAGCCTGGCCGCACGGTAAAATAGGTAGCAACGCAGCACAAACCGAGGTTTACAAGCGACGGGTGGCCTGACACCTTATGGCGGTAATGCTCGATTTTCCGGGATAGCCCCTACCAAGGATGTCTTAGATGCGGTTCGTCTTGCGCTCGACGCTGTGCTGCTGTCTGTTGATCGGCGGGTGGACCTCTCCGCTCGCGGCCGATCCCGAGACCGTTCCTACCGTGCATGGCTTGGCACTCTACGATGAGCCCGCCCTGCCCGAAGATTTCAGCCACTTTCCCTATGTGGAGCCCGACGCTCCCAAGGGTGGCACCATGACGCAGGCGGCGGTAGGCAGCAGCTTCGATTCGACCAACCCGTTCATCATTCGCGGCACGCCGGCCATCGGCATCGGGCAGATTTACGATACGCTGCTCACCGAGAATGCCGACGAGCCGTTCAGCGTCTACGGCCTGCTGGCCGAAGGCATGCGGCTCGACCCGGAGCGCTACTGGATCGAGTTCGATCTGCGCCCTGAGGCCCGCTTCCATGACGGCGAGCCGGTAACGGCCGAAGACGTGGTATTCAGCTTCAACCTGCTGATCGAGGAGGGCAATCCGTTCTATCGCGGCTATTACGCTGACGTCGAACGGGTCGTGGCGCTGGACACCCATACCGTGCGCTTCGAGTTCTCCGCCAACCACTCACGTGAGCTGCCGCTGATCGTCGGCCAGCTGCCGATCTTGCCCAAGCACTACTGGGAAGAGCGCGACTTCAGCGCACCGACACTGGCGCGCCATCCCGGTTCGGGACCGTACCGAATCGCCAGCGTCGAGCCCGGTCGGCGCATCGTTTATCGGCGCGACGACGACTACTGGGGGCGTGACCTGCCGGTGAACGTCGGCCGGCACAACATCGACCGCCTGGTCTACGACTACTACCGCGATCGCGACATCGCCTGGGAAGCCTTCAAGGCGGGCGTGATGGACTACCGCATCGATGCCCGCGCGGCCACCTGGGCCATCGGCTACGACTTCCCCGCCTATCGCGACGGTCTGGTCAAGCGGATCACCGTGCCGGACGGCCAACCCTCGCGAATGCAGTCGTTCGTATTCAACCTGCGCCGTGACAAGTTCCAGGATCCCCGAGTTCGTGAAGCGCTGAACCTGACCTTCGACTTCCCCTGGCTCAACGCCAATCTGTTCTACGACTCCTATCACCCCACCGAGAGCTATTTCCAGAACTCCGAAATGGCGGCGGAAGGCTTGCCCAGCGAAGCGGAGCTCGAACTGCTCGAGCCCCATCGTGACGAGCTCCCTGCGCATGTCTTCGACAGTCCGGTACCCATCGACCATCCTGAGGATCTGCGCGAGCGCCTGCGGCTTGCCTACGACCTGCTGCTCGAAGCCGGCTATGAGGTACGTGACGGCAGATTGGTCGATGAGCGTGGGCGCCCTCTCACCGTCGAGGTAATGCTGTTCGACAGCGGCATGGAGCGCGTGGTGCAGCCGATGCTACGCAACATGTCGCGCCTCGGCGTGCAGGGCCGGCTGCGCATCGTCGACATCAACCAGTTCCTCAACCGCTTGCGCAGCTTCGACTTCGATATCGTCGTCGGTCAGTTCCCCCAGTCTAACAACCCTGGTAACGAGCAGCGCGAATACTGGACCAGCGAGTTTGCCCACTCGCCCCAGAGCCGCAATCTGATGGGGCTCGAGAGCCCGGCGGTGGACGATCTGGTGGAGCGCATCATTCGTGCCGACAGCCGAGAGGAGCTCAACACCGCCACGCGTGCGCTGGACCGGGTACTACTGTGGAGTTTCATCACTATTCCCCAGTACCATTCCGGCGAAACCCGCATAGCGGTATGGGACAAGTTCGGCTATCCGGAGCCGTTTCCCAAGTATGGCTTGGACCTTTCGGCCTGGTGGGTGGATACCGCCCGCGAAGCCGAGCTGAACCGCCGTCTGCGACGCAGGTAGGCAGTCACTGTTCGCCACCCAAGCTCCTACGAGGATGATCTATCGTGAGTCGCTACATCCTGCGCCGCCTGCTGCTGATGATCCCGACCCTGATCGGCATCATGCTGCTCAACTTCATCATCGTGCAGGCCGCTCCCGGCGGCCCCATCGACCAGATGCTGGCCCGCTTCGAGGGCATGGACGCCATGGCCAGCACCCGCCTGGATGCCGGCGGCGGCGACGTGGTGGTGCAGGATGAGTCACGCGGCGCCCGCGGCGTCGATCCGCGCTTCATCGAGCAGCTCGAGCAGCAGTTCGGCTTTGACAAGCCGGCCCACATCCGCTTCCTGACCATGATGCGTGACTACGTCACCTTCGATTTCGGCAACAGCTTCTTCCGCGATCGGCCGGTGGTGGAGTTGATGATCGAACGCCTGCCGGTGTCGATCTCGCTGGGCCTGTGGACCACGCTGCTGGTCTATCTGATCTCGATCCCGCTGGGGATACGCAAGGCGCTGCATCACGGCTCACGCTTCGACGTCTGGACCTCGGGGCTGGTGATCGTCGGCTATGCCATTCCCGGTTTCCTGTTCGCCATTCTGCTGATCGTGCTGTTCGCCGGCGGCAGCTACTGGGACCTATTTCCGCTGCGAGGATTGACCTCGCCGGACTTCGAGGAGCTCTCCACCTGGGGCAAGATCAAGGACTACTTCTGGCACATCACCCTGCCGGTCACGGCCATGACCATCGGCAGTTTCGCCACCCTGACCATGCTGACCAAGAACAGCTTCCTGGACGAGATTCACAAGCAGTACGTGCTGACGGCGCGAGCCAAGGGCGCCAGTGACCGGCGCACCCTGTATGGCCACGTGTTCCGCAACGCCATGCTGATCATCATCGCCGGCCTGCCGGGGGCGTTGGTCACGATTTTCTTCACCGGATCGCTGCTGATCGAGGTGATCTTCTCCCTCGAAGGGCTCGGCCTGCTCGGTTTCGAGGCGGTGATGCAGCGCGACTACCCAGTGATCTTCGGCACCCTGTTCCTGTATACCCTGATCGGGCTCATCCTGAAGCTGATCTCAGATCTCACCTATGTCTGGGTGGACCCGCGCATAGACTTCGAGACCCGGGAGTCCTGAGACGATGCTGACTGCCTTCACCGCCAAGCTCTCCCCCATTGCGCGCCGTCGTATCGATGTCTTTCGCAGCAACCGGCGCGCCCGGATCTCGCTGTGGATCTTCCTCGCCCTGTTCGTGGTCAGTCTGGCGGCGGAGCTGATCGCCAACGACAAGCCGATCGTCATGCAGTATGACGGACAGTGGTACATGCCGCTGCTGGTAGACTATCCCGAAACGGAATTCGGCGGCTTTCTGCCTACCCGGACGGACTATCACGATCCGTTCATCCAGCAGCAGATCGAAGAGAACGGCTGGGCGATCTGGCCGCTGATACCGTTTTCCTACCAGACGCTGGACATGCAGATGATGCGGCCTTCGCCCTCGCCGCCCGACGCCCGCCACTGGCTAGGCACGGACGATCAGGGGCGCGACGTGCTGGCCCGGGTCATCTACGGTTTCCGCCTGTCGGTCTTCTTCGCTCTGGTGCTGACCGCCGGCTCGCTGGTGATGGGTGTGATCATCGGCGGCATACAGGGCTACTTCGGCGGCAAGACCGACCTGATCGGCCAGCGGCTCACCGAGATATGGTCGGGGCTGCCGGTGCTGTTCCTGCTGATCATTCTGGCCAGCCTGGTCCAGCCCGGCTTCTGGTGGCTGCTGGGCATCATGTTGCTGTTCTCCTGGCTCGGTCTGGTGGACGTGGTGCGCGCCGAGTTCCTGCGCGCGCGTAACCTGGAATACGTCCGCGCGGCCAAGGCGATGGGCTTGCCGTCGCGGCTGATCATGTGGCGTCACGTTCTGCCCAATGCCATGGTCGCCACGCTGACCTTCATTCCGTTCCTGTTCACCGGCGCCATCACCACCCTGACGGCCCTCGATTTCCTCGGCTTCGGCCTGCCCCCCGGTTCGCCCTCCCTGGGCGAACTGGTGGCCCAAGGCAAGAACAACCTACATGCTCCGTGGCTCGGCATCACTGCCTTCGTCAGTCTGTCGCTGATGCTCTCGCTGCTGGTATTCATCGGCGAAGGGCTGCGCGATGCCTTCGATCCTCGCCATATTCAGCACGCACCAAGCGCCACCCCGTTGACCAGGACTCAGCCCAATGCCTGATTCTCAGCCCTTGCTTCGCCTCGACAAGCTGTCGATCGCCTTCGGCGACAAGCCGGTACTCAAGGAGCTCTCGCTGGAGGTTCATCGTGGTGAAACCCTGGCACTGGTCGGCGAGTCCGGCTCCGGCAAGTCAGTCTCGGCGCTCGGTGCCATGAACCTGCTGCCGGACAACGCCGACGTCAGCGGCGGTCGCTGGCTGGGCGAGACGGATCTTGCCACGCTGAAGAAGCGTCAGTGGCAATCGCTACTTGGTAGACGCGTAGGCTTCGTGTTCCAGGAGCCGATGACCTCGCTCAATCCGCTGCACACCATCGCCAAGCAGATCGGCGAGACCCTGCGATTGCATCAGGGACTATCAGGCCGCGCGGCACGCGAACGCAGCCGCAAGTTGCTCGAGCAGGTCAAGCTGCCGCGGCCCGACGAGCTGCTCGACGCCTGGCCGCATCAGCTCTCCGGTGGCCAGCGTCAGCGCGTGATGATCGCCATGGCTATCGCCAACGATCCTGAACTGCTGATCGCCGACGAGCCCACCACGGCACTCGACGTGACCGTGCAGCAGGACATCCTCGCCCTGCTCGCCGAACTGCGTGAACGTCATGGCATGGGTATGCTCTTCATCACCCACGATCTCAACCTGGTGCGGCGGCATGCCGATCGCGTCTGCGTGCTCTTCAACGGCCAGGAGCAGGAGACCGGCCCGGTCGATGACGTCTTCTCCTCACCGCGCAGCGCCTACACGCGTACCCTGCTGGATGCCGAGCCGACGGGACGCCCCGCTCCGGTCACCTCGACGGCTCGCCTGCTCGATGCGCGCGGCGTCTCGGTCAGCTTTCAGCGTGCCAAGCGGCTGTTCGCCAAGCGCCCGCCAGCGTTCGAGGCAGTGAAACCGATCGACCTGCACCTCGCTCCCGGTGAAACCCTGGGCATCGTCGGTGAGTCCGGCTCCGGCAAGACCACCCTGGCCATGGCTCTGCTGCGCCTGGTGGAGTCGCGTGGCGAGATCGAACTCGACGGCGAACGGCTGGACCGCCTGACCGGCAATGCCCTGCGCAAGCGGCGGCGCCGTATTCAGGTCGTGTTTCAGGACCCCTATGGCTCACTATCGCCGCGCATGCCCGTCTCGGACATCATCAGTGAGGGGCTGCGTTTCCATTACCCCGAGCTTTCCGAAGAGGAAGTCGCCGTGCGGGTGGCGGCAGCCATCAAGGAGGTCGGGTTGCCGAGTGATTGTGCCGCCCGCTATCCCCACGAGTTCTCGGGAGGTCAACGCCAGCGCATTGCCGTGGCCCGAGCGCTGATTCTGGAACCCGAGCTGGTCGTGCTCGATGAACCCACCTCGGCCCTCGATCGCACGGTACAGAAGCAGCTCGTCGAACTGTTGCGTGACCTGCAGGCTCGGCGTGGCTTGAGCTTCTTGTTCATCAGTCATGATCTTGCGGTGGTGCGGGCCATGGCGCACCGCATTCTGGTACTCAAGGATGGTGAGTTGGTAGAACAGGGAGAATGTCTGCCGCTGCTGGCCGAACCGACCAGCCCGTATACGCAAGCGCTGGTCAAGGCGGCTGGCCTTTCTGCTTTCGATTGATTTTTCTATGTCATATGAGATGAATCAGAGCGCGTAGGAAGATAACGGTATAATCCGTTTAGAAGAACGTCGACACACGATTTCAACGCACATCGTGACATAATGTGAATTCCCCCGACCCGGGACCGTCGCCCATGCGCCGCCTTGACTCGCTACTGTGGCCCTGCATAACGCTGTCACTGGTACTGCTTCTGTGGCCGGCCAGTGGCATTGCTTCGGCTCCGGCGCTGGATCTCGACAAAGGCTGGGAATATCGCTGGGGAGACTCACCGCAACTTGCCGATGGCACCTACGCTTGGCTTCGCGAATCCGATGCTGAAGGCGCCTGGCACAGCATCGACTTCCCTTCCAATCCACCGGGACGAGAAGGCAGGCGTCACGCTTGGTTCAGGATCACACTGCCGTCAGGCGAATGGCGTGATCCGGTGCTGTACATCTACAGCATCGACCTCATTGCCCAGGCCTTCCTGGACGAGGCATTGATTTACCAGCATGGCAGCTTCGACGAGACCGGTGAGGGGCCGTTCGTGGGCTGGCCGTGGCACATGATTAGCCTGACGGAGGATTTCGCCGACCGCCAGCTCTCCTTCCGCGTCTATTCCAATTACACCGATATCGGCCTATGGGGCGAAGTTCGTCTGATGGATCGCCTCGATCTGTTCGCTATGATACTCCAGCGCTCGGCGACCGATCTGGCCGTCAGCGCCTTCTGTCTATTGCTTGCTCTGCTCGCCGCTGGCTTCGCCCTGGTGCAACAGCGACGCCGAAATTTCATCGGCATCGCGCTGTTCTCACTCGCCTCCGGCATCATGATCCTGGCCGAAACCCAGGCCAGCCAGTTCCTGCTTTCCAAACCGCTGGCGTGGGACTATATGGCGTCGGGTGGTTACTACGCCCTGCCGGTGGGAATCGGGCTACTACTGGAAACCTGGTTCAGCGGCCGCCACAAGCGCTGGATTCGGCGCCTGTGGCAATTCCACCTGGGTTACTGGTTGGTGGCAATCGGCCTGGCCCTCGCTGGAGTCGTCAATCTGTCGAGCACCTTTCCCGTCTTCGATGTTCTGCTGACCATCAGCCTGCCGCTGCTGTTCGCCCTGCTCATCGGCAGCCTCAAGCAACTCGATGGGGAGCAGCGCCTGGTTATCGCCGCCTACGGCGTGTTCGGCCTGTTGCTCCTGCTGGACATGTCGGTCGCCCATGGTCTGCTGGCCTGGCAACGCATCCCGGTAAGCTTGGGCGCGCTCTTGTTCAGCCTCGTCATCGTGGCCATCTCGCTGCGCCACTATGCCCGCACACAGCGCGAGCTGGTCGTGCTCAACCAACGACTGGAAAAGGAGGTAGCAGAGCGAACCAGGGAGCTACAAGAACTGGTCGAACGCTTCCGCATCTTCTCTTACCAGGACCCTCTGACGGGTCTCAAGAACCGTCGCTATTTCAATGAGATAATTACCCGTGAGGCTGCCATTGCCAAGCGCGGCGCGCCCCTGACCTTGGCCATGCTCGATATCGACCATTTCAAGCTCTTCAACGACCTGCACGGTCATGAGGCCGGGGATTGCGTGCTGGTCACCACGGCCAGGCTGATCGGTGAGCATTTCCGCGAGGCGGATGTCGTTTGCCGCCTCGGCGGTGAGGAGTTCGTCATTCTCATGCCGTCGACGACGGAAGGACAGGCCAGAGAGGCCATCGAGCGCCTACTCGATACGATCCGTCAGCATCGTTTCGAGCATGGCGACAGCGCTCTCGGTCCTGTCGGCCTGTCCTGCGGCATCGCCAGCTATCCGGCCCATACCGACGATCCCTACGCCTTGGTTCAATTGGCCGACACGGCGCTCTACCGTGCCAAGCGCAGTGGACGCGACCGATGCGAAACGTACGCCCCCACCGTCACCTGATCAATCGAAGGCAGCCACTTCGTCAGCAGTCAGCTCGCGCCATTGCCCCTGGCCTAGCGAACCCAACGCAAGCGGTCCCACGCTCTCCCTGTGCAGCGCGATGACGTGATTGCCGATGGCAGCGAACATGCGTTTGACCTGATGATAGCGCCCTTCGTAAAGCGTCAACTCGGCCTCATGGTCGCTGCGCATGACGAGCTTCGCCGGCAGAGTCGGCTTTTCCTCTCCATCGAGCAGAAAACCTTCCTCGAACCGGGCGATGGCCGCTTTCAGCTCCTCTCCCATCAATGGTTCGGCCAGTGAGGCCCGATATACCTTGGCGCAGCGCCGGCGCGGCGACGTGACACGATGCGCCCACTGACCATCGTCGGTGAGCAGCACGAGCCCGGTCGTGTCGACGTCGAGCCGCCCTACCGTCTGCAATCTTTCGGCCTTGGGCAGTTCGATCAGATCCACGGCCCGCGGATAGAGTCCACGCCGCGCGCTGCACTCCACCTCGGTGGGCTTGTGCAACATCACATAGCGCAATCCAACCAGCGCAAGGGGCTTGCCGTCCCACTCCACCCTGTCGTCCTCGCCCACCTTGGTTGCGGCCTGCTTTACCACGGCGCCGTTCAGGGTGACTTCACCACGGTGCAGTGCCTTCTTGGCCAGGCTTCGAGTCAGCTCGGTAGTTTCCGCGAGAAATCGATCCAGACGCATCAGAACCCGACCCCATCGGCCAGCGTGAAGTGGTCGGCGTCGCGCCAGGCGGGAAACTTCTCGCGGAAGGCCTCGAGATCGGCATGCGAGAGCGTGGCGGTCTTGATGAATGTGGTACCGTGGGGTTCATCGATCAGCGCCTCGCCCTTGAAGTCCACCAGCATCGAGTCGCCGGCGTACTGCATGCCATTGGCATCCTCACCGACCCGGTTGACCCCGATGACCGGGCACAGATTCTCGATGGCACGGGCCTGCAGCAGGATTCGCCACGGGTGCCGCCGGGGCGCCGGCCAGTTGGCCACGCACAGCAGCGCATCGTATTCGAAATGTTCGCCGGGTTCGGGGCTCTGACGCAGCCACACCGGGAAGCGCAGGTCGTAGCAGACGCTGAGCAGGATGCGAAAGCCCTTGAGCGTGACGATGACCCTGTCGTGCCCCATGGAGTACCGCTCATGCTCGCCGGCCATGCGGAACAGATGCCGTTTGTCGTAGGTGACAAGACTGCCGTCCGGCCGTGCCCACACCAGGCGGTTGTAGTACTGGCCGTCCTCGACGATCGCCACACTGCCGGTGACGACGCAGTTGCGCTTGCGGGCCTGCTCGCTCAACCAGGCTACGGCGCGACTTTCGGCCATGGATTCGGCCATTTCCCGGGAGTTCATGGTGAAGCCGGTAGAGAACATCTCCGGCAGCACGATGAGATCGGTCTCTTTACCGCCGAGCTCACCCAGCAGTTCATCGAGCAGGCGGCAGTTTGCATCGGGGTCCTCCCATCGCAGGTCGCACTGCACCAGGGTGGTACGCAAATCGCTCATGTTGGTTCCCTTGCTGTGAGTCTTGCCCGAGATTGAAACTTCCAGCCTACCCCAGGCGTTGCCGTGCGTCAGCCCGGATGCCGTTTCGCATGAGGCTGCATAAGAGCATGTTGATCAATACCCATGGTGATCAATACCGTAGCCTGCTAAGTTTAAGCCTTTCCACATTACAGCCTTCCACTTTACAGAGAGTCGCAAATGTCAGCGTTGCCCCTCACGGATCGTGAAGCCGCCAGAGGCGTCGGCTTCGGCCTGCTCGCCTATGTCATGTGGGGCTGCTTTCCTCTCTTCTTCGCCCTGTTCGAGGGCGTTCCTGCTTTCGAAGTGCTGATTCATCGCATCATCTGGTCTTGCCTGTTCCTGGTCGGGCTGGTGACGCTACTCAAGCGCTGGGGGCCGATTCGCCGGGCATTGGCGGAGCCACGCCGTCTGGGCCGAGTACTGGGCTGCGCCGTACTCATCGCCACCAACTGGGGGCTGTATATCTATGCCGTCGAGACTCGCCAAGTGTTTCAGGCCAGTCTCGGCTATTTTCTCACGCCGCTGGTCAACGTGGCGCTGGGTCTAGTGGTACTGCGCGAGGCCATGGCGGGACTGCAGCGAGTCGCGGTGCTGTTGGCGGGTACGGCCATCGTCATCCAGCTCCTGCTGATGGGTGAGCTGCCGTGGATCAGCCTGTCGCTGGCCTTGACCTTCGGCACCTATGGCCTGTTGCGCAAGCAGGTCCCGCTGGATGGGCTGTCCGGCCTTTTCGTCGAAACCCTGCTGCTGCTACCGCTGGGGCTGATGGCCCTGGCCTGGCTCAGTGCGGCCGAGCTCTCCCACTTCATGGACGCACCACGGCTCACGCTGCTGCTGATCGCCAGCGGTGTGATTACCGCTCTTCCCCTGCTGGCCTTCGCCGGTGCAGCGCGACGTCTGCGCCTCGCTACGCTGGGCTTCTTGATGTACCTGAACCCCACCATTCAGTTTTTCATCGCCCTGCTGGTGTTTCGCGAGCCCCTGTCGTTGGTCCAGTTGGGTACCTTCGGGCTGATCTGGGCCAGCCTGGCCCTCTACTCGTGGTCGGCCTGGAACGAGAGGTCTCGCTCTCCTCTCGCTCCGGCCGGCGCACCGCAGCAGAGCAAGGGGCCTTGATCCCATGTCGGCGCTGGGAAGTGGTGGCCGGCCGCACATCGTTCTGATCGGTGCTGGCCATGCCAACCTCTACCTGATGCGCCATCGCCATCGGTTGGCCGATGCAGACATGACCATCGTCGATCCAGGAGCCTTCTGGTACTCCGGAATGGCCGCCGGTGCACTCGGCGGCGCGCATGAGCCTGCCGAGATCCGCGTCGATCCTGTACGGCTTGCTCGCCGGTATGGCCTGGCAAGTATTCGCGGCCGACTCTCGGGGCTCGATCGGAGCGAGCGCAAGGCTCGGCTGACGGATGGTCGCACGCTCGACTATGACCTGATATCTCTCAATCTGGGCTCCAGCGCACCGACGCTTACCGCCCACCCCGACGGCCCCAGAGTCTGGGCGGTCAAGCCCATTGCGCGACTCATCGCTCTTCGCCATCAGCTGACAAGCGCCTACGAGCGGGGCGAGCACCCTGCGCTGGTCGTGGTGGGCGGCGGTGCCAGCGGTGTGGAGCTGGCTTGCAACCTGCGTTCCCTGGCGGTCAGGTACGCGTCGCCGGCCACTATTACCCTGATCTCCAGCACTCGCAAGCTGATTCCAACGGCGCCAGCCGGCGCTCGACGATGGCTCGAAGGCTATCTGCGCCGCATCGGCGTGGTGGTGCGAGTTGGAATGCGTGCCGTCTCGCATCACCGCGACGGCCTGCTGATGGCGGAGGAGGGCGTGCCCATGGGCCAGGACGCCCTGCGCCTGCTCGAGTGCGAACACGTCATCCATGCCGGCGGCCTGGCTCCACCGGGCGCGCTTGACGGCCTGGGGCTGACGCTCATTGGTAGCAGAGGCCTGGCCGTGCACAGCACCCTGCAGAGCGTAGACGACCCGGACGTGTTCGCTGCCGGCGACTGTGCTGCCCTGGTGGAGCACGCCTTGCCGCGGCTCGGTGTCTACGGCGTACGTCAGGCCCCGGTGCTGCTGGCGAATCTCAAGGCTCGCCTGCAGGGCAGCCCATTGCAGCGTTACCGGCCCCAGGCCCAGGCGCTGACGATCCTCAATCTGGGGCAGGACCAAGGCTTGGCCATCCGTGGCCGGCTATGGTGGGCCGGCCGCAGCAGCCTGCTGTGGAAACACTGGCTGGACGAGCGTTTCATGACCCGCTACCGACATTGAATGTCACTTCGGTCCGAGCCGGCCGGCTCAGGCGATTTCTGGCTTGTAGCCTACGCGGAAGCCACCCCAGTGCTTGCCTTCGACATAGATCGGCACGGAGAGGTCGTGCATGATTTCGCCGGTATCGCGCTTATAGGTTTGCAGCAGGAGCGTCTGCTCATGGCTCCCGCAACGCTGCCCCGTCGCATCCTCGTAGATGCGTCGATTGCGACAGAATTTCAGATCGTGCTCGTAGTCGCCGGTTGGCGGCTGACTTACGCTGTGGTTGTGCGTGGGAATGTAGCCGCGACGATCGATACCGATGGCGTAGGCAACACCCAGGCGCTCCAGCAGCGGTTCCTGAAGTGGCGGGAAGTGCTCGTCGGTGTAATCGACGAAACCGGTTACGTACTGCTGCGGGTTGGTGCCGGGAATGGGAGTATAGGACGCGTGGAACAGGGTGTGTTCGTCAAGGTCGCCCTTCTTGATCGCGGATTCGAGCAACTTGCCGAGCTTGACCGCCGTTTCCCGGGCTGCCTCGAATACCTGCTGATGGCGCCCTTCGAGGCGCTGCTGTGCCAACGCTGCGTCGACCCCCTCGGCGCCTGCCATGAGCGCCCGGGCCTGGCTGGCCAACCCATGCATGTCGCGATTACCCTGCTCAGCATCTTCTTGCAGCGTGGAGAGGGTACCGGCCACGCGCTGTGAATGCTTGTTGGTATCTTCCATGGCCACGGCAATCGAGCGAATCTCGCCCTCCACCTGATCGAAGTGCCCGGTCATCTCGGTGAGCTGCTCTCCCACCTTGCTCATCTCCTTGGCACGCTCTCCCACCCGCTGCATCAGGTGGCCGATGGTATCGACCACACGATGGCTGCTATCGCCGATGTCGCCCACCAAGGCCTCGACGTTGCGGGTCGCATCCGCCGTGCGGCCGGCAAGCTGACGCACCTCGCCAGCCACCACGGCAAATCCACGACCGTGCTCACCGGCCCGGGCGGCTTCGATGGAAGCATTGAGGGACAGCAGGTTGGTCTGCTCGGCAATCTCTTCGATCAGGGAGGTGACATGGCGCACGCTGTCGGCCTTCTGACTCAGCACGTTGAGCAGTTCCAGAGCCTCCTCGGAACGCTCCGCCAGCGCCTGCATCTCTTCGATGACCTGACTCAGCGACTCGCGGCTGACGTGACTGGCATCCCGCGAACGACTGGCCAGAGTGGCCACGTTGGCGGCGCTGGCAGCCACCTGCTCGATGGCCGAGGTGATCGCCGCCATGCTCGAGGATGCTTCCCGAACCGTATGCTCCTGGCGCTCGAGACGATGGTCCATGCGATCGGCATGGTGGGACACCTCGGCAGACGCGATGGCCGTGGTGCTGGCCTGGCGGATCAGGCCATGGGCCATGCGACGCAACGAGAGGTAGTCACGGGTGATGGGCAACAGGGTGCGGCTCTCTGCGTCAAGCTCTTGCGCATTGGCGCGATACACGGCCACCGCCCCGCTCAACGCCATCAGGACGCCGGCCAACAATCCCAGCCCCACGCCAGACCAGGCTTCCCAGCCCGCACCGCCGAGGCTGACGAGAGAGAATCCGCCGGCAAGCGAAAGTGCGGCCAGCAGAAGCATCAGAATCCGCATGACGTCTCGTCTCTTGTTATTGAATGTAGTGAGAGATTATCGCCATGTAAGTAGTATTGGCATCACCACTTTGGCCTGAGAGACGAAAGCACAACTCAAGCCCGCGATGGAGCGGCCGATAGTCATAGCTTGTCTCAGAGAAAGGGCCGCCCGGTCGGGCGACCCGCGGTCTCAGCGCTGGCTGGAGGTCAGCGCCTGTTCCAGGTCGGCGATGATATCGTCGACGTGCTCGATGCCAATGGAGAGCCGCACCATGTCCGGCGTCACGCCGGCCGCTGCCAGCTCTTCATCGCTCAATTGACGATGGGTGGTCGAAGCCGGAATCGAGGAACAGGTCTTGGCATCGCCGATGTTGACCAGACGCAGGATCATGCCCAGCGCATCGTAGAAGCGTGCTCCCGCCTCGCGGCCGCCCTGGATGCCGAAGCTCAAGATGCCCGAAGCCCTGCCGCCCATGTAGCGCTGCGCGAGCTCGTGATCCTTGTGGTCGGGCAAGCCGGCATACTGGACCCATGTGACCGCATCGTGCGCTTCGAGATACTTGGCCACTTTCAGCGCATTGTCGCAAATACGCTCGATGCGCAGCGCAAGGGTTTCCAGCCCCTGCAGCAGGTTCCAGGCCGCCTGGGCCGAGAGCGCAGCCCCCATGTTGCGCAGCGGTACGACCCGGGCTCGGGCGATGAAGGCCGCCTCGCCGACGTCACGGGTGTAGCACACGCCGTGGTAGGAGACGTCCGGCTCGTTGAGCAGCGGGAAACGCTGCGCATGGTCGGCCCAGGGAAACTTGCCCGAATCGACGATGACGCCGCCCACCGTGGTGCCGTGACCGCCGATATACTTGGTGGCCGAGTGAATCACGATGTCGGCGCCATGCTCGATTGGCCGCCACAGAAAAGGTGTCGGCACGGTATTGTCGACGATCACCGGCACGCCGTGTCGATGGGCGACCTCGGCCAGCCTGGCCATGTCGACCACGCTGCCGGACGGGTTGCCGACACTCTCGCAGAACACTGCCTTGGTGCGCGCATCTATCAGCGACTCGATCCCGGCGATGTCGTCCTTGTCGGCGAAACGCACCTCGATTCCCTGACGCGGCAAGGTATGGGCGAACAGGTTGTAGGTGCCGCCGTAGAGTTCGCTGATGGAGACGATATTGTCGCCCGCTTCGGCAATGGTCTGGATCGCATAGGTGATCGCCGCCATGCCGGAAGCCACGGCCAGGCCGGCGATGCCGCCTTCCAGTGCGGCAATGCGCTGCTCCAGCACCGCGCAGGTGGGATTCATGATGCGCGAATAGATGTTGCCCTCGACCTTGAGATCGAACAGGTCGGCGGCGTGCTGGGCGCTGTCGAAGGAGAACGAAGTGGTCTGATGGATCGGCACTGCCACGGCGTGCTGGTCGTCGGGAGCGTAACCGTGATGTAGGGCGATAGTTTCGGGCTTCATGGCGTGTCCTGATTGTGGGAAACGCTGCACAGACACGCGAACGAATCACTGCGCTGCACGGTGCGCCTTGCGACCCACAGGGATGTGGGAAGTGCGTTGGTTCGTCGGGAACGAACCTAGCCGCTTCATTTCGCTCGTCGATTTGTTCAGCATTTCCTGGGTTAGTATGAGTGGTCTTGCTGACTACGTTGTTTCACCTGATGCTAACCAAGACTCAACCCTACCACCAATATCGTTTAGTCTGGTTGACCCATTCCCCTGACGATCAAGAGACGGGATGCTCAGACGCTACCTGCCGATCCTGACATGGCTCCCCCACTACAACCGCCGCCTGGGCGGTGCCGATCTGCTGGCGGGTCTGATCGTCACCATCATGGTGATACCCCAGTCGCTGGCCTATGCCGTACTGGCGGGCCTGCCGGCGGTAGTGGGTCTTTATGCCAGCCTGCTGCCGGCGTTGGCCTACGTCGTGCTGGGGACCAGCCGCACCCTGGCCGTGGGGCCGGTGGCCATCGTCGCACTGATGACCGGCGCGGCGCTGTCGGGTGTGGCCACGCCAGGCACCCCCGAGTATCTGCAGGCGGCCCTGATTCTCTCTCTTCTGTCTGGCCTCATGCTGTTGCTCATGGGGCTGCTGCGCATGGGCTTCGTGGCCAACTTCCTCAGCCATCCCGTCATCGCCGGCTTTCTCGCCGCCTCGGGTCTGCTCATCGCCGCCAGCCAGATCGGCCATCTGCTCGGCGTGGAGCTTACCGCGCGCGAACTGCTGCCACGCCTGGTCGAGCTGGTCCGCGGCCTGCCTGACATGCATCTGCCGACTCTGGCCATCGGCGCAGGCAGTCTGCTGTTCCTGCTGCTGCTGCGCCAATACGGTCGCTCCGCGCTGCGTGGCCTCGGCCTCTCCCGACCGCTGGCCGACCTGCTCACCCGCTCGGGCCCCGTCTTCGCCGTGGTCGTGACGACGCTCGTGACCTGGCAACTGGAACTCGACGCCATCGGCGTCGCCGTGATCGGCGACATTCCCCAGGGCCTGCCGCCATTGAGCATACCGGGCTTCGACGCTCCGCTGTGGCAGGCGCTGCTGGTTCCCGCCCTGCTGATCAGCGTGGTGGGTTTCGTCGAATCGGTTTCCATGGGGCAGATGCTGGCGGCCCGACGCCGCGAGCGCATCTCGCCCAATCAGGAACTGGTAGGCCTGGGCGGGGCCAACCTCGCCGCCGCCTTCACCGCGGGGATGCCGGTCAGCGGTGGCCTGACGCGCACGGTCATCAACTACGATGCCGGCGCCCAGACGCCGCTGGCCGGCATGTTCGCGGCCATCGGCATCGGCGCCGTGACGCTGTTTCTCACCCCGGCCCTGGCCTACCTGCCTATCGCCACCCTGGCGGCGACGATCACGGTCTCGATCCTGACCTTGATCGACATTCCCCTGATCCGTCAGACCTGGCGCTATTCACGCAGCGACTTCTTCGCCATGGCGGTCACCATCCTGCTGACCCTGCTTGAGGGCGTCGAAACCGGTATCATCAGCGGGGTCGCCATCTCGATCGGCCTGTTTCTCTACCGCACCAGCCGCCCTCACAGCGCCCTGGTCGGCCGTATCCCCGGCACCGAACATTTCCGCAACGTCGAACGTCACGAGACCGAGACCGTCAGTCACGTGGCGCTGCTGCGCATCGACGAAAGCCTCTATTTCGCCAATGCACGCTACCTCGAGGACACCGTCTACGACCTGGTGGCCACGCGCCCGGAGCTCGAGCACGTGGTACTGATCTGCTCGGCCGTCAACCTGATCGATGCCTCGGCGCTGGAGAGTCTCGATGCCATCAATGCGCGGCTCAAGGACTC
Organism: Billgrantia ethanolica; assembly: GCF_021404305.1. Lineage (GTDB taxonomy): Bacteria > Pseudomonadota > Gammaproteobacteria > Pseudomonadales > Halomonadaceae > Halomonas > Halomonas ethanolica. Next base: position 848,696 of record NZ_JABFTX010000001.1, on the reverse strand, counting down.
CCGCGTCACCCTGCATCTGGCCGAAGTGAAAGGCCCGGTGATGGATCGCCTCAAGTGCAGCGACTTTCTCGACGACATGACGGGGCGGGTCTTCCTCAGCACGTTCGCCGCCTGGCGCGAACTCTCACGTCCCTCGCAGTGATCGAGACGCCCAGAAATCGCCCCTCCGGGCATTGAACCTTGGTCTAACACTGCCTTCTCCCTGCGCCCGTCGATAGCTGGCAACTCGTTATTTCAACAGCCTTTTGGAAGTCATCCACAGGTCGGTTTCGCGTAGCGGAAGCTCACCCTCAGGCGATGCTCTCGCATTCGTTGACACCGACCTGTCGGCTTTCTAGTATCGGTTGCAGTTTCGGAATTAAATACCGCATAGCAAAACAACAACCATTCACCGCACAGGAGTCCCCTATGCGCCAGCTGTCCCGCTCACTCGTCCTCGCGGCGCTTCCGCTCTCGCTGCTCTCCGCCGCTGTGGCACAGGCCAGCGAGGTCGAACTTCCTCGCACCATGGCCTGGACCGCCTACGGCACCAACTCCAGTGGCTATGCCCAGGCCGTGGCCATCGGCAACATGCTGCAGAATCACTACGGCACCTCGGTGCGCATCCTGCCCGGCGACAACGACGTTTCGCGCATGACTCCGCTCAAGCAGGGGCGCGTCGATCTTTGCGCCTGCGGCATCGCCAGCTACTACGGGGCCGAAGGCGTCATGATGTTCGCCAACCGCGAGTGGGGCCCCCAACCAATCCGCGTGATCACCACCTCCACCGCCTCATTCGGTCTCTCGTTGGCCGTTGCCGGTGACCTCGGCGTCGAGACCCCGGCCGACCTGGCCGGCAAGCGCATCGCCTACATCCGCGGTGACGACGCCTTGAACAAGGGCACCGAAGCCTATCTGGCCTTCGGCGGCCTGACCTGGGACGACGTCGAGCGCGTCGACTTCCCCGGTTATGCCCGCTCCTTCGACGGCATCATCGCCGGCAACGTGGACGCCTCCTTCACCACCACCGTCACACCGCCGGCACAGCAGCTCGCCAGCAGTCCGCGCGGCATCAGCTGGCCGGTGCTCGACCCCAACGACGCCGAGGGGTGGGAGCGCATGATGGCGGTGGCGCCCTACTTCCGCCCCCATGAGGTCACCGCCGGGGCCGGCAACGTGAGCGCCGACAATCCGGTACCCAGCGCCAGCTACCCCTATCCGATCGTGGTGGCCAATCAGGATCTCGACGACAACGTCGCCTATGGCCTGATCAAGGCGCTGCAGGACAACTACGACGACTACAAGGATGCCGCCCCCGGTGCCGTGGGGTACGCCTTCGAGTACCAGGATCTGCAGTGGGTCGTGCCGTTCCACGATGCGGTAGTGGCGTACTACGAGGAGATCGGCGTCTGGACCGAAGAGATGCAGGCGCATCAGGAGGCACTGGTGGAACGCCAGGAGCTGCTGCTTGCCACCTGGAACGACTTCCTCGGCGATGCCCCCGACGGCGAAGAGGCGTTCGAGGCAGCCTGGATGCAGGCTCGCGCCGAAGCGCTGCGCGAGGCTGGCCTCGACCCGGTCTTCGAGTGAGCTGGGGCCTGAGCCCGTTCTCGGGGCGGCCCTGCCGCCCCTTTCCCGATTCACGGACGCCTCCATGACCACACCTAACGCCCCTAACGAATCGACGCGCCAGCTGAAGGAAAAGGTCACCCACATCCGTACGCTGCCGGTCGCGCTGCGCTGGATCCCCGGCGCGGTGACCGTGGTACTGATGGCGATGACGCTGGACTACCTGTTCAACCTCGGCTGGCTGCGCTTCGTCACCGGGCTGGAGACCCAGTTCTACTATGCCGTGGTGGCACTGTTGCTGCCGCTGGTCTATCTGCTGTGGCCTGCTGCACCATCGCTCCAGCATCGCCCGATCCCTTGGTATGACTACGCGCTGAGCCTGGCCACGCTGGTCGTCGGCGGGTACTTCGTCTATCACGCCGAGTCGATCCTCGAACGCGGCTGGGCCTTCGCCGCGCCGGATACCGCCATCATGGCCAGCTACGCCTGGTGGCTGCTGATCGTCGAGGCGGCCCGGCGCGCCGGTGGCTGGCCCATCGCGGTGATCGTAGCCGCCTTCTCGCTCTATCCACTGGTCGCCGACATCGTGCCAGGGCCGATCCAGGCGTTCCCCTCCACTCTGGAGGAGACCGCCATGTACCACACCATGAGCACCGAGAGCATCATGGGCGTACCGCTGCAAGCCTTCGCCGGCCTGGTGATCGGCTTCCTCGTATTCGGCGTGGTGCTGCAGAAGAGCGGCGGCGGCAAGTTCTTCATCGACCTGGCCTTCTCTCTGCTGGGGCACGTGCGCGGCGGGCCGGCCAAGGTCTCGATCTTCTCCAGCGGCCTGATGGGCTCGATGAGCGGCAGCGTGATCAGCAACGTGCTGACCACCGGCGTACTGTCGATTCCCGCCATGCGCCGCATCGGTATGGGTCGCTCGTTCTCCGGCGGGGTGGAAGCCTGCGCCTCCACCGGCGGGGTGCTGATGCCGCCGGTGATGGGCGCCACCGCCTTCGTCATGGCGATGTTCCTCGACGTGCCCTATTCCGCCGTGGCATTAGCGGCCATCATCCCCTCGATTCTGTATTTCCTCGGTCTGTTCATCCAGATCGATGCCTACGCTGCGCGCCACGACATCAAGGGGCTACCGGCGGTCGAGCTGCCTTCGCTGGTGCAGACCCTCAAGCAGGGCTGGTACTTCATCTTCGTCTTCGCCCTGCTGGTATGGATGCTGCTGGTGATGCAGCGCGAGGCGGTGGCGCCCTTCTACGCTACCGCGCTGCTGCTGGTGCTCAACCAGTTCTCGCGCCGCAACCGCTGGGGCTGGCGCGAGATCGGCGAAGCGCTCTCCTCGGCGGCCAAGCTGTTCGCCGAGCTGATCGCCATCCTGGCCGGTGTCGGCATGCTGGTGGGTGCACTGTCGATGACCGGCCTCTCCGGCACCATCGCCAACGACTTCATCCACATCGCCGGCGGCAGCGTGCCGCTGCTGCTGATCATGGGGGCGCTGACCAGTTTCGTGCTCGGCATCGGCATGACCGTCACCGCGGCCTACATCTTCCTCGCCGTGGCCCTGGCTCCGGCGCTGATCCAGGGCGGCGGTCTCGACCCCATGGCGGTGCACATGTTCATACTCTACTGGGGCATGCTCAGCTTCATCACCCCGCCCGTGGCGCTCGGTGCCTTCGCCGCCGCCACCGTGGCCGGCGCGCGCCCCATGGCCACCGGGCTGCAGGCCATGCGCCTGGGCAGCGTGATCTACTTCATCCCCTTCCTGTTCGTGCTCAATCCGGCGCTGATCATGCAGGGCGAGCCGCTGCAGATCGGGCTGGTCTTCGTCCAGGCGCTGATCGGCATCGTGCTGTTCGCCTCCGCCATGCAGGGCTATCTCATCGGCGTGGGCCGTCTCGGCATCGGCGCCGTGAGTGAAACCGTCACCCGCGGCCTGGTGCTGGTGGCAGGACTGCTGTTCGCTCTGCCCGGCGGCGGTATGGTGCCGCTCAGCCAGCTCGAGCTGTTCGCCTTCGCCCTCGCTGCGCTGGTGCCCGCCGTCCTGCTGGCGCGGTGGAGTCAGCACCTGGCGCGGCCACGTTCGGCGACCCTGACGCCCCCCATCGATTCATGAGCCTGACGATGCGCGATACGCTTACTCTTCTATCAGCCACTGAGAGCCATGCCCCATGACGACTCCGGTCAGCTACCAGCGCCATGACGACATCGGCGTGATCACCATCGACAATCCGCCGGTCAACGCCCTGGGCCAGGCCGTCCGTCAGGGCCTGATGGTGGCAGTCGCCCGGGGCAACGAGGATAGCGAGGCCCGGGTGCTGGTGCTCCTCGCTCGCGGCCGTACCTTCATTGCCGGTGCCGACATTCGCGAGTTCGGCAAGCCGCCCCAGGCGCCGATTCTGCCGGAGGTGATCGCCGCCTTCGAAGCCAGCCGCAAACCCATCGTTGCCGTACTGCACGGCACCGCACTGGGCGGTGGGCTCGAGGTGGCGCTGGGCTGCCAGCTGCGCGTGGCCCTGCCCGGGACCAGGGTGGGCCTGCCCGAGGTCAAGCTGGGGCTACTGCCGGGCGCCGGCGGTACCCAGCGACTGCCACGCCTGACCGGCGTCGAGGCGGCCCTCGACCTGATCACCAGCGGCCGCTTTGCCGATGCCGACGAGGCACTCGCCCTGGGCATCGTCGACGCCGTGGTAGACGCTGAGGACCCGCTCGAGGTGGGCCTGGCGGCGGCGCGTGACGTCCTGGCCGGCAAACTTACGCCGCGGGTCACCGGGGAGTTGCCGCCTCCCACTGCCGATCCGGCCGCCATCGAGCGCTACCGGACCCAACTGGAAAGCGAGGTGCCGGAGCTCTACTCCCCCTTCCGCTGTGTCGAAGCGGTTGCCTTGAGCAGTGAAGGCAGTCTGGTCGATGGTCTGCGACGCGAGCGTGAGCTGTTCTTCGCCTGCATGGATTCGCCTCAGCGTGCCGGGCTGATCCACGCCTTCTTCGCCGCCCGCGCTCCGCACAAGGTGCCCGACACCGGCGAGGCAGCGGCGCTGACCCGCCTCGCCCTGCTCGGTACGCATCCGCTGTTCGAGCGCCTGAGCAGCAAGGCCGAGCAAGCCGGCATCGAATTTACATCGACGCCGGATACCAATACCCAGGCCTGCCTGGTCGCCCCTGGCGCCGCCTCGGCTTACACAAAGAGCTATGCAAAGAGCTGCGCCGGAACCTGCCTGAAGATCGTCCTTTTGACGCCCGAGGAAGCTCAAGAGCTCGATGCCGCGGACGCCGACCTGGCGCTGATTCAGGCAGATAGCAGCATGGCGGAGCTGGTGGCGCTGCGTGCCAGTGCCGAGCAGCAACAGGCCGCGGCCAATGCACTCAAGGCGCTGCGGCTACCCGTTGTGGTCAGCCGTCACGGTAGCCTGCTGGCGACACTGGCCAAGGCAGTAGGCGACGATGCCGCCAATCCCCGGACGGCCATGGAGGCGGCGAGTCTGATGCTGGCCGAACGCAGCTGGGCCTATCGCGAAAGCGATATCGATCTGCTCGCCATCGAGGTGCTCGGCTATCCTCGCCACCTGGGCGGCCCCCACCGCCAGGCCAGCCAGGCCGTAGGTGCGGAGCGTGCCTCATGAACCTCGACTTCACCCCAGAGGAGCAGGCTTTTCGCCGCGAAGTCCGTGAGTTCCTCGCCGCCGAGCTGCCCGACGACATCCGTGAGCGCGTGCGCCTGGGCCGGCGGCTCTCCGCCGACGATCACCTGCGCTGGCAGAACGTGCTCAGTCGGCGCGGCTGGCTTGCCGCCGGCTGGCCACGCGAGCATGGCGGCCCGGGCTGGGGGCCGGTGGAGCGACACATCTTCGACGAGGAGAGCGCCTCGGCCCATGCGCCGACAGTAGTGCCCTTCGGCGTCAGCATGGTCGCCCCGGTAATAATGAAGTTCGGCAGCGAGGCGCAGCAGCGCCATTACCTGCCGCGCATTCTTGCCAACCAGGACTGGTGGTGTCAGGGCTATTCCGAACCTGGCGCCGGCTCCGACCTGGCCAGCCTGCGTACCCGTGCGGTACGCGACGGCGATCACTACATCGTCAGCGGCCAGAAGACCTGGACCACTCTGGGTCAGTACGCCAACATGATGTTCTGCCTGGTACGCACCGATCCCGAAGCCAAGAAGCAGGCCGGCATCAGCTTCCTGCTGATCGACATGCAGAGCCCCGGCATCAGCGTGCGCCCCATCGTGACCCTGGACGGCGCCCACGAGGTCAACGAAGTGTTCCTCGACGAGGTCCGGGTGCCGGTGGCCAATCGCATCGGCGAGGAGGGCCAGGGCTGGACCTGCGCCAAGTTCCTGCTCACCCATGAGCGCACCGGCATCGCCGGCCTCGGCCACGCCAAGCAGGCGCTGCGCCATCTCAAGACGCTGGCGGGCCAGATCCGCCACCGCGGACGCCCGCTGCTCGAACTGCCGAGCTTTCGCCAGCGCATGGTCAAGGCCGAACTCGAGCTGATGGCGCTGAAAGTCACCCACCTGCGCGTACTCGCCAGTGCCCGCGACGGCGCTGTACCCGGCGCCGTGAGCTCGCTGCTCAAGGTGCGCGGCTCGGAGCTGCGTCAGGAGCTGAGCGAGCTGACCCGCCGTGCCCTGGGGCCGGAGGCGCTGCCCTTCTTCCCAGGCTTTCTCTACGGCGACGAAGCGCTGGAGCCGGAGCGTGCCGAATACGCGGCCGCCGGCGCCCAGTACCTCAACCGGCGCAAGCTCTCGATCTACGGCGGCAGCAACGAGATTCAGAAGAGCATCGTCGCCAAGACGCTGCTCGGTATGTAACCGGTCGGCCTGCAAGGAGCCCCCATGGATTTTTCCTACAGCGACGAGCAACGCATGCTCGCCGACACCCTGGAGCGCCTGGTCGCCGATTCAGACAGCGTTGGCGACGCCGCTCCCATCACCCTGTGGCATACCTTTGCCGAACTGGGCCTGTTGCAGTTGCCCTTCGCCGAGCACGTCGGCGGCCTGGGCGGCGATGGCATCGACGTGACGATCGTGATGCAGGCATTCGGCCGCGGCCTGGTGCGGGAGCCCTACGTGGCCGGGCTGCTGCTGCCCGGCACCCTGCTGGCCCGGCTGGCGAACTCGGCGCAGCGCGAGCGCTGGCTGAGCCCATTGCTAGGCGGTGAATACCGCATGACGCTGGCGTGGCAGGAAACCGCAGCCCGCTACGACGCGCACGCCATCAGCACCCGTGCCCGGCGCCAGGCGGACGGCTGGGTGCTCGACGGTAGCAAGCAGGGGGTGATGGCCGCCGCTGCGGCCGATGCGCTGGTGGTCACGGCCAGGCTCGACGACGGCTTGCTGGGGGCCTTCCTGGTGCCGAACGACAGCCGGGGTCTTGCGCGGCGCGACTACACCACCCTCGACGACCGGACGGCCAGCGACATACAGCTGACCGGCGTACTTCTGCCTCACGACGCCCGCCTCGGCGATGACGCCAGCGATACCCTCGACGCCGCCCTGGCACTGGGGCGTGCGGCGCTTTGCGCCGAGGCAGTGGGCGCCATGCAGGCCGCCTGCGACCAGACGCTGGCCTATCTCAAGGAGCGCCGGCAGTTCGGCGCCCCGCTGGCCGGCTTCCAGGTGCTGCAGCATCGCATGGTCGACATGCACCTGAACCTGGAGCAGGCGCGTTCGATGGCGATTCTCGCCGCCACCAGTCTCGAACGCCCCGCCGGCGAGCGCGACTACCGTGTTTCCGCTGCCAAGGCCTACTGCGGCGAGGCCGCTCGCTTCGTCGCCGAGCAGGCGATTCAGCTCCACGGCGCCATGGGCATGACCGAAGAGTGTCGGATCTCCCACTATGCCCGGCAGCTGATCATGTTCGACCACCACCTGGGCGACGTGGACCATCACCTGGAGATCGTCAGCGAGCGGCTGACGGCAGCCTGAATATCGGCTGACCATCAATGCAAATGGCCCAAGTGCATGGGGCCATTGGCGTTGCCCAGAGTGCGGCGCCACAGGGCCATTTCCTGCTCTTCAGTTCTGCCGCAACCCATCACCAGGCAGCATACAGAAACCAACCCGCCAGCAGCGGGATGCAGGCCAGCAGGAAGCGCGCGTTCCAACGGTAGCCGATCTGGGTCGAGGCCACGCCGGTGAAGCGTGACAGGATCAGCATCGAGGCCGTCATCGGCGACGACATCAGCGCCAGCGCCCAACCCACCATCAAGGCGGCGCCGGTCAGCGCCGGCGTCAGACCCTCAATCTGCAATGAAGGCAACAAACCGACGAGCAGCGTCACGGTCACGATGGGATTCACCCCGACCTGAGCCAGGCCGACCACCAGCAGCATGGCCAGCACCGCATTGGCCGCCCCGAGCGGCTCGATGACGCTAAGCAGCGGCCCCAGGCTCGCCACCGGCACCAGCGCCACGCACAGCTGCCCGAGGTAGCCCGCCGCCCCCAGCACCACCACCTCGTTACCGATGGGCGCCACCAGCCACGGCAGTTGACGGCGCAGGCTGACCAGGGCGCCGGGCACGCCCAGCAGGCCGAGTCGTCGCCGCTGCCAGGCGAGCCAGGCCATCGCGCTGACTGGCGCACCAACCAGAGCGGCAATCGGTAACCGCAGCTCCAGCACCCAAGCCAGCACGAACACCAGCGAGACGATGCCGAGCAACAGCAGACAGAATTGTCCCAGCGGCACCAGTGAGGGTGCTGGAGTATCTTCGCTACGAGCAGCGGGATGCGGGCCGGTGAGATGATCCACCCCCCAGCCGACCAGGAAGATCAGCAGTGCCGAGCCGATCACATAGGGTGCAAGATCGATCCAGCGCAGCGCCGGCAGGCTCGAGAGCACCACCGCCACGCCGATGCCCATGGGTGAGATTAGCGGTGCCAGGGAAAAGCCGCGCAACAGCGCCAGCATCATGCGCCGTTGACGCACCCGACGTACCCAGTCGCGCCCCTGGGCCGCTGCCAGGGTGTTGCTCTTCTCGATCATGCAGGCAAACAGATTCAGCACCCCGATGTTGAGAATGATGCCGAACAGCGCCGAGCCGGCGGAGAGGATGGGGTAGCGACGCCCGGGTGGCTGCAGCAGCATGGCCGTGCCGCAGCGGCGTACGAGGCGCGAGCGGTAAGCCGGCAGGCGCAGCAGACTCAGCGCCACGACGAAGGTGGCAAAGAAGGCGAAACGCCCGGCAGCCTCGAACAATAGCCGTGACGGCGTCTCAGACTGCCATAGCGTCAGCAGGCTCACCATGCCGGCAGCCAATAACAGGCCGAATGCCATGGCCGAGAGCCGGCCACGAAGCGTGAGCAGGTAGGCGACCAGGGCGATGACGGCCACTACCTGCAGCGTGACGCTGATAAATACGAGGTGCCAAAGTGTGGCCAGCGTAACGATCAGCAGCAGGCCGGCGCGCAGTCGCGCCATGGTCACTCAGGCAAGCCCTGCGGCGACTCACTGCCGCTGCGCCGGCGGAACGCCCCTTCGGCGATGGCCAGCAGCTCGCCAGTGGCGTCGTGTACCTCGCCGTTGGCCAGGTACACCTTGCTCCCACCGCCGCGCACTCGACCGGTGGCCCGCAGCACGCCGGCCCCGGCCGGTGCGATGAAGGTGGTGGTCAACGACAGCGTCATGCCACGGCGGACATGCCCGGGAACGTCGCAATACAGTCCGGCGAGACTCAGGGCGCTGTCGAGCATCGAGGTCAGTACGCCACCGTGCACGATGCCGCTGCGATTGAGATGCCGCTTGTCGGCCACCAGCTCCACCACGGCGACTCCCCCCGACCACTCCACCACCCGCATGCCGAGCAGTTCGTGATAGCCCATCAGCGGTGCCTGTTCGGCCTCGTTCATGCCGAGCCCCCCCGTCCGGCCATGTCCCGCAGACGCCCCTTGAGGATTTTGCCGCTGGCGGTGGCCGGCAGCGACTCCATCAGGATCAGACGCGTGGGTCGCTTGTATGGCGCCAGCCGCGGGGCGATGAATTCGCGCAGCTCGGTTTCGCTGAGCGTGGCACCGGGCTCGCACTGGACGAAGGCGACCACCTCTTCATCGCCTTCCACTTGGCGACCGACCACGGCCGACAGCGTGACGTCCGGATGTTCGTTGATCACCGCCTCCACGTCGGGGGGATAGATGTTGAAGCCGGAACGGATGATCAACTCCTTGCTGCGACCGACGATGTAGAGCTGGGCATCCTCGTCGATCCGGGCGATGTCACCGGTATTGAGCCAGCCATCCTCGGTGAGGCAGGCCCGGGTGGCCGTAGGCTGACGAAAGTAGCCTTTCATCACGTTGGGACCGCGCACCCACAGCTCACCCGCGCCGGCGTGATCGGGCTCGTCCTCGCCGCCCTCATCCAGCGGCACGAGGCGATACTCCAGCAGAGGCAACACCCGGCCCACGGTATTGCTGTCGAAGCGATCCTCGATGCGGGTCTGGCTAATGGTCGGACTCGCCTCGGTGAGCCCGTAGCCGTTGTGCAGCGTGAGGCCGAACAATGCCTGAACCCGCCCCTTGAGGTCGCCGTCGAGGGGTGAGCCGCCGGCAGAAATGTAGCGCAGCGCGGGGGCCACCAGCGCTCGGCCTTCGCGACGCAGAAACTCGAGCGTGCGGGCGAACATCGCCGGTACGCCCTGCAGTACGGTGATGCGCTCATGCTCTAGCGCCGTCAGCATGGCGGCGGCGTCGAAGCGCGGCACGCTATAGAGGCAGGCGCCGTTGTAGAGCGAGCCCATGCACACCGACGACAGACCGAACACATGGGACATCGGCAGCACGCCGTAGACCCGTTCGCCCTGGCACAGGTGGCGCATGCCCCCCGACAGCGTGGCGATATGGAGGATGCCACGGTGGGTCAGCATCACCCCCTTGGGCGTGCCGGTAGTACCCGAGGTGTAGATCATCGCCGCCACCTGGTCGGCACCGCCGGCCTCGACCGACTCCGCCTCGACTTGTGCCAGCGGCGATACTCTCAAGCGTCCCAGAGCCGGGTGTTCATGGACGGCGGCACCGTGACGTTCGCCGTGGGCCTCGGCGTCCGGCGAGGCTTCGCTGGTGTAGAACACCCGCCGCGGCTGACAGTCGTCGCGAATCGCATCGACCTCCCGGGCCGACAGGCGCGAGTTGACGATGGCGACCCAGACATCTCGCTCGCTGGCTGCCAGCAGCAGTGTGACCAGCGCCCGACTGTTCTCGCTCACCGTCATGATGCGATCGCCCGGGCGAATGCCCAGCGTGTCGAGCCAGTCGGCGGCGGCAAGAATCTCACGGCCCAGCTCGGCGTAGCTCCAGCGGATCTCACCATCGACAAGCGCCGGCTCGGCGCCCAGTCGTTCGGCGTTCTCCAGCACCCGAGTACTCAAACGTTCGGGCAGTTCGGCTACCAGCTCGCTTGCCATGCGGCCGAAGATCGCCTCGTCGGGTGACTGGCGGGACAGCGAGGCCATCAGCTCACCTCCCGCACCATGTTGCGCGCGATCACTACCTGCTGGATCTGGGTCGTACCCTCGTAGATGCGGAACAGACGCACGTCGCGATAGAATCGCTCAACCGCGTACTCCGCCATGTAGCCGGCACCACCGTGCACCTGAACCGCCCGGTCGGCCACGCGGCCCACCATCTCGGCGCAAAACAGCTTGCAGCAGGAAGCCAGCGTCGAGACGTTCTCGCCGGCGTCCTTGCGTCGCGCGGCGTCGAGTACCATGGCACGGCCGGCGTAGGCTTCGGTCTTGCTGTCGGCGAGCATCGCCTGGACTAGCTGGTGCTCGGCCAGCGGCACACCGAACTGCTTGCGTTCGATGGCGTAGTTGAGCGACTCCTCGACCAGCCGCTCGGCCACGCCCACGCACACCGCCGAGATGTGCAGGCGACCGCGGTCGAGCACCTTCATCGCAGTCTTGAACCCCTTGCCTTCCACACCGCCGATGATGTTCTCGGCCGGTACCCGGCAATCCTCGAAGATGATGTCGCAGGTGTGCGCGCCCTTCTGACCCATCTTGTTGTCCGCCGGGCCGCGCTTCAGCCCCGGAGTGTCGCCCTCGACGATGAAGGCGGTGATACCGCCAGCGCCCTTGTTGCTCGGATCGGTGCGCGCCATGACGGTGAACACATCGGCCTCGGGGCCGTTGGTGATGAAACGCTTGGTGCCGTTGAGCACGTAGTGATCGCCATCGCGGACCGCCGTGGTGCGCAGGCTGGCAGCGTCCGAGCCGGCGTCGGGCTCGGTGAGGCAAAAGGAGCTGAGCAGCTCGCCGGTGGCCAGGCGCGGCACGTATTTGGCCTTCTGCTCCGGAGTGCCGTCGATCAGGATGCCTTGGGCGCCGATGCCGTTGTTGGTGCCGAAGACCGAACGGAAGGCTGGCGAGGTCTTGCCGATCTCCATCGCCACCAGCGCTTCCTCCTCCATGGTCAGCCCCAGGCCGCCGTACTCCTCCGGGATCGACAGGCCGAACAGCCCCATCTCCTTCATCTCCTCCAGCAACTCCGCCGGCACGGCATCCTCCTCGGCCAGCCGCGCCTCGTTGGGAATCAGGCGCTCGCGTACGAAGCGGGAAATGGTATCGATGAGCTGATCGAGCAGTTCGGGGTCGCGAATCATGACGTGTCCTCACGCAGGGAAGGCGGCTGATCGGGACGAGACACACTTGAATCTGATGAGTGCATCTGTCCTTATTTCGCAAGGCAGAATTTCGCCAGGCAGAATTAAAGACCGCATTTGATTGTCAGGGAATGTGGCATAGCCTAGGATGGCAGTCAATAAACGAAATAAGGTTCCGCAAGGCGGAACAATGTAATTCCCAGAGGAGCTCTTCATGCCGAACGCAACAGCGACCCCGCCCTTCAAGACGCTGGGTATCGTAGGGACCGGTGCCATGGGGCGCGGTATTGCCCAGATCGCTGCCCAGGCCGGATTGACCGTGATGCTTCACGACCTGCGCAAAGGCGCCGTCGCCGAGGCGAAGGAGTTCGTTGGCGGCATGTGGCAACGCGCCGTAGATAAGCAGCGCCTGAGCGGGACCGAGGCCGAGCGCTATCTTGCCAGCCTGAAGGAAGCCGCAACCCTCGGCGATCTTGCCGGGTGCGATATCGTCGTCGAAGCCATCGTCGAAAAGCTCGAAGCCAAGCAGGCGCTGTTCGAGCAGCTCGAGGAGATTCTCGACGACCAGGCGGTACTCGCCACCAACACCTCGTCGTTGTCGGTGACGGCGATTGCCTCAACCTGTCGACGTCCGCAGCGCGTGATCGGCTTCCACTTCTTCAACCCGGTACCGCTGATGAAGATCGTCGAGGTGATTCCGGGGCTGCGCACCGCCAGCGACGTCGCCGACCGGGTGGAAGCGCTGGGCCAGGCGATGGGGCACTTCACCGCGCGCACTACCGACACCCCGGGTTTCCTGGTCAACCACGCCGGGCGTGCCTTCGGCACCGAAGCGCTGCGCATTCTCGGCGAGCGCATTGCCGATCACATCACCATCGACCGCATCCTGGTCGATCAAGGCAGCTTTCGCATGGGGCCCTTCGCCCTGCTCGACCTCACCGGGCTCGACGTCTCCCATGCGGTCATGGAGTCAATCTACCACCAGTATTACGAGGAGCCGCGCTTTCGCCCCTCGCCGCTCACTCGTCAGCGCCTCACGGCCGGCCTGCTAGGACGCAAGACGGGCGAAGGCTTCTACCGGTATGTGGAAGGCAAGGCCCAGGTGCCCGACGAGACGCCCCCGCCCCCGGCCGAACCGTGCCCGGTGTGGCTCGGCGCCGAGGATGACGAGGCCCGCCGCCGGCTCGGCGAACTGGTACGCGCTGCGGGTTGGCCTGTGGAGAGCGGTGAGGCACCCTCGGCCGAGGCGCTCTGCCTGGTCGCGCCGCTGGGAGAGGATGCCACCGCCTGCGCCCTGCGCCTGGGCCTTCCCGCCGAGCACTGCGTGGCCGTGGACCTGCTGGCTGGCCTCGAGGGTCGTCGAAGCCTGATGGTCACCCCGGCCACTCATGCGGCTTACCGCAATGCCGCCGCCGCTCTGTTCGCCCATGACGGCACACCGGTCAGCGTGCTCGACGACAGCAACGGCTTCGTGCTGCAGCGGGTGGTGGCCTGCATCGTCAACGTCGGCTGCGAGATCGCGCAACAGGGCGTGGCCGCACCGAACACCATCGACCGCGCCGTGGAGCTGGGTCTGGGCTATCCCCACGGACCGCTGGCCATGGGCGACCACTACGGCAGCCGTCGGATCCTCACCATTCTCGACAACATGCTGGCGGCCACCGGTGATCCCCGCTATCGCGCAAGCCCCTGGCTGCGCCGCCGCGCGACCCTCGATCTGCCGCTGACTTCCGCCTGATGCCTCAAGGAGCCACCATGCAAGACGCTTATATCTATGACGGACTGCGCACCCCCTTCGGCCGCCACGGCGGCAGCCTGGCTGTGGTGCGCCCCGACGACCTGCTGGGACATGTGCTGAAGGCGCTGGTCGAACGCAACGACTTTGCAGCAGAGGCCTACGAAGAAGTGTTGGCCGGCTGCACCAACCAGGCCGGCGAGGACTCGCGCAACGTGGCCCGTCACGCGGGGCTGCTGGCCGGCCTGCCAGTCGAGGTGGCGGCCCAGACGCTCAATCGCCTGTGCGGCAGCGGCCTGGCCGCGGTGATCGATGCCGCCCGGGCGACCCGACTCGGCGAGGGCGAACTGTTCCTGGCCGGCGGCGTGGAGTCGATGTCGCGGGCGCCCTACGTGCTGGGCAAGGCGGAGTCGCCCTTCGCCCGCAATCAGCCGCTCTACGACACCGTGATCGGCTCGCGCTTTCCCAACCCCTGGCTGGCCCGCGAGTACGGCAGCCACAGCATGCCCGAGACCGCCGACAACGTGGCTCACGACCTGGACATCGGCCGCGAGGCGAGCGACCTCTTCGCCGCCCGCTCACAGGCGCGTTACGCCAAGGCGCAGTCCGACGGCTTCTACAACAACGAGCTGCTGACCATAGAGGTTCCCCAGGGGCGCAAGCAGCCGCCGCTGACGGTGGATAGAGACGAGCACCCACGCCCGGGCACCGACGTCGACAAACTGGCCCGGCTCGGCTCTCTGTTCGAAGGCGGCGTGGTCACTGCCGGCAACGCCTCTGGCCTCAACGACGGCGCCGCAGCACTGATCGTCGGTAGCCTGGCCGCCGGCGAGCGTGCGGGCATGGCTCCGCGGGCGCGTATCGTGGCCAGCGCCGTGGCCGGGGTACCTCCGCGGGTGATGGGACTGGGGCCGGTGCCGGCCAGCCGCAAGGCGCTTCAGCGCGCCGGCCTGACCCTCGCGGAGATGGACGTGATCGAGATCAACGAGGCCTTTGCCGTGCAGGTGCTGGGCTGCGCCCAGCAGCTCGGACTCGACCCCGACGACAGCCGACTCAATGCCAACGGCGGGGCCATTGCCATCGGTCACCCGTTGGGAGCTTCCGGGGCTCGCCTGGCCCTCACCGCCCTGCGCCAGCTCGAAGCCGGCGGTGGCCGCTACGCGCTGGTCACCATGTGCATCGGCGTCGGGCAAGGCATCGCCTGCATCATCGAAAGAATCAACGGCTGATCGCTACGCCGCCCCGGGCCGGCGCCGCCAACGCACCCGCCCGGAGCAATATGCGATACTCCACCAAACGATTTCGCGACAGGGAACCGCCATGAACAAGCCCGCCCCGCTGGAAGACGACGCCCCATCGACCAAGGACCGCAACTTCGTCACTGCCCTGGCCCGCGGACTTGAACTGCTGCGCGCCTTCGCCCCCGGTGAGGAGTATCTCGGTAATGCCGAACTATCCAGCCGCACCGGAATTCCCCGGCCCACGGTGTCGCGGCTGACCTATACGCTGACGCAGCTCGGCTATCTACGCCACAACACGCGGCTGGAGAAATACCGCCTGGGGCCCGGCATCCTGGCCCTGGGCTACCGCTTCCTGGCCAGCCAGGGCATCCGCGAAATCGCCCGCCCCTTCATGCAGCAGTTCGCCGAGGCCACGGACTGCAACGTCAGCCTGGGAGCGGCCGACAAGACCGAGATGGTGTACATCGAGAGCTGCCATGGCAGCGGCCCACTGATCGTGCGGCTCGACGTCGGTTCGCGCTTGCCGATGGCGACCACTGCCATCGGGCGCGCCTGGCTCTGCGGTCTTTCCGAGTCCCGTCGTGAAGCGGTCATGGCGGATCTGGCCAGAGCCCACGGTGCCGACTGGCCGGCGCTGGAAAAGGGTATCAGGCGCAGCCAGGAGGATTACGCCCGCTACGGCTTCTGCCTTTCCGAAGGCGACTGGCAGTCGCAGATCAGTGCCGTCGCAACGCCTCTGGTGCTCGAGGACGGTGCCGAAGTCATGGCGATCAACTGTGGCGGTGCCGCCCATCGGCTGGGTCATTCGATCATGGTCGACAACCTGGGGCCGCGGCTGAAGGAAGTGGCACGTCGCATTCTCGGCGAGCTCGAGCACGGCAACGGCTGACCCAGCGCCGCTGTCGCCTAACGGCGTATGACGATATAGTGATGGTGAGATTGCCTTCGGGTGCCATTGTTCTGGGAGAGAAGAACCACTCACCATGCCCGAAACCGCTTCCCGTCCCGGCATGCTGGAACAGCAGGCCCACCGCCTCAGCGCCGTGGGCGACTGGACCCTGCCGCACTATGCCAGGCTCAGGGACGCCGTAGCGCGGGTACACGAAGCCGACTCGGTCGATTTGACCAAGCTCGGCGAGCTGGACACCTCAGGCGCCTCGCTGCTGGTCGACCTGCTGGGCCCCGACGCCGTGCTCGAGGTCGCCCAGTGGGCCCCTGGCCTGTCCTCGGAGCGTCAGGCATTGCTCGCGGCGGTGGCAGAAGCCTCGCGCACCAACCCGCTACCGCCTCCCGTACCTCGGCCGGCTCCATTGGCGGCCTTGGCCAGTCTGGGGCAGATAGTCGAGCAGCTCGCCCGTCAGCAACTCCAGTTGATCGCTTTCATCGGCTTGACCCTGAGCACGCTGCTCGCCACGCTGTTTACCCCCTGGCGCTGGCGCCTCACCTCGCTGGTGGCGCACGTACAGCAGACCGGACTCAACGCCATTCCCATCGTCGCCCTGCTCACCTTTCTGGTGGGCGCGGTGGTGGCGTTTCTGGGCGCTACGGTGCTGCGCGACTTCGGTGCCACCATCTACACGGTGAATCTGGTCGCCTACGCCTTTCTGCGCGAATTCGGCGTGCTTCTCGCCGCCATCCTGCTGGCCGGGCGTACCGCCAGCGCCTTCACCGCCCAGATCGGCTCGATGAAGGCCAACGAGGAGCTCGATGCGCTGCGCGCTCAGGGGCTCGATCCCATGGAGCTGCTGGTGCTGCCGCGGGTACTGGCCATGACCGTGAGCCTGCCGATCCTGACCCTGATCGGCATGCTCTGCGGCATGTTCGGCGGCGCACTGGTATGCGCCATGGCGCTGGACATCTCCTTTGCCCAGTTCCTCGCCATCGTGCAGCGCGACATTCCCCTGGGACACTTCCTGGTGGGCATCGCCAAGGCACCGCTGTTCGCCTTCGTGATCGCCGTGATCGGCTGTCTGGAAGGGTTCAAGACCGAGGCCAGCGCCCAGTCGGTGGGCGAGCACACCACCTCCAGCGTGGTGCAGTCGATCTTCATGGTGATCCTGCTCGACGCCCTGGCTGCGCTGTTCTTCATGGAGATGGGCTGGTGACGCGCGGCTCGGAGCCCATCGTCGAGATCCGCGGCCTGGTCAACCGCTTCGGCCGGCACGTGGTGCACGACGGCCTCGATCTGGACATACGGCGCGGCGAGATACTCGGCGTGGTGGGTGGCTCCGGCACCGGCAAGTCGGTACTGCTGCGCAGTATCGTCGGCCTCAAGCGTCCCGACGGTGGCTCCATTCGCGTCTTCGGCGAAGAGTTGCAGCGTCTACCTGCTAACCGTCGTGCCAGTATCGAACGTCGCTTCGGCGTGCTGTTCCAACGCGGCGCCCTGTTTTCCTCGCTCAATCTGCAGGAGAACGTCGCTCTGCCGCTGATCGAACATGCCGGCCTGTCGCGTGCCGATGCCGAACGCCTGGCGCGGGTCAAACTCGCCCTGGCGGGACTGCCTGCGGATGCCGCCCGGCTCGACCCGGCGGCGCTCTCCGGCGGCATGATCAAGCGCGCCGCACTGGCTCGCGCTTTGGCCCTCGATCCGGAAGTGCTGTTCCTCGACGAACCCACGGCCGGTCTCGACCCCATCGGGGCCGCCGCTTTCGACCGTCTGCTGGTGACTCTGCGCGATGCGCTGGGCTTCAGCGTCTTTCTGGTCACCCACGATCTCGATACGCTGTACTCGAGCTGCGACCGGGTCGCCGTCATCGCCGAGAAGCGTGTACTGGTGGCCGATACGCTGTCGGTGGTGGAAGCCACCGACGACCCCTGGATACGCGACTATTTCCATGGTCCCAGAGGTCGGGCAGCCAGCCAGTCGGCGCAGCACTCCATATCACCAGAGGGGGAACGACGCTGATGGAAACCCGCGCGCACCATGTCGTGATCGGCTTGTTCGTCGTGCTGACAGTCGTCGGCGGCGTGCTGTTCGCCCTGTGGCTCAACCAGAGCACCCGCGCCCAGGCCTACACCCATTACGAAGTGCTGTTCAACCACGGCGTCAGCGGCCTGTCGGAGGGCAACGCCGTCGAATACAGCGGCGTCAGGGTCGGTGACGTCGTGGAGCTGCGTCTCGACCCGACCGACCCGCGCAACGTCTTGGCCCTCATTCGCGTCGAGAGCCAGGTGCCGATTCGCCAGGACACCCGGGCGCGCCTGGCACTGGCCAACATCACCGGCAGCATGTCGATCCAGTTGCAAGGCGGCGCGCCCGAGAGCCCGCTGCTGATCGCCCGCGGCGAGCGACCGGCGCGCATCGTCGCCGATCAGTCGCCGCTGGGCGCCCTGCTCAGCGACAGCGAAGAGCTGCTGGGCAACGTCAATCGCGTGCTGTCGCGGCTGGAGGCGGTGCTGTCGGAAGACAACGTGGAGAGCGTGGAGCGGATCCTGGCCAATCTGGAGCGCACCACCGGCCAGCTAGCCGCCATCGGCGATGCCCCGGTTCGGCTCGCCGAGAGCATGGAGGAAGTTTCACGGGAAGCCGCCCGCGCCCTGTCCGAATTCCGCGCCCTGGCCACCCGCACCGGCGGCATGATGCAGGGCCATGCCGAGGGCATCTTGATCGATACTCGCCAGCTCACGGCCAGCCTGTCTCGTACGGCGCAGAGTCTCGAGGAGCTCCTGGCGGACAACCAGGGCGCTCTCGAAAGCGGAATGCGCGGCGTGCAGGGCCTGGGGCCGGCCACCATCGAACTGCGCAATACCCTCTCCTCTCTCAATCGCATCGTGCGCCGCCTGGAGGAGAATCCCCGTAACTTCCTGCTGGGACGCGACCGCGTCGAGGAGTTCAGCCCATGAGGTATCGCCCGCGTTTGTCCTGGCTCGTCTCGTTGGCAGTGGCCCTGGCGCTCGGCGGCTGCCAATTCGTGCCGGAACGCACGCCGGTCGCCTTCTACGATCTGCCGGCTCAGACACTGGCATCTGCACCTTCCTCGGCCGCCCAGGTGGACGCCACCCTGCGCCTGGCCACGCCGCGCGCCAGCGGGCTGCTCGATGGCACGCGGATTCTCGTCGTACCGCAGCCCAACCGCCCTCAGGTATACGCCGGCGCACGCTGGGCCGACGCCATGCCGCTATTGCTCCGCGATCGGCTACTCGACGCTTTCCATGACGATGGCCGGCTACGCGGCGTGGTACACGAGGACAGCGGCGCCACCGCCGACGTGGAGCTGCACAGCGACTTGCGCAGCTTTCACAGCGAGTACCGTAGCGGCCGTCCCACAGCGGTCATTCGTCTCGAAGCCAGGCTGATCGATGCCCGCACTCAGCGTCTGCTGGCCAGCCAGCGCTTTCTCCACTACCAGCAGGCCGACAGCGAGTCCATCGAGCATGTGGTCGATGCCTTCGGCACGGCTGCCGACAGCCTGGCACAGGAGCTCGTCGACTGGAGCGTGATGCAAATGCATGAGCGCTGAGCCTGCATGACGAAAGCCGTCAAGCGAATGTAGACACTTGGTATGAATGTCGCGTGGTTACCGCCAACGGTGACCTTTGGTTATCATGGGCGAAAATGCAAGGAAACAGCGACAATGACGATGGATAGCTCGCCACGCCAGAACCTGGGTATCAGCGCTTACAGCTGGCTAAAGCGCGACATCACACGAGGCGTCTTCCAGCCCGGCGAAAAACTGCTGATGAGCCGGCTCAAGGAACGCTATCAATTGGGCATTGGCCCTCTGCGCGAGGCGCTGTCGCAGCTCGTCGCCGAACGCCTGGTAGTGGCGATCAGCCAGCGTGGCTACCGCGTCGCGCCCATGTCGCTGGCCGAGCTCGCCGACCTCTATGACGCCCGTGCGCAGCTGGAGGGCCTGGTCCTGCAGTTGGCCATCGAGCGTGGCGACGATAGCTGGGAAGCGGAGATCCTGGCCAAGGCGCACACCCTGGCCAAGGTCATGGAGGTGAACAGTCCCGACGAAATGCTGGACGTGTGGGATGCCCGGCACAAGGCATTCCACACCGCCATCGCCAGCGGCTGTCGCTCACCGCATCTGCTGCAGGTGCGCGAGAGCCTGTTCGATCAGGTGGAACGTTACCGCCATCTGTGGCTGCGTGAAACGGTCTTCTCGGAGGAAGCACTGGAGCGCAAGCGTCAGGAGCACGCCGCCCTGGTCGAGGTGATCCTGGCCCGCGAGGCCACACGCGCCGCCGAGATGATGCGAGAGCACCTGATGACCCCGGTGCCCATCATCACCCAGGTCATGACTCGACGGGGACTAGCCTGATACCGGGCCGGTCATTGTCCTGTCATGTCGTTACGCGAGAATCGCTGATGACAGGCCGCCGCCGGCGGCTTATGTTGAAGACATGCCAGCCAAGCGCGGCCGGATACAGCCTCGGCTGCCAAGGCCCGATGGAGAGACGCCAATGCCACATCTGCTGCGGTTTTCACGCGACATCGAACTTCGTCTGGAGCGACTCTCCCAGAGTACCGGCCAGAGCAAGAGCGAACTGATCGAACGCTGCCTGGCCGTGGGCATGTACGATCTGGAATCCCAGCTGCTGCTCGAAGACGCCGTCAGCGCTCCTTCCGTCACCGCGAAACCCTCTCTCGATCAGCTGCTGCGCGAAAGCGGCCTGGGCGCCTGATTTCCATTGGCCCTTCTGCGTTCAGCGGAAGGCGGCCAGACAGCGGCTGTGTGCACGTAGCGCGTGCTCGCGGGAGGTGGCAACGAGCCTGACTTCGTGCCCCGGCAAGCACTGAGCCAGTCGCGCCGCAGCAAGCGGCGTCAGCGCACCGAGACGCGGATACCCACCGATGGTCTGACGATCGTTGAGCAGGACGATCGGCTGACCGTCGGGCGGCACCTGAACCGCGCCCAGCGGTATGCCCTCGGAGATCATGCCGCCCAGTTGGCAGTGCAGAATCGGCCCCACCAACCTGACCCCCATACGATCGGCACGATCATCGACCCGCCAGGGTAGGTTGAAGGCCTGAGCGAGACTGGCACCGCTGAAATGGCCGATCTGTGCGCCGGGTACCAATGCCAGCCAGTTTCCCGAAAGCGTCATGCTGATTGCCGGATCGAACGGCAGACGGCGGCCAGTCGTGGCACCTCGTCCATGCCACGTCAGCGTGTCGTCGACCTGAAGCGTACGACCGTCACCGTGCAGCCCGCCCAACTGCTCCCGGGGCGTGGCGCTGCGACTTCCCAGCACCAGAGGGGCTTCGAGTCCACCGGGCACGGCCAGGTAGGCTCGCAGACCATTACGCGGCTGACGGAAGACCAGCCGCTGGCCGGCCCGCATGGTGAACGTGGCGCCAGGACTCAGGGCACGGTCATCGAGATGGGCATCGAGATCAGCTCCCATCAGCGCCAGCGTCGAGTCCGCTTCCGCTTCCAGCTCGAGACCGCCACCGATGACGATTTCCAGCGCCGCGGCATCCAGCGCATTGCCCAATAGCCAGTTGGCCCAACGGAACGAGAACCAATCGGCAGCCCCACCCTGAGTGACTCCAAGGTGGCGTACCCCGAAGCGGCCGTCGTCCACCAGCAGCGCCAGGGGCCCGGCCCGCACGACTCGCAGCGCGCTTTTGTCGGAAGCGCTCATGGCGCACTCTCCAGCAACGTCGTATCGCCACCCTGCCGCTCGAACTCCTCGCGGCTGATGGATTTGAAACGGACCCGATCGCCCGGTCTCAGCAGGGGTTCGCCTCGGCGGGCGTGTTCGAAAAGCGGGAAAGCGGTACGTCCGAGAATGTTCCATCCGCCGGGCGAGGTCAGCGGGTAGATCGCGGTCTGGCGGTCGGCGATGCCCACACTGCCCGCGGTCACTCGACGCCGGGGCGTTTTCAGCCGCGGGGTGGCCAGTTCCTCTTCCACCAGCCCCATGAAGCCGTAACCGGGTGCGAAGCCCAGGGCAAAGACGTAATAGTCACGACCACAATGGCGACGAACCACCTCCTCAACCGCGATACCTGCTCGCTCGGCCACCCGGGTGAGCTCCGGCCCGACGCTGAGGTCATACCAGACCGGCACCTCATGACATTGGCCCAGCGCGGTGTCGGCCGGCTCCAGGCGGTCGAGCACGCGCTTGATGCGCCGGATGGCCTCGTCATGGGACACCCGCACTGCGTCGTAGTGCAGCATGAGCGTGGTGTAGGAGGGCACCAGGTCGATGAGTTCGTCACCGAAAGCATCGCGCAGGGCGCGATCGGCAGCCACGATCCAGCCCATGTTGGCCTCGTCGATAGCGTCGAACAGACGCACCATGAGCACGTCCATTGCCGCCAGCTCGATCTGCAAGGGCATCGTCACGCCCGTTCCAGCTCGTGGAAGGCCTCGCGTATAGCCCGGACGGCGGCTACCGATTCAGGGTTGTCACCATGCACGCAGAGCGTATCGCAAGGCAGCTGCAGAGGCGTACCGTCGATGGCCGCCAAC
Source organism: Billgrantia ethanolica (assembly GCF_021404305.1). GTDB lineage: Bacteria > Pseudomonadota > Gammaproteobacteria > Pseudomonadales > Halomonadaceae > Halomonas > Halomonas ethanolica. The sequence continues at coordinate 826,153 of NZ_JABFTX010000001.1, read as the reverse complement.
GGCTCACCACGAGCCAGACGCACGGCTTGGGCGACGATGGTCGCCTGGTCGTGGTGCACCGCGCCCGGCAAGCGGCGTGAGACGAGATGCCCGCCGGCATCGTAGGCACGATCGGCAAAGGTCTCGAACCAGAGGGTGATACCCATCTCGGCGCCCAGCCGGCGACTCGGCTCGGGGTCGGCGGTCGCCATCAGCATCAGCGGCAGGCTGGGATCGTAGCTGGTCACGGCACGCATCACGGCCTTTAGCAGTTCGGGGTCCCGCGCCATGTCGTTGTACAATGCACCATGCGGCTTGACGTAGCGAATGGCCGTTCCTTCCGCCTGACAGATGCCGGCCAGCGCGCCGATCTGATACAGCACCAGATCCTCGACTTCGGCGGGAGAACAGGCCATGGAGCGACGACCAAACCCCATCAGGTCAGGATAGGCCGGATGAGCGCCGACCTTGACGCCATGCTCCACCGCCAGTCGCACCGTATGGCGCATCACATGGGGATCGGAAGCGTGAAAGCCGCAGGCGATATTGGCGCAGTCGACGTAGGGCATGACCTCGTCGTCCAGCCCCAACGTGTAGTTACCGAAGCTCTCTCCCATATCGCAATTGAGCAGTGGCACGGCCATGGGGCGACTCCTGTTTTGCACTGTTTTGAACTGTTCTTGTGATGATGGACACTATATGGAGCGCACTTTTTCAATGCCAATCGTTTTTCACGATACTCAATATCGGCGTCTCCTATCACATTGTTATTCTGTGGAAAAATGGTTGACGCCATGTCGCTTCGCGATTATCAATAAAACGAAGCAAGCCAATATAACGCCAATAAAGGAGTAGTCTGATGGCTGTAAAAGATCCTTTCCATCTGGCCATACAGGTGCATGACATCGAAGAGGCTCGACGCTTCTACGGTGACTTTCTCGGCTGCCCCGAAGGCCGCTCGTCGGCGAGCTGGGTCGACTTCGACCTCTATGGCCATCAGTTCGTCTGCCATCTCAATCCGGCCCTGAAGGAGAATCCGGTCTCCAGCCACAAGAATCCGGTGGACGGGCATGGGGTGCCGGTTCCCCATTTCGGCGTGGTGCTGGAGATGGATGCCTGGGAAGCCCTGGCGCAGAAGCTGCGTGAGCATGGCGTGGCATTCGAGATCGAACCCTACATCCGCTTCAAGGGCGAGCCGGGGGAACAGGCCACCATGTTCTTCTACGATCCTTCCGGCAATGCCCTGGAGTTCAAGGCGTTCAAGAATCGCGAAGAACAGCTGTTCAAGAAGTCTTGAGCCGGATTCGCAGATGCTCGATTTCAAGGAGCTGGAGGCGTTCGTCTGGGCGGTGAGGCTGGGCTCCTTCCGCAAGGCGGCCATGCGCCTGCACCTGACCCAGCCGTCGATTTCCGAGCGTATCTCGCGTCTCGAAAGCAGCGTGGGCGAGGTGCTGCTGGAGCGCTCGGCCAGACCGATCCAGCCCACCATGCGCGGACGCGAGTTCTTCGTCCACGCCGAGCGTCTTCTTCAGCAGCGTGACGAGGCGATGAAGCTGTTCGAAGACGAGGAGAACTATTCCGCCCCTCTGCGCCTCGGCGCCATCGAGACCATCGCACACAGCTGGCTGCCGGACTTCATGCGCTGCCTGACACAGCGCTACCCACAGCTGACCATCGAGCTGAGCGTCGATTACTCGCCGGCGCTCAACCGCCGGCTGGCCAAGAACGACCTGGACATCCTGCTGGCGATGAACGGCTACCTGGAACCGGAGCGCATCGACCAGGTGCCGCTGAGCCCTTACGAGATGGGCATGTTCGTCTCGCCCGACCATGTCGAGACGATCGCGGCACACGGCAGCGATTGGCTTGGCAGCCTGCCCTTCATCTCCTTCGGCAAACGAGCCAGACCCTATGAGGAGCTGGTGGAGTACCTGGACCGCCAGGGCGTGGCGGAGCCCCGTATCCACAGCGTGAGCACGCTGATGACCATCGTGCGCATGACCACGGAAGGGCTCGGCATCGGCGCGCTACCCGTCGCCACCGTACTCGACGAATGGCGCCAGGGCCAGCTCTACCGGATCGAGCTACCGCAGCCCCTGCCGGACATGCATTACGACGTGATCTGGCGCATCGGCAGCCATCCTCGGTTCTGCCGCAGCGTGGGTCTGCTGGCACAGCAATGCGCCGAGCGCTATGCACAGTCACGCGACACCAACATGAGGACAAGCGATTTTTCCGGCCGCTGGGTGAGGCCGATACGACCCGCAACTCACCCATAGGCGCTCTGACGCCACCCACACAACTCCAACTAGAGAGACCAAAATGAACAAGATCCTGTCCCGCTCCGTGCTGATTGCCGCTGCCTGCGGCCTCTCCACGACAGCCAGTGCCGCGCAGTGGACCATGGCCACCCCCTATGGCGATGCCAGCTTTCATACCAAGAACGTGAAGCAGTTCGCCGAGGACGTGGCGGAAGCCACCGGTGGCGAACTGACCATCAATGTCCACAGCGGTGGCTCGCTGGTGGCCCACGGTGAGATCAAGCCTTCGGTACGCCGTGGCACCATCGAGGCCGGCGAGATCTTTCTCTCCACCCTCTCCAACGAGGATCCCATCTTCGAGGTCGATACCCTCCCGGGGGTGGCCGGCAGCTACGAGGAAGCCTTCGAACTGTGGCAGGCCACCAAGCCGCTGATCACCGAACTGTTCGCCAATCAGGGCATGATGCCGCTCTACGCAGTGTCCTGGCCGGCCCAGGGTATCTATACCGACTTCGAGCTCAACGATGCCGAGCAGTTCGAGGGTCTGCGGGTGCGTGCCCCCAACATCAACACCCAGCGCTTCGTCGACTACCTGGGCGGCAACCCCACCGAAACCGAGGAGTCGGACATTCCCACGGCGTTCAGCACCGGCCGGGTGGACGCCATGATCACCTCTAGCTCCACCGGCAACTCGATGACTGCCTGGGATTACGTTTCCCACTACACCGACGCCAACCTGTGGCTGCCGAAGAACATCGTGTTCATCAATCAGCGCGCCTTCGACCGCCTGGACGAAGCCACTCAGGAAGCGCTGCTCGAAGCGGCGGCACGGGCCGAGGAGCGCGGCTGGCAGATGAGCCGTGACGACAACCAGGCCAGCCTCGAAGCGCTGCAGCAGAACGGCATCACCGTCTCCGAGCCGAACGAGGAGGTTGCGGAAGCTCTGCAGGCAGCCGGCAACCGGCTCTTCTCGGCCTGGGAAGATCGCGCCGGCGAGCAGGCCCAGCAGGTACTCGAGGAGTACCAGCAGCAGCGCCAGGATTGAGCCCGACCCCCGGCGTGGCGGCTTGCCGCCACGCCCCCCCTTCACGCTCGCCTCGAGGTTCGCGTCATGACCTTCAAGTTCAATGCCCTCTACCGTCTGGGCGCCTGGGGCGCGGCCGCCTGCATGGTGACCATCTGCGCCCTGATCGCGCTGCAGGTTTCGTTTCGCCTGGTCGATGCCCTGCTCGTGCTGATCGGCATGCGACGCCTGGGGCTCAGCATCACCGGCGTCTCGGAGATCGCCTCCTATCTGCTGGTGGGTGCGACCTTCCTCGGCCTTGCCTACACCTTCGTGCATCACGCTCACATCCGCGTCACGCTACTGATATCACGGCTGCCATCGGCTATCAGGGTCTGGTTCGAGGTCTTCTGTCTGCTGATCGCGCTGGCCATCAGCCTGCTGCTCGGCTACGGCCTGGTGGAGCTTGCAAGGGAGAGCCGAATGTTCAACGACGTCTCCTCCGGCTTCCTGTCGATTCCGCTGTGGATTCCCCAGACGGTGCTGGCCACCGGCGTGGCACTGCTCTGCCTGGCCCTGGCAGAGGCGTTGGTGACGACCCTGCGTATCGCCATTCGCGAGCCGAGTCGCTTCCGCGAGGCGACGGCCACAGACGACAGTGACATTCACTGAGCCGCACTCAACCACACGGAGTAATGTCACGTGCTGATACTCAGCCTGGCCACGATAATGACGCTGGCCGTCCTGCTCGGCAGCGGGGTGTGGATCGCTTTCGCCCTGATCGGCACTGCCTGGGTCGCGCTGGCCTTCTTCAGCCCCTTCGCCCCTGGCCCGATTCTCGCCTCGGACTTCTGGGGTGCCAGCTACGGCTGGGACCTGACCGCCCTGCCGATGTTCATCTGGATGGGCGAGATCCTGTTTCGCTCCGGCCTCGCCGACAACATGTTCCGCGGCCTCTCCCCCTGGCTCAACCGCATGCCCGGCCGCCTGCTGCATACCAACATCATCGGCAGCGGCATGTTCGCCGCCGTGTGCGGTTCCTCGGCGGCCACCTGTGCCACGGTGGGCAAGATGACGCTACCGGAGCTGGAACGCCGCGGCTATGACAGCAACATGGCCATCGGCACCCTGGCCAGTGCCTCGACGCTGGGGCTGCTGATCCCCCCCTCCATCGTGCTGATCGTCTACGGCGTGGTCACCGAGCAGTCGATCTCGCGGCTGTTCATGGCCGGCATCGGCCCGGGCCTGATGATCCTCGCCCTGTTCATGACCTACCTCATCGTCTGGTCGCTGGTGAGCGGCAATCGCAAGGGCCTCACCGGCGCCGACGAATCGTCCATGCCGCTGGGCCAGAAGCTGCGCCAGACCTTGGAGCTACTGCCCATCCTGCTGCTGATCGGCGGTATCATCGTGTCGATCTACGGCGGGCTTGCCTCGCCCACCGAGGCCGCGGCCGTCGGCGTGGTGCTGTCGATGCTGATTGCGCGCTGGAACGGCAGCTTCAACGTCAAGATCTTCAGCGACTCGCTGTTCGCCGCCATTCGCACCGCCTGCATGATCGCTTTCATCATCGCCGGCGCCTCGTTCTTGACCTCGGCCATGGGCTTCACCCAGGTGCCCATGCAGCTGGCCCGCACTATCGGCGAGATGGGCCTTTCACCGACCATGCTGCTGGTGGCGCTGACGCTGCTGCTGCTGGTGATGGGCTGCTTCCTCGATGGCATCTCGCTGATCCTGCTGGTGACCGCCATCATCATGCCGCTGGTGAGCGCCGCCGGTTTCGATCTGATCTGGTTCGGCATCTACCTGGTGATCGTGGTGGAGATGTCCCAGATCACACCGCCGGTTGGCTTCAACCTGTTCGTGATCCAGGGCCTCACGGGCAAGGACATCCTCACCATCACCAAGGCCACGCTGCCTTTCTTCCTGCTGATGATGCTGTCCATCGCGCTCATGCACCTGTTCCCCGAGATCGCCCTCTACCTGCCACAAAGCATGAGCCGCTAGGAAATGCGCCCGGCCCTATGGGTGCCGGGCGCCTTCCTCCCTCGGATTGCGCGGATAGTAGCGCTCCGGCTGCCGCTCCACGTGAGCGAAGAAGCGCGTGTCCTTGTAGGGCATCTTCATGAACCCGGAAACCCCCAGCCCCTCGATCAGCCCCACCGCATCGAGAATGTCTTCGAGACGTTCGCGAAACTCCGCCTCGCGGGATGGATCGAGCAGGCGGTAGTAGCTGTGGATCTTGAGATGCTGGGGCAGCGCTTCGAAGATGATCATGCCGGTGTGGTGAATGTCGTTGAGCGCTTCCAGTGAGGTGATGATCGGCTCCGGCAGCACCAGAAACTCCTCGGGGTCGGGGCCGTCCTCGAAGTAGCTGTGCAGCCGGCTGCGGTCTTCCAGCTCGGGCACGGCGCTGACCTCGTAGCGCAGCTGCATGCCGGGCTCGATGACGAAAGGATGCGACGGGCTGGCACGGTCGAGGTGCAGCGTATCGCGGGCGTTGAACAGGCAGCTCTTGAAGATGCCCTGGCGATAGATGGCACGCGCCAGGTTGACCATGTTGTTCACCGCCGCCACGAAAGCCGGCTTGAGCGAGGAGTCGTGCAGGTTGAGCGAGGTGTCGATGTAGACGCCATCGGCTTCCCAGCGCACGGCCAGGCCACCCACCACCGGATACTTGCCCAGTCGGCTGACTGCGGCGAGAAAGGCCTTTTCGGTCTCGCCCATGCCTTGCATGAAGTTCTTGTAGTAGCGGTCCAGTTGCACGTCGTTGACGTCGTTGAGCGTTTCCGCCCCGCCCTCCTCACGCAGGAACGCCTTGCGCGAGCTGTAGACCACGGTGTCGATCTCCCGCGTCATGGACCGCACCCAGGTCGGCACCAGCGGCACTTCGGGCGCACCGGGCAGATCGATCATCACTACCCGGGCCAGGCGCGGCATCTCGCGGATGAAGTGATCGCCCGCGCGCAGACGCACCCGCGGGTCCGGATCGAGCATGCCGTCGAGCATGCGGGCGAACTCCATCGGCAGCCCCAGCGAGGTGGCGGGAATGGCGCGATGGCCGAAGCGACACGACTGCGCCGAGGCCAGCGCATAGAGGGTGCCGGCCGTGCCCTGCTCGTCGAAACGCGGCGACGACAGCGCACCGTTGAGCTGCTCCTCGCCGATGAAATAGACGTCGCCCAGGCGCGCGTTGGTCTGCTGCAGGTTGTCCGACATCAGCTCCATGACGTTGGCCGCCACGAACTGCTGGTTGGCATCGAGCTGGGCGAACACCGACGAACCCCAGTCGATCAGCGCGACCTCCTCGCGGCGGGCATCGAAGACCAGGTTGGAGGGCTTGATGTCACCGTGCACGATGGGTCGCCCCGCCGGGCCGGTTTCACGCCGCAGGCTGCGCAGGATGTCGGCGAGCTGATCGGCAATGCGCACCACCAGGCGCGGCGAAAGACGACCCTGACGCAGCGACACCTCCTCCAGGTTGAGCCCAGGAGCGCGCTGCATCACCAGGATCGACTGGTTGCGCACGCGTTGAAAGGCGATCAGTCGTGGCACCCGGGGATGATCGACCTGCTCCAGCATGAACGCCTCCTCCTCGAGACGATCCTGAATCTGCTGGGGCAGGTTGACCCGGGTGAACTTGAACACGTACTCCTCGCCATGGGCCGTGATACCGGCAAAGACGAAGCCGTAGGCGCCCTTGCCGATCAGCGCGATGTCACGGTAGCCCAGCTGTTCGAGCTGGGCCTGACACAGCGCCACCCACGCCTTGAGCTTGCGCGCATCATCGTGGCTGAGCAGATAGATCGACTGCTCTTCCGGGATGTAGAACTGCTGCAGCGCTGCCTGAGACATGGGTGTTCACCTGTTGCTGGGAGCCGTCATCGGATGATCCATTGCGAGACGGCTCGTCCGGCTAGCCGAGATGCAGCAGCATGGTTTCCGGGCTTTCCAGGTAGCCTCTCCAGGCATTGCAGAAGCGCGCGATGGTGCCGCCGTCGATCACCCGGTGGTCGCCCGCCCAGGTCACGGTCATTATCGCCCGCTTCACCACCTCGCCGCGCTCGTCGAAACGCGGCAGCCACTGGCTCTTGCCGATGGCGACGATGGCCAGCTCCGGCACGTTGATGATCGGTGCCGCATAGGTGCCGCCGAAGGCACCGATGTTGGAGATGCTGATGGTGCCATCCTTGAGATCCTCCTGGGCCACGCGACCTTCCCGGGCCGCTGCGGTCAACCGTTGGATTTCGCGGGCCACCTCGAGCACGCTGCGCTGCTCCACCCGCTTGACGTTAGGCACGATCAGCCCCGCCTTGCTGTCAACCGCCATGCCCACGTTCACCTCCGGCAGGTAGTGGATCTCGGTGACCTCGGGGTTGAGCCGGGCATTGAGGAGCGGCTCCTCACGCACCGCCAGCGCCAGCGCCTTCATGAAGAAGGGCATCAGCGTCAGCCGCACCTGCTGCGCCTCGGCCACGGGTTTGAGCCGCTCGCGCATGGCCAGCAGTTCGGTGACGTCGATCTCCTCGCCGTAGTGGAAATGCGGCACGGTGCTGGCCGACTCGACCATGCGCCGCGCCATCACCGCGCGCACGCCACGAATCGGCTCGACGCGAACCTCGCCGGCGTCACGCCGTGACGGGGCACCGCTAGACGCCGTTTCGGTCTGCGGAGCATGGCCGGCCGATCGAGCGGTAGGCGCCTCGCCCTGCTGCTGAGAGCCCTGCTGTTGGGAGCCCTGCTCGAGAAAGCGCAGCACGTCTTCCTTCAACACCCGGCCGTCCTTGCCCGAACCGTCAACGGCCTCGAGCTCCAGACCGTGCTCGCGTACCAGACGGCGCACCGCGGGGCTCGCCGGAGTGCGCCCGTAGGGGCCGCGACCGCCGCTTGCCACCGGCGCCACCATGTTCTGTGTCGCCTTGTTCTGCGCCACCGTGCTATGCGCCGCCTGGGGCGCGAAGTGCGACGGCTGGCTGACGTCGACTCGCGCCTCGCCCGGCTCGGCATGCGCCGGTACATAGGCGTACAGCGGCGCATGCACCTTGGCGATATCGCCCTTGGCCACGTGGAGCTTGGTCACCGTGCCGGCTTCGGGGGCGGTGATCTCCACCAGCGCCTTGTCGGTCATCACGTCGACCAGCGGCTGGTCCTCGTCGATCTCGTCGCCCTCGCTGACCCGCCACTCGACCACTTCGCACTCGACGATGCCTTCGCCGATGTCGGGTAGAATGAAATCCTTGGCGGCGACACCGGCTCCGCCGGCATGTGCGGCGGAAGGGGCAGGCGGCGGCGCTTCCGCCGCCGGGCTTGCCACTTCGTCCTCTTCCCGTGCGGCGGGTCGCGGCGGTGTCTCGAACTCCACCTCCCCCTTGGCCTCATAGGCGAACAGCGGCGCGTGCACCTTGGCGATGTCGCCCTTGGCCACGTACAGCCGGGTCACACGACCCGCCTCGGGAGCGGTGATCTCGACCAGCGCCTTGTCGGTCATCACCTCGACCACCGGCTGGTCTTCGGCGATCTCGTCGCCCTCGTTCACCCGCCACTCGACCACTTCGCACTCCACGATACCTTCGCCGATATCGGGCAGCATGAAATCGCTCATCGTTCTCTCCTGTCCTGATATCGGGCGTCAGAACGCCACGGATGCCTTGATCGCTTCGAAGATCTTGAGGTGATCGGGCAGGTACTCCTTCTCCAGCGTCAGCGGGAAAGGCGTGTCCAGGCCCGTCACCCGTTCGATGGGCGACTCCAGGTACAGGAAGCAGCGTTCCTGGATGGTGGCGGCGATCTCGCCGGCAAAGCCACCGGTGCGCGGTGCCTCGTGGGTAATCACCAGCCGGCCGGTCTTGAGCACAGACTCCACCACGGTATCCTCGTCCCACGGCAGGATGCTGCGCAGGTCGATAACCTCGCAGGAGATGCCCTCCTTCTCGGCCAGCTCCACGGCGCGGTCGATCACCTCCATCTGCGCGCCCCAGCCGAGCACGGTGATGTCGCTGCCCTCCTTGGTAACTTCGGCCTCGCCGATGGGCAGCTGGTAATCCTCCTCGGGCACCTCGCCCACCGCGGCTCGGTAGAGACGCTTGGGCTCGAAGAAGATCACCGGGTCCGGGTCGCGAATGGCCGAGAGCAACAGCCCCTTGGCCTGGTAGGGATTGCGCGGCACCACGACCTTGAGGCCGGGGGTGTGGGCGAAGTAGGCTTCGGGCGACTGCGAATGGTAGAGGCCGCCGGAAATGCCGCCACCGTAGGGCGTGCGGATGGTGAGACCGCCGACGTTGAACAGATCGCCCGAGCGGAAGCGGAACTTGGCGGTCTCGTTGACGATCTGGTCGAAGGCAGGAAAGATGTAGTCGGCGAACTGGATCTCGGCCACCGGCACCGAGCCCTGTGCCGCCAAGCCGTTGGCGAAGCCGATGATGCCCTGTTCCACCAGCGGCGTGTTGAAGCAGCGGGCGCGGCCGTATTTCTCCTGCAGATTGCTGGTGGCGCGGAAGACGCCGCCGAATACGCCCACGTCCTCGCCGAAGCAGAGCACCTTCTCGTCTTCGGCCATGGCGATGTCCAGCGCGTTGTTGATCGCCTGAAGCATGTTCATTCTTGGCATCTCAGGCTCCTCCCTGCTCGTCGCTGGATTTGTGGTCACCACCCGGCCTGACGTCGGGATCGAGCGAGCGGGCGCCCTTTGGATAAGCATCGGGGTGCTTGCGGATGTGGGTCTTGAGGGCATCGAGCTGACGCTGCAGCGCCGGCGTGACGTCGGCATAGACGTCAGTCACCAGACTCTCCAGCGGCGGGGGCGGACGCTTCTCGGCGCGTTTCATGGTTTCGAGCACCTCGCGGCGCAGGCTCTCCTGAAGCTCCTTCTCCTCCTCCTCGCTCCACCAGCCGCCGTCGATCAGCCAGCGCTGCATGCGCAGGATGGGATCCTTCTCGCGCCAGGCCTCCTCCTCCTTGCGCGAGCGATAGCCCGAGGGGTCGTCGGACGAGGAGTGAGCCGCCAGGCGATAGGTCATGGCCTCGATCAGCACCGGCTGGTTCTGCTCCACGGCGATCTTGCGCGCCTCCTGGGTGGCACGATAGACGGCCAGTACGTCGTTGCCGTCGACACGAATCACGTGCATGCGATAGCCGAACGCCCGCGGCGCGATCCCGTCGGCGGCAAACTGCTCGCTGGCCGGCGTCGAGATGGCGTAGCCATTGTTACGACAAAAGAAGATCACCGGCACCTTGTGCACCGACGCCATGTTCAGCGCGGCGTGGAAGTCGCCCTCCGAGGCCGCCCCCTCGCCGAAGAAGGTGATGGTGCAGTGGCCTTCGCCGGCCAGCTTCTGGCCATAAGCGTAGCCGGTGGCCTGGGGGATCTGAGTGGCCAGCGGTGACGAGATCGTCATGTAGTGCAGTTTGCGCGAGCCGTAGTGGATCGGCATCTGCCGGCCCTTGCCGTAGTCGAGTTCGTTGCCAAACAGCTGGTTCATGAACTCGTCGTAGCTGAAGCCGCGATAGACCAGCGCGCCCTGCTCACGATACTGGGCCATGATCATGTCGGCATCATCGAGCGCTGCGGTGGCACCGATCACCGCGGCCTCCTCGCCGGTGCACTGCATGTAGAAGGAGAGCCGGCCCTGACGCTGCGCCGCCATCATGCGCTCGTCGAGCACGCGGGTGACGAGCATGGCACGGTAGATCCTGAGCGCCTTGTCCCGGTCCAGCTCCGGCGCCTCGGCGCCTTCGCACAGGGAACCGTCCTGCTGCAGCAGGCGAAAGGTGGGGATGTGGAATTCGTCGCCGGTCATGAAGCTCGGCGTGTGGACATCGTGTGTTGTTGTCATCTTCCTGGTCCTTGGGTAATGGCAGGAGGAGTGCCGCCCCTCGTGAGGGCAGTGTTGACTCTAATGTAGCCGTCTGCCAGAGGGTCTCTCCAGCAGATCGCCAACGCTGGAAAAGTTGACGTTAACGTAAGATGAATCTAAACGCACCTATTTTGCTGTACACCCCCCCTCTCTACGACGAATGCACTATCACACCAGCGTGTCACAGCCGAACGCTCCGTGAGTACGCCAGCGATCAAGATATCGGCCTGAGTACCGAGGCCCGCGCCGAGCGGGCTTCAGCCACTCTCTAGGCGCGCCGCTGCAAACGCTCGAACAGACTGTCCACGGCCAGCGCCAACAGACCGATCAGCACCGCCCCCTGGACGATGTAGGCGGTATTGCCGTTGACGATGCCGGAAATGATCGGGTCGCCCAGGTTGCTTGCCCCCACGGTGGTGCCCAGAGCGGCGGTGGCGATATTGATGGTGACCGAGGTGCGGATACCGGCAAGGATGAAGGGCGCGGCCAGCGGCAGCTCCACCTGGCGCAGCACCTGCCACGGGGTCATGCCCATGGCGCGGGCCGCTTCATGCACCTGCGGATCGACGCTGTCGATGCCGGCCAGGGTGTTGCGCACGATGGGCAGCAGGCCATATAGCAGCAGCGCCACGATGATGGGCAGCGTGCCGAACCCCAGTGCAGGCACCGCGAGCGCCAGGACAGCCACGGGGGGGAAGGTCTGGCCGATGGAGGCAAGCTGCGACACCAGCGGCAGGAAGTCCCTGCCGAACTCGCGAGTGACGGCCACGGCGGCGGAGACCCCAACGACCACCGCCAGCAGCGAGGCGATGCCCACTACCAGCACGTGCTGCCCCAGCAGGGTCAGAAAATCGGCGCGGCGATAGATCACCTGCCGCAGGTCGGGCTCGAGCAGACGGAACAGCCACTCGAGTTGCCCCATGCCCAGGGTCAGCAGCAGCAGCAGGCTCAGCCACACGATCGGCGCCAGCCACCGCTGCAGCGCCGGGCCCTGTGTCGCCATCAAGCTAGCCGATCTCATGGCACCTTGGCTCCGAGCAGGCGGCGCAGCGACAGCTCGCCGATGGGAATGTCCTCTTCGTCGACCACCGTCAGCCGGTCGACCCGGTGCCAGAGCATGACCGACAGCGCCTGGCTCAATGAAGCGCCGTAGGGAATCCGCTCGCTGGCCAGCAGGCGCGGACCCAGTGGCAGCATGTGCTCGCTGACCTGGATCAGCGCCGCCTCTTTCAGGCCGCGGTCCATGCCGCCCAGCAGCGACTCGACGAAGGGATTGGCCGGTTCGCGCAGCAGATCGATGGGCGTGCCCTGCTGCACGATCCGACCCTGGTGCATCACCACCAGCTTGTCGGCGAGTGCCAGCGCCTCGTCCATGTCGTGGGTAACGAAGACGACCGTCTTGTGCAGGCGCGCCTGCAGCTCGCGCATCTCGCCCTGCAGAGTGGCCCGGGTGATGGGGTCCAGGGCCCCGAAAGGCTCGTCCATCAGCAAAATGTCAGGGTCGGCGGCCAAGGCTCGCGCCACGCCGACACGCTGCGCCTGGCCGCCGGAGAGCTGGCGGGGGTACTTGTCGGCGAACTCCGCCACGGGCAGGCCCAGCAGCTGCATCAGCTCCTCCACCCTGTCGCGCACCTTGCCCTTGGGCCATTTCAGCAGGCGCGGCACCAGGCCGATGTTGCGCGCCACCGTCCAGTGGGGAAACAGCCCAGTACTCTGGATGACGTAGCCGATCCGCCGTCGCAGGGCGACTTCGTCGAAGCTGCGCACCGGCTGGCCGTCGAGATGGATCTCGCCGCCGTCGTGCTCGATCAGGCGATTGATCATGCGCAGGGTGGTCGACTTGCCGCAGCCCGAGGTGCCGACCAGTGCGCACAGCTCGCCCTTCTCGACACGCAGCGTGATATCGTCCACGGCGGTCTCGTCGCCGAAACGCTTGGTCACGTCGAACAGTTCGATCATGCGGCCCCTCCCGGGCGAAGACGTTCACTCAAGGCGCCGAGCAAGGCATCGGCGATCAGCGCCAGTCCGATGATGGGCAAGGCGCCGAGCAGTACCATGTCCATGGCCGCCTGCCCCAATCCCTGGAAAATGAAGGTGCCGAGCCCGCCGGCACCGATCAGCGCCGCCACCGCCGTCAGGCCGATGGCCTGCACGGTGGTGATGCGCACGCCCTCCAGCACCACCGGCAGTGCCAGCGGCAGGCGCACCTGCAAAAAGACCTGGCGTCGGGCCATGCCCATGCCGCGGGCGGACTCGATCACCGCCGGGGCCACCTCTTCCAGGGCGACGAAGATGTTGCGCACCATCGGCAGCAGGCTGTAGCCGAGCAGGGCCAGGAAGGCCGGCGCCCAGCCGATGCCGCTGACCCCCAGCGCCGCCAGCCAATCGACCCGCGCGCCGAGCCAGGCAAGCGGGGCCAGCAGCAGGCCGAACAGCGCCAGGCTGGGGATGGTCTGGAGAAAGTTGAGCACGCCGAAGCCGACACGGCGTACCCCGGTGTGCCTGCGCATGGCCAGCACCAGTAGAGAGGCCACCACCAGGCTGGCCCCCACCGCCGCCCCGACCAGCGCGAGATGTTGCTGGACGGCACTGGCGAACTGGTCGCTGCGGGCGTGGTATTCACGCAGCAGCGCCAGCGGCTCCAGCCACAGTGACAGCGCCAGCCACCAGCCGAGCAGCATCGGCACCAGCAGCAGCCAGCCCAGCGCACGCGACATGCCGAGCCGGGTACGTAGCTCGATCAGCACCAGCAGCAGCAGGAAGAGCAGCAGCCACAGCGCACTGCCGATACCCACCCGTGCCTGGGGCATCTCCGGGTCCACCAGCACCGCCGTCGTCGCCGAGAGCCACAGCGGTAGCAGCGCCAGCAGAGCCATCACCACGCCCAGGGAAAGCGTCAGCCCCTTACGCTGCGGCCGCCAGGCCAGCACCACCACGGCGAGCATGGGCACGGCCATCAGCAGCGCCGGCCAGCCCCCTATCACCTCCAGCGCGGTGTAGGGAGTGCCCGGTACGATACGGTTGGGCGCAACGCTGACGGCGTCCAGCGTCAGCCAGGCAACCGTCGCGGCCAGCATCAGGCTCGACAGGACCCAGTTGGGAGATTGCCTGGTCTCGCCCACGCCTCAGTCCTGCAGCTCGGCCAGATACTCCTCGGCGACTTGGCGCGGATCGAGCCCTTCCACCGCCACCTTGGCATTGAGCTCCTGCAGAATTTCCAGATCGAGGGACTGGAACAGCGGCGCGAGCAGTTCGGCAATCTCCGGGTAGGCCTCGAGCACTTCCTCGCGCACCACCGGCGCCGGCTGATAGACCGGCTGCACCCCGAGCGTATCCTCCAGCACCACCAGGTCGAGCGCGCTGAGCCCGCCGTCGGTGCCGTAGGTCATGGCGGCATTCACCCCGCTGGTCTGCTGGGCGGCGGCACGCATGGTAGCGGCGGTATTGCCGCCGGAGAGCACCAGCAGCTGATCGCTGCTCAGCTCGAAGCCATAGGCCTGCTGAAACGCCGGCAGTGCCTGTTCGGACTCGACGAATTCGGCGCTGGCGGCGAACTTGAACTCCCCGCCGCCGTCGAGATACTCGGCCAGGTCCTCGAGGGTCTCGAGGCCATGCTCCCGGGCCAGGTCGCCGCGCACGCTCATGGCCCAGGTATTGTTGGCCTGGGCCGGCGCAAGCCACACCAGACCGTTCTCGGCGTCTCGTTCACGCACCGTTTCGAAAGCGCTCTCGGCATCGTGCCAGACATCGCTGTCGGTCATGTCGAAGAAGAAGGCCCCGTTGCCGGTGTACTCGGGATAGAGGTCGATCTCGCCGTTCAGCAAGGCCTGCCGGACGATGCTGGTGGCGCCGAGCTGCAGCCTGTCCTGCGTCGGGATGCCGCCCTGCTCCAGGCGCTGAATGATCAGCTGCCCCAGCACCGAGCCCTCGGTATCGATCTTGGAAGATACCGTGACCGGGTCACCGGCATGCACGCCGACGGCGAAAAGCAGCGAACCGGCCGTCACGGCCGCCACAGACAAGTAGCGTTTCATGATCATCACCATCCTATGGGTATGTCGGTAGAGTATAAGGCGTGTACAGTTTGACTGTCAGACCCGTTCTCAACGCGGAGCTCCCCATGGATGCGGACGGTACCGCCCTGCTCGCCCGTTGCCATCACCCCCTGGTGCGCGATCTGGCCTGGATCGTCATGGCGCCGGACCTGATCGCCATGCCCTGGCCCGGACGCCCGAGCCGGGCGGACTTCGGCCTCGAACGGGACGAGCGTCTGCTGGCCTACCTCGACGAACTGGAAGCCAACCCCGAGGGCCTCGAGCGCCGGGCGGGCAGCACCGTCGATGGCCGCATGGGCCACTATCACGAGCGCCTGTGGCAATTTCTGCTCGACACTGCGCCGGGCACCCGTCTGCTCGCCAGCAATCTTCGCATTCACCAGGGCAAACGCACCCTGGGGGAGCTCGACCTGCTCTACCGCCGTCGCCACGACCCCACGCCCATTCATCTCGAAGTGGCCATCAAGTTCTACCTGGGCCTGCCGCAAGGCCCCGGCCCGAACGACGGCCAGGCACGCTGGATCGGTCCCGGCGGCGCCGACAGCCTCGCCACCAAGCGCGAGCATATGGACCGTCATCAACTGCGTCTGACCGAGCATGCCGAGACCCGGCAGACCATCCACCAGCACACCCAGCCCCGCGACATCGGCCCCGCACGGACGGAGACGATAAGGCAACAGTTGGCGATGCCCGGCGTGCTGTTCTATCCCTGGCACCGGCCGCTGCCGGCACCGCACGAGGCAACGACCGATCATCTGCGCGGCGAGTGGCTCCACTGGCGCGACTGGCGGCGACTGCGCGACGGACTGAGGCGGGACACCCGCGCCGCCTGGCTGGTCAAGCCGCACTGGCTGGCGCTGCCGCGGGACGAGGCCTTCCTGCCGTTGGACGACGTCGAGGCGCGTCTGGCGCAGCATTTCTCACGGCCCGCCTCGCCGGTGCAGATTGCACTGCTCGGCTCCGCCGGCCCGGGCAGCGCTCGTCGACGGCTGTTCGTCGTCGACGACAGCTGGCCATTGCAGATACCGCTGCCGCCCTACCCGCGCACGCCCAGGTGAAACGACAACGCCCGGCCAGAGGCCGGGCGTATGCGTACTGCAGGCACGAGGCTCACTGCTCGGGTGGCTCGTAGACCCAGCTCGTTCCCTCGCGGGAATCCTTGAGCACGATACCGAGTGCGGCGAGCTCGTCGCGGATGCCGTCGGCGGCGGCGAAGTCCTTGGCCTGCTTGGCCTCGGCACGCTGGGCGATGCGCGCTTCGATCTGCTCTTCGCTCAGCGGCAGCGCCGCCTGGTTGCCCTTGAGGAAGGCCTGTGGATCCTGGCCGAACAGCCCCAGTACGCCGCCCAGACGACGCAGCTCTTGCGCCAGGCCTGACGCAAGAGCTGGCGCCTCCTTCTTGGCCCGGTTCAGTTCGCGGGCCAAGTCGAAGAGCACCGACAACGCCTCGGCGGTATTGAAGTCGTCGTCCATGGCGACGATGAAGCGGTCTTCGAAGTCATCATAAACAGCTTTGGCGAGCGCACGCTCGTTCTGAATGGTTTTCTCATCTTTTCCACCCACCCCAACGCCATCCAAGGCATTGTAGAACCGCTCCAGGGACTTGCGGGCATCCGCCAGCGACTCCGGGGCGTAGTTGATCGGGCTGCGGTAGTGGCTCGCCACCAGCAGGTAGCGCACCACTTCCGGGTCGTGGACTTCGAGCACCTCGCGGATGGTGAAGAAGTTGCCCAGCGACTTGGACATCTTCTCCTGGTTCACCCGCACCGCCCCGGCGTGCATCCAGGTATTGACGTAAGGCTTGCCGGTGGCCGCCTCGCTCTGGGCGATCTCGTTCTCGTGGTGCGGAAAGGTCAGGTCCGGGCCGCCGCCGTGGATGTCGAAGGTATCCCCCAGGCAGCAGGTCGACATCGCCGAGCACTCGATGTGCCAACCGGGGCGCCCCTCGCCCCAGGGCGAGGGCCAGCTCGCCTCGCCGGGCTTGGCCGCCTTCCACAGCACGAAGTCGAGGGGGTCCTCCTTGTGCTCGTCGACCTCGACCCGGGCGCCAGCGCGCATCTCGTCGGGATTGCGGTTGTTGAGCTTGCCGTAGCCCTCGAACTTGCGCACCCGGTAGTAGACGTCGCCGTTGGCGGCCGGATAGGCATAGCCCTTGTCGATCAGGGTCTCGACCATGGCGATGATCTCGCTCACGTGGCCGGTGGCCCGCGGCTCGCGGTCCGGGCGCAGCACGCCGAGGCGCGCCTCGTCCTCGTGCATGGCGGCGATCATGCGCTCGGTGAGCGAGGCGATGGTCTCGCCGTTCTCGTCGGCCCGCTTGAGGATCTTGTCGTCGATGTCGGTGATGTTGCGCACGTAGGTGACGTCGAAGCCGCGCCAGCGCAGGTAGCGGGTGACCACGTCGAACGCCACCATCACCCGGGCGTGGCCCAGGTGGCAGTAGTCGTACACGGTCATGCCGCAAACGTACATGCGCACCTTGCCCGGCTCGATCGGGGTGAATGGCTCCTTGCGGCGGGTCAGCGTGTTGTAGATCTGCATGTCAGCCCTTCTTCTGTATCTTTGCCCAACTGTCCTTCAACCCGACGGTGCGGTTGAACACCAGCTTGCCGTCGCGGCAAGCGTGACGGTCGGCACAGAAGTAGCCCACCCGCTCGAACTGATAGCGCGACTCGGGGGCGGCATCGGCCAGGCTCGGTTCGCCCATGGCCTGACAGACCTGCAGCGACTCGGGGTTGAGATGCTCGAGGAAGTCGGCGTCCTTGTCCTTGTCCGGCTGCTCGACCAGGAACAGATTGTCGTACAGACGCACCTCCATCGGCACCGCATGGCTGGCGCTGACCCAGTGGATCACGCCCTTGACCTTGCGCCCTTCGGGGTTCTTGCCCAGGGTGTCGAAATCCACCGAGCAGCGCAGCTCCACGATCTCGTCGCTGGCGTCCTTCACCACCTCGTCGCAGCGGATCACATAGGAGTTGCGCAGGCGCACCTCCTGCCCCGGCGCCAGGCGGAAGAACTTCTTCGGCGGCTCCTCCATGAAGTCGTCACGGTCGATGTAGAGCTCGCGGGTGAAGGGCACGCGGCGCAGCGCCATGTCCTCACGGGCCGGATGGCCCGGCACCTCGTAGACCTCCTCGTGGGACTCCGGCACGTTGGTCAACACCACCTTGAGCGGATTCAGCACGCACATGGCACGCGGGGCGTTGTCCTCCAGATCCGAACGGATGGCATGGTAGAGCATGGCAATGTCGACCAGACCGCCGTCGGCGCGGGTCACGCCGATCATCTCGCAGAACTTGCGGATCGACGCCGGGGTATAGCCGCGCCGACGCATGCCGGATATGGTCGGCATGCGCGGGTCGTCCCAGCCGTCGACGATGCCCTCATCCACCAGCAGCTTGAGCTTGCGCTTGGAGGTGAGGGTGTAGTTCATGTTGAGCCGGGCGAACTCGATCTGGCGCGGCTTGCACGGCACCGGCAGGTTGTCGAGGAACCACTCGTAGAGCGGGCGGTGGTCTTCGAACTCCAGGGTGCAGATGGAGTGCGTCACCCCCTCGATGGCATCCGTCTGACCATGGGCGAAATCGTAGGAGGGATAGATCTTCCAGGTGTCACCGGTCTGGTGGTGATGGGCATGACGAATGCGATAGAGAATCGGATCGCGCAAATTGATGTTGGGCGAGGCCATGTCGATCTTGGCCCGCAACACCTTCTCACCCTCGTTGAACTCGCCGGCCCGCATGCGCTCGAGCAGGTCGAGGTTCTCCTCGACGCTGCGCTCGCGCCAGGGGCTCGGACGGCCCGGCGCGGTCAGCGTGCCGCGGTATTCGCGGATCTCGTCGGGCGAGAGATCGTCCACGTAGGCCTTGCCCTCGCGAATCAGATGCTGCGCCCAGGCGTAGAGCTGATCGAAGCAGTCGGAGGCGTAGCGCACCGGCCCCGCCCACTCGAAGCCGAGCCAGCTGACGTCCTCCTTGATGGCGTCGATGTAGGCTTGCTCTTCCTTGGCCGGGTTGGTGTCGTCGAAGCGCAGGTGACAATCCCCACCGAACTGCTCGGCCAGGCCGAAGTTGAGACAGATGGACTTGGCGTGCCCCACATGCAGAAAACCGTTGGGCTCCGGCGGGAAGCGGGTGACGACCTTGTCGGCACGACCGGCCTCGATCTCGTCGCGGATCTGGTTGCGGATGAAATTCGGCGCACTGGCGTTTTCTGTGGTCATGTTGTTGCGGCAAACCTCTGGTTGGATCGCGAGTCTGGGTGGGCCCGAAATGTCGATGAACCCGACACGCTTCGCGCATCGATGCAAAACGGCTATTATAACGCCACGCCCATGCACGGCGCCAAGGCGCGCTCCTATCTCTCAGGCAACTTCCTCACAGGAAATTCCGATGATCATTCTCGAGACCAGCTTCGGCGACATCGCCATTACTCTGAATCACGAACAGGCGCCCAAGACCGCAGCCAATTTCGAGCAGTACGTACGCGACGGCCACTACGACGGCACCCTGTTTCATCGCGTCATTCCCGGCTTCATGATCCAGGGCGGCGGCTTCGATCAGAACTTCGACCAGAAACCGACCAACGATCCGATCGAAAACGAGGCCGACAACGGGCTGAAGAACCTGACCGGCACCCTGGCCATGGCCCGCACCCAGGATCCCCACTCCGCCACCGCCCAGTTCTTCATCAACGTGGCCGAGAACGACTTCCTCAACCATAGCGGCAAATCGCTGCAGGGCTGGGGCTACTGCGTATTCGGCGAAGTGGCGGAGGGCATGGATGTAGTCGAGCGCATCACTGCCGTGGAAACCACCCGCCGCGGAATGCATGCCGACGTACCTGCCGAGGACGTGATCATCGTGCGCGCCTACGTCAAGGACGAAGCAAACGCCAGCTGAGCCACAGCCAACCACGGGATAGCTCATGAGTTCTACCCTGCTGATCTCCGACCTGCATCTGCACCCCGGTGCGCCCGAGGTCACCGAAGGGTTCCTCGGCTGGCTCGAGCGCAGAGCCCGCGGCGTCGATGCACTCTACATTCTGGGTGACTTCTTCGAGGCCTGGATCGGCGACGATCTGCTCGATCACGCTGACCAGGATCCCAGCGGCACCGGCAAGCTGGCCCTGAGAGTGGCCGCCGCCCTGCGCCGCCTGAGCGACGAGGGCACCCAGATCTACCTGATGCACGGCAACCGCGACTTCCTGCTCGGCCACCGCTTCGCTGCCGCCTGCGGGGCCAAGCTCGTCACCGATCCGGCGGTGCTGCGCTTCGCCGACGAGCCGGTACTGCTGATGCACGGCGACAGCCTATGCACTCGCGACGAGGCCTACATGACCTTTCGCGAACAGGCCCGCAGCCAGGCCTGGCAGGAGCAGGTGCTGGCCATGCCGCTGGCCGACCGCCTGCAGCTGGCCACCGCCCTGCGTCAGCAGTCCGGCGAAGCGACCTCGAACAAGGCCGAGGACATCATGGACGTCACTCCGGAGGAAGTCGTGCGCACCATGCGCGACTACGGCGTGACGACCCTGATCCACGGCCACACCCACCGCCCCGCCGTGCATGAGCTCGAGGTCGACGATCTCTCGGGTCGCCGTATCGTGCTGGGCGATTGGCAGCCCGGTAAGGGCTGGGAAATCGAGATCGGCCCCGATGGGGACCCCACCCTGCGGGAAATCGCTCTCTGAAGCCAGCTCAAGGCAGCGCATCGACCTCTTCGCCGCTGACACGACAGGCGTGAATGGCGGCGAGAAGGTCATCTGCCGGCGGCATTACTGCCGCCTCGCCGATAACCTCCAGGCGCGAGTCCTGACGCCAGGCACTGACAGTCAGGCTCGCTGCCCCCTCGCCCCGGTTGTAGAGCCGCCACCCCGCATCGGTATGCAGCACTCCCTTCACGCGCAGCCCCGACGGCAAGCGATCCAGCACCAGGGTCAGGCGGTCGAGATCGAACACCTCAGCGGGACTCCAGCGCCATCCCAGCGTGTGGTAGCCCAGGGCCTGGCCGCTCGCCGCCTCCGGGTGGCCTGGCTGAGGCGCCTGCGTAACGAACTCATCCAGCACCAGCATCTGAGCGCCAGGATCGCGCAGCGACGCATGTCGATCGTTCACGCTCCCAGCCGCCGGTGAGTGGTGGCAGCCACTTTCCATCAACACGTTCACATCCAGCTCGCCATGGGCAGCGTATGCTACCCACTTCTTGGGCGGCCAGAGCTGCTGCACGAAGGCTTCGGCAGCGGCAACCGCCTGCGGCCCGGCACGGTCGGTCATGGTCAAGACGACGGCGTCGGCCATGGTCAACTGGTCGTTGAAGGTGTCGTGCTCGCGCGCCCGGGGATCGTCGAGCCGGGCCGGATCGAGCAGCGCCACAATGTCCTGCACCACCAGCACGTCGGCAAAGGCTTCGCTGCGCAGCGTATCGAGCAGACCGGCAGGATGCCCGAGCCCCGAGGGCTCGATGAGCAGCCGGTCGGGGCGATGACGGTGTAGCAGGTTGACCAGCGTGGCCTGCAGCACGAAAGCCAGCTGGCAGCATAGGCAGCCACCGGGAAGCGCCTTCACGATCACGTCGTCCCGCGACTCGAACATCGTCTGATCGATGCCGACCTGACCGAACTCGTTGATCAGTACCGCCCACCGCTCGCCAGCCGGCTTGTGCTCGATCAGACGGCGTATCAGCGTGCTCTTGCCGCTACCCAGAAAACCGGTGAAGAGATGTACGGGTATCGATCTTAGCGGCGTCGTGGCCATGAGCGCTCCTGTGGAACTTATTGTTATAGAATAACACAAAGATCAGCCAAGGCCGCAACTTATAGAGAGGAAGATAACGGTATAAAACGATGGTATAGGTAAGGGGGCATTGCCCCCTTACCGGTCTTGCATGACAAGCAGACGCACTCAGCGACGGGTGATCTCAGACGTCTCCCGTAGATGGCTGCGCAGTCCCTCAACGGCTGCTTGAGCGCGCAGCTGTTCAGCCATTCGTGCTACGAAGGCATCGACTTGCTCGTCCGGCTCGCCGCTGGCGACTTCATCCAGGGCGATCAGGATGACCCTCTCCCCGTCGCTGGTGTGGCCGAACACAGCCTCGCCCGCCTCGGGATGCGGCAGTCGGAAGGCGGCCTGGAGCACGGAACGCGGCACATTGTCCCGTTGGCGGGTGGCCCCTTCGACCTGCTGCCAGTCAAGCTCCAGCTCCTCTCCGGCGCGAAGACGTTCCACCTGCTGGCGCGCCACGTCGAGCAGCCTCTCACGCTGCTTAATGCGGGTTACGGATGCCGCCACACGCTCGCGCACCTCTTCGAGCGGCAGCACGGTGGCCTCGCGATGCTCGGCGACCCGCAACACCATGCGACGATCGTCGTCGAGCTCTATGACTTCGCTGTTGAAGCCCTCGACCAGCACATCCTCGCTGAACGCCTCACTCATCACGCCCGGCTCGGAGAGTATGCCCTCGCCGCCCTCACGCGACACCCAGTCGGTTTCGTGGAGCTCGAGCTCCAGCCCATCGGCCACGCTGGCCAGGTCATCGGCAGCGAAGCTCTCATCGATCAAGGATTGAACGCGACGGTTGAAATCGCCGGTGACCTGATCGAGCGCCAGTTCACGGGCGATATCGTCGCGCATCTCATCGAGGGACGGTTGGTCAAGCCCCGTGACCTTGATCAGGTGCAGGCCGCTGCTGGTTTCCACGATGCCGGAGACCTGGCCGGGAGCGAGCGAGAAGGCCGCGTCGTCGAAGGCATCGCCGAAGAAGCCACGACTGATCACGCCGAGATCGCCGCCCTGCTCGGCGGACGCAGGATCGTCGGAGTACTGGAGCGCCAGGGCCTCGAAGTCATCGCCCTCGGCCAGTCGCTGGCGAACGGCTTCCAGTCGCTCCACGGCTTCTTCACGGGTGCGCTCGCCATCGTGCGTGGCCATGATGTGGGAAACGCGCCGATCGGCGTCTCGACCGCGGTTCTGCCACTCCTGACGCAGTGCCTCCTCATCCACCTCGACCTGGCCGGCCATCTCCTGGCGATCGACGACCACGTACTCAAGGCGTACCTGTTCCGGCCGCTGGTAGTTCTCGCGATGCTCTTCGTAGTAGGCGAGCAGCTCCTCCTCGCTGACCTCCACCGGCTCGTCGAGCGCATCTGCGCCGAGCGCATGGTAGCGGAAGCTGCGCACCTGAGCCTGCAGCGCCGCCAGGCTTTCGCGCTCGCCGTCGAGGACGAAGTCGCTAAGCGCCAGACCCTGCTGCAACTGCTGACGCTTGAGGTCGATGCGAAGTGCGGCGCGGAAAGCGGTCGGCGTAAAGCCAGCACTGGCCAGACGATTGCGGAACAGGTCGGTATCGAAGCGGCCGCTCTGATCCTGGAACTCGGGCAAGGTCACGATGACCTGGTCGAGCTGCTCATCGGAGAGATAAAGCCCGCCATCCTCGGCAAAGGCGAGTAACAGGCGCTCGCCGATCATCTCGTCGAGTACCTGGCCGCGCAGAGCCCGCTCCTGCTCGGGCGGCACCTGACCGGAGCGGATCGCACGCTGCACCTCCATCTCCAGCTCCTGGCGAGTGATGGATTGGCCGTTGACCTTGGCGACCTCGTCGCCACCACCACCGAACAGCCCCACCAGGGACTCGACACCGAACAGCGCCATGGTGACGACCACGGCACCCACGATGATCTTGGCACCCCAACTCCTGGAGCGGTCACGAATACTTTGCAGCATGCAGGCCTCGGTAACTGATTGTTGGCTGGCAGTGGGGCCATATTATACGGTGGCCAGGCCTCGCGGACCATGGCTGTACCGCGCGGCTCGTCAGCGATGCCGGAAGTCGCTCCCGGCAACGCCGCCCATTAGACGCATCCACCAAAAAATAAGGCGCATCGCCAAAGCGATGCGCCTGATGGTTTGCTTCCGACGCTTGGTCGCCCGCTACCGGGCTGACGGAGCAAACAATCCGTTGACTCAGTTGACGGAGTCCTTCAGCGCCTTGCCAGCCTTGAAGGACGGCACCTTGGCTGCACTGATCTGGATCGGCTGGCCGGTCTGCGGGTTGCGGCCAGTACGGGCGGCACGCTCCTTCACCGAGAAAGTACCAAACCCGACGAGTGAAACGCTATCCCCTTTCTTGAGGCTCTCGGTAACGGTATCGACCATGGCATCCAGTGCACGAGACGCAGCAGCCTTAGGAATATCGGCAGACGCGGCGATGGCTTCGATCAGCTCGGATTTGTTCACACTTCACCCCTTGACGGTTTCAGTAAATGGCTCTAATCGGCGTGCCTTTCGCCCGGCAACACGATCACAGCACGGCTGGCAGTTTATAGCAATGCTGTAAAAGAGGTGTCAAGCAACTGCGGCGCCAAGCCGCGCCATAGCGAGGTTTTCTTCTCGAAATGGCACGGCAATTATCGTTAATGTGTACTGATCATCGTTGAAGAAGAAGCCGAATCATCCGTTCGGGATTCTTCCCCGCTGGTATCGGAATTTGCAACCAGCGCCGACGCCAGTACCTCGTCGATCCAACGGACTGGCCGGATATCCAGCGCATCCTTGATATTATCCGGAACCTCCTTGAGGTCACGGCGGTTCTCTTCCGGAATTAGCACGATCTTTATACCACCGCGCCGTGCCGCCAGCAATTTCTCCTTCAACCCTCCGATCGGCATCACCTCGCCACGCAAATTCACCTCGCCGGTCATGGCCAGATCGCAGCGAATGGGTCGTCCGGTATAGGCGGAGACCATAGCAGTCACCATGGCGATGCCGGCGCTGGGACCGTCCTTGGGCGTAGCACCTTCCGGCACGTGAATATGCAGGTCTTCCTTCTCGAAGCGCTCGGGCTCGATGCCCAGCGACTCGGCGCGAGCACGCACCACGGTATGCGCCGCGCTGACCGACTCCTTCATCACGTCGCCCAGCGAGCCGGTCTTGTTGATACGGCCCTTGCCGGGAGTAACCACCGACTCGATGTTCAGCAGCTCCCCGCCAACCGAGGTCCAGGCCAAGCCGGTCACGCGCCCCACCTGGTCCTCCTTGTCGGCCAGACCGTAGCTGTAACGACGCACCCCGGCATATTTCTCTATGTCGGCTGCGGCGAGGAACACCGGCGCCTGAGCTCCTTTGCCTTCGTATTCGAGCCGTTCGCGAAGCACCTTGCGGCATACCTTGGCGATCTGCCGCTCGAGCTCGCGCACGCCCGCTTCGCGAGTGTAGTAGCGAATCAGCTCCAGCAGCGACTCATCGGAAAAGGCGAGCTCGTCCTCCTTGAAGCCGGCCGCCCGGAGCTGCTTCGGCACCAGGTAGCGCCGGGCAATGGCGAGCTTCTCGTCCTCGGTGTAACCCGGCAGCCGAATCACCTCCATGCGGTCCAGCAGCGGACCGGGAATGTTCATCGAGTTGGCGGTACAGATGAACATCACCTCCGAGAGATCGTAATCGAGCTCCAGATAGTGATCGTTGAACTTGTCGTTCTGCTCCGGATCGAGCACTTCCAGCAGCGCCGAGGCGGGGTCACCGCGGTGGTCCATGCCGAGCTTGTCGACTTCGTCGAGCAGGAACAGCGGGTTCTTCACCCCGGCCTTGCTCATGCGCTGGATCAGCTTGCCTGGCAGCGAACCGATGTAGGTGCGGCGATGGCCGCGGATCTCGGATTCGTCACGCACGCCGCCGAGCGCAAGGCGCACGTACTTGCGGTTGGTGGCGCGTGCGATCGACTGGCCGAGCGAGGTCTTGCCCACTCCGGGCGGCCCCACCAGACACAGCACGGGACCCTTGAGCTTCTTGACTCGCTTCTGCACGGCCAGATATTCGAGGATGCGCTCCTTGACCTCCTCGAGGCCGTAGTGATCCTCGTCGAGCACCTTGTGAGCATGCGGCAGGTCGTGCTTGACCCGGGTGCGCTTCTTCCACGGCACGCCCACCATCCAATCAAGGTAGGAGCGCACCACCGTGGCTTCCGCCGAGCTCGGCGACATCATCTTGAGCTTACCCAGCTCCTGCAGCGCCTTCTCCCACGCCTCCTTGGGCATGCCCGACTCTTCGATGGCAGCCTCGTACTTCTCGGCCTCATTGGGCACGTTCTCGAGCTCGCCCATCTCCTTCTGGATGGCCTTCATCTGCTCGTTGAGATAGTACTCGCGCTGGGACTTCTCCATCTGGTCCTTGACCCGCGAGCGGATACGCTTCTCCACCTGGAGCAGGTCGATTTCCGACTCGATCAGCGCCATCAGATGCTCGATACGGTCACGCACGCGATCCATTTCCAGCAGCTGCTGCTTGTCGTGGATCTTGAGCGAGAGGTGAGCGCAGATGGTATCGACCAGACGGCTGGGGTCCTCGATGCCCGAGAGCGAGTTGAGAACTTCGTTGGGCACCTTCTTGGACAGCTTGACGTACTGCTCGAACTGATTGAGCAGCACGCGTACCAGCGCCTCCTGCTCACGCTCCGTCAAGGGCTCGCTGTCGCGCAGCACCGCATCCGCCATGCTGTGTCCGCCGTCGGCATGGTGGACCTCGCGCAGGTCGGCCCGTGAGACACCCTCGATCAATACCTTGACGGTGCCATCCGGCAGCTTGAGCAACTGCATGATCTCGGCAATGGTGCCGATGGTGAAGAGGTCGTCGGTACCGGGATCGTCCTGGCCGGCTTCGCGCTGGGCTACCAGCAATACGCGCTTGTCGGCAGCCATGGCGGCGTCGAGCGCCTGGATCGACTTCTCCCGGCCGACGAACAGGGGAATGACCATCTGCGGATATACGACCACGTCGCGCAGTGGCAGGAGGGGCAGACTGAGAGTCTGAACGGCGTTCTGCTGCATCGCAGACGTTCCTCAAACAGAAATCGGTGAATACAGGGGGTGTGGGGGCAGCACACCCCCTTTGCAAGGGGGCGCGGTCGACCTGCATGAAAAAGGGGCCGCCCGAGCGACCCCTTTTCGTCACGGGCGTGACGGCAACTGCCGGACGGTCTCAGCCGTCGGTGCCGTCAACCCGCTGGTCCTGCTGGGAATAGATCAGCAGCGGTTCGCTGTCCCCGGCGATGACCGAAGCATCGATGACCACCTTGGTCACCCCCTCCATGGAGGGAATCTCGTACATGGTGTCGAGCAGAACCGACTCGAGGATGGAGCGCAAGCCACGCGCCCCGGTCTTGCGCGCCATGGCCTTGGCCGCCACCGCACGCAGCGCGTCCTCGCGGAACTCCAGCTCCACGCCTTCCATGTCGAACAGGCGGGCGTACTGCTTGACCAGGGAGTTCTTGGGCTCGGTCAGGATCTGAATCAGCGCGTCTTCGTTGAGCTCGGTGAGGGTGGCAATCACCGGCAGACGACCGACGAACTCGGGAATCAGGCCGAACTTGACCAGATCCTCCGGTTCGACGTCGGCGAGCAGGTCGCCCACGCCCTTGGTCTCGTCCTTGCTCTTGACCACGGCGCTGAAGCCGATACCGCCCTTCTCGGCGCGGTCACGGATGACCTTGTCGAGGCCGGCGAAGGCGCCCCCCACGATGAACAGGATGTTACCGGTGTCCACCTGCAGAAACTCCTGCTGGGGGTGCTTGCGCCCTCCCTGCGGCGGCACGGAAGCCGTGGTACCCTCGATCAGCTTCAGCAGTGCCTGCTGCACGCCCTCGCCCGACACGTCGCGGGTGATCGAGGGGTTGTCCGACTTGCGCGAGATCTTGTCGATCTCGTCGATGTAGACGATGCCGCGCTGGGCCTTCTCTACATCGTAGTCGCACTTCTGCAGCAGCTTCTGGATGATGTTCTCGACGTCCTCACCAACGTAACCCGCTTCGGTCAGGGTGGTGGCGTCGGCGATGGTGAAGGGCACGTTGAGCAGGCGTGCCATGGTCTCGGCCAGCAGCGTCTTGCCGCTGCCGGTAGGACCGATCAGCAGAATATTGGACTTGCCGAGCTCGACGTCGTCGCCCTTGATGCCGGCGCGCAGACGCTTGTAGTGGTTGTATACGGCCACGGACAGCACCGTCTTGGCGCGATCCTGACCGATGACGTATTCGTCCAGGGTGCGACGAATCTCGCGGGGAACGGGCAGGCGCTCCTCATCGCTCTCGGCATCGGCATCGAGAACTTCCTCGCGAATGATGTCGTTGCACAGGTCGACACACTCGTCGCAGATATAGACGGACGGGCCTGCAATCAGCTTGCGCACCTCGTTCTGATTCTTGCCACAGAACGAGCAGTAAAGCAGCTTGCCGCCTTCGTCCTTGCCTTTGCCGTCGGCCATTCGCGTACCTCTGTCACTTCGGCGGCCCGATCGGCCGCCGCTAATCACGTAGTTGAAGCGTGTATGATTTCACGCTATCAGGATGTGGGCCGCTTATCCAGTACGGCATCGATGAGACCGTACTCCGTTGCCTGAGAGCCGCTCATGAAGTTGTCACGATCGGTGTCGCGGGCAATCGTCTCGATATCCTGCCCGGTGTGATGCGCCAGGATACGGTTCAGCTTGTCGCGGATGCCCAGGATCTCGCGGGTATGGATCTCGATATCGGCCGCCTGCCCCTGATATCCGCCCAGCGGCTGGTGGATCATCATGCGCGAGTGAGGCAGCGAATAGCGCTTGCCTGCTGCGCCGCCGGCCAGCAGCAGC
Organism: Billgrantia ethanolica; assembly: GCF_021404305.1. Taxonomy (GTDB): domain Bacteria; phylum Pseudomonadota; class Gammaproteobacteria; order Pseudomonadales; family Halomonadaceae; genus Halomonas; species Halomonas ethanolica. The sequence continues at coordinate 797,396 of NZ_JABFTX010000001.1, read as the reverse complement.
GCGCCCATGCTGGCCGCCTGACCGATGCAGACCGTGGAGACATCAGGCTTGATGAATTGCATGGTATCGTAGATCGCCATCCCGGCCGTCACGGCGCCGCCCGGCGAGTTGATATAGAGGTGGATGTCCTTGTCCGGATTCTCGGACTCGAGGAACAGCAGCTGCGCCACGATCAGGTTGGCCATGTGGTCTTCCACCGGACCCACCAGAAAGATCACCCGCTCCTTCAACAGCCTGGAGTAGATGTCGTAGGCCCGCTCGCCGCGTGCGCTCTGCTCAACCACCATCGGCACCAGGCCGCCGGCGTTACGGGTCTCGAACTCGTTGCTCATCAGTGTGATGTCCTTGCATCCGATGAATGGAAGCGACTGCACCTGCCGGCCACACCCTCGCGGCCGGCAGGTCGAGGGGCGTGACGCCGAATCAGCTCTTGGCCTCTTCCTCGCCTTCCTCATCTGCGCCCTCTTCGGCCTGCTCGCCCTGCTGAGCGGCCGCGAGAGCCTGCTGGTAGCTCATCTCAACGTCCTTGACGGTCGCTTGCTCCAGCAGCTTGTCGACGGCTTTCTCCTCAAGGATAGCCGACTTGACCTGAGTCTTGAGCTGATCGTTGCCCATGTAGTAGTCAACGACCTGCTGCGGCTCCTGGTACTGCTCGGCGAGCTCCTCGACCTTGGCGCGAATCTCATCATCGCTGGCGTCGAGCTCATTGGCCTTGATGACTTCGGCCAGCAGCAGCCCGATCTGAACGCGGCTCTTGGCCTGCTCGGAGAAAAGCTCGTTGGGCAGCTGGGACACGTCGAAGTCCTCGCCCAGGCCGAACTGCTGAGCAGCCTGGCGCTTGAGCGCGTCGGTTTCCTGCTGGACCAGGGACTGCGGCACGGGAATGTCGTTGGCCTTCTTCAGGGCTCCGAGCACCTGCTGCTTGACGCGATTGTCGACGGCCTGCTTGGCCTCGCGCGCCATGTTCTTCTTGACCTCTTCACGGAACTTCTCGACGTTGCCATCCTCGACGCCGAAGCGCTTGATGAACTCTTCGTCGACCTCCGGCAGGGCCTGGCCCTTCACCGCATGCACCTTGACCTTGAAGGTGGCGTCCTGACCCGCCAGATGCTCGGCCTGGTAGTCTTCGGGGAAGGTGACCTTGATCTCTTTCTCTTCACCCGCTTTGGCGCCGACGAGCTGGTCCTCGAAGCCGGGGATGAAGTTGCCGGAGCCCAGCACCAGATCGTGACCTTCGGCGCTGCCGCCTTCGAAAGGCTCGTCACCCAGGTAGCCCTTGAAGTCGATCTTGACCTGGTCGCCCTGCTCGGCGGCACGCTCGACCTCTTCCCACGATGCATTCTGCTTGCGCAGTGTCTCGACCATCTCCTCGAGATCGGCATCGCTGACTTCGACCTGCGGACGCTCGACCTCGGTACCTTCGATCGAGGCCAGCTCGATTTCCGGGTAGACCTCGAGGGAAGCGACGAACTCCAGGTCCTTGCCGCTCTCGTCTACCTTGGGCTCGATGCTCGGGAAACCCGCCGGGTTGAGGTTCTGCTCGGTGATCGCACGGACATAGCGCTCACGCATCAGCTCGCCCACGACCTCGTCGCGCACGCCGCGACCGTAACGCTGGCGCACCACGGACATGGGCACCCGGCCCTTGCGGAAGCCATTGAGACGAATGTTCTTCGCCGTGTCCTTGAGGCGGGCCTCGACGGCCTCGTCGACCTCGGCGGCCGGCACCTGGAATGTGACGCGGCGCTCGATCTGGGAGGTCGTTTCGACGGAAACTTGCATGAATGGTCCTCTACCACTAGGGGCGTTCTTGGGAAGCATGAATGTAAAAGAGAGATTCTAAGAATCCCGCCCTACGCTGGCAAGCATTACACCCATTGGTTGGGGCGCGATGGGCATTTTACAAGGGCGTTTTGAAAGGCATTTCGTCATCGTCCCACGACCAGCGCCCGATTCAGAATCATTCTCGCACGAGCGAATGCCCTGACAGCGCCATGAGCGGTAACGAAACCACAAGACAGGAAAGATAGAGCCAAGAAGTGCCACAGGAAAGCATTACAGAGTTGCAATGGGGTGGATGATGGGGATCGAACCCACGACCACCGGAGCCACAATCCGGGGCTCTACCACTGAGCTACATCCACCATTGCAGAGATGAGGTGCCTCAAGCGTCGAATGGGGTGGATGATGGGGATCGAACCCACGACCACCGGAGCCACAATCCGGGGCTCTACCACTGAGCTACATCCACCATATCGACACTACCGGCGTCAGCAATTCACACCTGACACCAAACACCCTTAAAACCACTCGTACCGGAGACCCGCCGCGGGCAGCAGCTTTGGCACGCCCAGCAGGACTCGAACCTGCAACCTACGGCTTAGAAGGCCGTTGCTCTATCCGGTTGAGCTATGGGCGCATTCTACGTTCCATGGCGTCTGACCGCAACCCTGATTCGTCATTTCCTTAGCGGAAACAAAAGGTTGTGGTCGGGGTGGAGGGATTCGAACCCCCGACATCCTGCTCCCAAAGCAGGCGCGCTACCAGACTGCGCTACACCCCGCCGGCCTTCGCACGGCCCTCGACAGCCAACAACCAGGCCTCGTCGAGCGCTGCGTATTCTACGCGAGAATCTCTCGCGGTCAATAGCCGTCTGACTCAGCGAGGCTTTTGCGCTTTGCCTGGACGGCGCGGCATGCGAAAATCGGCCCCCTTCGAGAACCCACGGTCGGCATTGGCAGCGCCGCTCACTCATTCACCACAGGGGAGAAACGATGACCGCCCAACTCATCGACGGCAAGGCCATAGCCGCTCAGGTCCGCGAACAAGTTGCACGCCAGGTCGAGACGCGCCGCACCGAGGGCAAGCGCATACCGGGCCTCGCCGTGGTTCTGGTGGGCGAAGACCCGGCATCCCACGTCTACGTAAGCAACAAGCATCGTGCCTGCGAGCAGGCCGGCATTCTCTCCTTCAGGCACGCCCTGCCCAGCGACACCAGCCAGCAAAGTCTCGAGCGGCTGATCGACGAGCTCAACGCCGACCCGCGCATCGACGGCATCCTGCTGCAGCTGCCGCTGCCGGCTCACCTCGACGCGCGCCCGATCCTCGAGCGCATCCTGCCGCACAAGGATGTCGATGGCTTCCACCCCTACAACCTGGGTCGTCTGGCGCAGCGTCTGCCGGTACTGCGCCCCTGCACCCCCAAGGGCATCATGACGTTGCTGCAGGCCAGCGGCCTCAAGGTGCGCGGCATGGACGCCACCGTTGTCGGCGCCTCCAACATCGTCGGCCGCCCCATGGCCCTGGAACTCATGCTGGCCGGCTGCACCACTACCGTGTGCCACCGCTTCACGCGCAACCTCGAAGAGCATGTGCGTCGCGCAGAGCTGCTGGTGGTGGCGGTCGGCAAGCCGGGCCTGGTCAAGGGAGAGTGGGTGCGTGACGGCGCCATCGTCATCGACGTGGGCATCAACCGCGAGGAGGATGGCAGGCTGGTCGGCGACGTGGAATTTGCCCCGGCCGCCGAGCGTGCCGCCTGGATCACGCCGGTGCCAGGCGGCGTAGGCCCGATGACCGTCGCCTCGCTGCTGGAGAACACCCTCTACGCCGCGGAGCGCCACGATGCTATGGAGCAGGAACTCGCCACGCTCTGACATGACCTGACAGACGTGTATCGCTCCGCTAGAATACGCCCTCCTTCATACTTTAGTTGGCGGCCCGGCCGCCTCAGCGGAGCAAGCAACTCGAGATGAAACGCATCGGTATCATCGGCGCCATGGCCCAGGAGGTCGACTACCTGGCCTCGCTGCTGGAAGACCGTCGTACTCGCTCCCATGTGGGCTGCACCTTCCATCACGGCAAGCTGCACGGTGTCGACGTGGTGATCCTGCAATCAGGCATCGGCAAGGTCAACGCCGCCATCGGCACGACTCTGCTGCTCGACGTCTACCAGCCCGAAGCGATCATCAACACCGGTTCGGCCGGCGGCTTCGGCGAAGGGCTGGAGATCGGCGACATCGTGGTATCCAGCGAGGTGCGTCATCACGACGTGGACGCCGTGGCGTTCGGCTACGAGCACGGCCAGGTACCGCAGATGCCTGCCGCCTACCTGCCCGACACCCGCCTGGTCACGCTCGCCCGGGAGTGTGTCGAGGAGCTCGGCGAGGTCAAGGTGGTGGAAGGCCTGATTGCTACCGGCGACGTCTTCATGGCTTGTCCGGAGCTGGTCACCAAGACCCGCTCGCGCTTCCCCACCATGCTGGCGGCCGAGATGGAAGCCGCCGCCATCGCCCAGACCTGTCATCTTTACGGCTGCCCGTTCGTGGTCATCCGCGCGGTGTCCGACATTCCCGGTGGCGGCGACAATCACCTCTCGTTCGAGCAGTTCCTGGAGAAAGCCGCCGCCCACTCAGCGCGCATGGTGGAACGCATGGTCCTGCGTCTGGGCAAGACCGAGCCGCAACCCGACATCGAGTTGGCCGCCGGCTAGGCATCCAAACCCCGGCGAACGCCCTGGGGAGGGGCGATGGCCGAAGCCATGCCGCTCACTGCGTACGCAGCCCCCGCCGAGGCCTCAGTGGCTGCACGCCCTGCCCCGGCCCATCAGCCGCTTGATCGCGCTACGCAGCGAGTCGCTCAACGCATGAAAGGCGATTTTCAGGCACATGCTGCGGTTCCTGAATCCCACTACCAGCGCCAGCAGCAGCGAGAGGTCATAGGGTACGCGCACCTTGCGACAAGCGCTCATGTACTGGCCGATGTACTGAAGGGCACGCTTGCGAATATGACGCCGGCAGCTGTGATGCGCGGGGTCGCGGTAAAGCGCCAACAGCGATTCGAGCAGCCCATGCAGGCCTCTCACATGCTTCATGCACTTGGGCATCGTCATGGTGGAGTTGAGGCGGATCCGGCGCCGGAACAGCACGCGGTCGGTCACCACATAACGCTTGGCTGAAAAGATCAGGGGCAAGAAGATCTCCTCATCCTCGTGATAGTCATCCTGGAACTTCAACTTCTCTCCCCACAGCGTGCGTCTGCTCAGGTAGAGACAGGGGCTGCACGAGCCTCCGCCATGCCGTTCGAACGCCGCCAGGAGGTCGGCTGCCCGCGTAAACTCGCCTTCGAAGCCGCGACGGTAGCTGCGGGGCAAATCGAATCCTTCCGCCCCTGCGTCGTGAAAATCAACCCCGGAAAAGAATACGATGTCCGGATAGTCGGTGGATTTGACAAGGGCATGCATGCTCTCGATGAAATCGGGCTCCAGCAGGTCGTCGGCATCGAAGAAGTAGACGTAATCGCCCGAGGCCCTGGTGATCGCCAGGTTGCGGGCCCCGCCCTGCCCCAGGTTGACCGTCGCTATCAACTCGACAGGATAGGGATGAGGAAAGGCGCGCACTCGCTCCCGGGTGTCATCCTCGCTGCCATCGTCAACGATGATGACCTCATCGGGCGGGCAAGTCTGACTGGCAAGACTACCCAGCGCGGCCGCGATATAGGGCGCCACGTTGTAGGCTGGGACGATGATGCTGATGGTCGGCTCACGCATGTCCATGACCGTCACTTGAATTCGTCAAAGGGGAAAGTGGCGCACAACTGCTCAGGTTCACTCAGATACTTCGCTACCCTAGCCTGTGCAGGCAACGCCGCCATGCAATCGTCGGCCTCGGCCCGGCTCCTCAGCGACACGACACCGGTATCGGGAGCGTCCGTTGTACTGTAATAGTCGCGAAACTTGAACTCACCCCCGATCAGGGCATTGGAAAACTGCACCCAACGATTGGGGATTCCGTAACAATCGGCAAGGATCAGCCCATGCAGCGAGGAAGAGACGATCGCATCGCATTCGACAAGGGCATCGATGAACGTCTCGGGCTGCTGCCCCACGTCGATCAACTTGACGTCAGGCAGAGCCGCCATATAGCGGACTACGGGGTTATCTAGATCGACATAGTGGGGCACCAGGCCAATGCGGTACTGCCGATGGCAACGAGCAGGCTGGTAGAACAGCGGCATGACGAGCGCGGGATCGCCCAGCATCGATCTTGATACATCCGCGCCATTGGCAGCCAGCAGACGTTGGGTGAGCCGACCTCTCAGCGCCAGGAAGCGGGCATGCTCGAGAGCCTCTCGCCCTGGCAGCCACTGCGGGTCGATAAGACCACTACCCCACACCAGGCTCCGACTTTTCGCCTGATGCAGGATGCTTCCCACTCCCAGCAGATGCACGACCGAATTCGAGTGAACGCGATAAGCACCCTTACCGGTGAGCCGCCGCACCAGGTAGGGAGTGATCGCATCCCCGACGTTCAGCCGTTTGTCGAAATACACGACCGGGACCCTTTCCCTGGCGAAGGTCAGCAGCAACGTAGACTCGAGCAGGCTCCGAAGTCCCTTGCGAATCTGCTTAGGGGTCGACCTTGTCATCCTGGATCGTTTCTCGTCGCATACCTACCCACGGGCACCCTGCGGCCAAGCCCCAGGTACTCAGATGCAACGTAAGAAGCGATGAGAGAGCACTCCTTGTGCTCAATTCACACCATAGACTAGCCGTAATACCTTTGCCGCAGGAATGCCATCGAACATGATACTCCTAACCCAATGCAGGACGGCCGCCCGAAGGCGGCCGTCTCGTTTCCGGTCGAGCGGTCAGTCGCGCAGTTTCCACGCCAGCGTTTCTCCCGCCTTGAGCGGCACGATGCGTTGACCGTTGGCGTAGGGCAGCGAGTCGGGCAACGTCCACTCCTCCCGCACCAAGGTGATGGTATCGGCATTGCGCGGCAGCCCGTAGAAGTCCGGCCCGAAGTGGCTGGCGAAGCCCTCCAGCCGGTCCAGCGCACCGGCCTGCTCGAAGGCCGTGGCATACAGCTCGATGGCCGCCGGTGCGGTATAGGCGCCAGCACAGCCGCAGGCCGCCTCCTTGTCGCCCTGAGCGTGGGGAGCGCTGTCGGTGCCGAGGAAGAGCTTGCCGCTGCCCGAAGTGGCGGCCGCCAGCAGCGCCTCGCGATGGCGCTCACGCTTGAGGATCGGCAGACAGTAGTAGTGGGGGCGAATGCCGCCTACCAGCATGTGGTTACGGTTGAACAAAAGATGGTGAGCGGTGATGGTCGCAGCCACGTTGGCCGGCGCCTGGGCGACGAACTCGGCGGCATCGCCGGTGGTGATATGCTCGAACACCACCTTGAGATCCGGATGGCGCTCGAGCAGCGGCTTCATCACCCGCTCGATGAACACCGCTTCGCGGTCGAAGATATCGATCTCGGCATCGGTAACTTCACCATGCACCAGCAGCGGCAGGCCAAGGCGCGCCATGGCTCCGATGGCGGCATCGCAATGCGCCAGATCTGTGACACCCGAGTCGGAGTTGGTCGTCGCCCCGGCGGGATAGAGCTTCACCGCATGCACCAGACCGCTCGCCACGGCCCGCTCGATCTCATCCGCCGGGGTATTGTCGGTGAGGTAGAGCGTCATCAGTGGCTCAAAGGAGGAACCCGCAGGGCGAGCCGCCAGGATGCGCTCGCGATAGCCTTGCGCCTGCTCGGTGGTGGTGACCGGCGGCTTGAGGTTGGGCATGATGATCGCCCGCCCCATCTGACGCGCAGTGGCGGGTACCACGGCCGCCAGCGCCTCGCCGTCGCGTAGGTGAAGATGCCAGTCATCGGGTCGGGTCAGGGTAATAGCGGTCACGGGGCGTCCTGTCGTTCAACATGAGTGTCGATAGCAGAGTATACCGGAAGGCCCGACCAAAATGGCGTACCACCCGCCCCCTGGAGCGAGCGAGAAAATCGCTTTCACGGCAGCAACAGACGCCGTTTTGCCGTATCATCGACGCCGTTTTTGCCGTGAGAGTCGCTGCCAATGCCTCGGGTTCGCCATTACGCCGATATCGTCGCCATTCTGGCCGGTCTGATGTGGATCGTGTTCTTCTGGTCGATCAGCATCTCGGCGCGAATCGGGAGTGTCGAGCCGACGCTTGCCGCCCTGCTCGCCCTCGGCGCCATGATTTTGGTCAGCTCCGTACACCGTCCGTTTCGCGTCCACCTGAGCCGCTACCACGTGCGCAAGCGCCGTACCGAGATGTGGATGCACATCCTGGCCTTGCCCATGGCCCTGGCGCTGCTCTTCGGCGTCTTCATCGAGAACATGCTCGCCCCCATGAGTGGCGAGCAGAAGATGCTGCTGTTCAACGTACTCGCCACCGCCGGCTGGGTGGTCTACGTCATGACTCTGGTGATCAAGTTCGTGCACCATCTGTTCCGCCAGCGACGCAATCGGGCCAGGCCGTAGGCGCCCGCCCCAACCACCAGAACCCAAGAGCCCCCAGAACCCCCAGAACCCCCAGAACCAGGCTCAAAAACGGTCGGCACGAAAGGGCGCCATATCCACTGCTGTCGGCTCCCCTTCCATCATCTCGCTCAGCACACGCCCCGTGGCCGGTCCCATGGTGAAACCCTGGTGCCCATGGCCGAAAGCAAACCACAGCCCGGCATGGCGCGGCGCCGGCCCGATGACAGGCTTCATGTCCGGCAGACAGGGACGCGCGCCCTTCCACGGCTCAGCCTCCAGCCGCCCACCCAAGCCGGGGAAGAGCTCACGTGCCCGACGTTCGGCCGCGGCCAACTGATCGTGAGATGGGGGTGCATCCAGCGGAGCCAGTTCCGCGCCGGTGGTCAGCCGAATGCCGGCCCGCATGGGCGCCAGGATGTAGCCGATGTCGGCATCGGCCAGCCAGTGATTGATGCGCTGCCCCTTCGCCGCATCGTAGTGCATGTGATAGCCGCGCTTGACGAAGGTCGGCAGGCGGTAGCCGAGATCTCTGAGCCAGTTTCCGGCCCAGGGGCCCAGGGCCACCACGATGTCGCGGGCTTCGAGATCGCCCTGGTCGGTGTCGACGTGCCAACCGGACCCCGCCTGACGCATACCCTTCACTTCCGCTTGCAGAAACTCTCCGCCCAGTTGCTCGAAGCTGTGGGCGTAGGCGGCCACCAGGCCACCTGGATCGGCCACGCTCCAGGAGTTCGTCCAGTGAATCGCCCCGGCCAGCCCACCCCCGAGGCCGGGCTCCTTCAGCGCCAGACCCTGTCCATTGAGAAAATCATGGGTCACGCCGAAACGCCGGGCGGCGTCCTCGGCCTCAAGCGCCCGACGCTCGAGCTCCGCCTGGTTGCGGTGCACCTCGAGCCAGCCCTCCTTGCCGATCAGCTCTCCCGCACCGGCGGCTTCGATCATCGGTGCGTGCTCCTGGGTCGACAATGCGATCAGTGAAGCGTACTCGGGAATGATGCGCGCATAGCGACGGGGCGACGAGCAACGCCAGTAGTCGAACAGCGGCCGCGCGAACTGCAGCATCCCGCTCCAGCGATAGCGAATGTCGACCCGCCGATTGGGCAGCGAGCTCAACAGTTTGCTCAGCTCGCGGGGAAAGGTGTAAGGGCGCACCGCCTCGCGCTGGATCAGACCGCCGTTGCCATACGAGGTCTCGCGGCCGGGCGGGAGACGATCCACCAGCAGCACCGAACGCCCACGACGGGCGAGGTGCCAGGCGATGGAAACACCGACCATGCCGGCTCCCAGAACGACGGTTTCACGAGACATGCCACTCCTCCACGATGCGCTACACAACCGGCCGCCTGCCGGAACGAGCGCACCAGTCTACCAGCACGTCGCGGAGCATGGCGGGCCAGCGCCTCGCTTGCCGGCCTGGATCATGCCTGCTGGCCGGTCTGGATCAAGAAAGTCGCACCTTGCTATTGCGCCTTGCCTTGAACCTGCAGCTTGGTACGGATGAAGTCGGAGTGGCTGACATGAAGCAAATCGGCCAGACGCCGGATACGGTGCTCCTCGAGAGCGTTGTGATTGGCGTCGGCATTGGCCAGCACCCACATCATGCGCACCAGCTCGCGACGCTGGTCGTAGTCGTAGTGCTGCTTGATCAGGCTGACGAACTGATAGTGGTCGACGGAGTTTTCCACTTCGTCGCGGGCCATTTCCATCAACTCCTCGACCGCAGCGCCGGAAAGCTGGAAATGCGATATGAGCAGCTCACGCAGCGCCGCGAGCTGGGTCTCGTCGGTGTGGTAGTCGGCGCGCATCACCTCACACAGCAGTGCGGCGGTGGCACGCTCCAGGGTCGGAGCGGGGTCGTCCGAGCGCTCGGGCTCGGCCAGGGTTTGCTGGAAGAAGCGCTGAATGGTGTCGAGCATGGCGGATCCCCTGCGATGGTATCGCTTCAGACCGACGACAGCCCCGGGCGTTCCGTCCGAGGCCGCCGTCGCCTTCAATAGCCCATCGTGCGCGGCAGCCAGGTCGTCAGCGTCGGTACGGCGATCAGGATGAAGATCGTCAGCAGGATCGGGATCAGGAACGGCAGGATCGAGATGACGATCTGCGCATAGCGCAGCCGGGTGATGCCCACCATCAGGAACAGCACCGTGCCGAAAGGCGGCGTGATGACCCCCACCGACAGGGTGATGACCATGACGATGCCAAAGTGAATCGGATCGAGCCCGGCAGCCAAAGCAGCCGGCACCACGATCGGCGTGAAGATCAGGATGCTCTCGATCACCGACATGAAGCAGCCGATCAACAGGAAGAACAGCGCGAAGGCCAGCAGCAGCAGGATCGTCGGCATATCGATGGCGGCGACCTGACCGGCCAGCGCCTGGGGAATGCCGATGCGCACCAGGATCCAGCCGTAGAAGCTCGACACGGCGATGATCAGCAGGATCGCGGCGCTGAACATCAGCGTGCGGCGGAAAGCCTGGAACAGATCGCGCACGGAGAGATCGCGATAGACCAACCCGCCGAGGATGAGCGCATAGACCGAGGCCACCGCCCCCGCCTCGGTGGGCGTGAACAGTCCGGTCCAGATCCCGCCGACGATGATGGCCGGCATGAACAGCGGCAGCACCGCCCGCCTGCCGGTACGAAGCACCTCCCCGCCATCGAAGGGCACCGGCGGCGGCATCGACACGCGCCTGCCCGCTGCCAGCACCACGGTCATGCCCATGAACAGCAGCGCCATGAGAATACCGGGCACCAACCCCGCCATGAACAGCGCACCGATACTGACGTTGGCCAGCCAACCATAGACCACCAGCGCGATGCTCGGCGGCAGAATTGGCCCGATGACGCTCGAGGCGGCAGTGATGCCGGCCGAGTAGCCGAGGTCGTAGCCGCGCTCCTTCATGGCCTTGATCTCGATGCTGCCGAGACCCGCGGCGTCGGCCACCGCAGTGCCGGACATGGTGGCGAAGATCGAACTGGCCACCACATTGGCATGCCCCAGGCCGCCCTTGGTGAAGCCCACCAGCGCGGTGGCGAAATCGAAGATCCGCGTGGTGGTCGAACCCGTGTTCATGATGTTGGCAGCCAGAATGAACAGCGGAATGGCCAGCAGGGTGAAATTGTTGAGCGTCTGCACCATGCGCAGCGACATCAGCTCCACCGGCAGACCGCCGGTGCCGGTCACCGCCAGGGCGATGAAGGAGGTGATGCCGATCGCCACCACCACCGGCAAGCCGATGGCCATGAGCAGCAGCAGACCGCCGACGAATACCATCAGTTCCTGCATCAGTTCGTCTCCCGCTCGGCCTGCAGCTCAGTCTGCAGTTCGGCCTGCCAGGCCACCGGCCCGCGCAACGTCTGCCACAGCGCCAGCACGGCCATGCCGGCAAAGGCGATGAAGATGCCGTAATAGAGGTAGCTGAAGCTGATCCCCAGCGACACGGTGCGATTGTTGGCGCTGGCCACCGACATCGTCAGCGCCCCGTAAGCCGCCAACGCAAAGAACCCGCACGACAGCAGCGCCACCAGGCGATACTGCAGCGCGCGGGCCAGGTCACCGAGGCGATGGCTGAACAGATCCACCACCAGATGCTCGAAGCGCACCCAGGCAGACAGCGAGCCGAAGGCGATCGCATAGATGGCCAGCATCGTGGCGACCTCTTCGGTCCAGGGCATCCCCAGGCCGATGAGGTCCCGGGCGATGACGGCCGCCACGATCAGCAGCAGCACCCCGGCCAGCATCATAACGCCGAGAAAGTCACAGATCAGCGTGACGCCTCTGAGCAGATAGAAGGCCACCCGGTCCAGGGCGCCCCGGGGCGGCGTTGATGAAAACGTCAAGACAGCGATCCTCCAGACGGAAAACATCAGCGGCGTCCCGAAGGCCGCCGCTGAGACTCACTTGGCGTGCATGGCAATCAGTCGTTGCCGTTCCCGCCCGTGGCATCCTCCAGCACGCCGTCGGCCATGTCGGCCATGACACGCTCGATGGACGGCATGGCAGCCTCGCGGAAGGCTTCGATATCCGGCTCGACGATGGTCATGCCGGCCTTCTCCAGCTCTTCGAGGTAGTACTCGTCCAGCTCCCGCTCCACCTCGGTGCCGTGCTGGCGTGCGACATCGATGGCTTCGCTGATGAGCGCCTGATCCTCTTCATCGAGGCCGTTCCACCAGCGCGAACTGGCCACCCAGTTCCATGGGAACTGGACGTGGCTGGTGAGGATGATGTGGTCCTGCACTTCCCACAGCCGGCGGGTATAGGGGGAGGACAGAGAGTTCTCGTGGCCGTCCACCTGGCGGGTCTGCATGGCCAGATAGATCTCGGGCGCCGGCACGTTGACCACCTGGGCGCCGATGCCCTCCCAGACCTGCAGCCAGACCGGCAGCGACGGCAGACGCAGACGGAAGCCCTGTAGGTCTTCGGGGGTGTGGATCGCCTTGTTAGCGGTCATGTGACGTGGGCCGCGATGCTGGGTACCGAAGTACTTGAGGCCGCCTTTCTCTTCGGCGATCTCCACCAGGCGCTGGCCGGAGGGGCTCTCCATGTAGGCGTCGACCTCCTCCCAGGTGGAGAAGAGGAACGGCACGGTAATGGCGTCGTACTCCGGCGCATACTGCTGACGCCAGTTGCCGCCGGTGATGGAGATCTGGGTCTGCCCCAGGTTGAGCAGCTCGAGGACCCCATCCTCACTGCCCAGCGAACCGGCGAGGAAAGGCCGAACGTTGAAGCGGCCCGGCGCCTGCTCTTCGAGGTATTCGGCGAAGCGCTCCACGGCGGCGCTCTCGGAGCCGCCCTCGCTCATGGTGTTGTTGACCTGGATTTCGATGGTGCTGGCGAGTGCGAGCGGGGCGCTCAGCATGCCGAGCGTGGCCAGCGTGGCAAGCAAGGACTTGCGCATTAGGGTGCTCTCCTGATCGTTATCGTTATGTTGGTTATCGTGTGACGATGTCCTGATCTTGAAACATGCTTTCGCTGCGCTCAAATCGGCTTTGATGAAGGGAGGCTTCGCGTATCGCGATGCCTCTGGAACGCCCGCCCAGCGGCATTTTCTGGCTGCATCACGGATAAAGTGCTACCAATGGCTAATATCATGCAGCGCCAGGCAACATCTCAATGGAAGTATCGCCATCGGAGCATTCACCATGCACGAAACCACGCCCATCGCTTTCATCACCGGCGCCACCTCGGGTATCGGCCGGGCCTGCGCCGAGGCCTTCGCCAATGCCGGCTGGGGGCTCGTCCTCACCGGCCGCCGGCAGGAGCGCCTCGACGCCCTGCAGCAGCGTCTCGGCCAGGTACCGGTCCATACCGCCGCGCTGGACGTCACCGACCGCGATGCCGTTCGGCATGTCGTCGACTCGCTTCCACCGCCCTTCGACCGCCCCAGGGTGCTGCTCAACAACGCCGGTGTGGCACTGGGCAAGGGGCCCTCTCAGGAGGCCGACCTCGACGACTGGCACGCCATGATCGAGACCAACATCAAGGGCCTGGTCACGGTCACCCGGCTGCTGTTGCCGCGGCTGGTGGCCCACGGCGAGGGAGCGACCGTCATCAACATCGGCTCCATCGCCGCTCACACCCCCTACCCCGGCGGCCACGTCTATGGCGCCTCCAAGGCCTTCGTCGAGCAGTTCAGCTACAACCTGCGCTGCGACGTCAGTGCCGCCGGCGTGCGCGTCACCGATCTGGCGCCGGGCATGACCATGAGCGAGTTCACCGAGGTGCGCATGAAGGGAGACCGCGACGCCGCCCAGCGCTACTACGCCGGCACCCAAGCGCTGCAACCGGCAGACGTGGCCGCCCAGGCGCTGCACATCGCGGAACTGCCGCCCCACGTGAACATCACCCGGCTCGAGGTCACGCCGCTGTGCCAGCAGTGGTCGCCGTTCACCATTCTGCGCGAGTGACTCAGGACGACTCGCCGATGCCCTGCACCACGTAATCCCGTGCCACGCCGATGTGGTAGTCGATGGCCTCGCGGCAGCGCTGCGGGTCGCCGCTGGCCAGCGCATCGAGCAATTGCCAGTGACAGGTGGCGATGGTGTCGGGTTCGGCATGGGTCTTGCCGATCAAGGCGATGCAGAGACGCAGCTCGTGGGTGATGTCGTCGAACACCTTGAGCAGCCGTCGATTGCCCGAGAAGTCGATCAGCATGCGATGGAAGACCAGATCCTCCTCGATCTTGCGGCTATCGCTGTCATGCAGCGCCACCTCGCACATCAGCTCGACCTGACGCCGCAGCGCCTGCTCCTTCTGAGCATCGTAGTTATCGACCAGACGCGCCATCGCATGCCGCTCGAGGCAGAGGCGAAGGTCGAAGACATCGATCAGCTCGCTGGCATCCAGCGCTCGCACGAAGAATCCGCGACGAGGCTGGGAGACCAGCAGCCCTCGGCTCTCAAGCAGGCGGGCCGCTTCACGCACTGGGGCTCGGCTCACCCCCAGGTCACGCGCCAATTGGACTTCCGAAAGTCGCTCACCGGGCGCATAACGCTGACTGATGATGGCCTTGGTCAAGTAGTCGGCCACCTGCTCCACCAGATTGCGCTGCTGGATGACCCCGTTACCGAAAGCACTCGAAGACGTCATGCGCCGTGGCTCTTGTCGCTTTTGTGGCAACAGTAGAACGATTGACACGCTCTGTCGACCGTCGATTGCCGACTGTCGACAGTTTGAAAAGGCGCTGCTATGGTCAAAGCTGATAGTCGGTACCTATCAAGGCAAGACACAACAAACGCCGAGACAACAAGAAGGAATCCGATGATGAAAATGACGCCTTTGGCAGCAACCATCGCCGCCCTGGCCTTCACCTCTACTTTTGCCGTTGCCGATGAGCCCCGTTCCGGGGGCACCATCAACACCATCATCCAGCCTGAGCCACCCGGCCTGGTGCTCGGCATGATCCAGAACGACCCCACCCGCAAGGTCGCCGGCAACATCTACGAAGGGCTGCTGCGCTACACCACCGACCTGGAACCGCAACCTCAGCTGGCCGAATCCTGGGAAGTGAGCGACGACGGTCTGGTCTATACCTTCCGCCTGCGCGAGGGTGTACTGTGGCACGATGGCGAACCCTTCACCGCCGCTGACGTGGTGTTCTCCGCCGATGAGTTCCACCGCGAGCTGAACCCCAGCGCCCGCGCCGTGCTGCAGCACGTGGAAAGCATCGAGGCAGAGGACGATCACACTGTGGTCTTCACCCTCTCCGAGCCGTTCGGGCCGTTCCTGCTCTCCTTCGAGGCCGGCACCTTCACCATGGTGCCCAAGCACCTTTACGAGGGTACCGACTTCCGCGACAACGAGCACAACAGCCATCCCATCGGTACCGGCCCGTTCAAGTTCCACAACTGGGACCGCGGCACCGTCATCGAGCTGGTGCGCTTCGACGACTACTACGAGGAAGACCTGCCCTACCTGGACGGCATCAACTGGCACGTCATCCCGGATGGCGCCTCCCGCGCCGTGGCCTACGAGAACGGCACCGTCGA
The DNA here is from genome assembly GCF_021404305.1 of Billgrantia ethanolica. Lineage (GTDB taxonomy): Bacteria > Pseudomonadota > Gammaproteobacteria > Pseudomonadales > Halomonadaceae > Halomonas > Halomonas ethanolica. The sequence continues at coordinate 781,625 of NZ_JABFTX010000001.1, read as the reverse complement.
CGTGCTGCCCAACGGCACCGTGGAGAACTTCGACATCCCGCGCCTGACCGCCATGGACAACACCTGCGTGACGGAGGAGGGCCACGAGTACTTCAGCCCCTTCGCCATGCTGTGGATGAACAACCGCGAAGGCCCGACGGCGGACAAGCGCTTCCGCCAGGCGGTGATGTACGCCATGGACCGCGAGTTCGCCCGCGACGTGCTGTGGAACGGCCTCGGCGAGGTGCCGCTCTCCTCCTTCGGCTCCAACGCGCGCTTCCGCCACGACGGGCTCGCCCCCTACGACCACGACCCGGATCGTGCCCGCGAGCTGCTCGAGGAGATGGGCTACGACAACGAGGAAGTGCGCCTGCTGCCGCTGCCCTACGGCGAGACCTGGACCCGCTGGGCCGAGGCCGTGCAGCAGAACCTGCGCGAGGTGGGCATCAACGTACGTACCCAGTCCACCGACGTGGGCGGCTGGAACCAGCGCCTCTCCGAGTGGGACTACGACCTCGCCTTCACCTTCCTCTTCCAGTACGGCGACCCGGCCCTGGGCATCACCCGCTCCTACCTCTCCGACAACATCGAGCGCGGCTCGCCGTGGAACAACGTCGGCGGCTATGAGAACGAGCGGGTCGATGAGCTGTTCAACGAGGCCGCCACGGCGTTCCCCGACGAGGAGCGTGAAGCCCTCTATCACGAGGCCCAGGAGATCATTCACGAGGACGTGCCGGTGGGCTGGCTACTGGAGCTCGGCTTCCCGACCATCTACCGCTGCGACGTCCAAAACCTGGTTACTTCCGGCGTGGGGGTCAACGACGGCTTCAGGGACGCCTGGCTCGACCGTTGAGTCGAATCTCGTCTTGAGGGGGCGGCACGGCCGCCCCCGTTTAAGAGGAGCAAATTGCCGAGCGAGATGAAGCGCAATGCGCACGGAACACAGTACCGAGCGAAGCGACAAACAGCCGTAGGCTGGCCCCGAAGGGGCGAGAAGCCGCAGGCTTCGAGTCAACCGGAGCATATGGGTTATATGTGAGGATCCGCCGGTCCGACGCTTCGGTACCGCGCAACGCAGCGATTCGCTCGCGCAGGCATTTGCATACCTTCAAGCACCCAGAGGCTTGCTGCATGCTCTACGCCCGACTGATCGTGATGCGGCTGCTCAAGGCCGTCGTCGTACTGTTCCTGATCGTCATCTTCAATTTCTTCCTGATCCAGATGGCGCCGGGCGACCCCGCCGCCATCCTGGCCGGCGAGGCCGGCGCCACCGACGAGGAGTTTCTGCGTCAGCTGCGCGAACGCTTCGGTCTCGACCAGCCGATCTATGTCCAGCTGTGGCGCTACGTCTCGGGCATCGCCATGCTCGATTTCGGCTGGTCGTATCGCCAGGGCATGCCGGTGCTAGACCTGATCCTTGCCCGCCTGCCGGCCACCCTGCTGCTCACCGGTACCGCCTTCGTACTGTCACTGGCGCTGGGCATCGTGGCCGGCTCCATGGCCGCAGCCCGGGTCAAGAAGCCCTCCGGCTCCATTATCATGGCCCTGGCCCTGCTGTTCTATGCCACGCCGCTGTTCTGGGTGGCGCTGATGGCGGTGGTGGTGTTCTCGGTCTTCCTCGGCTGGCTACCGGCCTACGGCATGTACACGGTGGGCGCCGGACACACCGGCTTTGCCCTGGTGCTCGACGTGGCCAAGCACCTGATCCTGCCTGCCACCACCCTGGCGCTGTTCTTCATGGCCATCTACACCCGCATGACCCGCGCCTCGATGCTCGAGGCAAGCCAGCAGGACTACGTCAAGACCGCACGCGCCAAGGGCCTCGCCCCGGGCGTGATTCAACGGCGTCACATTCTGCGCAATGCCCTGCTGCCGATCATCACCCTGGCCGGCCTGCAGGCGGGCCAGATGGTGGGCGGCGCCATCCTCACCGAGACGGTATTCGCCTGGCCCGGCATCGGCCGGCTAATGTTCGAGGCGCTTCAGCAGCGCGACTACAACCTGCTGCTGGGCATCTTCTTCTTCTCCGCCGCGCTGGTCATCGTCTTCAACATCATCACCGATCTGGTTTATCGCCTGGCGGATCCGCGCATCAAGGAGGCCTCATGAGCTTCTTCGCCCGCTTTGCCCAGAACCGCGGCGCTCTCGTCGGCCTGTTCATTCTGCTGGCCATCATCGCGATGGCGATGCTGGCTCCCTTCCTCTATCCCGAGTCGCCCTGGCGCATGGTACAGCGACCCTTCCTTGCCCCCATGGAGGTGGATGGGTTCTGGCTCGGCACCGACACCATGGGTCGCGACGTGGCCGCCGGGCTGATGCACGGCGCCTGGGTCTCGCTGCTGATCGGCCTGGTCTCGACCTCGGTGGCATTGCTCATCGGCGTGCCGCTGGGCGCCATCGCCGGCTATTACGGCGGTTTGATCGACGACGCCCTGATGCGCTTCACCGAGTTCTTCCAGACCATCCCCAACTTCGCCCTGGCCATCGTGCTGGTGGCGATCATGCAGCCCAGCGTGACCTCCATCGTGCTGGCCATCGCCATCGTCAGCTGGCCTCCGGTGGCACGCCTGGTGCGAGCCGAATTCATGTCGCTGCGCCACCGCGAGTACGTTGAGGCCGCGCGTCTCGTGGGCCAGACCAACCGCACCATCATCCTGCGTCAGATCCTGCCCAATACCCTGTCGCCGATCATCGTGCTGGCTTCGCTGATGGTAGCCACCGCCATTCTGCTGGAGTCGGCCCTCTCCTTCCTCGGCCTGGGCGACCCCAACGTAATGTCCTGGGGCTACATGATCGGTGCCGCCCGCACGGTGATCCGCCAGGCCTGGTGGCTGAGCTTCTTCCCGGGCCTGGCGATTCTGCTCACGGTGCTGGCGCTGAACCTGGTCGGTGAGGGGCTGGATGACGCCTTGAACCCCAAGCTCGCCCGCGAACGCTCCTAGGAGGACGACATGAAAGACAACGCTCCGGTATTGAGCATTCGCGGCCTGAGCCTGGCATTGCCCAAGGGCGCCGATCGCGACAACGCGGTAGAGGAAGTCAGCTACGACGTGGCTCGCGGCGAGATCATGTGCGTGGTCGGCGAGTCCGGCTCCGGCAAGTCGATGGCGGCCAACGCGGTGATGGGGCTGCTACCCAAGGGCGTGCGCCCAACCGCTGGTGAGGTGCTGTTCGACGGTCAGGACCTGCTCGCCCTCAACGAGAAGCAGCACCGCAAGTTGCGCGGACTGCGTATCGGCATGATCTTTCAGGAGCCGATGACTGCGCTGAACCCGCTGATGCGGGTCGGCGCCCAGATCGCCGAGGTATTCGAGGCGCATGGCAAGTTCACTTCGAAGGAGAGACAGCAGAGAGCCTTGGCGCTGCTAGAGGAGGTCGGTATACCCGAGCCGGACAAGGCGATTCGCGCCTATCCGTTCCAGCTCTCCGGCGGCCAGCGCCAGCGGGTGATGATCGCCATGGCGCTGGCGCTCGAGCCTGAGCTGCTGATCGCCGACGAGCCAACCACCGCGCTGGACGTCACCACTCAGGCTCAGATCCTTGAGCTGATCCGCGACCTGCAGGAGCGCCGTGGCATGGCGGTGATGTTCATCACCCACGACTTCGGCGTGGTGGCTGAAGTGGCCACTCGGGTCTGCGTGATGCGCTATGGCCGGGTCGTCGAGCTGGGCACGGCGCGGGAGATACTCGAAAACCCCCGCCACGAGTATACTCGCGCCTTGCTCGAGGCGATTCCCAGCAACGTCATACCCGAGGCCGTCGCTGTGGATCGGCCCGCGCCGCTGCTCGAGGTGCGCAACCTGAACAAGGTGTTCCGTTCACGTGGCGGCCTGTTCAAGCCGGCCCGTGAAGTGCGCGCCCTGGACGACGTCTCCTTCTCCCTGGCACCGGGTGAGACGGTGGGTATCGTCGGTGAGTCCGGCTCGGGCAAGTCGACCCTGGGACGCTGCGTGGTACGCCTGGAACGGCCCGACAGCGGCTCACTGAGCCTTAGCGGAACCGACTTCTCCGCCCTCAAGGGTGACGAACTGCGTCGTGAGCGGCATCGGGTGCAGATGATCTTCCAGGATCCCTACGCCTCGCTCAATCCGCGTCACCGGGTCGGCTACGCCATTGCCCAGGGCCCCATGGCCAATGGCATACCGCGCCGGCAGGCGATGCAGCAGGCCGAGGAGCTGCTGGAGCTGGTCGGTCTCGGCGCCGTGGCGGTGGATCGCTACCCCCACGAGTTTTCCGGCGGCCAACGCCAGCGCATCGGCATCGCCCGCGCCCTGGCACTGAAGCCGGAGCTGATCGTGGCCGACGAGGCGGTATCGGCCCTCGACGTGTCGATCCAGGCCCAAGTGCTCGAGTTGCTCGAGGAGCTCAAGCAGAAACTGTCGCTCTCGCTGCTGTTCATCACCCATGACCTGCGAGTGGCCGCACAAATCTGCGACTCCATCATCGTCATGCAGCATGGCCGCATCGTCGAGCAGGGTACCGCCCAGGAGGTGTTCCTCAGGCCACGGGAGGCCTACACCAGGCAGCTGCTGGACGCCATACCAGGCCGTGCGCACGAAGCCGCCATGGCCTGATGCCCCGCAACGATCGAGAAGGATGAAACAGATGCAATCGCTGTTGGATAGAATCGCCGCCATCGTTGGCGAGGGCAACGTGCTGATCGGCGAAGACGTCGCGCAGCGCCGGGTCGACTGGATGAGCGGCGCGAGCTGTCGCGCCGGCGCCATCGTCAGGCCGGCCGATACCGACGAACTGGCCCAGGTGATGCGCCTGTGCCACGCCGTCGCTCAGCCAGTGGTGACACACGGCGGCCTCACCGGCCTGGTGCATGGCGGCGAGGCGAGCCCGGACGAGCTGGCCATCTCGCTGGAGCGCATGACCGCCATCGAGGCGATCGACCCCATCGGCGGCAGCATGACGGTCCAGGCCGGTATCGCGCTTCAAACCGTGCAGGAGGCTGCCGCCGAACACGACCTGCAGTTCGCCCTCGACCTCGGCGCGCGGGGCTCCTGCACCATCGGCGGCAACATCGCCACCAATGCCGGCGGCGTTCGGGTCATTCGCTACGGCATGATGCGCCAGCAGGTACTGGGGCTCGAAGCGGTGCTGGCCGACGGCAGCGTGGTCAGTTCGATGAACCGCATGCTGAAGAACAACGCCGGCTACGACCTCAAGCAGCTGTTCATCGGCAGCGAGGGTACCTTGGGCATCGTCACCCGCGCCGTGCTCCGGCTGCAGCCGAGAATGGCCAGCGAGCGCACCGCGCTGGTGGCCTGCCCCGACTTCGACGGCGTGACCGGTCTGCTCAGGCACCTGGGGCGCGCATTGGGCGGCAGTCTGGGCACCTTCGAGGTGATGTGGCGCAATCACTACGCACTGCTCACCGAAGAGAGCGGCCGCAACACGCCGCCCCTGCCGGCACGCTGGCCCTTCTATGCCATCGTCGAGTCGCTGGGCAGTGACGACGCAGCCAACATCGAGCAGTTCAGCGCGGCTCTCGAGTCGGCCCTCGAAGCCGGCCTGATCGAGGAAGCCGTGCTCGCCCACTCCGACGCCCAGCGCCAGGGCATCTGGGATATCCGCGAAGACATCGAAGGACTGATCGACAATCTCTCCCCGCTGTTCACCTTCGATGTCAGCCTGCCCATTCCCGACATGGCCGACTACGCCGATGCGCTCGAACAAAGGATACGCGAACGTTGGCCCGAGGGACGTCTGGTGATATTCGGCCATCTCGGCGACGGCAACCTTCACGTGTCGGTGGGGGTTGGCAGCGGTGATTCCCAGACCCGCCGCGACGTGGAGCAGATCGTCTACGGCCCGCTGGCCGAGCTGGGAGGCTCGATCTCCGCCGAGCACGGCATCGGCCTCGAGAAGCGCGACTACCTGCCGCTATCCCGCACGCCTGGGGAGATTGCCTTGATGCGTACGCTGAAGCAGGCAATGGACCCAAAGGGTCTGCTCAACCGACACAAGATTCTGGCCGAGGAAGGATGACACCAGCATGTCGACTCGTGCTGGTATCGCGGCGCCTACCGGCCCGAGACGAGACCTCACCACGCTGGCGTTGATCGTGGCGATCGCGCTGTTCTGGGGCGGCAACTGGCCGGCGGTGCGCTTCAGTCTGATGGAGATCCCGCCGTTCACCCTGCGCGCCATCGGCTTCGTCACCGGCGCCGTGATGCTGCTGGGCTGGGCATGGCTGAAAGGCTGGCCGCTGGCTATCGCGCCTGGCGAGCGACTGTGGCTGGCCGTGACCGGCGGCTTCACCATCCTGGGATTCAACGTCGGGACTGCTTTCGGTCAACTCAACATGCCCACGTCTCAGGCGGCCATCATTGCCTTTACCATGCCGTGCTGGGCGCTGCTGCTGGCCATCGCTCTGCTCGACGAGCGGGTATCGCCACGCCAATGGCTGGGGCTAGGGTGTGGCCAGGCCGGGCTGCTGTTACTGCTCGGACCGGCTGCCTGGCACGCCGGCTTGGCAGGCCTTGCCGGGCCGGCGTTCGTACTGGGTGCCGCGCTGTCGTGGGCGCTGGGCACCGTGCTGACCAAGCGTCGCGGCACCTGGCAGGGCCATGCGGTGGTCATCACCGGCTGGCAATTCGCCCTCTGCGCCCTACCCATGATCGTGCTGGCGTCGCTGTTCGAGTCACCGGGCACGCCGGCTGCCTGGCAGGTTTCGACCTGGCTCGGACTGGGCTATCACCTGGTCTTCGCCATTTGCCTGGCCCAGATGCTGTGGTTCCGCAACGTCAACCGTCTCAGCGTGGCGCAGTCCACCATCAGTACGTTGCTGATCCCGGTGGTCGGCGTCCTCAGTGCCGTGGTGCTGCTCGGCGAAGCACTCACACCGAGGCTTCTGGTGGCGCTCGGTCTGATACTTGCGGCCGTGACCAGTGTCATGACCCCACGTCGGCCCACGACTTGAGCCAGCCCCAGGCTTCTGCAACGATCTGTCGTCAACGCGTATATGGAGTGCAGCATGCCCCGCTTTCCCGATCACTTGAACGGCTCCGGCCCCAGCAACCCCTTCCCCGGCATCAAGGTGCTGGAACGCCGCATCGGCCGCGAGATCCCCCACCGTCTGGGCTCCAACGAGGGCCTGGACATGCCCCACCGGGCGCTGCGCGAGCGCTTCGGCGACGCGATGACGGAGCATGTCTACTGCTACGGCGACGCGGAAGCGCTGGGCGTGCGCCAACGGCTCGCCTCGCTCTACGGGCTGCCGCTGGAACACACCCTGGTGGATGCCGGCGCCGACAGCCTGATCGCCCTGGCACTGCGTACCGTGGCAGAACCCGGTTGCACGGTGGTCAGCGCCAGCGGCACCTACCCCACCTTCGGCTATTTCGCTCGCGGTCAGAACTGTCATTTGGTGGAGCGGCCCTATCGCGAGGCGCCCGGCCTGCTCACCCCCGACCTCGAGGCGCTGCTGGCTTCAGCCCATGAGCACCGGGCCCGGCTGGTCTATGTCGCCAACCCGGACAACCCCAGCGGGCATCTGCACGGCGACGACGAGATCCGCCGGCTGCGTGCCGAGCTGCCCGACGATTGCTGGCTGCTGCTCGACGAGGCCTACCACGACTTCCGCGACGATGCCGACTCGCCGTTCAGCCGAGAAGCGCTGCCCGGCGTGATCCGTCTGCGCACGCTGTCCAAGGCCCATGGGCTGGCCGGAATGCGCATCGGCTACGCCATCGCCGAGCCGGAAACCCTGGCGATGATGATGAAGGTGCGGATCCATTACGCGGTATCCAGCCTCACCCAGGTCATCGCCGAAACTGTGCTCGATCACCACGCCGAAGTAGAGGCGCATATTAGTGCGGTGAAGGCGCGCCGGGAACGCCTCGCCCGCCATTTTCAGGAGCTGGGCGCCGAGGTGCTGCCGAGCGCCACCAACTTCATCGCCCTGCGCTTCGCGAGTGCGGAGCTGGCCGGACGGCTGAACCAGGAGCTGCTCGAGGCCGGCCGCCTGATCGCCCGCCCCGCGCACCCGGACCTCGGCCACGTACTGCGTATCACCGCCGTCGAGGACGCCCTGGTACCGGGTCGCTTCGACATTCTGGAGCGGGCGCTGGCATCGGGTGCATGAGCGCTCAGCCTTTGGCCTTCAAAAGCCCAGCATAGGGGTGGGCCAACGCAGCTGCAGCACCTTGCCCAGGCCCCACAGCAGGATGACGATACCAACGGCAAGCCCCAGGCTCGGCAGCCAGGGGCTGCGAAACTGAAGCTTGAGCAAGGCCAGCACGAACAGTCCGGCTGCCGGCAACGCGCCGATACCAAGAAACAGCGCCACGAAACCGAGCATCCAGGCGAAGAACAGCAGCCCCTTGGCGAAGAACAGCGGGCTGTCGTCGTCGTCGCCCAGATCGGTGTAATCGCTGGCTTCCCGCGCGCCCCGCCGCAGCCACTGTCGACCCAGTTCCAGCAGCGCCAGCAGGATGCCCAGCCCGGCCACCACGGTGGGAAACAGCCTCGCTCCCAGCGAGAACGACTGGCTGATAGTCAGCACGGCTACCAATCCCGCCAATACCAGAAGCACGAATGGCGTCTGCAGATGGCGTGTAAAGATGCCAATCAAGCGTGCTCTCATGGGCGGCTCTCCTTGTCGATCCCGGGACTCTCGGCCGCCTGTATCGCCTCGGCCCGCTGGCTGGTGTTGCGCTTGAGCCTCACGCTGGCCACTATCAGCGCCACCGCCAGCGCGCCGATCGTCAGCACGCCGGGACGCGTCAGCCACTCCCAGTCGTAAAGGTTGTAGGACATCCACAGATAGCGCTCCGCCAGTCCGCTGAGAATGAAGCCGATCAGCAGCGGCGGACGCGGCATGCCGCTGCGCTTCATCAACCAGCCCAGCAGCCCGAAGCCGAGCAGGAAGGCCAGGTCGGCCCAGTGCCGGGTCTCCTGCCAGGCGCCGACGATCACGATGACGATGATCACCGGGGCGATGTAGTGGAACGGCACGAAGGTGAGCCGTGCGATGGGCCGCGACAGCAACAGGCAGATGAAGGTACCGAAGACGTTGGCCAGCGCCAGCGACCAGATGATGACGAACACCAGGTCGAGATCGCGGGTCAGCATCTGCGGGCCGGGCTGAACGCCGAAGATCATCAGTGCCCCCAGCAGCATGGCCATGGCCGAGGAGCCCGGTACGCCGAACAGCAGAGTCGGCATCAGCACCCCGCCCTCCTTGGCGTTGTTGGCACTCTCGGGGGCGATCACGCCGCGCACGTCGCCCTTGCCGAAGCGGCTGCGATCCTTGCTGGTCTGGGCCACGATGCCGTAGTTGACCCAATCGATGATTGATGAGCCCATACCGGGAATGGCACCGATCACCACGCCGATCACGCTGTGACGAATCACCAGCCACTTGTGCCTGAGCGTGTCGCGTACCCCATCCATCCAGCCGTGGCCGAGGCCGCGAGCCCGCTCGGCAATGGCACCGCCACGCGCCAGCAGGTCGACGATCTCAGGCAGCGCGAACAGCCCCAGTGCCACGATGACCAGCGACAGTCCGTCGTAGAGGTAGAGAAAGTCCCCCGCGAAGCGATATTCCGCCGCCACCGGCGCGCCGCCGACGGTGCCGATGGCCAGCCCCGCGACTGCCGCCAGCATGCCCTTGAGCGGGCGATTGCCCGACAGCACCCCGATGATGGAGAGCCCCAGCAGGGTCAGCATGAACAGCTCGGGGGAACCGAAGGCGAGGATCAGCGGGCGCGCGAAGGGCACCACGGCGGAGAGCGCCAGGGCTCCGATCAGGCCGCCGATCAACGACGCCGTGAAGGCCGCCCCCAGCGCCCTGGCCGCCTCGCCTCGGCGAGCCATCGGATAGCCGTCCATGATGGTAGCCTGAGAGCCGGAAGAGCCGGGAATGCCCATCAGCACCGAGGGAAAGGTGTCGGCGCTGGGCACCGCCGCCGCAATACCGATCAGCAGGGCCACCCCGGCGTAGGCATCCATGCCGAACAGGAACGGCAGCACCAGCGCCATCCCCATCAACCCCCCCAGGCCGGGCAGAATTCCCACGGCAATACCGATCGCCACCCCGGAAAAGAGCATCAACAGGCGAAAGGGGTCGAGCAGAATCCAGAACGCATTGACGAACGCATCCAGCATGAGCACCTCATGTCATAAGCCCGTGCACGCGACGGCCGCCCGAAGCTCCGGGCGGCTCGTCGCGTGCGGGCGTCTCAGTTGAACTCGGTGCCGAAGCGCTCGTGCAGCATGTCGCGCAGGTAGTCGAGAACCTCCGGTGAGGCGGCGTCCATCGAAGCCTTGATCTGCCCCAGGTCGTCGCCCCACATGATCTCGTAGCCCTCGAGGATGTTGGCGCTGGCCTCCTGGAACTCCGGGTCGTTGACCATGGCCTCGACCCCCTCCCGCAGGGCCGCCATCGCCTCGTCGGGGATATCGCCATGCACCCAGACGGTACCGCGAGTGTTCTGTACCAGCGGCACGGTGACCTTGAAGGCCTCCCAGATGGTGCCGGAAGGCATCTCGCCGTGGATCTGCTCGTAGAGCTCGGGTGCGGTGATCATGTCCGGCACGGCAGGATCGCGCTGCGGATTGCCCTCGCCATCGATGAAGCCGATGGCATAGAGCGGCATGGCCAGCCCCTCATCCACCAGCGGCTGCACGCTGCTGAGATAGGCCGGCGTGCTCTGGGTGTTGATCATCAGTTCGCCACGTTCGAAAGCGATGCGCGTATCGCCGCGGCCGCCGTAGCCGGGTACCGCGCGGTAATTGAGTTCGAACATCTCCAGCGCCACCAGCGACTCGAGCAGGCCCACGGGATCGGTAATGCCCTTGGTCAATCGGCCTTGGGCCTCGAGCAGGTCGGCCGGGTCGTCGATACCTGCCTGGGTGGAGATCGCCGTCACGTGCCCCATGGGCGCGGCCACCACCGGCTCCAGCGCGTCGAGATCGAGTCTGAGACCCTGCAGGCCGAGGAAAGCGCGCAGATTCAGGTGGCCCGAGGCGGTCATCAGCGTGAGACCGTCATGGTCGACCCGCTCGGCGAATTCGTTGCTGCCCAGCAGGCCGCCGGCACCGGTGACGTTCTCGGACACGATGGTGGGGCTACCGGGGATGTGACGGCCCAGGTGCTGGCTGATCAGCCGGCCGAAGGTATCCGTGCCGCCGCCCGGCGAGAAGGGAATGATCATGCGAATGGTCTGACCGGCGTAGTAGTCGTCGGCGTGGGCGGCAGGAAGCATGACGCTGGCACCAAGGACCAGGCCGGTCGCGATGGCGGCGATCTTGTTATAGGTTGTGCGGGGCATGGCTAGCTCCAAGGTCGAAACGGAACGGAAGGCGTTGCTCACCCAAACCACTATAGTCACAGTTCTTCGTGACGACCTCGTGACATCGAGCTCAATCGGCCCGGCGCTCGATCCTGAGCCCATGCCGCTTGAGCTTGCGCACCACGCTGGGCTGGCTGATCCCCAGCCGCTCGGCGATGGCATAGGTGCTGGAGAGCGACCGGCACAGCGCCTGAAGCACCTCGCGTTCGACCCGGGCCAGATAGGCCGAGAGCCCTTCGTTCTCGGCCAGCTCGGCCGGCTGCGTCGTCTCGGCGTGTGAAGACGTCGGCGTCACGGATGAAACGTAGCCCCGTGTCGGCGAATGGATCGAATCGTCCGGGCTCGACAGCCAGGCGCGCTCCAGCCAGTTTTCCAGCTCTCTGACGTTGCCCGGCCAGTCGCCGCCCATCAGCTCCGGCCACACGCTGCCGTGCAGCAGCTTACGCTGGCCATAGCGCTGATTGAGGCGTTCGAGACACGCCTCGGCCAGCGCCGGGATGTCTTCGCGGCGCTCACGCAGAGGTGGGATGGTGACCGGAATCACGTTGACGCGATAGTAGAGGTCGAGGCGAAAGCCACCGCTTTCCACGCGCCTGGCCAGATCCTGATTGGTCGCCACCACCAGACGAAAATCGACCCGCCGCGGCCGGGTATCGCCCAGGCGCAGCACGCTGCCGTCCTGGATCACCTTGAGCAGCTTGGTCTGCATGGGCAGCGGCAGCTCGCCGATCTCGTCGAGGAACAGGGTACCGCCCTCGGCCTGCTCCAGCAGCCCCGCCTTGCCCTGGCGCGCCGCCCCGCTGAAGGCGCCGGGCTGATAGCCGAACATCTCCGACTCGAACAGGTTCTCGGGAATGGCGCCGCAATTGACCTCGATGAACGGCCCCTGACGGCGCCGGCTCCAGCGATGCAGCTGCTTGGCGAAGGCGCTCTTGCCGACCCCGGACTCGCCCAGCAGCAACACCGTGGCATCCGAAGGCGCAACGCGCTTGAGCAGCAGGGCCAGCTCACGCATCACGTCGCTGCGCACCTCCAGGCTGCCCATTGCCTCGTCGAGCTGACCGTCCTCCTGACCGGCGCCGGCCCCGCTGCGCTTGAGATGTTCGCTGAAACGCTTCTGCAGCAGCGCGTACTCGTCCTGCAGCAGCTGCAGGTCGGTCAGGTCGCGGGAGCGGCTGACGATGCGCTCGAGCCTGCCGTCGACATGTACCGGGTGCGCCTCGGCGATCACCCGCCGCCCCGTTCCCGTCACCTGCATCAGCTGTACCGGCCTGCCGGTGCGGATCACCTCCAGGCTGATGGAGGGCCTGAGCACACCCTGCGCCTCCAGCTGCTGCACCGTGCTGCCGACCAGTTGCTCCCGTGGCAGGCCGTAAACCGCCGCCGCGCCCGGGCTAACGTCCAGCACCCGCCCCTCGCCGTCGACGATGAAAAAGTGGTCGTTGGCCGTCTCGACGATGGTACTCACCACCGCGCTGTCGATATCGCTCATCAGGACACCAGCCGATGCATGAATGAATCAAGGATGCATTATTGCATCACCGCAGCCCCGCTGACGATTCGAAATTGCATCACCTCACCTGGCAGGCCCCGTGGCTACGAGGCCACCGGCTGGCACGAAACCTGCTAGACCTTGAGGAGTGAGCGACGATACCCCAACGATCAGGAGCCCCGCATGGCCGACTTCAACCAGCCGCTAGGCGGCAACGAGATGCCCCGCTTCGGCGGACCCGCCACCATGATGCGCCTACCCACCCAGCCCACGGCGGCAGGGCTGGACGTCGCCTTCATCGGCGTACCACTGGACATCGCCACCTCGAATCGCCCCGGCACGCGTCTGGGCCCGCGCCAGATCCGTGACGAGTCGCGCATGCTGCGCCCCTACAACATGGCCACCCGGGCCGCCCCCTTCGACAGTCTGCAAGTGGCCGACATCGGCGACGTGCCGATCAACACCTTCCACCTGCCCAAGAGCGTGGACATCATCACCGCCTTCTACGACGAGGTGCTCTCCCACGGCTGCGTCCCGCTGACCCTGGGCGGCGATCATGTGATCACCCTGCCGATCCTGCGCGCCATCGCCAAGAAGCACGGTCCGGTGGGGCTGATCCACATCGACGCCCACGCCGACGTCAACGAGCACATGTTCGGCGAACCCATCGCCCACGGCACTCCGTTTCGCCGCGCCCAGGAAGAGGGTCTGCTGGCCCACGGCAAGGTGGTACAGATCGGCCTGCGCGGTACCGGCTATGCCGCCGAGGACTTCGACTGGTGCCGCCAGCAGGGTTTCCGCGTGGTCACCGCCGAAGAGTGCTGGTACCGCTCGCTGGCGCCGCTGATGGCAGAAGTCCGCGAGCAGATGGGCGACACCCCGGTCTACGTCACCTTCGACATCGACGGCCTCGACCCCTCCGTCGCCCCCGGCACCGGCACCGTCGAGATGGGCGGGCTGACCTCGGCCCAGGGCCTCGAGATTGTGCGCGGCGCGGCCGGTCTCAACATTGTCGGCGGCGACCTGGTCGAGGTCTCGCCACCCTACGACCCCAGCGGCAACACGGCGCTGATGGGCGCCACCCTGCTCTACGAAATGCTGTGCGCACTGCCCGGCGTCAAGCGTCGCGACTGACACGAGAGCGCGGCGACCGACGCAAGAACTGCCTGACCCAACAACGACAAGCCAAGGGATACCCGTATGTCCTCCACTGACACGACTCATCGAACCCGCGACGGGGAAACCCCCTTCGAGCGCAACAACCTGCTCAAATTCCTGATTCCCTCCGCGCTCGGGGTGGGCCTGTTCCTGGTTCCCTTCCGCATCGGCGACACCATCAACATCGGCATGGGCTTCCTCGCCGACGGCCTCAAGGCGCTGCTCGACGGCGCCCTGCCGGCTATCGCCGTCATCGTGCTGGTGCTCTCCGTGCTGGCCACGAGCTGGATCAAGCTCGCCCGCCCGAGCTGGGCCGAGAAAGGCGTGATGCACGACATGTTTCACGTCGGCCCGGTGTGGTTCGGCATGCGCATCCTGGGGGCGGCCTTCGCCCTGATGACGTTCTTCCAGTTCGGGCCGGAGTTCGTCACCGCCTCGTTCACCGGCGGCGTGATGCTCAACGACCTGGCGCCGGTGCTGCTGACCTTCTTCTTCTTCGCCGCCCTGCTGCTGCCGTTCCTGGTCGAGTTCGGCTTCATGGAATTCATCGGCAGCCTGGTGCGCAAGCCGTTCCGGGTGATCTTCAACCTGCCCGGCCGCAGCGCCATCGACGCCACCGCCTCGTGGATGGGTTCCGGCACCGTGGGCGTGCTGATCACCACCCAGCAGTACGAGAAGGGCTTCTACAATCGCCGCGAGGCCTCGGTGATCGCCACCAACTTCTCCATCGTCTCGATCGCCTTCAGCCTGCTGATCACCAGCTTCGTCGACCTCAACCACATGTTCATCCAGTTCTACTTCACCGTGGTGGTGGCAGGCCTGATCGCGGCGGTGATCGTGCCGCGCCTGCCGCCGCTGTCGCGCAAGCCGGACACGTACTACGAGCCGGTCGGCTGTCAGCTGGCCGAGAAACGCACCGAGGAGATGGGCCTGCTGCGCTACAGCCTGACCCAGGCGGTGCGCCGCGCCGAGCGCTCCCCCGGCCCGCGCGAACTCGCCCGCAACGCCCTGTTCAACGTCGCCGACATCTTCCTCGCCCTGCTGCCGCTGGTGTTCGCCATCGGCACCGTGGCGCTGATACTGGCCGAGTTCACGCCGCTGTTCACCTGGCTCTCCTACCCCATGGTTCCGGTGCTCGAGCTGCTGCGCATTCCCGAGGCCCAGGCGGCGGCTCCCGCCACCCTGGTGGGTTTCGCCGACATGTTCCTGCCGGCGGTGCTGGCGACCAACATCGAAAGCGAGCTGACCCGCTTCGTGATCGCCTGTCTGTCGCTGACCCAGCTCATCTACATGTCCGAGATCGGCGCGCTGCTGCTGAAGTCGAAGATTCCGCTCAAGCTGTGGGAACTGGTCGCCATCTTCCTGCTGCGCACGGCCATCACGCTGCCGATCATTGCCTTCATGGCCCACACCTTCTTCTTCTGAGGTTCGCGATGACCCGCCAATCGATGACCTGTGGCCAATGGTTGCTGACGCTGCTGCATGAACGGTATGGCGTCGATACCGTGTTCGGCATCCCCGGGGTGCATACCGTGGCGCTCTATCGCGGCCTGGAAGAAAGCGGCGTGCGCCATGTCACCCCGCGCCACGAACAGGGCGCCGGCTTCATGGCCGACGGCTATGCTCGCGCCACCGGCAGGCCCGGCGTGTGTCTGATCATCACCGGCCCGGGGATGACCAACATCGCCACCGCCATGGGCCAGGCGCTGGCCGACTCCGTCCCGATGCTGGTGATCTCCAGCGTCAACCGCCGCGACACCCTCGGTCGCGGCCAGGGTCGGCTGCACGAGCTACCGAGCCAGCAGCAGCTGATGGCGGGCGTGTCGCGCTTCAGCCATACCCTGCTCGACCCGAGCGCCCTACCGGAAGTGCTGGCGCGAGCCTTCGCCGTGTTCCAGGGCCAGCGGCCGGGGCCGGTGCACATCGAGATCCCCATCGACCTGTTCGACGCCCCGGTGGCGTCAACCGAACTGCCGCCACCGGCGCGCCTGTTTCGTCCGGCACCGGACCCGGCTGGACTGGCCCTGGCCGCCGACTGGCTGCGCGCAGCGAAGCGTCCGCTGGTGCTGCTGGGCGGCGGCTGTATCGACGCCCCTGCTGCAGCCCGGGCGTTGGTGGAGCGCCTGGACGCCCCCACGGTGACTACCATCAACGCAAAGGGCCTGCTGGGCCGCGACCACCCGCTCGACCTGGGCGCCAACGCAGCGCTGCCCGCCGTCCGCGAGCTGGCCCGCGAGGCCGACGTGGTTCTCGCGGTGGGCACCGAGCTGGGCGAGACCGACTACGACGTGGTCTTCGACGACGGCTTCGAACTGCGCGGCCGGCTGATCCGCATCGATCTCGACGCCCAGCAGCTGGTGCGCAACCAGCAGGTCGCGCTGGGCCTGGTGGCCGATGCGGGACGCACGCTGGCGCTGTTGGCGGAACACTTCCCCGCGCCGTTGCCTCGTGGCGGCGCCGAACGCACCGCGGCTACCCTGGCCGCGCTCGATTTGAACGACGATCCGGCCTTCGCTCCCTTCGTGCCGTTCTACGCCACGCTGGGCGAAACCCTGCCCGACGCCATCCTGGTCGGCGACTCCACCGCACCGGTCTATGCCGGCAACCACCTGGTCTCGCAGCCCGAGCCGCGGCGCTACTTCAACGCCTCCACCGGCTACGGCACCCTGGGCTACGGCTTGCCCGCCGCGCTGGGCGCCCAGCTTGGCCAGCCTGCGCTGCCCGTGGTGGCGCTGGTCGGCGACGGCGGCGTGATGTTCACCCTCAGCGAGCTCGCCACCGCTGTGGAAGCGCGCCTGCCGGTAGTGATCGTACTGTGGCACAACCAGGGCTACGAGGAGATCCGCCGCTACATGGACGCCCACGGCGTCACGCGCTGCGGCGTCGACATCCAGGCGCCGGACTTTCAGGTGGTCGCCGCCGGCTTCGGCTGCCAGGCAGTGCGGGTGAGCGATCCGGCCGGCCTGGCCCAAGCACTCGCTTCGCGGCCGCTCGACGCGCCGTTGCTTGTCGAAGTGAATGCCGCAGCCTGGCAACAGGCCGTCACCTGCGACCTCGACTGACGATCTCCACTGACAGAGAGAACCGCCATGCAACAGTTGGATCATCAGTTCATCGGCAACCGCTGGACGCCCTCCCGAGGCGAGCGCTGTCTGCCGGTGATGAACCCCTATCGCGAGGAAGCCATCGCCGAGGTCTGCGCCGGCCATCCGGACGACGTCGACGATGCCGTGGCCGCGGCGCAGCGCGCCCTGCCGGACTGGCGCGCCCTCGGCGGTGCCAAGCGAGCCCGCTACCTGGAGCGCTTCGCCGATGCCCTGGCCCGCCGTCGCGACGAGCTGATTCGGCTCTCCTCGACCAACAACGGCAAGGTGCTGGCCGAGGCCGGCATCGACCTCGACGACGCCATCGCCTGCTATCGCTACTACGCCGGTCAGGCACGCGACCTCGACCGACGCCAGGGGCAGTTGGTCGAGGTCGGGATGGAAGGTGTCGAGGCACGCTGTTACCACGACCCGGTTGGCGTGGTGGGGCTGATCACCCCCTGGAACTTCCCCCTGGTGACCAGCGCCTGGAAGCTCGCTCCCGCGCTTGCCGCCGGCTGTACCGTGGTGCTCAAGCCATCCGAGGTGACGCCGCTGCCTGAGCGTGCGCTGGCGGAGATCGCCCTGGAAATCGGGCTGCCGCCCGGCGTGCTCAATCTGCTGTTCGGCGATGGCGCCGGGATCGGCGCACCGCTGGCCGCTCACCCCGGCGTCGACAAGGTCTCCTTCACCGGCAGCAACCGGGTCGGTGAAGCGGTGATGCGCGCCGCCGCCGAGCGCACCGCCGACGTCTCGCTGGAGCTGGGCGGCAAGTCGCCGATTCTGGTGATGG
The DNA here is from genome assembly GCF_021404305.1 of Billgrantia ethanolica. GTDB lineage: Bacteria > Pseudomonadota > Gammaproteobacteria > Pseudomonadales > Halomonadaceae > Halomonas > Halomonas ethanolica. Next base: position 763,814 of record NZ_JABFTX010000001.1, on the reverse strand, counting down.
CGGACGCCGATCCCGAGCAGGCCGCCGACTGGGTCATGGCCGGCATCTATTTCAATGCCGGCCAGATCTGCTCGGCCACCTCGCGCCTGCTGGTGCACGAGGCCATCGCCGAGCCGCTCTATGCCGCGCTAGCCGCGCGCATCGATGCCCTGGTACTGGGCGATCCGCTGGCCGAGGGCAGCGACATGGGGCCGCTGACCAGCGGCCGCCAGCGCGAGAGCGTCCTGGCCTACCTGGCCATCGCCGAGCAGGAGGGGCTCCTGGCAGTACGCGACACCAGCCACCGGCAGCTGCCCGCCCAGGGTTACTTCGTCGCCCCGACGCTGTTTCGCGACGTGCCGACCACGAGCCGACTGTGGCGCGAGGAGATCTTCGGTCCGGTGCTGTGCGCCCGCAGCGTGACCAGCGAAGCGGAGGCAATCGAGCTGGCCAACGCCAGCGAGTTCGGCCTGGCGGCGACCGTGGTATGCGCCGACCGGCAGCGCGCCGTACACATCGGCAGGCAACTGCAGGCCGGCAGCGTGTGGATCAACGGCGAACAGCTGGTGCTGCCCGAAACCGGCTGGGGCGGCTTCAAGCGCAGCGGCATCGGTCGCGAGCTCGGTCCCTGGGGGCTTTCCGCCTATCTGGCGGTGAAGCATCTCGTTGGTCCGGTGTGAAGCGCGGGGGCGATCTTTCCACGCTGTCATGACGTAAAATCGGGGCCGATGCCAGGTATCAAGGAGGACACCATGATCCGCATTCGCCCCTATCAGTCCGGCGACTGGGCCGCCATGTGGGACTTCATCGCCCCGGTGCTGCACGCCGGCGACACCTATGCCGTGCCGAGTCGGATCAGCGAGCCCGACGCCTATCGCATGTGGGTGGAGCTGCCGCGTGCGGTTCGGGTGGCCGAGGACAGTGCCGGCAACCTGCTCGGCACCTACTATCTCAAACCCAACCAACCCGGCCCCGGCGACCACGTGTGCAACTGCGGCTATCTGGTCGCCGAGCACGCCCGCGGCCAGGGTATCGCCAACAAGCTGTGCGAGGATTCCCTGCAGGTGGCGCGCGAGCTGGGCTTCACCGCCATGCAGTTCAACCTGGTGGTCTCGACCAACGAGATCGCCATCCGCCAATGGCAGAAGCACGGCTTCGAGATCGTCGGTACCCTGCCCTGCGCCTTTCGCCACCCCACCCAGGGGCTGGTCGACGCCCACATCATGTACCGCCTGCTGTGATCTGTCTCGAAATGCAGGCGCGGACCGGTCCGTGCCCTCGCCGCCAGCCTGTTACGCAATGTCAGCGCAGCGATTGACCCTGTCGAGCTGGCTGGGGCATGCTCCTGAACGGATCGATCCGACAAAGGAAAATTAAAAAATGAAGATCTTTGCACGCAGCACGCTGGCACTCGGCATCTCTCTTGCCTTGGTTTCCGCCGCTCAGGCCTCCGATTTCGCCGACATGGATCCCGTCACTCTGCGTCTGGCCCACGTGGTCAACGAGCAGGACGGCTTCCACATTGCCGCGGTGAAGTTCCAGGAACTGGTCGCCGAGCGCACAGAAGGCGCCGTTTCCGTTGACATCTACCCCAACGCCTCGCTGGGCGACGAGCGCACCCTGCTCGAGGGCATGCAGATCGGCACCGTCGACATGGGCGTGATCACCAACGGCCCGGTAGCCAACTTCGTCGAGGAGATGGCGGTCTTCGAACTGCCCTTCCTGTTCCCCTCGCCGGAAGCCGCCTACGAAGTGCTCGACGGCCCCATCGGCCAGGAGCTGCTCGACAAGTTAGCCGAGGTCAACCTCAAGGGGCTGGCCTACGCCGAGCGCGGCTTCCGCAACCTGACCAACAGCGAACGCCCGGTCAGATCGCCCGAAGACCTCAACGGCCTGCGCATCCGCGTGATGGAGAACCCCGTCTACACCGACACCTTCCGTGAGCTCGGCGCCAATGCCATCCCCATGGCCTGGACCGAAGCCCTCACGGCCATGCAGCAGGGCACCATCGACGGCCAGGAGAACCCGGTCAACGTCATCCACTCGTTCAAGCTGCACGAGACCCAGGACCACATGACGCTGTCGCGCCACACCTATGCGCCGGCACTCTTCGTCATGGGCATGCCGGCCTGGAATCAGCTGCCCGAAGCGGCCCAGGACGTACTGGTGCAGGCCGCCCAGGAAGCGGCGGAGCATGAGCGCCGCGTGAATGCCGAAATGGAAGCCGGTCAGCTCGAAGAGCTGCGTGCCGCCGGCATGCAGATCGTCGACGATGCCGATCTCGAGGCATTCCAGGCCGCCGTGAGGCCGGTCTACGAGAAGTACGGCGACCAGTTCGGCGACTACCTGCCGCGCATCCTGGAGGCGCTGGAGTAAGTGAGCTCTCCGCTGCACGCCCTCACGGGCCTGCTGCAGCGTAGCGAACGCGCCATCGACGCCGTCATCCAGCCCATCGTGTTTCTGGGCATGGCGGCGTTGATCGGCGTGATCACGCTGCAGATCATCTCGCGAACGCTCTTCACCGCCGTGGGCTGGACCGAAGAGGTCGCCCGCTTCCTGCTTGTATGGATCACCTTTCTGGCCTCCACGCTGGCCTTCCAGCGCGGTCGCCACATTGCCGTGACCTTCATCGTCGACGCCCTCCCCGCCCGCCTGGCGCAGCTGGCGCGTATCGCCGCGGTGCTGGTGGCGCTGGGCTTCATGCTGGCCCTGGTGGTGATCGGCTACCGCTATATGCAGGTGCAGAGCTTCCAGCGCTCCGCCTCGCTGCGGCTGTCGATGACCTATGTCTACGCCGTGATTCCCATTTCAGCCGCCATCATGGCCTGGTACGCCCTGATCGACGCGATCGAGCTCATCGTCAAGGGGCCTCAGGCGGCCGACACCGGCAGCAGCACGGCCGAGGAGCCACCGCCATGACGGCGCTACTGTTCGTCCTGTTCTTCGCTTTCATGCTGCTCGGCGTGCCGATTGCCCTGGCCATCGGTGCCAGCACCCTGCTGGCGCTCAACGCCCAGGGCGTACCGCTGATGGTGGTAACCCAGCAGATGTTCCAGGGCATCAACTCCTTCGCCCTGGTGGCGGTGCCCATGTTCATCCTCGCCGGCGACCTGATGGCCCAGGGCAAGGTCAGCGAGAAGCTGGTGGACTTCGCCGATTCGCTGTTCGGTTTTCTCAAGGGCGGGCTTTCGCTGGTGTCGGTGGGAGCCGGCATGTTCTTCGCCGCCATTTCCGGCTCCGGCGCCGCCACCACCGCCGCGGTAGGCTCGAGCCTGGTGCCGGAACTCAAGCGCAAGGGCTACGATCCCGCCTCGGCGGCCAGCCTGATCGCCGCCAGCGGCACCATCGGCGTGGTGATCCCGCCTTCGGTGCCGATGATCATCTACGCCGTGGTGGCCCAGCAGTCGGTGTCGAAGCTGTTCCTCAACGGCATCGTACCGGGCATTCTGATGGGCATCGGCCTGGCAGCCATCGCCATCACCCAGGCCTACCGGCGCAACTACCCGCGCGGCACCGCGCTGTCGTTGGCGACGATCTGGCGCACCTTCAAGAGCGCCAGTTGGGGCCTGATGACCCCGGTGATCATCCTGGGTGGCATCTTCTCAGGCATCTTCACGCCGAGCGAAGCGGCGGTGGTGGCGGTCAACTACGCCCTGCTGGTCTCGCTGTTCGTCTATCGCGATCTCTCGCTCGGCGACGTCTACCGCATCCTGATCCGTTCGGCGATCACCACCTCGGTAATCATGCTGGTCATCGCTACCTCGGCGGTACTGAGCTGGACCCTCTCCAGCTGGCAGGTGCCGGGCACCATCGCCCAGGCCGTGCTGTCGCTCTCGACCAACCCCTACGTGATCATGCTGCTCATCGTCGCGGTTATCCTGCTCACCGGGGTGTTCATCGAAACCGCCAGCGCCCTGATCATTCTCACTCCGGTGCTGCTCCCGCTGGTGCTGCAGCTCGGCATCGACCCGATCCACTTCGGCATCATCATCGTGATGGGGCTGGCCATCGGCATGATCACGCCACCGGTAGCGATCAATCTCTACGTCGCGTCGTCCGTGACCCAACTGCCGCTGGAGCGCATCACGCGGGCCATCCTGCCCTATCTGCTGGGGCTCATCGGCGTGCTGTTGCTGGTGGTCTACGTGCCGATCATGCTGGGCTGGTCGGGATGAAGCCGTTGCCTCTTGACGACCGTGCGGCCTGGCCTCAGGCTGGCCGCATGCCTACCTACCACCCATCGAAGGGACGCCAAGTGTCATCCATTCTGCGTATCGCCACGCTTTCTGCCCTCGTTGTGCTTGCAGGTTGCACCACCTACACCTACGACGACGGCAGCCGCCAGACCCTCTGGGGCATTCCCGCAGAAGAGGAAACCCGGCGCTATGAAGACGATCGCCAGGCCGAAGGCGTGCGCTATCGGGTTCCGGGCCAGATCGAAGAGAACAGAAGAGAGGATTGAGAGATGCGGCTCAAGGATGCAGGCGCAGCACCACGCTGAGATTGTTGGCCGGCATTTCGACGGTCTGCTCCAGCATGAAGCCGTGTTGCTGCGCCTCGCCGACCACCTGTTCCAGGTCACGCACGCCCCAACGCGGATCGCGCGCCTTGAGGTCGGCATCGAAGGCCTCGTTGCTGGGCGCAGTATGGCGCCCGTCGCGCCGATAGGGTCCGTAGAGGTATAGCACGCCCCCCTGGCGCAGCCGTTCAGCGGAGCGCGCCATCAACGCCTCGCACACCTCCCAGGGCGAGATGTGAATGAGGTTGATCGCCACCACCGCATCGAAAGGGCCCGCGGGCCAGATCCCGGTAACGTCCAGCGCCAGCGGCTCGAGTAGATTGTCGAGCCCGGCGCTTTCGCGCCAGGCACTGATGGAGCTCCGCGCCTCGGCGTTGGGGTCGCTGGGCTGCCAGGTCCAGTCCGGCCTGGCCTCGGCGAAGTACACGCCATGTTCGCCACTGCCGCTGGCGACTTCGAGGATAGTCGCCCGCTCGGGCAGGATCCTGCTCAGCACGTCGAGAATCGGCTGGCGATTGCGAGCCGCGGCGGGGCTCTTCATGCGGCGGCTCATGTATCGACCTCATGACCAACAGCGAGAATTGGCTGATTCCCGACTTCGGGCGAAGCCGGGGCAGCGATGAATGACCTCAAGGGTGACGGCGTTGCTCACGCCGGGCGGACGAGCCGCCACGGCGTCGAAAGCCAGTGAGCATTTCCTTGCCCTTGCGCTTCAGCCTCGCGCGTTTCTCCGGTTTGCGCAACCACCAGGCAACCGCGAGTCCCAACAGTTTTCTCATCCTGACCTCCTGTCTCGGATAACTGCCCCCTCCTTGTATGGACGGTTACGAGGTGCCGGTCAAGCGTAAGCGGCGAGGTGGACGGCCCTCGTTAGCCATTCGGCGTTTCCTCTGCCATGGTGGGTAGTGAATGGAGCGACGACACCCAGGACTACGACGCCTCCGACCCCCAGGGCGGCAAGGAGCTGCCCTGAACGCTCAGTGCCGCCAGGGTTGCCACTGGCCCCGGGTCAGCGAGCGCCACAGCCACTCGAGCGGCCCATAGCGGAAATGGCGTAGCCACAGCGGCGCCAACCATAGCTGCAGCAGCCAGATGCCCAGCACCACCAGCATCTGGCCGCTGCGCTCGATGTGACCGAACATGCCCAGACCGTGACCGTAGAAGATCAGGCTGCAGATCACGCTCTGCAGGATGTACTGGCTGAGGGCGGTCCGCCCCACTGCTGCCAGGCGTAGCCGCAGGCGCCCCATGACATTGGCCCGCAGCAGCAACATCACCACGCTCACCCAGCCGAAGGCGACCAGTACGCTGCCCCAGTAGTTGAACTGGGTGCCCACGAACATCGAACGCGGGCCCCAGTCGTTGGCAAAGTTCCAATGCACACCGGAGAGGATCATGGGCACGCCCAGCAGCAGGGCGACAGCCAGCAGCGAGAGGTAGGTCCGCCGGCTGGCCTGGCCGGTCAGGATGCCCCAGCGGAACAGCGCCATGCCGATCAGCATCAAGCCCGCGCTTCGCCACAGGCCCCAGATCAGCAGGGTGAAGGTCTGCATCTCGAACGCCATTTCGGCTCGCTGGGGAAGCTGCTGCCACCAGCCGCTGCGGTAACGCTCGGCTTCGCTCGCCAGCTGCGCCGCGGATGGCTGCCATTCGGTCATGAACGTCTGGCGGTCCGCTTCCGACCATGCCGGCACCGTTGCATCGAAGACCAGGAACAGCAGCGAGGTCACCGCCAGCAGCACGAAGCCCAGCGCCAGTTGCCGCGACGGGACAAGGCGGCGCAGAGGAAAGAGCGCCAGTGCACAGACGGCGTAGGTGAACAGGATGTCGCCATACCAGATGAGATAGGCATGGGCGATTCCGAACAGCATCAGCCAGGCGTGGCGCTGACAGTGAAGCGCCCAGGACCGCTTGCCAGCCGCCTCGACCCGCTCGGCGTACAACACGATCCCTGCGCCGAACAGCATCGCGAACAGCGCCATCATCTTCTGGTCGAACAGCACGTGCGACGCGAGCCAGACCGCCAGATCGATGCCATCGAGCCGCCCCCAGGCGGTCGGGTTCAGATAGGCAGCCTGAGGCATGGCGAATGCTTGAACGTTCATCACCAGAATGCCGAGCAGCGCTACGCCGCGCAGCACGTCGAGTGCCTCGATGCGTGCCGTCGTGCCTTGATCGGCACGACGGCACGCTTGCCGAGGAGAGCTCAACCGTCTCTCCCTCTGCTAGCCGCTCGGTGTCGATTCGGCAGGCATTGCCTTGGCAATGGCCTCTTCCGAACGACGATGGGCAGGACGATCCTTGAGGCCGTTCCAGTAGTCTTCGAACTCGGGACGCCTGTCCAGCGTGCCGAACTGCATGCCCCAGCCGATGTGAGAACCGACATAGATGTCGGCGGCGGTGAAGCTGTCGCCGGCAATGTAACGCCGCCCCGCCACCGCCTTGGCCAGGGTATCAACCGCCGTTTCGCCGCTGCCGCAGCCGAACTGCATCTGCTGCTCCGAACTCAAGGTGAAATTGGCCGCCTTGAGGGATATCGCCATCTCCAGCGGCCCGGCCGTGAAGAACAGCCAGCGGTAATAATCGCCACGCCCTTCGGGGGTCGGCAGCAGCCCGGCCTCAGGGAACGTCTCGGCCAGATAGGCACAAATGGCGGCCGCCTCGGTGACGACGGTATTGCCATGGCGTATGGCCGGCACCTTGCCCATGGGATTGATGGCAAGATATTCGGGTGATTTCATCGGCGATCCGAACTCGATCACCTCCATGCGATAGGGCTGCCCAATCTCCTCCAGCATCCAGTGCACGATGCCCCCGCGGGACCAGGGGTTGGTATAGAAGACGATTTCTTCCTGCATGCTCCGCTCCTTCTTGTGGTGTGTTTCACAAGCAGGATAGGCCCCATGACTGACAGTTTCTGGCAGCAGAGTGCTCAGCCACTCGCGTTCGAGCACCGCCCGTGGCCGTCGGTAGCGCTCACCCGTGACAGTGGCAGCCTCGATACGGTCGGCACGGAAGTTGCGAAACGCCTGCCTGAGCTCACACCAGGCGACGACGACACGCGCCGATTCGAAGAAGGCGATCACGAAGGGCCAGATGACTCGCTCCGAGCGCCTGCCCTGCTGGTCCGAGTAAAGAATACGCAGCTTGGATTGTCGGCGAATGGCCCGGCGCAGCTCCTCGAGCTCGACGCTCTGGCGTCTCTCCCAGCCCGGCCCCACCAGCAGCGCAGAATCCTGCATTCGGTGCCTGTGCTCGCCGGGCAGTACTGCCGCCACCTTGGCCAGCGCATCACCCGCTGCACTGGAGAGCCCATCGTCAGCCCGCTGCTGAACCCATCGCAGCCCCAGCGTGAGGGCCTCGACCTCTTCCTCGGAAAACATCAGCGGCGGCAGCATCAAGCCTGGCTCGAGTCGATAGCCCATACCTGGCTCGCCCTCGATCTCGGCGCCGATGGCACGCAGCGAAGCGATGTCGCGATACAGGGTACGCAGCGAGACCCCCAGTTCCTGTGCCAGCGCGGTACCACTCACAGGGCAGCGGTGACGCCGCAGTATCTGCATGAGATCGAAGAGCCGCGTCGTCCGGGACATGGTGAGTCTTACTCGCGTCGGTTGGCAATGCAGGGTCGGTTGGCAACGTAGGGTCGGTTGGCAACGTAGGGTCGGTTGGCAACGTAGGGTCGGTTGGCAACGTAGCTCGGGGGCTCAGCGGCCCGGCTTCGTGCGGCGGGGTTTGCCCCCCTTTCCGCTCTGACCGCCGGCCGGCTTGGGTTTCCCGTGCGGCGACTTCTTGTTTCTGGCATTGGCTGCCGGTTTCGCTCCGCCTCCCTTACCGGCGGCTCCAGCTTTTGCCGCTTTTCCGGCAGCGGTCTTACCCTTGGAGCGACCGCTCACAGACGACTTGCCCTTGGCATCCCGCCTTGCCGTGGCCGCCGTTCCCTTCGCGGCCTGCCCCGTCTTGCGCTTGTTGGCTGCCCTGGAAGGCGATGATTTCCTGCTCTTGGGCGAGGCATCGGAACTTGAACTCTCGGTCAAGGCAACGATGGTGTCGACCTCCTTCGCGGTCAGGTCGCGCCAATCTCCCAATGCCAGCCCCTTGAGCGACACGTTCATGATGCGTATGCGTTCGAGTCTGGTGACTTCGTAACCGAATTTTTCGCACATCCGCCGGATCTGTCGATTCAAGCCCTGCACCAGCGTTATGTTGAAAACGAAGGTCGACTCCTTGACGACCTTGCAGCGCTTGGTCACCTCCCCGAGGATGCGGACGCCGGAAGCCATCCCCTCGACGAATTCATCGGTAATCGGCTTGTCGACGGTGACCCTATACTCCTTTTCATGGTTGTTGCTGGCTCGTAGGATCTTGTTGACCAGATCACCATTGTTGGTAAGGAAGATAAGCCCTTGGGAGTCCTTGTCCAGTCGGCCGATGGGGAAGATACGTACCCCATGCTTGACGAAGTCGACGATATTGTCCTTCTCGCTCGGCTCGGTGGTACTGACGATCCCAACAGGCTTGTTCAGGGCGATGAACACCAGATCTTCGGCTTCCTGGGGCTCGATGAGCTGGCCATTGACCTTGACTTCATCGCCGGGAAAGACCTGGTCCCCCGTCTTGGCACGCTTGCCGTTGAGCCACACATTGCCCTGTTCGACATAGCGGTCGGCTTCGCGCCTGGAGCACAAACCGCTTTCACTGATGTATTTGTTGATACGGATAGAAGAACCGAAGGCCATGACGCTCTTTCCAGAGGGATGCGGGAAACGCTAAGGCATTCAAGCATGCTACGCCGTGCCGGTGAAAGCCCTGCCGGAACGCCTCAGGTCAAGCTGCGCCGACTTCGGCGCTTTCGATCACTTCGGGCTCCGCCCTGGCCTGCTCGGCCCATTCCTGCATCGGTGCCGAGCGCAGCAGCGTCTGGCGGTAGGCCTCGGCAGGCGGCGAAAGCTTCACGCCGTAGCTGGCAAAACGAAACGACACCGGTGCGAACATGCAGTCGGCGATGGAGAACTCGCCGAAGAGCCAGGGGCCGCGGTGCCCGTAGCGCTTGCTGCCCTGCGCCCAGATCTGCTCGATCCGCCTGATCTCTGCCTCGAGGGTCTCGCTGATCGGCACCCGTCGCCCACTGGCGCGGCAGTTCATCGGCATGCAGGTTCGCAGCTCGACGAAGCCGGCATGCATCTCGGCGCTGAGTGCGCGTGCTTCGGCTCGCTCATGCCGCGACGCCGGCCAACCGGCCCCCGACAGGTAGCACTCGGACAGATACTCGCAGATCGCCAGCGAGTCCCATACGGTCAACTCGCCATCGTGCAATACCGGTACCTTGCCCGCCTGATTGTGCGCGGCAAGCGCCTCTCGGGTCGTGTCCTGAGCCAGGGGGATGCGGATTTCGTCGAACGCCAAGCCGTGCATACGCAGCAGCAACCAGGGCCTGAGCGACCATGAAGAGTAGTTCTTGTTACCGATGATGAGCTTCACGCGGCCTCCCGATGCGTCATGTCAGGCCCCTACTGTGCAATGGCTACCGCATGGCGTCCAGCCGGACAGCAAGGCACAGGCAAGCGGCGCCCACCGAGCGCGGCTCATCACGCTCGGTGGGCGCCGCCCTTGCATCATCAGCTGGCAAAGATACCCAGACGCGAACTCAGCGTGTAGTCGGCTTCCAGCGCCATCAGGGCGGCCAGGAACAGCAGCACCGCCGGCGGCACCAGCACCGTATAGACGATCGACAGGCGCTCCCAGGCCATGTGCATGAAAAAGGCCACGATCAGCCCAGCCTTGAGCAGCATGAACAGGGTGATCAGCCCCCATTTAAGCAGGCCTTCGAGCCCCGAGAGATCCACCAGATACGACAACACGCTGAGCACGAACAGCCAGATCCATACGCGCAGATAGACACGCAATGCGGGCTGTTGATGGCTGCCTTGGTCCATGGTGCCACCCCCTACCACAGATAGAAGAACGCGAAGATGAAGACCCAAACCAGGTCGACGAAATGCCAGTAGAGCCCCAGGCTCTCGATCATCCCGTAGTTGCCCTTGCGGCCGGTGAGAAAGCCGGGACGGCTCCCTTCCAGGGAACCGCGCATGACCTTGACCGCCATGATCACGATGAAGATCACGCCGATGGTGACATGGGTGCCGTGAAAGCCGGTGATCAGGAAGAACACCGCACCGAACTGCGCCGCTCCCCAGGGATTCTCCCAGGGACGAACGCCCTCACCGATGAGGATGGTCCACTCGAAGGCCTGCATGCCGACGAAGACCGCGCCGAGCAGCGCCGTGATCAGCAGCAGCGCGGCCGTCTTGCGGCGATCTTTGGCATATCCGTACTTCACTGCCAGCGCCATGGTGCCGCTGCTGGAGATCAGGATGAAGGTCATGATGGCGATAAGCAGCAGCGGGATCGACTGGCCGCCCACGGTGAGGGCGAACACTTCGCTGGCATCCGGCCAGGGCTCCACGGTCGATATGCGCAACACCATGTAGCCGACCAGGAAACAGGCGAAGATGAACACATCGCTGAGGATGAATAGCCACATCATCGTCTTGCCCCAGGGCATGTCGAACACACGGCGCTCCGCCGCCCAGTCGTTGACCAGGCCGGACATGCCCGCCTGAGGCGTCGGACGGCTTATCTCTTCTGGCGACAGCGGACTGCCGGGATGCGGATTGGCCATGATCCAGTCCTCATGTGGTCAGCAGCAGCGCGAAGAGAATTCCCCACACCAGCAGCAGGAAATGCCAGTACAGCGCACACAGTTCGACGCTGGGCAGCATCTCCCGCGGTGTGGCCCCCCGCTGCAGGCGGAACAGGCTGCGCGACCAGGCGAACAGCCCACCCAGCAGGTGCAGCACGTGCAGCGCCGTAAGCAGGAAGAAGAAGGCGTTGGCCGGGTTGGCGGCCAGGTAGATCCCCCTGGCCTGCAGCTGCCACCAGGCCAGCGCCTGGCCCAGAATGAACACGATGGTGAAACCACCGCCCAGCAGCAGGTCCCGCCGCAGTCGCGCTGCATTGTCACGACGTGCAGCCTGCCAGGCGGACTGCAGCGCCACGCTGCCGAGCACCAGACAGACGCTGTTCCACCACAGCAGGCCGGGCACCGTCAGCGGGCGCCAGTCGTGGCCCATCTCCTGCCGCATCAGGTAGGCGCTGATGGTCAAGGCGAACAGCGAGGTGGCCACCGCCAGGAACACCGCCAGGCCGACGCGCGGAGCGGTCAACGCCGGCGGCAGTTGGCTGCGCTGCACACCGGCCCCCTGCGCCTCCCAAGGGCGCACGTTGATCGAATGACTGAACAGCCAGCCGCCGAACAGCGCCATCATCACGGCCAGGAACACCAGCGTCACGGTCATGACGGCAGCCTCCCTTGCGCGGTTTCCTGGCTCATCGGGTCGACCTTCTCGACCTCATCGGGAGGCATGTTCTGGGGAATGAAGTCGTGCTTGGCGCCAGGCACGCCGTAATCGTAGGCCCAGCGATAGACCACCGGCAGCTCGGCGCCGAAATTACCGTGACGTGGCGGGGTGTGCTCCGTCTGCCACTCGAGGGTGGTCGCCTGCCAGGGATTGGGCCCCGCTTCGCGGCCGCGGAAATAGCTGCGTATCAGGTTGTAGAAGAACACCAGCTGAACCAGCGCGACGATGATTGCCGCCACGCTCATGAAGGCATTGAGGGTCTGGATCGAATCGGGAATGTAGGCGGTCTCGCCATAGCCGTAGTAACGGCGCGGCACGCCGGCAAAACCCATGAAATGCATCGGATAGAAGATCGCGTAGGTACCCAGGAAGGTGACCCAGAAGTGGATCTTGCCCAGGGTGTCGTCGAGCATGCGCCCGGTGATCTTGGGGTACCAGTGGTACATCGCGCCGAACACCACCAGCACCGGCGCCACCGCCATCACCATGTGGAAATGGCCGACCACGAAGTAAGTATCCGCCAGCGGCACGTCGACGGTGACGTTGCCCAGGAACAGCCCGCTGAGCCCACCGTTGACGAAGGTGAAGATGAAGCCGATGGCGAACAGCATCGGCACCGTCATGTGAATGTTGCCGCGCCACAGCGTGAGTACCCAGTTGTAGACCTTGATCGCCGTGGGCACCGCGATGATCAGCGTGGTGGTGGCGAACAGGAAGCCGAAGTAGGGATTCATGCCGCTGATGAACATGTGATGTGCCCAGACCACGAAGCTGAGCACGCCGATGATGATGATCGCCCACACCATCATGCGGTAGCCGAAGATGTTCTTGCGCGCGTGGGTGGCGAGGATGTCGGAGACGATGCCGAAGGCCGGCAGCGCGACGATGTAGACCTCAGGATGGCCGAAGAACCAGAACAGGTGCTGATAGAGCAAGGGGCTGCCACCGGCGTGGGTGGACTGCTCGCCGAGGTTGAGCATCTCGGGCATGAAGAAGCTGGTGCCCAGCAGCATGTCGCAGAGCATCATCAGGATCGCCACCAGCAGCGCCGGAAAGGCCAGCAGCGCCATCACCGTGGCCATGAAGATGCCCCAGATGGTCAACGGCAGGCGCATCAGCGTCATGCCGCGGGTGCGCGCCTGCAGCACCGTGACCACGTAGTTGAGCCCGCCCATGGTGAAGCCGGCGATGAACACCCCCAGCGACGCTAGCATCAGCAGAATGCCGCCGTCGACCCCCGGGGTGCCGGGACTGATCGCCTGGGGCGGATACAGCGTCCAGCCCGCGCCCGTGGCTCCGCCGGGCACGAAGAAGCTGGCCAACAGGATCAGCACCGCCGCCAGGTAGAACCAGTAGCTCAGCATGTTGAGGTAGGGAAAAGCCATGTCCCGCGCACCGCACATCAAGGGGATCAGGTAGTTGCCGAAGGCGCCCAGGAAGAGTGCGGTGAGCAGATAGACCACCATGATCATGCCGTGCATGGTGACGTACTGCAGATAACTCGATGGATCGATCAGCGCAAAGGTGTTGGGAAAGCCCAGTTGCAAGCGCATCAGGATCGACAGCACCAGTGCCACCAGCCCGATGGCAATGGCAGTAATGCCGTACTGAATGGCGATCACCTTGGCATCCTGGCTCCACACATACTTGCCGAGGAAGGTCTTGGGGTGAACCAGCTCCGCATTGTCGAACTCGCCCGCCTGGGCATGGGGCACGCCGTGATGTCCAGGTTCCGCCATGACTCACTCCTCCACGCCGCCAGTGTTCACCGCCGCCATGTCCACCCTGGGCTGCGGCAGGGTCGTGATATATGCCACCACGTCGCGTACCGCTCGGTCGTCGACCAGCACCTGGGCCATCTCGATCATCTGGTTGCCATACGGGTCATCGCGGTGCCGCCCACGCACCCCGTGACGGAAGTTCTGCAACTGCCGCTCCAGATACCAGTCCGGCAGGCCCGCCAGGCGTGGACCATTGGTGGCGCGTATCCCCTCGCCCTGTTGCCCATGGCAGTTGGCGCAGGTGCGATAGCGCCGCGCGCCCCGTTCGGGATCGCCGTCGGCAAGGCTGGCCTCGGTGGGCTGGTCGGGCAGAGTCTCGATGTAGGCCGATACGTCGGCGATTGCCTGACGGTCGGGCAGCATGGTGGCGAATGGCCGCATCTGCTGGCCATAGGTATCGTCCTCGTGACTGCCGCGGGCACCGGAGCGAAACAGCCCGAGCTGGCGCTCGAGGTACCAGGCATCCAGCCCGGCAAGCTTCGGCGCGTTGAGCGCCTGATTGCCCTGGCCCTCGGCGCCATGACAGGCGGCGCAGGTGGCATAGCGCTCGGCCCCCGCCTCCGGGTCGCCCGGTGCCAGTTGGGCAAGGTCGGCATAGGTAGGCTGCTCGCCGAGCCAGGCGTCGAAGACCTCCTGATCGACCACTTCGATACGCCCGCGCATGGCGAAATGGGCGATACCACACAGCTGGGCGCAGACGATCTCGTACTCACCCACCACGGTGGGAGTGAACCAGAAGTAGGAGGTCTGCCCCGGCACCATGTCCATCTTGGCCCGGAAGTTGGCCACCTTGACGTTGTGCAGCACGTCCTTGGAGCGCAGCACCATCTTGACCGGCCGGTCCACCGGCAGCACCAGATGCGGCGACGTGATCAGGATGTCGTCCTGGCCGGCGGGGTCGTCAACCATGCCGAAAGGGTTGCGCTCGCCGATGAAGCGATTGTGAGCGGCACCGAAGCGGCCATCCTCACCCGGAAAGCGAAAGCTCCAGTGCCATTGCTGCCCCACCACCTCGACCTGGTGGGCTTCTTCCGGCGGCGAAACGAAGGCCCCCCAGACCAGCAGCCCTGGCGCCAGCAGGCCGGCGATCCCCAGCGTGGTCAACCCGGTCAGCCATAGCTCGAGTGACTTGTTCTCCGGGTCGTACTGTGAACGCCGGCGCTTGTTGAACCGGTAGCGGACGACCACATAGGCCAGGAACAGATTGACGGCCAGGAAGACCGCCCCGGTCACCCAGAGCGTGATCGTGATGGTGTCGTCGATCGTTCCCCAGTTGGAAGCCAACGGGGTGAGATACCACGGACTGAGGAAGAAGAACAGCACTGACCCCACTGCCAGCACGATGACCGCAACCGCAATAGCCATGGCTCTCTCCTTCCTCCAGGCAAAGAGCAGGATCCTGGCAAATAACAGGATCGACGACGACGGCGACGCGCAGGCCTAGATACCGGTCCCGCAATGATGCCGGCGCTCTTCCGCTGTGACCTTGTCGATGACGACCTCGGGATGATGCCGATGTATCGCCGAATAGATCATCGACTCGCGCTCGTTGGGGACATCCACCATCATCAGATAAGCCCCGTGTTCGATCTCATCTTCGTACTTGTCGACCTTCACGTCGTGTACCGACACTCCGACCATGGTGCTGGTCCAGATTCCGAACAAACCGCCAAAGATGCCCATGCCGATAATCGTGGTGGCTATGCCGGCGTTGGTGAAGCCTTCGCCCAGGAAGTAAAAGACCACCACCCCGAGCACGCATCCCAGAGGAATGCCGAACAGCAGGCCGCGCACGGCGGCGTGTGCCACGTCCGAAGTCTGCAGCAGCGTGGCGCAGTTGATGCCGTGCTCCTTGAGTTTCAGCCAGTCACGGCCAGTGACGTGAACTTCCTTGTCGGTCAGGCCCAGATCGGTGAGCTCATGGGCGACGTTGACGGTAGTAGCCAGATCAGGGGTTAGGAAGTAGAGGCGCTGCATGGCATGCCCTCCTCTATTATTAATGTCAGGGGAGACGCAGCGCGATTGGGGGCCACACTCAATTGTGCGGCACACTTCCAGTGTGTAACGTTCTTCCTTAATTAATTATTCCCTAAAACATCACGGCGTCTTTAGTTGACCCGATCCGTTGGGTATTTCCTTTATTAAAGTTGTCCAAATCGCCTCTCTGGGCAAGTTCCTTTTGACGGCGCATGCTCTATGGCACAAGCGGACCGCCTGGCAGCGCTCTCGCGGCCATCTGCCGGCAGGTGCCTTGGGCCCGACATCCGGGTAGACTGCGTGTATAGACAATTACCTCGCCAGAAAGGACTCAGCTCAGCATGGGCAGCACGATTCCACTCTATCTGCAGATTCAGCAGCATCTGCTGGAAAAGATACGGAGCGGCACCTGGCCGGCACACCATCAGATTCCCCCCGAAGAGCAGCTGGCGCGTGACTTCGGCGTCAGCCGCATGACCGCCAACAAGGCGATCCGCGACCTCGTGCAGCAGGGCTACCTGACCCGCCAACCCGGGCTCGGCACCTTCGTCACCGACCGCAAGGCGGAGTCGTCACTGGTCGACGTGCACAACATTGCCGAGGAGGTTCGTGGCCGCGGCCACCGTTACGAGTGCGACGTGCTGCTGGCCGAGGCCATCGCCGCCGACGACGAAGTGGCGCTGCGACTGGGCGTGCGCCTGGGCACGCGGGTGTTCCACACGCGTATCGTCCACCGAGAGAATGGAGTGCCGATCCAGCTCGAGGATCGCTTCGTCAATCCGCGCTGGGTGCCGGACTATCTGGAAACCGACTTCCATCGCCACACCCCCAACGAAGTGCTGGTGGCAGCCTGCCCGATCACCGACGTGGAGCACGTGGTCGAGGCGGTGCAGGTCGATGCCACCACCGCCGAACGGCTCGAAATGGATGCCACACAGCCCTGCCTGAGCATGATACGCCGCACCTGGTCGGGCGAGCATCTGATCAGCTACGCCCGCCTGATCCATCCCGGCGACCGCTACAAACTGCGCTCGGCGCTCTCTCGCCGCGCCAGCTGAGCCCGGATCGTGACGCCTCGAAGACGCTGAGCAAGGCCGGTGCAGCCGGCCTCGCTCAGCGGTGGCAAGCGCTATTGCGCGGTGGAAAACCTCAGGCCCCGCTCAGCGCCTGGGCCAGGAAGCCTGCCGGCACGGCCAGCATCAGGCTGAGTGCCACGCGGATGAACCACACCACCACGATGCGCCCTACCGAGAGCGGAATGCTCGTGGCCAGGATGCAGGGAATGGAAGCGGAGAAGAACAGCACCGCCGAGACCGACACCACACCGGCCGCAAAGCGAGCGACGAACTCGGCCTCGGCCATCAGCAGCGCCGGCAGGAACATCTCGGCCAGCCCGGCGGCGGAAGCCTGAGCCAGCGCCATGCCATCCTCCAGCCCCCAGATCGCCACGAAGGGATAGAACAGCAGCCCCAGCCACTCGAACAGCGGCGTGTACTTGGCAGCCAGCAGACCCAGCAGCCCCACCGACATGATCGACGGCAGGATGCTGATCGCCATCAGCAGACCTTCGCGTACGTTGAGTGCCACGCTGCGATGCAGCCCCGGCGCCTGAGCCGCCACCTCCAGGCCGGCTTTCCATGCCGTGTTCAGCCGCTTGCCGGGTACCGCCTCGGGCTCGCCATCGCTGCGCTCATTGTTCATCTGCGACAGCGGCGGCAAGCGAACGGTAACGGCAGTGACGGCAAAGGTGATCGCCAGCGTCAGCCAGAAATAGAGGTTCCACACGCTCATCAGATCCAGCGTGCGCGCCACGATGATCATGAAGGTGGCCGACACCGTGGAGAAGCCGGTGGCGATGATCGCCGCCTCCCGCGCCGAATACTGCCCCGCCTGATAGACGCGGTTGGTGATCAGCAAGCCGATGGAGTAGCTGCCCACGAACGAGGCCACGGCATCGATGGCACTACGCCCCGGCGTGCGCCAGATGGGCCGCATGACCGGCTGCAGCAGCACGCCGATCAGCTCCAGCAGGCCGTAGCTGATCAGCAGGGCCAGGAACACCGCGCCGATGGGCACGATCAGTCCTACCGGTATCACCAGCCGGTTGAACAGGAACGGCAGCATGTCCGGCTCATGCAGCAGCCCCGGCCCCCAGCCGGTCATCGCCATGATGGCCACGGCGACGCCGGCCAGCTTCAGCACGGTGAAGATGCGGTCGGTGAGGCTGCGCCGCCAGGTGCCCTTCCACAGCGGGTAAGCCGCGCCCGCCACGATCAGCGTCAGCGCATAGAGACCTGCAGCCCCGCCCAGCAGATCCCGCGCCGCGGTCACCATGTGGTCCAGCAGGATGGTGTTCCGGCCACCCAGGGTGACGGGAATGAAAAAGATCAGAATCCCCAGCGCGCTGGGAACGAACAGTTTGGCCACGGTGAGCCAATTGAAACCGCTTACGCCCCGGGTGACCGGGTCCGGAATCGCCATGGGTGTCGTCCTCGTCTTGTGATTGATGCGCGGCGCCTTATTGTATATACAATACGTTCGACAAAGGCGCCATGACTAGGTGACGAAAGCACCTACATCTTTAGTCTAAACCTGGAATGGGCTGCAACACCGAACCTCACCACTAAGGCTGAAGACATACTTTGTACAAATAACAAGTTAGATAGCATTCTGAGCAGGCTGCCCGGAATCGAAAGCAAACTAATCGCAGCTTGCCCTTGACCTTCGGCCGATGACGATTTAAATGTATATACATTGAATCGTCAGCCATCAGGAGCCCCTATGCCTGCCAACTCCAAACAGCGCCTCGTCTGGCATGACGTCACGCTCTTCGACGGTCACGACACCCTGCCCCAACCGATGGCGGTGATCGTGGCGGGCGACACCATCGAGCGTGTCGTGCCCATGCGTGAGCTCGACCCGAACGAGACCGCCGACTGCCAACCCCTCGGCCAGGGCGGCGTAATGACCCCCGGTCTGGTCGACTGCCATACCCACCTGGTCTTCGGCGGCTCACGGGCCGACGAATTCGAACGCCGTCTCGAGGGCGCCAGCTACGAGGAGATCGCCCGCCGCGGCGGCGGCATCCTCAGCACCGTGCGCGCCACCCGGGAAGCCAGCGAAGCGCAGCTGTTCAGCCTGGCCAGGCCGCGGCTGGAAGCGCTGTTGCGCGAAGGCGTGACAACGGTAGAGATCAAGTCCGGCTACGGCCTCAGCGTGGATGACGAACTGAAGATGCTGCGCGTGGCACGTCGCCTCGGCGAGACGCTGCCGGTGCGGGTGATGACCACCCTGCTTGGCGCCCATGCCCTGCCGCCGGAGTACAGGGAAGACAGCGACGGCTACATCGACCTGGTGTGCCGCGAGATGATCCCCGCCGCGGCCGCCGAAGGGCTGGCCGATGCAGTGGACGTATTCTGCGAGAAGATCGCCTTCTCGGTGGCCCAGTGCGAACGCGTCTTCGAGGCTGCCGAAGCCCACGGCCTGCCGATCAAGGCCCATGCCGAGCAGCTCTCGAACCTGGGCGGCAGTGCCATGGCGGCCCGCCATGGCGCGCTCTCAGCCGACCATATCGAATACCTCGACGAAGCTGGTGTGGCCGCCCTGCGCGAGGCCGGCAGCGTCGCGGTGCTACTGCCCGGCGCCTTTCATACCCTGCGTGAGACTCAGCTGCCACCCATCGCCGCGCTACGCGAAGCCGGTGTGCCCATGGCCATCGCCACCGACGCCAACCCCGGCAGCTCGCCGCTGTTCATGCCCACGCTGATGCTGAACTTCGCCTGCACCCTGTTCCGTCTGACGCCACGCGAGGCCCTGGCCGGCATGACCGCCCACGGCGCCCGGGCGCTGGGCCTGCACACCCGGCAACTGGGGCGCATCGTCCCGGGCGCACCGGCGGACCTGTGCCTGTGGGACATCGGCTCGCCCGCCGAGCTGGCCTACGCCGTACAGCCTGGCCGCCTGCGCCAGCGCATCTTCCAGGGCCAACGCAGCTTGCATGGAGAATCAAGCCATGACCAAACCCAGCACTGACCTGCACCTGGTCGACCCATCCATCGACATGTCCCTGTGGGCCGGCCGCGAAGACCCGGAACCCGACAGCCTGCGCTGGCATCAGGTGATCACCCCGGTGAGACCGGACAGCGCCCCTGGCGCCGCCCTGGTCGGCTTTGCCTCCGATGCGGGCGTGGCACGCAACCAGGGCCGTGTGGGTGCCGCCGAAGGCCCGCGGGCCATTCGCCGCGCGCTGGCGCCGCTGGCCTGGCATCGCAGCGCCCCGATGTTCGATTCCGGCGACGTCAGCTGCCACGGCAACGACGACCTGGAAGCGGCACAGCAGCGCCTGGCAGAGCGCATCGCCAGCCTGCTCACCCGCGGCCACCTGCCGCTGGTGCTGGGTGGCGGCCACGAAGTGGCCTTCGGCAGCTGGTCGGGCCTGGCGCGTCACTTCGGGGCGCAGGGAGAGGCCCGCCCGCGTATCGGCATCGTCAACCTTGATGCCCACTTCGATCTGCGCGACCCGACCCACGTGCGCTCCTCCGGCACGCCCTTCGCCCAGATCGCCGCCGAGTGCCACGCCCGCGACTGGCCGTTCCGCTACGCCTGCCTGGGCGTGAGCCGGGCCAGCAATACCCGCGCCCTGTTCACCCGGGCCAGAGAGTTGAACGTGTTGGTGCGCGAGGACCACGAGATCGATGCCCTGCGCCTCGACGCCATCGTGCGCGAACTGCAGCGCTTCATGGCGCGCTGCGACCACCTCTACCTCAGCATCGATCTCGACGTGCTGCCGGCGGCCGAGGCACCGGGTGTGAGCGGCCCCGCCACCCGCGGCGTGCCCCTGGCGCTGATCGAACCGCTGCTCGAGGCCGTCCGCGACAGCGGCAAGCTGCGCCTGGCCGATGTCGCCGAGCTCAACCCGAGCTTCGATATCGACGGCCGCACCGCCAAGGCCGCGGCACGCCTGATTCACCGGCTGACGCTGGATACCTGAACCGACCCACAACGATTAGCAACACCAGAGAGAACACGACGATGAACAGCCATACCACGCCTGCCGATCCCCGCCACGACGCCAGCCGCCATATCGCCGCGCCCACCGGCGCCGAACTGAGCTGCAAGAGCTGGCTCACCGAAGCGCCCATGCGCATGCTGATGAACAACCTCCACCCCGACGTGGCCGAGCGCCCCGAGGACCTGGTGGTCTACGGCGGCATCGGCCGCGCCGCCCGCGACTGGCAGTGCTACGACACCATCGTCGCGACCCTCAAGCGCCTGGAGGACAACCAGACCCTGCTGATCCAGTCGGGCAAGCCGGTGGGCGTGTTCGAGACCCACAAGGACGCCCCGCGGGTGCTGCTGGCCAACTCCAACCTGGTGCCGGCCTGGGCCAACTGGGAGCACTTCAACGAGCTCGACCGCAAGGGCCTGATGATGTACGGCCAGATGACCGCCGGCTCGTGGATCTACATCGGCTCACAGGGCATCGTCCAAGGCACCTATGAAACCTTCGTCGAGGCCGGGCGCCAGCACTACGGCGGCGACCTCACCGGCCGCTGGATCCTCACCGCCGGGCTCGGCGGCATGGGCGGCGCCCAGCCGCTGGCGGCAAGCCTGGCCGGCGCCAGCTCGCTGAACATCGAATGCCAGCAGTCGCGCATCGACTTCCGCCTGCGCACCCGCTACCTGGACGAGCAGGCCGATGACCTCGACGACGCCCTGGCGCGCCTCGAGCGCTACACCGCCGAGGGCAAGGCGGTCTCCATCGGCCTGTGCGCCAACGCCGCCGACGTGCTGCCGGAACTGGTCAAGCGCGGCGTACGGCCGGACATGGTCACCGACCAGACCAGCGCCCACGACCCGCTGCACGGCTACCTGCCGTCGGGCTGGAGTTGGGACGAGTACGTGGCCCGCGGCAAGCGCGAGCCCGAAGCGGTGGTCAAGGCCGCCAAGCAGTCCATGGCGGTGCACGTGCAGGCCATGCTCGACTTCCAGCAGATGGGCGTGCCCACCTTCGACTACGGCAACAACATCCGCCAGATGGCCAAGGAAGAGGGCGTGGCCAACGCCTTCGACTTCCCCGGCTTCGTCCCGGCCTACATTCGTCCGCTGTTCTGCCAGGGCATCGGCCCGTTCCGCTGGGCCGCGCTCTCCGGCGATCCGGAAGACATCTACAAGACCGATCAGAAGGTCAAGGAACTGATCCCCGACGACCCGCACCTGCACCGCTGGCTCGACATGGCCCGCGAGCGCATCAGCTTCCAGGGGCTGCCGGCGCGCATCTGCTGGGTCGGCCTCAAGGACCGCGCCCGCCTCGGCCAGGCCTTCAACGAGATGGTCAAGAACGGCGAGCTCAAGGCCCCCGTGGTCATCGGCCGCGACCACCTGGACTCCGGCTCGGTGGCCAGCCCCAACCGTGAGACCGAGGCCATGATGGACGGCTCCGACGCCGTTTCCGACTGGCCGCTGCTCAACGCCCTGCTCAACACCGCCGGCGGCGCCACCTGGGTCTCGCTGCATCACGGCGGCGGCGTGGGCATGGGCTTCTCCCAGCACGCCGGGGTGGTGATCGTCGCCGACGGCACGGACGACGCCCACGCCCGCCTCGGCCGTGTGCTGCGCAACGACCCCGGCACCGGGGTGATGCGCCACGCCGATGCCGGGTACGATATCGCCAAGCAGTGCGCCCGGGAGAATGGGTTGGATCTGCCGATGCTCGACAAGTAAAGGAGCCATTCATGACCCATCTCGACATTCAACCCGGCAAGATGACCCTGGCGCAGGCGCGCCAGGTGTTCGAGGCGCCGCTGCGCGTGACGCTGCCCGACAGCGCCGACGCCGCCATCCAGCGCGGCGTCGATTGCGTCAATCGCGTCGTCGCCGAGGATCGCACCGTCTACGGCATCAACACCGGTTTCGGCTTGCTGGCCCAGACCCGAATTGATCACGACAACCTGGAAGAGCTGCAGCGCTCGCTGGTGCTGTCCCATGCCACCGGCGTGGGCGAGCCCATGGAAGACGCCTTGGTGCGCCTGATCATGGTGCTCAAGGTCAACAGCCTGGCGCGCGGCTTCTCCGGCATCCGCCGCGAAGTGCTCGATGCCCTGCTCGCCCTGGTCAACGCCGAGGTCTACCCGCACATTCCGCTCAAGGGCTCCGTCGGCGCCTCCGGTGATCTTGCGCCGCTCGCTCACATGAGCGTGGTGCTGCTCGGCGAAGGCAAGGCACGCCATCGCGGCGAGTGGATCCCGGCCCGTCAGGCCCTCGAGATCGCCGGACTCCAGCCGCTGCGGCTCGCCCCCAAGGAGGGCCTGGCGCTGCTCAACGGCACCCAGGTCTCCACCGCCTACGCCCTGAAAGGGCTGTTCGAGGCCGAAGACCTGTTCGCCGCCGCCACGGTCTGCGGCGCGCTGACGGTGGAAGCCACACTCAGCTCGCGCTCGCCCTTCGATGCCCGCATTCACGATGCCCGCGGCCAGCGGGGACAGATCGATGCCGCTGCCGCCTACCGTAATCTGCTCGGTGAGCGCAGCGAGATCAGCGACTCCCACGCCCACTGCGACAAGGTGCAGGACCCCTACTCGCTGCGCTGCCAGCCCCAGGTGATGGGTGCCGTGCTGACCCAGATCCGCCAGGCCGCCGAGGTGCTGGCGGTGGAGGTCAACGCGGTCTCCGACAACCCGCTGGTGTTCAGCGACGAAGGCGACATTCTCTCCGGCGGCAACTTCCACGCCGAGCCGGTGGCCATGGCCGCCGACAACCTGGCCCTGGCCATCGCCGAGATAGGTTCGCTGACCGAGCGTCGCGTCTCGCTGATGATGGACACCCACATGTCGCAGCTGCCGCCGTTCCTGGTGGAGAACGGCGGGGTCAACTCCGGCTTCATGATCGCCCAGGTCACGGCCGCGGCACTGGCCAGCGAGAACAAGGCCCTGGCCCATCCGCACAGCGTCGACAGCCTGCCCACCTCGGCCAACCAGGAAGATCACGTCTCCATGGCGCCGGCCGCCGGCAAGCGGCTGTGGGAGATGGCCGACAACGTGCGCGGCATCCTGGCCATCGAGTGGCTGGCGGCCTGCCAAGGGCTCGATTTCCGCGTCGACGGCAGCGGCCATCGCCTGACCAGCACGCCACGCCTGGAGCAGGCCAGGAAGGCACTGCGCGGCCAGGTCGACTACTACGACCGCGACCGCTTCTTCGCCCCCGACATCGAGAGCGCCACCCGCCTGCTCACTTCGCGGGTGCTCAATGCGTTGGTGCCGGTGGAGCTGCTGCCCAGCCACTGACCCGGCCGCCCCATTGAGGTAAGATACGCTGCCCCGGCCTGCCAAGCCGGGGTTTTCTTTCGCCCATCCGTTTCGCTTCGGTCCGATCCTCCAGCTCGAGAGCCGTCATGAATGCCATCGTTCTGGCCATCCTGGTCATGGTCACCCTCAGTCTCGCCCGCGTCTCCGTCGTCTTCGCCCTGATCGCCGCCAGCCTGGTCGGTGGCCTGGTCGCCGGCATGCCCATCGGCGACATCATGGACGCCTTCAACCAGGGGCTCGGCAACGGTGCCACCATCGCGCTCTCCTACGCCGTGCTGGGTGCCTTCGCCGTGGCCCTGTCGCGTTCGGGCGTTACCGAGCTGCTGGCCGAGCGAGCGATTCGCGGCCTGCACCTGGACGACCAGCCGTCGAGCCGCCGCTGGGTCGCCTTCACCCTGATCGGCGCCCTGCTCGCCGCGGCGGTGAGCTCGCAGAACCTGATCCCGGTGCACATCGCCTTCATCCCGGTGCTGGTGCCGCCGCTGCTCAAGCTGATGAACCACCTGCGCCTGGATCGTCGCGTGGCGGCCTGCGTCATCACCTTCGGCATCACCGCGCCCTACATGCTGCTGCCGGTGGGCTTCGGCGCGATCTTCCTTAACGACATCCTGCTGGCCAACCTCAACGAGAGCGGCGCCGAGCTGGGCCTGGAGGTCACTCGCGGCATGGTGCCCATGGCCATGCTGATGCCCATCGGCGGCATGGCGCTGGGGCTCGCCGTCGCCGTGCTGTTCAGCTACCGCAGGCCGCGCCACTACGAGGACCGCGACCTGGCTCACGGCGACGAGACACCCGCAGAGGCGGCCAAGCACCTGGCGCCATGGCAGATGGCGGTGCTCGGCGCCGCACTGGTGGGCACCGTGGCGATCCAACTGCTCTCGGGTTCGATGGTGCTGGGCGGGCTGTTCGGTTTCGCCCTGCTCTCGGTCAGCGGCGTGTTCCGCTGGCACGAACAGGACGACATCTTCACCGAAGGCATGCGCATGATGGCGCTGGTGGGCTTCATCATGATCAGCGCGGCGGGCTTCGCCGGGGTGATGCAGGCCACCGGCGAGGTGCCCGCGCTGGTGGCGGGCTCGGCGGAGCTGATCGGCGACAACAAGGGCCTGGCGGCGCTGATCATGCTGCTGGTCGGTCTGTTCATCACCATGGGCATCGGCTCGTCGTTCTCCACCGTGCCGATCATCGCCTCGCTCTACGTGCCGCTGGCACTCAGCTTCGGCTTCTCGCCCATGGCCACCGTGGCTCTGGTGGGTACCGCCGCGGCGCTGGGCGATGCCGGCTCACCGGCCTCCGACTCGACCCTGGGCCCCACCGCCGGGCTCAACGCCGACGGCCAGCACGACCATATCTGGGATACCGTGGTGCCGACCTTCCTGCACTACAACGTGCCGCTGATCGCCTTCGGCTGGCTGGCCGCCATGGTGCTGTGACAGGGCTTTTGCTGACGCTCAGCCCAGCCCGCAGCAGCTCTTGAACTTGCGCCCGCTGCCGCAGGGGCAAGGGTCGTTGCGGCCGGGCTTGAGGCGCTCCAGGCTGGGCTCGCCGTCGACATAGAACCAGCGGCCCGCCTCGTGCACGAAGCGCGAGTTCTCCTCCAGCACGCCCCAGCGCCTGTCTTCGCGGAAGGTGGCGCGAAAATGCACATGCCCACGCTCGCCCGCCGCGCCGTGATCGAGCACCTCGAGCCGTATCCAGCTGGTGGCCTCGTCCTGGTTCAGGTCCGCCGGGCGAGTGCTGGCGTGCCAGGTCGCCAGCAGGTAAGCGTCGAGCCCCAGGGCGAAGGCACTGAAGCGGGAGCGCATCAGCGCCTCGGGGCTCGGCGCCGCCTCACCCGCATGAAAGCGGCCGCAGCAGGCGTCGAGCGGCAGTCCGCTGCCGCAGGGGCAGCGCGAGATCGTCGAAGTCATCGGTTCTCCGTTCCGTTGAGCCGCCATTCTAGCCCAGGCAGCGCTGGCGTTGCCGAGTACCACCATGCGGATACCCGCCGAAACAGAGCGACGGTTTCGCTCGCCGGCTGCTGTCCTACACTGGAGGCAGCCTGTACACACCGTCACCGCTGCATCGCCGCGGACCCAACGGCGGCTTGTGTCAGTATCTCTACACCAGCCCGACAAGGAGTTGGGACACGTAACTTGCGCTGGGTCACGGCACAGCGACAGCGCCTATGTTACATCTGAGCTAATTCACACCGCCTTCGGAGATATGGAAATGCCCGAACGCCAAGACGAGTCCCGCACCGCCTGGCATGCCTTGCCCCCCGATGAAGCCCTGGAGAAGGTCGACGGCAACCGCGACGGCCTGAGCGATGACGAAGCCAAGTCACGCCTCGAGCGCTATGGTCCCAATCAGCTCAAGCAGGAGGAGGGGCGGCCCTGGTGGCGGCGTCTGCTCGAACAGTTCAACAACATCCTGATGATCATCCTGCTGGTGGCGGCGGTGGCGAGCCTGGCCCTCGGCCACATGCTGGACGCCGCGGCCATCGTCGGGGTGGTGATCATCATCGCGCTGATCGGCTTCATTCAGGAGGGCAAGGCCGAACAGGCCCTGGAAAGCATACGCAACATGCTCTCGCCACAGGCGTCGGTGCTGCGCGGTGGCAAGCGCAAGACCATCGACGCCGAGGATCTGGTGCCTGGCGACATCGTCATGCTGGAGAGCGGCGATCGCGTGCCCGCCGATCTGCGCCTGCTCGAGGCCAAACGCCTGCGCACGGAGGAGGCCGCCCTCACCGGTGAGTCCACCCCAGTGGACAAGCAGACCGACGCCGTCGAGGAGGACGCCGAGCTGGGCGACCGCAGCGCCATGATCTATGCCAGCACCATCGTGGTTCAGGGCACCGCTCAGGGCGTGGTGGTGGAAACCGGCACCCGCACCGAGATCGGCCGTATCTCGGAGATGCTGCGCGGCGTCGAGCAGCTAAAGACGCCGCTACTGCAGCAACTCGACCGCGCCGGCCGCGTACTGGCGATCTTCATCCTGGGCGCCGCCGCCCTCACCGCCGCCATCGGCGTGGTCCTCCACGGTGAGCCCATCAGCGCCATGTTCATGGCGGCGGTGGGCCTGGCCGTGGCCGCCATTCCCGAGGGCCTGCCGGCCATCGTCACCATTACCCTGGCGTTGGGCGTGCAGGTGATGGCCAAGCGCAACGCCATCATTCGCCGCCTGCCAGCGGTCGAGACCCTGGGCTCCATCTCCACCATCTTCTCCGACAAGACCGGCACCCTGACCCGCAACGAGATGACCGCCCAGGCGATCTGGCTCCCCGAGGGCGAGTTCCGCCTTTCGGGCATCGGCTTCGCCCCGGAAGGCAAGCTGCACGCCGCCCCCGAAGAGAAAGAGAGCGACGAGTACGGCGAGGAGATCTCGCTGGACGACTACCCGGCGCTGGCGCACTTCCTCAAGGTCGGCGTGCTGTGCAACGATTCCGAACTTGCCGAAGAGGACGAGCGCTGGACGATCCACGGCGACCCCACCGAGGGTGCCCTGGTGGTGGCCGGCGCCAAGGGCGGCTTCGACACCGGCGAAATGCGTGACGAGCACCCGCGCCAGGATGCCATCCCCTTCGAGTCCGAGCGCAAGTACATGGCCACCCTCAACGAGCTGGAGGGCAAGCGCCTGCTGGTCAAGGGCGCCCCGGACCGACTGTTGGAGATGTGCCACAAGGTACGTGGCGCCGACGGCGACAGCGAGCTGGATCAGCAGGAGTGGGAAGAGCGCATCCACGACCTCTCCTCCCGCGGCCTGCGTGTGCTGGCACTGGCGGAAAAGGAGGCCGACGACATCTCCGGCGAGCTCAGCGACGAGGACGCCGAGCAGGGCCTGGTGTTGCTGGGCCTGGTCGGGCTGCTCGACCCGCCGCGGGAGGCCGCCATCGAGGCCGTCAAGCAGTGCCTCGAGGCGGGCATCCGTCCGGTGATGGTCACCGGTGACCACGGCGTGACCGCCAAGGCCATCGCCGAACAGCTCGGCTTCGCCCACACCGACCGCGCCCTGACCGGACGCGAGATCGAGGAGATGTCCGACGAGCAGCTCGAAGAGTGCATTCTCGAGATCGACGTCTTCGCCCGCGCGGCGCCGGAGCACAAGCTGCGTCTGGTGAAGGCGATGCAGGCCAAAGGTGGAATCTGTGCCATGACCGGCGACGGGGTCAACGACGGGCCCGCCCTCAAGCGGGCCGACGTCGGAGTCGCCATGGGCATTCAGGGTACCGAGGCGGCCAAGGAGGCCGCCGAGATGGTGCTGGCCGACGACAACTTCGCCACCATCGTCGGCGCCATCGAGGAGGGGCGCAAGGTCTACGACAACATCCGCAAGACCGTGACCTTCATTCTGCCCACCAACGGCGGTCAGGGCCTGGCCATCATGCTGGCCGTGCTGGCCGGCACCCTGCTGCCGGTCACCCCGCTGCAGGCGCTCTGGGTCAACATGGTGGTGGCGGTCACCCTGGGCCTGGCACTGGCCTTCGAGAAGGCCGAAGAGGACATCATGCAGCGCGAGCCCCGCGATCCATCCGCGGCCCTGCTCGACCTGTTCCTGCTGTGGCGGGTGGTGTTCGTCTCGATTCTGCTGCTGATCGGCGTATTCGGCATGTTCAGCTGGATCCTGCAGGTCCAGGGCGGCAGCGAGGAGCTGGCGCGCTCCGGCGCCGTCAACATGCTGGTCATGAGCAGTGCGGCCTACCTGATCAACAGCCGCTTTCTGGTCAACAGCACACTCTCTCTGCACGGCATCTTCGGCAGCCGCCCGGTATGGATCGCCATCGGCCTGGTGGTACTGCTGCAGTTGGGTTGGACCTACATCCCCTTCATGCAGACGGTATTCGGCAGCGCCGCGCTGTCACCGATTCACTGGCTGGTGATCCTGGCCGGCAGCGTGGTGCTGTACCTGGTCGTGGAGCTGGAGAAGTTCATCCTGCGCAAGCGTGAGGGATCGGATGCCACCCACTCGGGCCGACATGACGAGGCGACGACTTCTGCCAACTAGGTTCGGCGACTGGCGCGGCTGGGCCGGTCGTCTGGCCCTGCTCGCCTTGCTGTGGTGGATTCTCGGCGGCGGCGAAGCGGAGAGCTGGCGCTGGGGAGTGCCGGCCATCATCATCACCGCCCTGGTGATGCCGATTCCCGATCTGCCGCTGCGGCCAGTGGCCTGGTTGCGCCTGCTGCCGCTGGCCCTGTGGCTCGGCCTGCGCGGCGGTATCGAGGTGGCCTGGCTCGCCTGTCGTCCGCGCATGCAGCTCGACACACGAGTCATCGAGCATCGTTGGCAGCGGCTGGACGACGCCTCCGGCCGCTTGTTCATGGCGACCTTGATCAATCTGCTGCCCGGCACCCTCACCGTTCGTATCGACAGCGACCGTCTCCAGGTGCACGTGCTGCACTATCGGGACGGTATCGCCGAGAGGCTGCAACGCCTGGAGGGGCAAATCGATGCGCTTTTCGGTGGCCGCCATCTTCGCAACGAGGGCTCCCCATGACGCCGATCTATCTGTTCGCCGCCGTCCTGCTGCTGGCCAATGCCGGTGTCGCTGCCTGGCGCATCTGGCAAGGGCCGACCAGCGCCGACCGCATGGTGGCCGCAGAGCTGATGACGACTACCACCGTGGCAGTGCTGCTGATACTGAGCGCGCTGGTCGAGCTGCCGGCCCTCGTCGACGTTGCGCTGCTGTTCGCCCTGCTTGCCGCGGTGGCCATGGCCAATTTCGTCACCCGCACCTGGACGCTGCTGAGAGAGGACGGTCAGGCACGCGAGGAGGCCAGGCATGACTGAGTGGCTCGAAGTGGTCAGCCATTTGCTGGTGGTCGCCGGCGCGCTGTTCTTCGTCACGGGCAGCCTGGGCTTCATCCGCTTTCCTGATGTCTTCACCCGACTGCACGCCCTGACCAAGGCCGATAACCTGGGGCTCGGGTTGCTCTGTTCCGGCCTGGCGCTGCAGGCCGACGGCCTGGCCGAGGCGGCCAAGATCATGCTGATATGGCTACTGGTGCTGCTGGCTTCGGGCATCGGCGCCACGCTGGTGGCATCGACGGCAGCTGCCTGCGGCATTCGTCCCTGGCAGAACCGCACAGGCGCAAGCCGGGAGGCGCAACAGGAGCCGCAGGAATGACGGCGCTGACCCTGGGCTTCGATCTGCTGCTCGCCGCCGGCCTGATCTGGCTCGGCTGGCAGGCACTGTTTCTGACCCGCCGCTTTGCCGCCGTGGTCCACTTGATGGCCTTCAACCTGCTCATGGCGCTGGTCTGGGTGCGCCTCGAGGCGCCGGACATCGCCTTGGCGGAAGCCGCCATCGGCGCCGGAGTGACCGGCGCACTGCTGCTCACGGCGCTAGGCCGACTGCCCAGCGGGGCCGCTACCGGCTCCCATCCGCAGCGCTGGCACCGCTACTGGCGCTATCCGGCCGTCTTCGCCGCGTGCATCGGCGCGGGCTGGCTGGCCTGGGGCGTTCAACGCCTGCCGCGCCCCGGCCTGGCCGCTGAGGTGACGACCGAGCTGGAGGCCACCGGCGTCAGCCATGCCGTGACCGCCGTACTGCTCAACATCCGCGCGCTGGATACGCTGCTCGAAGTGGCGGTGATGCTGGGTGCCGTGATGCTGGTCTGGTCACTGGGTCCGGCGCTGCGCCCCTTCGCCCCGGCGACCGCCCTGCCCGGTCTGCCCGCCCTGTCGCGCCTGCTGCATCCGCTGTTCCTGCTCGTTCCCACCTATCTGCTGTGGCGCGGCGCCCATGCGCCGGGTGGCGCCTTTCCCGCCGGCGCGGTGCTGGGGGCCGGCGGCATTCTACTGCTGCTGGTAGAGCGTATCGGCTGGATGCAGCAGCCCCGCTTCAAGCCTCTGCTGCGCTTGCTGCTGGTCGCCGGGCTGGCGCTCTTCCTCGCCGTCGGCCTGGGCGGCCTGCTGTTGACCGGGACCTTTCTGGCGATTCCCCAGGCGCTGGCCAAGCCGGCGATCCTGGCGGTGGAAGTCGCCACGGCGCTCTCGATTGCGCTGATGCTGATGGCCCTCTACCTGTACGGGGAGCCCGGCCGATGAGTCTCTTCTACGCTGTCGTGTCTGCCCTGCTCTGCGGCATGGCCCTCATCGGCCTGTTTCGCACTGACGACCTGGTGCGCCGTATCGTGGCGCTCAATGTGCTGGCCAGCGCCACCTTTCTGCTGTTGGTCACCCTGGCTCGTACCGAGGCGGGGATCGATCCGGTCCCCCATGTGATGGTGCTGACGGGCATCGTGGTGGCGGTAAGCACGACGGCCGCCGCACTGGGCTTGACGATCCGCGCCCACGAACGTCGTCATGAGGAGTCGCAATGACGGCATCGGGGCTTGCCGCCTGGACGCTCCCAGCGATGATCTTCCTGCCGCTCGGCCTCTCGATCGCGGCATTTCTCGGCGCCCTCTCCCCCGGGCGTCAGGTGGCGCTGGGGCTGCCCGTCATGCTGATGAGTCTCGTACTCTCCTTGCCGGCGACGCTGGGCGGGGAGTCGATCGGCATCGCCCTAGGCAACTGGCCGCCACCGCTGGGCATCGCCTGGCATCTCGATTTCCCCGCTCTCACGATGCTGATCATGACGGCCGTCGTGGCGGGTGCTGCCAGCCTGGCCCTGCTGCTGGACCCGTCGACATCCGCCGACCGGCATCTATGGCCGCTGTGGTGGATGATGTGGGCCGGCCTCAACGCCCTGCTGCTGTCCCAGGATCTGTTCAATCTCTACGTGACGCTGGAGCTCGTCACCCTGGCCGGCGTCGGCCTGGTGGCCCGCTCTCCCTATGACCGCTTCGGCGAGGCCGCCCTGCGTTATCTGATGGCCTCGCTGCTGGCTTCGCTGCTTTACCTGCTGGGAACGGCACTGATCTACGGCCAGACCGGCCGGCTCGACCTCGGCCTGCTGGTCGATGCGCTCGAGGATGACGCCACCATGCGCCTGGCGGCCACTCTGCTTACCCTGGGACTGCTGATCAAGGCCGCTGTGGTGCCGCTGCACACCTGGCTGCCGGCCGCCCACTCCAAGGCCCAGGCGCCGGTCAGCGCCATGCTCTCGGCCGTGGTGGTAGGGGTGACCCTGTTCGTGCTCTGGCGCCTGTGGCTGGCCCCGCTGGCCAATCTCAACAGCGCCCAGCTCGATTGGCTGGTTGTGATCGGAATGGTGGCACTGGGCTGGGGCGGTGTTCAGGCCGCGCTGCAGACCCGACTCAAGCTCCTGATCGCCTGGTCCACGCTCTGCCACAGCGGCTACGCACTGCTGCTGCTCGGGCTCGATGCCGACATGAACTGGTTCACCCCGGATGAACCGCATGCCCCGGCCTTTCCGGGCGGCCTACAGCTGCTGCTCGCACATGGGTTGGCCAAGGGCGCGCTGTTCCTTGCCGCCGGTGCCGTCGTCGTCGCCCACGGCCACGACCGCCTCAGCCGGCTGGCCGGCGATGCCGGTCGCCTGCCGCTGGCCTGGCTGGCCATGGCGCTGGCCGGGCTCAGCCTGCTGGGCATTCCCCCGACCGGCGGGTTCTTCGGCAAGTGGTGGCTGCTGCAAGGGGCACTGGCGCAGGACCATTACTTCATTGCTGCGGTCGTGCTGCTCGGCACCTTCTTCACCGCTGCCTGCCTGTGGCGCCTGTTCGACCTGGGCCTGCGCCCCGAGCCGCGCCGGGCAGCCGTTATCGCATCTCGCCCCACTCACGGCGTCATCACCCGACGCCTCTCCTGGCTGGCACTGGGGCTTGCCGGACTGGCCTGGGGCCTGGGTCCCTTCATGGCGCTGTCTACGCAGCTTCCCGTGGAATTCACTATCAGCCTCGCCCTGGATGCCACCGGCCTGGCCTTCCTGCTGCCGGCGCTGTGCATCTGGCCGCTGGTGCTGTGGGCTACCTACAGCTGGCGGGACACCTTCCCTGCCGCCAACCGACTGCTCGCCATGCTGGCAGCGGCAGCGGCGATTCACCTGGTCGCCCTGCTCGCCGCGGACCTGCTGACCTTCTACACCGGCGCCGCGCTGCTCAGCCTGCTGGGATGGGCCATGGTTCAGCACGACGGGCATCAGTCGTCGCGCCTGGCCGGCTTGGGCTATCTGGTCATGCTGCTGTTGGCCGAAGTGGCAATGCTGGCGGGCCTCGCCCTCATCGCCAACGCCAGCGGCGACCTGCGCTTCGCCAGCCTGACTCACCACGAGCTGCCACCCCTGGCCCTGGGTTGCATGGCGTTTGGCCTGGCCATAAAGGCCGGTGTCATCGGCATGCATACCTGGCTGCCGCTGGCACATCCGGTCGCACCGCCCATGGCCAGCGCCATCCTCTCAGGGCTGATGATCAAGCTCGGCGTGCTGGGTGCCCTGCGCCTGCTTCCGCTCAGCGATGTCACCGTGGCCTGGGGCCCCGTCATGGTGATGGTGGGGTTGGTCGCCGCCCTCTATGCGGCACTGCGCGGCATCGTTCACGATCACGCCAAGGTCGTGCTGGCGTGGTCGAGCGTGAGCCAGATGGGGCTGCTCACCGCTCTGCTGGGCCTGGTGCTCTACAGCAGCTCACCGGCCATCGCCATGACGGCCCTGCTGCTGCTGGCGACAACGCACTCCCTGGCCAAGGCCAGCCTGTTTCTTGGGGCGGGCATGGCCAACCGGGTGCACGGCAGGGAGCACCGCTGGGTACTGCTCGGCATGCTGCTGCCGGCTCTGGCGCTGGCGGGCGTGCCGCCCACGGGCGGCGTGCTGGTCAAGACCGCCATGGGGAACGCGCTGACGGAAGCCGACGGGGCTGGCTGGCTGCTCTCCCTCTCGGGCATCGCCACCGGCCTGTTGATGCTCCGCCTGCTGTGGCTGCTATGGCGCTCGCCACCCAGCCGGCAGACGCTGCACATACCCGGCGGGCTGTGGCTCGGCTGGGCCACGCTGGCAGCCCTGCCGGTGCTAGTGGCCTGGGGCTGGCAGTGGTACGCCCCGCTTGTCGCAGCACCGTTCGCCACCCTGCGCTCCGGTTTGCTGGAGCCATCCCTCGCCCTTGGGCTGGCGGCCATGGCGGCTCTGCTCAAGCCTCGGCTGCCGCAGCTGGGGCGGGCACGCCTTGCATGGCGCCAGGCACTGAAACAGCGGGGAGAGCGAGGCTTTCGACGGCTGGCCTGGATGCTCAAGCGGAGCGAAAACAGGCTTCAGCCCTGGCCCGCCTTCGGCATCGCACTGGGGTTCGTGTCGCTGGGCATGGGCATGGCAGCGCTGCTACCCGGTTGAAGGCGGCAGCGCCGGCTCATGAGCGCCGCTTGGTGCGAGCGGTGGCCTCGGCGGTGGTGGGGTCTTCGGGCCAGGGGTGCTTGGGGTAGCGGCCGCGCATCTCGCGGCGCACCTCGGGGTAGCCGTTGGCCCAGAAGCTGGCGAGATCCGCGGTGACCTGTAGCGGGCGCCGCGCCGGTGAGAGCAGGTGCAACAGCACCGCCACCCGCCCCTCGGCGACTCGCGGCGACGCCTGCCAGCCAAAGGTTTCCTGCAGCTTCACCGCCAGCACCGGCGCCCGGCCCTCCAGGCACGGCGTGTAGTCGAGGCGTATCTGCGAGCCGCTGGGCACTTCGAGACGCTCCGGCACCAGCGCATCGAGCCGGCTGCGCAGCGACCAGTCGAGGCTGTCGAGCAGAAAGCGACCCAGCGGCAGGCGCGCCACCGCGTCGAGGCTTCTGACGCCGTCGAGGTGCGGCCCCAGCCAGGCTTCGAGTTCATCGAGCAGCGCCGGCAACGACCAGTCGGGCCAACCCTGCTCATCATCACAGTCTTGATCCCCCCGAGAGCCCAACGCCTGGCGCAGCAGCGCTACCCTGCCGCGCAACTGCTCGGCGCTGTCGTCGAAGGGCAGCTCGCCGCGCCGGCGCAGGGCGTCGAGCAGGGCCTGGCGCACCGCCTCCGGCGGCAGCGACGAAAGCGCTTTGCGCTCGAGCACCACCGCCCCCAGGCCGCGTACCTGCTCGCCGATAAGGCGCCCCTGCTCCTCCGACCACTCCAGGCTCGCCCGCCACTCTCGCGTTTCGGGAAACAGCGCCTCGAGCCGCACCCGCTCGATGGCCACGCCACGAAAGATTCGCGCGCCGCTGGCCTGGCCGTCGAGATCGGCGGCCACCAACAGCTCGGCATGAGCCAGCGGATGGCGCTCGGGCAAAGTCGCGAGGCCCCCGGATGCCAGGCGGAAGCGACCCGGTCCGGCCTCCTGCTGGAGTCTCTGCGCCACCCGGTCCGGATAGGCCAGCGCCAGCAGCTCCCCCAGCGGGGCCAAGCTCGAAACCTCCAGGCCCACGCCGCCAATCCGGGCCAGGCGCTGAGCCTCGCGCTGCCATTGACGGTGAGCGGCGGACTGCGCCAGGCGAGCCTGAAGCGTGCGCTCCAGGTCCTGTTCGCCGTCGAGATCACGCCCCTCCAGCGTCGCTACCAGGGCACAGGCCAGCGGCACAGCGTCGAGTTCGCCGGCACGCGCCAACATCGCCGCCAGACGCGGATGGGTGGGCCAGCGCACGCAAGCACGGCCCAGCTCGGTGAGCAGGAAGCCTTCGTCCATCAGGCCGAGTCGCTGCAGCAGACGCCGCCCCGCGGCCAGCGCCCCGGCGGGCGGCGGCGTGATCCAGGCCAGCCCGGCCGGGTCGACGATGCCCCAGCGAGCCAGCTCGAAGGCCAGCGGAGCGAGATCGGCCTGCAGCATTTCCGGCTCGCCGTGGGCCGGCAGCGGCTGCTCCTCAGCCCACAGCCGCAGGCAAAGCCCCGGCCCCTGGCGCCCTGCACGACCGCGACGCTGGTCGGCGCTGGCACGGTTGACGCGACGGGTCTCCAGCCGGCTGAGCCCGCTGCGCGGCTGGAACACCGGCACCCGCTCCTGACCGGCATCGATGACGATGCGTACGCCATCCACGGTGACGCTGGATTCGGCGATGGCGGTGGAGAGCACCACGCGACGCCGGCCGTCAGGTTCGGGCTTCAGGGCGCGGCGCTGCTCTTCAAGAGGCAGCCGCCCGTGCAGCTCGCGCACCGCCAGTTCGGGCTGGCGGCTCGCCAGCTCCCGCGCCAGGCGGCGGATTTCGGCCACCCCGGGCAGGAATACCAGGGCGTCGCCCTCGCTCAGAGCCAACGCTTCCCCTATCGCCTTGGCCTGCTGGCTTGCGGCATCATCTCTCGCATTGTGTGGACGATAGCGGGTCTCCACCGGGAAGCTTCGCCCCTGGCTTTCGAGCAGCGGCGTGGCTTCGCCGAGCACGCCGAGCAGGGCCTCGACGTCGAGGGTGGCCGACATCACCAGCAACCGCATATCGTCACGCACCGACTGGGCATCCAGCGCCAGGGCCAGCCCCAGGTCGGCCTCCAGGCTGCGCTCGTGAAACTCATCGAAGACGATGCCGCTCACCCCTTCGAGCAGCGGGTCGTCCTGCAGCATTCGCGTCAGCACCCCCTGGGTGACCACCTCGAGCCGCGTGTTGGGCCCCACCCGGCTCTCGCCGCGCATGCGGTAGCCCACGGTCTCGCCGACTCTTTCGCCCAGGCTTTCCGCCATGAAGCCGGCGGCCAGGCGGGCGGCCACCCGCCGCGGCTCCAGCAGCAGCAGGCGGCCTGCGCCGCGTTCGCCCAGGCACCAGGCCTCGTTCAGCAGCGCCAGCGGGACCCGGGTGGTCTTGCCCGCCCCGGGCTCGGCGACCAGCAGCACGCGGGAATGCGCGGCCAGCGCCTGGCGGATCGCCGGCAGCTGGGCATCGATGGGCAGTTCGCCGCCGGGCGTCATCGAATTGTCATCTCGCTTCATATACGATTTGCCATATGTTTCGCCACCGACGTTCACTCACGACTTTCTCTACAGACACGAGAGCCCCGACATGACCCTACGCATCGGCATCAACGGTTTCGGTCGCATCGGTCGCCTGGCGCTGCGCGCCGGCTGGACCAACCCGGACCTCGAGTTCGTGCGCATCAACGACCCGGGCGGCGACGCCGCCACCTTCGCCCACCTGCTGCAGTTCGACTCGGTACACGGCCAATGGAGCGGCGGCGGCGATGATATCACGTCTACCGAGGACGCCATCGAAGTGGCCGGCAAGCGCATCGCCTTCAGCACCAATCGCGAGATCGCCGACACCGACTGGTCCGACTGCGACGTGGTGATCGAGTGCTCGGGCAAGATGAAGAGCAGCGCCAAGCTCCAGGGCTACCTGGACCAGGGCGTGAAGCGCGTGGTGGTCAGCGCGCCGGTGAAGGAAGAAGGCGTACTCAACGTGGTGATGGGGGTGAACGACCACCTCTTCGATCCGGCCAGCCATCGCATCGTCACCGCGGCGAGCTGCACCACCAACTGCCTGGCGCCGGTGGTCAAGGTGATCCACGAACAGCTCGGCATCCGGCACGGCTCGATGACCACCATTCACGACATCACCAACACCCAGGTGATCCTCGACGCCCCCAGCTCTCCACAAAAGCCTGACCTGCGCCGCTCACGGGCCTGCGGCATGAGCCTGATCCCCACCACCACCGGCTCGGCCAAGGCGATCACCGCGATCTTCCCGGAGCTGACCGGCAAGCTCAACGGCCACGCCGTGCGCGTGCCGCTGGCCAACGCCTCGCTCACCGACATGGTGTTCGAGGTGGCGCGCGAGACCACGGTCGAGGAGGTCAACGCGCTGTTGAAGCAGGCCGCCGAGGGCGAACTGGCCGGCATCCTCGGCTACGAGGAGCGCCCGCTGGTCTCCATCGACTACCGCTCCGACCCGCGCAGCTCCATCGTCGACGCCCTCTCCACCATGGTGGTGGCCGGCACCCAGGTGAAGCTCTACGCCTGGTACGACAATGAGTACGGCTACGCCTGCCGCACCGCGGAGCTGGCCGCCAAGGTGGGGAACGCCACCGGGGTGGAGAGCAACAAGGAATGATCGCCCGCGTCGCCGCCCTGCCCCGCGAGGTTCGCCAGTACCTGCTGGTAACCGGCAACTACTGGGGCTTCACGCTCACCGACGGCGCCCTGCGCATGCTGGTTGTGCTCTACTTCCACCAGCTTGGCTATTCGGCGCTGGAAGTCGCGCTGCTGTTTCTGTTCTACGAGTTCTTCGGCGTGGTGACCAACCTGGTGGGCGGCTGGCTGGGCGCACGGCTGGGGCTCAACCGCACCATGAACCTGGGGCTGGGCTTGCAGATCGTCGCCCTGGCCATGCTGCTGGTGCCCACGGCCTGGCTCGCGGTGCCCTGGGTGATGGCGGCTCAGGCGCTCTCGGGCATCGCCAAGGACCTCAACAAGATGAGCGCCAAGAGCGCGATCAAGGGCCTGGTGCCGGCGGGCGACGAGGGGCACACCTCGCTCTACCGCTGGGTGGCGCTGCTCACCGGCTCGAAGAATGCGCTCAAGGGGGTGGGCTTCTTTCTCGGCGGGCTGCTGCTCACGCTGATCGGCTTCCAGGGCGCGATATTGGCCATGGCGCTGATGCTCGCCGGCGTGCTCGGCCTCTCGCTTGCCCGCCTCGACGCCGACCTGGGCCGCGCCAAGGCCAAGCCGAAGTTCCGCGAGATTCTCTCCAAGAGCCGGGCGATCAACATTCTCTCGGCGGCGCGCATGTTCCTGTTCGGCGCCCGCGACGTGTGGTTCGTGGTGGCGCTGCCGGTGTTCCTCGCCACTCAGTTCGGCTGGGACCATTGGCGAGTCGGCGGCTTCCTGGCGCTGTGGGTGATCGGCTACGGGGCGGTGCAGGCGGTTGCGCCACGCATCACCGGGCGTACGGCGGGACGCAGCGCCGCCATCGCCTGGGCCGCGGCGCTGGCGGCGCTACCGGCATTGATCGCGCTCGGCCTTCAAGTACAAGGTCTGGAGTGGCTGCCGCACGTGGTACTGCTGGGCGGGCTGTTGCTGTTCGGCGCGGTGTTCGCGGTGAACTCCAGCCTGCACAGTTTCCTGATCGTGCGCATGGCGCGCTCGGACGGGGTCTCGCTGGACGTGGGCTTCTACTACATGGCCAACGCCATGGGCCGGCTGATCGGCACCCTGCTCTCCGGCTGGCTCTACATGACCGGCGGCCTCAGCGCCACGCTGTGGGTGTCGAGTGCCATGCTCATGGCGACGGTGGCGATCAGCCTGGCGTTGCCGAGGAAGGCTTGACCTCCCGCCGATTCGTCGGGCGGGACTTGTAAGATATTGCCGACAATTTACGTCAGCCATCAGCGCTTCATGCACCTACCGTCTTGTGCCTTCGTTTCGCTTGCGTAACCTTGCGTTTCTTGTCCTGCCTTTTCATCAGGTTGCTGAAAGGAACGCGCGTATGGCTGCAACTGGATTGCAATTCACCCTCGACCTCGCCGGGGTCGACAGCGCCGAGCTGGCGGTGATCGACTTCACCCTGGAAGAGGCGCTCTCGCAGCCCTTCCACCTCGAGGTGCGTTTCGCCAGCCGCGACGGCAGCCTCTCCGCCACCGAGCTGCTCGACCGCCCGGTGAGCCTGACCATTTGGCAGGACGGCGAGGTGCTGCGCCGGGTGCACGCCGTCGTCAGCGAGTTCGGTCGCGGCGACCGCGGCCATCGCCGCACGCTCTACTCCCTGGTCGCCCGCCCGGCGCTGTGGCGTCTCGACCTGCGCCACAACTCGCGCATCTTCCAGGAGGTCTCGCCGCTCACCGTGCTCAACACCCTGTGCGACGAGCGCGGCCTCACCGACGTCGCCTTCGCCGTCACCCGCGAACTGCAGGCTCGAGAATTCCTCGTGCAGTACCGGGAAACCGATCTCGCCTTCGTCGAGCGCCTGGCTGCCGAAGAGGGCCTGTTCTACTTCCATGAGTTCGAAGACACGCCGAACGGCGCCCATCGTCTGGTGTTCGCCGATGCGCCCCAGACCCTGGCTCACCTGGGCGAGCGCACCTACCACGGGCGCGCCGGCGGCACCCCGCCGAGTCGCCACGTACGCAAGCTCCAGCAGCTCGCCCGGGTCGCCCCGGCCTCGGTCACGCTCAAGGACTACTCGTTCAAGAACCCCGCCTATGCCCAGCTCCACGAGCACGCCGCGGGTGACCTGGAAGAGCACGCCCAAAGGGACGACTACGAACACTACGACTACCCCGGGCGCTACAAGGCCGACGCCTCTGGCGACGCCTTCACCCGCATCCGCCTCGAACACCTCAGAAGCGGCGCCCTGACCTGCGC
Organism: Billgrantia ethanolica; assembly: GCF_021404305.1. Classification (GTDB taxonomy): domain Bacteria; phylum Pseudomonadota; class Gammaproteobacteria; order Pseudomonadales; family Halomonadaceae; genus Halomonas; species Halomonas ethanolica. Next base: position 723,725 of record NZ_JABFTX010000001.1, on the reverse strand, counting down.
CGCCGAGAGCGACCTGCCCGAGCTCGCCCCCGGGGTCAAGTTCACCCTCACCGACCACGATCTCGATGAACTCAACCGCGACTGGCAGGTGGTCAAGGTCAAGCACACCGGCAGCCAGCCCCAGGCGCTGGAAGAGGATGGTGTCACCCAAGGTGACGCGGCAGGGATGGGCCAGATGACCAAGTTCGACAACGAACTGATCCTCACCCCCGCCGACCGCGCCTGGCGCCCCACGCCCAACGCCAAGCCCCGCGTCGACGGCCCGCAGATCGCCTTCGTCGTCGGCCCCGAAGGCGAAGAGATCTACTGCGACGAGCACGGCCGGGTCAAGGTCCAGTTCCCCTGGGATCGTTATGCCGAGCCGGATGAAACCGCCAGCGCCTGGGTGCGCGTCTCCCAGGGCTGGGCCGGCGGCGGCTACGGTAGTCTCGCCATCCCGCGGATTGGGCATGAGGTGGTGGTGTCGTTCCTCGAGGGCGATCCGGATCAACCGCTGATCACCGGGCGCACCTACCACGCCGTCAATACGCCGCCCTACGAACTGCCGGCGCACAAGACGCGTACCGTCATCCGCACCCAGAGTCACAAAGGCGAAGGCTTCAACGAACTTCGCTTCGAGGACGAAGCGGGCGAAGAGCAGATCTGGCTCCACGCCCAGAAAGACCTGGAGCTGCTGACCAACAACGACCGCACCGAAGAGATCGGCAACGACAGCTTCCTCACCGTGCACCACGACCGCATCGGTGAGATCCACGCCGACGAACACCACACCGTGCGCAGTGAGCGCCATGAGCAGACCGTCGCCAACCAGCACCTCACAGTACAGGGCACCCTGCACCTCAAGGCCGGCCAGGCCTGGCTCAGCGAATGCGGCCGCGAGCTGCACATCAAGGCCGGTCACAAGGTGGTGCTCGAAGCGGGCAGCGAAATGACGCTCAACGCCGGCGGCAGCTTCCTCAAGCTCGACGGAGGCGGCGTCACCCTGGTCGGCCCCAAGGTCAAGATCAACGCCGGAGGCAGCCCCGGCTCCGGTAGCGGCCAAGCCGTAGAGACGCCGCTGCTGCCAGGCAGGGCAGTGCCGGAGGTGCATGAGGCAATACCGCCCACCGTGCTGCCCAAGCTCAAGGACTATCAGCTCAGCGAAGCCACGCTGCTGCCGCTGTGCGGCAAGCTGAGCGAGACCACCTGCAGCCGGGGAGACTGCCCATGCCTGGCTGGTTGAGTCGAATCGAGGAGCGCAGCCAGCGTATCGAGACCTTGTCGGGCAGCTTCGAAGCCCAGCGCTCGGTTTATGCGGTGCTGGATCAGCGCCGCGCCCCAGAACGCTGTGCCGCGCTCGTGGGCCAGCCCGGCTGGCACGACTACCTGACACTGTTCGCCGGCACGCCGCTGTCGCCGCTGCTCGAAGCCAGCCCCTGGCTGGTCGAACTCACGCCGGGCGGTGACGCCTGGCAGGCCATCGGCTCGCTATGTGCCGGACAGCGCCTCGGCTGGCTCTTCCAGCCGGTCCAGGCCACCCCCCTGAACGAGCTGGCTGATCATCTGCGTCGCCTGTTCATCCTCGATGACCCGCACGGCGGCCAGTCGCTGGTGAACCTGCAGGATGCCGCGGCCTGGACGGCCCTGCTCGCCGCCAGCAGCGACACCGCCTACGCCCAACTCATCGGGCCGCTGGGGCAGGTCATCACACCCACGCCGCTGACGCACTGGCAACGGTGGCAGCCGGCCGTAGAGCACAACGAAGCCGAAGCTCCCGCACTGACCGAAACAATGGAACAGGCGCTCAAGGAGAGCCCACGTGCCTGGTGGCTCAGCCGGGCAACCGAGACACCGCTTTCGGCGCTGCCGCCGGCATGGCTGGAGCGGCTGGGGAGGCTCGATACGGCGGGCATCAAGCAAGCTCACTATCTCAAGCGCCTGCTGCCTTTGATCTGCCAAGAGAGCGAATCGTTTTCCCCGTCTGTCGAACAGGAACTGCGCGCCGATTTGCCGATGCGCAAGAAAGTACAAGCATTGGAGAGCCTGGTATGAGCACAGGAGCACGCCCCGGCAGTCCCGAGAACCCGCATGTCATCAGCCGATTCGAGCCACCGGAGGCGGAGGGCGGCAGCATCGAGGCGACGGCACAACACGTCTGCGAGGAGCAGTGCTGGGCCGATATTCTCTACCTGCCGGGCACCCGTACTTTCTGGCTGCTGACCGAAGAGGCTTCCGATATCTTGCTGGAAGCCAGCGAAACGCTGAGCGAATGGGTACAGGAGGAAGACCCGGCCGAGCGCCTGCGCAAGCTCACCGTAGAGGCCGGGCTGGAATGCCTGCTGCCGGCCCGAGCCGAGAACTTTCTCGATGAGGGCGAACGGCAGCGCTACCGGGAAGCCTTCGAGCGGCTCGTCGAGCTGACGCAAGACGACGAGGCCTCACTGGAAGCGCGCATTGCTTATCAGCGCACCATGTGGGATCACTTGTATCAATTCAGCACCCCGGGGATGCTGGAGTTCTTGAATAGCCGTATCCGCAGAGACGCTCAAGAAGTCTCTCGGCTGGAGCGCCAACTGAGGCAGCTTTACCAACAGGGCCTCGAGAGTGCCAGAGAGCAAGGCTATCGACTGGAAGATGAGGGCTACTTTGGCCCTTGGGAAGCCGAGATAGCCACTGCGCTGGAAGCCTATCGCTCGCACCGCGCTCAGGCTCAGCGGGAGTATCACTTCAATCCTGGCGGGCAAGGCGAAGCCACACCCTTCTCACTGCAAGACGTGCTGGCGGAGTACCAGCGCTTCATCCAGCTATGCGAAACGATGCCGCCCCGGGAGGCGGCCAACGAGTGCCGCTTCGTCGGCTACGTGCAGCAATTGAGCGAGCAACAGGAAAGCAAATACAACGACTACCTGCACAGTATCCTCACGCTTGCATCACTCGGCATCGCTACGCCCGAGTTGGCCCTCTCCTCTCCCAACCCACAGCAGCGCCAACTAAGCAATGGTGTGGAAGCCTTCGATGCATACTGCCGTACGCTCAAGGAGAGCCTCGAACTGCACCAGGCGGTGGAAAACAAGCTGCGTGAATGGGAGTCCGGTACGGGTGGGCAAACCCAACTGCCCGTTTTCCTCTTCGAGCAGGAGCGGCAACGCTATGAAGCCCTGCAGGAGACCCTGAACGAACTACATGAGCGAGCCCGCCAGGCCGTGGAAGAGATGGAGCCAGGCCGCGTGCTGGTCTGGCATACCGATATCGAAGACGACCGGCACGCCCTGGGTTACCAGAAACGCAAGATAGAGCTTCTGGTACAGAACGACTTCCCGCTACGTGAGTTCAGCTCACCGCAGGGACAGAAGTCCCTTAGCCACATCAGCCTGTTGCAGATGATCCCTACCATGACCGGCAACGAGCGCTGGCGGCTAGAGCGCACACTCAGAGCTGACGGAGTACTGCCGGCACGACTATGGGATGCCCCCGAGAGTGCGCTCTCGCAATGGCTGCAAGGGCGAGGTTGCCAAGCAATAGCGCATCGGCTCGATTGGCACGATGAGCCCATGGGCTTCTTCGAGCCCGAGCGCTTCTTCGCTTATCTGGAAGCGCAGGGCCATGAGGTGGCCTCGCTGGATGACACCAGCAGGCAAGCCTGGGGCGAGGCGCTGCAAAAAATCCTCTTTACCGGCCCCAGCCGTGAGGAGCTTCGCCTGTTCGATGCCAGTGCCCAAGCGCAGATGCTGCGGTTGGTAGGCATGGCACGACGTGAACTCAACGAAGCCCGTCAGGAAGGAGAGCGCGACACCCCCTGGGATGTCACTGAATACGCTCCCAGCCTGACCTTCTTCGACCTCGAGATGGAAGGGAGTCGTGGAGGATCGCTGGGAATAGAGAGCCGAAGCGAAGTTGCCTTCGATCGGGAGGAGCCTGGCCTCTGGATTCTCGATGCCAACGATGAGTGGAGCCCTTCGGTCGACCTCACCTATAGCTGGGAAGCCAAGGGCACCTTTAGTCTCGCCCGCGGTGAACTTCCGTTGGGGCGGCTCGTGCTTCCCAGTAGAGAGCAGGCCCGGCCTGTCGTCGCGACACTCACCAATCGCGGCGAGCAGCGCGAGCTTGGTCGCTACGCCATTGTACTCGACGCCGTTGCCAAAGGCTTCGCTGGCGCCAGCGTTGCGCTGGCCACCGAAGTAGGATTCTCCTTCGACAAGGATGGGCTCAGCATTTCCGGCATCGACTGGGTCAAGCGAGAAGCGACCGGCGCCACAGTGGATGCTTTTGCCGGGGCGCGCCTCGGCATCGAGACGCGCTGCGAGGTACATTGGGAGCCCCCAGAAAACCTGCTGCGCATTCTCCCCCAGCGTGCTGCAATGGCCAGCATGGGCATGCATCGCCCTAGCCAATCACTGAGTGGATGGCGCAGTATCGGCGTTGCTCAGATCGATGTCGAAGCAGCTGCGGGGTTAGGCGGCAAACTCGGGTTCGCGCTTGGCATGAAGAACGGTAAGTTCGTGTTCAAGGTGTCGGGACGTTTCGTCTTGGGCAAAGGCGCCGGCGGTGGCCTTGCCATTGAACTCGACCCCGACAGTCTGGATCTATGGCTAGTCATGCTCCACCGGGCCTTGGTGGACAACAACTTCGAAAAGCCGGAGTGGATCGATCAGGAAGCCTATGAAAGCATGAACTGGCTGGCCTACATCGCAACCACGACCCTGCTCAATGTGGGGCTGCTGGCCGCACGTGGCAGAACCGGCATTGAGAGAATCTACCGGGCCATGACCGGCGGGCAGAAAGCGGGGCCGATTGCGTATGTGTTAGTCAACGACCCGCGGAAAGACGAGCTGCGCAGCTGGGTGCAACAGCTTTCCCCCGAAGCCTTGGGGGCGCTATTGCATTTGCTGATTAGCGAGCCAAGAGCTTTCGAGGTAGAAGCCTCAGGTCGAGGGCGTGGTGGAAGCCAGAGCTTCAGTGCGCGGCAGGCATTGGACTTCCAGCAGATCGCTATCTCAAACTGCCTGGGTTGGATCGTGGAGGGTGTGACGATGAGCGTGTACGGCGCACAGTGTCGCTTCAGTCGCGAGAACCCCACTCCGGCACAATACCTCTTTACCAAGGCGGTGGTGCGTATGACAGCGGATGGCCAGCCGTCCGATAACGCCGGCGATGCTGCCTATCTTACCAATCGAAATCGGCTGGATAGGTTTATGGAGCGTATAGGCACCGGTAGCCAGCAAGTTGGGTTGGCTAAAACCAATTACCATAGGCACTCCAATGGCCTTGGGGTAATCAATTGTGCCACTTAAATTCCTCGATAGAACAAGGAATGCTCCGATGAGCCCGTTCCCTCTAATAACGGTGACAGTCTTAGCGCTCTCATCTCTCATGATACCTACGGCCTTGGCGCTCGATGAGGAAGCGCAAGTCGCCAAAGATGAAGGCATGCGGCTATGGGGAATCCATCAGTGGATAAAAATGCAGCCCTATCTGGAACAAGCTGCTGAATATGGTGACGTCGAGTCCATGTACTATCTGGGCGAAGCGAACCGCCTGTTAAGCCGTGGGCTTTCGCTAGCTGCTCTGGAGTGGTATCACCGGGCCGCGCAACTGGGCGAGCCCCATGCCATGCTACGCCTCTATGATGGCAGTGCCTGCGAGCTGGGAGATGTCTGCCCTGAAGATGGCAACGATTGGCGCGAAGCGGCTCTCGTCGCCACGCTGCCCAAGGCCGAGGCGGGCGACGCCGAGGCCATGGGCGCGCTCTACGATATCTACACCTACCTCGACCGGCACGATGAGGCCATGGAGTGGCTGCTGCTTTCCGCCGAAGCCGGCAACCTGGACTCCATGAACTGGCTCGGGCAGTTGGCGCGAGACGATGAGGAGAACTACGCCACGGAGCCCGAGCGCCTGGAAGCGGCAGCGGAGTGGTACCGAAGGGCGGCAGAAGCGGATTATGTACCAGCTATTCACAACCTTTCCTTGGTGCTTTTGCAGTTGGAACAGTCGCAAGAGGCATGGGAGTGGATGCAGATTGCTTCCGACGAAGGCCACATAGATGCGCGGCTTGGGATTGGATGGTGTTATCTAGAGCCAGAGAGAGATGCCCTTTGCAAAAATGAAAAAGATGTAGTCAAAGGACTGGGCATGCTCACAGCGCTTGTCCAAGCAACCAATATGGAGATGATCAACCCGCTCATAAACGACTTCAAACAGAAACTTGGCGAGGAGCAATTGATCGAATCTGAGGCCGTTGCGGAGAGATGGTTGGTTAAAGAACCACCCCTGTCCCATTTTCCAGACAAATTTGGCTTCTGATGTCGATAAGCAGACTCAAAACCACGGTGGTGCTGGCAGCCCTGAAGCTCTCATTTCTGACGCTGCCCACAGCCTTGGCGCTCGATAAGGAAGCTCAAGCAGCCAAGGATGAAGGGATGCGGCTCTATAATGCCCATCAACGTACGACGAGTATGCCGTACCTGGAAATCGCCGCGAACGCTGGCGATGTGGAGGCAATGTACTATCTAGGCGAAGCGCATCGGTTGCGTCACCTGGGTATGACTCAAGCCGCCCTGGAGTGGTATCACCGAGCCGCTCAAGAGGGCGAGCCCCATGCCATGCTTCGCCTCTCTGATGGCAGTGCCTGCGAATTGGGTGCTGTCTGTCCTGAAGACGGCAACGATTGGCGCGAAGCGGCCCTCTCTGCCACGCTGCCCAAGGCTGAGGCAGGCGATGCTGATGCCATGGGTGCGCTCTACGATATCTACACCTACCTTGACCAGCACGATGAGGCCATGGAGTGGCTTCTGCGCTCAGCTGAGGCCGGCAATCTGGACTCCATGAACTGGCTCGGCCATTTAGCGCGTGACGATGAGGAGAGCTACGCCACGGAGACTGAACGCCTGGAAGCAGCAGCGGAATGGCATCGCAGGGCCGCCGAGGCCGGTTATGCCCCGGCCATGAATGATCTTTCATCTGTATTGAACAATCTTGGGCGTCATGAAGAGGCTTGGGAATGGATGGTGTATGCCTCTGAGGCCGGCCATATCAATGGTAGGCTTTGGCAGGCGGCTTGCTACATAGAGCCAGATTCAGAAGAAAATGAGATGTGTCAGACAGAGAAAGATCCTGCTAAAGGCTGGGCTATTCTTCTAGCTTTGAGTGAAGAAGTGCCGGGTTCATCTTCCGAAAACGCATTAAAATATTACACCTATGGCGATAGCGTCACTGCCAAGCAGCGCGAAGAGGGCGAGCGCATGATGGAAGAATGGCTCAATCGCGAGCCACCCCTCTCCTATTTTCCGGACAAGTTTGGTTTCTGATGCTAGAAAGCCGGCTTAAGGTCGCGGCGCTGTTAGCAGTCCTGACGCTCTCATCTCTGGCGCTGCCCACCGCCTTGGCGCTCGATGAGGAAGCGCAAGCCGCCAAGGATGAGGGCATGCGGCTATGGGGCATTCATCAATGGATTAAAATGCAGCCCTACCTGGAGCAAGCCGCTGAACAGGGTGACGTTGAGTCCATGTACTATCTGGGCGAAGCGAACCGCCTGTTAAGTCGTGGACTTTCATTAGCCGCCTTGGAGTGGTACCACCGAGCCGCTCAACTGGGAGAGCCCCATGCCATGCTGCGCCTCTATGATGGCAGCGCCTGCGAGCTGGGTGACGTTTGCCCTGAAGAGGGTAACGATTGGCGCGAAGCAGCCCTCGCCGCCACGCTACCCAAGGCCGAAGCGGGTGACGCCGATGCCATGGGTGCGCTCTACGATATCTATACCTACCTTGACCAGCACGATGAGGCCATGGATTGGCTTCTGCGCTCGGCTGAGGCCGGCAATCTGGACTCCATGAACTGGCTCGGCCATTTAGCGCGTGACGATGAGGAGAGCTACGCCACGGAGACCGAACGTCTGGAAGCAGCAGCGGAATGGCATCGCAGGGCCGCCAAAGCCGGTTATGCCCCGGCTATGAATGATCTTTCATCTGTATTGAACAACCTTGGGCGTCTTGAAGAAGCCTGGGAATGGATGGTGCAAGCCTCTGAGGCCGGTCATATTAACGGCAGACGCTGGCAAGCAGCTTGTTATATCGTCCCTGATGCTGAAGAGCGCGAGATTTGTCAAACAGAGAAAGATCCCGCTAAAGGCTGGGCTATTCTTCTCGCTATTAGTGAAGAGGTACCCGGCACTACTTCTGAACGAGCCCTACGTATTTACGGAGACAACGTCACTCCTGAACAACGTACCGAAGGCGAGCGAATGATGGAAGAATGGCTCAACCGCGAGCCACCGCTCTCCCATTTCCCAGACAAATTTGGCTTCTGATGCCGATAAGCGGACTCAAAATCGCGGCGGCACTGGCAGCTGTGGTGCTACCGCTTCTAGCAATACCCACTGCCTTGGCGCTCGATGAGCAAGCTCAAGCCGCAAAGGATGAATGGATGCGGCTTTTCCGAGTGGATCGAGATGCAGCCTTACTTGGAATAAACCCCGTGCATAGAAGGCCGAATCTCGCTCGATGTATTCGGCGATGAGTTCTAGATCCTCGAGCGCTTCTGGAGACCAGGCTAGCGCTCGAGCCACTTTACCAGCTTCCTCTCGACCTGTTGTTGGCTCAGAGCCCCCTCGGCCTCAGCACGCTGACTGCCTCGCTGTACCTTTTCCACGACGTAGAGATGGTACTGGATATCTTCCATCGTACAGTCCTCGGGGAGGGATTCGAGCAGTTGCCGCAGCCGCACATCATCCTTTGCCGTATTCATGGCTTCACCCGCCCCCAGACGGCCTCACCCCACACCCCTTGAGGATCACCTGGGTCAGGAAGCGGGTGATCCGCTCCACGTCGGCATCCGAGATCTCGTCCTGGCCCATGATGCCCAGCACCTGGGCCTCGAAGTCGGCGTAGTGCTGGGTGGCCGACCAGATCAGGAAGATCAGCCACACCGGGTCGACCGGATCCATCAAGCCGCGCTCGGCCCACTGTTCGAAGATTCTCGCCCGGGTACGCACCCACTCGCGCAGCTCGCCGCGCAGATAGCCCTGCAAGAAAGGCGCACCGCCAAGGATCTCCGCGGCGAACAGACGCGACCCTTCCGGGTGCTGGCGGGAGAGCTGCATCTTGCTGCGGATGAAGGCCTCCAGCACTTCGGCCGGGTCGTCCTCCACGCTGATGTCATCGAGCAAGGCGTTCCAGCGCGCCATCATGCGCTCGAGCAGACGTACATACAGCCCACGCTTGTTGCCCATGTAATAGAGCACGTTGGACTTGGGCAGCCCCGCCTCCTCGGCGATGGCCTGAACGCTGGCGCCGCGATAGCCGAAGCGGGCAAACACCCGCTCGGCGGCTTCGAGTATCTCGCGCTCGTTGCGCTCGCGTGTGGCGCCATTGCTTTCGCCACCCGGCCGTACAGGCTGCAAGGTCTCGGTTTCGGTCACGTCGGTCATCGACAGGCCCTGCCCTGTGAATGATGGTGGGATGCCAAGAGAGTGCCCCACCGCGGCGGTTCCTGCAAATGAGACCATGGGCGTCTTTGCGCTTGCAAAGTGCGACATTCTGGCCCATGCTGGATACATCCTGACCATTTGGTCAACAATCGTCGAAACAGACGAACCAACACTGGCACCGTGCGTCACGCCACAACGACCGTGTCACAGCTTTTACCAACAACCACAATGTCAAAGAGACATAGCCAACAAGAGACAAGGCGATGATCGACTTCATGCTCAACGGGCGGCCGTGCAGAAGCGAAGCCACCCCGGAAACCAGCGTACTGGAGCTGCTGCGCGATACGCTCGGCGCTACCGGCACCAAGGAGGGCTGCGCCTCGGGCGACTGCGGCGCCTGCACGGTGGCCATCGGCGAACCCGGCCCCAATGGCGAGCTGCGCTATCACAGTGCCAACGCCTGCATCACGCCCGCGCATCAGCTCAACGGCCGTTACCTGGTCACCGTCGAGGGTCTTGCCCAGGGCGAAAAGCTGCATCCCGCCCAGGCCGCCATGGTCGCGTGTCATGGCAGCCAGTGCGGCTTCTGCACGCCGGGCATCGTGATGTCGCTGTTCACCCTGCACGAACAGCAGCGCCATACTCCGGCCCCCCTCACGCCGCAGCGCCTGGAAGCCGCGCTGGGCGGCAACCTGTGCCGCTGCACCGGTTATCGCCCGATCCGCGATGCCGCCCTGAGCATGAACCAGCATCCCGAGAATCGCCCGCTGTGGCTCGATGCCGCCGCAGAGACCCAGCCAGCAGAGCCCAAGAATGAGGCGAAGGCGGCCGATAACGACGCCGCCTTCCTGCAGCCCACCACGCTTGCAGCACTCACCGATTGCCTGAAGCGGCACCCCAAGGCGCGGCTCGTCGCCGGCGCCACCGACCTGTGGCTCGAATCGACCCAGCGCCTGGCGCGCTTCGAGCACGTCATCGACGTGACCCGGGTCGCCGAACTCAACGACATCGACGAGGCCACGCTGGAAGACGGCCGCAGCGGCTGGTGGATCGGCGCCGCCGTCACCTACTCGCGTCTCGAACCGCTGCTGGAAGCGCACTACGACGCCTTCGCCCACCTGCTGCACCGGCTCGGCTCCCAGCAGGTGCGCAACCGCGGCACCCTGGGCGGCAACGTCGCCAACGCCTCGCCCATCGGCGACACCCCGCCGGTGCTGCTGGCGCTGGGCTCGCGTCTGCGCCTGGTCGGCCCCGAGGGTGAGCGAGAGCTACCGCTGGACGACTTCTTCCTCGACTACAAGCGCACCGCGCTGCGTGAGGGCGAGGCCATTCGCGCGATCTTCCTGCCACGCCCCGAGGCGGGCCAAACTCTCAAGGTGTGGAAACTGTCCAAACGTCGTGAGGACGACATCTCGGCGGTGCTGGGCGCCTTCGCCTACCGCCTGGAGAACGGCGTGATGCGCGACGTGCGACTCGCTTTCGGCGGCATGGCGGCCATCCCCAAGCGGGCCGCCAGTACGGAAGCGGCCCTGGAAGGCAAGGCGCCGGACCTGGCGGCCTTCCAGGCGGCTCGCGAGGCCCTGTCGAACGACTTCCAGCCCATGAGCGACGTGCGTGGCAGCGCTCACTACCGCCGGCTCTCCGCCGCCAACCTGCTCGAGCGCCTGCGCCTTTCGATCGCCCAGGCCGACACCGACAGCCCCCGGGAGGTGATGCTCCATGCGTACGCTCACTAAGCTTTCTCTTTCCAAGGCGCCCGAAGCCGCGCCAAAGGACATAGACGCTGTCGACGACGTGAGCGCGGACTCCGCCGCTGCCCGCGAGGAACTCAGGGGCGAGATCAAGGGCTCCAGCCCGCTGGCCCGTGACACCGTTACGCCAGGCACGCATCCCAACTCGCGCTTCCATGAGAGCGCGATCAAGCACGTGACCGGCCGCGCCTCCTACATCGACGACCTCAAGGCCCCGGCCGATGCGCTGCACGTGGCGCTGGCGCTCTCGCCCGTCGCCCATGGCCGCCTGACCCAGCTCGATCTGGACAAGGTGCGCAGTATGCCCGGCGTGGTCGACGTGGTCGGCTTTCACGACGTGCCGGGACACACCGATATCGGCCCCGTGTTCCCGGGCGACCCCATCTTCGTCGAGGATGAGATCAGCTACGTCGGCCAGGTGCTGTTCGCCGTGGCCGCCGAGAGCCATCGCGCCGCTCGCGAGGCGGTGAACGCGGCCTTGGCCCAGGGCATCGCCGAGATCGACGAGCAGCCGGCCTGCCTCGATCCGGTGGCCGCCGCCGAGCGCGGCGAATTCGTGCGCCCCACCCACGTGCAGCAGAGCGGCGATTGGGAACAGGCCCTGGCCAGCGCCGCCCATGTGGTCGAGGCGGAGCAGTTCGTCGGCGGTCAGGAGCACTTCTATCTGGAAGGTCAGGCCTGCCTGGTGCAGCCCACCGAAGACGAAGGCGTGATCGTGCACACCTCCAACCAGCACCCCAGCGAGACCCAGAAGCTGGTGGCCGAGGTGCTCGGCATTCCGTTCCACGCCGTGACCGTGGAAGTACGCCGCATGGGCGGCGGCTTCGGCGGCAAGGAGACCCAGGCCTCGCCCTGGGCCTGCATCGCCGCGCTGGTCGCCCGGCGCACCGGCCGTACCACCCGCGTACGCCTGCCCCGTGCCGACGACATGCGCGTTACCGGCAAGCGTCACCCGTTCCACAACCGCTACCGCCTGGGCGTGGATGAGCAGGGCGTGATCCAGGGCGGCGAGATCACCGTGATCGGCGACTGCGGCTACTCCCCCGACCTCTCGGACGCCATCGTCGACCGCGCCATGTTCCACAGCGACAACGCTTACTCTCTGGGCGAAGCCCGGGTGACCGGCCACCGCGCCCGCACCCACACCGCCTCCAACACCGCCTTCCGCGGCTTCGGCGGCCCCCAGGGCATGATGGTGATCGAAGCGGCGATGGACGACATCGCCCGGCGTATCGGCGAAGACCCGCTCACGGTGCGCAAGCGCAACTTCTACCGCCCCGGCCGGCAGACCACCCACTACGGTCAGCAGGTGGATCAGATCAAGCTGCTGCGCGAGCTGGTCGAGCAGTTGGAAACCAGCAGCGAGTACTGGGCACGGCGGCGTGCCATCACCGAGTTCAACGCCGAGAGCCCGATCATCAAGCGCGGCCTGGCGCTCACTCCGGTGAAGTTCGGCATCTCCTTCACCGCCAAGCACCTCAACCAGGCCGGTGCCCTGCTGCACGTCTATACCGACGGCAGCGTGATGATCAATCACGGCGGCACCGAGATGGGCCAGGGCCTGCACACCAAGATCTGCCAGGTGGTGGCCCGCGAGCTGGGGCTCGACGTCGACGAGGTGCGCATCACCGCCACCCGTACCGACAAGGTGCCCAACACCTCGCCCACCGCGGCCTCCAGCGGCGCCGACCTCAACGGCCAGGCCGCCCGCGACGCCTGCGTGAAGCTCAAGCAGCGCCTGTTCGACTTCGCCCACGAGCACCTCTACAAGGATCAGGGCCTCGACCGCGAAGAGATGCGCATGGAAGCCGGCCACCTGGTGGCGGGCCACGGCGAGAGCGAGCGGCGCATTCCCTGGGGCGAGCTGGTCCAGTCCGCTTACCTCAACCGCATCTCGCTCTCCGAGAAGGGCTTCTACGCCACGCCGCTGATCCACTACGACCGCAACGTCGGCCAGGGCCGCCCCTTCTACTACTACGCCTTCGGTGCCGCCGTGGCGGAAGTGAGCGTGGACACCCTGAGCGGCGAGTACCAGGTCGAGCGGGTCGACATCCTGCACGACGTGGGCGACTCGCTGAACCCGGCCATCGACATCGGCCAGGTGGAGGGCGGCTTCATTCAGGGCATGGGCTGGCTGACCAGCGAGGAGCTGAAGTGGAACGAGGCCGGCCGGCTGATCTCCGACGGCCCCGCCACCTACAAGATCCCGACCTACGGCGATCTGCCGCCGGTATTCAACGTCAAGCTGATGGAGGGCCACCCCAACTCCATGGCCAGCATCTACCGCTCCAAGGCGGTGGGCGAACCGCCCTTCATGCTCGGCATGGCGGTGTGGTCGGCGCTGCGCGACGCCCTGGCCAGCCTGGCCGACTACGCCGAAGCGCCGCGACTCGACACCCCGGCCACGCCGGAGCGGGTGCTGCTGGCCGCCGAGGAGCTGCGTAGCCGCTACGACAGCGCGCAGCTGGAACGAGGCGCGCCGTAATGAACGCGCCACGGCCCACTCCCTGGCACGAAGCACTGCACCGGCTGCAGCGCGAGGGGCTGCCCCACGCGCTGGCCACTGTGGTGACCAGCGCCGGCTCCACGCCCCGCGAGCCCGGCGCGCGCATGGTGATCAGCGAGAGCGACGTGTTCGACACCCTGGGTGGCGGCACCTTCGAGTTCCAGGTGATCGACGCCGCCCGCGAGAAGCTGGCACAGGGCAACGCCGGCATGAGCCTCGAAGCCTTCGCCCTGGGCGGGCGCAGTGGCCAGTGCTGCGGCGGCTTCGTCAACGTGCTGCTGGAAGTGTTCCCCGGCAGTGCGGCTACGCTTGCCATCTTCGGTGCCGGCCACGTCGGCAACGAGTTGGTACGCCTGGCCGCCCCGCTGCCCTGGCGTGTGCTGTGGCACGACAGCCGTGAGGGCGTATTCCAGGCCTGGACCACGGAACAACCGCGGCTGGCCTGCCGCCACGCCCCGGACCCGCAGGCCGCCGTGGCGGCGCTGCCGGCGGGCAGCCACGCGCTGGTGCTGACCCACGACCACGCCGAGGATCGCGCCCTGGTCGACGCCCTGCTCCAGCGGGACGACATCGCCTCCATCGGCCTGATCGGCTCCAAGAGCAAGTGGGCCAGCTTCCGTTCGCGGCTCACCGATGCCGGCCACGACGACGCGGCCCTGGCCAGGGTGCGCTGCCCCATCGGCCTGGCCAGAGGCCCGGATGGCGAACCGATCCGAGGCGGCGACAAGACGCCCTACGCCATCGCCATCGCCGCCCTGGCCGAGCTGCTGCCGATGGTGGGCAACGCCGAACGCGCCGATCAGCGCGGCCTGGCGCCGGCAGAGCTGCGTGCTCTGTTCTGACAAACCGGTGCAAACAAATTTCCTGACCACGACGCTGGCTATCGGGCGCCGGGGGCAGGCCGAAGAGGAGGTCATTTGCCATGGATGGCAAATGTAGCGTCCAGGGAAGGATTCACAGCGCCTCCTCGCAGGCCTGCCGCCGGAACAGCCCGATGATTGCAATAAAAGAGCCCCAAACATGACGAGCAACGAATCCCGCGTAATACGCGCCGAACTGCTGAGCTTCGATGCCGACCCCGGCGAAGGCGACAGCCCCGCCGAAGGCAGCGTGCGTCACTACGCCGACGGCGCGCTGTGGCTGGAGAACGGCCGCATCAAGGCCATCGACGACTACGCAACGCTGGCGCCACGCCTGCCCGAAGGCATCGAGACGGTGGATCATCGCGGCAAGCTGGTGATGCCCGGCTTCATCGACAGCCACGTGCACTACGTGCAGCTGGAGATCATGGCCTCCTACGGGCGTCAGCTGCTGGACTGGCTGAACGAGTACACCTTCCCCGAAGAGTGCGGCTTCGCCCAGCGCGAGCGGGCCGAGGTGATCTCCAACGCCTTCCTCGACGAGATGCTGCGGGTCGGCACCACCACCGCCCAGGTGTTCTGCTCCAGCCACCCCACCTCGGTGGAAGCCTTCTTCTCGGCCTGCCGCGAACGCGACCTGCGCATGCTGGCCGGCAAGGTGCTGATGGATCGCAACGCCCCCGAGGCGTTGTGCGACGACACCTACGGCGGCATTCGCGACACCGAACGGCTCATCGGCGAGTGGCACGGCAAAGGGCGCCTGGGCTACAGCCTGACCCCGCGCTTCGCGCCGACCTCCACCCGCCAGCAGCTCGACGCCACCGGCGGCCTGCTGCGCAACGACCCGAGCCTGTGGCTGCAGACCCACCTCTCCGAGAACCCCGGCGAACTCGACTGGGTGGCCGAGCTGTTCCCCGAGAGCCGCGACTATCTCGAAGTCTACGAGCAGTCCGGGCTGGTCGGCCCGCGCAGCACCTTCGCCCACGGCATCCACCTCGACCAGGAGATGCGTTGCAGGCTGGCCGAGCGCGGCGCCAACATCGCCTTCTGCCCCAGCTCCAACATGTTCCTCGGCAGCGGCCTGTTCGACCGCCTGGCGGCACGCGAGGTCGGCCTCAACATCACCTACGCCAGCGACATCGGCGGCGGTACCGATCTCTCCGGCCTCGCCACGCTCAAGGCCGGCTACCAGGTGGGCCAACTGCGCGGCCAGCCGCTCACCGCCTGGCAAGGCCTCTACGGCCTCACCCTGGGCAACGCCAAGGCGCTCTCGCTGGACGACAAGATCGGCCGCCTCGCCCCCGGCATGGAAGCCGACTTCGTGGTGATCGACCCCGACGGCTCACCGCTGCTTGGGCGTCGTCACGCACGCTGCAAGACCCTCGGCGAGCGGCTGTTCGCCCTGATGATGCTGGGCGACGACCGCAGCATTCTGGAAACCTGGGCCAGCGGACGCTGCCAGCATCGGCGCGGCTAAGCCTAGGCCAAGCCTGAAACGAAAATGGCGAGTGGCTCTCAAAATTCATGAGGACCACTCGCCACGATTTGAAATTCAGTGTGAAACCCAGTTGTGAAACCTACTGCGAGGACCGTACCTCCTCACTCTCCGGATCGAATACCCAGCGTTCTTCGCCCACCCGGAAAAGCAGCTCTCCGTTGCTCCATGCCAGCGCCTCGTAGATGCGCTCCTCCGGTGCCAGCTCGTCATGCTCGGGGCTGCGCACCGGCATGGCACTTGCCTCCACCGTTTCTCCCAGCCGCTCTGCATCGACCACCGTCAGCGTGCGACCACCCGCAGGGCCTTCCTGCACGAAAACCACCCGCCGCGAATCATCGCTCCACGGCCCGATGGTGATGTTGCCGCCGTACTGGAACGCAGCCGGCCTTAGCTGCCGCGTTCCCTCTCGGACAAGCCAGCCGGCACTGTGCGCCGCCCCCGAAGTGACCACGGCTAGCCAGACACCATCCGGCGAAACCGAGGCTTCCTGGAAGCGCTCCGCAGCACCGAACTCAGCCTGTTGGTCCGCGCGAATGGTGCCCGGCACATCGTCAATATCGACCAGCACGGTCCCATCCGCCGCGCGGATCTCCTCGTCGCCTACCTCAAGCGGAGCAAGCGCCGCTTCGGATTCAGAGGTATCGGCTGTTTCGGTCGTCGGCGATGGCTCGCCATTCCCCGGCGACGGACAGCCGCTGAGCATGAGAGCAGCGGTTACGATTGAGGGAACGAGCGATAGCCTGCGTGGTGCCATGAAGCCTCCCGATGCTGAGTTGAATGCTTCAGCTGCACGGCAGTGTAGGTGCCAGGGAACACCTGTAAACCTTTGCGCCGGTTTTCAACCGCTTGCTAAGCGCTTACCTCATCTATGTAGATGGTCATGAACACACTGTTCGGATCTTCCAGGTAATCGCCGAATGGCGCACATGGAGCAAAGCCAAATGAAGCGTATAGCGCCCTTGCAGGCTGGAAGTACTCCATCGACCCTGTCTCTAAGCTAAGTTGACTATAACCGCTTGATTTTGCTTCACGTATTATGTGCGAAAGAAGGCGTGACGCAACGCCCCGGCGCAGGTAGGGCTTTGCGGTCTTCATAGACTTTATCTCTGCGTGAGTCTGTGAAAGACGCTTGAGTGCTCCAATACCGGCGAGCTCCGCCCCGTACCACATCGCCCAAAGGGTAACGTCCGGGCCACGTAGCCCATCGAGATCGAGTGCGTGACGGCTCTCCGGAGGAGCCGTCGGCGCCATTGACTCGAGGTGCTCCCGTATTAGCTTGATAACTTCTTGACTTCGCACGTCATCAACACGGATGTCCAAGGTTGCTTCCTCGCTGGGTTGGCTCTGAGCACTCCTAAGATAAGGCTGTACCGATACTAGATGCCTATGACTCTGATTTTTAAGTTTTTTTAGCTACCAAACCATCCTTCAAGCCGAGCCCTACGACAGCCGTAACCAGCGTATTTTTCGTGAGCACAGCGAACAAAAAAATATGTCTCTTGACGGGATTATTATATAGTGATTTGTTGACGCTCAACTTTGAACTCCATCTCAGACAATTTTGCTTTGTATATCCTTATGCTTCTTTCGCTCGCTAGATTACTTACCAAACTAAGTAGCATATTGTAATCTTTGGAACTAGCTCTTGCGCCTATTGTAATCTCAGCCACACATTCAGGTGGAAACGAAAACAGACAAACCGGAAGTCCTTCTGCTTCGATTATTTGACTCGCGTTCGGCAACGGACGCAATACCCTCCATTCATGTTCATATGCCCACTCCGCCGCCTTCACTAGAAATACCTCCACGGCGTCCATTGCCGTAAGAGCAGCATTCGGTCGTTTTTGGCGATACTCAACTTTTCTAACGTAACCAAATTCGTCTTTTTCTGAACGCTTTTCGTTAAAGTGGCTGTGAGCGACATCAAAACCGATTAGAAATCCTTCGTGATTCTGAGAATAATGAGACCACATTAACAAGCTGGTTGGGTTTTCACTAAGAGACAGTATTCCAAGAAGCTCGTTGAATTTTTCTTCCATAATTTCACGAAGCCGTGGAGTAAAACTATTGACCAATCCGCCAAATTGGCCACGTAGTGACTCACGCCGCTGCTTTACCAAACCGACCACTTGTTCAAGAAAAAATGCCGAGCGTACCTGAGACGGTAGTTTCTCATATAACTTTCTTACCTCGTCATCTAATACTTGATCAATACCTCTCTCGATCTGCTCGTCGTCGGAGATATGTGAAATATAGGGCTTTACTTCGAATGGATCGTTGAAAGCACCAGGCTGGCTATAGCGGATCTTTAAGTTCTCCAATACATCCATGCGCGCCGGTGGCAAATACTTATAGAGGATCATACGTTTACGCCATATAGCGCTAAGGTAACCAACGCCGGAGCGCCAGCGGTTGCTGCGTAGATGTAGTCCTTAGTTTCCATTGGCCATCCGTATAACGCCGGGCATTACGGCAGTTTTGGAGGAGCAAAGCGACGAAAAAACCGTACGACAACAGCTCCTTGTTATGTGGTAATAGGCTACAAATCCAGTTAAAAGTGTCTTGAGGCTAGCTGTTTGCATATACCGTCCAGTCCAGGAAACATCGAGCCCCAAGTAATTCCCATTAGACTCAAATCCCGCATGGCAACATCCCTCTCGGCAGCCGAAATAGAAATGGCCCGGATAAACTGCCCCTTAAACTCCTCATTCTCCTGAATGATAAATTCAAGATCATCGACGTTGCTGTACATCGTCAAGGCTTGTTGCGGCAATACTCTCGCATTCCCAAACCCTGGAAGCTCGATAGTCCGCAAGACAATTGCTGGAGTTCTTAGCTGCGCTACGCGACCAGCTCGGCTGGCCCAACTTCGCTCGTCGAACACAAATATGCTCACCGACCCATCTTTCTTTAATGCTGATTTATTTTGAAATGCGAAAAAAGCTGCCACATACGGGCTTTTTATCCAATCCAACAGCGGCGTAGGGTATCCATGATGTTGCGCCAAATTAAGCAAGGCACCTAATGAACGATCATTTTTAATATCGTACATATGCTCGGAGTATGCATTTATGTGATGCTCAAGTTCAGGTATTTTCTCATCGAGGTAGGAAATTAAATCGGCATGCCCCGTTCGGTGAAATGATGTTTGGAGTCTCCAACTTCTAGCTTGACCACGATACACCAGGCCATCTTTTTGACTAAGCGCAAAGTTCTTAAAGTCACTCCAAGTCATTTTCTCATGCTTAATTCGTGAACCATTTGGCGCTTTCTTCTCAACGATAATTTTGTCTTTTCTAGTACCCCCGGAAGGGTAATAAGATTTCCATTTAATCTCTAGAGCAGTTTCTTTAATCAGCTTTCCATAAAAAAGGGACTCTGTAGGAAACTCAGTGCCACTTTCTGTCATCAGAGCGCCCAAATTCTGATCTGTTAATAAACCACCAGATTTATCATGCACACTTGGCTGGGAGGTTTTGCCTTTAACTCTAGACTGATCATCAACTTCGCCGTTCAATACCGACCATGTCCAATAGCTTGCAGCTCCATTTTTAATGCTGGTTGACTCAAACACCGACACTCGGCCCAGAATTGTTGAACCTATCTGAGTAAGATTTATCAGAACGAAAGAGCCTGCGTTCGATTTACCTTTCCATTGCCCTGTCAGTACATTCCCCATCAATTCACCGTTTTACTATAAATTCCGACACTTAACGCCGAGCTAACGGGCGCGCTTTAGCGCGTCCCAGTTGAATTGATTGTTAGGTGCTATTACTGATGATGGCTCCACATAGTCTGCATCTATCCCCTCGTCACCTATACCTGTTCTGCAGAACCGGATACCCATCGAATTGCAAATTATGTTCATCGCCTCAAATAATGCCGGTGGCATACGATGTCCTGCAATAACTCGCTTGACCGGTTCTTCAAGCTGGAACCATTCCTGAGACTGTAGAATTCTGACCTCCTGCTCATAGCTCCATTCTTGATACTTCGAAGATAGAACTTGATTTGCCAGCTCTTCTGGAGCATGTCCATTTGGCATGGAGACATGGGCGAATACCCCGCGGTACTCAGTCCTTTTCACACACGGGTGATTGTCAGGAATTTCTACCTCGATAGCACAGCCATCAAATCCACCTGCGTAGTGAGCCCAGAGAAGGTGGGAATCAAAAGTTCCAGATAGCGAACAAACTTTAAGTCCTTTCTTTTCCTCAATGATTTGCTGGACCTCTTCCTTGTAATCATAACCATCAGTTGATTGACGCGAATAGACAAACATACCTTCCATGGGATCATTCAGCGTTTTCCAATCAGCACAGAAAAGCCGACGATTTATGATGATATCTAGCGCAAAAGCTATCTGAGATGCGGATCGAAACTTGTATGCTCTCATTCTATTAAAACCTTGATTTATGTCTGAGCTTTATGGAAGCCGCACACCTAACGCCTGTGCTCAGGTGCGTTTCAAACGTCACCTGCAGCGATTTGTTAGCGACGGCCCACTTATTCTGCTGGACCATCATCATTCGCTTCCTTATCTTCGGGCACTAGAGACAGCCCAAAATCGACCACAGTGTCAGGAAAAAGAACACCGAGGCGATTGTTAGCCTTGTTCCTACCCAAGTCGCGTTTCGCCATGAAAATCTCTACTTGTTCCCGAATTTCCGGCTCAAGACAAGACAAAACATACTCAATAAAACCCTCTACCACTGAAATATCCTGTGACACTTTGTGAACACCGGAGAATTCTATTGACACACCCACAGACTGCGCCCACATTGAACGATATTCCTTGAACACCGGGACCTTACCGTTGAAGAAGACCTCATTGAACTTCAATTTTCCAACCGCGAAATTGCCGTGCAGCAAATCGTTTCGTTCATTCACAATAGAATTGTAGCGAGCACACTCTGGCGAAGACCAATTGACTTCCGAGGCAAATCCAATGCAGTTAATGTGAAGGGACTGAATCTTCACATCGATATTTGAGCGAACAAAGTTATCGTAGAGGCGTGCGTTGCTTTTTATGTCGGGCCGACAAAGCACGAAGATAAGCAAATTGATGAACGACTCAGCCAGCACCGGAACCATAAACCGAAGAGCCATGGAGAGCCCGGCCCCTCGATCATAACGAGCTACTAGGCTGGCAAATTTTTCATTGTAGGCCTGAAACTCGTCTGGCGACTTGGGATCTGGCAGATATTCCTGCTCGGGATCGAGAGTGAGAGAATCTAGTTCGTTTTTTAGAGAATCAATTGACTCTTTGAGGTTCTTGAAAGGGTTAACAAACATTTCCCAGTCTTCAAGAACCTCTTTGCGGATTCGTGACATCTCCTTCCCGTGCGACGCCAAGTCCGATTTAACTTCTTCGACAAACCCTTCAAGCGAATAATTTCCCTTAACTGTCCACTCTCCAAGCAGATGTACTTCTGACCTGAGATTAAGCCCAAGAATCATGACCAATCCATGCTCATTCGCAAGGGTCCAATCCCAGTGAATGAGATTGTCTGAGTCGTCTGATCGAAAAAGATTCTGCAGCCCGTTTGGAGGCCCATATTTGGCGTACAAGTAACAATACAAGTCCGATGGCTTGAGTTCATTTTCCAAGCGCCAAATTGCGCCGCCACCTTTTGGCAGTAGCCCCCCTGAAATTATCCGGGCAATACACGCTGGAGCCATCGCTTCGCTGCCCTCAAGAATCTTGTCGGTCTTCAACGATTACTCCTTAGCCGCTAACGCCGCCAGCAGGGGCCGAATAACCAGAGCGAAGCGGCGGTTATTTGGTCCCTCTGGCTGGCTTTGTTAGGCATTTTTTGCCACTCCCCAGAAGCTACTAGCGGCCTTCTTGTGACCACCGAGAAAACTATCTAAGTCGTAGGAGCTATTATTAATCAGTAAATTGCAGTTAAAGATAATATCTCTTGACTGCAATACGACATCTGAAGCATCACCCCATTTGAGTCCAAAATCCGTCGGATTATAGAGAGCTCTTTGCCCATCGACAGTACGTATTTCTTTATGTGAGATCATTTTGCTTCGAGCATCACTAACCCTACTAGCTAGTTTACTAGCTTTGAGTTTATCAAAAAGCTGTATGGTCTGAGGCAGCAAGCGATCGAATGTTTCCTCAGCGTCCTTTATTTGCTGATCCTGCACTTGCTCCTCTACAAATTGACGCATTTCTTCATCATCGTCATGACCCAAAACCTTGACTCCTGAAGGCTTACAAAACCTTTTCCGAATCACTTTGACGAAATGTTCATTTTTAAGGGCTTCAACTACCTGCTCTAGACTAGCTGCTCGTTTATCGTTATCAAATAACAACGCCCGCATATCCGACAAAATGGCCATATAGAGCGTTAATCTCAGAGCTTCCACGCCACTAACTCCAGCCGTTCCATCCCACACTCCGAAGAGCTCCTTATCTTCGAGCAAAGGCAGCAACAGAGCGAGCTTCTGGTCAGCTACAAAATAGCCGTTCACAATTTCTGTAATCACGAATGCGAATTTCTCGACTTTCTTCTTCATACTCATTGTTCGACAGGCGCCTAACAGTGATTAGACTGCGCGCCCTGATATTGGATGAACACGGTTGCGCGTTCTACAATGTTATCTGGCGCGCCCCTTTTCTTCCAACTCGTTGATTTTTAGCACCTAATTATAGCTCGGCTACCTATGCAGAATTCGCGCGTGCGCTCGATTTGTCGGAGCCAGTATACTGTATGCGAATTATCTTATCTAAAGAAGTCAAATATAGAACTCACCCACCTGCCACCCAAGCTTAGGGAGGTGAAAGCACTTGGCATGAAGGGCTCCAGCGGCCGAACCGAGAAGAGCCGATGTAACGCATGTGCTGTGCAGAGGCTTTGCCGGGGTGCGGATGCTGAGCCGTGGATTCCAGGAACGCTACCGCCCTGCTAGCAGAACGAATGATGTTTCCCATCATCCCTAATGCGGCATCCCTGAGTACGTCTTGGTTACGTAAGCCATCTTCTGCGGCTTTTTTCCCAACGTAACCGAGAGAAACGTTGAGGGCAACGCCAACCAAAGCACGACGCCAGGCAGCACCATTGGCGCAAGCGCAACCGCCCACCAGCTTGACGTAGATCAAACATCTCGCTGCCTACGCCTAGGCCGGCTAGTGAGTACTAGATTTCTCATGCATATTGAATCATTACAAATGATAACCAGGGTCGTCCGTGCTCCCTCTGCCCACTTTGCTTCGACAGCCGTCGCTCTATTGCCGCCTGCCGTTGGCGTGCCTGCTGTGTCTCGCCAGCCTGCTGGCCTGGGCGGATGAGCACGTAGCGGTCGAACCCAGCGCCGAGCTGTTGGCTTCCCTGCACCAGGGCGGCTACGTGTTCTACATGCGCCATGGGCCGACTGACACGACACTTCCCGACCGGGTGCCGGTCGACTTCGACGACTGTGCTACACAGCGGCCGCTGAGCGACGAGGGTCGTGAACTCATGGCCACTGTCGCCGAGCACATGGCGCGGCACGCCTGGCCCATCGAGGATCCCGTTCTCGTCTCGCCCTTCTGCCGAACGCAGGAGACCGCTCGGATCCTGTTCCCGAACAAGCCCCAGCAGATCGATGAGCTGCTGCGCTATACCGCCGCGATGACGGACGACGAGAAGCGGCCCGTCATCGAGCATACCGGCAAGGCTCTCTCACTGCCGGTCGAGAGCAGCGCCAACCGCATGATCGTGGCCCATGGCCCCAACCTCGCCGACTTGATGGATTACTTCCCAGCCGAAGGCACCCTGGTGATCTTCTCGCCGCTGGGTGAGGCGGGTTATCTCTACCGTGCCAGCATTCCACCGGAGCTGTGGCCATCGCTGGCCTCCCAAGCACCGTAAGGTTGCCCATGAAGTCGAACCGACCGCTCATCTGGATCTTTCTTCTGCCCACTCTGGTGGTGCTGATCCCTGCCCTGCTGTTCGGACTCGCCGCGGTGCAGGTGCTCAAGGAAAGGATGACTCAGGACCACGCCATTCAGTCGGCGGACATGGCCGCTCTGCTACAGGCCGCCAACTACACCCAGAGCCTGGGCGAGCTACATCAGGGCGTAGTGGACATGCTGCAGCAGGCCGACCGGGGCGAGCTGTCGGCGCTTGCCAGCTATCGGCTGCATTCGAGCTTCGTCAACGAGCTTGCCACCTTGGGCGGGCAGATACAGACGTTGACCGAAACGCCGCTGATGATCGATTTGAACCACGGCAGTGCCCAACATTTGCGCGAGGCCTTCGAGGGCTATCGGCGCTTCACCATCATGGCCGGCGACATCGCCACCGTGGATGCCACCCGGGCCCGGCATTACCTGGACGAGGCACAGCATGAATTCCTGCGTTTCTCCATGCTCACGGGGCACCTTTCGTCCAAGCTGGCGCAGCGCAGCGGCGAGCGCACCAGCGATGCCTATCAGGACACTCTTGGTTACTTCAACACACTGCTACTGTTTGGCGGGGCGATACTGGCACTGATGCTGGTCGCCGCCTTTTACTCCGCCCGGATCCTGAATCGTCACCTATTGATCATCGCAGAAGGGCTGCTCGCGCTTTCCCATCCCCACCGTGAGGTTCCCGAGCTGCCGCGAGTCCAGCGTCTTGCCGAACTGGGGCGGGGCCAGTTGCAGCAGCTTGCCCTGGCGGTGCTGCGGCTGCGTGAGAGTGAGGCACGTCGACTGGTGGCCGAACGCAAGGCCCACCAGTTGGCCCACTTCGATGGCCTGACGGAGCTGCCCAATTGGCGCATGATGAGCGAGCACCTGGCGCATTCATTGATGCTGTGTCAGCGCAACGGCCAGCATGGCGCGTTGATCTACCTGGATCTCGATCTCTTCCAGCAGATCAACGACAGCTACGGCCATCGTACCGGCGACCGCTTGCTGCGCGAGGTTGCCCAGCGATTGCGCACCTTCCAGCAGGAGGGGTGCATGGTCGGGCGGCTGGGCGGCGATGAGTTTCTCCTCATCATCGACTCCCTGCCCAAGCAGCCGGACAAGGCGGCCAATCTGGCGGAAGAGCTGGCCGACCGAATCCAGATCGTCGTGGCCGAGCCCTACTCCATCGACGGGATTCAGCACTTCCTCTCGGCAAGCCAGGGCGTGGCGATGTTCGACGGCACGAGCGACGTCGAGACCCTGTTCAAACTGGCAGATGCCGCCTGTCACCATGCCAAGGTTGCCGGTCGTAACACCATTTGCTTCCATGACGATGCCACCCAGGCCCTCATGGAAGCGCGTAACGAAACCAGGCGCGATCTGCGCTTAGCCCTGCAGCGTGGCGAGTTCCGCCTCGTCTATCAGCTTCAGTACGACGCCGCCCATCGGCCGCTGGGGGCCGAGGCGCTGATCCGCTGGCAGCACCCATCTCGCGGTATGGTGTCGCCGGCGGAGTTCATCCCGCTGGCCGAGGAGAGTGGCCTGATCGTGCCCCTCGGCGATTGGGTGCTGGAACAGGCCTGTCGGCAACTGGTGGCCTGGCAGCAGCAAGCGGCTACGGCCCATCTGACCCTGGCCGTGAACGTCAGCGCCCGACAGTTCAAGGAGCCGGATTTCGTCGAGCGTATCCAGCGGGTACTCACCGCCACTGGAGCCAATCCCCACCGCTTGAAGCTGGAGCTGACGGAGAGCAGCCTGCTGGACGACGTCGAGGCCGGAATCGACAAGATGCGGCGCTTGAAGCGTCTCGGCATCCGGTTCGCCCTGGACGACTTCGGCACCGGCTACTCTTCGCTGCAGTACCTCAAACAGCTACCGCTGGACCAGATCAAGATCGACCAGAGTTTCGTCAACGATCTGCTGCTGAGCGGCGATGACATGGCCATCGTACGGACCATCATCGCCATGGGAGTATCCCTGCAGCTCGAAGTGGTGGCCGAAGGGGTGGAAACCGCCCACCAGCTCGGCTGGCTCGTCGAGGCGGGCTGTCACGTGTTCCAGGGCTATTACTTCTGCAAACCGCTTCCTATCGACCAAATCGAGCTGCCATTCACCTCAATCTCGGTGAGCTGAACCGGAAATTCCGCCTCGTTCCACAGGCGTCCACTCGATGGGTGGGTGAGCCGCCTTCAAGCAGGACGCTTTGCGAGGAGAGCCCACACACCCGCTGCTGACAGCAGCGAACCACCTGCCAGGTTGAAGCGCCGTTGCGCCCGTGGCGAGGACAGCAACTTTCGCGCCGAGCCAGCAAATACCGCATACAGCGTTGCGTTGAGCGCAGCCATGCCGACGAACGTGACTGCAAGAACCCAAAGCTGTTGGGTGACGGCCAAGCTTGGATTGATGAACTGTGGCAGAAAGGCAACGAAGAAGACGATGCCCTTCGGATTGAGCGCGGTGACCAGATAAGTGTTCGCGAATAGCTTCCAACGAGATCCCGGTGCGGCTGGTGCAGACAGCTCGGCGGTAGAAATGCCAGCGCGAAGGAGTTTGATACCGAGGTAAAGCAAGTACAGCCCGCCGGCCCATTTGACGATCGTAAACCAGAAAGCCGAGGTTGCCAGGAGTGCCCCCAAGCCGAGAAGCGACACCACCAAGGCCGTTGAGTCGCCGAGTGCAACGGCAGTGACGAGCGGCACGTTCGCACGCCGGCCATGCGTCATGGAGTAGCTTATGACCGTAAGGATGGTCGGGCCAGGGATGATGAGAAGCACCGCAGACGCGGCAACGAAGGCAAGCCATAGCTCGATGGACATGTAGCCCTCCTCTTTTAACGGCTAACGTTGAAGCTGAGCCGTGCCAGCTTGATGCCGCGGCTCGAGCACCCTGTTGGGCTCCCGGTTATAGAGGTGTGTGCTGATGAACCGCCAGCTTCCATCCTGCTTCGCGCACATATGTGCTGCTGATCAGCGCCACATACGGCTCGCTGCCCTTCCGCTGAGCGCTCACCCTATAGACTAGGGTTGCCGCATCGGCAGCCAGCGTGACGACCCCCACCTCTTCAATCTGGAATGTCTGCCAAGGCTGCGGACCAATCGACTGGAGGATGCGCTCCTTTCCTTCCAGCAGAAGGCCGCCAGGAAAGAGCATCACTGCATCCTCGCGAAGAACAGAAGCGTAGAAGTTCCTCGCAGCATCACCTTCGGTGGAAAGTGCAGCCCAACCCTGCCGCTCCAACTCAATGAGTTCCTTCACTTAAAGTCCCTCCAGGCCCAACCCCGCCCAACGCCTGAATTAAGCCGCGCAGCAAAGCGGCGTCGGCTTGAATGAATTGTTAGGCGGTGACGACATGTTGAAGGATGTCTTGACCGCTTTTGACCAACAGCGGCTGTCCCAGAGTATCCAGCATATCCCGTGGTATATGTGCGACCACTGCAATATCAGCCACCAATGGGCCAGAACACCCAGGGAAGTAGATCACAGATGACCCCTTGCCTAGAAGGTGAGCGAGTCCATCCCATAGGTGATGATCGTGGCAGGGCCGCTCGACTATGATGCTGTGAATGCTTTGAGGATCATCGTCGAGTGCGGAGAGCGATAGGTCACAGGAGACATCCGGGCTGAAAGAAAGCCGCCACCAACCGGCTTCGGTCTCAGACAACGCGTCGCCGAAGGTCTCTCGGATTGCGTCACATGGAATCCCAACCCGATCGCCGTGGGAGAAGCTCTGTAAATACACGTCGAAACTCATTAACTGCCTAACGCCGGAGCTAAACCGCGCCGCGAAGCGGGTTCGGCATGAGTGAATCGTTAGGTTGCGCCCGACGAGACGTAACCAGGAATGTGTACGCGAAGGTAGCGCAGGATATCGCCCGCTGCATCCTCTGCGTGTCCGCGTACATATTCATGCTCATCATGAAGCGCTGCTGCAACGACTGGCGCAACTGCTGCCAGGTCAAGGCGTCGGCAGGTACGCGCAAGGTGACCGAAGCCAAGAATTGCGTTGCCGCGAACGTTGAAATGCGGGTGCTCAGCCAATGTAAGACAAATGCTTTCGGCCCACGCACAATCGGGCGGGTCCATAGTTATGACGATTGGCACATATAGCAGCTCTTCCGGGATGCCTCTAGCGACTACAGCATCAACATCTTGCTCTGTCCATCCGTCTCGGAATGGTCCCATTTCGCAACCTAAAGTCAAAGCTGAGGGGCGCGCATCAGCGTGTCCGCTCCATGCCGTTGTTAACTGTTTCCTCGTCGATATAGGCACTTACGCCAGCAATGCGTATGCATTCGCACTGTCCGCTGAGGACTATAGCGGGACCACGCAACATGAAGGAATAGCCAGCCTGCATAGGCGCAACCTCCAAATTACCCGAATTATCCTTGTCGAAACCAGTCAGCGAAAGTGCCTCGACTCCAATGAACTCGATCCACACCTGAACCCGGTTCGCCTCGGGCGGCCAGCGCCTCGAAGGATGTTCAGGGAAGCGAGGAAGGTCTGCTCGAAGTGCAACAACCGGCCCATCTCTCTTGAGACTGACCTCGAAAACATTGAGCGAATCCAATTCTTCGATGGAATTGAACAGCCTAGACAATGCTTCTGGATTCATCAGGCAATGAGGCCAACCCACGACGTACTTACTCCTTAGCAGCTAGCGCCGCCAACTTATGTGGCTTTGCAATGGAGGCGAAACCACAATGAAAAAGCAACACAGCCCAAGGCTGCGTTCAGCCAGAAGCCGTCAAGGGGGATATGGCGTACAGCAGAGCCGCAAATTTCAGGGACGCTACCGCCCTGCTGGCAGAATGGATGACGATTCCCATCATCCTTAGTGCGGCATCCCTGTGTACTTCTTGATCATGTAAGCCATCTTCTGCGGCTTTTTTCCTTACCGTAACCAAGCGAAACGTTGAGGGCAACGCCTAGGCGAGCCTTGTCCCTCTCCTCTCTCGTCTTGTCCCCCATCCCGACCTCCTTGCGCACGCCTCTACGACGTTAGTCGCAACCTACCTGTCCAATCGGTCAAATATCTTCTAGGCTGTAGCCGAACAAGCCTGACCAAACGGTCAAGCCTGTTGCTGCGGCACCCAAACAACGCTGATTCGACAACGCCAATCCAACAACAACGGACACAGATATGGAACCGACCTCCTCCCTAGCCGACAAGGCAGATGGACGCCCCTCCGCGCGAGCCACGGGGCAAGGAAGCAGCTGGCTGGACAGCTATTTCGGCGCAAGCCGTCGTGGCTCCAGCGTACGCACCGAGATTCTGGCGGGCATCGCCACCTTCCTGGCTTCGATGTACATCATCGTGGTCAACCCGGCGATCCTCTCCCATGCCGGCATTCCCTTCTCCGCCGCGCTCTCCGCCACCGTGCTGATCAGTTTCATGAGCAGCCTGGCCATGGGCCTGTATGCCCGCAACCCGATCCTGGTGGCGCCGGGCATGGGCATGAACGCGCTGTTCACCTACACCCTGGTGCAGGGCGCCGGGCTTTCCTGGGAGGTGGCGCTGGGCTGTGTGTTCTGGTCCGGTGTGCTGTTCGCCACCCTGGCGATGTTCAACGTGCGCGAGGCGATCATCAATGCGATTCCGCCTTCGCTGCGCTATGCCATCACCTGCGGCATCGGCTTGTTCATCACCTTCATCGGTTTCAAGAACGCCGGTTTCATCGTCGGCAGCGACGCCACCCTGGTCACCCTGGGCAGCATGGACGCCTCGCTGATCACCTTCTTCATCGGTATGATGGCCACCGCCATCCTGGTGATCATGCGCTTCAACGGCGCACTGATTCTGGGTATTGCGCTGACCACCCTGTTGGCCACGCCGATGGGCCGCCTGTGGGGCGGCGACGTGGTGGTGGAGTGGAGCGGTATCGCTGCCTGGCCCGACTTCAGCGCGGTGATGCAGGTGGATATCTGGGGCGCACTCAAGGTCGCTTACCTGCCGTTCATCTTCGTCATGCTGTTCACCAACTTCTTCGATGCGCTATCGTGCTTCATGGCGCTCTCCGAATCCGCCGATCTCAAGGACAAGGACGGCAATCCGCGTAACCTCAAGCGCTCCATGACCGTGGACGCCTTCGCCTCGATGATCGCCGCACCGCTGGGCACCAGCGCGGCGCAGACCTTCATCGAGTCCGGCGCCGGCGTGGCTCAGGGCGGTCGTACCGGCCTGGTGGCGGTCACCATCGCCTTCCTGTTCCTGCCCTTCCTGTTCCTCTCGCCGCTGCTGTCGCTGGTGCCCGGCATCGCCACGGCGCCGGCCCTGGTACTGGTCGGGCTGTTCATGCTGGCACCGGTGAGCAAGATCGACTGGTCGCAGTTCGAGCAGGCCTTCCCGGCCTTCCTGGCGATCATCCTGATGCCGCTGACCTACTCGATCACCCTGGGCATCGCTTTCGGTTTCCTGAGCTTCGTGTTGATCAAGCTGGCCACCGGCAAGCTCTACGACATCAAGCCGGCGATGTGGGTTTCGGCTGCACTTAGTGTTGTGATGCTAGTGACGACACATTGAGAAGGAGCGGGCCGGCGAAAGCCGGCCCGCTTCATTGGCGATGGATGGCGGCGTCGATGAGGCGGAAGAGCGTCAGTGCCGCCAGCACGGCGGCAAATAGCATCGGCAGCAGGTAGTCGGCGCGGGTCAGGATCCACAGGTGCGTCACCCCCAGCGCCGCGGCCACGTAGATCAGGCGGTGCAGCCAGTGCCAGGCCGTCCAGCCCATGGCCTTTCGCACACGCTCGAAGGAAGTAACGGCCAGCGGTACCAGCAGCAGTAGCGCGGCCACGCCGTAGCGAATGTAGGGCAGCTCGACCATTTCGCGGCGAATCCACGGCCAGTCCCAGTATTGATCCAGCCCCATCCAGGCCAGCATGTGGGCCACCAGCCAGAAGAACGCCCACAGGCCGATCTGACGCCGGGCGGCCATGAAACCGACCCAGCCGGTGAAACGAAACGCCGGGCTGAAGGCGATGGTCAGCAGCAGCAGGATCAGCCCCGTCTTGCCGGTGAAGTGCACCACGGCCTCGCCGGGCACGGCCCCCAGATCGCCGAAGAACCACTGCCAGCCAAGCCAGGCGGCCGGCGCACTGCAGCCCACCAGCACCAGCAGGCGAAACAGGTTGTTAGCGGTGCGTCGATCCACGCTGACATGCCCCCCTGAGTGGCTGGCGCTTTGCTCAATAGTGTCGCTGCAGGTCCATGCCGGCGTAGAGGTGCGCCACTTCGTCGGCGTAGCCGTTGAACATCAGCGTTTCGCGGCGGCCGCTCTCGCCGATCCTGCGCTCCCGCGCCTGGGACCAGCGCGGATGATCCACCTGAGGATTGACGTTGGCATAGAAGCCGTACTCCTCGGGATTGCGCTCCTCCCAGGAACTCGGCGGGCGCTCCTCCACCAATGAAATGCGCACGATCGACTTGATGCTCTTGAAGCCGTACTTCCACGGCACCACCAGGCGAATGGGCGCGCCGCTCTGATTGGGCAGGATCTCGCCGTACAGGCCCACCGCCAGCAGGGTCAGCGGGTGCATGGCCTCGTCGATGCGCAGCACTTCGCGGTAGGGCCAGTCGAGCACGCTGCGGCGCTGGCCGCGCAGGTTGTCGGGGTCGTGAATCGATTCGAACACCACGTAGCGGGCGCGCGAGGTCGGCTCATGGCGTTTGAGCAGGTTCGCCAGCGGAAAGCCGATCCAGGGCACCACCTTCGACCACGCCTCGACGCAGCGCAGGCGGTAGATGCGCTCCTCCAGCTCCTGATGCTTGAGTACGTCCTCGAGGGCGAAGGTGCCCGCCTTGTCCACCTCCCCTTCGATGGTCAGCGACCAGGGGTCGGTGACGAGCCGGTGCGCGAAGGTCTCGGGGTCGCGCTTGCCGGTGCCGAACTCGTAGAAGTTGTTGTAGGTGGTGATGTCGCGCAGCGAGGTCGGCGCTTCGCCGCCAGCCAGGTCGTGGCTGGGAAGCTGTGTGTCGAGGCGTGCTTCGAGAACGCCCTGCCAGGCGTGGGACGAGCGCGGCCAGAGCAGGCCGGGGGCAACGGCAGCGGCGCCCAGGGCGAGGCCCGTGTTGAGAAAGCGACGCCGCGACTCGAACAGTTCGCGGGGCGTCACTTGCGATTCCGGTATCGATGGGTAGCGGTAACGGCTCATCTCGGATCCTCCCGAAGGCGACCGAAGAGACCACAGCTTCGCCTGTGAAACAAGCGTTTGTCACTGGACGCATCACGGGAGTGAAGAAAACTTGATCCACCTCAATGAGGCGTCCATTCCGACCTTTTCACTTGGTTGATACCGCTCAAGAGCCAACCGTAACCTGATGTTGCATTTCAGGCTACAACCGTCTCTAGCTTGCAACCAAGGGGATTCGCCATGATTCATACTGCTCTCGCCAGGCCGGCACTCATCGCCGCCGCAGTGTCGCTGAGCGCCGCGTTGGCGGCAACCGGCGTGGCTGCCGACGACGGCCTCGGCGACTACCGTGACCGCTTCGAACCGCTGCCCCACCTGCCGCCGATTCCGGCTCACAACTCGCTGACCGAGGAGAAGGTGGAACTGGGCAACATGCTGTTCTTCGAGCCGCGCATCTCGTCCAGCGGCGTTATCAGCTGTGCTACCTGTCACAACCCGGCGCTGGGCTGGAGCGATCGCATTCCGCGCGCCACCGGCCACGACGGTCAGATCGGCGAGCGCAACACGCCCACCGTACTCAACTCCGGCTTCCTCGGCGCCCAGTTCTGGGATGGTCGCGAGCCCGACCTGGAAGGCCAGGCGCTGGGTCCGATCCAGGCCGATATCGAAATGGCCATGGATCTCGACGCCGCCCTGGAGCGTCTGGAAGAGTTCGAACTCTATCAGGAGAAGTTCGCCGAGGCCTTCCCCGATGACGACAACCCGATCAACAAGGACAACCTGGCCCAGGCACTGGCCAGCTTCCAGCGCACCCTGAATACGCCGAACTCGCCCTTCGACCGTTACCTGCGCGGCGACATGAACGCGATCAACGATCAGGAGAAGCGCGGCATGCAGGCTTTCGTCGATACCGGCTGTATCGCCTGTCACAGCGGCCCGGCGCTGACCGACAGCAACTTCTGGGCGATTCAGGTGCCCGGCTCCACCGACGTGGGTCGCTTCGACGTGACCGGCGACGAGGCCGACATGTACAAGTTCCGCACCCCGACCCTGCGCAACGTCGGCGTGACCTACCCGTACATGAACAACGGCGCCACCGAGACTCTCGAGGAAGCCGTGGCCATCATGGGCCGCGAGATGCTGAACCGTGAGCTGGAGGGCGAGATGATTGCCGATATCACCGCCTTCCTGCACACCCTGACCGGCAAGATGCCTGAGTTCGAAGTCCCGGCTCTGCCATAAAACGGAACCGGCGCTGCCGTAAGACGGAACCGGCGCTGCCGTAAGGCACGGCCCAGTCGCAGGGATTCGCAAGGGAACTATAAAAAAAGAGTACAAGAGCTCCCCCGGCCCAGGCCGGGGGAGCTCTTTTATGTTCAGCTCTTCATGTAACGTTCAGACGCTCTCGGCCAACTGCCGATGCAGTTCCAGGCGGCGCTTGTCGCTCATGAAGGCGGACTCGATGGCAGTACCGGCCAGCTGCACGAAGGTCTCCTTCGACCAGCCGAAAGCATCGTGACAGGCCATGAAGTTGTCCAGCATGCCGCCGCCGAAGTAGGCCGGGTCGTCCGAGTTCAGGGTGATGCGCAGGCCGGCTTCGAGCAGCTGGGGCAAGGGATGGTCCTCGATGCGCTCCACCACCTTGAGGCGTACGTTGGAGAGCGGGCACACGGTCAGCACCACCCCCTCGTCGCGCAGCCGGGTCACCAGCGCCGGATCCTCCAGGCAGCGCACCCCGTGATCGATGCGACACACGTCGAGCAGATCGAGTGCCTCGCGGATGTATTCCGGCGGCCCCTCCTCACCGGCATGAGCGACCCGCGGGATGCCGAGCATCTTGGCACGCTGGAACACCTCGACGAACTTGGAGGGCGGGTGGCCCCGCTCGGCGCTGTCGAGCCCCACGGCATCGATCATCTCCCAGTAAGGCGCGGCGCTCTCCAGCACCCGCATCGCCTCGTCGGCTGGCCGGTCGCGCAGAAACGCCATGATCAGTGCGGTGGACATGCCCAGCTCGCGTTCGGCTTCGCGCTGGGCGAGGCTCAAGCCCTCCATCACCACCTCGAGTTCGATACCCCGGGCCAGGTGGGCCTGAGGATCGAAGTGCATCTCCACGTGGACCACCCCTTCGGCATGGGCACGGCGGAAATAGTCCATGGCCAGGTCGTGGAAGTCCTCGCTGCGCTTGAGCACGCTCATGCCCTGGTAGTAGAGCTCGAGAAACGAGGAGAGATCCTGGAAGTCGTAGGCCGCGCGTACCGCTTCCACCGAGTCGTAGGGCAGTTCGACCCCGTTGCGCCGGGCCAGGGCGAACATCAGTTCGGGCTCCAGCGAGCCTTCGATATGCAGATGGAGCTCGGCCTTGGGCAGCCGCTTGAGGAAGTCTCGCATGATGCACCTCGTCGCCTTTATTTCATCATCCTGATGGATACACCTGATTTGCGCAAACGGTCAATCAGGCTCTGTCCGAAAACTGGTTGCGCTGGATCAGCCTGGCCTAAAGGCGCTGCTCGCGAGTGATGCCGGGGGGATCGAAGGCGCCACCATCCAGTTGGTGCACCAGGTAGAGCACGCTGCGCCCGGTGAGCCACGCATCGAGTCGCGGCGAGAGTCGCGCGACGGTGCCGGCGTCCAGGCCGGCGAAGGGTTCGTCGAGAATCACCAGGCCGGGGTCGCGCAGCCACAGCCGCGCCAGGGCCAGGCGTCGCGCCTGACCGCCGGAGAGCGCTCGCCCACCCTCGCCCACCGGGGTGGCCAGCCCCTGCGGCAGGGCCTCGGCCCAGTCGGCCAGTTCGACCCACGCCAGCGCCTGCCACAGCTGCGCGTCGGCGGCCTCCGGTGCTGCCAGCCGCAGGTTGCTCGCCAGGCTGTCCTGGAACAGGTCGATACGCTGGCCGAGAATGGCCACCCGCTCGCGCAGCGATGCCTCGTCGACCTCGCCCAGGGGAATGTCGCCCAGCAGGATTTCCCCCTGGCTAGGCGGCATCCGTCGGGTCAGCAGCGCCGCCACGCTGCTCTTGCCCGCTCCCGAGGCACCGGTAAGGGCCAGGCGCTGGCCGGGCGCTACGACAAGATCGAGATCCTGCAGGGCCGGCGCCAGGGCGCCTGGATAGTGCAGGACTAATTCGCGCAGCCGCACGCTCAAGGCCCCTGTGGGAAGCTGCGCATGGCCAGCGCTGAGCGTAGCCTGCCCCGCCTCTTCCACCTCGTTGAGGCGCTCGGCCGCGCCACGACTCGCCCCCAGTTGGGTGAAGGCGGCGGGCAGCAGCGCCAGCACCTCGCCGAGGGCCAGCACCGCAATCGGCATCATCACCATCACGGCGCCTGAAATCGCACCCTGCTGCCAGGCCGCCGCCACCAGCCACAGCGCAGCCACCATACCCAGCCCGACCATCAGGTTGACCAGGGCGACACCCAGGCCCGCCACGCCGGCAAGACGCTGCTGATCCCGGGACAGCCTCGCCTCGCGCTGGAAGAAGTTCTGCCGGTGCCACTCCCGGCTGCGGTAGGCCTCGAGCTCCGCCAGGCCGGTGAGATGCTCGATGGCCTGGCTGCGCAGGCGCTGAAGATGCGCCACCTGTCGCTTGCTCGACGCCATGCCCAGCCACGCCTGTCCGGCCGTCAGCCACGCCCAGGTGGGCACCAGCAGCGCCGCCACGGCCAGCCCGACCATGGGCACCCAAAGGGCAAGAAAACCAGCCAGCAGCGTGATGGCGGCCAGTGCCACCGCCGGTGGCGCCAGCAGGCGCAGATAGAGACCGTCCAGGGTATCGATGTCGGCGGTCAGCCGGTTGAGCCAGTCGCTGGCGCGCTGGCGCGCCAGGCTGCGGTCGTCGAGACGAGCCATGGCCGTGAACAGACGATGACGCAGGTCGGCGAGCAGCCGCAGCACGGTGTCGTGGTTGTAGAGCCGCTCGCCGTAGCGGGCCACGGTGCGGCTGACGGCGAAGAAGCGTATCCCTGCGCCCGGCACGTAGACGTCGAACGCCACGGCCATGCCCATGGCCAGTGCCATGCCGGCCAGCGCGCTGGCGGCGATGAACCAGCCCGACAGGGTCAACAGCCCCACCGCCGAGAACACCGTGACGATCAACAGCAGCACGCCGATGGCGAGCCGTGTGCGGCGCTGGGCCAGCAGGCGCAGCCAGGGGGCGAAGGTAGCGCGCAACGAGCGATTCGACATGTTCAACCTCCCGCCTCCAGCGCCTGTTCCCGCCCTTCGTGCAAGGCCAGGCGACGGCTCGCCATGGCCATCAGCGCGGGATGGTGAGTGGCGATGACCAGCGTTCTGCCGTCCTTCCCCAGGCGGCGCAGCGATTCGATGACGCGCGCTTCGGTCGCTTCGTCGAGGCTGGCGGTGGGCTCGTCGAGCAGCACCAGCTCGGCATCGGAGAGAAACACCCGCGCCAGCGCCAGGCGCTGCGCCTGGCCCCCGGAAAGCCCCGAGCCCCGCTCGCCCAGCGGCGTATGGATGCCCTGCGGCAGCGCCGCCACCAGCTCGGCCAGCCCGGCGTGCGCCAGGGCGCGCTCGAGCTCGGCGTCGCTGGCTTGCGGGGCCGCCAGACGCAGGTTTTCGGCCAGGCTGCCATGAATCAACAGCGGCCGCTGGTCCATCCAGGCGATCTTGAGGTCGGGCGCTGCAAGGCGCTGTCCCGAGGCCGGCGCCACGAAGCCCGCCAGCAGCTGCAGCAGCGCCGACTTGCCGGCCCCCGACGGCCCGCTGACCACCAGGGTGTCGCCTCTTTCGACGACGACATCCAGCGGTCCCAGTACCTGCCCTCGCCCCGGGTGGGTGAGCGTCACCGCCGCCAGCGCCACGCAGCGCTCCGGCGCTGACGGCGGTGAAGCCGCTGAATGCGTGGGCCGCACCGGCTCGCTCAGCAGGGCCAGCATGCCGTCGGCGGCGCCCAGGGCTGCGGCCCGGTCGTGGTAGTGCTGGGCCAGGGTGCGCAGTGGCTGGAAGAACTCCGGCGCCAGCAGCAGCACGAGCAGACCGCTGAACAGGGTCAGCTCCTCGGCCGGGCCGAACTCGATGTAGCCCAGCAGGCCGAAGCCGACGTAGATGGCCACCACGGCGATGGCCACCGAAGCGAAGAACTCGAGCACCGCCGAGGAGAGAAAGGCCACCCGCAGGGTGCGCATGCTGAGTCGGCGATACTCATCCGCCGCCGCGTGCACCTCGGTAGCGGCCTCCCGCGTACGGCCGAAGAGCTGCAGCGTGGCGATGCCGCGCACGCGGTCGAGAAAGTGCCCCGAGAGCCGGCTCACGGCAACGAACTGGTCGCGATTGAGGCGCTCCGCCCCCATGCCCACCAGGGCCATGAACAGCGGAATCAGCGGTGCAGCGAGCAGCAGGAACAGCGCCGCCAGCCAGTCGAGCGACACCACCACCACCAGGATCAGCAGCGGAATGGCCACACACAGCCTCAGTTGGGGCAGAAAGCGGGCGAAGTAGCCGTCCAGCGCCTCGACCTGCTCGACCAGCTGGTTGGCCAGCCCCGCCGAATGGCGGGCACCGGCGCGAACCGGCCCCATCGCGGCGAGGTGGTCGAGCAGCTCGGCACGCACCGCATGGCGAATGCGCAGGCTGGCCAGTTGACCGCTCAGCTCCTGCCCCCACTGGCACAGGGCGCGGGCCACCAGCGCCGCCACCAGCAGCAGGAAGGCCGAGGTGAGCGATGCCAACGGCGCGCCATCCACCAGCAGGCGGCTGACGATCCACGCCAGCAAGGCCATTTGGGCGACGGTCAGCGCACCGGCGGCGATACCCGCCAGCGCGGCCAGCATCAGCCAGCCGCGCTGGCCGGCCGCATGAGCGGCCAGCCAGCGTCGCGGCGAAGGTTGAGTATCGCGCTTCATCAACTCAGTGATAGCCCTCGCCGGCCCGCACCTTGCCGCGGAATACCCAGTAGGACCAGAAGGTGTAGCCCAGCACGAAGGGCAGAACGAACAGCACGCCGAGCAGCAGGAACAGCTGCGACTCGGGCGCCGAGGCGGCGTCCCAGATGGTGTAGTTGGGCGGCACCAGCCAGGGCCACTTGCTGACGATCAGCCCCAGGTAGGTGAAGAAGAACATGCCCAGCGTGGCCATGAACGGCAGCAGCTCGCGCTGGCGCTGTACCGCCCAATACACGCCATACATGCACAGCAGCGTCAGCGCCGGCAGGATCCAGATCACCTGGATGTGGCCGAACCAGCGGTCCCACACCACCTCGTTGACCAGCGGCGTCCAGATACTGATGATGCCGAAGATCACCAGCACCGCCAGCAGCAGCGGCGGAGTGAGCTTGTAGGCCCAGGCCTGGATGTAGCCCTCCGACTTGAGGATCAGCCAGGTGGTGCCCAGCAGCGCGTAGCCGACCATGATGCCGATGCCGGTGAGTACCGTGAACGGCGTCAGCCAGTCGAAGGCGCCGCCGACGAAGACCCCGTTCTGGGTCTCGAAGCCCTGGATATAGGTGCCCACCACGGCGCCCTGAGCGAAGGCCGCCACCGCCGAGCCGCCGCTGAAGGCCAGGTTCCACAGCCGCCGCCCGCGCCGCTCGCGGCGCGACTTGAAACGCAGTTCGAAGGCCACCCCGCGGAACACCAGGCCGGCCACCATCAGGAACACGCCGATGTAGAGCGCCGGCAGGAATACCGTGTAGACCAGCGGGAAGGCGGCCAGGAAACCGGCCCCACCCAGCACCAACCAGGTCTCGTTGCCGTCCCACACCGGTGCCACCGTGTTCATCATCACGTCGCGGGCATCTTCGTCCGGGGCGAACGGAAACAGGATACCGAGCCCCAGGTCGAAGCCATCCATCAGCACGTACATCATGATGCCGAAACCGATGATGAGCGCCCAGATCAAGGACAGATCGAACATTTCCATGGCTCAGCTCTCCCCCTTGGCGGGATTGTCGTCGAAGGGCGTGTGGGTGGCCGACCAGGGCCGCTTGGGCGTCTCGAAGTCGTCGACCATCTTCTCCTCTTCCTTCGGCTCCATGCCGTAGCGAATCACTCGCGTCAGGTAGTAAGTGCCGGCGTAGAAGATGATGCCGTAGACGGTGATGTAGCCGATCAGCGTGAACAGCGCCATGCCACCGGTGAGCGAAGGCGTTACCCCTTCTGCATGAGTCATGAACTCGTAGACCAGCCACGGCGCCCGGCCCGACTCGGTGGTGATCCAGCCGGCGAGAACGGCAATGAAGGGCGTGACGGACATCAGCCGCAGGGTCTGCAGGTAGCGCCGCGAATGGTAGAGCCTGCCGCCGCGGCGCAGATAGAGCCCCACCAGCGACACGGCGATCATCAGGGAACCGATGCCGATCATCACCCGGAAGGACCAGAACACCAACGCGACAGGTGGCTGCTCCTCGGGCGGCGCCTCGAGTATCCCGGGCACCTCGCCATACAGCTCATGGGTCAGGATCAGGCTGGCCGCATAGGGGATACCGATCTCGAAGCGGTTTTGCTGGGCCGCCTGGTCGGGCCAGGCGAAGAGCAGGAAGGGAGCGCCCTCTTTCGTTTCCCAGTTGCCCTCCATGGCCGCCAGCTTGGTCGGCTGGTACTCCAGGGTGTTGAGGCCATGCAGATCGCCGACGAAGGCCTGGGTCGGCGTCAGCACCAGCAGCAGCCACAGGCACATCGACAGCGCCTTGCGGTTGGCCTCCACGTCGCGCCCGATCAGCAGGTACCAGGCGCTGACCCCGGCCACGACGAAGCCGCCGGTGATGAACGAGGCCATGGCCATGTGGGCGAAACGATACGGGAACGAGGGGTTGAAGATCGCCTCGAACCACGAGGTGACGCGGAACACGCCGTCGGTGAACTCGACCCCCGCCGGCGTGTGCATCCAGCTGTTGGCCGCCAGGATCCAGAAGGTCGAGATGAAGGTGCCCAGCGCCACCATGGCGGCGGCGAACAGGTGCACCCCCGGCGGCACCCGTCCCCGGCCGAACAGCAGCACGCCGAGGAAGGCGGCTTCGAGGAAGAAGGCGGTGACCACCTCGTAGCTGAGCAGCGGCCCGATGAAGTTGGCACTGGCCTGGGAAAAGTTGCTCCAGTTGGTGCCGAACTGGAAGGACATCACG
This sequence comes from Billgrantia ethanolica, assembly GCF_021404305.1. GTDB lineage: Bacteria > Pseudomonadota > Gammaproteobacteria > Pseudomonadales > Halomonadaceae > Halomonas > Halomonas ethanolica. The sequence continues at coordinate 683,617 of NZ_JABFTX010000001.1, read as the reverse complement.
ATGCCCGACACCACCCCCATGCCGAAGGCGACGGCGAACACCTTGGTCCACAGATAGGCCAGCCGGTCCCATGCCGGATTGCGCGTCTTGTAGAACAGCGCATGCAGCAAGGTGATGTAGGACGCCAGACCGATGGTGAAGACCGGAAAGATGGCGTGAAACGAGACGACGAAGGCGAACTGAATACGCGACAGCAGTACGGGATCAAGCTCCATGACGTACCTCTTGGCTGCAGAAGAGTCAACGTCTCGAGGCATGCGAAGGCACGGGGAGTGCGTTGTTGGGCTTCGGCCATGTCCCTCCTGGACAAGGCGTGACGCATTCCACCTCGACACACAGCTAGAGCCTAGAACAGGGAGTGCGGTGAGGCTTACTCGGTTACAAAAGCCTACACGACACAATGCTGTTCCAGGTCAATGCATTCCGCTACGTCTTGTGCTTGTGCCGTAAAGATTACCCGATGCAGATGTACCTTCATCTGTGTCCGGTTGTCGCATCCTGCCGTGGGGCTAGCCGCCGCCCTGGACGACCAGCCGCACCATGAATGCGGTATAGCCGAGGAACATCGCCAGCAGCATGGCGCCCTCGAGCCGGTTGATGCGCCCCGGTCGCCCCTTCCAGCCGATGGCGAATACCGTCATCAGTACCGTCATCACCGTCATCAGGCTCCAGTCGCGCAGCAGTACCTCCCCGCCCACCTCGATGGGACGTATCACCGCGGCCAGGCCTACCACGCCCAGGGTGTTGAACAGGTTGGAGCCCACCACGTTGCCCACCACCAGGTCGTGCTCGCCGCGTCGCAGCGCGCTGATGGAGGAAGCCAGCTCCGGCAGCGAGGTACCAACTGCCACGATGGTCAAGCCGATGATCAGGTCGCTGACACCGAAGCCCAGGGCGATCTCCACCGCGCCCCACACCAGCACCCGTGAGCTCAGCACCAGCAGCGCCAGGCCGACGAAGGTCCAGATCAGTCCGGCACGCAGCGACATGGGATGCGCCGCCAGACTCTCCTCGGTGTCGGTCGCCAGCGCATCGCTACCGTCACGCCGGGCCTGCCAGATGCTGAAGCCGATCATGGCAGCCAGCAGCGCCAGCAGCAGGCTGCCTTCGAACCGCCCGATCATGCCGCCCCACATCAGCAGCGCCGAGAGCAGCGTGACGCCGACCAGTAGCGGCAGCTCGCGGCGAATCACACTGGAGTGCACCGCCAGCGGCGTGATGACAGCCATGAGCCCCAGGATCATGCCGATATTGGCAATGTTGGAGCCGTAGCCGTTACCCAGCGCCAGCCCGGGGTTGCCCTGCCCCGCAGCCAGCGCCGACACCATCAGCTCCGGCGCCGAGGTGCCGAAACCGATCACCAGCATACCCACCAGCAGCGGCGACACCCCCAACCGTCGCGATGTCGCTGCGGCCCCATCCACGAAGCGCTCCGCGCTCCACACCAACAGCACCAAGCCTGCCGCCACGGCAACCAGGGGAAGCAACAATTTCGTCTCCTCGGGGAACATTCAGGGTCGAATGTTTGTATATGGTAGGCACGACGTCAACGTGTCACACTTCCGTATGGCCTGCATCATTTGAATGACAGCGTGCATCCTCGCTTCTCTCAGCCATCGAGTCGTTGCTCAAGTGCTCAACCAGCCTCTGCGCTTTCTTCCCGTTCCCGGCGAGCCTCAGGTCGACCAAGCGCCGCCCGAGGTGCGTACCTCGCGCCGGCGTCTGCGCGCCTGTCACGAGTGCGACTGGCTGGTGGCCCTGCCACCGCTGCGCCCGGGCCAGCGGGCGGACTGTCCACGCTGTGGCCATACGCTAGTCACCCGTCACCATCGCCCGGCCCAGCGCAGCATGGCGCTGGCGCTGGCGGCCATGGTCGCCCTGCTGCTGGCGATCTCCTTTCCCTTCGTCAGCTTCAGCGTGGGCGGCTTCGGCAATCGCATCGAGCTGACCCAGACGGCCACCACCCTGATCGGCTTTCATCAGCCGCTGGTCGCCATTGCGGTGATCCTCACCATCGCCGTGCTGCCCGGCCTCTACCTGCTCGGCGTGATCTGGCTGCAGCTTGGCTTGCTGCAGGGTCAGCCGCTGCCGGCAAGCCGGACCATTGCCCGCTCTCTGGCCCACCTCAACCCCTGGATGATGGCCGACGTCTTCATCATCGGGGCACTGGTCAGCCTGATCAAGGTGGCGGGCCTGGCCCAGATCGAGCTCGGTCTCTCGTTCTGGGCCTTCTGTGTGTTTGCCTTGCTGCTGCTGTTCACCATGCAGTCCATCGACTCGGACTGGATGTGGTTCTCGCTGGCCGGCGAGCCGCAGGCCCCCGAGGGTGCCCGCACCGGAACCACTGCCGCGGCACAGGGTCTGACTGGCTGCCCCACCTGCGGCCTGGTCAATCGGCTCGATGGCAACGGGCGCGGCCACTGCCGCCGCTGCGGCGAAGGGCTGCGCGCCCGCCTGCCGCACAGTCTGCAACGCACCTGGGCACTGCTGGCCACCGCCGCCCTGATGTACATACCGGCCAACGTCTATCCGATCATGACCACCACCAGCCTGGGCCACAGCAGCCCTTCGACCATCATCGGCGGCGTGGTGGAGCTGATTCAGATGGGCTCCTGGCCGATCGCCGTGGTGATCTTCGTGGCCAGCGTGATCGTCCCCGTGGGCAAGCTGGTTGCCCTCGCCTGGCTGTGCCTGGTGGTCAAGCGCAGCGACGAACTCAATGCCGCGAGCCGCACCTGGCTCTATCGCATTACCGAGTTCATCGGCCGCTGGTCGATGATCGACGTCTTCGTGGTGGCCATCCTGGTGGCCCTGATCCGTGCCGGTTCGCTGATGTCGGTCACCCCCGGCCCCGCCGCACTGGCCTTCGGCTCGGTGGTGGTGCTGACCATGCTGGCCGCCATGACCTTCGACCCCCGTTTGATCTGGGACGCGCCGCTGCCGCGCGACTCCCGCGATACGCAAGGAACCCCTGGATGAGCGATACCCCTCGCGACAACGAGGCCCCCCGCGACATGCACCGCGCCAGGGCCACCCCGCAGCGGCGCCTGTCGCCGATCTGGATCGTGCCCATCGTGGCGATCCTGATCGGGCTGTGGCTGGTCTATGACAACTACCGCAGCCGCGGCCCCCTGATCACCCTGACCATGAGCAATGCCGAGGGCATCGAGGCCGGCAGCACGCTGATCAAGACCCGCAACGTCGAGGTGGGCCGGGTCGAGCGCGTGCAGCTCTCCGAGGACCTCTCGCATACCGTGATCACGGCGCGCATGGCGCCCAACACCGAGGCCATGCTGACCGAGGGCAGCCGCTTCTGGGTGGTCAAGCCGCGCATCGGTCGTGAGGGCATCAGCGGCCTGGGCACCGTTCTTTCCGGCGCCTTCATTCAGCTCCAGCCCGGCAGCGGCGAGCCCGGCGAACGCGAGTTCCAGGTCAGCGACCAGCCGCCCGTGGCCTCGGCCGACGCACCGGGGCTACGCATCAACCTGATCAGCCAGCTCGGCAACTCGCTGCGCCAAGGGGATCCGGTGACCTACCAGGGCTACACCGTGGGCCGCGTGGAGGAGGTCGATTTCGATGCCGATATGCGGCGCATGCATCAGCGCATCTTCATCGAGAGCCCCTATGACCGCCTGGTGACCGACAGCACCCGCTTCTGGTCGGCCAGCGGTATCGACCTGCGCCTCGACGCCGACGGAATTCGCATCAACGTGGAGTCCCTCGAGGCTCTGCTGGGCGGCGGCGTCACCTTCGGCGTGCCGGAAGACCTGCCGCGCGGCAGGCCGGTGGAGAACGACACCACCTTCAACCTTTATGCCGACGAAGAGAGCGCCCGCCAGGGCACCTTCAATCGCTACCTGGAGTACGTGCTGCTGGTGGAAGACAGCGTGCGCGGGCTCTCCCGCGGCGCGCCGGTGGAGTTCCGCGGCGTGCGTATCGGCACCGTGGCCGCCGTGCCCTGGCAGTTCACCGCCGAGCAGCCGGGCACGCGCAACGGCTTTGCCATTCCGGTACTGATTCGCATCGAGCCGCAGCGGCTTGGCATCGAGAATCAGCAGCTCGATCTGGAGGAGTGGGACGAACGCTTCAAGCGCCTGTTCGGCACCGGCCTGCGGGCCTCGCTCAAATCGGGCAACCTGCTCACCGGCGCCATGTTCGTCGATATCAACTTCTACCGCGACGAGGCGGAGCAGTATCTGGCCGAGACCTTCAGCGAGCGCACCGTCTTCCCCACTACTTCGGCCGGCTTCGCCCAGATCGAGGCGCAGGTCACCGCGCTGCTGGAGAAGCTCAACGCCCTAGAGGTGGAGCCGCTGCTGGTGGGTCTCGAGCGCAACCTGAGCGCCTCCGAAGCCATGCTGGACGAGATACGCGGCCTGACCGGCTCGCTGCAGGGCATGCTCGACGATCCGGGCACGCGCAGCCTGCCGGGCAATCTCAATGCCTCGCTGGAAGCTTTGCGTGAAACCCTCGAAGGACTGTCGCCCGACTCCAGCGCCTATCGCGAGCTGACCGCCACCGCCGAGCGGCTGGAGCGCCTGATGCGCGACCTGCAGCCGGTGACACGTACGCTCAATGAGAACCCCCGGGCGCTGCTGTTCGACAGCCTCGACGCCGTGGACCCGGTGCCGAGAGCGCCAAGGGGCAACTGAGGTGAGGCAGACGCCAGTGAACGATGCTGATCGCAACCTATGGAAACGGAGAGCTGCATGAAGTGGATGTCCCGGTTCGCCCTGCTGACGAGCCTGCTCGTGCTCGTCGGCTGCGCCACCCCCACCACCCCGGCCAACCGCTACATGCTGCCCGACAGCGCCGCGGCGCCCTCGGGGGGCAGCCCCGCGGCGGGCCATCTGCTGATCGTGCAGCCGCCGCGCCTGGCCCACTACCTGGACGTCGACGGCATCGTGCTGCAGCTCGACGACATCACGCTCAACGCCGCCCGCCAGCACCTGTGGGCCGAACCGCTGGGGCGGCAGCTGGAGCGCGGGCTACGCGCGCGCCTGGCGGAGCATCTGCCCGACACCCGCATCATGCGCGACGAGGCCAGCCTCGGGCGCAGCGAGGCGCTGCGCCTGCGCCTCGAGGTGGACCGCTTCCAGGGGCGGCATGACGGTCTGGCCATCGCCAGCGGACAGTGGCAATTGCAGGCAGCGGACGGCCGCCTGCTGGCCATGGAGCGCTTTCATGTCGAGACGCAGCTAGAAGACGACGGCTACCCCGCCCTGGTGCGCGCTCTTGGCGCGAGCTGGGACCGGGTGGCCAATGAGATCGCCGATGGCGTCGTGCGCTATCGTTAGGCGTGTAGGAGCGGTAGTTATCGCCTAGTCTCATAAAGCCGTTACCCGGTATTGGAACCGAAACGCTTGCAAGGACGAACCATGTCGGCCAAGACAGATACCTCGACACCCAAGGACGCCGCCATCGAGCACGAAACTGCCGAGACGCTGCTCAGCCTCTTCAGGCGGCTGGAGCATGAGCTGCTGACCACCCTCGACGCGGACTCGCCGCAGCAAGCCGTCGACAGCTTGCTGACGAGCGTCGAATGTCTCGATGAGCTCGATACGGCCCTGGCAGAGCTGGATCCCCAGGTGACCGGCCCGCTCGTGCAGCGCCTGCGTCTCGGCTTGGACCGGCTGGCCTGCGACCTGCACCAACGCGGCGGCTGGCAGCACCTGGACGAGACTCAGCGGCGCGCGCTGCTCGCTCGTCATGCCGTGGGGCTCACCCAGGTAGACGGCATCGGCCCGGCAAGCGCCGAAGTGCTTTTCCTGCACGGCATCAGCGACCCTGAGCGGCTCTGCCAATGGGAACCCGATGCACTCGACGCTATCGAAGGACTGAACGCTGCCGTACTCGCCCGACTCAAGCGCGAACTCGAAGCTATGAGGAAAAGCCGGGCAGAATAGCTGCAGTGCGAACCATAAGCTGGCATAATGCCGGCACGCGGCGACTCGTGGTCCCTCCTGCCGCGCCCCTGAACCGAATTTCTCACGTCTTGGCCCGGGACTGGCCATGTGCAGATTGCACATGGCGTGGCACAGGCGTATCTGCGGAGACCGCATGACCCTCTTTTCCGAACTCGGCCTGCGTGCCGAACTGCTGAGTGCCGTCGAGGCCCAGGGCTACACCACCCCGACCCCGATCCAGCTTCAGGCCATTCCCGCCGTACTCAAGGGCGGCGACCTGCTGGCCAGCGCTCAGACCGGCACCGGCAAGACCGCCGGTTTCACCCTGCCGATGCTGCAGCGGCTGGCCGACGGCCCACGCCCCGGCAAGCGCCAGGTGCGTGCGCTGGTGCTGACGCCCACTCGCGAGCTGGCTGCTCAGGTGGGCGAGAGCGTGGCCGATTACGGCCGCCACCTGACCCTGACCAGCCACGTGATCTTCGGCGGGGTCGGCCAGCAGCCCCAGGTGGATGCCATCCGCCCCGGCCTTGACGTGCTGGTGGCCACCCCCGGCCGCCTGCTCGACCTGCAGCAGCAGAAGCACGTGGATCTCTCCCGCGTCGAGATCCTGGTGCTGGACGAAGCCGACCGCATGCTCGACATGGGCTTCATCCATGACATCAAGAAAGTGCTGCGCATGCTGCCCGCGAAGCGTCAGAACCTGCTGTTCTCGGCGACCTTCTCTGACGAGATCCAGGCTCTTGCCGACAAGCTGCTGGACAATCCCGCGCGTATCGAAGTGGCACGCCGCAACACCACCGCGGAGACCGTCGATCAGGCGATCTATCGCGTCGATCGCGAGAAGAAGCGCGAGCTGCTGGCTCATCTGATCGGCCAGCACGGCTGGCATCAGGTACTGGTCTTCACCCGCACCAAGCACGGCGCCAACCGCCTGGCCGAGCAGCTCTCCAAGCAGGACATCCCGGCCATGGCCATCCATGGCAACAAGAGCCAGTCGGCACGCACGCGGGCGCTCTCCTCGTTCAAGAGCGGCGATCTGCAGGTGCTGGTGGCCACTGACATCGCCGCCCGCGGCCTGGACATCAGCGAACTGCCCCACGTGGTCAACTTCGAGCTGCCCAACGTGGCCGAGGATTACGTTCACCGCATCGGCCGTACCGGCCGTGCCGGCAGCGAAGGCCAGGCCATCTCGCTGGTCTGCGTCGACGAGCACGGTCTGCTCAAGGGCATCGAGCGTCTGATCAAGCGCGATCTGGAGAAGCGTATCGAGCCCGGCTTCGAGCCCGACCCCAATGCCAAGCCGGAGCCGATCGAGAACGGTCGCGGCAAACGCAACGGCCGCTCGGGCCAGGCACGCCAGGGCGGCGACCGCGGCCAGGCGAGCCAGCGCAGCAGCGGCGGTAACACCGCCAACGGCGACGCACAGGCACCGCGCCGTCGGCGCAGCCGCGGCCAGCGCACGCGGCGCGCCTGACGGCCAGGCTTGGTCGAAGGCGGCGATTGTGGGATTGTATACGCCCTACAGAACAGTCGACGGGCTGGCGTAACACGATCTGGCGTAACACAGTCCGGCGTAACTAGGAGACGCGCGCATGCTCAAATGGCTGACCGGAAAGCAACCGATTCCGGTCTGGGTCATCAAGCAGATCGATGACAACCTGCTGCATCTCTGCGGACAGGGTAGCGTCGAGCCCCAAGCCAAGCGCAGCAGTGTCATCGAAGATCTCCATGCCGGCCGCTACCAGGGAGCCGTCAGCATGGCGGGCGGCGGCCTGGTGCTCAACGCCAGGCTGTTTGCCGCCCTGGTTCCGCTGGAAGCCCTGCAGTTGGATGAGCAGGGCCATGCCCACTGGCAGGGGCGCCGCTGGTACGTGGCGCAGGTACCGCAGCGCTGCTGGACTTACGAAGGCCGACTAACCCCTCAGCGGCAAGTATTCAACAACCAGGAGCAGTTGGTCAGCGTGGAAGACGTCTCCGATATTCGCCGTCAGGTACAAGGCACCACCGACCCCGGCCAGGTCAAGTTCGACCCTTCCGGGGTCAATGAGCACCCTCTCATCGCTCCACGCGAGGATGACCACCGATCCGCGCCACGCCACGGAAGCCCGCGTCTCGACAAGTGGCGAGGTCATGACGACTGAAGCCAGCCCCGATCCGCGACGCGTCGTCCTGTTTCTGTTTCTGATGGTACTGGTCGGACTCAACTTGAGACCTGCCCTGTCGTCGCTCGCCCCCCTGCTGGTACGTGTTCAGGCCGATACCGGCCTGACACCGCTGGCCATTGGCGCGCTGACCACGCTGCCGGTGCTATGCCTGGGGGTCTTCGCGCCCCTGGCCCCCTGGCTGGCCAAGCGGACAGGCCCCGAGAACACCCTGGCCCTGGCGCTCGGCGTATTGATCGCCGGCCTGCTGTTGCGCGGCCTTCCCACCCTGCCGCTGCTGTTTCTCGGCACCCTGCTGGCCGGGGCTGCCATCGGTATCGCCGGCACCCTGCTGCCGGCCCTGGTCAAGCGTGAGCTGCCCGGCGGCGCGGACCTGATGACCGGTGTCTATACCATGGCGCTGTGCCTGGGCGGCGCCCTTGGCGCCGGCCTGAGCATTCCGCTCGCCGACATGCTGGGCGGCTGGCGGTTCAGCCTGATGAGCTGGGGTCTGCTGGCGCTGCTGCCGCTGGTCGCCTGGCTGACGCTGATGCCACGCGCTCCTCACTCCCAGGTTGCCACCGCTACCGGCGGCAGCATGCGCGAGCTGCTCGGCCAGCCGTTGGCGTGGCAGGTGATGATCCTGATGGGAACCCAGTCCTCGTTGGCCTACATCGTTTTCGGCTGGCTGCCCACGCTGCTCCAGGCGCGTGGCTACAGCGAGGCCGAGGCCGGCTGGATGATGGGTGCCTCGGTGATGGTGCAGTTGATTTCGGCCTTGGGTGCGCCCTGGCTGGCGCGTCTGAGCCGCGACCAGCGCCCGGCGCTGCTGCTGGTACTGGGCTGTATCGCGGCGGGACTGTGGCTGCTGCTCCAGGCCGACGAGAGCTGGCGCTGGCCCGGCGTGGTGCTGCTAGGGCTGGGTCAGGGCGGCAGCTTCAGCCTGGCCCTCAGCCTGATCGTGCTGCGTACGGCCAACTCCCGCCTGGCCGGCAAGCTCTCCGGTCTGGCGCAGGGCGGCGGCTACACCCTGGCCGCCCTGGGGCCGCTGGCGGTGGGAGTGCTGCTGCAGCTCGAGGTCGGCATGGCGACCATGACCGGCGTCTTGCTGTCGATCGTCGCCGTGGCCGCCGGCTTCGCCCTGCTGGCCGGACGCAACCGGCGCCTCGACGTCGATGCCGAGGGGCGCCTCATCACCCGCTGACTTTCTTGGTCTCTAGGCCCTTCTTTGGGACCAGGCCACACCCCCCAGAATCAACCCCATCGCCACCAGGTGATTCCACTCAGGACGCTCGCCCAGGAACAGCGCGCCGATCAATACCGCCCAGACCGGGATCAGGTAGTTGATCAACGACAGGAAGGTGGGTCCGGCGACGGCTACCAGGGTGAAATAGATGACGCTGCCCAGCGCGGTGCAGATCAGGCCCAGCACGACAACGGCCCATAGCGCCGCAGGAGACAGCACGGGCATGGCAGGTGCGTCGATGGGCCAAGTGGCTACGGCCAGCGGCAGCGTCAGCAGCCAGGCCATGGCCAGCACCAGCGCCGAGGTCGACCACGGATCGCTGGCCGGCTTGTGGCGTGAAACGATCGCGTTCACCGCATAGCACACCGCCCCGCCCAGCACGGCCAACTGGGCCAGCAGCGTCTCGCCTCGACCACCCAGCTCCCGCAGCGCGGTGGGGCCGACCAGCAGCAGCACCCCCGCGAAACCGATCAGAAAACCCACCAGTCGCCGCGGCACCATGCGCTCGCCGCTCACCAGGAAATGCGCCAGCACCAGGGTCAGCAGAGGCATCACGGCCATGAGAATCCCTGCCAGCCCGCTGTCGATACGCTGCTGCCCCCAGCTGATCAGCAGGAACGGCATCATGTTGCCGACCACGGCAATCGCCAACATGAAGCTCCAGACACGCGGCCCTCGCGGCCATGCGCGGCGCAGCGCCCAAACCAGCAGCAGCAAACCCACGGCGGCGATGGCATTGCGCCCGGCCACCAGCATGGCCGGGGTCATCTCCGCCACGGCGACTCTCGTCAGCGCGAACGAGCTGCCCCATACGATGGCCAGCGCCACCAGCAGCAACCAGTGTGATGCAGGCCGCGCCATACTCTCCCCCCTTGTTTCATGATCCTTGTCAAGCGCACCTTGTGACGCAGCCGTGCTAGCCTGTTCTCACCGACACATTCTCTCACGCAGGGAAACAATGGACGATAAGGTCGAGGTGGTGTTTCAGGCGCGCGGCTTGAAGCGTTTCTATCAGATGGGTGAAATGACCATCCAGGCGCTGCGCGGCATCGATCTCGAACTGCATGCCGGCGAACTGGTAGTCATGCTCGGCGCCTCGGGCTCGGGCAAGTCGACGCTGCTCAACATCCTCGGCGGACTCGACAGTCCCAGCGAAGGCACCCTCACCTATCACACCCGCCGCAGCGAGGCCTCACATGAGCGCTCGGGCCTGGACCTGGCCACAGCCTCCCAGCGCGAGCTGACCAATTTCCGCCGCCACCACGTGGGCTTCGTGTTTCAGTTCTACAATCTGATTTCGAGTCTTACGGCACGCGAGAACGTCGCCGTCGTCACCGACATCAGCCGCCACCCCTTGCCTCCTGAAGAGGCGCTGGCGCTGGTGGGCCTGGAGCACCGGCTGGATCACTTCCCTTCCCAGCTCTCGGGCGGCGAGCAGCAGCGTGTGGCCATCGCCCGTGCCGTGGCCAAGCAGCCCGAGGTGCTGCTGTGCGACGAGCCCACCGGGGCTCTCGATTTCCAGACTGGCATCCGCGTGCTCGAAGTGCTCGAACGCATCAATCGTGAAACCGGCACCACGGTGGCGATCATCACCCATAACGAGGTCATCGGAGACATGGCCGATCGCGTCATTCGCCTGCGCGACGGCAGGGTCGATCACTGCCAGGCCAATCCGAAGCGGCGCCGGCCGCAAGAGCTCCGCTGGTAGCCGCGGCCTGTGCCATGAAGACACTCGACCGCAAGCTCTATCGCGACCTGTGGCGCCTCAAGGGCCAGGCGCTGGCCATTGCGCTGGTCATCGCCAGCGGGGTCATGACCCTCATTCTGGCCGTGACCACCCTGGAGTCGCTGACCGGCGCGCGCGACCGCTTCTACACCAGTCACCACTTTGCCGAGCTGTTCGTCGACCTGAAACGCGCTCCGCTCGGCCTGCAGGCACAGCTGCAACAGCTGGACGGGGTCAACCTGATCGAACCCCGAGTACGCGCCTCGGTGCGCCTGGCGGTGCCCGGCTACGGCGATCCCGTGCGCGGCCAGTTGCTGTCGCTGCCCGACGGACGCCAGCCGCTGCTCAACCATCTGCATCTCAAGGCCGGCAGCCTGCCGGAAGCCGGCCGCGACGACCAGGCGGTGGTCTCGGATGCCTTTGCCGAGGCCCACGGCCTGGTTCCGGGGGATCGACTGGAAGCGATCGTCAATGGACGCCATACCGAGCTGACGATTTCCGGCATCGGCCTGAGCCCCGAGTATCTCTATCAGGTGGCCCCCACCGACATGATGCCGGACTACCGCCGCTATGCCGTGCTGTGGATGAACCAGCGCGCCCTGGCCCAGGCCTACGGCATGGAGGGCGCCTTCAACAGCCTGACCCTCACGCTGCAGGCCGGCGCCAGCGAGGAGGAGGTGATCGATGCACTGGATCTGGCCCTGGCCCGTTATGGCGCCATCGGCGCCCAGACCCGCCATGACCAGCAGTCCCACCGCTTCATCGAGGAGGAACTCAACCAGCAGCGCATCACCGCCACCGTGCTGCCGGCGATCTTTCTGACGGTGTCTGCCTTTCTGCTCAACGTGGTGATGGGGCGCATCATCCAGACCCAGCGCGAGCAGCTGGCCGTGCTCAAGGCCTTCGGCTATCGCGACACCGAGCTGGCCCGCCACTACGGCCTGCTGGCAGGGGCCATCGTGCTGCTCGGCTGGGCCGTCGGGGTAGTGCTGGGGGGCTGGGCGGCCAGCGGCCTGGCGGGCATCTATCGCGAGTACTTCCGCTTTCCCGAGATGCAGTTCGGCGTGCCGTTCTGGGCGCTGGCGCTGTCGCTGCTGGTGACCCTGCTCGCCGCCCTGGCCGGCACCTGGCACGCGGTATGGCAAGCCGTCGGTTGCCCGCCGGCCGAAGCGATGCGTCCGCCGGCGCCGCACCGTTTTCGCCGCAGCTGGCTCGAAAAGCTGGTGCCAGCATCACTGCTGGGCAACGAAGGACGCATCGTGCTGCGCAATCTCGCCCGTCATCCGGCCAAGGCCGCCTTTTCGGTGGTGGGGATCGCCCTCTCGGCGGGGCTGCTGGTGATCGGCGCCTATCAGCTGGCTGCGGTCGACAAGATGATCGACCAGCAGTACCGGCAGGTGCTGCAGATGGACATGGAGCTGACCTTCAACGAGCCGACACCGGCCCGTGCCGCCGGCGAGCTGCGTCACCTGCCCGGCGTGCTGGCAGTGGAGAGCTGGCGGCGGGTGCCGGTGACCCTGATCCATGGCCATCGTCACTATCGCACCAGCCTGCTGGGCATGGCGCAGGAACCTGGGATGCGTCAGGTACTCGATGGGCAGGACCGCCCGCAGCGCTTGCCGGAATCGGGGGTCATGCTGACGCGCCACCTGGCGAAACAGCTCGGCGTGCAGGTGGGCGATACCCTGGAGGTGGCGGTGATGGAAGGCCGTCGGCAGCGTTTGTCACTGCCCCTGACGGCGCTGGTGGACGAGCCGCTGGGTGTCGGCGCCTACTTGCAGCTGGGCGCGCTCAACGCGCTGATGCACGAGGGTCCCGCCATCAGCGGCGTGTGGCTGCTGGTGGATCGCGAGCGCACGGCCGAGCTGCATGCCGCGCTATGGGAGCTGCCAGGCGTGGCCTCCATCGGTCTGCTGACCGAGGCCGAGCAAGGCATTCGCGACTACATGGACGAGACGCTGCTGATGGTGGCGGTGATCTTCGTCGGCATCGCCTCCTCCATCGCCTTCGGCGTGATCTACAACAATGCCCGCATCGCCTTCGCCGAGCGCGCGAGGGAGCTCGCCACGCTGCAGGTACTCGGCTACACGCGCGCGGAGGTCGCCAGGATCCTGCTCGGCGAGATCGCCCTGCTCACCCTGGCGGCGATTCCTCTGGGCTGGGCCATCGGCGTCTTTTTCAGCCACCTGCTGAACCGGGCCTTTACGCACGATCTGTTCCGCATACCGCTGGTTTTCACGCCGCACACCTTCGGTTTCGCCGCGGCAGGCGTCCTGGTCGCGTCGCTGCTGGTCGCCGCGCTCGTCTTTCGTCGCCTGGGTCGCCTGGACAAGATTCGCGTGCTCAAGGCCGTCGAGTAGCGGTCGAAGGACGTCTTCATAGAGGGGGGATGGGTATGACTCAACGCCGCACATGGATCCGTTATCTGCTGTGGATCCTGCTGGGTGCCGGTTTGCTCGGCATATTGGCCTGGACGCTGCGCCCCACCCCCGTGCCGGTCAACACGGCGCGAGTCACGTTGGGCCCCTTCGTCGACTCGGTGGTCGAGGAGGGACGAACCCAGCTGCGTGAAACCTGGAACGTCTCGGCCCCCATCGCCGGTTACCTGCAGCGCGTCGACCTGGAGGTGGGCGACCGTGTCGAAGAAGGCGACACGCTGTTCCGGCTCGAGCCGAGTCCAGCACCGGCACTGGACGTACGCACGCGGCAGCAGGCCGAGGACAACCTGCAAGCCGCCCAGGCCCGTCTCCAGGCCGCCCAGGCCAACCTGGAAACGGCTCGCGCCGACCGCCGTTTCGCCGAGGCCGAGTATCAGCGTTACCGGCAGTTGCACCAGCGCAACCTGATCTCCACGGCCGAATTGGAGCTGCGCCAGAATCAACGCGACCGGCTTCGCGCGCTGGAAAATTCCGCGGCCTCCGGCGTCGAGGTGGCACGTTTCGAGGTGGAGAGTGCTCGGGCGCTGCTGGCCGTGGCCATCGGCCAGCGCAGCGAGGCGGACCAGCCGGTGCTGCAGGTACGCGCGCCGGTTTCCGGCCTGGTGCTGACCCGCTACCGCTGCTGCGAGGGTAGCGTGAGCGCCGGCGAACCGATCCTCGAGCTCGGCCGCCTCGCCGACCTGGAGATTCAGGTCGACCTGCTCTCGATGGATGCCGTGAGGCTGCGCCTGGGGCTCGACGCCGTGATCACCGGCTGGGGCGGCGAGCCGCTCGCCGGCAGTGTCAGACGTATCGCGCCCGCCGGGTTCACGCGCACCTCGGCGCTGGGGGTGGACGAACAGCGCGTGCCGGTGATCGTCGACTTTTCCGGCGACCTCGACCGCAGCGAACTGGGCATCGGCAGCGGCTACCGGGTCGACGTCGAATTCGTGATCTGGGAGGCCGACGACGTCATGCAGGTGCCCACCAGCGCTCTGTTTCGTCACCAGGGTGAGTGGGCGGTGTTCGTCATCGAAGAGGGACGCGCCACGCTGCGCAGCGTGGAGACGGGTCGCCGTCAGGGCCTGGTTTCCCAGATCGTTGCCGGGCTCGAGGAAGGCGAGCTTGTGATCACGCATCCGGGCGACCGGGTAAGCGAAGGCATCCGCGTCGCAGCGGATGAGTGAGATCGAACGCAACTCTGGGTATTATCGTCGTCAGGGCGCCTTGCCATGCCCGTGACGAACGCCATCTCCAGGAGCTGCCATGATCGCCCCCTCTTTTGCCGACCGCCCCGTACTGGTGCTCTACACCGGTGGTACTCTGGGCATGTTGCCCAGCGCCGAGGGTCTGGTACCGGCTGGCGATATCGAAACCCGCCTGCGACACGCTCTCGACGCACTGCCACCGAGCCGCCGGAGCCAGCTGCCCGAGTTCGTGGTCCAAGCGGTGGCCACTCCCATCGATTCCAGTGCCGCCACGCCCCTCGACTGGCAGCGGCTGGCGGCTGCTATTGCCGATCGGCTAGGCCACCATGCCGGCATCGTGGTACTGCATGGCACCGACACCCTCACCTGGACTGCATCGAGCCTTGCCTTTCAATTGCAGGGCCTGGACCGACCGGTGGTGGTCACTGGCGCCATGCATCCTCTCGAAGCGGAAGGCAGTGACGCCCTGGCCAACATCGAACTGGCGCTGCGCTGCGCCGCCCGGCCCGAACTGCAGGAGGTCGCCGTGGCCTTCGCCGGACGCCTGCTGCGTGGGGTACGTTCGAGCAAGACCCACAGCGAGGACGACGACGCCTTTGCCAGCCCCAACTATCCGCCGCTGGGTGAGCAGGTCGGCGATGACGTGGTGCTTTACCCAGCGCGCTGCCTCGAAACCCAGCAGCGCGGTGCGCCGCGCTTCGAATTGCCGGACTATTCGCCGCTGGCCAAGGGGGGAGTGGCCCGTCTCGCTCTGTGGCCTGGCATTCAGGCATGGCAACTGGAAGCCTGGCTGGGCAACGACAGGGTTCAGGGCGCCCTGCTCGAAGTGTGGGGTGGCGGCAACATTCCACCGGACCCCGAATTGATCGGCGTACTGGCCAAGGCCAGCGGTGAAGGCAAGCTGCTCGCCGCGATCAGCCAGTGCCCCTGGGGCAGCATCGCACCCGGACGCTATGCCGCCGGTCAGGGGCTCATCGAGGCCGGCGTGCTCTCGGGCGACGACATGACCCCCGAAGCCGCCATCACCAAGCTCGTGCACCTGCTGGCCCTGCCACTGGATGCCGCCGAGCGTCGTCGACTGTTCCTCACTCCTCTCGTGGGTGAGCGCTGAGTCGTATGGGGGCGTTGAAAGTCTCGCCCCCCTGGGCTGGCTTTCCCTCACCGCCGGGCTACGTTGAGTGTAACCAAGTGAAGCGTCAGAGGAGTGATCATGGAACATCCCGTACACCCCTTCACCGAGCTCTTCGAGCAGCTCGGCCTTCCCGCCGATGAGGCCTCGATCCAGGCATTCATCGAGCGACATTCACCGCTGCCAGCGACGGTAGCGATCTATGAAGCGTCCTTCTGGAATCAGGCCCAGGCGGCCTTTCTCCATACCGCAATCGAAGAGGATGCCGACTGGGCCGAGGTGGTCGATCACCTCGACGCATCGTTGAGGAAGACTTAAGGGCTCAAACGCTCGTCCCATGCGCATTCTGCTAGGCTTGGCGCGAAAACAATTAGATCTTTCTTCAGGCGGGGAAAAGCATGCCGATCGATAGAGTATCGACAGCGGAAATTTCTGGCATTACAGAACCCGCCGAACTTGATATCCCGCCTTTGCCGGAGGCCCTGCGTTCGCGCCTGGCCGACTGCCGCGCACTGCCCAGCCTGCCGGCCGCAGCGGCTCGGGTCATCGCGATTGCACGCTCCTCGGACCCTCGCCTGGCCGACTATGCCCGTATCATCGAACAGGACCCCGCCCTTACCCTGCGGCTGCTGTCCATGGCCAACAGTGCCTTCTACTCGCGTGGCGGCAACCCGGTATCCAACTGTCTCGATGCCGTTTCGCGCATCGGCCTGGACGCCACCCTGTCGGTCGCCCTGAGTTTCGGTCTGCCCAAGCGCGGCAGCGACAGCGGGCTGGATCACGAATATCTATGCCAGCGTGCCATCATTGCCGCCACCGCCGTCCAGGAGCTGGCCCAGCACCTGTGCCCCCACGACGCGCCCCAGCTGTTCACCACGGCGCTGCTGCAGGATATCGGCATCCTCGCTTTCGCCGCTCTGGATGGCGAGGCCTACACCGCCCACATTCCAGATCTGCGCCAGCATCAGCGTCTGGCCGAGGTCGAGCTGGAGCGCTACGGCTGCGATCACGCTTTGGTCGGCGCCTGGCTTGCCGCCAGTTGGGGAGTGCCGAGCACGATTGCCAAAGGCATCATCGACAGCCATGGCCCGCTGGTCGATGGCGACGCACGTAAGCTCTGCCTGCGGCTCTCCTGCCGGATTGCCGACTGCTGGCTCGCCGCAGATTCCGCCTCTGCCTTCAGCGCCCTGTTGCGCCAGCTCGCCTCGCTCGCCTCGCTGGACATCGTCATGCTGATGACGGTGATGCAGGAGCTGCAGCACCGCCTGCCTTCACTGGCACGGCTGTTCGAGATCACCTGCCCCCCGGCAATCGACAGCACGCATCTGCTGGCCGAGGCCAAGGAGCTGCTGTTCGAGCAGAACCTGCGCATGACCATTCGCCTGGCCGAGCAGCAGCGGGAACTGGAGGCGCTACATGCCAGCCACGTCGTGCTGGACGAACAGCACCGCACCGACCACCTCACGCAGTTGGCCAATCGTCCATGGCTGGAGAAACGTCTCGAGCAACATTTCGAGCTGGCCAAGCATGCCAACCAGCCGCTCTCGGTGATGTTCATCGACCTGGACCACTTCAAGCGCATCAACGACCGCTTCGGGCATCGTTTCGGCGATGAAGTGCTGATCCATTTCGCCGCGGCGCTGAACAACATGGTCCGCGAGAGCGATGTCGCCGGGCGTTACGGCGGCGAGGAGTTTCTGGTCATCATGCCCAGTACGCGCCGTGAGCAGGCCGGGATACTGGCCGAGCGCATTCGCGAATACCTGGCCAGCCAGCCGCTGACCCAGGCCGACGGCGAGCCACTGCACGTCACCGCCTCGATCGGCATCGTCGATATGGAAGACGGCGAGTTCGAAAGTGCAGCCGCCCTCGTCGATGCCGCCGACCAGGCCATGTACGGGGTCAAGCACGACGGCCGTGACGGCGTGGGGCACTATGAAGAGCCGGAGCCCGACGCCTGAGCGGGCGGCACCCGACTGGCGCATTTCGATCTGTGCGATACGACACGGCTACGAAAAGGGCGGCCATCGGCCGCCCTTTTTCGTCTATGCGGTGAAGTCCCGCGACGCCTACCCGTGCAGGTCACGCATCAGCAGCGCGAACTCGATGCGCTCCGGGGCGATAGCCTCGCCCGGCACGGGAATGCGCACCACATGGCCTGAGCCGGGTGCTGCCTGGACCGATTCGCCGTGCTTGTTCTCGATGTGCTCGAGAACGAAGCGACGGTTACCGCCTGGCAGCATCAGCTCCATGCCATCGCCCACTTCGAAGCGGTTCTTGACCTCGACTTCCAGCATGCCGCGATCCGGGTCGTAACCGGTCACCTCGCCGACGAACTGCTGGTGCACCCCGACCGAATTGCCGCGCTCGTAGTTCTGGTACTCGTCGTGGACATGGCGGCGATAGAACCCTTCGGTGTAACCGCGGTTGGCCAGGTTGTCGAGCTCGTCCATCAGGCGCATGTCGAAGGGCCGGCCGGCCACGGCGTCGTCGATGGCACGACGATAGACCTGGGCGGTGCGCGCCACGTAGTAGTGCGACTTGGTACGCCCTTCGATCTTGAGCGAGGTGACGCCCATCTCGGTGAGCCTGGGCACGTGCTGCACCGCGCGCAGGTCCTTGGAGTTCATGATGTAGGTGCCGTGCTCGTCTTCGAAGATCGGCATCAGCTCGCCGGGGCGAGTGGCGTCTTCGATCAAGGCCGAGAGCTCGTCCTGTCCTTCCACACCGCCGGCCGTCGCCGTGCTGTAGTTCGCACTGCCGCTGCCCGACGCGATCAACCCGCCCTGGCCGGGCGTCCACACGCCGCTGGCCGCATGGGCCGCCGCGGAATTGGCCGGCACCAGATCGCCGGTCTCGTCCTGGGCCGCCGCCACGGTGTTGTACTTCCAGCGGCAGGCGTTGGTGCAGGTGCCCTGGTTGGGATCGCGATGATTGAAGTAACCGGAAAGCAGGCAGCGACCCGAATAGGCGATGCACAGCGCACCGTGGACGAAGGTCTCGATCTCCAGCTCCGGACACTCGGCACGGATCTCGGCGATCTCTTCCAATGAGAGTTCGCGCGACAGGATGATGCGGCTGACGCCCTGCTTGTACCAGAACTTGGCCGCCGCCCAGTTGACCACGTTGGACTGCACGGAGAGATGGATCACCTGCTCCGGCCAGCGCTCGCGGATCATCATGATCAGGCCCGGGTCGGACATGATCAGGGCGTCGGGGCCGGCTTCGATTACCGGCTCCATGTCGCGCAGGTAGGTCTTCAGCTTGCTGTTGTGCGGCGCGATGTTGGAGGCCACGTAGAACTGCTTGCCCCGATCGTGGGCATAGGCGATGCCCTTGTGCAGGTTCTCGACCTTGAAATCGTTGTTGCGCACGCGCAGGGAATACCGCGGCTGGCCAGCATAGACAGCATCGGCGCCATAGGCGAAGGCGTAGCGCATGTTCTTGAACGTCCCCGCCGGGGAGAGCAGTTCGGGAGCTTTCATTGGAGTCACCGTTTTCAGGACGATGCAGCACTGCGCCATTTCCGCTGTCGACAAAACGCTTTGCTGTCGGCGAAACGCAGGGCTGAGATAGAGGGGCAGGAAGTCTAGCAAGTGGGTGCGGCTCTGGCCAGCGTTCGCTCCAACCGGTAGACTGGGCCGCGCCGGACCGGATCCCGGTGCCCCGCCGCAGGCGGGGAGCGACAAATTCTCCGATACAGAGCCTTACCATGACCCAAGCGACCCCACGCGCCACCGTCGTGATCTACTCCGGCGGCATGGACTCCTATACCGTACTCCACCGTGCCCTGCGCGAAGGCCTGAACGTCACGGCCCTCTCCTTCGACTATGGCCAGCGCCACGCTCGCGAACTCGAGATTGCGGCACGCGTCTGTGCCGAGCTTGGCATGCCGCATCAGGTGGTCGACATTCGCGCCATTCACGGTCTGATCGACAACTCGGCGTTGACCGATGCCAGCCGCGACATGCCCGAGGGTGACTACGGCGAGGAGAATCTCGCCGCCACGGTGGTGCCCAACCGCAACATGATTTTGCTCTCGCTGGCCATCGCCAAGGCGGTCAACGTTGGCGCCGAGCGTGTCGACTATGGCGCCCACGGTGGCGATCACGTGCTCTATCCCGACTGTCGGCCCGCGTTCGTCGAAGCCATGAACGCG
Organism: Billgrantia ethanolica; assembly: GCF_021404305.1. Lineage (GTDB taxonomy): Bacteria > Pseudomonadota > Gammaproteobacteria > Pseudomonadales > Halomonadaceae > Halomonas > Halomonas ethanolica. The sequence goes on along the minus strand of NZ_JABFTX010000001.1, from coordinate 663,685 downwards.
GTGGCCGCTATCGCCAATTTCTCGCCGGTCGAGATCCATGCGCCCTACCTGCGCGCCAGCAAGGCGGAGATCCTGGCCGACGGCTTGGCCATGGGCCTCGACTACGCCAAGACCTGGACCTGCTACCGCGGCGAAGCCCTGGCCTGCGGGCGCTGCGGCAGCTGCCGCGAACGTCTGGCGGCCTTTGCCGCCAATGGCCAGACGGACCCGCTCGAGTATGCTGTCGATGCGCCACGACCCGACCTTGCCAGGGGAGGCGTCTGATGTATCACGTCAAGGAGGCGTTCTATTCGCTGCAGGGGGAAGGCGCGCGGGCCGGACGTGCCAGCGTGTTCTGCCGCTTCAGCGGCTGCAACCTGTGGTCGGGGCGCGAGCAGGACCGGCCGAACGCGGCATGCCACTTCTGCGATACCGACTTCGTCGGCACCGACGGCCAGAACGGCGGACGCTTCGCCAGCGCCGAGGCCCTGGCCGACCATTTGGCGGCGCTCTGGCCCGACACAGCCGGCGTGGCGACCCCCTATGTGGTCTTCACCGGTGGTGAGCCGCTGCTGCAGCTCGATGCGGCCTTGATCGCCGCCATGCATGCCCGTGGCTTCGAGGTGGCGGTAGAGACCAACGGCACCCTGCCCGCCCCGGCCGGCATCGACTGGCTATGCGTGAGTCCCAAGGGCGCCACGCCCCTGGCGCTGACGGCGGGTGACGAACTCAAGCTGGTCTACCCCCAGGCGGAGGCACCGCCCGAACGTTTCGCCGAACTCGCTTTCAGTTACCACTTCCTGCAGCCCATGGACACCACGGTGCTGCCGGCCAACGATGAGCACGTGAGCGCCACCGTGGCCTACTGCCTGGCCCACCCGATGTGGCGCCTGTCGCTGCAGACACATAAGATCACGGGGATCGACTGATGACACTGTTCGTCAACCGCCTGACTCAAATCGACTCTTCGCTGTGGTGCCCGCAGCGGGGCCTGATCGGCGTCAGCTGGTTCGTCGACGCGGAGCTCGACGGCGAACTCGGCGAAGACGGCATGCTGTTCGATTTCGGCCTCGTCAAGCCGTGGATCAAGTCGCGCCTGGATGTCAGCGCAGATCATACGCTGCTGGTGCCGACCCGCGCCCCTGGCGTCGAGGTCAGTGAGTGCAGCGAAGGCATCTGCGTACGCGCCTCGCTGCCCTATGCCATGGAAGTTCGCGCACCGCGCCAGGCTTTCACCCTGCTACCATGGCAGCAGATCGAGCCCGAGCGGCTTGCCGATCACCTTGCCCATGAGCTGATGAAGCGTCCGCCGCCGCGGGTCAGCGCCATCCGCCTGCGTCTGCGCCCAGAGGTCATCGAGGGCGCCGCCTATACCTACAGCCATGGCCTCAGGCACCACGCCGGCAACTGCCAGCGCATCGCCCACGGCCATCGCTCACGCCTGCACATCTGGCAGCGCGGTCAGCGCTGTCCGGCACTGGAGGATCACTGGGCGGAGCGTCTGAACGACCGTTACCTGGTAGACCAAGCCGATATCGTCACTCACCCCGAGCCGGAACTGCGCCGCAGCCTGACCAGCCGCTACCGCGCCGAACAGGGCCGCTTTCAGCTGCGCCTGCCGCTGGAGCGCTGCCTCGTGCTCGACACCCCAACCACCATCGAGCACATTGCCGTGTGGCTGGCGCGCCAGATCGCCGCGGAAACGGGTAGCTCCACCCGGGTGCAGGCTTTCGAGGGAATCGACAAGGGTGCAATAGCCGAGGCCAAGCCGTGAGACAGAGGAGCGAGGCGTCGACGGCAAGGCGGGAATCGGGATGCCGCCCAGGCTGCGGTGCCTGCTGCATCGCGCCTTCGATCAGCTCGCCGATACCCGGCATGCCCCACGGCAAGCCGGCCCAGGTGCGCTGTATCCAGCTCGACGAGCGCAACCTGTGTCGCCTGTTCGACGACCCGCGCCGCCCCAAGGTGTGCGAGAGCTTCGCCTTCGACCGCGAGCTGTGCGGTGAAAGCCGCACTCAGGCGCTACAGCGCATCGCCCTGCTCGAGTGCGGCACCACCAACTAACCGTTACCTACTACCACCCGGTCCTTGGCTTCACTCACCTGCAGCAGTGGACGGTCGAGCAAGGTACGCCAGCGAATCAGTACCGGTGCATCGCTGTGGCTCACGCTGTCCAGGAGGGAGCGGAACTGCTCGCGCATTGGCTCGTCACGACAGTCGATGAGGGTCAGCCACGCCTCCAGCGCACACAGCTCCTGGTGGCAGTTCTCATGCTGGCGAGCGCACTCCAGCGCCTGGTCGACCAGCAGCTTCACTTCTTCCTTGGGGCGCCCCAGCCGATCGCGCACATGGGCGAGCTGAACCGCCAGCTCGGAGACGAACAGCGTGCTGCGCTCGCGGGCAATCATCAGGCACTGATCGAGATAATCCTCGGCGCGGCTGAGCTCGTCGAGAGCCAAGCAAGCATCGCTGTACCACAGATTGGGGCGATGGTAGCGGTCGCGCCCGGTGATTTCGCCCAGTTCCTCCTGCGCCAGCTCCATCATGGTCAGACCGTCACGATCGCCCGACAGCGCCCGGCGCCAGCCGAGGATGCCCTGGGCCGACACCTGCCACAGATGAAGATCGGGCGTCTCGGTCAGAGCGACGGCCTGCTCGGCGCGACGAGCCGCCAGATGCACGTGACCGAGCTGGCGATAGAGGGCGGCAGCAAACAGCAGCGCCATGGCCAGCGAGCCGGGGTGACCGATACGCTCGGCCAGGCGAATCGCCGACTCGACCTGCTGCTCGGCCCGCCGGTAGTCGCCGCGCAGGCAGATGGCCCAGCCCTGGAAACAGGCCGCCGCCACCTGGGGGTGTTCGGAGAACGGCAGCCATTCGATCATCATCGGCTGCTCGAGCGGGGCGATCTCGTCGAGATGTTCGAAGGCCTGACGAATGCGCCCGGCCCAGTATTCGCAGTTGGCCCGCGCGTAATCGGCCAGACGCTGATAGCGAGGATCTTCGAGCTTGCCGGCGATCGTCGCCAGGCTGGCGGCGAGGGAGAAAGCGTCGGCATGGGCGTGACGCTGGCTGCAGCCCACCCACAGGCCCCATTTGACCAGGAAGGCCTGCTCCAGGTCTTCGGCGTCCTCGGCGTGACAGCCCTCATGCTGTACCAGCAGCTCGCGGGCGCGGACGAAGCTTTCATGGGCGGTCGGCGAACCGTGGCCCTCCAGGGCAAAGGCGGCCTGACCCCGCACGGTCAACAGGCTGATCTCGCGCTCGGCCTGGTTCTCCACGTGACGCAGACTGGCCAGACCGAAGTCGGCCATCTTCAGCGCGGTGCGATTGGCGCTGACCTTGAGCGCTTCGCGCGCCGCCAGCTCGAAGTAGCGCGCACCGCGGGCATAGTGGCCGCTGCGGCGCAGGTGGGTGGCGAAGTCGCCCGGGTGGCGACCGATCCACATCGGGAAGCGCTCCTCGATGAGGCTGACAACCTGGCGGTGGATGCGCACCCGCACATCACGCGGGCAGGACAGGTAAGCGGCCTCCTGCAGCAGCTGATGGCTGAACTGATATTCCCGACCGCCACCCTCGCCGCCTGCCGGCTCGATGATCTCCAGACGGCGCATCTGCTCCAGCGCGCGATTGAGCTGGGTCATATCCCAGCCGCTGCATTCGGCGAGGAAATCGAGCCGGAAGCGACGCCCCAGCACCGCGGCGACATGCGCCACTTCGCGGTCGCCGTCGAGCTGGTCGATGCGTCCGGCGAGCAGACCCAGCAGGCCTCTGGGCAGCTCATCGAGATGCACCATGCGCCCCTCGCGCCGATCCATCTCCAGACGCCGGCAGATCTCCTGCATGTACAGCGGCACGCCGTCACAGCGCTCGATGATCTGTCCGCGCAGCCGTGGGCTGAGATGCAGCCGGTAACGTCGGGCCAGCTGCGACAGCAAGCGTGACGACTGCATGGCATCGAGATGCCCCAGGGTGATCTGCTGGTCCCAGTGCAGCCGGGTCGGCAGCGCCTCGCGGCCATGATGACTGGCCACCAGCAGGAAGGCGCAGTTGATCGGCAGGCGAGCCTGCAGCCCTGCCAGGACACGGAAGGAGGGCTCGTCGAGCCACTGCAGGTCGTCGACCATCAGCACCTGGGTGCGCTCGATGGCCTGCCGCTCGATGACGCGACACAGCAAAGCCACCACCAGGTCGGCCGCCTCGCCGCTCTTGGCCAGCTGCGCCACCTCGGGCGACTCGCGGACGCCCAGCGCCTCCTCGAGCAGACCCAACTGCTCCGCACTCAGCGACAGGTCGACCTGAGCGACCAGCGCCTCGAGTGACGGCTGGTCGAGCTTGCCTTCCAGATGCCAGCGCAACAGCGTGCGCGCCACTCCGTAGGGCTCCAGCACGGAAAGCCGTGTGGTGGGCTGCCAGCAGATGGCGGCGTCGCGGCTCAGCTCGAGCTGGCGGAAGCCGACCATCAGGGCCGACTTGCCCATGCCGGAGGCACCGCGTACAAGCACGCTCTGGCGCAGGCCGATGCCGGCCCGGGCCAGGGCATCGCGCAGCACCCGCAGCGACGACTCGCGCCCCACCAGGCTTGGCGGCATGGCATCGCGGCCGCCCTCGTTATGGCCCAGCACCAGCGCCCGCAGGCGCACCCGACCGTCGCTCGCCACCAGCCGCGAAGAGAGACGCGGCTGCAGGTCCAGCGCAGGCGGCATGTGCTGACTGGCCTCCTGGGAGATCACCAGTTCGCTGCCCTCGGCGGCGCTCATCAGTTCCAGCGAGCCCTGAGTCACCTGCCCCAGCGGATCGACCAACTGGCGTTCGGGCAGATAGACCACCCGCCCGCTGTTGAGGCCGGCGGCAAGTTCGATACGTGGGGGCTCGTCCTCACCGCTCCAGTGTCGGCTCACCTCGTCGGGCAGCACACGGCGGCAGTGTTCGTAGAGCGCCACCAGCTCGGCAAGCTGATGGGCCGGCCCATGGGTGCCGAAACAGGCCAGCCCCAACCCGCCAGTGGCACCGGGCAGCCAGAAACCGCCCAGGTGATGGCATTGCTGCTCCAGCCAACGCATCAGCTCGATCTGCAGCGCCAGGCAGGCGCGGGTCTCGTCACGGGCGGAAAACTCCCCCTTCACCCGCAGCCGAATGGCCATTACCGACAGCTGACGCTGTTCAATCTCGTCTTCACGCAGCGGAGAACTTCCGTGGGCCAGGGTGCGCGAGAAGGCCCCCTGGGGCGACAGGCTCTTGAGATCGGGAGCTCCGTCCGACCAGTAGCGCGCCAGCTGCAGGAAATTGGGTTCGGGTTGTTGCCCGGAGAGCGCCAGCAGCTGCAGGTAGGCGTTGTACTGCTCATGGGCAGCGGCCAGTTGGCCCTGCTCGGCAAGCTGGCGTACCAGCCGCTCGTGGAACGGGCCATAGCCGGAAAAACGGCTGACGAGGGTCTGCAGCAGGGTGTCGGGCACGTCATCGTGGCGCTCGAGCACGCCTTCGGCGAAACGAATCACACGCTGGCGCCACTCGTTGCGCAACTGCACCAGCCAGCGCTGGAATTCGGTACAGGCCGGCAGCTGCAGCTCCTCCACCAGATCGCCGCGGTAGCGCCGCAGCAGATACTGAAGCGTCTCCACGTCCTGCTCGCCTTCCAGCAGTTGCTGCAGCTCATGCAGGTCGAAGCGCCAGCTGTCCGGCCGTCGGAAGGCGATGGTCTGGCGTGACACGACCAGCACGCGCTCCGCTTCCTCGCCCAGAGATTGCCGCAGGCAGTGGAGGGCGTGACGCAGGTTGGTACGACCGGACGAGAGCCCCTGGTCGGGCCACAGCAGTTCGGCCAGGCTGGCCCGGTTGACCGGTTGGTGGTGTAGCAGAAGATAGACCAGCAGCGCCTTGACCTTGTCGTAGCTGAACTGGGTCAGTACGTCATCACCCAGTGCCAGCGAGAACTGGCCGAACAACGCCAGCTGCTCACACTCACTGTTCTGCACGATATCTGAAGCGTCCTGCATGACGGAACCCTGCATGGCAAAGTGGCGGCGTCAGGCCGGCACGCCACTATGGAAACGAAACGCCGTGTCCGGCGTGACTATTAGTTGTGCTTCGCATTCGGCAAAGAAATCCACCCGCTTGTCAATGGGATCTTTCGCAAGATGCCGGGCCAGCATCAGGTAATCCTCGAAATGCCGGCCCTCTGACTTGACCAGCGAGCGATAGAATCGGGCCAGTTCGGGATCGAGGTGGGGTATCAGCCTGGCGAAGCGTTCGCAGCTTCGCGCCTCGATGAATGCCCCGATGATGAGGATATCGACAAGTCTCTCCGGTTCTTGAGGGCGAACGTGGCTGCGTAGCGCTTCGGCATAGCGTGATGCACTCAAATGGCGGTATTCGATGCCGCGCGCTTCCATCAGTTTGACCACCTGCTCGAAGTGCAGCAGCTCCTCGCGGGCGAGCTGCGACATCTTGGACAGCAGCAGGGGTTGGTCGACATAGCGATAGAGCAGGCTCATCGCCGTGGAAGCGGCCTTCTTCTCGCACTGGGCGTGGTCGATGAGCAGCAGATCGGGGTTCTTCAGCGCCCACTCGACCCACGCATCGGGCGTGGGGCAGGCGAGAAAGGCGAGCAGGCTCGGCGGCAGCTCGACGTCATGGGGCGCTTCGAGAGTCTCGGACATGGTTCAGGCTCGGTACTCCTGGTCGTGCGAATCATGGGGAAGCGGCGAGGATCTGCTCGAGGCCTCACGCTCGCCGGCAGCCTCGAGCAAGCGCTCGCCCAGGCGGGCATAGAGCTCCGCCGCACTGAGTCCGGCGACACACTCCAGAGGCTTCAGGCCATAGCGCGACAGGTCGCGGATACGATCGCGGCCGACCCGCAACAGTTCCACCGCCCGCGACAAGGGCGGCTGCTCCGGGCGAAAGCGAATGCGGTAGCGGCGCAGCTGCGCCTCCAGCATGGCCTCGTCGTCGACCTGCAGAAAGCGCCCGGCCACTCGCTCACGCAGGCTATCCAGTTGCGCCATGCGCAGGCTGCGCTGCTCGGCTGTGAGGGCCATCCATTCGCCGATCTCGCTATCCGTTCGCTGGCAACCGCGACATATCGGGTCGCCCAGCGTCGTCGAACAGAGCCCCACACAAGGCGAGGCGATACGCGCGCACATCACCGCTCTCCCTTCATATAACGGCCCCATGGTAACGCGACCCGCCGCGAGTGGCACGTTGTAGTTCGACAACATCGCGGCGACCAAAGTCTAGCGCCCGGCCCGGCGGGCCAACTTAACATTGTCGACAGTTTCCCGTAGAATCGCGGCACCCAGTGACTACGGTTGTTTCCCCGCCAAGGCAGGCACTTCGTCGAGGATCATCGACGTATCGCCCTGCCTTGGGCAACACACCAGATGAGGGCCCCAACGTGCTTGAAGCCTATCGCCAACATGTCGAAGAACGCGCCGCCGAGGGCGTCCCGCCGAAGCCCCTGAATGCCGAACAGGCTGCCGCGCTGGTCGAGCTGCTGAAGAGCCCACCTGCTGGCGAAGAGGAGTTCGTCCTCGACCTGCTTACCAATCGCATTCCGCCGGGCGTCGACGAGGCCGCCTACGTCAAGGCCGGCTTCCTGACCGCCATCACCAAGGGCGAGGCGCAGTCTCCGCTGGTCGACAAGGTTCACGCCGTCAAGCTGCTGGGCACCATGCAGGGCGGCTACAACATCGCCACCCTGGTCGAGCTGCTGGACGACAGCGAGCTGGCCAAGGAAGCCGGCGAACAGCTCAAGCACACCCTGCTGATGTTCGATGCCTTCCACGATGTGGAAGAGCGCGCCAAGGCCGGCAATGCAGTCGCCAAGGACGTCATGCAGTCCTGGGCCGAGGCCGAATGGTTCCTGTCCAAGCCGGCGCTGGCCGAGAAGATCACCCTGACCGTGTTCAAGGTGCCGGGCGAGACCAACACCGACGACCTCTCCCCCGCTCCGGACGCCTGGTCGCGCCCCGACATCCCGCTGCACGCCAACGCCATGCTCAAGAACGAGCGCGAAGGCATCGTGCCTGAAGTGCCCGGCACCACCGGCCCGCTCAAGCAGATCGAGGAAGTGAAGGCCAAGGGCTTCCCGGTTGCCTACGTGGGCGACGTGGTCGGCACCGGCTCCTCGCGCAAGTCGGCCACCAACTCCGTGCTGTGGTTCTTCGGCGACGACATCCCCAATGTGCCCAACAAGCGCGCCGGCGGTTTCTGCTTCGGCGGCAAGATCGCCCCGATCTTCTTCAACACCATGGAAGACGCCGGTGCCCTGCCGGTCGAGATGGACGTCTCCAAGCTCGAGATGGGCGACGTGATCGACGTCTACCCCTACGAAGGCAAGGTGTGCAAGCACGGCACCGACGAAGTGGTCTCCACCTTCGAGCTCAAGACCCAGGTAATTCTCGACGAAGTGCGCGCCGGCGGCCGCATCCCGCTGATCATCGGCCGCGGTCTGACCGGCAAGGCACGCGAGTCGCTGGGTCTGCCCCAGTCGGACGTGTTCCGCCTGCCCGAGCAGCCCAAGGACACCGGCAAGGGCTTCACCCTGGCGCAGAAGATGGTCGGCAAGGCCTGCGGCATGGCGGGCGTGCGCCCGGGCATGTACTGCGAGCCGAAGATGACCACCGTGGGCTCCCAGGACACCACCGGCCCGATGACCCGCGACGAGCTCAAGGACCTCGCCTGTCTCGGCTTCCAGGCCGATCTGGTGATGCAGTCGTTCTGCCACACCGCGGCCTACCCGAAGCCGGTCGACGTGGAAACCCACCACACCCTGCCCGACTTCATCATGAACCGCGGCGGTGTTTCCCTGCGTCCGGGTGACGGCATCATCCACAGCTGGCTCAACCGCATGCTGCTGCCCGACACCGTGGGCACCGGCGGTGATTCCCACACCCGCTTCCCGCTGGGCATCTCGTTCCCGGCCGGCTCGGGCCTCGTGGCCTTCGCTGCCGCCACCGGCGTGATGCCGCTGGACATGCCGGAATCGGTGCTGGTGCGCTTCAAGGGCAAGCGTCAGCCGGGCGTCACCCTGCGTGACCTGGTCCACGCCATCCCCTACTACGCCATCAAGCAGGGGCTGCTGACCGTGGCCAAGGCGGGCAAGAAGAACGCCTTCTCCGGCCGCGTACTGGAAATCGAAGGCCTCGAGGACCTCACCGTCGAGCAGGCCTTCGAACTCTCCGACGCCTCCGCCGAGCGCAGCGCAGCCGGCTGTACCATCACCCTGGGTGAAGAGAGCGTCAGCGAGTACCTGAAGTCCAACATCACCCTGCTCAAGTGGATGATCGCCAATGGCTACGGTGACGAGCGCACCATCAGCCGTCGCATCCTGGCCATGGAAGAGTGGCTGGCCAACCCGAGCCTGATGCGCGCCGACAAGGACGCCGAATACGCCGAGATCATCGAGATCGACCTGGCCGAGCTCAAGGAGCCTGTACTCTGCGCGCCGAACGATCCGGACGACGCGCGCCTGCTCTCCGAAGTGGCCGGCGAGAAGATCGACGAGGTCTTCATCGGCTCGTGCATGACCAACATCGGTCACTTCCGCGCCGCGGGCAAGCTGCTCGAGAAGCAGCCGGCCGGCAGCCTGAAGACCCGCCTGTGGCTGGCACCGCCGACCAAGATGGACCAGCATCAGCTGACCGAAGAGGGCTACTACGGCATCTACGGTCGTGCAGGTGCGCGCATGGAGATGCCGGGATGCTCGCTGTGCATGGGCAACCAGGCCCGCGTTGCCGCCAAGAGCACCGTGGTCTCGACCTCCACCCGCAACTTCCCCAACCGTCTGGGCGACGGCGCCAACGTCTATCTGGCGTCAGCGGAGCTGGCGGCAGTGGCCGCGGTGGAAGGTCGCCTGCCGACCGTCGAAGAGTACCAGCGCTACATGGGTGAATTCGACGCCATGGCCAGCGAGATCTATCGTTACATGAACTTCCATGAGATCGAGGAGTATCAGAACGCCGCTTCCAACGTGATTCCGGTCGCTCAGGAAGCCTGATACCCTTAGGTTCTGATAGAATCAAGTTCGACTCCGATGCTCGCAACATCGATGGCATCAGAAAACGGATGCCGGAGCCGATGAACGAAGCGCCCTCTCACGAGGGCGCTTTTTTATTGGCCGCTGCATGAAGCTCGACCGGCCGCGCCTCGCAACGTTTCTTTACCCTCGCCGCCTTGAGAGACGCGTTAGGCATGTCTAGTGTTAATAGGTCTATGTGCGGATCTGTCGGCCAGGAAGCCGGCTCTCGCATGAAGAACGAGGGATGGAAGGAACGAGGGACGGACACCACAAGGGACATTCAAGGAGTCAGAACATGTCGAATAGAACACTCCTCTGCCTATCATTCACGGCTGCCACGCTGGTTTTCGCCAACGGAGCTCAGGCGCAGACCCACTACGAGCCGCATCAGCAGTATGCCTACCTCGGGCTGGGCACCGGTTTCAGCTCACTGGAAAACGACCGCGACGAAGTCGACAACTTCATCGAAAGCGGTGGCCGCAACTTCAGCATCGACGACGACGACAACGTATGGAAGGTCTTCGCCGGCTATCAGTTCAACCGCTACCTGGCGGTCGAGGCCTTCTACGCCGATCTGGGCCGCGTGCGCTTGCGCGGCACCGATGGCGCCAGCACCGATCTGGAATCCACGGCCTATGGCGCCAGCGTGGTAGGCCAACTCCCCATCACCGACTGGTTCACCCCTTTCGCCAAGATCGGTGCCGCCAGTTGGGAAACCGAGGTGCGTGGCAACCTGGGCGATGCCGAGCTCAACCTGCAGGACAACGACGGCTTCGACCCGGTCTACGGTCTGGGCGCTCAGTTCAACTTCAACCCCGTTTTGATCCGCGCCGAGTACGAGCGCTACGACCTCGACAGCGACTACACCATCGATACCTTCACCGCTTCGGTGGGGTGGCGCTTCTAGACCTCTGCCCCATATGCCTGGCCCAGTACGCCTGGCCCAAGACGACTCGTGTATCGACGCCGGACTCTTCCGGCGTCGGCCGTCTTGCGACGAATCGATGAAGGCCGGGCAACAGGCGTTATGGCATCATCCCGTGACACATCCCCAGGCAAGGAGCCCTCGATGAGCGCCATCATCACGCCCGATATCTGCGATGCCCACCCGGAAGTCCAGGTCCTCGATCCCATCTTCGTCAGCTACGGTGGCCGCGAAGCCTTCTGTGGTCCGATTCGTACGGTCAAATGCTTCGAAGACAACTCGCTGGTCAAGCAGGCAGTGAGCGAACCCGGCGAGGGCGCCGTGCTGGTGGTGGATGCCGGCGGCTCGCACCGTTGCGCCATGCTGGGCGACATGCTGGCCGAACAGGCCGTGGACAACGGCTGGTCCGGTGTCGTGATGTACGGCTGCGTACGCGATGTCGACGTGCTCGCCGAGACGGATCTGGGCGTGCACGCCCTGGGCGCTCATCCGCGCAAGAGCGAGAAGCGCGGTGAGGGCAGCCGCGACGTAGCAGTGACTTTTGCCGGCGTCACTCTGCGCCCGGGCCAGTGGCTGTACGCCGACAACAACGGCATCGTGGTCGCCGAGGAGCGGCTACCGCTGGAGAGCTGAGTCTCTCGTCGTGGCACAGGGCCTTGCTCTGCCGGCAACCTCGATGCCACGCTATGGACATGAGTCTTGAGCGGAAGCAGGAGAGCGGATGAAGTCACTCGGCGTGGATGTGCTGCGCAGCCTGCGAGAGCACCTGCGACCGCTGGTGGCGTATCACCTCTTCTTTACCCTGCTGGCTTCTAGCCTGCTGCTGCCGACGGTAGCATGGACGCTGACGAGCCTGCTCGGTCACTTCGATCGACCGGTGATCACCAACGCCGGGCTGCTGGACCTGTTGCTCAGCCCGACTGGCATGCTCTGGCTACTGGCTGCCATCGGTCTGACCTTCCTGATTCTGTACCTGCAGCAGGCCGGCATGATCCTGGTGGCGGTCAAGCGCCGCGACAACCACTTCCGACTCGCCTTCATTGCGCTTTGGCAGACGCTGCGTCGTGTGCCCACTCTCGCCGGCCTGGTGGTGCTTCAGGTAGGCGCCCATCTGCTGCTGCTGCTGCCCGTGGTTCTGCTGCTGGGCTGGCTCTATGACATCGTCATAGGGGGCCTCGACCCCTATTACGTGCTGCGCATGCGCCCCCCGGCCTACTGGACGTATCTCAGCGTAGCGGTTCCGTTAGGGGTCGGCTGGGCGCTGATCGCCGCATCGCTCTATGTGCGCTGGATACTCGCGCTACCGGTGGCCACGCTGGAAGGCCTCTCCCCGCTGGCGGCACTCAGGCGCAGCCGCGATCTGACCCGGGGCCACCGTGCCGAGGTCGCCTTTGTCGTCATAGCCGTACTGCTCATCATCGTGGCCCTGCCCTTCGTCGCCACTGCCCTCTTCGACCGGGTCTTCACCCCGATGCTGTGGTGGCTGCCCGAACGCAACGCGGTGCTCATCCCCGCCATGCTGACGTACGTGACCGGCTACGTGCTGGTGACGCTGGCGATTACCTTTCTCGGTATCGCCGCCAATGCGCTGCTGTCGGCCTGCCTCTACCTGCGCCTCGCGCATCGCGAGCCGCGCCCCGCACCACCTCCGCCCGATGCCCATCCCGGCCGCCTGGCCTGGAGCGTGGAAGCGGCCGTACTGGTATTCGCCCTGTTCCAAGCCTGGTGGATCGTCAACAGCTTCGAACTGCGTGACGAGGTCACCGTCATCGCCCACCGCGGCAGCTCCATGGCGGCCCCGGAAAACACCCTCGCCGCCATCGAACGCGCCGTGGAGGATCGCTCCCACTACGTGGAGATCGACGTAAGGCTCAGCGCCGACGGCGAGGTGGTGCTTTACCACGACCGCAGTCTGCAACGCCTCACCGGCGATCCGCGCAACGTACGCGACCTCACCCTCGAAGAGCTGCGCCAGTTCGACGTCGGCAGTTGGTTCGGCGACGCCTTCATCGGCGAGCGCATTCCTACCCTGGACGAGGCCTTCGCCGCAGTCCGCGGGCATAGCGCGCTGATGATCGACATGAAGCCCGACCCGGGTTTGGAAGAACCGCTGGTGGAAGCGGTGATCGCCTCGCTGCATCGGGAGAACGAGGCCCGGCGTGAGTGCCTGGCCCAAGCGAGCGCGGCCGATGCCGCCCGCTGCGGCACACCGAATGCCGCAGAGGATACGCGTCTAGCGGTGATGTCCAGCGGCGTGCTGGAGATGGTCAAGGAACGGGAACCGGAGCTGCGCGTGACGCTGCTGGCTCAGTTGGTGATGCCGGGAACGCTGGACCGGCGTAGCTTCGACGCCCTGGGCCTACGCCACAACAGGATCACACCCAACGAGATTCGCCTGGCGCGTGAGCTCGGCTACGAGGTGCATGCCTGGACGGTCAACGACCGGGCCAGAATGTCGCAGATGATCGATCTCGGGGTCGATGCCATCATCACCGACTACCCGGATCGACTCGTGGAGCTCATGGACGACCGACGTGAGCTCGGCGACGGCGCGATCCTGCTGGTCAAGCTGCGCAACTGGCTACGACGCTGAGGGGAGCGCCCGAGCGCCCCCCCACACAGTGCCCTCAATCGCCCATCACCACGCCTTCACGGCGCGGGTCGGCCCCACCGAAGTAACCGTCCTCGGTACGCTGAATGGCTTGCAAACCGCTGACCAGTTCGCGCTCGCTGGCCTCATGGCCAAGCTCATTGAGCGCTTCGAGCACCTCGGCGGGAAAGCGCCCCTCTTCGAGGTAGGCCGGTCCGCCCAAGGTGATGGCGTGAGGCAGGTCGAGTGCCTCCTGGGCATCGAGCCCCCACTCGAGCATGGCCACCAGCGCCTTGGCCGTGTAGTGAATGATCGCGGCACCGCCGGGCGAGCCCAGGCTCGCTACCAGCTCGTCGGTTTCGCGATCGAACACCAGCGTGGGGCTCATGCTGGAGCGCGGCCGCTTGCCGGGCTCCACCCGGTTGGCGATGGGCGTGCCATCGGCCCCCAGCGGACGAAACGAGAAGTCAGTCAGCTCGTTGTTGAGCAGGTAACCACCCGCCAGACCGGTACCGCCGTCCGCCAGAATGCGCGAGCCGAAGGCGGCCTCGATGGTGGTGGTCATGGCCAGGGCGTTGCCCTCTTCATCGATGATGCTGATGTGGCTAGTGCCGTACTCCGGCTGAGGGAGCTGCATGGACCAGGCCATTTCCACCTCGCCCGGGTTGCCGGCTTCCGCGCCGTCGGGTCCCACGCTGCGCTCGCCGATCAGTTCGGCGCGCTTGGCCAGGTACTCGGCGTCGAGCATGCTGTTCCAGTCACCTCCCGGGGCGTTGACGAAATCCGGATCGGCAATGAACTTGCCGCGATCGGCAAAGGCCAGCCGCGAGGCCTCGAGGAAGCGATGCAGCCACTCCGTGCTGGGGCGATCCTCCTCTATCGGCTCCTCGATGTCAGGCAGCTGTTCCATGACGCCGAGAATCTGCATGATGGTGAGATGGCCGGACGAAGGCGGCGGGAAGCCGCATACCCGGTAAGCCTGCCAATCGGTGCACAGCGGCTCACGCTCCTTGGCCACGTAGGTGGCCATATCCTCCAGGCTGATCGCCCCGGGACGGCCGGAATGCCCCTGAACCCGGGAGACGAGGTCTTCGGCAATCGGGCCGGTATGCAGCGCCTTGCTGCCCTCTTCGGCGATCTTGCGCAGGATCTCGGCCAGAGCGGGGTTCTGCAGGCGATGCCCCTGGGGCAAGGGCTCGCGCTCTTCGGTGTAGTAGAAGGCGCTGCCGAGAGGATCGTCGCGCAGCCGCTCCTCCGCGGCAAGGCTGGTATGCAGCCGAGGGCTGACCTCGAAGCCCTCTTCTGCCAATGTTATGGCCGGAGCAAACAGCTCCGCCCAGGGCAGCTTGCCATAACGCTCATGCGCCTTTTCCAGCATGCGCACGGTGCCCGGCACGCCGACCGAGAGCCCACTGGCTGCCGCCTCCATGAACTCGAGCGGCTCGCCTTCGCCATTCAGGAACAGCGACTCACTGGCCGCCCGCGGGGCCGTCTCGCGGCCATCGTAGGCTTTCACTTCACTGCCGTCGTAGTGCATCAGGAAGGCACCGCCGCCGATACCGCTCGACTGCGGCTCCACCAGGGTCAGCACCATCTGCACGGCGATGGCGGCATCCACTGCCGACCCCCCCGCCTTGAGGACCTGGTAGCCGGCGTCGGTGGCCAGCGGGTTGGCCGCCGCCACGGCAAAACGCTCGGTGGCCCAGCCGGGCTTCTCGCTGTAGCCGGACGCCGACTCCGGGGCGATCGCGGGAGCCTCGTACTGAAACGCCGTCTCGCCGGACGCCAGCAACGGCAGGCCCAACGCACACGATGAAACGACGCAGGCCAGCCAGCGTCGGGGGAAGAAGACAGAGCGCATGTCCATGAAAAATAGCCCCTCGGTAACTCCATGTAAGAGGAGTAAGCATAGGCGAAAAAAGACCCGATTGAGAGTGTTCAATCGGGTCAGTTTGTAACCTAAGTACGCTTTGCTTAGGCCAGCGTTTCCCCCGCCAGCATGAACCAGGTTTCCAGCACCGCATCGGGGTTGAGTGACACCGAATCGATGCCCTGTTCCATCAGCCATTTGGCCAGATCGGGGTGATCGGAGGGGCCCTGACCGCAGATGCCGACGTACTTGCCCTGGGCCTTGCAGGCCTGGATGGCCATGGCCAGCAGCCGCTTGACCGCCGGGTTTCGCTCGTCGAACAGGTGGGCCACGATGCCGGAATCGCGATCCAGACCGAGGGTCAGCTGAGTCAGGTCGTTGGAACCGATCGAGAAGCCGTCGAAGTACTCAAGGAACTCCTCGGCCAGCAGCGCGTTGGCCGGCAGCTCGCACATCATGATCACCTTGAGCCCGTTGTCGCCACGCTTGAGTCCGTTGGCCGCCATCAGCTCCACGACCTCGCGGGCCTCTTCGGTGGTGCGCACGAAGGGCACCATGATCTCGACGTTGTCGAGCCCCATCTCGTCGCGCACGCGCTTGAGAGCCTTGCACTCGAGCTCGAAGCACGGACGGAAGGCATCGGAAACGTAGCGTGAGGCGCCGCGGAAGCCGAGCATGGGGTTCTCTTCACCCGGCTCGTAGAGCTTGCCGCCGATCAGGTTCTCGTACTCGTTAGACTTGAAGTCGGAAAGACGCACGATCACCCGCTGGGGATGGAACGCCGCCGCCAGGGTCGAGATGCCTTCCACCAGCTTGTCGACGTAGAAATCCACGGGGCTGGCATAACCGGCGGTACGCAGGTTGATGGTTTGCTGCAGCTCCAGCGGCAGGGTGTCGTATTCGAGCAGCGCCTTGGGGTGCACCCCGATCATGCGATTGATGATGAACTCCAGGCGCGCCAGACCGACGCCGGCATGGGGCAGGCTGGCGAAGCTGAAGGCACGATCCGGGTTACCCACGTTCATCATGATCTTGAACGGGATCTCCGGCATAGAATCGACGCTGGTGACACGGCGGTCGTAGTCCAGCAGGCCTTCATAGACGTGGCCGGTATCGCCCTCGGCGCAGGAGACCGTGACGTCGCGGCCGTCTTCCAGCACTTCAGTGGCGTCGCCACAGCCGACAACGGCGGGAATGCCAAGCTCACGGGCGATGATCGCCGCGTGACAGGTACGGCCGCCGCGATTGGTGACGATGGCCGAGGCGCGCTTCATGATCGGCTCCCAGTCGGGATCGGTCATGTCGGTGACCAGCACGTCGCCGGCATTGACCTTGTCCATCTCCTCAGGGGTGAACACGATCTTGACCGTGCCACGGCCGATGCGCTGACCGATGGCGCGACCGTCGACCAGGGTGCGCCCCTTCTCCTTGAGGTGGAAGCGTTCGAGCTTGCCGCCCTCCTGCTGGGAGACCACGGTTTCCGGACGCGCCTGGACGATATAGAGCTCGCCGTCGTCGCCGTCCAGCGCCCACTCGATGTCCATCGGGCGCTGGTAATGCTCCTCGATGGTGACCGCCTGACGCGCCAGGGCCATTACCTGGTCGTCACTGATACAGAAGCGGGCACGATCCTTGAGCGGCACGTCGACGGTGGAAACCGACTTGCCAGCGCTGGCGTCTTCGCCGTAAACCATCTTGATCAGCTTGGAGCCGAGATTGCGGCGCAGCACAGCCGGCCGGCCGGCGGCCAGAGTGGACTTGTGGACGTAGAACTCGTCGGGATTGACCGAGCCCTGCACCACCGTCTCGCCCAACCCCCAGGACGCAGTGACGAACACCGCATCACGATAGCCCGACTCGGTATCCAGGGTGAACATGACGCCGGATGCGCCGGTCTCGGAGCGCACCATCTTCTGGATACCGGCCGACAGCGCCACGTTCTCGTGGGCGTAGCCGCGATGCACGCGGTAGGAGATGGCACGGTCGTTGAACAGCGAGGCGAACACCTCATGTACGGCGCGCTTGACGTTGTCGAAGCCTTCGATGTTGAGGAAGGTTTCCTGCTGGCCGGCGAAGGAGGCATCGGGCAGGTCTTCGGCGGTGGCCGAGCTGCGCACCGCCACCTTGAGATTGGGGTGCTGACTGGCCAGCTTGTCGTAGGCCGTACGCAAATGCGTCTCGAACGTAGGCGGCAGCGGCGTGTCGATCACCCACTGGCGGATCTCGGCGCCGACCCGGGCCAGCTCGTTGACGTCGTCGACGTCGAGCCGGGCCAGAGCCTGGTTGATGCGCTCATTTAGCCCTTCGTGGGCAAGAAATTCGCGATAGGCGTGTGCAGTGGTAGCAAAGCCTCCCGGGACGGTGACGCCGGCCCCCGACAGGTTCGAGATCATCTCGCCCAGCGAGGCGTTCTTGCCACCCACGCGTTCGACGTCGTCCATGCCGAGCTGATCGAACCACAGGATGTAATCTTCCACGTAACCCCCTTGAATCTTCGTTGCCTAGACTTTCGCACCCGCTGTCGAGGCGAGAAACGCAATGCTGCCCACCTTAAACGCAAGCGGCCATATTCGCCATTGGTCTAACATCGAAGTCACTGGAGGTTTTTTACAACAACGGCCCGATTTGCCCGATTCCTGTAGTCAAGCCGCACTTTGTACCGCCAAGCGACAACTTGCCGCCACGCTCGGCAGCCCGGACAATGGGGTTCCCTACACAACCAATAGCGCCGACGACATGCCTCGCACCGCCTTCTTCATTTCCGACGGCACCGGCATCACCGCCGAAAGCCTGGGTCGTAGCCTGCTGGCACAGTTCGAGAACGTCGAGCTACGCATGCTGACCAAGCCCTATATCGACTCCCTCGACAAGGCGCGCACCCTGGTCGATATCATCGAGGCCACGGCGGTGCGTGACGGCGAGGAGCCGATCATCATCGACACCATCGTCGACGAGTCGATCCGCGAAGTGATACGCCGCGCCCCGGGTTTCAAGGTGGATATCTTCTCGACCTTCCTCAAACCGCTGGAGCAGGAGCTCGGTACCCACTCGAGCTACACCGTGGGACGCACCCACTCCATCGGCAAGGACGAAGTCTACATGGACCGTATCCACTCGGTGCACTTCGCCCTGGACAACGACGACGGCGCCCGCACTCACCAGTACGATCAGGCCGACGTGATCCTGGTCGGCGTATCGCGCTGCGGCAAGACACCGACCTCGCTCTACCTGGCGCTGCAGTTCGGCATTCGTGCCGCCAACTATCCTCTCACCGAGGACGACCAGGACGAGGACGGCAACCTCAAGCTGCCACCCGCCCTCGCCAAGCACCGCCACAAGCTGTTCGGGCTGACCATCGACCCGCGCCGGCTGGCCGCCATTCGCCACGAGCGGCGGCCCAACAGCCGCTACAGCTCGCTGGACCAGTGCGTGCAGGAAGTGGAGCAGGCGGAAGGGCTCTACCGCCAGATGCACATTCCCTTCATCGACACCACACGCTTCTCGGTGGAGGAGATTTCCACACGCATGATCGCCGAGACGGGACTCACTCGGCGCTTCTCGCCGCGCTGAGACCCAACTCACCATGCGCAAGCTGTCTCTGGGGCTGCTGCTCCTGACGTTGCTGCTGATCGGTGGGCCACTCTACATGTGGCAGTTCGGTGGCATCGATACTCGCGGTGACTGGCGCAGCGCCGACCGCACCATCGCAGGACTGGCCCCAGCACCAAGCGAGACCCCCGCTGCCGTGGTGCAGGTCTACTCGGCCCGCGCCTTCAACTGGCGCGGCATCTTCGCCGTACACGCCTGGGTGGCCACCAAGCCGGAGAACGCCGACAGCTACACTCTGCACCAAGTGACCGGCTGGGGCCGCCCCGCCCTCTCCTCGCGCGTCGGCACGCCCGACCGCGCCTGGTTCGGCAGCCAGCCGACGTTGCACGCCACCCTGTGCGGCAGCGAGGCCGAAAGTGCCATCGCGCGAATCGAGGCCGTGCTACCCAAGTACCCCTATCGCGAGCACTATCGCGCCTGGCCGGGCCCCAACAGCAACACCTTCGTGGCCTGGCTGATTCGCGAAGTACCGGAGCTGGACGTGGCACTACCCTCCAGCGCCATCGGCAAGGACTACCTGGGCGGGAGCGTGTTGGCAGCGACCCCGAGCGGTACCGGCGTGCAACTGTCACTGGCCGGCGTACTCGGTGCCGCAGCGGGACTGAGAGAGGGATTGGAGCTCAACATCGGCGGACTGGTGCTAGGCATCGATCCGACAGCGCTCGGGGTCAAGCTGCCCGGCGTCGGCACCCTGGGATTGCGTGAAGGCGGCCGGCATCGGGGCGACTGCCCCCCGCTGCCGGCCGAGCGATCCTGAGACCGTCGTTCTCCTGAAACCGTCGTTCACCTGAGACTGCCGATCTCCTGATACGGCCGCTCAGCGAACGATGCCTTCGCGGCGCAGCCGGGAAATATCTTCGGCGGTCAGGCCCATCTCGGCGAGTATCGCGTCGCTGTCCTGGCCCAGCCGAGGAGGGGCCACCTCGCTCAGCGCGGGCTCGCTGTCGAAGCGTAGCGGACAGGCGACTTGAGGCACCTCGAGATCGCCGCGCTGGAGCGTGCGCTGCATGCCACGGTGCTTCACCTGGGGGTCGTCGAACACTTCGGCAATGGTGTTGATCGGCCCGGCGGGGATGCCCCGTTTCTCCAGCTCGGCCAGCCATTCATCGCGCCCGCGGGTCAGAAAGACCGCCTGGATCAGCGGTACCAGCACCGCACGACTGCCCACCCGTGCGGCATTGGTGGCATAGGCCGGGTCCCGAACCCATTCGGGGTGGCCCAGCAGCTCGGCCAGACGCGAGAACTGGGCGTCGTTGCCCACGGTGAGCACCAAATGCCCGTCGGCACAGGCGAAGGCCTGATAAGGCACGATGTTGGGGTGAGCGTTGCCGTGGCGCTCAGGCGAAACCCCGCTGACCAGCGCATTGAGTGCCTGATTGGCAAGCGCCGCCACCTGCACGTCGAGCAGCGCCACGTCCACGTGCCGCCCCTGCCCGGTGCGCTCGCGCTCGTGCAATGCGGAAAGCACGCCAATGGTGGCGTAGAGTCCGGTCATCACATCGGTGATCGCCACGCCGGTCTTCATCGGCATGCCGTCGGGCTCGCCGCCGATGCTCATCAATCCACCCATGGCCTGGATCATGAAGTCGTAGCCGGCACGATGCGCATAGGGGCCATCCTGGCCGAAGCCGGTGATGGAGCAGCCGATCAGACGCGGATTGAGGGCCTTCAGGCTGGCGTAGTCGAGGCCGTACTTGGCCAGGCCGCCGACCTTGAAGTTCTCCAGCATGACGTCGGCGCCGGCGGCGAGCTGGCGGATCAGCGCCTGGCCCCGTTCACTGGCGACGTCCACCGCCAACGACTGCTTGCCGCGGTTGGCGCACAGGAAATAGGCCGCCACCCGCTCGGTCTCGTCATCTTCGGCCAGCCACGGCGGCCCCCAGCCGCGGGTGTCGTCGCCCCGCTCGGGATGCTCGATCTTGATTACCCGCGCCCCAAGGTCGGCGAGCAGCTGGCCGGCCCAGGGGCCGGCCAGCACCCGCGACATGTCGAGCACCGTGATGCCTTCCAGCGGTCGACTCATGCTTGCACTCCTTGGCACCAGCTCAATTTACGAAGGCTTGGATGCCGGTCTGTGCACGTCCGAGAATCAGCGCGTGAACGTCGTGAGTGCCTTCATAGGTGTTGACCGCCTCGAGGTTCATCATGTGGCGAATCACGTGGTACTCGTCAGCGATGCCGTTGCCGCCGTGCATGTCACGCGCTACCCGGGCGATGTCCAGCGCCTTGCCGCAGTTGTTGCGCTTGATCAACGAGATCGCCTCAGGCACCAGTTGGCCGGCGTCGATCATGCGGCCGACCCGCAGCGCCGCCTGCAGGCCCAATGCGATCTCGGTCTGCATGTCGGCGAGCTTCTTCTGAATCAGCTGATTGGCGGCCAGCGGACGGCCGAACTGCTTGCGATCCAGGGTGTACTGACGAGCGGCGTGCCAGCAGGCCTCGGCGGCCCCCATGCTGCCCCAAGCGATGCCGAAGCGGGCGCGGTTCAGGCACGAGAACGGCCCCTTGAGGCCGGTCACGCCCGGCAGGCGCTGCTCGTCGGAGACTTCAACGTCCTGCATGGCGATCTGGCCGGTAATGGAGGCACGCAGGCTGAACTTGCCCTCGATCTTGGGGGCCGAGAGCCCCTTCATGCCCTTCTCGAGGATGAAGCCGTTGATCACGCCCTCATCGTCCTTGGCCCACACCACGAACACGTCGGCGATGGGCGAGTTGGTGATCCAGCTCTTGGTGCCGTTGAGCCGCCAGCCGTTTTCGGTGCGGGTGGCACGGGTGGACATGCCGCCCGGGTCGGAGCCGTGATCCGGCTCGGTGAGACCGAAGCAACCCACCCACTCGCCGGTGGCCAGCTTGGGCAGGTACTTCTCGCGCTGGGCTTCACTGCCAAAGGCGTGAATGGGGTACATCACCAGGCTCGACTGCACGCTCATGGCGCTGCGGTAGCCGGAGTCGACGCGCTCCACTTCACGCGCAATCAGGCCGTAGCTGACGTAGTTCATGCCGGCACAGCCATAGCCGTCGATGGTGGCGCCGAGCAGACCCAGCTCACCCATCTCGTTCATGATCTCGCGGTCGAAGCGCTCGTGGCGGTTGGCCTCGAGCACCCGCGGCATCAGCTTGTCCTGGCAGTAGTCGTGGGCAGTCTGATGGACCATGCGCTCGTCTTCATCGAGCTGATCGATCAGGCGGAAGGGGTCTTCCCAGGTCACGGGGGTGATATTGCTCATGGCAGCTCTCCTGATGGAATTTCTACATTTTCATCGAATGTAGAGCAAAAATTACGGAAAGCCAAGTCCCTTGTCCGTCTTTTCCTTAGAGGGTGTTTACAAAAGTCACGAGGGAAGGCCGGGCATGCCGTCGAGTCGCCGACGCAGCGCGCCCCAGGCCACCAGCCCCACCGCCACATTGGCTAAGAACAGCCCGATGAAGATGCCCTCGACACCTCCCACTACGCCGCCCAGCCATGCCAGCGGCACCGTCAGCAGAAACAGGCGAACCACCGAGAGCCGCATGGCCCGGGCCGGCTCGTGCAGCGCATTGAACGATGAGACTGCCAGGATCACGACGCCCTGAGCGCCCAGGCCCAGCGGCACCCACCACAGAAAGCTTCGCAGTACCTCGCTCATCTCGCCACCCGGGGTGTAGCTGGCGACGAGCCAAGGCGCCAGCTGCTGCAGCAGCAGCCAGATACCCAACTGCCACACCAGCACGAAGACGAAGCAGCCGAAGATGGCCCGTCGCACACGCTCGTGCTGCCCTGCTCCGACGTTCTGGCTGATCAAGGGGGGCAGCGTCATCGAAAGCGCCAGCACGCCGATCTGAGCGATGGCCTCGATGCGCGTGCCCACGCCGTAGCCCGCTACCGCATGGTGGCCGTGCCCGGCGACGATGCGCGTCACCAGCGCCAGGGCCAACGGTGTGAACACGCTGGTGATCGCCGCCGGCACGGCGATGCGGCCGAGCTCGCGCCACGACACCATCAGCCCGCTCGGCGTGAGATGGCGCAGATCGAGACAATCGCGCAGCTCGCGCTGCAAGAACAGCGCCGCGGTCATGGCGCTCCAGCTCAGCACCGTGGCCATGGCCGCACCCTGAACGCCAAGCGCCGGCAGTGGCCCCACTCCGAAGATCAGCAGCCAGTCGAGCAGGCCGTTGAGCAGCGCCGCCAGCGCCATCATCAGCCCGGGGATCAGGGTGTTGCCCTGGGCTCGCAGCACGCTGTTGAGCACCCGAGGCACGATCAGCGCCGCCGCGCCCAGGTACCAGATGCCCATGTAGTCATGGATATGCGGCATGAGTGCGGCGTCGGCCCCGAGTAAGCGGAACAGCGGCTCGAGGGTGGCCAGCCCCAGCACGCTCAACAAGACGCCGACCGCCAGTGCCAGCAGCGCGGCATCTGTGGCCCTGCGCCGTACCGTGTCGTGATCGCCCCGTCCAAGCAAGCGCGCCACCACCGCCGAGGTGCCGATGCCCAGGCCGATGGCGAGGCTGATCACCGCGAACACCACCGGGAAGGTGAACGACACCGCCGCCAGAGGCTCCGCTCCCAGCCGGGCGATGAACCAGGTGTCCACCAGGTTGAAGCTCATCATGGCGAGCATGCCGCCAACCACCGGCAGGCACTTGCGCAGCAGGGTCAGGGCGATGGGACCTTCGAGCAGCTCACGACGCATGGGGCGGCGTTCGCCGGAGCCGGAACGTGGGGAAATGGATGTCATGAAGCCTCGAAAACCAGAAGCGGGCACAAGATTGTGCCCGCTTCCAGGGTAAGTGCCAAAACGGATTCGACTCTATTCGCTAGCCCCTATTCGCCCGCGCGGTAAAGCTTCTGGATACTGGAGAAGTCGAGGCCGCCGTTGCCCTGGGCCGCATGCAGCGCGAACAGGTTGCGTGCCTGGGAACCCATCGGCACCGTGGCCTTGCAGCCCAGCGCCAGCTCCCACGCCAGCCCGAGATCCTTGGCCATCAGGTCGGTGAGGAAGCCGCCCTGGTAGTCGCGAGAGGCGGCGGAGCCTTGCATTACTCCGGGCCATGGGTTGTAGACGTTGAGCGCCCAGTTGCCGCCGCTGCTCTGCTTCATGATCTCCGAGAGGACTGCCGGGTCGAGGCCGTTCTTGACCCCCAGCGCTAACGCTTCGGCGGTACCGCTCATGAGAATGCCGAGCAGCATGTTGTTGCAGATCTTGGCCACCTGGCCGGCGCCCACTTCGCCGGCATGGAAGATGTTCTTGCCCATCACTTCCAGCACCGGCCTGGCCTGCTCGAAGCCGGCTTCGCTGCCACCGACGATGAAGGTCAGAGTGCCGGCCTGGGCGCCGCCCACACCGCCGGAAACCGGCGCATCGAGGTAGGTCAGGCCACGCTGCTCGGCGCCCGCCCCTACCGCACGGGCGTCTTCCGGCGAGATGGTGGAGGCGTCGATGATCAGCGGCTTGCCCTCCAGCGCATCGAACAGGCCCGGGGAGTCGTCACGGCCGAGATAGAGACGACGCACGTGCTGGCCGGCCGGCAGCATGGAGATCACCACCTCGGCCCCGCTGGCCGCGCTCTGCGCGCTGGCACAGGCACGCGCCCCGGCGCTCTCCAAGTGCTTCATGGCGGCATCGACAAGGTCGAAGACACTGACCTCATGGCCGGCCTTGACCAGGTTGTGGGCCATCGGGGCACCCATGTTGCCCAGGCCGATGAAGGCGATTTTCATGCGAGCTGCTCCTGATTGTCGTTATGGCGTTATTGCGTCATGTCGTGGTCGAGAACATGCGTATCGTTCAGCGTACCCGCTCGCCGCCGTCGAGATCGCGCAACGGATGCTCCTCCCTGCTCCACAGCGACTCGAGCAGCGCCAGAAGGTCCGCTTCGGGCACATCGTCGACGCTGGCGTGCTGCCACTTGGGGTTCCTGTCCTTGTCGATCAACAGCGCGCGAACGCCCTCGGCGACGTCTCCACGGCGACAACACTGCACCGAAAGGTTCAGCTCGTCACGGAAGGCGTCGGCCAGGCTGGTATGGCGGTGGCGTTCCAGCATGCGCCACACCAGATGAGCGCTCAGCGGGCTGCCTGCTTCCAGTCGCTTGCGGTTGGCCGCCAGCCAGGCGTCTTCGCGACGGTCCTCGAGGATACGATGGACGGCTGCCGGTGCATCGATCTGCGCCGTCAAGGCCTGAACATGGTCGAGCAGCGGCCATACCTGAGCGGCAGGTGCCTGTTGGCGCGCCTCGAACTCGTCGAGCACGCTCTGTACGCCGGCCTGAAGGTCACGCTGACTGCGCGTGCCGTAGTCGGCCGTCCCCAGCGCCTCGAGCAGCTCGGCGCGGCGCTCCCGCGGCACGAAGTGATCGGCCAGCCCCAGGTCGAGGGCATCGCGGGCGTTGAGCTGGGCACCGGTAATGCCGAGATAGGCCCCCACGCCCGGCGGCATGCGGTTGAGGAACCAGCTTGCGCCGATGTCCGGATAGAGGCCGATGGTGATCTCAGGCATGGCGATCAGCGTGGTTTCCGTCACCAGCCGGCGAGAAGCGCCAGCCATGAGGCCCAGGCCGCCCCCCATGACGATACCGTCGCCCCACACCAGGATCGGCTTGGGATAGCAATGGATGCGATAGTCGAGGCGATACTCCGTGGTGAAGTAGGTCTCGGCAAAGAGGCTGTCGCGGCCGGCACCTCGATTTTCCCCCTCTTCGGTCATCGAGCGGTACAGCGCCACCACGTCGCCACCGGCGCAAAACGCCTTCTCGCCGCTGCCCTCCAGGCATACCGCCACGATGCTGCGATCCACCGCCCAGGCCTGCAGCTTGGCGTCAAGTTGGCGAGCCATATCCAGCGACAGGGCATTGAGCGACTTCGGCGCATTGAGGGTAGCGATGCCGACTCTCCCGCCATCCCGGGTCGGCAGCTCGTCGAAGATGACCGCAAGGTCCGTCATGCCTGCTTTCTCCTTGTCATTGCTGAAGTGCCTCGATCGTGCCGTCCGCCAGCAGACGACGGGCCACGATGACACGCATGATCTCGTTGGTGCCCTCGAGGATCTGATGCACGCGAGTGTCGCGTACCATGCGCTCCAGGGGGAACTCTCTCAGGTAACCATATCCGCCATGCAGCTGCAGCGCTTCGTTGCAGACGTTGAAGCCCATGTCGGTGGCAAAGCGCTTGGCCATGGCGCAGTAAGCGGTGGCCTCCGGGTCGCCCTGATCGAGCCGCCAGGCGGCATGCCGCACCATCAGCCGTGCCGCCGTGAGCTCGGTGGCCATGTCGGCCAGTTTGAACTGCAGCGCCTGGAAGTGGGCCAGCTCGCGGCCGAACTGCTTGCGCTCCTGCAGGTAGTTGCGCGCCAGGGTCAAGGCGTGCTGCGCGGCCCCCAGCGAACAGCTGGCAATATTCAGCCGACCGCCGTCAAGTCCCTTCATGGCCAGCTTGAAGCCCTCGCCTTCCTGGCCCAGCAGGTTGCCGACCGGCACGCGCACGCCATCGAAGCTGATCAGCCGGGTGGGCTGGCTCTTCCAGCCCATCTTCTCTTCGTTCTTGCCGTATTCGATTCCCGCGGCGTCCGCCGGCACCAGTATCGCAGAAACGCCGCCGGCACCGCTGTCGGGAGCGCCCGTACGCGCCATCACCACCAGCATGTCGTTGGCGCCGGCGCCGGAAATGAACATCTTGGAGCCGCTGATGACGTATTCGTCACCCTCGCGCACGGCCTTGGTACGCAGGCTGGCGGCATCCGACCCGGAACCCGGCTCGGTCAGGCAGTAGCAGCCCAGACACTCGCCGCTGATCAGGCGCTCGACCCAGGTTTCCCGAAGCTCGTCGCTGCCCCAACTGGCGACCATCCAGGCCACCATGTTGTGGATGGTAAGATAGGCGGTCGTCGCGATGCAGCCTTGGGAGAGCTGCTCGAAGATCAGCGAGGCATCCAGGCGTGACAGCCCCAGGCCACCCCGCTCCTCAGGAATGTAGATGCCAAGGAAACCCGCCTCGCCGGCCCGACGTATGACGTCGACCGGAAAATGCGAGGTGGCATCCCATTCGGCGGCGTGATCGGCCAGCTCTGCCTGCGAAAAATCGGCGGCGGCCTGAACGAGCGCCCTCTGATCGTCGGTTAGGGAGAATTCCATTGCGGTTCCTCGAGATATTTGGCGTAGCGTACTTCCAGCAGCAGCTGGCTAGCATGGCCTCCAGGGCCGAGCGCATGCCAACCAACCTAGCACTTGCTAGGTTTTATCGCATACATCCCTTGGTCGACAACCACTTTACGTTAACGTTAACGTCGTCTAGTGTTGCGGTTATGTGGAGGGACACTGCAGGACGGCCCGCCCAACTCATAGGAAAACAACGATGAACATATCCAAAGCGGAAGTCAGCCCCTCGGTCAACGGCAGCCTGACGCGACAGCGTCGTACCTATTCCATCGGCGAGCTGGCCCGGATGTTCGAGGTGACGCCGCGTACCATCCGTTTCTATGAGCAGGAAGGGTTGCTGGCACCGGAGCGTCGCGGCCAGACCCGCATCTATCACGAGAAGGACCGTGTGCGCCTCAAGCTGACCCTGCGCGGCAAGCGTCTGGGCTTCTCGCTGGCCGAGATTCGCGAAGTCATAGAGATGTACGACGCCATGCCCGACGGCAACGCCAGGCAGCTCAAGCGGCTGTTGGAGATCCTGGCCGACAAGCGCAGCAACATGGAGCGCCAGCTCGAGGACATCCGCCTGATGCAGCGTGAACTCGACGACGTCGAGATGCGGGCCAGGGAAGTGCTGGAACGCCTCGACCAGAGCTAGCACGCCCGACTGCCCTGTTGCGCCCAAGCCACGTCGAATTCAGGGCGGACTGAACGCCAGTGCCCGCCCATCGTCAACCGACTCCAACTGCCACAACAAGACGGGTAACACGATGACACGCCAAGCACTTCAACAACGCGCCCAGAACAGCTACGTCAGCGGCATCAGCGATACACCGCTGAAAGGCGAGACCATTGGCGACTGTTTCGACGCAACCGTGGCGCGCTTCCCCGATGGCGAGGCCCTGCTGAGCCTGCATCAAGGACTGCGCTACACCTGGAAGGAGCTGCAGCAGGCGGTTAATCAGGCCGCGCGGGCCATGCTCGCGCTGGGCGTGAAGAAAGGCGACCGGGTCGGCATCTGGTCACCCAATTGCGCCGAGTGGACCATCACCCAGTTCGCCACGGCCAAGATCGGCGCCATTCTGGTCAACATCAACCCCAGCTACCGCACCCATGAGCTCGAGTATGCGCTCAAGCAGTCCGGCACCTCGACGCTGATCCTGCAAGGCAAGTTCAAGACCTCCGACTACGTGGCCACGCTGGCAGAGCTGGCGCCCGAGCTGCGCGAAGGCGCCCCGTCCACCTTCTCGGCCGCCAAGCTGCCCGAACTCAAGCGTGTGGTGTGCCTCGATGCCGACCGCGCCCTGACCGGCATGTTCAGCTGGCAGAGCATGCTGGCCCATGCCGACGAGGTTTCCGAAGAGCACCTGGCCGAGATCCAGGCCACGCTGCAGTTCGACGAGCCGATCAACATTCAGTACACCTCGGGGACTACCGGGGCCCCCAAGGGCGCCACCCTCTCCCACCACAACATCCTCAATAACGGCTTCTTCGTTGCCCGCACCATGGGCTTCTCGGAGAAGGATCGTCTGGTGATCCCGGTACCGCTCTACCACTGCTTCGGCATGGTGATGGGCAATCTGGGCTGCGTGACCCACGGCGCTACCATGATCTATCCGGGCGACGGCTTCGACCCGGAAGCCACGCTCAAGGCGGTCTCCGACGAAAAGGCCACGGCGCTCTATGGCGTGCCGACCATGTTCATCGCCGAACTGGAGCATCCCGACTTCGCCCAGTACGACCTCTCCACCCTGCGCACCGGCATCATGGCCGGCTCGATCTGCCCCATTGAGGTGATGCGCAAGGTCATCGACAAGATGAACATGGAAGACGTCACCATCTGCTACGGCATGACCGAAACCAGCCCGGTCAGCACCCAGACCAAGACCGACGCTCCGCTGGAGAAACGTGTGACCACGGTGGGCACCATTCACCCGCACCTGGAGGTCAAGCTGGTCAGCCCCGAGACCGGCGCGGTGGTGCCGCGCGGCGAGACCGGCGAACTGTGCACCCGCGGCTACAGCGTGATGCTGGGGTACTGGAACAACGAAGAGGCTACCGCCAAGTCCATCGACAGCGCCGGCTGGATGCACACCGGCGACCTGGCGACCATGGACGAGGAGGGCTATATCGCCATCGTCGGTCGCATCAAGGACATGATCATCCGCGGCGGTGAGAACATCTACCCACGCGAGATCGAGGACTTCCTCTACACCCACCCGGCCATCTCCGACGTGCAGGTGATCGGTGTGCCCGACGAGAAGTACGGCGAGGAGGTGATGGCCTGGGTCAAGCTCGGCGAAGGCCAGAAGCTCAACGCCGACGAGCTCAAGGAGTTCTGCAAGGGCAAGATCGCCCACTACAAAATCCCGCGCTACGTGAAGTTCGTCGACGAGTTCCCGATGACCGTCACCGGCAAGATCCAGAAGTTCAAGATGCGTGAGGAAGCCACCCACGAGCTGGGTCTGGCCTGATCCCTCTTCAACCTCGTGACGACCACAGCACCCCTGCCTCGGCAGGGGTGCTTGCGTTGGTGCCGACACTTCCGGCTCAGTCGATGCGCTCGCGTATCCAGTCGATGAAGGCGCGCACCTTGTAGAGCTCGGCCATGTGCTCCGGGTAGGCCATGTAATAGGCATCCCGGCTCTTCAGGCCGAACGGCCAGGGCACCACAAGCTTGCCCTCGTCGATCTCCTCGTCGACCAGAAAACGCGGCACCAGGGCCACGCCGCAGCCGGCCTGCGCCGCACGCAGCGCCATGTAGAAGGTGTCGAAACGCGGCCCATGGTAGCTGTGCTCGGTGTACTGACCCTGGGCATCGAACCAGTCGTGCCACGCCTCGGGCCGGGTAGCGCTCTGCAGCAGCACGAGTCTCGTCAGCGCGAGCGGCTCCTCCACTTCCAGGTCCGCCAGCGCCTGGGGCGAACAGACCGGCACCATCTCCTCCTCGAGCAACTTGATGCACTCAGCCTTGGGCCAGGCCCCGTGACCGAAGAAGAACGCCACCTCCACCCGCTCCTGCTGCATATCGAACGGTTCGACACGATTGCTGATGTTGAGGTTGATGCTGGGGTGGCGAAAGCGGAAACCGTTGAGCCGCGGGATCAGCCATCGCGCGCCGAAGGTGGGCAGAGTCGCCACGTTGAGCACGTCCGCCTCCCCGCCGTAGGACTGCATGTAGCGCGTCGACATCTCCAGTTGGGCGAGGATCTTGCGTGCCTCGCCCAAGTAGATCGCACCCTCGGGGGTCAGGTGCAGGCGCCGACGGATGCGCCGGAACAGCGGATGCTCCAGGATCGACTCCAGTTGAGCGACCTGCTTGCTCACGGCGCTCTGAGTCAGGCTCAGCTCGTCCGCCGCACGGGTAAAGCTGAGATGGCGAGCCGCAGCCTCGAAGCATTGCAGCCCGGCCAGAGAGGGAAGGTGTCGACGACTCATACGTCCCGCTTGCATGAAATTAAGGAATGATGTGTGTCGTAATCGTCGCTTGTTGCCCCTCGGCAGCGGTAGCGATACTGGATGCCACGACATTTTCTAATGATAACGATAGGAGAAAGAATGATCGACTCCCTGATGCAGCGCCTCGGCGTGGCGCCCGAACAGTATCGGAACGGCGATATCGCAGTTGCCACCCCCATCGACGGTAGCGAGATCGGGCGCGTGCAAACCGCCACTCCCGCAGAGATCGACACGGCCATTGCCAACGCGCAGCGCGCTTTTGAAGCCTGGCGCCAGGTACCCGCCCCGCGTCGCGGCGAACTGGTACGCCTGTTCGGCGATCAGCTGCGCCGCCACAAGGAAGACCTGGGCGCACTGGTCACCTGGGAGTGCGGCAAGATCCTCCAGGAAGGGCTCGGTGAAGTGCAGGAGATGATCGACATCTGCGATCTCGCCGTTGGGCAATCCCGCCAGCTCTATGGCCTGACCATCGCCTCCGAGCGCCCCGGACATCATATGCGCGAAAGCTGGCACCCGCTCGGCCCGGTCGGGTTGATCACCGCCTTCAACTTTCCGGTCGCCCCCTGGGCCTGGAATGCGGCGCTGGCTCTGGTGTGCGGCGACAGCCTGCTGTGGAAGCCCTCCGAGAAGACCCCTCTTACCGCCCTGGCCTGCCAGGCGCTGCTCGAGCGCGCCATGGCCGAGTTCGGCGATGACGCGCCCCAGCACCTCAGCCAAGTGATCATCGGCGAGCGTGCCGCGGGCGAGCAGTTGACCGACGACCCCAGGGTTCCGCTGATCAGCGCCACCGGCAGCACGCGCATGGGCCGCGAAGTGGGTCCGCGGTTGGCCGCCCGCTTCGGTCGCAGCATCCTAGAACTGGGCGGCAACAATGCGATGATATTGACGCCCAGCGCCGATCTGGACATGGCCTTGCGCGCCATCCTCTTCTCGGCGGTGGGCACCGCCGGCCAGCGCTGCACCACGCTGCGCCGTCTGATCGTGCATCGCTCCATCCAGGCAGAGGTCGTCGCCCGGCTCAAGCAGAGCTATGCCGGCATCAGCATCGGCGACCCGCTCGAAGGCAACCTGATCGGCCCGCTGATCGACCGCCAGGCCTTCGACACCATGCAGACGGTGCTGACCCAGGCCCGCGAGCAGGGTGCCGAGGTATACGGCGGCCAGCGCCAGCTCGCCGAACGCTATCCCGAGGGTTACTACGTGGCACCGGCCATCGTCGAGATCGCAGGTCAGAACGACCTGGTACGCCACGAAACCTTCGCGCCAATCCTCTACGTGATCGGCTACGAAACCCTCGACGAGGCCATCGCGCTCAACAACGACGTGCCCCAGGGCCTCTCCTCCTGCATCTTCACCACCGACGTGCGCGAGGCGGAAACCTTCGTCTCCGCGGTGGGCAGCGACTGCGGCATCGCCAACGTCAACATCGGGCCCAGCGGCGCCGAGATCGGCGGTGCCTTCGGCGGCGAGAAGGAGACCGGCGGCGGTCGCGAATCGGGCTCCGACGTATGGAAGAGCTATATGCGCCGCCAGACCAACACCGTGAACTACTCCAGAGAGCTGCCGCTCGCCCAGGGCATCAAGTTCGACTGATCGGCAGAGCACCCTCGGCCTCGGCGCAGCGGTTTGCCGAGGCCTGCCCCACCCTCCACGTATGGGAGGCACAATGAAGGAACGCTGTCTCTGGCACGATACTTCTCCGGAGCCGCCCCTGGCGCTGGCCATGCTGCAGGGCGAACACCGCACCGATGTGCTGGTGATCGGTGGTGGGATCACCGGTCTCAGCACCGCTCTGCACCTGGCCGAGGCTGGCGTCGACGTGGTCCTGATCGAAGCGGGCGACGTTCCCAGCGGCGCATCGGGACGCAACGTCGGGCTCGTCAATGCCGGGCTGTGGATTCCACCGGACGACATCCTCAGCGTGCTTGGCGAGGAGATCGGCGAGCGCGCCAACACGATTCTCGGCGGTGCGCCTGCGGTCGTCTTCTCGCTGATCGAGCGGCACGGTATTGCGTGTCGGGTGACCCGTACCGGCACTTTGCACCTGGCACACAACGGCAAAGGCGAGCAGGAACTGGCAAGACGCGCGGAGCAGTTGCAGCGACGCGGAGCGCCCGTGGAACTGCTCGAGGCAGCGGCCTGCCAGGAACACTTGGGCACCCGGCGCATTCACCGCGCCCTGCTCGATCACCGTGCCGGCACCCTGAACCCCAGCGCCTACACTCGCGGCCTGGCACGTGCCGCCAAGGCGGCCGGCGCACACCTGCACACCCATAGCGCCGCCACCGGCGTCGCACGGGCGGGAGACGGCTGGCGGGTCACCACCGCTCACGGCAGCGTCCTGGCCCAGCGCCTGGTGCTTGCCACCAACGCCTACACCGAGGATCGCTGGAACGAGGTCCGCCGCCATTTCTTCGTCGGCCACTTCTACCAGGTCGCCTCCCGGCCACTGTCCGGCGAGGCTGCCGAGGAGATCCTGCCGGGACGCCAGGGCGCCTGGGATACCCGCATGGTGCTGAGCAGCATCCGCCGCGATGCCGAAGGCCGGCTGATTCTCGGCAGCCTCGGCAAGGGAGAAAGCAAGCCCGCCGCCTTCCTGCGCTGCTGGGCCAACCGCATCCAGCGCCATTATTTTCCGCAGCTGGGCAGCGTCGAGTGGGAATGCAGCTGGACGGGACGCATCGGCTTCACGCCCGATCACACACTGCGCCTCTTCGAACTTGCCCCGGGCGTACTGGGCGTCTCCGGCTACAACGGCCGCGGCATCACCACCGGCACCGTGGTGGGCAAGGGGTTTGCCCGATACCTGATCAGCGGCGAAGACGACGCCCTGCCCCTGCCGATTCGCACACCACGGCCGATACGGGCCAGAGCGCTGCGCAGCTCCGGCTACGAAAGTGGCTTCACGCTCTACCACACAGGGCAATGCCTGAGAGTACTGAGCTGAGACGCGACGGCTGGAAGCAGGAATGGGCCCGATCGCCCACGTTGGCGATCATTCACCGATCATGCGCTGCAGCTCTTCGATGCAGCTCTTCGAGATAGGTATCCAGCACCGGGTTGGGCGGAGCCCCCTTGCGGGTGATGGCACTGTAGTGGGTGAGGTAATGCCAGCGCTCGGGATTCAGCGCGCGCATCCGGCCGCCAGCCACCCAACGCTCGGCGTAGTGGGTCGGCAGATAACCGATATAGCGGTCGGAGAGGATCAGAAAGGCGATGCCTTCCCGATCGGTTGCCGAGGCCGAAGCCCTGAGCGGCTCATGCAGCGCCTTGACCTCCGGCGTCTGGGCGTAGGCCGGCACCACCGCGTCGCACTCACCGAGATGCTGCTCGGTCACCTCGTCCACCTCGAACAGAGGATGGCCCGAGGCGCAGTACAACTGCGAGGTTTCCGCATAGAGCGGGCGGTAGTGCAAGCCGGGAAGGGTCTTCAACGCCGGTATCACACCGGTATGCAGGCGGCCGTCGAGCACCGCCAGCTCGATCTCGTTGGGCGGAATCATGCGAATGTTGATGCGCACTTCCGGCCCACGCTCCTTGAGCGCGCTGAGAGAGTTGGTGATATGCATCTGCGGCATGGTCACTAGGTTGTCGGTAATGCCGATGTTCAGCTCGCCCTTGAGCCAGGCATGCAGGCCGTTGACCCGGGTGCGGAACCCTTCCACCGCGGCCAGCAGCTGCAGGGTCGCCTGGTAGACTTCCGCACCGTCGTCGGTCAGCGCGAAGCCGCTACGACCGCGCTGACACAGGCGCAGGCCAAGGCGCGTCTCGAGATCGTTCATCGCCATGCTGATGGCGGCACGACTGATGTTCAGCTCCACCTCAGCAGCGGAGAAGCCGCCGCACTCGACCACCTTGCGGTAGATCTTCAGCAGGCGCAGATCGGCATCGCCGGGCTGGGCCGAAAGGGTTTCCTTACGGCGCGACATGGGCTTTTCCCTCGTTTCGACATTCGTCTCAGGCATCGCTCAAGAGAATATCCCACCCAGGCATAAAGTTAAGCAATGGCTTACGTGAACTTAAAAATATCTGGATTTAATTTATTTTCATCTCGACCTAGCCTGCTTCTCATAGGCCGTCGATCACGGTCATGCCAACAGAGGGTGCTGAAATGTCAGTTCATCAATCGCTGCACGGTGGCCTGAGCCAGGAGCAGCTGGACGCCTACTGGATGCCCTATACCGGCAATCGCCAGTTCAAGCGCGACCCGCGCATCATCGTGGGAGCCGAGGGCAGCTACTTCACCGACGCCGACGGCCGGCGCATTTTCGACGGCCTCTCGGGGCTGTGGACCTGTGGTGCCGGCCACTGCCGGCCGGAGATCACCGAAGCCGTGACGCGCCAGCTCCACCAACTGGACTATTCGCCGGCGTTCCAGTTCGGCCACCCCAAGGCCTTCGAACTGGCCCACCGGATTCGCGGACTGATGCCCCAGGGGCTCGATCACGTGTTCTTCACCGGCTCCGGCTCGGAGAGTGCCGACACGGCGCTGAAGATCGCCCGCGCCTACTGGCGCAAGAAAGGCAAGCCGACCAAGACCAAGCTGATCGGTCGCGCCAAGGGCTACCACGGGGTCAACTTCGGCGGTATCAGCCTGGGCGGCATCGGCGCCAACCGTGTGCTGTTCGGCCAGGGCATCGACGCCGACCACCTGCCCCACACCCTGCTCGCCGAGAACGCCTTCACCAAGGGCATGCCCGAGCGCGGCGCCGAGAAGGCCGAGGAACTGCTGGAGCTGATTGCCCTACACGATTCATCCAACATCGCCGCGGTGATCGTCGAGCCGCTGGCCGGCTCAGCCGGGGTGATTCCACCGCCCAAGGGCTACCTGCAGCGACTGCGTGAGATCTGCGATCAGCACGACATCCTGCTGATCTTCGACGAGGTCATCACCGGCTTCGGCCGCATGGGTGCCATGACCGGCGCCGAGGAGTTCGGCGTGGTGCCGGACATCCTCAACGTGGCCAAACAGCTGACCAACGGTGCGGTACCCATGGGCGCGGTGATCGTGCAGGGTGAGATCTATCACACCTTCATGGAGCAGGGCGGCCCGGACTACATGCTCGAACTACCCCACGGCTACACCTACTCGGGGCATCCGGTGGCCTGTGCCGCGGCGCTGGCGGCACTCGACGTGCTCGAGAACGACCGCCTGGTCGGGCGCGTGCGCGAGATGAGCCCGGTCTTCGAGGAGGCCCTGCACGGGCTCAAGGGTACCCGCTACATCAGCGACATCCGCAATTACGGCCTCGCCGGGGCGCTGCAGATCGAACCCTACCCCGGCGAGCCGGCCCGCCGTCCCTTCGAGATCGCCATGAAGTGCTGGAACAAGGGTTTCTACGTACGCTACGGCGGCGACACCATCCAGCTCGGCCTGCCCTTCATCGTCGAGCGCGACGAGATCGACCGCCTGGTCAACGCGCTGGGCGAGTCCATCGGCGAACTGGACTGAACGCCGCGTTGAGCGAAAAGCAAAGCAACGAGCCAGGCGTTAACCGCCTGGCTCGTTCAGTCGTAGCAACCCATTCCGTTAGTGCAAGGCTGCACGAATCGAGAGCTCTTAGAGACCTTTGGGCGCAAAGATTCCCGGCGCATTGCGCCAATAGCCCTTGTAGTCCATGCCGAAGCCGAACACGTAGCGATCGACCACCTCCAGGCTGCAGTAGTCGGCCTTGAGGCCCGGCACCGCCTTGCGGTCGTGACGTTTGTCCACCAGCACGGCGGTGGAGATGCTCGCCGCGCCGGCCTCCTGGCAGTAGTCGAGAATGGCAGCCAAGGTCGCGCCTTCGTCGAGGATGTCATCGACGATTACCACATGGCGACCGGCCATGGGAACCTCGGGCGACACACGCCAGAACAGCTCGCCGCCGCGAATGCCGCCGCGGTAACGGGTGGCATGCAGGTAGTCGACTTCCAGCGGGAAGCCAAGCCGGGTGAGCAGGTGCCCCGTGGTGATCAAGCCACCGTTCATCACGCAGTAGAAGACCGGCAGCTTGTCGCCCAGATCGGCCGTGATCTGCTCGGCCATGCGGTCCAGCGCGCGCTCGACCTCTTCATGACTGATCAGGCAGTCGGCGTTGTCCATGACATCGCGCATGGTGGCCAGGGATTGATGAAAGTCGGCTTCGAGTTTGGGCATGTATGACTCGTTTCAACGAAGGTAAACGGGAAGAGAAGAGACTTAAAGCGAGGCCATGGCCTCGAGACGGGCATGCACCCGGCGCCAGCGACCCAGCGCTTCCAACGAATCGATGTCGGGACGGGCACGACCGTAACGCAGGCGCGAGCCCAACCGTACGCTTCGGCCCTGGCAAGCATCCAGCGCTTCGAGCGCGGCGGCGCGGTCGTTGCAGACCAGCACCATGTCGCAGCCGGCGTCCAGTGCGGCCAAGGCACGTTCGCCGGGCGTACCGGCGAAGCCGGCACCTGCCATGCCGAGGTCGTCGGAGAAGATGGTGCCCTTGAACCCCAGCGACTGGCGCAGCAGACCCAGCCAGCTCGCCGAAAAGCCCGCCGGGCGGGCATCGAAAGCGGAGTAGACGACGTGCGCCGGCATCACACCATCCAACCTCGAGCTCAGCGCGGCAAAAGGAATCAGGTCATGCTGACGCAGCTGCTCCAGCGGACGACCGTCGACGGGCAGCTCCAAGTGGGAGTCGGCCGCTACGCTGCCGTGGCCGGGGAAGTGCTTGCCCACCGCTGCCATGCCGGCTTCGTGCAGACCGCTGATGAAGGCCCCCGCCATGGCCGCCACGGCATGAGGGTCGGAAGAGAAGCTGCGATCGCCGATGACACTGGAAATGCCGGTGTCGACATCGAGCACCGGGGCGAAGCTGAGGTCGAGCCCGCAGGCCGCCATCTCCATGCCCAGCAACCAGCCGGCATCGAGGCACAGGCGCAGCGTGACTTCGGGGTTCGCCTCATAGTCGCGACCGATCTTGCCCATGGCGGGCAGACGCGTCACGCCGTCACGCAGGCGCTGGACGCGCCCACCTTCCTGATCGATGGCCAGCAGCAGTTCGGGGCGAATGCTGCGAATGGCGTTGCACAGCTCACGCACCTGGCGTGCATGCTCGACGTTGCGCGCGAACAGGATGACACCCCCGACCTCAGGGCGCATGAGCAGTTCGCGCTCTTCGCTACGCAGCTCGGTCCCTTCCAGGTCGAGCATCACCGGACCTAGGGTCTGGGTCATGAGCGGAGTCCTTTGGCCATGAAAGGGAGCTGATTCTAGACGAAAGCCGTTCCAGGCGACAGCCACCCCCTAGAACGATCCGGTGCGACTGAATCCGTGTTCTATTCGTGGAGCCAGACCGGCGTTCCCGGCGGCGCCAGCGCGAATACCGCGAGCAGATCCGTATCACGCATGCGAATGCAGCCGTGCGAACGCGGCACCCCCATCGGCTGATCGGACGGCGTACCATGCAGGTAAATGTAGCGTCTTTGGGAGTCGACGGCGCCCCCGCGGTTGACCCCCCGCTCGAGCCCGCACAGCCAGAGGATGCGCGTCAGTATCCAGTCGCGTTCCGGATGGGCCTCGGCCAGCGATTGGCTGAACGTCTCACCGGTATGACGCCGACCACGAAACACGCTACCGGTGGGCAAGCCATCGCCAATGGCGGCCCGCACGTAATGCCAGCCGAGCGGTGTACAGCCGCTGCCTTCACGTTGGCCGGTACCGGCATGCCCGGTGGAAACGGACCACTCTCCCTGCCGCTGCTCGCCCTGCCAGTGCACGAGGCACTGGCGACCGATGTCGACCTCGAGCCACACCCCTTCACTGGGTGGCAACGCATCGAGCCTCGGCGTTTGCATCTCAGCTCGCCCTGGCCGGCTGCACGGCGGGCGGCGGCGGCAGCGGCGCGTTCATGGCAGCCACCACGACCGGCCGCAGGCGACGAATCAGGTCGCGCACCGACACGTGCTCGTGATAGTCCTTCTCGGCGATGTCGCGCAGTGCGTCGAGGCCGGATAGCGTGAAGATCACCGTGCCCAGCACGAAGTGCAGGCGCCAGAAGCGTTCGGCATCCGGCAGCTCGGGCGTGGCGCGGCGTACCAGATCGGTGAAGCGGGTGAAGACGCTGCCGTACTCCTCCTGGATGTGCCGCCGCAGATGGCCCTGGGCCTGACTGTAGGCCAACCCCAGCAGCTTCATGAACACCTTGAGGCTGTGCTTTTCCGCTGGCACCTCGAGCACGGTACGGGCCATGGTCTCGAGCAGCTCTTCCAGCGGGATGACGCCACCGGCATGCCGCGCCTCGAGTTCATCGAGGGCATGATGGAAACGCACCGTGAAAGGATCGAGGTAGCGGGAGAACACGGCCTGAATCAGCGCCTTCTTGGAGCCGAAGTGATAGTTCACCGCCGCCAGATTGACGCGCGCCTTGCTGGTAATGGTGCGCAGTGAGGTCTCGGCAAAGCCGCGTTCGGCAAAAAGCACCTCGGCGGTATCGAGAATACGCGTGACGGTATCGGGCTGGGCCATGATCAATTCCCGCTGGAAACGATTGTTTTAAACATTACAAAAGTCTACGTCATTCGCTGCCTTCGTTCAATATATAGCCTTGCAGTAGCGTTTTAAACGACACCTAGAAACGCAGGCCGAATGAACTTCACTTTTACTGGATAGACTTCCATGCTGTATACTTGCACAATAAAGCAAGACAGCCATCGGAGTTCGCCATGAGCCGCCCTCTCACCTCGCGCCAGCAGAATGTGTACGATTTCATCGTCAAGACCATGCAAGAGCTCGGCTATCCTCCCACTCGGGCCGAGATCGCCCGGGCTCTGGGCTTCCGCTCGCCGAATGCCGCCGAGGAACACCTGCGTGCCCTGGAGCGCAAAGGGGTGATCCGGGTGATACGCGGCACCTCTCGCGGCATCCGCCTGCCAGCCCAGGAGAACGACGCCAGCGCCCTGGAGCCCAACAGCGAGGGATTGCCGGTGATCGGCGAGGTCGCCGCCGGCAGCCCGATCCTCGCCGCCGAGCATATCGACCGCTACTGTCCGTTGCCGCCGGACTACTTCACGCCACGTGCCGATTACCTGCTCAAGGTCCGCGGCCTGTCGATGAAGGATATCGGCATCCTCGAAGGCGACCTGCTGGCGGTACATCGCACCGAGCGCGTGCGCGACGGCCAGATCGTGGTGGCGCGTCTCGAAGACGAGGTAACGGTCAAGCGCTTCCATCGCCAGGGCCATCGGGTCGTGCTGGAAGCGGAGAATCCCGAGTTCGCTCCCATCGAGGTCGACCTGCGCCATCAGGAACTCGAGATCGAAGGCATCGGAGTGGGGGTCATACGTGGCGGCAACGGCCAAGCCTTGGGTTGATCGCTTCCTGAACTCGACCATACGGCGTTGGAGCTCTCCTCGGAATGCTCATTGACTACAGTCAACTCCGCTTCCTCGTCGAGCTCCGCCTAGTCTGGTCATCGCTCAGAAAGCGCTCCAACTGAGCGGAACGACACTGATGAGTCGCAAGATTCTGCATGCCGACTGCGACTGCTTCTATGCCGCGGTGGAGATGCGCGACAATCCGGCGCTGCGCGAGGTGCCGCTGGCCATCGGTGGCAGCGCCGAGGGTCGCGGGGTAATCGCTACCTGCAACTATCCGGCGCGAGCCTATGGCATTCGCTCCGCCATGCCGACCGCCAGGGCTCTCCGCCTGTGCCCCCACCTCACCCTGCTCAAGGGTGACTTCGACCGCTACCGCGAAGCCTCGCAGCAGCTGCTGTCCATCTTCCACGAGTTGACGCCGCTGGTGGAGCCACTCTCGCTGGACGAGGCCTACCTCGATGTCACCGACGTCACGCGCTTTTCGGGCAGCGCCACCTGGATGGCGCGCTGGCTGAAGGAAGAGTGCTTCAAGCGCGTCGGGATCACCGTCTCGGTAGGTGCGGCCCCGGCGAAATTCCTGGCCAAGATCGCCAGCGATTGGGAGAAGCCGGACGGTCTCACCGTCATCGCCCCGGACCAGGTCGATGAATTCCTGCGCCAGCTGCCCGTGACGAAGCTGAACGGCGTCGGCCCGGCTACGGCCAAGCGTCTCGAGACGCTCGAAATCGCCACCTGCGAAGACCTGCAACGGGTTCCGCTGGAGCGTCTGCTGCAGGAATTCGGCAAGTTCGGCCGCCGCCTGTTCGAACTGGCACGAGGCATCGACGAGCGGCCAGTGCGTATCGAGCGCGAACGCAAGTCGGTGAGCGTGGAGACTACGTTCGCCAGCGACCTGCCCGACCTGGCCCAGTGCTACGAACAGTTGATCCCACTCTGCGAACGCCTGGAGGCGCGCCTGGCTCGTCACGGCCACCCACCCGTGTCGGGCGCCTTCGTCAAGGTGCGCTTCGACGATTTTTCACTGACGACGCTGGACTCCCGCGGCGCCTCGCCCAACGCGGAGACCTTCGCCTTGCTGATGGAACAGGCCTGGGCCAGGCAAGGACGTCCGGTGCGCCTGCTCGGGGTGGGCGTGAGGCTGGTATCGGACGATGCCAGGCGTCAGCTCAGCCTGCCCTTCTGATCACTCGTTGACTGCCACTCACTGCCGCCCGTTCACTTGGTATCGATATAGCGGTGGCTGTCGAAGGTGGCCACCCAATGGGGGTGATAGACCATCAGTATGCTGAGCAGCATTCCGGTAATGAAGGCTTCGGGCGGCATCAGCAATGGCAGGAACAGCGCATATTCCCGCGCCAGGTACACCGCCTCTGGATCGCCGGCCGCCAGCATGACCAGCCCCAGCCCTGCGCCCCCTGCTCCCAGCGCGGCCAGCGCCGCACCGAAGAAGCCGCACACGAATACGAACACGAACAAGTTGTCGGGCAGGTAGCGATCCACGATGCGCCAGATCGACACCGTGATCACCACGGGAATCACCCCGTTGACCAGCACGTTGACGCCCAGCAAGGGCCAGCCGACCTTGCCCAACAGCACCAGGGAGAGATTGGCGATCAGGTTGGTCATGAGCGCCAATGGGGCCTTGAAGATCAGGGTCAGCAAGGCCGTGAGCATCAAGTGCATGCTCAGCCAGTCCACCGACTGGGCCCTGAGCTGCCACATAAGCACGACCGCCACGCTTGCCGCCAGCCAGCGGTGCTGCAAAGCCCGGTCGCTCAGCAATGCCTGCCAGGAGTGGTGCAGCACCGACAGCGCCAGGACCGACAACGATACCGCTGCGCAGACGAGCAGTATCCATGTCGGTAGTATCAGCTCGGATATGGTCATGCCGAACTCCCGCTCGGGTTCAGGCAAAGACGACCGTCTTGTTGCCGTGAATCAGTACCCGATCTTCCAGATGCCAGCGCAGCCCGCGAGCCAATACCGCCTTCTCTACGTCGCGACCGAAACGCACCAGGTCCTGCGGCGTATGGCAGTGACTCACACGGTGTATGTCCTGTTCGATGATCGGCCCGGCGTCCAGTTCCTCGGTGACGTAGTGGCAGGTGGCGCCGATCAGCTTCACTCCACGAGAGTGAGCCTGATGATAGGGCCGCGCCCCGGCGAAGGAGGGCAGGAAGCTGTGATGGATGTTGATCACCCGCCCGGCATAGCGCTGGCACAGCCGCGGCGGCA
Organism: Billgrantia ethanolica; assembly: GCF_021404305.1. Classification (GTDB taxonomy): domain Bacteria; phylum Pseudomonadota; class Gammaproteobacteria; order Pseudomonadales; family Halomonadaceae; genus Halomonas; species Halomonas ethanolica. The sequence continues at coordinate 621,552 of NZ_JABFTX010000001.1, read as the reverse complement.
GGATCTGCATATAGCGAGCCAGCACCACGACATCGGCCTCCAGGGCCTCGACCTGGCGCTCCACTTCGGCAAAGGCCGCATCCTTGTCGCCGGCCTGCACGGGCACATGAAAGTACGGCAGCTCGTGCCACTCCACCAGGCCGCGCATGTCGTCGTGATTGGAGATGACACCGACGATCTCGCAATCGAGCTCCCCTGCCGTCCAGCGGTACAGCAGATCCACCAGACAGTGGGACTCGCGGGAGACCATGATCACCACCTTGGGGCGACGGCGGGTATCGCGCAGAGCCCACTCCATGTCGAATTCACGAGCCACGGGATCGAAGGCCTCGGTCAACTCGCTTGCGCTCATGCCGATGGAGTCGGCGAGAATTTCGTAGCGCATGAAGAAGCGTCCGGCCTCCAGATCGGAGTGCTGGCTCGCTTCAGTAATGGAGCCCTCATGGCCCGCAATGAACCCGGAAACGCGAGCCACGATGCCGCGACGGTCGGGACAGGAAACGACGAGTCGATAGTAATGAGACATGGTAAACCCGCTGCTGAACGGAATCAGGAAGCCGGCATTGTAGCGAAATCGCCATTTCCACGACACGCCCAACCGCAGCCGGCCGGGGCATTGCATTGTGAAGGGTCCCGACGATCCCGTATAGTGAAGACTCAATTGCCTGGTCCCTGTCTTGCCGATGTCATCTACTCGCGTCACCATTCGCCCCCGCCGCCGCTGCCCGCTTCACTTCCTGCCGCTGGGGGGCTGTGGTGAGATCGGCATGAACATGACGCTTTATGGGTACGAAGAGACATGGATCGCGGTCGATTGCGGCATGATGATCCGTCAGGATCTGCCAGACTCACCGCTGCAGGTTCCCAGCCTGGAAACACCCGAGGCCCTCGGTATTCGTCCCCAGGCGCTGCTCATCACGCATGGGCATGAAGACCACATCGGTGCCGCCGCCTGGCTGTGGCCCAAATGGCAATGCCCGATTTATGCCACCCCGTTAGCGGCCGGCTTGCTGCGCGCCAAATTTCACGAGCGCGGCCTGGCCACTGATGCCATTCAGGTAATCGAACCGGGCGAGGCCCGGGAAAGCGGCCCCTTCACCCTGCGCTATCTGCCGTTGACCCATTCGATACCGGAGAGCTGCGCTCTGCTGATCGTCGTCGGCGATTACCGGGTGCTGCATACCGGAGATTGGAAGCTGGACCCGGAACCACTCATCGGCCCGCCGGTGAAAGGCGCGACCTTTCGCGCCCTGGCGCCACTCGACCTGCTGGTGGGAGACTCCACCAATGCACCCATGCCGGGGCATTCGCGCAGCGAAGGCGAAGTCGCCAGAGCCCTGGAGCAGCGCCTTGCCGAGTGCGCGGGGCGGGTCGTGGTGACCTGCTTTGCCAGTAACCTGGCCCGGGTGCTGGCCGTGGCCAAAGCCGCCGAGCGCTGCGGACGCCGGGTGAGCCTGATGGGTCGCGCCATGGAGCGCATGGTAGCCGTGGCCCGCGGGCTGGGGTACCTGGAGGACATGCCGGCGCTGGTCCCGGTCAGCGATCTGGGTTATCTGCCAGCGGAAGAGGTGCTGGTGATCGCCACGGGTAGCCAGGGAGAACCGCGAGCAGCATTGAGCCGCCTCGCCCACGGCCGACACCATAGCTTAGAGCTGGTGGCAGGCGACACCGTGCTGTTCTCCGCCAAGGCGATTCCCGGCAACGAGTATCAGATCGAGCGCCTCAAACAGGCGCTCAAACGCCTCGACGTGACGATCTGGGACGAATTCAACCATCCGGAGCTGCACGCCTCCGGCCACCCTGCCCAGGAGGAGCTACGCACCTTCTACGGCTGGGTAAGACCACACCATCTGCTGCCGGTGCATGGCGAACCACGCCACCAGCAGGCGCACCAGGAGCTGGCGAGCTCGATGGGCATCCAGGCGCCGCTCATACCGTTCAATGGCGATCTGATCCGGCTGGATGCGCAAGGCCTTAACCTGGAATCTCGCCATCCACAGCGCCCCTGCATCGTCAGCCAGAACGCCGTCGCCCCCCTGCCTGGTCTTGCCGCGGAACAGGGCTCATCACGCCACGGCATCCTTTATCTGGCGCTTTCGGTGGCCTGCACGGGCACGGGCTGGACCCGCATCGGCAGGTTGATGATGGACGCACACCGCGTCAGCGCCATGGACGAGGACAGTTTCACCGACTGGCTGGACGAAAGGCTGGAAGAGATCGATGTGTCGACGCTGGCTGAACTACGCTCAGCCCTGCAGCCTCAAATCACCCACTGGCTGGGCCAACACCTGCGCCAGCTGCCCGACATTCACCTGCAACTCTTTGCCGTGGAAACGCCGGCCTTTCGCTGAATGCTTCTCGTGGCGACAGCGAGTGAACCGCTCCTGACATGAACGGCAGAAGGGAGCAAGGCCCCCGCCCTGCTCCCTTCTGTGGCACTGCAAGCAGACGACTCGTCCCCTGCCGGGTTACGAACCGCTGGCATTCTTGGGCGGCCGACCGCGCCTACGGCGGGGCTGTTCACCCACGAGATCTTCCACGGAGAGACCGGCATCGTTCATGGCCTCACGGATCTCAGCCAGCTTTTTTTCCTTGTCCGCTTCTTCCTGTTTGCGGAGCTTCTCTTCCTCGTTTTTCTGTTCGATGACCTCGCCGATGACATCGGAGAGCTTGTGCAGCTGCTCCATGCTCAACTGGCGAGCCGCGGCCCGAGCCACGTTCTTGTTACGGGCGATGCGCTCCAGGGTTTCGCTGGACATTGGCCTCCTCCATGCAAGAAAACGACGAGTCAGCCACAAAGGCCCACTCGTCGAAAGTATATGCCGATTTGCCATTTTGGCAAGAAAAGGCCCCGCCAACGATGCCCGGAATAGCGTCATAGAGTTCCGGCTTATGTCGTCATCTTGCCCCTCTCATCCACCCGTCATGTTCATGAAGCGGACGATCTGAACATCACCATCAGTGGTGAAATGGTGGCGCTCGGGCTTGAGAGGAAGTGCCTTAACGATGGCATGTTTGAGGGCATCGAGATCCCCAGGGTGCTTACGAAGTACGGCACGCAGGTCGACCGAATGTTCGTTGCCAAGGCAGAGCAGAAGCCGCCCCTCCGCCGTCACACGGACTCGATTGCAGCTGGAACAGAAGTTATGGCTATGCGGGGAAATGAAGCCGATACGGCTGTCGCTGTCGCTCATGCGGAAGTAGCGCGAGGGCCCCAGCGTCGACTCGGTAGTCGGAATCAGTTCGTGACGCTGCTCGATTGCCGCCTTAACCTCGTCGCTGGAGCAAAAGGTCTCGGCCCGCGAATGATCGGAAACATCACCGAGAGGCATCTCCTCGATGAAGCTGAGATCGACACGCTCGGAGCGGGCGAACTCGACCAGATCGAGCACTTCATCGTCGTTGCGCCCCTTGAGGATCACGGCATTGAGCTTGATGCGCTCGAAACCGGCTTCGCGCGCGGCGTGCAAGCCCTCCAGCACGCGAGACAAATCACCGGTACGGGTCAGTTTGCGAAAGCGCTCGGGATCCAGGGTATCGAGGCTGATGTTGAGCCTGCCCAGCCCCGCTTCACGCAGGCGACGCGCATGTTTGACCAGCCCTGCCCCATTGGTGGTCATGGCCAGATCGCGCAGCCCAGGCAACGCACTCGTTGCCTCGATGAGCTGATCGATGCCGCGCCGCACCAGGGGTTCGCCGCCGGTCAGCCGAATCTTCTCGACCCCCATCTCGACGAATGCACGCGCCACGAGCGTCAACTCCTCCAGCGTCAATATCTGCGCCCGAGGAAGAAAGGTCATCTCCTCGCTCATGCAGTAGACGCAGCGGAAATCGCAGCGATCCGTCACGGAGATCCGTACGTAGCGGACACGCCTGCCGAAGTCGTCGATCAACTCGGAAGGCAATGACTCAGGGGATTTCGTCATTCTCGCTCTCCCAGCGGCTGGCATCACGGTAATCCGACTCACGCTCGGCAACCCAGTAGTCACCCGTGATGCTGTGTTCCTTTTTCCAGAAAGGGGCTCGGGTCTTCAAATAGTCCATGATGAAGTCACAGGCTTCGAAAGCGGCACGTCGATGCGCACTGGCGACCACCACCAGTACGATAGGGTCTCCCGGGGTCAGTCGTCCAACCCGATGAATGACCCGCACGCCCTGCAGCGGCCAGCGAGCTTCGGCTTGCGTCACGATCTCGCCCAGCGCCACCTCGGTCATGCCTGGATAGTGCTCGAGGGTGAGGGCCGTGATATCAGGCCGCTCGTTGAAGTCGCGCACCAGTCCGGTGAAACTCACCACGGCGCCGATGTCGGAACGGCCGGCAAGCAGCCGCTGCTGTTCGACGCCGGCATCGAAAGGTGCTTCCTGAACCCGAATCATCACCTCACCCTCCCGTCACCGGCGGAAAGAACGCCACTTCATCGTCGTTGGTGATGGGAGTCGCATCCAATGCCATGACCTGATTGACGGCACACAGAACCCGACCTTCGCTGAGTTGGGCAAAGCGAGGATCGCGCTTCACCAGCACACTCTTCAAGCCACCGACATCGGTACTCGGCAGGCTGTCCAGCGGGACGGTAATATCGCTGACGCCCAGGCGTTCGCGCAATTCGGCCAGGAACTTCACCCGCACGCAGGCCGAGTCGATATCGCAACGACTGCCCACCGAGACCTGCCCGGCGGCTCCTTCCCCCGTGACGATGGGAGCCGCTACCGGCCCCTCCTGGCGCCGGTAGTCTCCCGACTTGCCGCCCTGTTTGGCATCCAGGTGTATGCCGCCGATCTCCATGTCCTTGTCGACCGCCTTGCACATGTCATAGAGCGTCAGACAGGCCACCGAGACGGCCGTCAGCGCCTCCATTTCCACGCCGGTGCGCCCATTGAGGCGACACGTGGCGACGACCTCGACGCGGCTATTCTGCTCATCCAGGTTGAAATCCACCGACACCTTGGAGAGCGCCAAGGCATGGCAGAGCGGGATCAGCTCGTGGGTACGCTTGGCCGCCTGAATGCCGGCGATACGCGCCGTGGCCAACACATCCCCCTTGGGCAGCCCGCCCTCGCTCAGCAGCGCCAGGGTCTCGGGCTTCATCTGGATATGACCTGATGCGGTCGCCTCACGGCGGCTTTCCGGCTTGTCAGCGACATCGACCATATGGGCCTCGCCGCGCGTATTGAGATGGGTCAGACTCATGGGGTGCAGCCTCGGGGTCGGTTGGGCAGTTGTCTGTTCAAGATGAAGCGCATCAGCGGACGGTATTGCGGGGCACGCACTCGACCGGCCAGCGTGCGGGCCAGGCCGCCACCCAGGCGGCAATGGCGTTCAGGTCGTCGAGATCGAGCCACTCGACCCCCGGCGGCAGCGCCACCCGGGGCTGGCTCGCCACGGCCTTGATCCACGGATCATCGGCCACTCGTAGCGTCTTGCCGACTGCGTCGCGGTAGAGTTCCAGCTTCGGCAAGGGCCAGGCCTTGAAGCCTTCCACCAGCACCAGATCGGGCTGCTGGCTGCGCACGACTTCGATCAGCTGCGCAAGATCGGCCTCCTCACTTTCGGGCGTTTCCATCATCATGGCCCACCTGGAGCGTGACGCAACCAGCATCGGGGCCGCTCCCGCCTGCCGCAGGCGATGACTGTCCTTGCCCGGCTGGTCGACATCGAATTCGTGATGCGCATGCTTTATCACGGCGGTACGCAGGCCACGCGCGACAAGGCGCGGCAGCAACGCTTCCAGCAGCGTGGTCTTGCCGGTACCACTCCAGGCGGCGATACCCAGCAGCGGCAGTGCATCGTCGAAGCCAAGCGCGGCAGGCTGCGTTCGGGACATCAGGGTCGACTCTCCTCGTTCGGGCGCATCTCCAGGCGCCGCTTGTCTTCTTCGCTGTTGAGATTGATGAAAGCGTCCGGACAGTCACTGAAATCGATGGCGGTCCAGGCGTGGCGCTCGACCCAGCGACCCACCTTGCGCTCTCCTGCCTGCAGGGCGGCGTACAGGTCCTCGGCCAGCGAGCGTTCGAGCAGCATGACCACGGGGTGCAGCCGTTCGCCATCATGCGCCACGGCGATGGGATGATCACCGATACCGGCGACCATTCTCGCCACCAGATCGTCCGGCAGCGCCGGCGTGTCGCAAGGTACCACCAGCACCCAGGGCGTATCGGCAGCGAGCAGGCCGCTGTAGATGCCCATCAGTGGCCCCTGGAAGCCCCCCTGGGCATCGGGCACTACCCGCCCGGCCAGCTGGCGATAGTCGTCCAGGTGCCGATTGGCACTGACCAGCACCTCGGCTACCTTGCCGGCGAATCGCGCCAGCACGTGGCTTACCAGCGTGGCGCCGCGAAACGGCTCGAGCCCCTTGTCTCGCCCGCCCATCCGCCGCCCCTCACCGCCGGCCAGGATCAGGCCGGTCACGTCGGCGAGGGGGTTGGGTATCGCGCTTTCTGATCGATCGGTCATACCCCATCATGCCTCACCCCGCGCGCCGCTTCCACGGCGCCGTAGCAAACCTGGGCATCGCCATGATCAAGGTCATCTTATCCAAGGCGCAGCTAACGGGTATCATGTGTCAAACAAATCGAACGTTCTGGACCTGACAATGGATGGATTTGATGTAGGGACACGTCTGCGCGAGCTGCGCAAGGCACGCAAGCTGTCCCAGCGTGAACTGGCGAAGCGAGCCGGAGTCACCAACAGCACCATTTCGCTTATCGAACAGAACAGCGTCAGCCCCTCGGTGAGCTCGCTGAAGAAGATTCTCGATGCGCTGCCGGTATCGATCAGCGCGTTCTTTGCCGGCGACGAACCCTCACCGCCGCGGGCTTTCTATCCTGCCGAAGAGCTCACCGAGATCGGCGACGGCCATCTCTCATGGAGGCTGGTTGCGGCACGGCGTCCGGATCGCAGCATGTCGATCATTCATGAACGCTACCCGCCCGGCGCGGATACCGGTGCCGACATGCTCGAACACGACGGCGAGGAGGGCGGCGTGGTGGTGGCCGGCGAAATCGAGCTCACCGTGGCCGGCGAGGCGCGCCTGCTGCGCGCGGGCGATGCCTACTACTTCGATTCGCGTCTGCCCCATCGCTTCCGTAACGTAGGCGATGCGGAGTGCGTGATCGTCAGCGCCAACTCCCCGCCGACCTTTTCCGAGGGCGGCAAGGAGTTGCATCACGCCTAGGCGCCGTCACTCCTCGTCGGCGGTAGGTAGCACCCAGTTCAGCACGATGCCCACCAGCGCGGCGAGGCTCACGCCCTGCAGGGTGAACTGACCACCGCCGAATTGCATGCCGCCGATGCCGAACACCAAGATCAGCGACACCACCACCAGGTTACGCGGCGCGGTTAGAGAGTGCCCGGCGCGCACCAGGGTATTCATACCGACCACGGCGATGGAGCCGAACAGCAGAGTCATGATGCCGCCCATCACCGGGCCGGGGATGGTCTGCAGCAGCGCGCCCAGCTTGGCCACGAAGGCCAGCGCGATGGCGATACAGGCGGCTACCACCATGATCCTGGGGTTGAAGGCTCGGGTCAGGGTCACTGCACCGGTCACTTCGGAGTAGGTGGTGTTGGGCGGGCCGCCGAACAGCGCCGCGGTGGTGGTGGCCAAGCCGTCGCCCAGCAGGGTACGGTGCAGACCGGGCTTTTCCAGGTAGTTCTTGCGCGTCACAGAGCCGATGGCAATCATATCGCCGATATGCTCGACCGCAGGCGCGATGGCCACGGGGATCATGAACAGAATCGCCGCCCAGTGGAAGCTTGGCGCCGTGAACGCAGGCATGGCCAGCCAGGCCGCGTCTCGCACCGGCGTGAAGTCGACCACGCCCATCAGCAAGGCCAGGACGTAGCCGGTGACGATACCGCCCATGATCGGCACCAGCCGCAGCAGGCCGCGACCGAACACGGCCAGTACCAGGGTCACCAACAGACTCATCATGGAGAGAAAGATCGCCGGTCCATAGCCGATATGATCGCTGGTCTCGCCGGTTGCCATGCTCACCGCCACCGGCGCCAGGGCCAGGCCGATCACCATGATCACGGGCCCCACCACCACGGGTGGCAGCAGGCGATGCAGCCAGGCCGTGCCCTTCAGGCGCACCGCCTGCGAGATCGCCACGTAGACCAGCCCCGCCGCCATCAGCCCGCCCATGGTCGCCGGCACGCCGAAATTGACCACCGACCCCTGAATCGGGGCGATGAAGGCGAACGACGAAGCCAGGAAGACCGGCACGGTCACCTTGGTCACGCCGTGGAACACCAGGGTACCCACGCCGGCGGTGAACAGCGCCACGCTGGGGTCGAGTCCGGTCAAGAGCGGCACCAGCACCAGCGCACCGAAAGCGACGAAGAGCATCTGCGCCCCGGTCAGCAGCACCCTGGGCAGGGATTCAGCAGGCGCCTGCGCAGCCGCCACATGTTCGTTCATGGGGTGTTTTCCTTCTTTTGTCGTGTCGTTGAGTCGAAGGCGTCCTGCCCAGAAAAACGCCCCTGGATTGCGATCTCAGGGGCGTGTACTCCATTTCTTCGACCTAGGGAAGCGCTGAACAAATCGACGAGCGAGATGAAGCGCAAGGCGCACGGAGCACAGGAACCGGAGCATATGGGGTATATGTGAGGATTCCGCGCACCGCGCAACGCAGCGATTCGCTCGCGCAGGCATTTGTGCAGTGTTTCCCTAACGGGTGCCGAAGATCTTGTCACCCGCATCGCCGAGGCCCGGCACGATATAGCCGTTCTCGTCGAGATGATCGTCCACCGCGGCGGTGTAGATCTCGATGTCGGGATAGGCGTCCTGCACCCGCTTGATCCCTTCGGGAGCCGCCACCAGCACGATGACCTTCATCTGCTGACAGCCGCGGTCACGCAGCATGTCCAAGGTTGCCACCATGGTGCCGCCGGTCGCCAGCATGGGATCGATGACGATGGCCATGCGCTCGTCGAGGTCATTGGCAAACTTGGCGAAGTACGGCACCGGCTCCAGCGTCTCTTCATCGCGATAGAGCCCCACAACGCTGATCCGGGCGCTGGGGATGAGGTCGGTCACGCCATCCAGCATGCCCAGCCCGGCCCGCAGAATCGGCACAATGGTCACCTTCTTGCCCTTGAGCAGCTTCACCGGGATCGGCTTGCCGCTCCAGCCGTCGATGTCCTGCTCCTCCAGCTCGAGATCCTGGGTCGCCTCGTAGGTCAGCAGCTTGGCCAGCTCGCCGGCCAGCTCGCGAAAGCTCTTGGTGCTGATGCCGGCTTCGCGCATCAGACCCAGCTTGTGCTGGACCAGCGGATGTTGAATGGCATGGACGCTCATGACGGACCTCTTGGCGTGGGTGGAAGTGGCAACCTTCGTCGCAGTGACGAGTCGCGCGCATTTTACTCTCATCCTGCCGAGAGTTTAAGGCAGAGCCGGCAACCCGGCTTTCAGGGCTCCGCCGGTAGCTGCCAATCGATCGGTTCTCGGCCGTTCGCTTGCAGGAAGGCGTTGGCCCGGGAGAAGTGCCGATTGCCGAAGAACCCCCGGTGCGCCGAAAGCGGCGACGGATGCGGCGACTCCAGCACCAGATGCCGCGAGGTGTCGACCAGCGCCTTCTTCTGGCGGGCGTGACTGCCCCACAGCAGGAACACCGAAGGTTCGGCGTGTGCATTGACCGTCTCGATGGCGCGATCGGTGAAATGCTCCCACCCCCGGCCCCGGTGCGAGCCGGCATTGCCCTGCTCCACCGTCAGTGAGGTGTTGAGCAACAGCACGCCCTGCCGTGCCCAGTGCTCGAGGTTGCCGTGATCCACCGGCTGGAAACCGACATCGGCGACCAGTTCCTTGTAGATGTTGACCAGCGAGGGCGGCGTCGGGACTCCTGGGCGAACCGAGAAACACAAGCCATGCGCCTGATTCGGCCCGTGGTACGGGTCCTGCCCCAGGATCACGACCTTGACCCGCTCCAGCGGCGTCAACTCAAAGGCGCGGAACCAGTTCGACGAGTGCGGGTAGATCACCTTCTTGGCGGCCTTCTCCGCCGCCAGAAAGTCACGCAGCGTCTGCATGTAGGGTGCCTGAAACTCGCCTCCCAGCCAGCGCTCCCAACTCTCGGGTAATGGACAGCTCATGTTCGCTCGACTCTATGTCGCCTAACGCTTGACCTGGTCGACCAACGGCTCGACGTAGGCCACCCCCATGTCCCACGGGAACTGGATCCAACAGTCCTGAGCCACTTCGGTCAGATACTGATCCACCAGCGGCCGCCCTTCGGGCTTGGCGTAGACGGTGACGAAGTGAGCCTTGGGCAGCATTTCGCGCACCTTACGCGCCGTCTTGCCGGTATCTACCAGATCGTCGACCAGCAGCCAGCCATCGCCATCGTGATCGACGCCTTTCATGACGTCCAGGCCACCCTGGTCCATGTGCTCGTAGCTGCTGATGCAGACGGTATCGATCAGCCGCACGTTGAGCTCACGGGCAATCAGCGCTGCGGGAATCAGTCCGCCCCGGGTGATCGCCACGATCCCCTTGAAATCACGCTCGACCAGACGATGGCATAGCTCGCGTACGTCACGGTGCAGTTGGTCCCAGGAAACGGTGAAGTGCTGGTGATAGCGGGCGTTGCTCATGGCGTCACTCATCCTCATTGAAGGAACAGACCGCAAAGACGCCGAAGCCTGCTTCACGGATCCTTGCCGACCCGCCGATCTCGGGCAGATCTATGATGGTGGCGGTTTCCACCACCTGACCTCCCGAACGGGTGATGAGCTTGGCAGCAGCCAGCATGGTGCCGCCGGTGGCGATCAGATCGTCCATGATCAGGATCCGATCGCCTTGACGGAATGCATCGGAGTGCAGCTCCACCTCGGCCTGACCGTACTCCAGCGTATAGGTCTCACTGATAGTGCGGAACGGCAGCTTGCCCTTCTTGCGAACCGGCACGAAACTGCAGCCGAGTTCGTAGGCGACGGGCGCCCCGATGATGAAGCCGCGCGCGTCGATGGCCGCGATGGCATCCAGCTCCATGTCCTGATAGCGATGCACGAAGCTGTCGATCAGCTTGCGAAAGGCGGAGCTGTTCTGCAGCAGCGGTGTGATATCGCGGAAGTTGACCCCCTGCTGCGGCCAGTCGGGGACGGTTCGGATCACGGACTTGATGTAGTCGCCGTAAATGCTCATCGCGGGTCTCGGTGAGGAAATGTCAGTCTAGGAACAGGAACTTCAATACGAACAGGATCGCCAGCACGACCACCGCCGGATTGAGGTCACGGAAGCGGCCGGAAAGGGCCTTGATAGCAGCGTAGCTGATGAAGCCCAGTGCAATGCCTTCGGCAATCGAGAAGGTCAGCGGCATGGCCAGTGCGGCGATCAGCACCGGCGCAGCGTCGGTCGGGTCGTCCCAGTTGGCATGGGCCAGACTGCCGGCCATCAGCACCGCCACGTAGAGCAGTGCACCGGCGGTGGCATAAGCCGGGATGGAACCCGCCAGCGGTGCGAAAAACAGGCTGATCAGGAACAGCCCGGCCACGACCACCGCGGTCAAACCGGTGCGCCCACCTGCGGCGATACCGGCAGTAGACTCGATGTAGCTGGTCGTGGTCGAGGTGCCCAGCACCGCACCGGCCATGGAGGCGCTACTGTCGGAGATCATGGCGCGATTCAGGCGCGGCAGTTTGCCGTCCTTGTCGAGCAGCCCCCCCTTGTGCGCCACCCCCACCAGGGTGCCGGAGGTGTCGAACAGATCGACAAAGAGGAAAGCGAAGATGACGCTGAGCATGGCCACGTCGAGGGCGCCCATGAGGTCCATGGCCATGAAGGTCGGCGCAATGGAGGGCGGCATCGACATCAGCCCGCCGTATTGGTTGTGGCCCAGCACCATGGCCAATACCGTCACCCCGAGAATGCCGATCATCACAGCCCCGGTGACCTTCAGATAGGCCATGGCGGTGATGGCGAAGAACCCCAGCAGCGCATAAATGGCAGACGGCTGGGAGAGATCACCGAGGGCCACGTAGGTGGCCGGATTTGACACCACGATACCGGCATTCTTGAGCGCGATCATGGCCAGGAACAGGCCGATACCGGCGGCAATGCCGAGACGCAGGGAGAGCGGAATGGAGTGAATTATCCACTCGCGCACCTTGAAGATGCTGAGCAGCAGGAAACAGAAGCCGGACAGGAACACTGCCCCCAGCGCCGCTTCCCAGCTATATCCCATGCCCAGCACGACACCGTAGGTGAAGAAGGCATTGAGCCCCATGCCCGGCGCCTGGGCGATGGGATAGTTGGCCCACAGCCCCATGACCAAACAGCCGACGGCGGCCGCCAGACAGGTGGCGACGAACACGGCACCATAGTCCATGCCGGTTTCGGAAAGAATGCTGGGGTTGACGAAGATGATGTAGGCCATGGTCAGGAAGGTGGTGACCCCGGCAATGACCTCTGTCTTCACGCTGGTGTTGTGTTCCGTCAGCTTGAAGTGTTTGTCGAGCATGTTCTTCATTTTGGTATTCCTGCGCACGAGTGCTGGTTAGCGACCAGGGGCGAGAAAAGCCGCACATGGTACCCAAAGCCCCCATTGGATGCGAGGGCGAGATTGCTTACCTTGTGCGGCACGATTCGCTCTGTATAAGCAAACTCCGCGCCATTCGCCAGCACGGCTACCAACGGAATCTTGACGAAACGGTCATTTGAAAGGCGCTCTCACACGCCGCGTGCGGCCAATACCCTTTCCACGGTTTCCACGATGGCCTGGGTCTGGGGATCGATCTCGATGTTGACCTTTTCGCCCGGCACGCGGTCCACCAGAATAGTGCGCTCCAGAGTCTCGGGAATCAGGTCGACGCAGAAGCGTGGCCCGTGAGCAGCCGTGGCAGACCTGGTTGCACCGATCGTCAGGCTGATGCCATCGACGCCGATGTAGCCCTTGTCGAACAGGAAGCGACCCAGCGCATGGGGCACCTCGAACCACAGCCGCCGATTGTTCGGTGCCTGGTCCAGCTCCACCAGCTCGGCCATGGCCATGACATGGCCGGACATGGCGTGGCCGCCGATTTCGTCGCCGAAGCGCGCTGCCCGCTCAATATTGACGTGATCGCCTTCGACCAGCGCACCAAGATTGGTCACGCGCAGCGTTTCACGCATCAGATCGAAGCTGACCCGGTCGCCGTCGATGGCCGTCACCGTCAGGCAGACGCCGTTGTGCGCCACCGAAGCGCCGAGCTCCAGCCCCTCGCGCAGAGGTTGCGGCAAGCTCACGACATGAGTGCGGAAAGCCTCGGCCTCCTGGATGGCGACGATCTCGGCCGTGCCCTGAACGATGCCTGTGAACATGACGTCTCCTGCGCCTCCCGGTCAAGGGAGAGAAGTGGGTGGGGCTCGCAGTGTAAGAATTCACGCCACGGACGTCCATTCGTCAACAGACGCATCCCCAAGAGCGTGCCATCCAGCAGAGCCTTCCAACAAAAATCCACGCCTGAAGAGCACTTTTTAGTGAAATTCACCACGTGTTTGACTGACGAACCGAAGCATCTCTCGCTCCCGTTGACATGTTACGCCTTTGGACTTACCATGCCGCCTCACATTTCAGGCGCCGATTTGTACCCGGCTTGCGGGCGCCCACGATGCAGACGTTTATCGTCTGCATCGTGAAGTGCAGCTAAAAGGGTGTGTCCAGCGTTGATGGCCACCCGCCAGGGTGGCCTTTTTTTTTCGTTCGACCACCCATTCTGGCTCTCGCTGCCCCCGCCCCACGCCGGGACGGCCTCTCAGGAAGCCAGATGATCACGCTAAGCAACGTTTCCAAGACCTATCATCTCACCGGCCCCAGAGGCCGGCTGCCGTTCACTGCCCGTCGACACGACACCTCGTCCCGAACCATCGAGGCGCTGAAGAACGTCGACCTTCATGTTCCGGCGGGCAGCATCCATGGCGTAATCGGCCTTTCCGGCGCCGGCAAGTCGACCCTGATTCGCTGCGTCAACCTGCTCGAGCGTCCTTCCAGCGGCAGCGTCGTCGTCGACGGCCAGGAGATGACCACCCTCTCCAGGAGCCAGCTCAATCAGGCGCGCCATCGCATCGGCATGATATTTCAGCACTTCAACCTGCTGACGACACGCAACGTCTTCGCCAACGTCGCCCTGCCCCTGGAGCTGATGGGCATGAAGCGCGCGGCCATCCGCGAGCGCGTGCTGCCACTGCTCGAGCTCACCGGCCTCGCCGACAAGGCACGTCAGTATCCGGCCCAGCTCTCCGGCGGCCAGAAGCAGCGCGTGGCCATCGCCCGAGCGCTGGCCAGCGAACCCCGCGTGCTGCTGTGCGACGAGGCGACCTCGGCGCTGGACCCGCAGACCACCGGCTCGATCCTGACTCTGCTGCGCGACATCAACCAGAAGCTGGGTCTGACCATCCTGCTGATCACCCACGAGATGGAAGTGGTCAAGTCTATCTGCCATCGGGTCAGCCTGATCTCCGACGGCGAGCTGGTGGAAGAGGCCGAGGTCGGCGACTTCTTCACCGCCCCGCGCACCCGCCTGGGCCGCGAGTTCCTCAACGACTTCCTCCAACTGGAGCCGCCCAAGGCGCTGATCGAACGCCTCGAAGACACCCCCGGTGAGCACACCCACCCGGTGGTGCGCCTGGCGTTCTCCGGCGATACGGTTTCCACACCGCTGATCTCGCGCCTGGCGCGCGAATGCGGGGTCGACGTCAGCATCCTTCAAGCCAAGGTGGAGTCGATCCAGGAGCGCACGCTGGGGCTGATGATCGCCGAGCTGCTCGGCTCCCCCGAGCAGACCCGCCAGGCCATCGACTATCTCGAAGACCACGATCTGCATGTGGAGGTGCTCGGCCATGTCCAGCGCGATGATTGATCTGATTCTCCAAGCGACTCTGGATACGCTCTACATGGTTGCGGTATCGGGCACTATCTCGGCATTGCTCGGCGTGCCGCTGGGCGTGCTGCTATACGTTACCCGCCCGCGCCAGATCCTGGCCCGCCCGGTGCTCAACCAGGTGCTGGGCATGGTGACCAATATCGGCCGCTCGATCCCCTTCATCATCCTGATGGTGGCAATCATCCCCTTCACGCGGATGATCGTGGGCACCTCCATCGGCACCAATGCCGCCATCGTGCCGCTGACCATCGCCGCCATACCTTTCGTCGCCCGGCTGGTGGAAGGTGCGCTCAATGAGATTCCGCCCGGTCTAGTGGAGGCCGCCCAGTCGATGGGCGCCACGCCGCATCAGGTGATCACCAAGGTGCTGCTGCCGGAGGCTCGCGGCGGCATCATCACCGGATTGACGATCACCGTCGTCACCCTGGTGAGCTACTCCGCCATGGCCGGCGCCGTGGGCGGCGGCGGTCTGGGCGATCTTGGCATTCGTTATGGCTACAACCGCTTCAACCCCACCGTCATGCTGATCACCGTGGCCATTCTGGTGGTCATGGTGCAGGGCTTCCAGAGCCTCGGGGACTATCTGGTACGCAAATCGGATCGCAAGTGACGCCACACCCAAGGAGAACGACCCCATGCAAGTGACTCTGACCCGACTGTTCGGCGCCGCCACTCTGGCCAGCGCCATTCTGGTTGCCGGCTGTGGCAACGACGACGGCGCGGCCGAAACGCGCTCGATCAAGGTAGGCACCATGTCCGGCCCCGAATCGGAGGTGATGGAAGTGGCCGTCCAGATCGCCCGCGAGCGCTACGACCTCGAGGTGCAGATCATCGAGTTCACCGACTACGTCTCGCCCAACGCCGCACTGGCCGACGGCAGCCTCGATGCCAATGCCTTCCAGCACGAGCCTTACCTGCGCAGCATGATCGAAGACCGCGGCTACGATCTGGCCGTTGCCGGCTACACCTTTGTCTATCCGATCGGCGCCTACTCCGAGCGCCACGACAGCATCGAAGAGCTACCCGAGCGCGCCCTCATCGCCCTGCCCAACGACCCCACCAACGGCGGCCGCGCAATGATCCTGATGCACAACGCCGGCCTGATCGAACTGGACGATCCCGAGAACCTCGAGGCCACCCCGATAAACGTGGTCGAGAACCCGCGTGGCCTGCGCTTCCGGGAGATCGAGGCCGCTCAGCTGCCGCGCGTGTTGACCGACGTGGACCTCGCCTTCATCAACAACACCTTCGCTCAGCCCGCCGGGCTGCGCCTGGACGATGCGCTGATTCAGGAAGGCGCCGAGTCGCCCTACGTCAACCTGATCGCGGTGCGCGCCGGCGACGAGGAGCGTGAGGAGATCCAGCAACTTGTCTCTGCCTACCAGAGCGACGAAGTGGCCGCCAAGGCGGCCGAGCTGTTCGACGGTGGCGCCGTGCCCGGCTGGCAGTGATGCCATAAAGGCTGCACCAGGACGGGCCGGCGCCAGACGCCGGCCCGTTGCGTTCACGCGATGATTTTCAGCGAGGCAATACCATGACGCACACCGACTACTCGTTGCTGGCCCGCCAGCTCGAGGCCCTGCTCGACGGTCGCGACTGGCTGACCAACAGCGCCCAGACCTGCGCTTTCATCATGCAGCAGGTGCCGGACCTCAACTGGGTCGGCTTCTACCTGCAGCGCCAGCCCGAGCTGCTCACCCTCGGCCCCTTCCAGGGCAAGCCGGCCTGCAACCCCATTCCTTTCAGCAAGGGCGTGTGCGGCGCCGCCGGCAGGAGCCGCCAGACCCAGCGCATCGACGACGTGCATGCCATCGCCGACCACATCGCCTGCGATGCAGCGTCGAACGCTGAGCTGGTGGTGCCGATTCTGTGCGGCGAGGCGCTATGGGGCGTGCTGGATGTCGACAGCCCGCTGCGCGGGCGCTTCAGCGCCGCCGATCAGGAAGGCCTGGAAGCCTTGGTCGAGGTATTCGTCAGAAGCAGCGAGCTGCCCGACTTACCACTCGCCTGGTAAGGAAAAGCCGTCGGCCAGGGGAATAAAGTCGCAGGTGCCGAAAAGCGAAACGCCCCCTGGAGAATGCCAGGGGGCGTTTCGGAATGCTGGTAGGACCAAGCGGATTTGAACCGCTGACCTCCACGATGTCAACGTGGCGCTCTAACCAACTGAGCTATGGTCCTGAGACTATGTCCAAGAGACTATGTCCAAGAGACAATGTCGACGAAGCCGATAGAGAAAGCTGGTAGGACCAGGCGGATTTGAACCGCCGACCTCCACGATGTCAACGTGGCGCTCTAACCAACTGAGCTATGGTCCTGTGTTCGGCTTTTTCGTTGCCCGCCAAGCTGCGGCAACGGATGCATATCTTACCGATATCGCTGGATTTTGCAAGCCTCACACTAGCTTTTTACCCGCTCCACCGCTTCGAGCCAGCCTTGATAGAGTCGCTCCCGTTCGGTTTCCGGCATGCTGGGCATGAAGCTGCGCTCACAGCGCCACAGCTCGGCGATCTCCTCCAGGTCGCGGTACCAACCGAAGCGCAGACCGGCCATGTAAGCCGCCCCCAGCGCGGTCGTCTCGAGCACCGTCGGCCGGTCGACCTGAACCCCCAGCATGTCGGCGAGGAACTGTACCAGCCAGGAGTTGGCCACCATGCCGCCATCGACACGCAGGGTTCCCGGTGGTACGCCCATGTCGTCGCTCATGCAGGCTTGCAGATCGCGGGTCTGATAGCAGACCGCCTGCAGGCCGGCAGCGACGATTTCGGCAATTCCGGTGTCACGAGTCAGACCGAAGATCGCTCCTCTCGCCCTGGGATCCCAGTGGGGCGCTCCCAGCCCGGTGAAAGCCGGCACCAGATAGACGCTGTGACCGTCGCGGGTCTGCTTGGCCAGCGCCTCCGTCTCGGCGGCATCCTTGAACAGCTTCAAGCCGTCGCGCAGCCACTGCACCGCAGCGCCAGCGACGAAGATGCTGCCCTCCATGGCATAGGTGGTCTTGCCGTCCAGGCGATAGGCCACGGTAGAGAGCAGGCGGTTGCGCGACCTGGCCGGCCTGTCACCGGTGTTGACGATCATGAAGCATCCGGTGCCGTAGGTGCTCTTGCCCATGCCGGGCTCGAAACATGCCTGCCCGACCAGCGCCGCCTGCTGATCGCCCACCACCCCACCGATGGGAAGCTCCGCGCCCAGCCAGCGCGCATCGGTGGTGCCGAAATCTGCGCTGCTGTCGCGCACTTCGGGAAGCAAACCACGGGGAATCCTGAACAGCTCGAGCAGCTCGTCGTCCCACTGCTGGGCATGGATATCGAACAGCATGGTGCGCGAGGCGTTGGTGGCATCCGTGGCGTGGACCCGCCCCCCGGTCAGTCGCCACAGCAGGAAGGTGTCCACCGTGCCGAAGGCCAGCTCCCCACGCTCGGCACGCTCACGCGCCCCTTCCACGTTATCCAGCAGCCAGGCCAGCTTGGTTGCCGAGAAGTAGGGATCGATCAGCAGCCCCGTGTGCGATTGCACCAGCTCGGCATGCCCTTTTTTCTGCAGCTCGCGGCAGAAGTCGGCGGTGCGTCGATCCTGCCACACGATGGCGTTGTAGAGAGGCTTGCCGGTCGCGCGATCCCACAGCAGCGTGGTCTCGCGCTGATTGGTGATACCGACGCCGGCGATATCGTTCAGCGCAACGCCCGAGGCCTCGACCGCCTCTCGACAGGTCGACAGCACCGTGTCCCAGATGTCTTCAGGGTCGTGCTCGACCCAGCCATCGTGGGGAAAGTGCTGCGGAAACTCGCGCTGTGCAACTTGGATCACATGGCCGCCACGGTCGAAGAGGATGGCGCGCGAACTGGTGGTGCCCTGATCGATGGCAAGCAGATAGTCGGCCATGAGTCATCCTGTCATTGTATGTTCGTTTATGATCACCAAGAGTACCCGAGTATGTTCGGAATGCTTTACGACTTTCGTATAAGCATCCCTCGAATGCCTGCGCAAGCGTACCGAATCGCTTACACTCGCGTGATCGATAGGGAGCCATCATGAACCAGCAACAGCGACAAGATGCCATCGTTGAACTGGTACGCCGCCAGGGCTACGCCAGTATCGAACAGCTGACCGAACATTTTTCGGTCACGCCACAGACCATACGCCGCGATCTCAACGCTCTGGCGGAAGAGGGCATGATCCGGCGCGTGCACGGCGGCGCCGGGCTCGAATCGAGCACCGTCAACACCGCCTACAGCACGCGCAAGAACCTCAACCTCGAGGCCAAGCGACGCATCGCCAATCTGGTGGCCAGCCACATTCCCGATCACGCCTCGCTGTTCATCAATATCGGTACCAGCAATGAAGTCGTAGCCGAAGCGCTGCTCGATCACCAAGGGCTAGAGGTGATCACCAACAACCTCAACGTGGCGGCAATCCTTCAGCACAAAGAAGATTTCAACGTCATCATCGCCGGCGGCCAGGTCCGCTCACGTGATGGCGGCATCATCGGCGAGGCCACCATCGATTTCATCAATCAGTTCAAGGTGGACTTCGGCATTATCGGTATCAGCGGTATCGATGAGGATGGCTCCCTGCTCGAATTCGACTATCAGGAAGCGCGCGTGGCCCAGGCCATCATCCGCAACTCCCGTCAGGTCTACCTGACCGCGGACCATTCGAAGTTCCACCGCAACCCCGTCGTGCGCCAGGGCAACATCGCCCAGTTGGATGCGCTGTTCACCGACCGCCAACCCCCCGAGCGCATCGTTCATCTGATGCAGGTCAACGACGTCGCCCTGCATATCGCCTGACTTGCTCGACCTCTCCCTTTCGGCCTTCCCCCTTGCGACTTGCACCGCGCCGACCTATATGTCGGCGCGTTTGCCTCCGAGCCTTGATGTTCGATTTCGATTGATCTATGTTCGTTTTCAAACATACACTGTTTGAAAGCCAGCTCATTGCTGACGCGAGATCGGAGCCTTCAATCCATGGCGAACACGTCGCACCACCTACTCGACCTCTTCATCATCGGCGGCGGTATCAACGGTACCGGTATTGCCAACGATGCTGCCGGACGTGGCCTGTCGGTCAGCCTGTGCGAGCAGGGGGACCTGGCCGGCGCCACGTCCTCAGCCAGTAGCAAGCTGATTCATGGTGGATTGCGCTATCTCGAACATCATGAGTTCCGCCTCGTGGGGGAGGCGCTGCGTGAGCGCGAAGTGCTGCTGCGCAAGGCGCCGCACATTATCTGGCCGCTGCGTTTCATACTCCCGCACCGCTCCCACCTGCGCCCCGCCTGGATGATCCGGGCCGGCCTGTTCCTCTACGACCATTTGGGCAAGCGGAAGATGCTGCCCGGTTCACGTAGCGTTCGTTTCGCCGCGGATTCGCCCTTGCAGGTGGGGATCAAGCGCGGATTCGAATATTCCGATTGCTGGGTGGACGATGCTCGACTGGTGGTACTCAACGCCTTGCAGGCACGCGAAGGTGGCGCTGAGATTATGGTGCGCACCCGTTGCATAGGAGCGAAGGAGGAGGGCGGCATCTGGCGCATCGAGCTGGAGGACGTCCGCAGCGGCGAGCGCTTCGAGCGCCAGGCGCGCACCTTGGTCAACGCCGCCGGCCCATGGGTCGAACAGGTGGTCCGCGAGCAGGCGGCACGCAACTCCCGCTATAGCATCCGCATGATTCAGGGCAGCCATGTGATCGTGCCGCGGCTGAACGGCGACGACCGCGCCTACATCCTGCAGAACAGCGACCGACGCATCGTTTTCGTCCTCCCCTACGAGGACGACTTCAGTCTGATCGGCACAACGGACCGCCGTTATCAGGGCGACCCGGCCCAGGCTGCCATCAGTGAAGAGGAAGTTGATTATCTGCTTGGCGTGGTCAACGCCCACTTCCGCCGTCAGCTTCAGCGCAGCGACGTCATATCGAGCTTCTCCGGCGTACGCCCCCTCTGCGACGACGAATCGGCCGAGCCCTCGGCCATGACCCGGGATTACACCCTGGCGTTCGACGATCAGGGCGCCCCGCTGCTCTCGGTATTCGGCGGCAAGATCACCACCTATCGCAAGCTGGCGGAAGCCGCCTTGAAGCAGCTCAAACCCGTCCTACCAGCCATGGGACCGAGCTGGACCGCCGAAGCCGCCCTGCCCGGAGGCGAGTTCGGCAACCAGGAAAATTTCATGGCGCACCTGCTGCACGACTACCCCTGGCTCGGGGAGGCGCGAGCACGGCGCTTCGCGCGTAGTTACGGCAGCCTGTGCCTGCGCTTCCTCGCAGGCGCCCAATGCGAAGAGGACCTGGGCGAACATTTCGGCGCCGGCCTGACCGTCGCCGAAGCCGACTATCTGGTCGACCATGAATGGGCCACCACCGTCGAGGACATCCTGTGGCGGCGCACCAAGCTGGGCCTGCGGCTGACGCCACGACAGGTTGAGCGCCTGGCGCGTCATGTGGAGGCGCATCGTCAAGTGCTGGCGGCGTGATAGCGACATGCCGTAGGCTGAAGGGAGAATGAGCAAACGGCCTAACAGGGAGCCGCCATGGCCTTCTTCCAGATCGCGCTTGGTGGCTTGGTCGCGCTCCTGCTCTTTGCCACCGTCATTGCCAAATTACCACTGCGCTGGTGGTGGATACGCGCCTGCGAATTCCCCCGTTTGCAGTTGGCATCGGCCGCCCTGGTCGCCGCACTGCTCGCCTTGCCCCTAGGTTCACCCTGGGGCTGGTCGCTAGCCGCCACTGGCCTGCTGGTCGTGGCCCTCCAGGCACGCTTCATACTCCCATGGACCCGTTTGTGGCCAGTGCAGGTCAAGGATGCCGAGCCGGGTCAGACAGCACCCTGTATCTCGCTGCTGATCGCCAACGTACTGACGCCCAATCGTCGTGCCGCTGAGTTGATTGCAATCATTCATCAGCACGAACCCGATCTGGTCCTGACCCTGGAATCGGATGCCTGGTGGCAGAAGCATCTCGACGCCGGTCTCGAAGCGGCATGGCCGCACAGCGTCAAGATTCCCCTCGACAATTTGTACGGCATGCATCTTTACTCGCGCCTGCCGCTGAGCGACACCCGCGTCGAGTGGCTGATTCAGGACGACATCCCCTCCATCCATACCGACGTCACGCTCGAAAGCGGCGATACCATACGCCTTCATGCGCTGCACCCGCGTCCACCCGCCCCGAACGAGAGTGAAGAGACGCTGTGGCGCGACGCTGAGCTGCTCCTGATCGGCCAAGCGGTCCATCGCACCCCAATGCCCACCATTGTCGCCGGCGACCTGAACGACGTGGCTTGGTCACGGACCACGAGGCTCTTCTGCCGCATCAGCGGCATGCTCGACCCTCGCCGCGGGCGCGGCATGTACAGTACCTTCCACGCCCGCTACCCGTTGTTGCGCTGGCCGCTCGACCATATATTCACCACGGAGCACTTCACCTTGGTGGCGCTGGAGAGGCTGCCATACTTTGGCTCGGACCACTTCCCCATTCTGGCCTCGCTCTGCTTCCGCCCCTCGCGGAGCGATGAACACGACACCCCGGAAGCCGATGGTGAAGAGCGTGCATGGGCACGCACCACCATCGGCGAAGCCAGCGTTCGCGAACAGAAGACATAGCGTCGCTTCAGCCGGGGATGCCGCCCTGCGTCAAGCGGGCCGGGTCGAGCAGCCGCTCGAGCTCTTCGCGCCCCAGGTCGGTATGTTCCTCGGCCACGTCGATGATCGGCCGCCCCGCCTGATAGGCCTGCTTGGCGATGGCGGCCGCGGCATCGTAGCCGATTACCCCGTTCAGGGCCGTGACCAGGATCGGGTTGCGCGCCAGCGGCTCCGCCAGCCGATCCTCGCGCACCCGGAACGTGGCAATGGCCCGCTCGCCGAGCAGACGTGCCGTGTTGCTCATCAGCCGAATCGAGGTCAACAGGTTGTAGCCGATCAGCGGCAGCATCACGTTGAGCTGAAAATTGCCGCTCTGCCCCGCCACGGTTATCGCCGCATCCAGACCGATCACCTGGGCAGCAGCCTGCGCCGCCGACTCAGGAAGCACAGGATTGACCTTGCCCGGCATGATCGAGCTGCCCGGCTGCAGCGCTTCGAGCTCGATCTCGCCCAGGCCGGCCAACGGCCCCGAGTTCATCCAGCGCAGGTCGTTGGCGATCTTCATCACCACGCAGGCCAGCCCCTTGAGCTGCCCCGAAAGCTCCACCGCCGCATCCTGCGAGCCGAGGCTGGCGAAAAAGCTGTCGTTGGGCGCCAGAGCGAGCCCTGTCTGCTCACTCAGTTGACCTGCCATGCGCTCGGCGAACTCGGGATGGGCGTTGATCCCGGTGCCTACCGCCGTACCGCCCTGAGCCAGCCGTGACAGCCGCACCATGGCGCTGTCGATACGCTCGATGGCCTGGCCGACCTGGCTCGACCAACCGCCGAGCTCCTGCCCCAGGCGCAGTGGCATGGCATCCATCAGATGGGTACGTCCGGTCTTCACCACGCGATCCAGTTCCAGCGCCCGTTCGTCGATGGTGGCACGCATTGCCACCAGCGAGGGACGCAGCTGCGCGGTCACCTCCAACGCCGCAGAAAGATGGATGGCGGTGGGTATGACGTCGTTGCTCGACTGACCCATGTTGACATGGTCGTTGGGCCCCACCTTCAGCCCTTCGCGGCTGGCCAGGTGGGCTATCACCTCGTTGACGTTCATGTTGCTCGAGGTGCCCGAACCGGTCTGGAACACGTCCACCGGAAACTGGTCGTCGTGCTTGCCGTCGACGATCTCCTGAGCCGCCGCAATGATGGCTTCGGCTCGCTCGGCGTCGAGCAGACCGAGCTCACGGTTGACCTTGGCCGCTGCCAGCTTGATGCGGGCGATGGCATGAATGAAGGCCACCGGCATCGGCTGACCCGACACGGGAAAATTCTCCACCGCACGCTGGGTCTGGGCGCCATAGAGCGCTGCGGCCGGCACCCGCAGCTCACCCATGCTGTCGCGTTCGATACGATGATCGCTCATGTCACTCCCTCGTTAGACGATCGCTCCCTTCACCATGGTGTCGGGAATGGTGGCTTGCAAGCCTTTCTCGCCGACAGGGCACGCTCGCCTCGTAGCCCCCTCGAATTGACAACTGTCAGGCTTCCACACTATTGGCTGGATATCGAACCCCAACATGATAACTGTCGTTGCGGCGTTAAAAAGGCATTCTCTAAGATCGCTTAGCCCACCCACTCGGGGCAATATCAACAAAGAACCAATCACGACAGCACAACGTGGATGAAACACCTCATGGACATGACTCGTTCACTGCTTTTACTGCCGCACGAACAGCTCACTCTCGCTTACGAGCACGAAGCCGCCGAGCTCCAACGCTACCGCCGCCTGACACTTCGGTTTCTACCCAGGGCTCCACAAACGAGCCGACTTCTGGCGACACTGGGCCTGCAGTGCGAGAAGCGTCTCGGCCAGTTGCGCCAGGTAGCCATCTGCCTGGAACTCGAAGCCTGCATCGGCAGAGCACCAGGCAACGTTGCGCCTTTTCCGATGCCGGAACCTCACTTCTTCATCGTCGACGAGGTCATGGGTGAACAGGTCATCGAGCATGTCATCAGGGCGGCCATGGAATCGAAGCACTTCTTCGAGTGGATGTTGAACACCAATGCCACACCGGAACTACATCGGCCATTGCTCAATTTCGTCAACGAAAAGGAGGGTGAATGCCGAGTCCTACTGGAGTTCTGGGAGCAGCACAGAGCGCCTGCGGTGGCTCAGAGAGCCTGACCCGTCAACCCTTCATGGCCTCTTCTGCCGCCTGCCAGTGGAAGAGGCCAAGCGCTCGAGCCTTACAAGATCGAGCAGCTGATAGTCACGTCCAGTGACACGCAGCAGCCGCTGAGCCTGATAAGTAGCCAGGGTTCTACCGACCGTCTCCTGGGTCAGCCCCAGATAGCTGCCGATGTCGTTGCGCGATACGGGCAAACGAAAGTGAGTAGGAGAATAGCCACGGCGATGAAAACAATCCGACACAGCCAGCAGAAAGCAGGCCATACGCGCCTCCGCCGTACGGCTCAGCAGTCGTTGCAGGCTCATGCGCTCCTGCTGCATGCTGCGGCTGATCGTTCTCTGCAGGCGTCGACGCAATTTCGGCAATCTCTGCATCACCGCCTCGAGCCGCTCGAAAGGCAACTCGCACAAGGTCGCGGTGTCGAGAGCGCTGACAGTAGAAGGATAGTGCTCCAGGCCGATGGTATCACAGCCGATAATACTGCCGGGCAGCCAGATTGCCGTGAGCAGCTGTTCGCTTTCGACGACAGTCTCCTGCTTGAGGCAGCCGGTGCGCACGACATACAGGCTGGTGAAGGGTGCCTCCTGGCGATACAACACCTGCCGCTTTTCGAGACGGATGGGGGGAGCGACGATTTCGCTGAGCAGCAGTGTCTCCTCGGGCAACAGCTCCTCGGCAATGCACAGCGCATTGAGATAACACGAGAGACAACCGGTACCGCTCTCAAGCCCGCCATATACGTACTTGCCACGGCTCGTCATGATGCGACTCTCCTTGCCTTGGCACACACTTAGCAATTATAGGTTTGCCGGGCCGCACCGTAGCCTGAGTTCCTTCATGCTAGGGGCAGAGAAAAGTGATGACCCACCCCACGTAGTCATGACGAAAACCATGCTGCACGAAAAATTACGGCCGCCTAGTGTTAATGCTGCATCGCACAGGATCGGTGCACCTCTCGGTACAGGGAGGGCATCTTCAAGGGAGCCGAACCATGCAACAGAAATCCTGGTTGACGACGGACATCCTCAGTCAGCTCAATGCCAACACATGCCTGCTATTGGTGCGCAGCCTGTGGGAGTACTGCCCGGAACACATGTTCATCCTCCGCGTCGAGGGGCCGGGCAATTTCGTGATCGAGGCCATGAACTTCACGCACGAGACGACGAGCGCAGAGACGAATGCCGTCATCGGCAAGCGTATCGAACAGTCGCTACCCGCACCGCTGTGTCACGGTGTGCTGACCAACCTTGGGCGCTGCGTAGAGTCCGGGGCACCGGTGCGATATGAAGAGAATGGCGAGTATCTCGACCGAGATGGAATTTATCAGCACGTGCATCAACAGACGCTGCTGGTTCCCATCACCAACTCCGAGGGCACGGTGACCCACTTGTTCGGTATATCCCGCGATCTGGCGTACTCGCCCGGGCAACACTTGCTCACCCAAGGGGTCACGGGCGAGCTGGAGCGCCGTGTCTGCGAGCGCACCGCCGAACTGGTCGCGGCCAACGAAAAATTGGCCTATCTGGCGACTCACGACCATTTGACCGGCACCTACAATCGGCGCTATCTGATTGAGCTGGCCGAACAGGAGCTGAGGCGCGCCAGCCGCTACGAGTTACCGCTTTGCCTGCTGATGCTCGACATCGACCATTTCAAGACGCTCAACGATGCACGCGGTCATTTGGTGGGCGACGAAGCCCTGCGCTGCGTGGCACGCACGATACTGGCCACCGTGCGCGAATGCGACCTGGTGGGTCGATACGGCGGAGATGAATTCCTGATCCTGATGCCGGAGACTACGGCCAGTGGCGCGCAGGAGTTGGCCGAGCGTCTGCGCAACACCCTCACCCAGACGAGCCGCTTGACGCTGAGTATCGGGATCGCCAGCCTGATGCCAGGCGACGACGTCGTGATCGACCTGATCGATCGTGCCGACACGCTGCTGCTCCAGGCCAAGCGCAACGGGCGCAATCGCATCGAGTGCGCTGCCTGAATGCCAAGCAGCAAATAGCAAGTGCCAAACACAATCAAATATTGCAATGCAGCAAGCAGCTTTGCTATGCTGCATTGCAATAGGGCGGACATCCGTTCGACAATACACGAAACATCCGGAGATACCTTACTCATGATGAAGTCATTCAGCTTCGATACCAAGCCTTTCGAAGCCATGCTGCTGGGCCCGGCTCGTGCCTATGCTGCCCTGAGCATCGACTATTCCGAAAAGCTGGTCGGCGCTCAGCTCGAGGCCGCCAAGGCCTACACCGATACCAGCCTGGCGCAAGCCCGCAAGCTGCTCGAAGTCCGCGATGCCGACGGTCTGCGTAGCTACCTGGAAGGTCAGCAGCAGTTCGCCAAGGACGTGACCGAGCGTCTCAAGGGCGATGCCGAAAAGGCCGTTACCCTGCATCAGGACTTCTTCCAGCAGAGCCAGAAGCTGGCCGAAAGCAGCCTGCAGGAAGCGCAAAAGGTCGCCCAGAGCCAGACCGCCAAGGCCTGACGCTCTACCCGCACCAGCACAAGGCCCGCCGAACCACGTTCGGCGGGCCTTCGTTTTTCTCACCCGTTGCACCTTTCCATCTGTCGCCTGCCGGCTCCCATCGTTTATGCTCGTTCTGCACGGGCATATCGCAATGAGGAAGCAATCGAATGAAAGCCTGGTTATCCGTAGCCCTGGTGAGTCTCACCCTCGTCGGCTGCCAGATGATGGAGCCGGGGCCCCCACCCGAGCGTATCGAGGTGATCGATATCGGCGACCCGCAGCGCCCTGACGTCGAACGCCCCGACGCCGAGCGCCCTGCTCCCACCCCCGGACGCATCGCTCGTCAGGTGGCTTTCCCGGCGAGCGAATATGCTGCTCTGCCAAAGAGCGGTACCGCCGCCATTTCGGGCAGGCTCAGCCTGAATGGCAGCCCCGGCGCCGGAGAGACGGTCTCCGTGGCTCCGGTCACCACTTACTCGGCCGAAGCCGCCGAGCATGCCCTGGCAGGACGTGCGGTCGAACCCGCCGATCCGCGAGCGCGTGAATACACCCACACCGCGCGCACCGACGGCAGCGGCAACTTCTCCCTACAGGGCCTGCCACCCGGGGAATTCTACGTCTCGGGAAGCGTGGTCAACCCCAGCAACGGCCAGCGCCAGGTGATCCTGCGCCAAGTGTCACTGCGCAACGGCCAGCGACTCGAGGTAAATCTGAGCCGCTGACACACTGCGCTACCAGCCCAGCGCCTGCTTGACGAAGGGAATCGTCAGCTTGCGCTGGGCCGATAGCGAAGCACGGTCGAGAACGGCCAGCTCGTCGAACAACTCATCCAGACGTCGCGGGCCGCGATGGAGAATATAGCGGGCCACCTCTTCGGAAAGCTGCATGCCACGGATACGCGCGCGCAGCTGCAAGGCCTGCAGCCTCTCGCTGTCATCCAGCCGCTGCAGTTGAAAGGTGACTCCCCAGGTCAGGCGCGAGGCCAGATCGGGCAGCGCGACCGGAAGCTGGCGTGGCGCCGCCGACGCCGACATCACCAGCCGCTTGCCGGCATCGCGCAAGCGATTGAAGGCATGAAACAAGCCCTCCTCCCAGCGGCGCCGGCCGATGACGTCATCCACATCATCGATGGCCACCAGATCGAGGCGCTCCACGTCTTCAAGCATCAAAGGCGGGAAATGTCCCAGGTCGTGCAACGGCAAGTACAGCGCGCGAAGATCGCGGTCGGACGCCGCATGGCAGGCGGCCTGCAACAGATGACTGCGACCGCTGCCGGACGCTCCCCACAGGAAGAGGAACGGCTCGCCGTCTTCATCCAACTGCCGCGAAAGGCGATCCAGCAAGGTGGCATTCCCTGCCGGAAGAAAACTCTCGAAAGTGGCATCGTCACGCAGCCCCACCCCCAAGGGCAACTGCGCAGGCGCTCGGCTCATGGTGGATCCTCGCTGCGACGCTCTTTTGTATCGGCGTCGTAAAGGCTGCTGCGTTTGTAGCGTTCATGCAGTTCGCGCAAGAGTACCATGATCACGGCCGCCGCCGGCAGCGCCAGGAGCACCCCGGTGAAGCCGAAAAGATTTCCCCCCGCCAGCACGGCGAAGATGACCGCCACAGGGTGCAAGCCGATACGATCGCCCAGCAGCTTGGGCTGGAGCACCACGCTTTCGATGACCTGCCCGATGGAGAAAACGACGACCACCCCGAGCAGCGCCAACCATGAGTCGAACTGAAAGAGGGCGACGATGAGCGCGACGCTGATACCGACGATGAAACCGAGAAACGGCACGATGCTGGCCAACCCTGCCAGCATGCCGATCAACAGGCCGAAACGAAGCCCCATGAGAGTCAGCCCAAGGGCATAGATCGCCCCCAGGGTCAGCATCACCATCAGCTGTCCCCGCAGGAAGGCCGAAAGCACTTCATCGCAGCGCTGGCTCAAGCGCACCGCATCCGGCTCCAGGCGGCGGGGGACCATGGAGCGCAGATTGATCAACAGCCGCTCCCAATCGAGAAGCAGGTAGAAGGTGACAACCGGAATCAAGGCGAAATAAGTGACCCAGGCCAAGAACGCCGCGCCGGAACGACCCACCTGCCCCAGGAACTGGGCCAGATAGCCGCCGGCATCCTGCCAATGCTCAGCCATCGTCTGCTGCACGTCGTCCAGCCCTGCGGCCATGTCCAGGCCCGTCCAGCCCTGTATCTGCGGGGCCAGCACCGTTTCCACCCACTCGAAGATGCCCGGAACCATCTGCCCGAACTGGCGTAGTTGCTGCACCAGCAGCGGAATCAGTACCAGCAACGCCACTACCAGCACCAGCGTCATGATCAGGAAGACCCCGCATACCGCGAGGGTACGTGACATGCCCAGGCGCTGGAGCCGATTGGCCAACGGGTCAGTGAGGTACGCCAGGATGATGCCGGCGATGAACGGCATCAGCATCGTTTCCAACTGGAACAGCAGCCACACCATGGCCACCGCACCGATCAGGACCCACCATTCTCTACGCATCACCCCTCCCTGCGTTAACGTTCACGGCGATGCGAGCCGTGCGTCGTGATGCTACAATTCCGGCCCGATCTTGCCCACTGCTTCGGCCTTCAAGGTGAGCGCTGCCTTGCGCCGACCGCCGGACCACTAACTACGTATTCTTCTTCGTACAGGACAGGCCATGACCGATTCCACCTCTCCCGACAACGCCAAGGCATCGCTGAGCTACAAGGATGCCGGTGTCGACATCGATGCCGGCAATGCCCTGGTCGACCGTATCAAGGGCGTCGCCAAGCGCACCATGCGCCCCGAGGTGATGGGCGGACTGGGCGGCTTCGGCGCCTTGTGCCAGCTCCCTAGCGGCTATCGCGAACCGGTTCTGGTCTCCGGTACCGACGGCGTGGGGACCAAGCTGCGCCTGGCAATGGACCTCGGCCGCCATGACACCATCGGTATCGATCTGGTCGCCATGTGCGTCAACGATCTGGTGGTGGCCGGTGCCGAGCCGCTGTTCTTCCTCGACTACTATGCCACGGGCAAGCTCGATGTGGACATCGCTGCCGATGTGGTCGCCGGTATCGGTGAGGGCTGCGAGCGGGCCGGCTGCGCCCTGGTAGGTGGCGAAACCGCCGAGATGCCGGGCATGTACGAGGGCAGCGACTACGACCTGGCCGGATTCTGCGTCGGCGTGGTGGAGAAATCCGAGATCCTCGACGGCAGCAAGGTCGGCGAAGGCGACGTGCTGCTGGGCATCGCCTCCAGCGGCGCACACTCCAACGGCTATTCCCTGATCCGCAAGATCCTCGAAGTGAGCGACGCATCGCTGGATACCGCCATCGATGGCCGGCCGCTCGGTGACGCCCTGCTCGCCCCCACACGGATCTACGTCAAGCCGCTGCTGTCGCTGATCAAGGAGAGCGGCGTCGCCGTTCACGCCCTGTCGCACATCACCGGCGGCGGGTTGCTGGAGAACATTCCCCGGGTCCTGCCCGACTCCCTGGCGGCACGCATCGACGTGAAGAGCTGGACACGGCCGGCGCTGTTCGACTGGCTACAGCAGCAGGGCAACGTGGCGGAGCATGAAATGCACCGCGTGCTCAACTGCGGCATCGGCATGGTCGTCGTGGTTTCCGCCGACAAGGCCGACCAGGCCCGCGCTCACCTGCAGGCACAGGGCGAGACGGTCTATCGCATCGGCGAGATCGTCGCCCGCGGCGAAGGCGAAGAAGCGGTTGTGCTGGAGAACCTCGAGGCATGAGCGAAGCGTACGACGGCGACACCATGACGGACTTCACCCCCGAACCCACCGGCACACGCCGGGTGGTGGTGCTGATCTCGGGTAACGGCAGCAACCTGCAGGCGCTGATCGACGAGCAGACCCATGATCGTCTGGGCGGCGAGATCGTGGCGGTGATATCCAACGTCGCGGACGCCTACGGCCTGCAGCGTGCCCGTGATGCCGGCATCGACGCCGTGGTGCTGCCCCACGGCGAGTACGAGAGTCGCGAAGCCTACGATGGCGCCCTGATCAAGGTGATTGAGCGCCACGAACCCGATCTGGTGGTGCTGGCCGGCTTCATGCGCATCCTGAGCTCACGCTTCGTGCAGCGCTTCCACGGCCGCTTGCTCAACATCCACCCTTCCCTGCTACCCGCCTACCGGGGTCTCAACACCCACGCCAAGGCACTCGCGGACGGCGTGGCCGAACACGGCTGCAGCGTGCACTTCGTCACCGAGGAGCTAGACGGCGGCCCGGTCGCGATCCAGGCCGTGGTGCAGGTAAGCGATGGCGAGACCGAAGCCAGCCTGAAGGAGAAGGTGCACGCCCGTGAACACCTGATCTACCCCATCGCGGTGAAGTGGTTCCTCGAGGGGCGCCTGCGCCTCGAAGGTGAGAGCGCCCTGCTCGACGGCACCCCGCTGCCGCCCCAGGGCCTACGACTCTCCCACGCCGACGCCGCCGAAGAACTGGACGAGGAGTAGGGAGTTAGGTACGGGGCAGAGTCACTCCCCTCTGCCCCATATACTTGCCGCCGCGATCCTTGTAAGAGGTCGAACACACCTCATCCGACTCCAGGAACAGCATCTGCGCCACACCCTCGTTGGCGTAGATCTTGGCCGGCAGGTTGGTGGTGTTGGAGAACTCCAGGGTCACGTGTCCTTCCCACTCCGGCTCCAGCGGCGTCACGTTGACGATGATGCCGCAGCGGGCGTAGGTCGATTTGCCCAGGCAGATAGTCAGCACGCTGCGCGGAATGCGGAAATACTCCACGGTGCGCGCCAGGGCGAAGGAGTTGGGCGGAATGATGCAGACATCGCCCTTGATGTCGACGAAGCTCTTCTCATCGAAATTCTTGGGGTCGACCACCGCCGAGTGAATGTTGGTGAACACCTTGAATTCGTCGGCACAGCGGACATCGTAGCCATAGCTGGAGGTGCCGTAGGAGATCACCCGCTGATCGTTGACGTAACGCACCTGATCGGCTTCGAAGGGTTCGATCATGCCTTCCCGCTCGGCCATGCGGCGGATCCAACTGTCGGGCTTGATGCTCATGGGACGTCCTGAGAGAAGTTGTGCCGAAGGATGAAGTAGGGCCGCTATCATAGCGGCCCTACACTCATGCGTCACGACCCCACCGCAAACGCGGGGTTGCCGGCTCAATCGCTGAACGAGATGCTCGGCCCTTCGCTCGGCGACTGGCCGCCAAGCTCAGCGGCGATCTGTCGCGCCATGTCGCGGAAGGTCGCCGTCACCTCGCCTTCCGGCTCGGCAACAACGGTGGGCCGGCCGCCGTCCACCTGTTCGCGGATCGACAGCGCCAGCGGCAGCCTGCCCAGAACCTTGGTCTCGTACTCACCAGCGATACGCTCACCGCCGCCTTCACCGAAGATCGGCTCGGCGTGACCGCACTGGGAGCACACGTGCAGGCTCATGTTCTCCACCACGCCCAGCACCGGCACGTTGACCTTGCGGAACATCTCGATCCCCTTGCGGGCATCGAGCAGAGCGATGTCCTGAGGCGTGGTCACGATCACCGCCCCATCCACCGGCACCTTCTGTGCCAACGTCAGCTGAATGTCGCCGGTGCCCGGCGGCATGTCGATGAACAGCACATCGAGATTGTCCCAGGCCGTTTGAGTCAGCAGCTGCTGAAAGGCCCCCGCCACCATCGGTCCCCGCCACACCATGGGCTCCCGGGTGTCGACCATGAAGGCCATCGACATGGCCTGTACGCCATGGGTCTCCAGCGGCCGGAACTTGTTCTCCCCGGCCTGCTGGGGCCGCACGCCTTCCGGCACTCCCAGCATTTGCGCCTGACTGGGGCCGTGGATGTCGGCATCGAGAATGCCGACACGATACCCTTCGGCAACCATGGCCAGCGCCAGATTGACGGTGACGGTAGACTTGCCCACCCCACCCTTGCCGGATGCCACGGCCACGATATGCTTGACCCCTTCGATCACGACTGACTCCTTATTCCTGCAGATGAGTGTCCTGCGAATGGCAATTGTCTGACACGCTCAGTATAACGCGCCAGCTCCCGAGACGAGCGCGACCGAGCGACATCGAAGTCTCCATAAAGACATGCGGCGGGCCGAGGCCCGCCGCATCGTTTCGCCCTCACGGCGCTCAGTTGCTCTCGGCCTCTTCGGCCTCTTCGGCCTCTTCCTCTTCTTGCGGCGCCTGTTGAGTAGCCTGCTGGCCTTGAGGCTGGCCCTGTTGCTGACCTTGTTGAGTGCGCAGCTCGAGGTCCCCCAGTGCATCGCGCCACTGGGCAAGCTGCTCCTCGACCTGCTCGAGCTGCTGCTGACGGCGCTCAACCTGGGCCTCCAGCTCCTCGAGTTCGCTACGGGCCGACTCGATCTCTTCGCTGGTCTCATCGCGCTCCTGGCGAATCGCCTCGAGCTCTGACGTGGCCGCCTCGCGTTCGTCGCGGATCTCGCCGACTTCGCTCTCGACTTCGCTACGCCAGGCCTCCAGCGCCTCGATGTCGTTCTCCAGCGCTTCGACCGTCTGCTGGCGCTCCTCGATCGCCTGATTCAGCGTATCGAGCTGCTGCTGCCCACTTGCGGCCTCCTCACGCATGCGTTCCAGCTCACTGGATATCTGCTCGAGCTCCTCTTCGGCCTGACGGCGCGCCTCTTCCGCCTCCTGACGCTCCTCTTCCGCGGTCTGGCGAGCGGCCTCGGCTTCCTGACGTGCGCTTTCCGCATCCTGACGGGCCGCATCGGCATCGGCACGTGCTTCGTCTACCGCCTGGTAATCATCACGCAGCGCCGTCAGGCTCTCCTCCATTTCGGCCTGCTCGCCACGGCGTGCCTCGACATCGCCCTCCAGCGCCTCGCGCTCCTCCTGCAACTCGCCGATGCGGGCCGATGCTTCTGCTGCCTCGGCTTCGAGACGCTCGATCTCGCTGCGCAAGGCTTCCTGCTCGTCATGCAGGGCGGCTTCCGCCGACTGCCGTTCCTCCTCGAGTTCGGCCAGCCGTCGCTCCAGCGCTTCGATGTTCTCCCCTGCCTCATTGCGCTCGTTGAGCTCTCTGACCAACTCCTGGTGCTCACCTTCCAGCGAAACCAGCTGCTCCTCGAGCGCGGCGCTGCGTTCACGCTGATTGCCGGCGCTGTTATGGGCAAGAATCGCCCACAGGATGGCCAGCACGGCGATGGCCACCAGGGCCATGACGCGTCTGTCTTTGTAGAGTGGACTTTCGGGTGTTTCCGACATGGGCAAGACCCTCCAGATGGTCCGTGTTGATCGTCACGCGTGACGTGACGCTCGCGTAGGTTCCTTCCTCAGCATACATAGGCAACCAGGGCGGCGAAAGGAAGCCGCTGGCAAACCGTTCGTCAAGCTTAGCGTATGAGAATTAGCGTGTAGCAATCGCGTTCCGTCAGCGTGCAGCGACCCGCCAGTTCGACAGCCAAGGCGAACCGCGAACCTCGAAGTCGAGTTCACGCAGCCATTGGGCAACCACCAGATTCGACTGATGAGCGGCAGAGTAGCCGCGTGGATAGGGCACGAACTCCAGCCCGTACTGCTCACTCGGCACCGGCTCCATCTCGGCTCGCTCGAAGTGCGCGTCCAGGCGCCGCTTCAAGGCCAGCACACGACCCATGTCGGCTTCCAGGGGGTAGACGTCTGTCAGCCCCTCCGGGGCCAGCCGGTGAAACTGTTCAGGAGTCGCTATGTCGGGGTGTTCAGCCCGCCCAATACCCGCATCGGTTGGCCACAACATGGCCGCGGCACCGCTCAGCGCGTGCTGACGCCCCTCGACGTACCAGCGCCAGTCGCCATAGCTGTAGCGCACCACGCCCCCCGATTCACGTGGCAGTACCAGGCTGGCATGCCGGCCATGATCGAGCAGATAAATGCCAACCGGCTGTTCGAGCGAGCGCGGCTCGGGCGGCACGACGCGACCGGCGCAGCCGGTCAGCACTAGCACGGCCAGTGCGGCAGCCAGCCAGCCTGGCAGCCGTGCGAGACACACCTGATGACGTCTTCCATAGCATGGGGTTGCCAACGCACCAAACATGTTCACAGCCTCCATCGGTATGCTGTCTAGAATAGGTAAACAGGCACACGACCGGAGAACAAGCATGTCGAAGCCCCTGACTACTCTGGCCTGGCATGC
Source organism: Billgrantia ethanolica (assembly GCF_021404305.1). Taxonomy (GTDB): domain Bacteria; phylum Pseudomonadota; class Gammaproteobacteria; order Pseudomonadales; family Halomonadaceae; genus Halomonas; species Halomonas ethanolica. Next base: position 586,344 of record NZ_JABFTX010000001.1, on the reverse strand, counting down.
TCGTCCTCGCTGGCTCCCCGCCTTGCTGCTGGCGCTGCTTTGCGTGCTGACCGGGCCACTCATGCAGCAAGGCATGGCGCAGGCGAACACGCCGACGAATGAACGAGCGCTGAGCCGACTCGCCGCAGAAGCAGGCGAGATCCCACGCCTGCATGCCGTGGTCGTTGCCGAGCATGGCGAGATCGTCCTCGACCATCGTTTGCAAGGACCCGGCACCGATCAACCGGTCAACATCAAGTCGCTCTCCAAGACCGTTCTGGCCGCCTTGGTCGGTGCCGCCATCGAAGCGGGCCTGATCGATAACGTCGACCAGCCCATCATCGAGCTGCTGGGGCCCAGAGTCCCCGCCGGGGTCGACCGGCGTGTTGCCGAGATCACCGTGGAGCACCTGCTGACACTGCAGGCGGGGCTCGAGCGCACCTCCGGCAACAATTATGGCGCCTGGGTGGCCAGCAGTGACTGGGTGGCCGATGCACTCAGCCGCCCGTTCGTGGATCGCCCCGGCGGTGCCATGCTCTACTCCACCGGCAGCTCTCATTTGCTTTCGGCAGCACTGACCGAAGCGACCGGCGAAAGTACCCTGGCTCTGGCCCGGCGCCTGCTTGGGGAGCCATTGGACATCACGATCCCTGCCTGGCCTCAGGACCCTCAAGGCATCTATTTCGGCGGTAACGACATGTCACTCTCACCCAAGGCGCTGATCCGGATTGGCGAACTCTATCGTCAGCACGGCGAGATCAACGGCACCCGAGTGCTGCCGCAAGGCTGGGTGGAAGCTTCCTGGCAGTCGCGCGGCACGTCGCGCTGGACGAATGATGGCTATGGATATGGTTGGTTCATCACCGCCCTGGCGGGCGAACAAGTCTATTACGGGCGTGGGTTCGGCGGGCAAGGCCTGTATGTGATTCCCTCGCGGGCCCTGACCATCGCCATCACGGCTGACCCCGCACCCAGCTCAGATGGCTCCCGGTTTCGTCAGGAGCTCCTGCATGGGCTGGTGGAAAGGCTGCTCAGGGAGGCCTGAAGCAGCCTTACCTTCCCGCTCGTCATGACCGTCCAGCTAGGTCATGACGCCAAGCCTAGCGCAGCCCCAGCATCGACAGGATGAAAAGCACCACCACGATCAGGCCAATGATATAGATGATATTTCGCATACAGCTCTCCTTGCCGTCGGGTTTGAAGTAGTCGACGTGGTGACAACCAGGCCACCGTCAGCCCCCAGTGTAGCGGACCCGTGAAATCCAGCCAGCGAAGCGGCCGACTTGTGGTCGCCTACCGAGGCGAATACCTTACGAGTCAGGATCTCGCAAAACGGCACAAGGAGCGACGCTCGCCATGTCCCAGGTACGCAAGTCGCAGCGTGTCATGTTCGTGCTGTTGCCACGTACGGGCGCCTTCCTCTGGCGCGTTCTGACAAACTTTCTGCGCAACCGTGGCATCCTGCTTGCTGGCGGCGTCGGTTACAACATCCTGCTCTCCATCGTTCCCCTCTTTGCCCTGCTCGCCGTGCTGCTGACCCAGATCATGGACGAAAATGTGCTGCTCGAGGTGCTTGCCGTTCAGTTGGATCACCTCGCGCCAGCTCATGCCGCAGGCTTGCTGGAAGCTGTGCGAGCCCTGCTCGAGTCGCGAGACGTAATCGGTATCTTCGGCATTCTGGTGTTGCTGGTCTTCAGCTCCTTCGCCTTTCGCATGCTAGAGGATGCGCTGGCCATCATCTTCCACACGCCGGAAGCCCATCCGAAGCGCAGCGTTTGGGTTTCAGTGCTGCTGCCTTATCTCTTCATGCTGGTTCTGGGTGCCGGGCTGGCCGCCCTCACCCTGATGGTGACCCTGGCCGAGGCCATCGGCACGCTATGGATGGCAGTGGTAGGACGTGAAATGCCCCTGGCCGGGCTCTCGGACCCGCTGCTCAACCTGTTCAGTTTCTTCGGCGTGTTTCTGCTCTTCAGCGGCATCTACAAGGTGCTGCCGGTAGTAAAAATCGCTCTCAAACGCGCCTTGGTGGGCGGCTTCGTCGCAGCGTTGCTGTGGGAGGGGGTGCGCTTCCTACTGATGTTCTATTTTCTCAATGTCTCGCTGGTCAATGTGGTCTATGGCTCGCTTGCCACCATCATCGTGGTGCTGCTCACCCTGGAGGTCGGCGCCATGATCCTGCTGCTCGGCGCTCAGGTGATCGCAGAACTCGAGTACAACGCCCGCCGCGGCCTACCGTGGTACGTGGATCCTCGCCGCGAACCGGTCACCCATTTGGACTGAAGTAGCGATCAATGGCGTGGGCCTCGACTGCGCCGGCTACGCAACCGACTCAGCAGGTGAAACAGCGACTTGCCGCTTACCATGCCCAGCACGTAGATCACCAGCAGCAGCAGCGCCAACGGCATCCGCATCCCCCAGGTAAGGAAACGCACCTCGACCAGGTTGATGTTCTGCACGAAAAGAATCGCGACCAACAGGGTGACGACGATCTTGATCGCCAGCAGTAGCGTATCCATGCGCTCTCCTTTGCCCAAGCATCCCCCTAAAGCTGGGCGGCGAAGCGTTATCTGTCAATTTTTGCTAATACGTCGTGCCCGGCCGAAGCCGGGCGCGACAAAACCAGGATTGCGAGTAAGGATCAGCCCAGGGCGAACAGCGCCCCGGCAGCGGCGATTGCAACGCCCAGCGCCCGCAGGATACGGTTCTCACGCGCCATCAGGAACGCCCCCGCCGCACGCCCTGCGTAGGTGATGGCAAGGGTCGCCAGGGTGAAGCCGGCCAGATAGGCCAGCATGGAGGCACCGTGGGGCATCTCGCTGCCATGGGCATGGCCGTGGAACAGCATGAACAGCACGACCACACCCGCCCCCACCAGCGTGGGTACCTTGACCAGCGCCGCGATCAGTACCCCTGCCAACAGCACCGACATGGCGATACCGAACTCCACGCCCGGCAATACCATGCCGGCCCAGGCCAGCACCGCTCCCAACAACATGCCGCCCGCGGCCAGAGCCGGCGCAGCAAGGCTGAAAGCACGGCTCTGGCGCAGGCTCCACAGCCCCACCGCCAGCATCGCCAGCAGGTGATCGACGCCCAGCAGCGGGTGGGCCAGGCCGGCGGCAAAACCACCGCCATGGGCGTGATCATGCCCCGGGTGGGCCACGGCCAGCCCGGCGAGGAGGAGGAGCATCGGTGCCGCGAGCAGCGCCAGCTGCGAGGAGGTGGAACGAGTCGTTGTCATGATGGCGATCTCCTTGCCAAGGATGTTGGTGTCAGTGAGTGTCAGGCTGTGGCCGACTGGCTCAGGGGCCGTCGCTCCGGCAGCATGCCGCGATCGAGAATGTAGCGGATGATCTCCTCGAGGCCGACGCCGTCGTAAAGGTTGGTGAAGACGAACGGACGCTCGCCGCGCATCTTCTTCGAATCGCGCTCCATCACCTCGAGCGAGGCGTGAACCTGCTCGGCGATGTCGATCTTGTTGATGATCAGCAGATCCGACTTGGTGATACCGGGGCCGCCCTTGCGCGGGATCTTGTCGCCGGCAGAGACGTCGATCACGTAGAGGGTCAGATCGGACAGCTCGGGGCTGAAGGTGGCCGAGAGGTTGTCGCCACCGGACTCCACCAGCACCAGCTCCAGGCCTGGATGCCGCTCCTGCAGTTCGTCGATGGCGGCGAGGTTCATCGAGGCATCCTCGCGGATCGCCGTATGCGGGCAGCCCCCGGTCTCCACGCCGAGGATGCGGTCGGCCGGCAGCGCCTCGTGGCGCAGCAGGAAATCAGCGTCCTCGCGGGTGTAGATGTCGTTGGTCACCACGGCGATGTCGTAGTGGTCGCGCAGCGCCAGGCACAGCTGCTTGAGCAGGGCCGTCTTGCCGGACCCCACCGGGCCACCGACGCCGACGCGTAGGCAATGTGTCATCTTCGTCTCCTTGGCCACCTTAGCGGCACTGTTATGTCGACAGGCGCCAGACCAGTTGCTGCCGAATCCACCTCACGCGATCGCTGGGGCGATGGCCGAGACGACGCGGGCGATCTTCATGGATGAAGATCGAGGAAAGCCGGCACTGGGATGTGCCGTCTTTCCGACCGCGGGAGTCCGGCCGGAGCGCCAGGGTTTCAGGCGCGTGGTGTGGTGAGCGCAGCGGACTGGCTGGCAGATCATCACAATCAACTCCGAAACAGGCGCGAGTACTGCGTTTCGTGCAACGCGCTGGCCAGCGCCAGGCCGGGCAGCGCCGGGCCGAGTTCGTCGTCCTCGAGCGCGAGCGCCTCATCCACGGCGTCCACCAGCGCCGGGCGCAGCCGCTCGACCAGGCGCTGAGCGGCGGTATGCCCCAGCGGCAGCGCCTTGCAGGCCACCGCCAGCTGGTTCTCGAGCCAGGCCCAGGCAAAGCCGAGCATGGCCTGGCGCGGCGCCACCCCACGTACCTGGGCGGCCCAGGCAAACACCGTCACGTAGCCCGCCCCGGCCGGTAGACCGGGCGCCTCGCCCGAGCGGTCGCCGGGTAGCAGTGCCAGGCTGCCCAGCAGCCGTGCCAGCGAGGCGCCCAGGCGCGAATCCTCGGCGGCCAGCTCGGCGGTTTCGCGGTTGGCGGCAAGCCAGCCATCCCACTGTGCGATCGCCTCGGCATCCTCATCCGCCCAGGCCTGCTGCAGACGCGCCAGCACCGGCAGCTCGCAGCGAGTCAGGCCATCGTCGAGCACACCGGCCAACCAATCGCCGAGGCTCGCCTCATCACGCACCCAGCCTAGCTCGAAGGCGCTCTCGAGCCCCTGGGAGAAGGCGAAGGCACCGATCGGCAGCGCCGGGCTGACCAGCTGCAGCAGCCCCAGCAGCGCCAGGTCATCACCTGGAGTCATGCTCGACCGGGTCGCCTCAGTGGGCATGATGATGGCCATGCTGGCTGTGGTCGTGGTCGTGGTCGTGGTCATGAGCATGGGAGTGTCCGAGCTGGGTGTAGGCGCCCGGCTCGGGGTCGAAGGGCGCCTCGTGCCGCTCCAGACTCGCCCCCAGCAGCTCGGCCAGTTCCTCCAGCACATGGTCCGGTGGGAAGCGCACATAGCCTCCCCCGGCATCCTCTCCCAGGGCCAGCTGCACATGGCGATTGCCCAGATGGTAGGCGAGCCGCGCCAGGGGCAAGCCCGCTTGGACCCGGGCGGTCACCACCGGCTCGTCAGCAGCCCTGACCCGCACGATCTCGCCGCTCTCGGCGCGCAGCCCATCGCCATGGCGCAACACCGGGCCACGGTCGAGAAACAGCCCCAGCTCGCGACCGGAGTCGCTCACCGCCTTGAGCCGACCGCGAATGCGCAGCTCATAGGGCAGCGTGAGGGTGTCGCTGGCCTGGCGCCCCTCGATGGGTCCCAGGCGTTCGATCAGTTTCAGCATTGCTATTGCCTCTTCGCTGGCCGCCAGCCTTGCCCTCGCTCAACGCCACGTGACCGAAACCCTGACACCATGTGCGAACTCCCGCGGTCGGAAAGACGGCACATCCCTGTGCCGGCTTTCCTCGACCTTCATCCATGAAGATCGACCGCGTCGCTTCGCCCGTGGTGTCAGCGATCACGTGAGGTTTCGCGATGACAAGCTGGCTTGGCGATGTCGTCATGATTCAGAACAGGTGGTAGCGCTGAGCCAATGGCAGCTCGGTAGCCGGCTCGCAGGTCAGCAGCTCGCCGTCGCAGCGCACCTCGTAGGTCTGCGGATCGACGCTGAGCTCGGGGCAGGCGTCGTTGAGCTTCATGTCGCTCTTGCGCACCCCGCGCACGTTCTTGCACGCCACCAGTGGGCTCACGAGCCCCAGCCGCTCCCCGACGCCGGCGTCCAGCGCTGCCTGGCTGACGAAGCTCACGCGGCTCTGGCTCGCCGCGCGGCCGAAGGCACCGAACATGGGGCGGTAGTGCACCGGCTGCGGCGTAGGGATCGAGGCGTTGGGGTCGCCCATCGGCGCCGCCGCGATCATGCCGGCCTTGAGGATCAGCGCCGGCTTGACGCCGAAGAAGGCGGGGCTCCACAGCACCAGGTCGGCCAGCTTGCCCACCTCGATGGAGCCCACCTCATGGGCGATGCCATGGGTGATCGCCGGGTTGATGGTGTACTTGGCGATGTAGCGCCGGGCGCGGAAGTTGTCGGCGCCGAGCGCCTCGTCCTCCGGCAGCAGCCCGCGCTGCACCTTCATCTTGTGCGCGGTCTGCCAGGTGCGGCACACCACCTCCCCAACCCGCCCCATGGCCTGGGAGTCCGAGGCGATCATCGAGATCACCCCCATGTCCTGCAGGATGTCCTCGGCGGCGATGGTCTCGCGGCGAATGCGCGAGTCGGCGAAGGCCACGTCCTCGGGAATGTTGGGATCGAGGTGGTGACACACCATCAGCATGTCGAGATGCTCGTCGATGGTGTTGATCGTGTAGGGTCGCGTCGGGTTGGTCGACGACGGCAGCACGTAGGACTTGGAGCATGCGATGAGAATGTCCGGCGCGTGACCGCCACCGGCGCCCTCGGTGTGGTAGGTGTGGATGCCACGCTCCTTGAAGGCAGCCAGGGTGTCCTCGACGAAGCCCGACTCGTTGAGCGTGTCGGTATGGATGGCGATCTGCACGTCGTAGCGCTCGGCCACGCTCAGGCAGGTGTCGATGGAGGCCGGCGTGGTGCCCCAGTCCTCGTGCAGCTTGAGGCCGATGACGCCCGCCTCGATCTGCGCTTCCAGCGCCTCGGGCAGGCTGGCGTTGCCCTTGCCGAGCAGGCCGATGTTCATCGGCAGCTCGTCCACCGCCTGCAGCATTCTGCCGATGTGCCAGGCGCCCGGCGTGCAGGTGGTGGCATTGCTGCCGGTGGCAGGTCCGGTGCCGCCGCCGAGCATGGTGGTGATGCCGCTCATCAGCGCCTCCTCCACCTGCTGGGGGCAGATGAAGTGGATGTGAGCGTCGATGCCGCCAGCGGTGAGGATCTTGCCCTCGCCGGCGATGATCTCGGTGCCGGGGCCGATGACGATCTCCACGTCGGGCTGGGTGTCCGGGTTGCCCGCCTTGCCGATGACCGCGATGCGGCCCGCCTGGATGCCGACATCGGCCTTGACGATGCCCCACCAGTCGAGGATCAGGGCGTTGGTGATCACCGTGTCCATCACCGTGGCGTCGGCGCGCTGGCTCTGGCCCATGCCGTCGCGGATCACCTTGCCGCCGCCGAACTTCACCTCCTCGCCGTAGTGGGTGGCGTCGCGCTCCACCTCGATCCACAGCTCGGTGTCGCCCAGGCGCACCCGGTCGCCCACGGTGGGGCCGTACATGTCGGCATAGGCCTGCCGGCTGATCTTGTTAGGCGTGCTCATGACGGGTCTCCATTCGCTGCGTCGCCGGATGACGATTTGCGCACGGGGGCGGGCGCGATAGAGAGCGGGCCCATCACCTCGCCGCGGAAACCGTAGATGTGACGGCTGCCGGCAAAGGGGATCAGCGTGACTTCACGGATCTGGCCCGGCTCGAAGCGAATCGCCGTTCCCGCCGCCACGTCCAGGCGAAAGCCGCGCGCCTTGGCACGGTCGAAGACCAGCGCCGGGTTGGTTTCGGCGAAGTGATAATGGGAGCCAACCTGGATCGGCCGGTCGCCGGTATTGGCCACCTCCAGCGTGATCCGCTCGCGCCCGGCGCAGAGCTCGATCTCGCCGTCCTTCAGCTGATACTCACCAGGAATCATGGATGGCTCCTTACACAATGGGTGAGTGGACAGTCACTAGTTTGGTGCCGTCGGGAAAGGTGGCCTCGACCTGTACCTCGTGCACCATCTCGGCGACGCCTTCCATCACATCGTCGCGGCCGAGGATCTCGCGACCGTAGCCCATCAGTTCGGCCACGCTGCGCCCATCGCGCGCACCTTCCATGATCTCGAAGCTGATCAGTGCCACGGCTTCGGGATAGTTGAGCTTGAGGCCGCGGGCCCGGCGTCGTTCGGCCAGCTGAGCGGCGGAGAACAACAGCAGCTTGTCCTTGTCTCTCGGGGTCAGTTCCATGCGTCTCTCCTGGTGAGTCAGGTGAACCAGATACGGGGCGGATGAGCGGGTACACCGATGAGCAGCGGCCTAAGGCAGGCCCAGGCTTGCCGGCAGATCTCCCAGGCTTCGTTGCGTTCATGGCCCAGGTAACGCAGCAGCAGCACGCCGCGGCGTAGGGTCACCGCCCAGCGCGAGCTTGGTGGGATCGCCTCACGCAGCGCCTCGATGGCGGCGGGTTCGTCGCTGAGACCCACGGCCCACAGGGTGGCCTGCACGCTGGCGCCGCCCTGCCCCCAGCGACCGGTAAAGCGCGGGTGCGCCGGATCGAGCGGTTGGCGCTCCAGCCACAGTGGCTTGCCGTCGCGATACAGCCGAAAGCGCTGATCGATGCGCCCCGACACATAGGGCAGTCGGCTCGCCGGGCGGCCCAGCGCCAGCACCTCCCAGCCCAGGCAGCGTGCCCCCGCATCGAGTTCGATGAGCGTCTCCTGCACGCCCCGCGAGCCATCGAAGGCGATGGTCTCCTGGGGCAGCCATTCGAGCATGCCGTGCTGCGATACCTTGAGGCTGATGCGCTGTTCCCATGCCACGCCGTGGCTGTCGGCCCGGTAGAGCTTGTTGGCGGCAGGCGTGGTCAGCAGCGCATGGGCTTGCGGCTCGACCCGCGCTGAAATGCTCAAGGCATCGCCGCTGACCAACCCGCCGGGTGGATGCAGCAAGTAGACGTGGCAGGCGCCATCTCGCCCTTCCGGGTAGAACGGCCGCTGCACTCGTAGCGGGCCGCGGTGGCGAGCCTCGACCATACGCGTGCGCCCATCGCGGCAGTCGAAGCCGAGCGTCAGCGACGCCGCCCAGTGACGCTCGGCATCGAAGCGATGGCCGGAGTGCGGCGCTGGCTTGGCGACAGCGGAGGTGGCGAAAGCGGTCATTGGCGGCTCGTGGCATACATATCTGACCAACCCTTCAGCAAGGGTCGTACCAGCTTGGTGAATCGCCCCAACTCGCCTTTATAAACAACATCTTATAAAAAAGCGGCGAGCCGCAACCACGACTCGCCGACTCCTTTTGGTGCGCCAGATCAGCGCTTTTGCACCAACCTCATGCACCATTTTCGTCCACAGCACCCTTCTGGTGCGGGCACCGTCACCGTCGCCTATACCGTCAGGTGCTCCTTGATCAGCGCATCGGAGAGTTCTGCGATCTCCCCCTTGGCCACCGGCCTGCCGCGATCCATGATCACGAAGCGGTCGGCGTACTTGCGGGCGAAGGGCAGCTTCTGTTCCACCAGCAGCACGGTGAGGTCGTCTTCCGCAATAAGCCTGCGAATCACCTCGCCGATCAGGGTGACGATATTGGGCTGGATACCCTCGCCCGGTTCGTCGAGGATCAGCAGCCGCGGTTCGATCACCAGTGCACGGCCGATGGCCAACTGCTGCTGCTGCCCACCGGAGAGATCGCCGCCACGGCGGTGCTTCATCTCCTTGAGCACGGGGAAGAGTTCGAAAATCCGCTCCGGAATGGTGCGCCTGCCGTCGCCCCGCGCCGCCAGTCCGGTGCGCAGGTTTTCCTCGACGGTCAGCAAGGGGAAGATCTGCCGCCCCTGGGGCACGTAACCGATTCCCAGGCGCGAGCGATCCTCCACTCGCCGCTTGGTCAGCTCGACATCGTCAGCGTAGCGAATGCTGCCGGAGGAGACCTTCACCTCGCCCATGACGGCCTTCATCAGGGTAGTCTTGCCCACTCCGTTGCGGCCCATCACGCAGGTACACTGCCCCGCCGGCACGGCCAGGTCGAGATCCCACAGAGTGTGGCTCTCGCCGTAGTACTGATTGAGCTTGTCGATTTCGAGCATCAAACCGCCTCCTCTTCGGCTTCGGCGCCCAGGTAAACCTCGACCACCCGCGGGTCACTGGAGACCTGGTCCATGCTGCCCTCCGCCAGTACGCTGCCCTGATGCAGTACCGTCACCTTGCGTGCGATGGAACGCACGAAGCCCATGTCGTGCTCCACCACCACCACCGACTGCTTGCCGGCAAGCCCGGTCAACAGCTCGGCGGTACGCTCCATCTCCTGCTCGGTCATGCCCGCTACCGGCTCATCCACCAGCAGCAGACGCGGCCGCTGCATCAGCAGCATGCCGATCTCCAGCCACTGTTTCTGACCATGGGAGAGAATGCCCGCCGGACGGCCATGCAACGCCTTCAATCCGATGACATCGAGCATTTCATCGATGCGGTCGCGAATCTCGCCATTGATGCGGGCGGTGAGCGTGGGCAGGATGCGCTTGTCGGCGGCCATCGCCAGCTCCAGGTTCTCGAACACCGTGAGCGCTTCGAACACCGTGGGCTTCTGGAACTTGCGGCCGATGCCGAGGCTGGCGATCTCCGGCTCGTTCAGGGTCAGCAGGTCGTGGCGGCTGCCGAACCAGACCTGGCCGCTGTCGGGCCGGGTCTTGCCGGTGATGATGTCCATCATGGTGGTCTTGCCGGCACCGTTGGGCCCGATGATGCAGCGCAGCTCGCCGTCGTCGATGGTCAGGTTGAGATCGTTGATCGCCTTGAAGCCGTCGAAGCTGACCGTCACGTCCTCCAGGTAGAGGATCGGCCCGTGCCGCACGTCGACCGGCGACTCCACGGGCACCAGGAAATCGAAGACCCGGTCACGGCTGGCCAGGGAACGCAGAATGCTCATGCCGATGCCTCCTTGCCGGAAAACGAACCGTCAGCGTCTCGGCGGCGGCGCAGCCTGAGCGCCAGCAGTCCTGCCACCCCCTTGGGCAGGAACACCGTGACCAGCACGAAGAGTCCGCCCAGGGCGAACAGCCAGGCGTCCGGCATTGCCCCGGTGAAGACCGTCTTGGCGTAGTTGACCAGTATCGCCCCGATCACCGCCCCATAGAGCGTCGCCCGGCCGCCCAGCGCCACCCACAGCACGATCTCGATGGAGAACAGCGGCGAAAACTCGCTGGGGTTGATGATGCCGACCTGGGGCACGTAGAGCGCCCCGGCAAGCCCCGCCAGCATGGCCGAGACCGTGAACACGAACAGTTGGAAGCGCTCGACCCGATAGCCGAGAAAGCGCGTGCGCGCCTCGGCGTCGCGGGTCGCCACGCACACCCGGCCCAGCTTGCTGGTGACGATGGCCCGGCACAGCACGTAACCCAGCGCCAGGGCCACGCCGGTAGCCAGGAAGAGGCCCAGCCGGGTCTCGCTGCTGCGCAGGTTGAAGCCGAGGATCTCGCGGAAGTCGGTCAGCCCGTTGTTGCCGCCGAAGCCCATCTCGTTGCGGAAGAAGGCCAGCATCAGGGCGAAGGTGAGCGCCTGGGTGATGATCGACAGATAGACCCCGGTGACCCGCGAGCGGAACGCCAGGAAGCCGAACACCAGCGCCAGTGCCCCCGGCACCAGCAGCACCATCAGAAAGGCGAACCAGGCCATGTCGAAGCCGTACCAGTACCACGGCAGGCTGTCCCAGTTCAGGAACACCATGAAATCGGGCAGCACCGGGTGGCCGTAGACGCCGCGGTCGCCGATCTGGCGCATCAGGTACATGCCCATGGCGTAGCCGCCCAGGGCGAAGAAAGCGCCATGCCCGAGGCTGAGGATACCGAGATAGCCCCACACCAGATCCACCGCCACCGCCAGCAGCGCATAGCTCAGGTACTTGCCAAATAAGTTAACGGTATAAGCGCTGACATAGAGCGGGTGGCCGGGTGGCACCGCCACGTGCAGCAGCGTTACCAGCGTCATGGCCGCCAGCAGCACGCCGAGAAAGATCAGCGTCGAGCGCTCGCCGAACGGCCGTAGCAACCAGAGTCGCGATGAATCCATGGATCAGCCCTCCGCCGCCCGGCCCTTCTGCGGAAAGAGTCCGCGGGGGCGTTTTTGAATGAACAGGATGATGAATACCAGCACGATGATCTTGGCCATCACGGCACCGGCCCAGGGCTCCAGCACCTGATTGATCACACCCAGCGAGAGGCCTGCCACCAGGGTGCCCCACAGGTTGCCCACACCGCCGAACACCACCACCATGAAGGAGTCGATGATGTAGTTCTGGCCCAGGTTGGGCCCCACGTTGGTGAGCTGGCTGAGGGCCACGCCGGCCAGCCCCGCCACTCCGGAGCCCAGGGCGAAGGTCATGATGTCGACTCGGGTGGCGCGAATGCCCATGGAGCGCGCCATGGCGCGGTTCTGGGTCACCGCCCGCACCTCGAGCCCTAGCCGGGTGCGGCGCATGATCAGCATCAGTACAGCGAACACCACCAGAGCAAAGCCGAGCACGTACATTCGATTGAGGGTGAGGGAGAGCGCATCGTTGACGGCAATGGAGCCGCTCATCCACTCTGGCGTGATCACGGTGCGGTTGAGCGGCGAAATGCCGGTACGCACCAGCTGCTGCAGGATCAGGCTGATGCCGAAGGTGGCCAGCAGCGTTTCCAGCGGCCGCCCTTTCAAGAACTGAATGACGCCACGCTCGATGGCGATACCCGCCAGAGCTGCCACCAGGAAGCCGGCCGGGATCGCCAGGATCAAGGCCAACCCCGGCTGACCGGGCAGCAGTTGCTGCATGGCCCAGGTGGTATAGGCGCCCAGCATGATCAGCTCGCCGTGAGCCATGTTGATCACCCCCATCACCCCAAAGGTGATGGCCAAGCCAATGGCGGCGAGCACCAGCACCGAGCCGAGCGAAAGACCGAAGTAGAGCGTCTCGGCGGCGCGGTTGAGCTTCAGCATCTGTTCGATGCTGTTCAATGCCTCACGGGCGGCGTCGGCCACGATCGGATCGTCGCCGTTGGCGGCACGGCTCTCTACCGTGCCCGACGCCGCACGGGCAAGGGCCACGCGTACCCGGGGGTGCAGGCTACCGCGCAGATCGTCGATCGCTTGAAGCTCACCCTGTTCCAGGCGGTAGATGGCCAGGGCCTGGACCAGCCGTTCGCGCACCCTGGCGTCCGGCTCTTCTTCGATCACCTCGGCCAGCGGCCCAGCCAGATCGCTATCGACTTCTCCCAGCAGACGCTCGGCGGAAGCACGGCGCAGCCCGACGTCGGCAGCATAGAGATCGACCACGGCAATGGCGCTGCGCAGCTGGTTACGCAGCGCGTTGTTGATGCCGATGCGGTCCAGCTCGCGGCGAGACATCTGGCCCAGCGGCTCACCGCTCAGCGCATCCTGTACCGGCCAGTCACGTCCGGTATTGTCGAGCACCACCACGAAGCGGCCGTCTCCGGCGCGCTGCAGGCGGCCGTCGAGCAGCGCCTGCAGCCAGTCGCGGGCGCGGGAATCGTCGCTGTGCACGATGGCATCGATGGCCTCGCCCTTGGTGGGAAACGAATCGACATCCAGCGCCTCGAGCAGCGTCATGGCGGCGGCATCGTCGTCAGGCGTGGAATCTTGCGCCGCAGCGGGGGTCGTGATGGAGAGGCCGAGCACCAGTGCAAGGCTCAGAGCGAGAGCCAGCAGCCACGAGCCCCGGCTGTGGGAGGTACGTTCATCCTCGGCGGCATCGGTGCCGGCCCTCGCCCCGGCCGTCGCTGGCCCAAGCATGGGGGGGTATCTCATCGGAGCGTTCCTCGGAAACAATAGAGAAGGCGTGCTCCCCCGCTGCACTTGGGCAGCGGGGGGCGGGGTACTGCTTACTCGGCGAGTGCCGCTTCGGCCTCTTCGGCAGCGGTACTGCCACCGCAGCGACCGGTGGCGACATTGAAGTTGCCGCAGCGCATCGGCGCCTGCCAGTCGGCCATCAGATCGCGGGAACCCGGCAGGTAATCGGACCAGGCATCGCCGGCAACCGTGGAGGGCGTCTGCCATACGATGTCGAACTGGCCGTTGTCCTGGATCTCACCGATCAGCACCGGCTTGGTGATGTGGTGGTTGGGCATCATCGCCGCATAGCTGCCGGAAAGATTGGGTACCACCACGCCGATGATGGCGTCCTTGATGGCATCGGGATCGGTGGTGCCTGCCTTGCGTACCGCCTCGGCCCACATGTTGAAGCCGATGTAATGGGCCTCCATCGGATCGTTGGTCACCGCCTCTTCGTCGCCAGTCCACTCGATCCAGGCGTCGATGAAGTCGTAGTTGGCATCGGTGTCCACGCTCATGAAGTAGTTCCAGGCGGCCAGATGACCGACCAGCGGGGCGGTATCGACACCGGTCAGCTCCTGCTCGCCCACCGAGAAGGCGATGACCGGAATATCGCCAGCGTCCACGCCCTGGTTGCCCAGTTCACGGTAGAACGGCACGTTGGCGTCGCCGTTGATGGTCGAGACCACCGCAGTAGGCTTGCCTTCGCTGCCGAAGCGGCGCACCTCGGCAACGATGTTCTGCCAGTCGCTGTGGCCGAAGGGGGTGTAGTTGATCATGATGTCGTCGTCCGCCACACCGTGCTCTTCCTTGAGGTAAGCCTCGAGGATGCGGTTGGTGGTACGCGGATAGACGTAGTCGGTACCGAGCAGCGCGAAGCGCTCGATGCCCATTTCGTTGATCAGGTAGTCCACGGCGGGGATCGCCTGCTGGTTGGGGGCAGCCCCGGTGTAGAAGACATTCTCGGACGACTCCTCGCCCTCGTACTGCACGGGGTAGAACAGCAGACCGTTGAGCTCCTCGAACACCGGCAGCACTGCCTTGCGCGATACCGAGGTCCAGTTGCCGAATACCACGTCCACCTGGTGCTGTTCGAGCAGCTCACGCGCCCGCTCGGCGAACAGCGGCCAGTTCGAAGCCGGATCGACCACCACCGCTTCGAGCTGACGTCCCAGCAGACCGCCCTGCTCGTTCTGCTGCGCGATCAGCATCTCAACGGTGTCTTTCAGGGTCGATTCGCTGATGGCCATGGTGCCGGAAAGCGAGTGCAGGATGCCCACCTTGATGGGATCTTCCTGGGCAAGCGCCTGGCTGGCAGCACCGAGGGCAACCGCCGAGATCAGCGCGGCGGCCCCACAGCGAAGCGGAGATGACAGGGTACGAAGCGGAAAAGGCATGATGCGACGGGAAGCGTTCAAGTGAACCTCCTTGCGCCCTCTGGGTGAGGGACTCGTTGTGAGGGTCATGTGCAGCCGACATTGGCCACACAGCACTAGGCATCCTGTCGTTGCAAAGCGTGCGCCATCATGCGACAAGCTCTAAAAATTCTTTGCGTAACACTCAGTTGCACAAAGCTACGGGACAAGAATTCATGACCGACGCACCGCAGGCGTGCAGCTTTAGGCGCCATGAGCGCGCCGGGGCGGAGCGACTGCACCACCACGAAGCACCATGCCAGTGCACGGCTTCTCTAAACGCAGCAGGGGCGCCGATTCCTCGACGCCCCTGCGTATTCACGTGTACCGAAAGGTTCAGCTGCGTGCCTTGGCCAGCTTGATGGCCTGCTTGACCAGCGGCAGCATCAACGACAGCGCCGCAATGATCAGCAACCACATGGAGATCGGCTTGTCGATGAAGATCGACCAGTCGCCACCCGAGATCTGCAGCGCACGACGCATCGACTCCTCCATGATAGCGCCGAGAATCAGCGCCAGAATGAGGGGTGCCGCCGGGAAACCGAACAGCCGCATCCCCAGCCCCAGCAGGCCGAAGCCCAGCAGCAGTAGCAAGTCGAAGACGCTGAAACTCATGCCGTACACGCCGATCATGCAAAAGATCAGGATCAACGACAGCAGCAGCGGCCGTGGCATATCGAGAATCTTGGCAATCAGCGGAATCAGCGGCAGGTTGAGCACCAGCAGGAAGATGTTGCCCAGGTACATGCTCGCCACTACGCCCCAAAAAACGTCGGGGCGATCCACCAGCATGGCCGGCCCCGGCGATACCCCCATGACCAGCAGCGCACCGAGCAGTACCGCGGTGGAGCCGGAGCCGGGCACGCCGAGGGTCAGCAGCGGCACGAAGGAGCCGGTACAAGCCGCGTTGTTGGCCGACTCCGGCGCCGCCACGCCCTTGATGTTGCCCTTGCCGAAGGTATCTCCATCCTTGGCCAGACGCTTCTCCATGCTATAGCCCAGGAATGAGCCGATGGTGGCGCCGGCCCCCGGCAGCACGCCGGTAAAGAAACCCAGGATCGAGCTGCGGCCGATCGGTGCCGCGATATCCTTCACTTCCGACTTCGACAGCTTGAGCGAGCCGATGGCATTGCGTGGCTGCTCCTTGCCGCCGCCACCCTTGAGCAGCATGTAGAACACCTCGGCCAGAGCGAAGATACCCAGCGCCACGACAAGGAACTCGATGCCGTCGAGCAGGTGAACGGTACCGAAGGTAAAGCGCTCCGTGCCGGTCTGCAGGTCGATGCCCATGATCGAGATCATCACCCCCACCACGGCGGCAATCAGGCCCTTCACCAGCGACTTGTCCGACAGTGACACCACAGCCGTCAGACCCAGCACCATCAGCGAGAAATATTCTGCCGGACCGAAGCTCACTGCCACCCGCCCGAGCAGCGGCGCCACCATCATCAGAAAAATGATCGAAACGGTGCCGCCAATGAACGACGCGTAGGCGGCAATGGCCAGCGCCTTGCCCGCCATGCCCTGCTTGGCCATGGGGTAGCCGTCGAAGGAGGTCGCCACCGTCCCTGCTACCCCCGGCGCGTTGAGTAGTATCGACGAGGTCGAGCCGCCGAAGATGGCACCGTAATAAACGCCCGCCATTAGAATAAGCCCCGACGACGGCTCCATGCCGAAGGTCAGCGGAATCATCAGCGCCAGGGCACTGATCGGCCCCAGTCCCGGCAGCATGCCGATCACGGTGCCGGCAAAGACACCGGCGAAAACGTAGAAAAGGTTGATCGGCTCCAGCGCGATGCTGAAGCCGTACATCAGATTGTTCAAGGCTTCCATGAGCTCGCTCTCCGGCCAGTCAGATCGGCAGCACGCCGGTGGGTAGGTAAACGCCCATGACCCTTGTCATGGTCAAGTATAAGGCCAGCACCACGCCCACCGCCGTGGCCAGGTTGATCCAATGGCGACGATAGCCGTAGTAGGCAGCCAGCCCGAAAACCAGGCCGACGGAGGTCAACACGAAACCTACCGGTACCAGCAAGACGGCATAAACCGCCAGGGAAATAGCCGTTACCACCACGCGGGACCACGGTCGTAGCAGCAAGGGCTGCTGCTGCTCTTCGGGGTCGAGCGCTTCCGGTACGTCCTGGGCCTTGGGCTTCTCCAGGAACAGCAGCACCGAAAGCCCCAGCAACGTGAAGCCAAGCACCTTGGGAAAGAGGTCGGAATCGATCGGGCGCGGCAACGGAAAGGAGGGAATCTGCCAGGCCATGGCCAGATAGCCTACCGCCAGCAGCGCCAGCAAGAGAGCGATGACCTGGTTGGAGTTGAGTCGTGTCATGGGAGTCGGTCCCGGGCTACCACCGCGTGAGCAGCGCCCAAGTTCTTGGCGTTCGAGAATGCCCGGACCTCGCTAGGCGAGGCCCGGACCCGGGAAGCAAAAATCGCGAAGCGTGGAGGGTTATTCGCCCAGCAGGCCGAGGTCACCCAGAATGGTGCTGAACTGCTCTTTCTGCTCATCGAGGAAAGCGCCGAACTCTTCGCTGTCCTGGTAGGCATCGATCCAGCCCAGCTGGTCGCGAGCCTGCTGCCAGCCGTCGGTCTCGAGCATCTGAGAGAACAGATCCTCGTAGTAGGCCACCGCCTCGGCCGGCATGTCCGGGGTGCCCATCACGCCGCGCCAGATATCGAAGGTGTAATCGATATCCTGCTCCTGGTAGGTCGGCACTTCTGCCAGAGCACCACCCAGACGCTCGGGGGAGGATACGCCCAGCGCGCGGATCTGGCTGTTTTCGCCGAGCTGACCAGAGGCTTCACCGGCGCCGGTGATCACCGCTTCGACGTGACCGCCCATCAGGCTGGTCATGGCTTCGCCACCACCGGAGAACGGGATGTAGTTGACGTCGGAAGCATTCAGACCCGCCGCCGCTGCCAGACCGGCCATGGAGATGTGATCCATGGAGCCCGGGGCGCTACCACCACCGACGCTGAGCTGAGGATTCTGCTCCATGGCTTCGATCAGCGACGGCAGATCCTCATAGGGAGAGTCGTTGCGCACCAGCACGATGGAGTAATCGGTGATCAGCCTGGCAATGGGCGTGAAATCGGTGTGGTCGTAGCGAGATGCGCCGGCCAGCGGCACCAGAATGAGAGGCGGGCTGGTGGCGAACAGCTTGTGGGGATTGCCGCTGTCACGGGCGATCTGAGCCCAGGCCACCGCACCGCCGCCGCCAGGGACGTTGATGGCGCCGAAGCTGCGCTCGGCCAGACCCTCTTCCTGGATGACACGGGAGGTGGTGCGCACCAGGGTATCCCAACCGCCGCCGGGGTTAGCCGGAGCGATGAATTCGATGTTGCGGGTCGGGGTCCACTCGTCGGCCTGAGCCGCACTGCTCATGCCCACCACCGCAGCGAGCGGCAGCACGATGGCACTGAAACGGGTGAGGTGTTGCTTGGCAGTCATGGCGTTCTCCTGGATAGGATCTTGTTGTGACAGCGGGTCTGATGCCCACGTACAGGTTGAACGTTAGAAGAACCAGATACGAAGCGGCAAGTTTATGGGCATAAACGATAAATTGTTCGTTGTGAGCATTTTGTTCATTTTGCTCACGGAGCGCTCTGCCACCCTCAGCCCTCTTCGCACCAGGCCGCCGCATCACCTACGAGGCGGTAGCGTCTTTCAGGTCTCCCTACATCACCGTAGCCCAGTTCGGCACCAACCACCTGTACCGACACCAGAAACTCCAGATAACGCCGTGCCGTGGAGCGACTCGCTCCCATCGCACGCGCCACGTCCATGGCCGCCAGAGGCTTGCCGGCGCTGTCCAGCGCCGCCACCACGGCACGCAGCGTCAGACGATCGATGCCCTTGGGCAGGCTACGCGCGGCACTGCTCGGCGCCCCTTCCGGGCGTAGCCTGGCCAGCACCCGATCGAGCTCTTCCTGACTGAGTTCGTGACGCGCCGCCAAGGCTTCGCGTTCGCGACGAAAGCTAGCCAGCATCTGTGCCATGCGCGCCGCCTCGACCGGCTTGATAAGATAATCGAAGATCCCCCCGCGCAGCGCCTCGGAAATGGTATCGACCTCCCGCGCCGCGGTGATCATGACGATATCCACGTGTACGTGATCCCGGCGCAGCGCCCACAGCAGCTCCAGCCCCTCGACGTCGGGCAGGTAGGCATCCAGCAGTACCAGATGGACCTCTGCTGCATGTTGCGCCATCAGTTCACGCGCTTCGGTACCGCTGCGAGCCATCCCCACGACTCGGAAGCCCTGGCTCTGCTCGATGAAGGCGCGATGTATCTCGGCGATCCGGAAATCGTCTTCGATGATCAGTATGCCGTATTCTTCAGGCGTCGAGCCTGCCTCGGACATTATCTCCCCCCACGGATGTTGGCATTATGATAATGGGTGGTCGGCTTGCACCGGCTGCAAGGTGCGGCACAAGGAGCGAGAGAGCACCACCGTGAAACAGGCACCGCCAAGCTCGCTCTCCTCCAGCGTGATCGCTCCACCATGTTCGCGACACAAGCGACTGACCAACGCCAGACCGATACCGCGGTGCTTGCCGGGTTTGGTGGAAAAGCCTTCCTTGAAGATCGCCTCGACGTGTTCGGGTGGCACGCCGGGGCCGTTGTCCTCTACTTCGATCAGCATCTGCTCACCAAGATCGGTAAAGAACAGTCGCACCTGGCCCTTTGCACCACCTTTACGCACCTCATGGAACGCGTTGTCGATCAGGTTGCCGATCACCGTCATGACGACCTCCTGACCGGTAAGGGTCAACGGAGTGGAGAGCGAGCTCTGCTCATCGATCTCGAGATGCACGTCGAGCTCCCGTGCCCGGGTCAGCTTGCCCAGCAGCGTGCCGCTGACCACCGGGTCGGCCACATGCTTCATCAGGAAGGTCATCTGGGCCTGCTGGCGCTCGCTCTCCTGATGGATCAGCGCCAGAGCGTCTTCGACCCTGTCGAGCTGGAGCATGCCCGAGATAGTGTAAAGCTTGTTGGAATACTCGTGAGCCTGGGCACGCAGCATATCCACGTCGCGGCTGGCAGCGCTCAACGCATCGGAGAGCTCGACGATCTCGCGACGGCTGCGGAACGTCGCCACCGCCCCCTCCACTTCGCCGGCGTCGACGATCGGCACCCGGTTGACCACCACGGGATGATCGCCCAGCCACATCTCCTGATCGAACTGCCGCTCGCCCCGTTCCAGTACCTCTGAGAGACGCGAGTTGGGCACCAGCTCCTGGATCGGCCGCCCCAGCACCTCTTCTTCGGGTGGGAGGCCGAGGAAGCGTCGGCCCTGCTGGTTCACCAGGGTGATCTGCCCTTCGCGGTTCACCGCCAGGATCCCTTCGTGAATCGACTGCAGGATCGCCTCCTTCTCCATCGCCAGCCGCGCGATCTCGTAGGGCTCCAGGCCGAGGATCACCTTCTTCAGATGGCGTGAGAGCAGATAGGCACCGGCGAAGCCGAGCACGATCATCAGCGCCACCAGCCACCAGCCCAGACTGGTGTGCTCGACCACGTCCATGGCCACGCGGTCGAGCATGAAGCCCACAGAGACGATACCGATGATGTTGCCCTCGGCATCGAATACCGGGGTCTTGCCGCGCATCGCCTTGCCCAGTGAACCGACCGCCTCGGAGACGTAGGACTCGCCGTGCAGCAGCGCGCGGTCGTTGTCGCCGCCGACCATGGACTCGCCCAGGCGCTCCGGCAGGGGGTGGGAATAGCGCAGGCTCTCGGTATTGCCCACCACCACGTAGCGGGCCCCGGTCTCGCGACGGATGCGTTCGGCGATGGGCTGGATGGTGGCGCTCGGATCGGGGTCGTCGAAGGCGGCGATCAGCTCGGGGATGCTGGCCACGCTGAGCGCCACGGCCAGCGCGCGCTCGCCCATCTGGTGGCTGATGATCTCGCCCTTGCGATGATTGAGATAGGCGCCTTGAGCCAGCAACATGGCAGCCAGCAGCACACCTACCAGCAACATCACCTGCAGGCGGAAACTGCGCGTCAGCCAGCTGCGCCGCGCACGTCCGCGGCGCAGACTCTGAAGCTCGGCAATGGATTCACTGCGCGGGGATGACATGAGCGAAGCCCGACGTGAACGAAAGCGTCATTGTCGCATGGCTGGACGGCCGAGGCATCCGCCGGCCGGGCTCGCTCACTCCGGCGTCAGGCGCACGTTCACCACACCGGGCCCGATCATGTCCAGCTCCTCCGCCGCGCGGCGCGAGACGTCGATGACCCTGCCGCGCACGAAGGGGCCGCGGTCGTTGATGCGCACCACCGTCTCACGACCGTTGTCCAGCCGCGTGACGCGCACATGGGTGCCGAACGGCAGGCTGCGATGGGCCGCCGTCAGCGCGTTGCGGTCGTGGCGCTCGCCGCTGGCGGTCTGGCGGCCGTGATAGCGGTCGGCATAGAACGAAGCCTGGCCCTGCTCACCGTTCCAGCCGGACGATGCCGAGACGCGCTCGCCCTGTCCGCCGCCGCGTCCGGCGCAGCCGGCGATCAGCACGGCCATGAACAACACGAGCGCGACTCTGATCATCTCTCTTCACCTCGAAGGACGTTCCCAACGAACCGGCCCGACATTAGCGCCAAGCTCGACGACAGGCAAGCACTCAGCCGGCAAGAGTACGCCTCAGCCGCGGGCTCACCAGCTCGCCGAGCAGGGTGATCAGCGCCAGCACGCCCAGCAGCCAGGGCCAGTGCATGCCTAACTCCAGACGCGCGATACCCAACGCATCGACGAAGATCACCAGAATGCCCAGCGGGCTGACGTAGCGCACCATGAACAGCCACAGCGCGTGCCAGTGGGCCGAGAGGCCCAGCTCCTCGCGGAAGCTCTCGCTCTTCAGCACGAAGCCGGCCAGCAGCGCCATGCCCAGGCCGCCCAGCGGCATCATCCAGCGCGAGGTGAGGTAATCCAGCCAGTCGAAGAAGTGGCGGCCAGCCAGGGTCCAGTCCGCCCCCAGATTGAACGACAGCATCGCCAGGGTGCTCACCAGCCACAGCACGAGCCCGGTGCCCCAGGCCGCCGTACGTCGGCTGATGCCCTTGTTGTCCACCAGCCAGGAGACGGTGGCCTCGACCATGGAGATCGACGAGGTCAGCGCCGCCATGGAGAGCATGACGAAGAACAGGATGCCGAACAGCGTGCCCAGCGGCATGGCCTGGAACGCCAACGGCAGGCTCATGAATATCAGGCCCGGCCCCTCGCCGGGGTTCATGCCGTTGGCGAATATGATGGGGAAGATCGCCAGCCCCGCCATCAGCGCCACCAGGGTATCGGCAATCGCCACGCTGAAAGTGGTGCGCGCAATGGACGTGCGCGACGGCAGGTAGCTGCCGTAAGTGAGGATGGCCCCCGAGGCCAGCGACAGGGTAAAGAAGGCATGACCCAGGGCGGCCAGCATGCCATCGCTGGTCAGGCTGCCGGCATTAAACGAGAACAGGAAACGCCACGCCTCGCCGAAGCCGCCGGAGAACACGCCATAGCCGATCAGTATGAGCAGCATGATGACCATGCCGGGCATCATCCAACTGACGCTGCGCTCGATGCCCGCTTGCACCCCCTTGCCCACGATCAGCATGGTCAGCAGAGTCACCAGGGTGCTCCAGAAGCCCAGGTTGAAGGGGTTCTCGTTGTTGGCGACGAAGATCGCCACCATGTCGTCCACGCCGCTGCCGGCGAGCTGACCGGTCAACATCTTCCACAGATAGGAGAACGACCAGCCGGCCACCACCACGTAGAAGGAGAGGATCATGAAGCCGGCCAGCATCGCCATCCAGCCCAGCAGCGACCACAGCGGCGACCGCCCCGATTCCGTCACCACGCGGCGTACCGCATCGATGGGACTGCCGCGGCCGCGCCGGCCAAAGGCGATCTCGGTCATCATCACCGGCACACCCACCGCCAGGATGCAGGCCAGATAGACCAGCACGAAGGCGCCGCCGCCGTGCTCGCCGGTGATATAGGGAAACTTCCAGATGTTGCCCAGGCCGACGGCAGAACCGGTCGCCGCCAGCACGAAGCCCCAGCGGCCCAGCCACTGAGCGCGAGGTTGTTGGGTAGTCGTCATCGTGTCACCAGGGGGAGTTGTTATCGCGCGGACGCAGCAATATGCCCGCCATATTGTCAGGTTTGCAACGTCATTTATTGTCTAGCATTGTAATTTCATGACATCTGCCTGAGGACAGACAAAAAAACGGCTCCCGTCCGATGGAACGGGAGCCGTGACTTGGATCAGTCGGCCTTGAGCACGCCACGCCGGATCTGATCCTCTTCGATGGATTCGAACAGGGCCTTGAAGTTGCCCTCGCCGAAACCGTCGTTGCCCTTGCGCTGAATGATCTCGAAGAAGATCGGACCGATCACGGTCTCGGTGAAGATCTGCAGCAGTACGCCCTCGTCCGGACCGCCGTCGATCAGCAGGCTCAGCTCGCGCAGATCCTCGACGTTCTCCTCGTGGTTGGGCACGCGAGTGTCGACCTTCTCGTAGTAGGTGTCCGGGGTGGTGAGGAAGGTCACGCCGTTGGCGCGCAGGCCCCGCACGGTGGCGTAGATGTCGTCGGTGGCCATGGCCAGATGCTGGATACCCTCACCGTTGTACTCACGCAGGAACTCGGCGATCTGCGAGCTATCGTCGGCGGACTCGTTGATCGGGATGTGCATCTTGCCGCAGGGGGCGGTCATGGCGCGGGAGTGCAGGCCGGTCTTCTTGCCCTTGATGTCGAAGTAGCGGTTCTCGCGGAAGTTGGCGATCTCGGTGTAGAAATCGGCCCACTTGTCCATCTGGCCGCGGTCGACGTTGTGGGTCAGGTGATCGAGCACCTTCAGACCCACGCTGTTGTCGTTGGGCGAACGGCCGGGAATCGGCTCGAAGTCGATGTCGTAGATGGTACGGCCTTCGCTGTCGACCTTGTTGTCGACGAAGTAGAGCAGCGAGCCACCGATGCCGCGTACCGCGGGAATGCCCACCTCGCCGGGACCGACCGGATTCTCCACCGCCTCGGCGCCGTGGGCCAGGGCATACTCGAAGGCCTGCTTGGCGTCGGCCACCTTCCACGCCATGGCGCAGGCACAGGGGCCGTGCACCTTGGCAAACTCGGCCGCGTGGCTGTCCGGTTCGGCGTTGAGCACGAAGTTGACGTTCTCCTGCTGGAACAGGAACACCTGCTTGGAGCGGTGCTTGCGCGTCTCGGTGAAGCCCATGCGGTTGAACAGCGCGCGCAGTTCCTCGATGCCTTCGGCGCTGGGTGCGCTGTACTCGACGAACTCGAAGCCGTTGGTACCGATCGGATTGTCTTGTGAGATCGGTGAAACGGTCTTGGCGGGTGCGTTCATTGTTTCCTCCAGGGGGTGGACGTTATTGTGCAAGCGCAGTGTCTGCGTCGGGTTCGGCACCCCTCGAGGTGCCAACGGGTGACTCCAGACTAGTGCGCGCCCTCTCCCCGAGAAACGCCCCGCAAGCACCTTTGGCAGCGCCCGCTGGGGATAACTCGCCAGCGCCATGTAAAAGAATCCTTACAGCCGATCCAGGTGCGACGACAGCGCACTTCGGGCGGTGCGATATCGTGACAGGGCGTAAAGCCATCTTTACACCGGAGCCACTAAGGCATCATGGAGCCACTCGCCAACCTCCACGCCACCCAGGCCAGAATGAGCCCGATCACCAGGTCGATGGCACGCCACACTCTGGGGCTGGCCAGCCGTGGCGCCAGCCAGCCCGCCGCCGCGGCCAGGCCGAAGAACCAGCCGAACGAGGCCATCGCCGCACCGATGAAGAAGCCCAGCGGGCTCGGCTGCACCGCGCCGATGGCACCGAGCAGTACCACGGTCTCGAGATAGACCTGCGGATTGAGCAGGGTCACCGCCAGCGTTGCCGCCAGAGCGGCCTGCCACGACTGGATGCCGCCGCCACCCGCTACCAGTGCCTGACCGATGAAGACCCGACGAAACGCCAGCGATGCCTGCCAGGCCAGGAAGGCGGCACCGGCCCAACGGGCCACTTCCATCAGCGTTTCCTGCTGGGCGATCAATATGCCCAGGCCCAGCACGCCGACACCGACCAGCAGCCAGTCGCACAGTGCACAGACCCCGGCCACCAGCCAGGCATGCTGCCGGCGCAGGCTCTGCTGCAGCACGAAGGCATTCTGGGCACCGATGGCGACGATCAGTCCGGCGCAGATCAGCAACCCGTTGAGCCATGACAACCACATCGTTCTTTCTCCCTGGCAAGTCGATGCCGCCAAGGCTAAGCTCGCCACGATGATAAGAGAAATAAATAAACGAACTTGGGGATTAACATTACTGATGCTGGACTACAAACTGCTCGAAGCACTGATGGCGGTGATCGATCAAGGCGGTTTCGAACGCGGCGCGCGATACCTGGGGCTCACGCAATCGGCGGTGTCGCAGCGTATCAAGCTGCTCGAGGCACGCCTGGGCCAGCCGGTGCTGGTGCGCAGCCCACGCCTCGCTCCCACCCCGCTGGGGCGGAAACTGCTCAACCATGCCCAGCAGGTGCGCCTGCTGGAAGGCGACCTGCTCGGTGAGGTGCCGGCGCTCGGCAGCGGCGAGCAGCGCCTGCGCCTGGCGATCAACGCCGACAGCCTGGCCACCTGGTGGCCGGAGGCCATCGGACGCTTCTGCGAGGAACACCCCGTGCTGTTCGATCTGGTGGTGGAAGATCAGGAGGTGGCGCTCAAGCGCATGCGCGACGGTGACGTGGCCGGCTGCATCTGCGACTCGCCCACGCCGGTGCAAGGCGCGCGCAGTTATCCGCTGGGCAGCATGCGCTATCGCGCCCTGGCCAGCCCCGCCTTCGTGGCGCGTCATTTCGCCGATGGCGTCACCCCGGAGGCGCTGCGCCGGGCGCCGGCCATCGTGTTCGGCCCCGACGACCGCCTGCAGCACCGCTATCTGGCCCAGCACGGCGTGGAGCCGCCCTTCCCCCATCACCTCTGCCCCTCTTCGGAGGGTTTCGTCGGCCTGGCCCTGGCCGGTCTTGGCTACGGCATGGTGCCGGAGCGCCAAGCCGAACGCGAACTGAGCGAAGGCCGCTTGCAGGAGATCGACGCCGGCCCGCACCTGGCCGAAGGAAGGCTGGTCGATCTCTCGCCGGGCCATGTCATCGACGTACCGCTCTACTGGCACCACTGGCGCCAGGGCGGCAAGGTGCTCGACGCCCTCACCGACCACCTGCTGCGCCTGGGCGATGCCTGGCTCACGCCGCTATCCACGGCATGAGCGAATCAGGAACCACGTAGCTTGTTTTCTACGCTCGACACCTTGTCGGCCATGGACTGCTCGCGGTCGGTGCGGGTGCCCAGCTTGATGGTGGTGGTGATGCGCGGCGCGCCCATCTCGTGCACCACCTCGTGGCAGCGCTTGACCACCGCCATCACCTCGTCCCACGGCCCTTCGATGTTGGTGCCGTAGGCATGCATGTGGTGCTCGAGGCCCGAGGCCTCGATCACCCGCTGACAGGCAGCGATCTGCGGTGAGACCGACACGCCCACCCCCAGCGGGACGACGCAGAGATCGATGATGACGTGCATGGCTCTCTCCTATCCGTTGTATTTCGGACGTTGAATCGGCTCAGGTTGGCTCCGGCTCGCTGACGTGGATACCGAACAGGCTGGCCTCGCCGACGCTGCGGCCCAGCGATTCCGGCGCGGCGATGCGGCCGTCGCGCACCATCACGTGGCCGCCCTGCCCCTGAGCGCCACCGATCACGCTGCCCACCAGGTAGGTGGGGAAGATGTCGGGGTCGTTCTCGTAGTTGGGGTTGTGGATCAGGCCGATCATCTGGAAGCGCCCGCGGGTATTGCGCAGCGACTCCAGCGAGTCCTGGATCAGGCGGCGGTGCGAGAGCTTGGAGAACAGGCCGTCGAGCAGGATCACGCTCTCGCGGCTGGTGCGGGCGCGGCGACGGTGATGCCCCGGCAGTTCGCGCAGCTCGCGCTCGATGGCGAACTCGGAGAGCTTGACCAGCCACATCAGCGACACCGCCTCGCGCTGGCCCTCCGACATCTCCTCGTTGAGCGAGAACAGCCGTCCGTGGGGGCGGATGGCGTCGTGCTTGAGACGGATCGCCACGTCGTGGAACAGGCCGCGATAGATGCGCCGGCGAATCTGGCGCAGCAGGTCGTCGTCGCGGCGACGCGCCTCGCCGTCGACCATGCCACCGTCGCGTTCGGCGCGGCGACGCATGGCGGCCTGGTGCTCGTCGATGTCGGCCAGCAGCGTGGCGATCAGGTCGCGTAGCTGGTCGGGGCCGATCAGCGCGGCCTTGACCTCGAAGAAGGCGCCGCCCTCGCCGCTGCTCTTGGCCACGCGCTTGAGGATGTCGAGGTTGCCGGCGGCGTCCGAGATGATCGAGCTGAGGCGCTCCACCAGGGTGCCTTCGATCTGCTCACGAGAGGCGTGCAGCCGTTCGACCCGCACCTTGTGGTCGTCGAGCTGGCCGGCCAACTGATCGTGCAGGCGCGAGAGATCGTCCAGCGCCTCGGCGCTGGCGTGCGTCAGCCCGGCCAGGCGGGCGCGCTCGGTGTCGCTGAACATGCGGCTGTGGGCCGCTTCGGCCAGGGCCTCGGCCAGCTTGCGCTCGCCGCCCTCGACCTGGCGCGCCTGGCGCTCGCGGTTGCGCGCCTGCTCGCCCAGGTTGAGTTCACCCAGGGCATCGACCAGAGTCTGCTGACAGGCCTCCAGCGCTTCGATGTCGAGCTCGCCCTGCCTTTCGCTTGCGACCATGTCGTGCCACGCCTCGAGGGCGACGTTGCGCGCCGCGTGGTCGTCCGCCTCCCCGGGCCAGCGGCTGGCTTCGGCGAGATCGACCAGCGCCGCCAGACGCCGCGACCAGCCCTCGGGCAGGTCGCGCAGCACCCGCAGCCACTCCACCGCCAGCTGATCGATGCAGGCCAGCGCCCGGCGCTGCTCGGCCAGGCGCGCCTCCAGGGCGTCGCGCTCTTCCCCACGGGCCTTGCGCGTCTCGCGCAGTTCGCCCAGCTCGCGCCGCACCCGGGCGATCTCGCGCTCGAGCTTCTGGCTGCCGCCGGCGGCGTCGCGTACTTCCAGGTAGGCGCGAATGCGTGTGAAGTCGAAGTCGGCACGGCGGGTCGCCCGGGCCTGAGCGGCTTCCAGCTCCTCCTGCACTTCGGCGGCAGTGACCATGAAGTCGACGCCGCCTTCCGCTTCGAAGCGCGCCAGGGCACGCAGACGGTCGCGCTCGCCGTCGCTGAAGATGCCACGCAGTTGGGCCTCGGTCTCTTCCACCTGGCGCTTGAGCGTCTCGCGCTGCTCCTCGGCGGCGGCCAGTCGCACGCTCGCCTCATTCAGGTGGCGTTCGAGTTCGGCGAGGCGCGCCTCCAGCGCCTGCAGCCGCTCGACGCCGCCGGCGTCGCTGAACTGTTCGGCGGCGAGCCAGGTCTGGCCATGGGCCTCCAGCTCGCGGGCCGCCGCTTCGCGCCGCGGTGCGAGTTCGGCCAGCGCCGTCTCGGCTTCGAGCTGCGCCTCGGCGGCCTCCTGCTGGGCGAACTCACCCCCCTCCTGCAGGTAGCGCTGGTAGTCGTCGATACAGGCGAGCGCGACATCGGTCAGCCGCGGGGCCAGCGCCGCTTCGCGCTCGGCCAACTCCGCCTGCCGCTCGGCCAGGGCCTCCAGGGCTATCTCGACCTGAGCCTCGTCGGCCTCGCGGGCGCGCAGCGCCAGGGCGAAGGTTTCGCCATGGGGATCGAGCCGCTCGCATTCCACGGCCAGCGCCTTTTGCCGCTCACGGTCGGCGGCCAGCCGCTTCTCGGTGGCCTCACGCAGCGCTTCCAGATAGCTCGGGTCCAGCGCGGCCTTCACTGCCAGGGTCTCGACACCGGCCACCGCGCCCAGGGGCGGCTCGCCCCGGGCCAGCAGGCCGGTCAGCGTCTCGGCCTCGAATACCGGCACCGCCAGGCCCGCCTCGATCAGCGTGGCGGCGGCAGCCTCGGCCGCCTCGCGCCCGGCCACCACCGGGGCGAACAGCACCCCGGCGGCCTGCACCAGCCACTCGCGGCGCTGTTCGGGAGTGTGGGTGTCGACGTTGAGCACCGCATGCAGCGGCTGCCAGGCGATGCCGGCTTCGTCGAGTTGGCGGTGGGCCTCGGCCTCCACCACGCGCCGCTCCAGCGGATCGCCGGAGAGGCTCTCCAGGTAGCGCTCGCGGGCGGCGATGTCGGCTTCCAGCGTCTCCGCTTCGCGCAGCAGCCGCGGATAGCGACGCCGGGCGTCGGCCAGCCACTTCTCCGGGGTCAGCTCGCTGCGCTCGGCGAAGTCGAGCCGCGCCCGGTGCAGCGTGCGCAGGTGGTTCTCTTCGTCGAGCAGCCGCTTGCGCTCGTCGCCCAGCTCGCGTTCCCGCTCGCGCAGGCGTGAGCGCAGGTGCACCGGCTCGTCATCGCCGTGCAGCTCAGCGTAACGACGGGCGGCCTCGGCCAGCGGTGCCAGCCGCGCCAGGGTACGCTCGGCCTCCTGACGGCGCTGCTCGGCCTCGCGACAGTTCGATTCCAGCTCGGCCAGCGCGGTCTTGCGCCGCGTCCAGAAGCCGCTCACCTCTTCACCCGGCCAGCCCTCGACGAAGGCGCGCCAGGGCGCCTGGCCGCGGGCCAGCAGGCCCTGCTCGCCGGTCAGTCGCTCCCGCTCGCCGTTGAGCCGCTCACGCTCGCCGCGAGCGGTCTCGAAGGCGCCGAGCGCCTCGTCGCGGCGCCGGATCAGCTCATCGAGGGACTCGGCCAGCTCGGCCTCGCGCTCCAGCTTCTCCTCGAGCCGCTCGGCCGGTGCGGTACCCGGGCACTCGCGGCGGTAGGCGTCGTGCCAGGCGGCGATCTGTTTGAGCTCGCCGACGCGGCCCAGGTGCGCGTTGAGAGCACGGCGAGCGTCGGCGGCCTCGGCCTTGGCCGCCTCGGCGCTGGCTTCGGGGGTTTCCAGCTCGGCCTCGCTGAACAGCCCCTCGGCCAGCGCCTGGGTGTAGAAGCTCTGGTTGTCGACGAAGTCGCGCTGCTGGGACTCCAGCCGCTCGCGCTCGTGCTCCAGGTCGTCGCGGCGCTCGTCCAGCTCGGCGAGTTCGCGGGTCAGCTCTTCGAGATAGACCCCGTCGCCGATCACCTCCTCGCGGAAGCGGTTGCCGTCGGCGGCCTCGAAGGCGTCGGCGCCCTCGTCCAGCGCGCTCAGGGCGCGGTCGCGGGCCGTATCGTCGGCCAGGGCGTGGCTTTCGGCCAGCCACTCGCGGGCAGCCTTGAAGCTGACGTGGCCGACGTCGCGGTTGAGCGGCCACTCGGCCTGGGGCAGGTGAATCAGCCGGCGGTGCACGTCGACCCGGGCGCCGCGCTCGGAGAGCGCCTGGCGCACGGCCCGCTCGGAAAGGTCGGAGAGCGTCGCCAGCAGCGCGGTGGAGACCCGCGGGCGCGAGGTATCGCCGGCGATCCAGGCGAAGCCATCCAGCGCAGCGACCCCGCTCTCTTCGGTGTCATTCTCGGCAGCGGCCCGGGGCAGCCCGGGCAGGCCCAGCAGCGCCTGGCCTCCCAGCAAGGCTTCGCTGGCGGCCAGGCCCTGATCCAGCTCCATCAGGCGAGTGCGGGCGTCGCGCAGCGACTCGCCCTGCTCGCGCAGCTCGGCCAGGCGCACCACCTTGTCGCTGGCACGGCGCTGGTCACTCTCGGCTTCCTCCAGGCGATGACGCAGCTCGGTGATGTTGGTGCCGGAGTTGAGGATCACCTCCTCGATCAGCTCCTCGCTCTCGTCGGTCTCGCCACGGGTGGCGCCGGAAAGGATCTCGGGGGCCAGCACCTCGAAGAAGAACGCCTGGTCGGCCTTCTCGCCGGCGCGGGGCTTGATGGCGTTGAAGATCTGGCTCTTGTCGGCGCCGCCCTCCTTCTGGAAGGCGGCGAGCTGGGCCAGTTCGCGACGGGAGACGTGGGCGCCCACCGCCTCGAGCCACTCCTCGCGGTTGTGGGTCAGGCGCACGTTACGCTCGGCCATGGCCGCCTTGACGTCGCGGTTGGCGAAGAGCGCCAGCTTGCCGTCGAGGGTCTGGTGGTGCACCGGCACGTCTTCGAGACGCCCGGCATAGTGGTAGAACGAGAGTCCGCTGCCGTCGCTGTAGCCGTAGAAGCCGAACACGAAGGTCTCGCCGGCTACCTCCTCACCCGCCGCAGCGAGCATGTCGTCCTGGCGCTCCAGCCCGCTGCGCGAGCGGAACTCCACCCGCAGGTGGCTCCAGCTGCGCGCCGTGCCGCCCACCGCCGAGGGCGAGCACTTGCGGCGGGTGCGCGAGAGCAACGTGCGATCCCGCGACAGCAGGCCGATCAGCGCCTCGGAGAGCGTGGTCTTGCCGAAGCCGTTCTCCATGCTGATGGCGCTCGACTGGCCACGCAGGTCGAGCAGCAGGTGGCGCATCTTGGCGTCCCAGGGCGAGGCCACGTCGCCGTGCTTGTTGAGCAGGTTGGCGACCTCGATGCGGTTGATCACGCTCATGCCTGGGTCTCCTCGTGCTCGTCGATGTCGGCCTCGTACGCGTCTTCTTCATCCCGATAGCGGCCCTGGGCACGGCCCTGAGCCAGCGCCTGCAGGTGGCCGAGCTGGTGGATGCCGATCTGCTCGCTCTCCAGCGCCCCAAGCAGGGTCTGCTGCCACACCTCGCCGACGCTCTCCTCGGCGCCGGCACTCGCTTCGGCGTCGCGCAGGCCTTCGAGCAGCCCGGCGCGCACCTGCAGGTCGATGAAGGCACGCACCCGACGGCTGATGTCCTCGCCGCGCTCCTCCAGCAGCACGCGGCTGCTCTCCGGCGCCTCCTCGCCCAGGCTACGCAGCGTCTCCAACTGGTCGCGCATCAGCTCGACCAGCTCGGCTCCGGCAAAGGTGGCCTCCTGGTAGCGGCTGACGTCGGATAGCGCGCGGTTGTAGCGGGTGTAGAGCAGCGTGTGCATCAGCAGCCACAGCTGCAGGTACCACTGGGCCAGCTCGGCGCGGCTCTCCTGGCGCAGCTTGAGCGCCTCGAACACCGGCTCGCGGGTGTAGAGCGGCGGCTGCTCCAGCTCCGGGTCGGGCAGCAGCGCGTAGTAGCGCGAGCCGGGCGCGATGCCAGGGTAGTCACCGGATTCGAAGGCCTTGAGCCTCAGCCCCTGCCCGGCCAGGAAGTCGCGCAGCGCCTCGCGCTCGGCCTCGCTGGCGTCGTCGATCAGCGCGCAGACGTCGCGCTCGGAGAGCTGGCCCTCGCGGGCGGCGCGGCGCTTGCGCCCGCCGCCCGGGGTGCGTTCGGCGCTGCGGTAGCGCAGCAGGTAGGCGACCACTTCGCCCATCTCGGTCATGTTCATACTGGCTCGTCCTGATCGAT
This sequence comes from Billgrantia ethanolica, assembly GCF_021404305.1. Classification (GTDB taxonomy): domain Bacteria; phylum Pseudomonadota; class Gammaproteobacteria; order Pseudomonadales; family Halomonadaceae; genus Halomonas; species Halomonas ethanolica. The sequence goes on along the minus strand of NZ_JABFTX010000001.1, from coordinate 554,004 downwards.
GCGCGATATGTCGTTAGGCGCGGCAGCGGGCGCCTGCAGGGAATGCGGCGCGGTCCCGGGCGCCTGCAAGGAGTTCGGCGCGGCGGCGGGCGCCTGTTGAGAGAAGAAGCCGAGAGAGGGGGTCACGGCCCCCTCGATGCGGCGGCCGTCGTCGAGCTCGAGCTCGAACGGCGTCGCGTCGATACCCACCGTCAGCCCCGGGGCCAGCAGTTCGGTATCGACGAAGGTGTTGAGCAGTTGGGCCAGGCAGTCGCCCTCCTCGAAGCGGTGCCAGCCCTCGGTCAGCGCCTCGGGCAGCGACAGCGGTGCGCGTCTGAGGCGCTGGCGCAGCGCCGGCCCGCGCGCTTCGAGGAAGCGTGCCAGCAGCGGGTCCTCGGGGGCGGCGTCGCGCGCCTCGTCGAACACCAGCGCCACCGGGCTGACCTCGGCGCGACGACTCTCGAGCAGCGGCACCAGCGGCGCCAAACGCGGGAAGGTGGCCTGCACGTGCAGTGGCATCATGCGCGCCACCACCGCATCGCGCAGCGCGGGCGCGGGCGGCGCCTCGAGCAGCTGGCGCGCCATGTCCTGGAAGTCGATCACACCCATGGCCTGGATGCGTCCCTCGGCGATATCGGCCAAGAGCTCCGAGAGCCGCCGCGAGAGGTTCTCGATGGCGGTGAGCACGCGGCCGATGGCGCCGGAGAGCACGCGCAGGTCCCAGTCGTCGGACTGCGCCTCGCGCCAGCTCTCGAAGCGCTCCATCAGGCGCGGCGTGGCGAGCTGGGCGCGGGCGTCGAGCAGGGTCTGCTGAATGTTGGTCAGGGCGTTGTGGTAGTGGCGCTCGTTGTCGAGCAGCGCGGACAGCTTGCCCTCGCGAGTGGGGTTCTCGCGCACCCGACGCAGCTCCTGGGTCAGCGCGCGGATGGCCAGCAGGATCTGGTTGGTGATGTCGGGAATACGGGCGAAATCGCCCCGCGCCAGCGCCGCCAGCACCTTGGCGGCGTCGTACTCGGAGTAGAGCAGGTCCTCGACCTGGCTGGCCAGGGTCACCGCCTGGCGGCCGCTCGGGGTGAGGCGCACCTGGCCGGTCTGGCCCTGCTTCTCGATCAGCGCGGTGCGCTTGGTGCTGCGCCGGCTGCGCTCCTCTGCCGTCGGGTCGTCGCCCGTCGTCGGCGATGACGATGGCTGACGAAAGTGGATCTCGCTAGGGGTGGAGAGCAGATTGATGACGAAGCTCAGGTCGTCGTGGGGCAGCCCCGGGTACACCTCGCGCAGGTGATTGAGGCAGCGGCTCTGCGAGACGAAGGCGCTGTTGGTGGCGAAGTCCTCGTCGAGCAGGTAGTCGAGCAGCAGGCAGCCGAGGTCGAGCCAGTAGCCGTCGCGCAGGCCGCGACGCTGCTCCTGGCTCACCTGAACGAAGGGAGAGCCGGGCTCGTGGGCGCTGTCGTGCAGGTCGATCAGCCGCGTCGTGGCGATCAGCAGCTTGCTCCAGGCGGTCATGGGGTCTTCCCTGCGGGCGAAGAAAAGAGGGGCATTATGCCAAGCTCGGCCCCTCGGGTCATGGCGCCGATGGCCACAGTTTTACACGTTGCCTGCCTAGGTCCTGCCGCGGCTCTCTCCCGTGGTCACGCCGCCGGCGATCAGGTGCGCCACGCGCAGCGGTTCGGGCACGCTGCCATGGGGCGTAGTGGCACGTATCGCCGCGACCGCCTCCTCTGCGCTCAACCCCACGCGCTGAACGTAGACGCCTGCCAGCGGCTCCATCTCCCCGAGACGCTCGACCAGCGCCCATTTGCGGGCACCGCCGGGAATGCGCTCGAGCAGGGCGCGGCGCATGGCACCCTGGCGCGGCGCCCGACGCGCCACCACCAGTACCGGCAGACCCAGCTCGGCGTGCAGGTGCGGCACGTCGATCACGTTGAAACCGGCCAAGGCAACGCCCTGCAGCATGATCAGTTGCAAGTGCGCGGCAAACCGCGAGTGGCCGACCAGACGAATCAGTTCCCGTGTACTGTTGACGCCATCCCGGCGCACCCTGCCGGAAAGCACCCCTTCCAGGCGCAGCCCCGAGAACACCGTGCCGACAATGGCCACGTCGCCGCGATGCCCGCGTGGGAACGGACAATCGTCGAAACCGACGATATGCGAGAATGTTCGCCCGGTGGTCGTCATGGCCTCCGCCTTTCGCATAAGCGCAACGCAAAACAACTGAGCAGGGAGTGCCCACGTGATCGATCAGACGTTACAGCAGGTCTTTGGCTATGACGACTTCCGCTCCGGCCAGCGCCCGGTCATCGAAGCGATAACCGCCGGCCGTTCGGCGGCGGCGATCTTTCCCACCGGCTCGGGCAAGTCGCTGTGCTATCAGCTGCCGGCCCTGCACCTGCCCCACCTGACCCTGGTGATCTCGCCGCTACTGGCGCTGATGCAGGATCAGCTGGCCTTCCTGGCGCGCCACGGCATCGCCGCCGCCAGCATCGACTCGGGCCAGAGCCGCGAGGAAACGGCGGCAGTGATGGAAGGCGTCAAGCGCGGCGAGATCCGCATCCTCATGGTCTCGGTGGAGCGGCTCAAGAACGAGCGCTTCCGCGCCTTCATCCGCCGCGTGCCGATCTCGCTACTGGTCGTGGACGAAGCCCACTGCATCTCGGAGTGGGGCCATAATTTCCGCCCCGATTACCTCAAGCTGCCCCACTACCGCCATGAGTTCGGCATTCCCCAGGTCCTGCTGCTGACCGCCACGGCCACGCCGCGGGTAATCGCCGACATGCGCGAGCGCTTCGGCATCGCCGAGGGCGACGTCACCGCCACCGGCTTCTACCGGCCCAATCTCAACCTGGAAGTGGCGCCGGTGCCTGCCGAGACCCGGGCGCGTCGCCTGGTCGAGTGGCTCAGGCCCAGGCTGGGCGGCGAACCGCCCCAACCCACCATCGTCTACGTCACCCTGCAGCAGACAGCCGAGCGTCTGGCCGCCTACCTGAGCAAGGCCGGCTTCGTTGCCACCGCCTACCATGCCGGGCTCGACGCCGAGACCCGCGAGCGCATCCAACGCGACTTCATGGCCGGCCAGACACCCTGCATCGTCGCCACCATCGCCTTCGGCATGGGCATCGACAAGGCCGACATTCGCAACGTGGTGCACTTCGACCTGCCCAAGTCGGTGGAGAACTACAGTCAGGAGATCGGTCGTGCCGGCCGCGACGGGAAGCCCTCCGACTGCCTGATGCTGGCCGGGCGCGATCACGTCAACGTGCTGGAGAACTTCGTCTACGGCGACACCCCGGAGCTTCACGGCATCCGCAAGGTAATCGACGAGCTGATCGAGGCGGCCGGCGCCGCACGCCAGTGGGAGCTGGTGCTCAATTCGCTCTCCCAGCACAGCAACATTCGTCCGCTGCCGCTCAAGACGCTGCTGGTGCAGCTCGAGCTGCGCGGCTACATCGCGCCGCGCTACAGCTACTTCGCCGAGTACCGCTTCCGCCTGCACGACGAACCCGAGGTCCTGGTATCGCGCTTCGAGGGCGAACGCAGCACCTTCGTCCAGGCGATTGTCGACGCCTCCCAGCGTGCCCGCACCTGGTTCACCCTCGACTTCGCGGCCCTCGAACGGCTGGGAGAAGAGCGCGGGCTCAACGTCGAACGCGCCCGCGTGCTCACCGCGCTGGACTATTTCGTCGCCCAGGGCTGGATGGTGCTCGAAAGCAAGCAGATGACCGAGGTCTATGAGGTGCTGCGCAGCGACATCGACGCCGCGGCCCTGAGCGAGGAGCTGCACGCCTATTTCCACGACAAGGAGCGGGCCGAGGTCGAGCGGCTGCACGCCATGCTGGCGCTGTTCGAGAGCGCGGCGTGTCTGAGCCGCCGGCTTTCCGAATGGTTCGGCGACACCCGGGCGCCGGAGCGCTGCGGCCACTGCTCGGCCTGCCGCGGCGTCATTGCCAACCTGCCCGAACCCGAACCGCTCGAGCCCATAACACGCGAGATCGTCGCACGGCTCGCGGGCGAGCTGGCGCAACAGCTCGCCGCCAGCGACGAGCCTCATCCTGCCACCCCCGATCTGCTGGCCCGCTTCCTGTGCGGCCTCACCAGCCCCCTGCTCACCCGGCTCAAGGCGCGCCGCCTGGCGGGCTTCGGCGCGCTGGAAGCCTACCGTTACGCCGAGGTCAGGGAGCTGGCCGCTCGCACGACACTGGTCGAGGGTCAGGCGTCACCCGCACCGATGCCGTAATGGCGCAGCTTGTTGGCAATAGTGGTGTGCGAGACCCCGAGCCGCTTGGCCAGTTGGCGGCTCGAGGGGTACTGCGGATAGAGCGAGGCCAGGATACGACGCTCCACGTCGCCCATGATGTCGGCGAGCGAGCCGTCGAGATCGATGCCCGAGAGCCCCGGCGTCTCGCCCACGTCCGGTAGACGCAGATGAGCGGGCTCGATGGCGTCGCCCTCGCACAGCGACACCGCCTGGAACAGCACGTTCTCGAACTGGCGCACGTTGCCGGGCCAGTGATAGGTGGAGAGCCTGGCCAGTGCCGCCGGTGACAGCGACGGCATGCGACAGCCGATCTGACGCGCGGCGCGATCGATGAAGTGCAGCGCCATGGCCTCGATGCCGTCGAGACAGTCGCGCAGTGGCGGCACCGCCAGCGACAGCACGTTGAGCCGATGATAGAGATCCTGACGGAAGTGGCCTTCGGCGCAGAGCCGGGGCAGGTCCTGCTGGGTGGCACAGATCACCCGCACGTCGAGATAGGTCTCTTCGTCGCTGCCCACCCGGCGAAAGCCGCCGTCCTGCAGGAAACGCAGCAGCTTGACCTGCAGCCGCGGGCTCATCTCTCCCACCTCGTCGAGGAAGATGGTGCCGCCTGCGGTCATCTCCAGCAGCCCGAGCTTGCCCTCGGGCCGCGCCCCCTCGAAGGCACCCGGCGCATAGCCGAACAGCTCCGTCTCGGCCATCGATTCCGGCAGGCCGGCGCAGTTGAGTGCCATGAACGGCGACTGCCCGCGGGCGCTGGCCAGATGGCAGGCCCGCGCCAGCAGCTCCTTGCCGGTACCGGTCTCGCCGTGGATCAGCAGCGGCGCGTCCAGCGGCGCCATGCGCCGCGCCTCGCGGATCAGCGCGGCCAGCCGGGGGCTGGCCTGGAACAGCGCATCGAAGCCACGCAGCTCCTGGCGCTGCACCTGATAGATGCGTTCGCCGATCCGGTCGGCGCTGTGCAGGGTCACCACCGCGCCGGCCAGGGAAGCCACGTCGTCGTGGTGTTCACGATGCAGCGGGGCGATGTCGGCAAGGAAGGTCGCATCGCGCAGCTTGATGCGCAGGCCGTTGACCCGTGCATTGTTGCGCCGCACCAGCGCCGGCAGGTCCACGTCGGGCAGGTAACGATTGAGCGACAGCCCCGGCACCTCGTCGATGCGCACCCCGAGCAGCTGCCCGGCCGCCCGGTTGGCAGCCACCACGTGCCCCTCCATGTCGATCGACATCACCGGATCGGAGAGCGACGACAGCAGCGCATCGAGCTCGAGATGACGCCGCTCGCTGGGCATCAGGCTGACCCGGCGCACCCCGAACACCCCCGGTATCGCCTCGAGCACCGGCTTCAGCGTGGCCAGCTGTGCATTGAGCAGGTTGGGGATGTGCAGATAGATGGCGTTACCATGCTCACCGCCCACCTCGCCCCGCGCCACGTTGAGGCCGTAGTCGACGAAGTGGGACACGATATCGCGCAGGATGCCGATGCGGTTCTGGCAGTGAAACCTCAATCTCATGGCGCTGGTGCCTCCGGGCGCGCAAAAGTACGTCAAGCCGACGTGACTCGCCTGTAAAGATAACGTGACACCCGAGACGGTACAAACCTCGACGCTGCTGAAGTTGACGATATGGAAAGACGATCCGACATCAGCCGTCACGATTTCTTTACGATCAAGCCTCACTTCCCTTCGAAAAAGCCATCCGGAGACTGACAGACAACGCGCACACCGGCCCTAGACTCGAGTCAAAGGTTCGCCACACAAACACAAGATTTCAGCCGACCGGAGTGCCCCATGACGTCATCCAATCCGCATCTGAGCGATGTCGCCAGCAAGACCGGATACCGCGCCCGCCTGCCCGACGAGAATGGCTATATCGACTGGCCGGAACAGGACAACGCCACCTGGCAGACCCTGATGCAACGCCAGCTCGGCATGCTCGAAGGGCGCGTCTGCCAGGAGTACCTCGACGGCCTGGAGCGCCTCGCCCTGCCCGAGGACCGCATCCCCCAGCTCGCCGACATCGACCGCGTGCTGCAGGCGGCCACCGGCTGGCAAACCGCCCAGGTACCGGCGCTGATCCCGTTCGACACCTTCTTCAAGCTGCTGGCCAACCGGCGCTTCCCGGTGGCCACCTTCATCCGTACGCCGGAAGAGCTCGACTACCTCAAGGAGCCGGACATCTTCCATGAGATCTTCGGCCACTGCCCGATGCTCACCAACCCGGCCTTCGCCGAGTTCACCGCTACCTACGGCCGCCTGGGTCTCGCAGCCGAGCCCAAGGAGCGGGTCTACCTGGCGCGCCTGTACTGGATGACGGTGGAGTTCGGCCTGGTAGATACCCCGGCCGGCCGGCGCATCTACGGCGGCGGCATCATCTCCTCGCCCAAGGAGACCCTGCACGCGCTGTCGGATACTCCCGAGCATCTGCCGTTCGACCCCATCGAGGCGCTGCGCACCCCGTACCGCATCGACATCCTGCAGCCGCTCTACTACGTACTGGACGATCTCACGACCCTGCACGACCTTTCCCAGCAGGACATCATGGCCATGGTGCACCGGGCCATGGAGCTGGGCCTGCACGAACCGCGCTTCGAGCCGGCCCCGAAGGCGGCCAAGGCGTAAACCTGAACGTAAGCGACGACACCCATACCAATAAACCCCGACGAGGAGCGACCATGACCCAACTTTCCGAACAGCAGTGCGAAGCATGCAGCTGGGACGCCCCGCATGTCACCGACGACGAACTCGAGACGCTCAAGCGCGACATTCCCGAGTGGAGCGTAGAGGAGCGCAACGGCATCAAGCAGCTCGAGCGTGTCTTCAAGTTCCGCAACTTCAAGCAGGCACTGGCCTTCACCAACCGGGTCGGCGAGATTGCCGAGGAAGCCGGCCACCACCCCGCCCTCCTCACCGAATGGGGCAAGGTCACCGTGACCTGGTGGTCCCATGAAATGAAAGGGCTGCACAAGAACGACTTCATCCTGGCGGCGCGCACCGACAAGGTCGCCGAGCAGCACTGAGCGATTGACGAGGGCTGGCGCAGCCGTCCGGGCTGCCCGGCTCACAAGTTTTAGGGTCGATGTCTCCCAAAATTTATCGGCATTGTCTTACGTAGCAAATGGCAATATGCCTCTCTCGCTACCGCCCCGATCTCGATTAGGTTGAAACACGGCACCGTTACGGTGCCGTTACGTAAACCCTAAGAGAGAAAAAAATGAAAAGGATCCTTCAAGGTGCATTACTGGCACTGCTGCTGAGCTTCGCCTCACTCGCTGCGGCTCAGGACGTTGCGCCGATCAACGTCAATACCGCCGACGCCGAACTACTCACCGAACTGCCGGGGGTCGGCCCGAGCCGCGCCCAGGCGATCGTCGAGTATCGTGAAGCCAACGGCAACTTCGAGAGTGCCGACGACCTCACGCAGGTCAGCGGTATCGGCCAGGCCACAGTGGACAAGTTCCGCGATCAGGTCACGTTCTGAGGCGAGCTTGCGCTAGGCATTGGCCATACGCAGCGAGGCCGGCAGATGCCGGCCTCGCTGCGTATGGGGCATAGTCACGTTCTGGCGTATTACAAGCGCAGGCCGCCATCGCATTCGATCACGCGTCCGGTGAAGTAGTCGTTCTCGATGATGAACGCCACGCTCTGGGCGATGTGGTCCGGGTTGCCGAGACGCTTGAGCGGCACGCCTGCGGTCAGCTTCTCCAGCATGTCCTCACGCATCGAGGCGGTCATGTCTGTCTCGATGAAACCCGGCGCTACCGCGCCCACGCGAATGCCGTAGCGCGCCAGCTCCTTGGCCCAGGTAGTGGTCAGCGCTACCACGGCGGCTTTGGCCGCGGCGTAGTTGCTCTGCCCCATGTTGCCCGCCCGGGAGATGCTGGAGATGTTAACGATCACCCCGTCGTGCCCCGCCTCGACCATCTGCGCCGCGGCTTCGCGTCCGCACAGGAACACACCGGTGAGATTGACGTCGATGACCGACTGCCACTGCTCCAGCGACATGGTCTTCTCGACCTTGCCGTCCTTCGCCTTGACCAGCAGCGCATCGCGCAGAATGCCGGCATTGTTGACGAGTCCGCTGACCGGCCCCAGGCGCGCCGCCACGTCACCGAAGGCGCGCTTCACCGAGGCCTCGTCAGCCACGTTGACCTGGAACGCTCCCGCCTCGATACCCTCTGCACGCAGCGCGGAGACGGCCTTGTCCAGGGCGTCCGTGTCCATGTCCAGCAACGCCAGCTGGGCGCCCTGACGTCCAAGACGCTGTGCCATGGCAAAGCCAAGACCACGGGCACCGCCCGTGATGGCGATTACGCTCTTGTCCAGTTTCATTCGTTGTCCCTTGTCAGAGGTATGAATTTCGGACTCCTTGCCCAGGCCGTCGAGCCTAACGAGCGAGCCGTTCTTCTTGCCTTACTCCTCTATTCGGCACATCAGGGCGTCGACTTGAGGCTGAAAGGACATTTGTGCATTGCAGCATAAAGGATCGCTCCCGCAGATGCCAAGCGGACCGTACGTATGCGCTTGAATTCCGGCCGTGCATCCCCATCTAGCACTGAACGACACCTTCGGAGCCGACATGCCGCTACTGCTCTTCTTCTCGCTGTTCACCCTACTCGACTTCGTCGTCCTGTTCTCCGTCGGCAGCCAGATCGGCCTGCTGCCCACTCTGCTTCTGGTATTGGCCACCGGCTTCACCGGTCTCTACCTGATCCGGCAGCAGGGTACCGCCACCCTGCTGCGCGCCCGCGAGCGCATGGCTCAAGGTGAGCTGCCCTCCAGCGAATTGCTTACCGGCGCCGCTCTCATCTTCGGTGGCGCGCTGATGCTGGCCCCGGGCTTCCTGTCAGATGCGCTCGGCCTGCTGTGCGTAATGCCCGGCGCACGACGCCTGCTCGCCAGGCTGCTGACGCTGCTCAATCTTCGCTGGCTCGCCACCGTCACGCGCCAGACCTCGAGCGCAGCGCCGCATGATGAGACACCACACGATGCCGGCTGGCAACAGCACGGGCATCACGCTGGACAGCAGCGCAGCGACGAACACGGACAACCGCTGGAAGGCGACTTCATCAGCCGTGACGAACCGCGTCGTTGACAGCCGGCCAGCCGTCCACGCGTCTCGTGAATTTTTTTTATTGCTGGCCCTTGAAAGGGATTTGCTCGGCCCCATTTCTCGGTCAGCACAAGGCTACGGCGTCGAGCGGAGCTCGGTGCCTTTGACAAGGAAGGCGTCCTCGCCTCCCCTTCCAGACCTTCTGGAAGTGAATGACGAACCGCCATGCTCAGGCATGGCACCACAGACCATCAGGAGAACGTGAGCAATGAACATCCGTCCCTTGCACGATCGCGTCGTCATCCGTCGCGTTGAAGAAGAGCAAAAGACCGCTGGCGGCATCGTGCTTCCGGGCAACGCCCAGGAAAAGCCGACTCGTGGCGAAGTGCTCGCCGTCGGTAACGGCCGGATTCTCGACAACGGCGATGTTCGCCCGCTGGACGTCAAGGTCGGCGACACAGTGATTTTCAAGGATGGCTTTGGCGTCGAGAAGCAGAAGATCGATGGTGAGGAAGTCCTGATCATGAGCGAGTCCGACATTCTCGCCGTGGTCGAAGGCTGAGCCGACGAACCCTACTCCGTTCCCATAAGACGTTCACGAACTCACAGGAAGTAACGAAAAATGGCAGCGAAACAAGTCAAATTCTCCGATGACGCCCGTAAGCGCATGGCCCGTGGCGTTGACGTTCTGGCCAACGCCGTGAAAGCCACCCTGGGCCCGAAGGGTCGTAACGTGGTGCTGGAGAAGTCCTTCGGTGCGCCGACCGTGACCAAGGACGGCGTATCCGTGGCCAAGGAAATCGAGCTGAAGGACAAGTTCGAGAACATGGGCGCTCAGATGGTCAAGGAAGTCGCTTCCAAGACCTCCGACGTTGCCGGTGACGGCACCACCACCGCCACCGTGCTGGCTCAGTCCATCGTCACCGAGGGCATGAAGGGCGTGACCGCCGGCATGAACCCGATGGATCTGAAGCGCGGCATCGACCAGGCCGTCATCGCCGCCGTCAAGGAAATCGAAGCCCTGGCCGTGCCCTGCACCGATTCCAAGGCCATCGCTCAGGTCGGCACCATCTCCGCCAACGGCGACAAGCGCATCGGTGAGATCATCGCCGAAGCGATGGAGAAGGTCGGCAAGGAAGGCGTCATCACCGTTGACGAAGGTCGCGGCTTTGAAGACGAGCTGGAAGTGGTCGAAGGCATGCAGTTCGACCGCGGCTACCTGTCGCCCTACTTCGTGACCAACCAGGACACCATGGCGGTCGAGCTGGAAGACCCCTACCTGCTGCTGGTCGACAAGAAGATCTCCAACATCCGCGAACTGCTGCCGGTGCTGGAAGCCGTCGCCAAGTCCGGCAAGCCGCTGGCAATCATCGCCGAGGACATCGAAGGCGAAGCCCTGGCCACCCTGGTGGTCAACAACATGCGCGGCATCGTCAAGGTTGCGGCTGCCAAGGCGCCCGGCTTCGGTGATCGTCGCAAGGCCATGCTGCAGGACATCGCCATCCTGACCAACGGCACCGTGATCTCCGAGGAAGTGGGCCTGACCCTGGAGCAGGCCAACCTGGATCACCTGGGCAGCGCCAAGCGCATCACCATGTCCAAGGAGAACACCACCATCATTGACGGCGCCGGTAACGAGGGCGACATCGAAGCTCGCGTCAACCAGATCCGCGCGCAGATCGAAGACACGTCTTCCGACTACGACCGCGAGAAGCTGCAGGAGCGCGTCGCCAAGCTGGCCGGCGGTGTTGCCGTCATCCGCGTCGGTGCCGCTACCGAAGTCGAGATGAAGGAGAAGAAGGCCCGCGTCGAAGACGCTCTGCACTCCACTCGCGCTGCAGTCGAGGAAGGCGTGGTGCCTGGCGGCGGTACCGCTCTGGTTCGCGTACTGACCAAGATCAAGGACCTCAAGGGCGAGAACGAAGACCAGACCCACGGTATCGCCATCGCGCTGCGCGCCATGGAGTCTCCGCTGCGTCAGATCGTCACCAACGCCGGTCAGGAAGCATCCGTGATCCTCAACGAGGTGAAGGCTGGCCAGGGCAACTTCGGCTACAACGCCCAGACCGGTGAGTTCGGCGACCTGTTCGAAATGGGCGTGCTGGACCCGGCCAAGGTGACCCGTACTGCTCTGCAGTCCGCCGGTTCCGTCGCTGGCCTCATGATCACCACCGAGTGCATGATCGCCGACGATCCGGAAGAGAAGGAAGGCGGCCCGGACATGGGTGGCATGGGTGGAATGGGTGGCATGGGCGGCATGATGTAAGCCGGCCAACTCCCAAGCCCTTTACAAGCCCCGCCATCGTGCGGGGCTTGTGCTTTTTGGGCTACCATCACGCTTTTCCCAACAAGCAAGTCGACCCATGCTCGCCAATATTCGCATCGTACTCGTCCAGACCTATCACCCCGGCAACATCGGCGCCTCGGCGCGGGCCATGAAGACCATGGGCCTGACGAATCTGGTGCTGGTCAACCCCCGCTGCTTTCCCGATAGCGAGGCGTCACGGCTGGCAGCAGGCGCCGAGGACGTGGTCGACGGTGCCCGAGTGGTGGCCACGCTGGAAGAGGCGGTGAGCGACTGCGTTCAGGTGGTTGGGGCCAGCGCACGGCTGCGCAGCCTACCTCTGCCCCACTTCGACGAGCCCGAGGCGATGGCCCGGGAGCTGGTGGATAACGCCTCGAGCGACCCCGTGGCTCTGGTGTTCGGCCGCGAGCGCTTCGGCCTGACCAACGATGAAATCCGGCTGTGCAGCCATCAGGTCAGCATCCCGGCCAACCCGGACTACGGCATCCTCAATCTCTCCCAGGCGGTACAGGTGCTCGCCTACGAAACGTTCAAGGCCTGGCGCCTGCGGCCCGAGAACGAGTATCGCCCGCCGCGCCCCGCCGAGGAGCGTCAGCCGACCCGCGAGCAGATGGCTCACTTCCATGAGCACCTGAGCCGCGTGATGCAGGTGAGCGGTTTTCTGACCCAGCCCCACGCGCGCACCGAGGCCCAGCTGCAGGCCCTGTTCGCCCGGGCCCAGCCCAGCCGCAAGGAGCTGTCGCTGCTGCGGGGCCTGCTTCGCTCACTGGAAGAATCCGCATCGGGCGACTAGGCTTCGAAATGCCCTGTCACGGAAACTTCTTTTCCTCGTTACGGCACTGTCATCGCCGCCATGTGATAAAGGGCTCGACCCCAAGAGGGGGTTGGCAAGGGACACTGTCGAACTTGCGACACGGACGCGAGCAAGGAAGCTTACCTGCAGCGGCATTACACATGCCCAGGGAGACATGCGCCACGAGGCTACTTGCCCGTGGCGCTCTTTCTTTCATGCCCCGCGACGCTCTTCTACCACCTCCGACTCGTCGATCTTCAGCGACTCCCAGCCCGGCACTCCCTCACGGATTTGCTGCGAGAAGTCTGGCGCGCGGTGCACCTGCCTCGCCCGTTCGTCGATCCGGCCGTCGGCCTCCAGCTCGGGTAGCGAATGACCGGGCCAAAGTCCGCCCACCTTGAAGGCATAGCCTGGCAGCCGGTCGGTGACCAGCAGGCGGTAATCGAACGGCAGGCGTGCGCCTATGCCGCGCGCCATGTCGAAGATCAGCGTGGTGCAATTTGCCGTGATGGTGTTGTAGAAACGCGGTGATTCGACCAGCGCATTGGCCTCGTCGACGTAGGCCAGCAACAGCGAACGCATCGCTTTGCGCGACATGTGCAGACGATAGATCGAGACCCGCTCGCCGCGTACCTTGGTACGCAGCCCCACCGCATCGCGCTCGTCGGCGGCGACGATAGCCAGCTCGTACTGGCGGAAGAAACCGCCGATCTCGGAGAATCGCTCGCCCTTCAGGCGCCGCACCTCCACGGAGAAAAGAACGAAGCGCTCACCTTCGAAGCCGAAGGAGATCATCACGTGAGCGACACCGGGACGCCCCCAGCTGGAGACGATCATGTCCACCGAGTCGAGCCGCTCAAGATCGTAGCTGCGCTCTTCCCAGTGCTCCTCCGCCTCGTCTCGGGTGTGCCAGTCGAAGTCACGCACATGATGCAGCGTCAGGCGATCGCCGCACACCTCACCGGTGGCCAGATGGACCACATCCGCCGACCAGGCTCGATCATGGGTAGGGCGCAGGCGGAACCACCAGGTCAGCAGTACCACCATCAGCAACAGAAAGACGACACTGGCCGGCCAGAGCCCCTGGAAGCCGAGCGTGACCAGTACCAGCGCGACCAACCCCCAACCGGCTACCGCCAGCCGCCGCTGGAACGGTGTACCGGGCAGGCGGAACCACAGCGCAGCTGCGCCCCACATAGCCGCCAATGCCAGTACGGTATGGGCGACGATTGCTACTATCAGCTGAGCCATTTCATTCCACTTTTTCCGAGATGCGGCCATATTAGCAGCCTGCACAAGGGCATGCCTGTCTCGCAGTGGTATGAGATGACGAAGGCCGAAATCAGGCTGGCGTCAGCCAGTCGGCATAGTTCGCCAGACGGCCTTCCAGCTCGCCGTGGATGACCTGCCGATAGAGCCGCTGCAGCTGCGCCGTCACGGAATTGGCGTCGATGGGCTGCCCCGGCAATGGTGCGCCGGCTCGGGCACCGATGTGGCGCCCGTCGAGTTCCCGCAGCGGCAGGATCTCTGCCGCCGTGCCGGTAACGAAGGCCTCGTCGGCGGTATACAGCTCGTCGCGGGTGATACGGCGCTCGCGCACCTCGATTCCCAGCACGTCGCGGGCCAGGCGGATCACGCTGTCACGGGTGATGCCCTGCAGGCAGGAGGTCACTTCCGGCGTATGCAGTGCCCCGTCGCGCAGCAGGAAGACGTTGGCGGCGGATGCCTCGGCCACGTAGCCCTCGGGATCGAGCATGATCGCCTCGTCGAACCCCGCCTTGACCGCGGTATTGAGCGCCAGCATCGAGTTGACGTAATGGCCGTTCGTCTTGGCCCGGCAGAGGCTGATGTTGACGTGGTGGCGAGCCCAGGAGGAGGTCAACGCCCGCAATCCCAGGGTGGCGGCCTCGGCCGAGATGTAATCGCCCAGGTCCCAGGCGGCGACCATGACGTGCACCGAAAGCCCCTTGGCACGCAGCCCCAGCCCTTCAGCGCCGAAGAACACGGTCGGCTTGAGATAGGCATTGCTCAGTTCATTGCGCGCCAGGCTCTGGCGCTGCGCCTCGATCAGCGTTTCTTCGTCGAAGACCACGGGAATATCCAGCGCGTGAGCACTGTCGAGCAGCCGGCGGGTATGCTCGGCGACCCGAAACAGGTGGGTGCCGTGGGTGCCCGCATAGGCCCGTACGCCCTCGAAGCAGCCCATGCCGTAGTGCAGCGTGTGGGTGAGCAGGTGCGTCTTGGCGTCGCGCCAAGGCAGCCACTCGCCGTCCAGCCAGATCCAGCCGTCGCGGTCGTATAGCGGGGTCATGTCGTCCTCGTCGCTCCAACGCGCCGCCACCCCTCTCGCCAGCTGTCGATCAACTCGCGCTGATGGGGTTGCAGCGACTGGTAGGCCCAGGCGGCGATCTCGTCGTCCTGCGGATCGGGCACCGCAATGCGGCTACCCGAGAGGGCTTGCAGCACCGCATGACCGCACAGCGGCACGTAGCCTTCGGAATAGCCGCCCTCATGAATCATCACCAGCTTGCCGCCACTGATACGCTCGGCCAGGGCTTTCAGTTGCTGCGTCATGGCAGCGAAGGCCGAACTGTTGAGCATCATCTTGCCCAACGGATCCTTACCGCAGGCGTCGTAACCGCAGGCCACCACGATCAGATCGGGAGCGAAGTCGCCAATGGCGGGCAACACCAGTTCCTGCATGGCATAGCGATAGGCACCGATGCCGCTGCCGGGCGGCATCGGCAGGTTGAGGTTGGCACCGAGACCCGTGCCCTCGCCCAGCTCATCGAAGTTGCCGGTGTCGAGCGGATAGTTGCCGGCCTGATGAATCGACACCGTCAGCACGTCAGGATCGTCGTAGAACGCCTCCTGCTGCCCGTTGCCGTGATGCACGTCCCAGTCGAGGATCGCCACGCGCCGCGCCAGACCCAACGCCCTGGCGCGCATCACCGCCACGGGAATGTTGCCGAGCAGGCAGAAGCCGCGACCGCGATCGGCCTCGGCGTGATGCCCCGGCGGGCGACACAGGGCATAGGCATTGGGCAGCTCACCGCCGGCCACCGCCTCTACCGCCGCGATCGCCAGACCGGCTGACTGGCGCGCCGCCGCCAGGCTGCCCGGCGTGTAAGGGGCACATTCACCGGCATCACCGCCGTGAGACCTGTCGCCCTCTTCGAGTTCGTCCAGATAGCGCCCGGTGTGGAATCGCGCCAGGTCCTCGCGACTGGCTGGCGGCGCCTTGCGCACGTCGAGTTCGTCGATCAGCCCCGAGACTTCGAGCAGATTCTTCAGCCGACGCTTGCTCTCGGGACTTTCGGAGGCGGGCTGCGGCTGCAGGAACTCCCCCGGTGCCGAGAATACGCCGATGGCACCTGGGTCATGCCAGAAGCAGCGCTCGTGCCAGAAGAAACCGGTTCTGCGCCCTTCACTCATGGCCGCTTCTCCAGTTGCTCCCAGACCTCGATGGCAGCCGCCAGATCCTCGAGAGAAGCGCCCACCGACTTGAACAGCGTGATTGCATCAGGACTTGAACGCCCCGTCTTCTCCCCTTTGAGCAGTTCCGCCAGATCGGCGGCAATGTCGTCGAAGGAGAACGCCCCTTCCGCAATGGCCTGATGCAGGTCGCCTGCTTCGCCCCGGGCCCCGGCGTAGGTGTCGACGAACACCTGAGAACGGCGCAGACACTCGGCGTCGGTCTCACGCATGCTGGGGCGAAAGGCGCCGATCAGATCGAGGTGCGTACCGGGTGTGAGCCACTCACCGCGTATCAGCGGCTCGGTGGAGAGCGTCACGCAGCTGATCACATCGGCCTCACGAGCAGCGGCGGCAAGGTCCTCCACCGCCTCGCAGTCGAAGCGCTTGGCGTAATCCGCCGCCACTTGGCGTGCCTTCTCAGGGTTGCGCCCCCACACGCGCACGCGCCGAATGGGGCGCACCGCAGCGTGTGCCTCGATCACCATGGGGGCCAACTTGCCGGTGCCCACCACCAGCAGCGACTGCGCGTCCTCCCTGGCCAGCTCGCGGGCGGCCAGCGCAGAGGCCGCCGCCGTGCGCCGTCGGGTCAGTTCGCTGCCCTCGAGACAGGCCAGCGGGCGGCCATGGGCCCCCTCGCTGAGAAAATAGACGCCGGCGATGGCCGGCAGGCCATGCTCGGCATTCTGCGGGAAGACGTTGACCATCTTCACGCCAATGTAGCCGGCCCGTTCCCAGGCCGGCATCAACAGCATGGTGGCTTCGCCATCCGGCCGATGCATGGCGTGATGATGACGCGGCGGCGCCTCGACCCCTTCACGGAAGGTCCGCGCCAATCGCTCGATCAGCGCCTCCCAGGGCAGCGCGGCGGCTACCTCATCGGCGGTGACGACACGCATGTCAGGCCTCCGGCAGCGCCGCGATCACCATGATCTCGACTTTCCATTCGGGCTTGGCCAGCTTGGCCTCCAGCGCAGCGCGAACCGGCGGGCGCCCCGGCACCACCCAGGCTTCCCAGGCAGCGTTCATCTGGTCGAACTCGGCCATGTCGGTGACCCACACCTGAGCCGAGATGAGATGCTCCTTGGAGCTGCCGGCCTGAGCCAGCAGCTCGTCGATGCGCGCCAGTACCTGCTCGGTCTGGCCGCGCATGTCGGCAGTGGCATCGCTCGGCACCTGGCCGGCCAGATACACGGTACCGTTGTGCACGGCGATCTGGCTCATGCGGGCGTTGCTTTCATGGTATTGCACGGACATGTCGTTCTCTCTTGCTATAAGTAATGGGGTTGAAGCAGCCGATCATGGCATGCCTACGAGGCGACGTCAGCCACCCATGAAGCCATCCATGAAGGCGGCAAGGTTATTGCCCAGGTGCTCGGTCGGATAGCCGCCTTCCTGAACCAATACGACAGGCAGTTTCATTCGGCCAAGGCGACGCCCTACCTCAGTGAAATCCTGCGTCTCCAGTGTCATGCCGGCCAGCGGGTCGTCGCGGTGCGCATCGAGCCCCAACGCCACGACCACGGCCTCGGGACGGAAGCTTTCCATCCTGGCGATCAGGATCTCCAGCGCCTCGAGGAAGGCCGCGCCATCGCTGCCCAACGGCAGCGGCAGGTTGACGTTGGCGCCCAGGCCTTCGCCCATGCCCTCCTCGTTGGCGCCACCCCAGAAGAAAGGATAGAAGTCGCTCGGATCCACGTGCAGTGATCCGGTCCAGACATCGCCCCGGTAGTAGAAGATATCCTGGGTGCCGTTGCCGTGGTGAAGATCGACGTCCAGTATCGCCACCCGCGAGAAGTGCTCGCGAAGCACCGTGGCCGCCAGCGCCGAGTTGTTGAGGAAGCAGAATCCCCCGGCCCGATCGGGCCCGGCGTGATGCCCGGGTGGACGGCACAGCGCATAGGTGGTGCCATGGCCTTCGAGCAGCGCCTCAGCAGCCGCCTGGGCCGTTGCCGCGCTGGCCAGTATGCCGTGGAAACTGTCGGCGCCGATGGGGCACGCCATATCGTGCAGGTGCCAGCCCGCCTGACCCACCGGGTGGCGAGGATAGTGGTGCCCGCCGCCGCAGGGATGGATATTGGGCATTACCAGTTCGGAAGCACCGGGCAGCTCGCGCCAGCGAGCATGAATGGTCTCGAGGAAGCTCAGATAGCGCGGCGTATGAATCTTCTCCAGACGGCTGCGCAGCCGCGGACTGTCGACGTCCTCCGGCTCGTGCAGTGCCAGACCGGTGGCCTCGATACCCTTGGCCAACAGCTCGGCACGCACTGGCCCCTCGGGAGACGCGGCAAGCTTGCCACGCAACAGGAAGGAGCCTGGTGCATGCAGCTCCTGATCGGGGTGGTAGAAGAGCTTCATCTCGGTTCCTCAGGCGAAACGAGTCGATAGTTCTTCTACCCTACCCTGCCGGGCGGCATCGTGAAACCACCCAGCTTCCTCAGCAGCGCCCCTTCTTGGCCTGCCCGGGCGGGCAGAAGCCACCGCGACGATGATCGCGGTAGCGTCGATCGTGGTAGTAATAATGCCGCTCCACGTAGCGATCGCGGTGGCGGTAGCGGTGCTTGTCGCCGTGATAGTGGCGATGCGAGCCATCCACCACCACCAGCGGCTCGGGGGTAATGCGTGCCGGCGAATAGCTGCAGCCGGCCAGCGCCAACATCAGAGGCAGAACGGCCAGGGTGAGCAGACGCGGGAGCAGTTTCATGACTTTTACCTCGCTGGCAAAGCGGAAGATGCCCCTCCGATTCCCTTACGGAGTCGTCGTGATGCAGTTCAGGTGCGACTCTCTATGTGGTACTGCCTGGGCTGTTGAAGAATGGCTTCAGCAGCGCCCTTTTTTGGCCTGACCTGGCGGACAGAAGCGACCGCCGTGATGGCCACCGCGATTGTCATCGATGACGATCAGCGGCTCCGACTTGATACGTGCCGGCTGGTAGCTGCAGCCGGCCATCAGCATGGCGGCCAGAACGACCAGTAAAGTGAATGACAAGCGCCGTGACATGACGAATCTCCGCATTGACGAACAGTGTTCATGATAGCCGAGCAGAGCGCCTTTACACATGTGGCACAGCGGCAACAAGGAAGTCGCCGAATGGCGACATTGCCAGCCCCTCGATAACGCGCGATAGTGCATGCTCGTTAGCCTGCAAACGGGACACACCATGGACGCCCTTCGCCGCCATTCGCTGCTGCTGATACTGCTCGGCAGTCTGGTCATCTCGCTGGCTATGGGATTGCGCCATGGATTCGGTCTGTTCCTGGAGCCCATGAGCAGCGACCTGGGCTGGGGGCGTGAGGTATTCGCCTTCGCCTTGGCGCTGCAGAACCTGATCTGGGGCTTCGCCCAGCCCTTCACCGGCGCGCTGGCGGATCGCTATGGCGCCGCCCGGGTGGTGGTCATAGGCGGTGCCCTCTACGCCCTGGGCCTGCTGTTCATGGGGATTTCCGAGTCGGCGCTGGGCATGTCGCTCTCCGCCGGGTTGCTGATCGGTCTGGGACTCTCGGGCACCACTTTCTCGGTGATTCTGGGCGCCGTGGGCCGCGCCGTGGCCCCGGAGAAGCGCAGCATGGCCATGGGTATCGTCAGCGCGGCGGGGTCGTTCGGTCAGTTCGCCATGCTGCCCGGCACCCTGGGCCTGCTCGGCTGGCTGGGCTGGTCGGCCGCATTGCTGGCCATGGGCGCCCTGGCGGCCATGATGGTGCCACTCGGCGCCATGCTGAAGGACCGCCCCTCCGCACGCCTGGCCACGGACCTCTCACTACGCGGGGCGCTGGACGAAGCCGCCGGTCATCGCGGCTTCTGGCTGCTCTGCCTGGGCTTCTTCGTATGCGGCTTTCAGGTAGTGTTCATCGGCGTGCATCTACCGGGCTATCTGTTCGACAACGGCCTGGCCGTGCACGTCGGCAGCACGGTGCTGGCCCTGGTGGGCCTGTTCAACATCTTCGGTACCTATGCCGCCGGCTGGCTGGGCGGCATCTACTCCAAGCCGCGCCTGCTCAGCTGGCTCTACCTGACCCGCGGCGCGGTGATCGCCGCCTTCGTGTTCCTGCCGCTGAGCCCCGCCAGTGCCTACCTGTTCGGCATCGCCATCGGCCTGCTGTGGCTCTCTACCGTACCCCTGACCAACGGCATCGTGGCCTCGGTGTTCGGCGTACGCCACCTCTCCATGCTCGGCGGCATCGTCTTCCTGTTCCACCAGGTCGGCTCGTTCACCGGCGTATGGCTGGGCGGCATGCTCTACGACCTGCACGGCGACTATGATGTGGTATGGAAGCTTGCCATTCTGCTCTCGGTGGCCGCCGCTCTGCTGCACTGGTTCATCAGCGAGGCCCCCATCGAGCGCAGCGCTCCTCGAGAGGCTCAAGCATGAAGCGTTACCCCTTGGTGAAACTTGCCGCACTGATCGTGCTGGCCGGTGCTCTGGCACTGGTCTGGTGGGGCTGGCAAACCGCCGATGCGTCGCTGCTGCTGCTCGGCGTGCGGCTGTGCTGAACCCACCGCCCCCGCTTTCCCCTGCTCGGCCCACCCCGTTCCCGGCCTAGCCTGCAGCGTGACTCACGCTTCGCTCGTCGCCTGAGACAGTGCCCAGGCGGTATCGCTGGTGAAGTCGATCTCGTTGATGTTCTTGGCCAGGAAGTCGAGCAGTGCCCGCACGGCGGGAAGCACACCCCGCCGCGAGGGGAATACCGCATGCAGCACGCCACCCCTCGGCTCCCAGCCTGGCATCACATCGATGAGACGTCCCACCTTCAAGTCGTTGCCGGCCACCAGCAAGGCCAGCTTGACCACTCCCAGCCCAGCCAGCGCAGCCTGATGCAGCGTCTCGGCGTTGTCGGTGACCAGCCGGGGGTGATGACGAATCTGCGCCGTCGCTCCCTCGGGGCCATCCAGCACCCAGTCGTGCTGTCTGCCCACCTGATCGAAGTCGAGGCTGGGCAATCCGGCCAGGTCGCCCGGTGCCTGCGGCTTGGGCCACGCCTCGAACAGGGCGGGCGCGGCCACCAGCCGCTGGGGGCTGCGCGACAGCACCTTCATCGAGAGGTCGCTGTCCTCGAGCGGCGGAAAACGCACGCGAATGGCCATGTCGAAGCCTTCCCTGATTAAGTCCACCCGGCGGCTGGTGGCCTCCACCTGGACCTCCACGTCCGGGCACTGAGCCATGAAGCGCACCAGCAGCGGCGTGATCAGGTAGTGCAGCAGGCTCGGCGGGCAGCTCAGCCGCACCGTGCCCCGCGGCAACGCCAGGTTGCGCTGAATCAGCTCCTCGGCGGCCTCCGCCTCCACCAGCATCGCCGCGCAGTGGCGGTAATAAGCCTGGCCCAGCTCGGTGACCGAGAGATGGCGCGTGGAGCGATGAATCAACCGGGCACCCAGCCGCTCCTCGAGTTGCGCGATGCGCCGGCTCAGCTTCGATTTGGGAATGCCGAGGGCGCGCCCGGCCGGGGCAAAGCCACCATGGTCCACCACCTGGACGAAGTAGTAGAGGTCGTTGAGGTCCTGCATATCGTTCCGCCCTTGTTGTCCTATTCATGGAACGCTGAGTGTGAATTATACCCTCTACTCCCCCTTCCGTTCTCCTCATAAGCTTCCTGTATCGGGCAAAGGCCCAATCCATGCAGGAGCCAGACCATGAAGAAGATCCAAGGCATCTACGGCGCCCCTCGCGGCCACTGGGTCGGCGACGGCTTCCCCGTGCGCTCGCTGTTCAGCTATGACCGCCACGGCGCCGATCACCTGAGCCCCTTCCTGCTGCTCGACCATGCCGGCCCGCATGACTTCCCGCCGGCAAGCCGGCCGCGCGGCGTCGGCGCTCACCCGCACCGTGGCTTCGAGACCGTGACCCTGGTCTACAAGGGCGAACTGGAGCATCGCGACTCCACCGGCAGCGGCGGTCGCATCGGCGTGGGTGACGTGCAGTGGATGACCGCCGGAGCCGGCATCGTCCACGAGGAGCTTCACTCCGGCGACTTCACCGCCCAGGGCGGCACCCTGGAAATGGTGCAGCTGTGGGTCAACCTGCCGGCCGAGCACAAGTCGGCCCCCGCGGCCTACCAGACCCTGCTCGACGCCGACATTCCACGCGTCGCGCTGCCTGACCGCGCCGGCGAGCTGCGGGTGGTCGCCGGCAAGTACCGCGGCCATGAAGGGCCGGCTCATACCTTCACCCCGATCGAGGTGTGGGATCTGCGGTTGGCGGCAGGCGGCGAAACGAGCCTGCAAGTCCCCGAGGGACACACCACGCTGCTGGTGGTGCTCGAAGGGACGGTACAGGTCAACGGCGACGCCGTGGTGCGTGACGCCGGCCTGGTGTGCTTCGAGCGCCAGGGCGACGAGATACGGCTTGAAGCCAACAACGACGCTAAGCTGCTGCTGCTCGCCGGAGCCCCCTTGGGCGAGCCGGTGGTGGGGTACGGCCCCTTCGTGATGAACAGCGAAGCCGAGATACATCAAGCCTTCGCCGATTTCCAGGCCGGCAAGTTCGGTCGCCTGGAGGGTTAGCGGCACCGCCGCGACCAACCGCGCCCGGCTCCCTGACCGGGCGCTCCACTCACCCCTGGAGGATAGACCCATGTCCTTTACCTACAACCGACTCGACAAGGACGATGTGGCCCTGCTGATGGTCGATCATCAGTCCGGTCTGCTCTCGCTGGTGCGCGACTTCAGCCCAGACGATTTCAAGAACAACGTGCTGGCCCTGGCCGACATCGCCAAGTTCTTCGAGATCCCCACCATCCTCACCACCAGCTTCGAGGACGGCCCCAACGGGCCGATGGTGCCGGAACTGAAGGAGATGTTCCCCGACGCGCCCTACTTCGCCCGCCCCGGGCAGATCAACGCCTGGGACAACGAAGCGTTCGTGGCGGCGATCAAGGCCACCGGCAAGAAGCAGCTGCTGATCGCCGGCGTGGTGACCGAGGTATGCGTGGCCTTCCCGGTACTCTCGGCCCTGGAAGAAGGCTATGAGGTATTCGTCGTCACCGACGCTTCCGGCACCTTCAACCAGACCACCCGGGACGCCGCCTGGGACCGCATGTCCCAAGCCGGTGCTCAGCTGATGACCTGGTTCGGAGTGGGTTGCGAACTGCACCGCGACTGGCGCAACGACATCGAGGGCTTCGGCGGCCTGCTGGCCGGCCACCTGCCCGCCTACGCCAACCTGATCCAGAGCTACACCGCCCAGAAGCGCTGATGGGCCGGGCCCGGCACCTGCCGGGCCCAACCCCATTCACCGCGCACTTCGGCCTGCCCAGGAGGCGTCATGTCCACTCACCAACTCAAACCCACCGACCACTGCGACGGGGCGACCATCCAGATCCGCCACCGCGTGCGGCCCGGGGCCGCGGATCGCTACGAGACCTGGCTGCGCCAGATCATCGCGGCCGCCGGACGCTTCCCAGGCCATCAGGGGGTGCACATCCTGCGCCCTCCCGAAGGTCATCACGACTACGAGATCGCCGTGCGCTTCGCCAGCGACGACGACGCCCGACGCTGGCGGGAGTCGGCCGAACGCCGTGAACTCATGGCGACCGTTCAGGGAGACCTGCAACAGCCCGAGCGGGTGGAGATCGTCAGCGGCATCGACTACTGGTTCACCCCGCCCAACCCCGCCAGCAGGCAGCCAACGCGCTGGAAACAGTGGCTGGTGACCACCTCGGTGATCTGGCCGCTGACCATCATCGTACCGCTGCTGTGGCAACCGCTGTTCGGCCAGCTGCCGCTGCTCGGCACCTGGGGGATCCGTCACGGGCTGATCGCCGCCACCATCGTCGCGCTGGTGGTCTACGTGGTCATGCCCCGAGTGGTGAAACTGGTAGCGCCCTGGCTGTTCCGTTGAGTCATGAGCATCCTCTCTCAGGCAGGGCGAACGGCCAAAGCCTATGCTGAAACGAGCGCCTTCCGTCCTGCCCACTTCATCCTTCCGGGAAAACGACAATGAGCAATCTCGTCAACGAAGCCGATCTCTCCTCCTCCCTGGATTGCCCCATCGTCGACGGTAAACGCCAGGTGCAGCATGTCGCACCGCGTACCGCCGACGTGGGCGGCATCCCCGTCAACCGCGTGCTGCCTTCGCGTCATCGGCGCCTGATCGGCGCCTGGTGCTTCCTCGACCATGCCGGCCCGGCGGTGTTCAAGGGCGACTCACGTGGCCTGCGTGTCGGCCCCCACCCCCACATCGGCCTGCAGACCTTCACCTGGATGATCGAGGGCGAAGTACTGCATCGTGACAGTCTGGGCAACGAGCAGGTGATTCGCCCCGGCCAGGTCAACCTGATGACGGCAGGTCGCGGTATCAGCCATACCGAGGAGTCGGTGCCCGGTGAGTCTCACCTGCATGCCGCTCAGCTCTGGATCGCCCTGCCCGAAGCCCATCGCCGCACCGACCCGCGCTTCGACCACTACCCGACACTGCCGCAGTGGCGCGAAGGCGACGTCGAGATGACCCTGCTGACCGGTGAGTTCGGCGGCCACCGCGCACCGACGCTGGCCTTTTCGCCGCTGGTTGGCCTGGACCTGGCGACCACTGCGGGCGGCGCGCTGGAACTGCCGCTGCGCGAGGATTTCGAGTACGGCTTGCTGCCGCTGGAAGGCGAACTCGCGATTGAAGGCGAACGCTTTTCCGCCAACGAGCTGGCTTACCTTGGGCGCGGACGCCGCGACGTCACCATCGAACTGCCGGCAGGTGGGCGAGCCATTCTGGTGGGCGGTGAACCGCTGGGCGAGGAGATCCTTATCTGGTGGAACTTCGTCGGTCACAGCAAGGCCGAGATCATCGAGGCCCAGCGCGACTGGGAAGCCGGCAGCGAGCGCTTCGGCAGCATTCCCCAGTTCGACGGCAAACGCCTGGAGCCGCCGCCTCTGCCCTGGCAGGCCTGAAAGCCAGCAACCGATCCCCCAACCACCTGAAGAGAGAGACACTCATCCATGACCACCTATACGCCACCGCGCATACTGGTCTTCGCCGGCAGCGCCCGAGAGAACTCCTTCAACAAGCGCCTCGCCCACCTGGCGGCCGAGCGAGTCGAGCACGTCGGCGGCCTGGCCACCTTCATCGATCTGCGCGACTACCCGCTGCCGCTCTATGACGGTGATCTGGAAAATCGCGAAGGGCTCCCTGCCAACGTGCGCAGCCTCCAGGCCCTGCTCGCCGAGCATCAGGGGCTGCTGATCGCCTCACCGGAATACAACGGCTTCATCACGCCGCTGATGAAGAACACGCTCGACTGGATGTCTCGCTCGGATGGCGAGAACAGCGGTCTGGCCCTGTTCGCCGACCAGGTGGCCGCGGTGATTTCCGCCTCGCCGGGTGCGTTCGGTGGCATGCGCAGCCTCGCCCTGCTCCGCCAGTTGCTGGGCAATCTCGGCGTGACCGTGCTGCCCAATCCGCTGGCGATACCCCGCGCCGCCCAGGCCTTCGATGAAGCCGGTGAGCTGGCGGACGAGAGTCAGCGGGAGCGCCTCGACGCCCTCTGCCGGCGCCTGGTGACGACACTGGCCAAGCTGCAAGCGACCGACCCCGGCGACGATCGGTGAGCGGCAAGCGCTCAGACACACGACCACTGACGAAAAAGGCGTCCATGCCGACCGGCATGGACGCCTTTGATTACTGCCCAGGCTCACTCAGATATAAAACTTGGGCAGCTTGCGTGCGGCACGCTTGCACTTGGCTTTCTTGGCGCGAAGCGGAACGTCCCAGATGGTCAGGAACCGCTCAGTGACGGGTGCCGCTTCACTCACGGCAATGCCCCGGTCACGACGGCTCGGCAACGGCAGATCCCAGATGGTGGGGAAACGCAGTGTATTCATGATGTATCACGGTTCTCTGAACCGCCTCCGCATCGTTTGTGGAAGTATTTTTCATATTATCCACGTCATTAGACTTTAGTTCAACATTTCTTCGAACTTTCCCTTCGCTCGGCATGTCATTCGCCAATAGGGTCGTTATACTGCAATGCAACATGAATGACGCAGGAGTTGGCATGGCCAAGGAAGAACGCAAGCACATCGACCTCGCCCTGCAGGGCGGCGGCTCACATGGTGCCCTGACCTGGGGAGTGCTGGACCGGCTGCTGGAGGAGGAGCGGCTGGAGATCGATGGCGTCAGCGGTACCAGTGCAGGAGCGATGAATGCCGTGGTGCTGGCCGATGGGTTGCACCGCGGCGGGCGTGAGGGAGCGCGCCAGGCGCTGCATGACTTCTGGCGCGGCGTCAGCGACGCGGCACGTTTCTCGCCCATCCAGCCGACACCGTGGGACCAATTGATGGGCAACAGCAGCCTGGACAACTCCCCCAGCTACCTGATGTTCGAGAGCCTCACCCAGCTCATCGCCCCGGCCAAGCTCAATCCGATGAAGTTGAATCCACTGCGCGATCTGGTGTGCAAGCTGGTCGACTTCGAACGGGTCAATGCCTGCCGCAAGGCCAAGGTGTACGTCACCGCCACCAACGTCCGTACCGGGCGCGCCAAGGTCTTCACTCAACCCGAAATCACGGTGGATACGGTGATGGCCTCGGCCTGCCTGCCGTTCATGTTCCCGGCGGTGGAGATCGACGGCGAGGCCTACTGGGACGGTGGCTACAGCGGTAACCCGGCGCTGTTCCCGCTGGTGGACGACATGGATTGCCAGGATCTGGTGGTGGTGCAGGTCAACCCGCTGGTCAGGCAGCGCCTGCCGGACAGCGCCCGGGATATCATCAACCGCATCAACGAGATCACCTTCAACACCAGCCTGATCAAGGAGCTACGCAGCATTCAGCTGTTGCAGCAGCTGATCGACGCCGAAGGGCTCGAGGTTGAGCGATACCGCTCCATGCGCCTCCACCTGATCCATGCCGAGCAGGAGGTGGAGAAGCTCTCCGCCTCGAGCAAACTCAACGCCCAGTGGGATTTCGTCTCGCGCCTCTATCGTCAGGGACGCGGCTGGGCCGATCTGTGGCTGCAGGAGAACTTCGACAAGCTGGGCCAGTGCTCCACTTTCGATCTCAATGCCGTGTTCAGCGATACCTTCCGGCCGCTCGCCCGCCCCAGCGGCACGAGCCAGGACGTTGCCGCGGCCGAACAGGACAAGCCCAGCGCCGAAGAGCCCAGTGCCAGGCTGCTTCCCGACAAGCAGCCCACCGACAAGGGCGCCACCAGCAAGGCCTCTACCGGCAAGGCGCCCAGCCGCAATGACTCCAGCATGAAGACTGGCAAAGGACACGAGTCATGAGCGGCATCCTGGCCATCGTCGTTGCGCTGGTCCTGCTGATGTACCTGGCCTACCGCGGCCTCAGCTTGCTGATCCTGGCCCCGGCGCTGGCCGCCCTGGTGGCGCTGGTGTCGGTGGATACGCCGCTGCTGGCCAGCTACACCCAGGTCTTCATGGGCTCGGCAGGCAACTTCATCGTCAGCTTCTTCCCGCTGTTCCTGCTGGGGGCGATCTTCGGCAAGTTGATGGAAGACTCCGGCAGCGCCGAGGTGCTGGCCGGTGCCATCGTCGAGCGTCTGGGCGAGAGCCGTGCCATTCTCGCCGTGGTGATTTCCTGTGCAGTGATGACCTACGGCGGCGTGTCGCTGTTCGTGGTGGCTTTCGCCGTATTCCCCATCGCCGCAGCACTGTTTCGCAAGGCCGATCTGCCCAAGCGACTGATCCCCGGCACCATCGCCCTAGGTGCCTTCACCTTCACCATGACGGCGCTGCCCGGTACGCCGGCGATTCAGAATGCCATCCCGATGCCGTTCTTCGGCACATCGCCCTTCGCCGCACCGGGGCTCGGCATCATGACAGGATTGATCATGCTGGGCCTGGGTCAGGCCTGGCTCACCTACCGCGCCAGGCAGGCCCGAGCAGCGGGCGAAGGCTACGGCGAGCATGACAGCGAGCCCACGCCGCACGACCACTTGCGCGAGCGTGCCGCCGGCGAAGGTTTCGACCTGGCCGAGGTCCAGCCTCAGCCGCGCAGCGGGCTGCCCAGTCTGCCCCTGGCACTGCTGCCCATCGTACTGGTGATCGCACTGAACCTGCTGTTCACCACCGTGGTCATTCCAGCCATGGACACCGGCTACCTGGCGGATCCGGTCTACGGCGCCACCAGCATCGAATCGGTACGTGGCGTGTGGTCGGTCATCGCCGCGCTGGTGTTCTCGATTCTGGTGCTGATCGCGCTCAATTGGTCGCGGCTGCAGCAACTTACCGCCTCGCTGGACAGCGGCGCCAACGCCTCGCTGCTGCCGATCTTCAATACCGCGAGCCTGGTCGGCTTCGGCTCGGTGATCGCCTCGCTGGCGGCCTTTGATGCCATCAGTGCCTGGGTGACCACCGCCGGCGGCGACAATCCGCTGATTTCGCTGGCTATCGCGGTGAACCTGCTGGCCGGCATGACGGGGTCCGCCTCCGGTGGCATGAGCATCGCCCTTTCCACCCTGGGCGACACCTACCTGGCCATGGGCCAGGCGGCCGGTATCTCACCGGATCTGCTGCACCGGGTCACTGCCGTGGCCACCGGCGGGCTGGACGCCCTACCCCACAACGGCGCGGTGATCACCCTGCTCTCGATCTGCGGCTTGACCCACCGCCAGGCCTACCTGGACATCGCCGCGGTGGCCGTGGTGGGGCCGATCATCTCGCTGATCCTGCTGATTCTTGTGGGCTCGCTGGTGGGCTCTTTTTGAGCGACTCGTTTTGAACGGTTCTTTCCAGCCCCCGTGCGCCCGTCTCAGGCGGAGCGCACGGGGGTTTCCCGCCTCTTGCGGCGGGCCAGCGCGCCGCTGCCAACCAGCATGCCCAGGGTGATCACGCCTGCCGCCAGGGCCAGCAGCGGCGTGGCCTCGGCGTAGCCGGCCACGATCAGCACCAGGGTCGAGAGCAGCGGCGTGGCATAGGCCAATAGCCCAAGCAGGTGCAGGTCGCCGTGCTTGACGCCGATGTCCCAGGTGAAGAAGGCACTGCCCACTGGCCCCAGGCCCAGCCCGACCACGCCCAGCCACTCGATGCCCTGGGGCCAGCGCGTTGCCTCGAACAGGCCGTGGCAGCCAAAGGCCAGCAGCGCCGTGACCAGACAGAAGCCACCCACCGCGCTGGTCGGCACCGCCTTCTTGGCTCGCGACAGCACCGAATAGCCGCTCCACACCAGGGCACAGGCGAAGGCCGCCCCATAGCCCAGCGCGCTGCCGCCAGCGCCCAGGTCGCCGCCGATCAACAGCGCCGCCCCGGCAAAACCCAGCAGCCCGCCCATCACGTGCCTGGGCAGCAGCCGCTCTCCCGGCAGCAGGCCGACGAACAGCACGATCAGCAGCGGCCACAGGTAGCTGATCAGCCCCGCATTGGCCGGCGGTGCATTCTGCTGGGCGACGAAGTAGAGCGCGTGATAGCCGAACAGCCCGCCCACTCCCAGCGCCCACACCGAAGGCGCCTGGCGCAGCGGAGCCGTGAACGACTCACGCCGCCACAGGCTCCAGGCCAGAAAACACAGGAAGGCAATACCGAAGGCCAACCCGGTGAGCAGGAATGGCGGTACCGGCCCCGAGAGCTGGGTCAGGGTGGCGAGCAATGCCCAGTTGAGAATGGTGGTGGCCCCGATGGCCGTGGCCTGATGGCGGGAAAGCGATAACATTGCGCAAGCCTCGTCAACAACGTCGAGGCTCGAGCATGCCCTTCAGGCCAGGCTGTCGCTTGTCGAATCCTGACCTGTGGCGGCAGTACCCTTCACCAACGCCAGCCGCCGCCACTCGCTGGGCGAAACCGCATGCCACTGGCGGAAACTCTTGGAAAAATGGGCGCTGTCGGCGAAGCCGCAGGTCTGGGCCACCTCGGTCAACGAGACGTTGTCGATCAGCAGCCGCTCGCGGGCCAGCGCCAACCGTTCCCGCACCAGCCATTCGTGGGGCGATTGGCCGGTCAGCGCACGGAACTGGCGGGCGAAGACGGCCTCGGCCAGGTGGCAGCGACGGGCCATCTCGGCCACGCGCCAGGGGTGGGCCAGATCGGCGCGCATGGCGGGCAGCAGATCGAGCAGCTTGAGCCGCGGCGGCGGCAGGCGACGACCGCCGGCTCCAAGCGCCAGCTCGAGCCAGCGGGCCAGCGTCTGGTCGGTGTCGCCAAGCCTTTCCCCCCGGGCCACCAGCGGCTCCGGCAAACGCCGCGCCGAACCTTGGAACAAGCCCTCCAGAGCCAGCGCCTCGCACCACCCCTCGGGCAGGTCGAGTACCAGCACGCGGTTGTCTCCCGGCGCCAGATAATGATGCAGGTCGCCGCTGGCCACCGGGGCCAGCACACCGCGGGTCACGTGGATGAGCCGCCCTGCCGCTTCCAGCTCCAGGGCGCCACCGAGCCCCAGCAGCAACTGGTGAAAACCGTGCCGGTCGCTCAGTTCGCGATCGGGATAGCTTCGCGTTTCGACAATGGGACTGTCCATGACATGTCCAGGCAGTTTTGAGCTAAACCCTAGAACCAGTGCTTGCGCTTGAACCACACCACCATGCCGATCCCGACGGCAATCATCATCCCCCACACCAGAGGATAGCCCCAGTACCAGCCGAGCTCAGGCATGGCGAAGGGACTGTCGGGATTTTCGAAATTCATGCCGTACACGCCGACGATGAAGGTCAGCGGCATGAACACGGTGGCAATGATGGTCAGGGTACGCATGCTCTCGTTGAGCCGATTGCTCATGCTGGAGAGGTAGACATCGAGCAGGCTGGCCGTCATGTCACGATAGCTCTCCACCAGGTCGATAACCTGCACGGTATGGTCGTAGATGTCGCGCATCCAGAGCCGCGTGTCGGGGGTAAAGAGATCGTCGTGATCGCGCAGCAGCTGGTTGATCACCTCGCGGGTGGGCCACAGATAGCGGCGCAGCATGATCAGTTCGCGCTTCAGCCCATGCAGGTGCTCCAGGGTCGAGCTGTCGGGACGGTCGAGAATTTCCACCTCGAGCGCCTCGATGCGCTCGCCCACGCTGTCGAGCACCGGGAAGGCGTGGTCGACGGCGGCATCGAGCAGGCCATAGAGCAGGTCATCCGCCTCGCCCAGCGCCCGGCCGCCACGCTCCTTGAGCCGCCGCCGAAAGACGACGAAAGGATCCAGCGCCCCGCCCATGAAGCTGATGATGACGTTGCCACCCATGAACAGAGCCAGTTGATAGAGATGCAGATCGCCCTCAGCGTCCACTTCCGGAATGCCGAGGAACACCACCAGCGACTCATCGAAACGCTCCACCTTGGGCCGCTGCCCGCCGTTGAGGATGTCTTCCTGCGCCAGCGGATGCAGCCCGACCCGGTCGCCCAACAGCTCCAGTTCCTCTGCCGTCGGCACGCCCTGCACGTGCAGCCAGCACAGCGGCTCTTGCGCGTCGACGCCGGGGGTGGCCTCAGGCGCGACCTCAAGGGGCTCGCCCCAGCGCCCCGAATCACGACGGGCCAGCGTATAGGTGGCCGGCGCCAACAGCGCCGCCTGCTCCAGCGTCAGCTCGCGCAGCGTCCCCGGGGCGGTGCCGGCCGGGTGATAGTGCTTCTTGAACAGTCGGGTCATGTGGGTGTCGATCCTAGGCGATTCGGCCCTATCAATATTGACATGCTTTGACGCCACCACGAATTCTGGACGGCATTGGCACGTCTGCTGGTTCAGCGAAGCAACGAAATTCAGCTAATCTGTAACGTGGCATGAGGTAAAAGGAAGCCAGCCCAAGGAAGGAGAACGACATGACCATGACGGTGGGCGAGCTTTTCATTGCCCTGGTGCTGATCTCGCTGGTGCTGCTGGCCAGCAATGCCATTCGCAACGTTTCGCCCTGGCTACGGCGACTGTTCCTGCCAAGCTCGGTGATCGGCGGTGCGATCCTGCTGCTGCTCGGCCCGGAGGTGGCGGGCCGCGTCGTTACCGCTCCCTTCGAGGAAGCCGCCGGCCTGTTTCCCGAGTACGTTTTCGAGAGCTGGGCCGCCCTGCCCGGCCTGCTGATCAACGTGGTGTTTGCCGCGCTCTTCATCGGCCGACCGATCCCCGGGCTACGCACCATCTGGATGCGCGCCGGGCCGCAGGTGGTGGTGGGCCAGACCATGGCCTGGGGCCAGTACGTGGTCGGCCTGACCCTGGCGATCCTCATTCTCGCGCCCGTGTTCGGCATGAACCCCATGGCCGGCGCCCTGATCGAGATCGGCTTCGAAGGCGGCCACGGCACCGCTGCCGGCATGGCCGATACCTTCGCCGAGCTCGGCTTCGAGGAGGGTGCCGACCTGGCACTTGGGCTGGCTACCGTGGGCATCGTCTCGGGGGTGCTGATCGGTACGCTGATGATCAACATCGCCGCCCGGCGCGGGGTCATCAGCCTGGACAAGACGCGTAAGACCTCGGAGGCACTGGACGAAGCCCAGGCCATGTCCCAGGGCGAGGAAAACGAACTGCCGCCTACCGAGGAGTACAGCGAGTTCAAGAAGGACCTGGCCCAGGAAGAGGAAACCGCCGATCCGCTGAGCCTGCATATCGGCCTGGTCGGCATCGCCATCGCCATCGGCTGGCTGATCCTAACCGCCCTGCAATGGATCGAGCAGCAGACCTGGGCCCGCAACGACGGCCTGGAAATCCTCGCCCACGTGCCGCTGTTCCCCATCGCCATGATCGGCGGCGTGATCGTGCAGCTGAGCGTGACGCGCTTCGGCCTCGAACCCCACGTCTCCAGCCGCACCATGGCACGCATCGCCGGCACCGCCCTCGACTTCACCATCGTCGCGGCGCTGGCCACCCTGTCGCTCACCGCCCTGGGCGAGCACTTCATTCCGTTCCTGCTGCTGGCCCTGGCGGGCATCGGTTGGTCGCTGTTCGTTCTGATCGTGATCGCCCCGCGGGTAATCCCCGAGAACTGGTTCGAGCGCGGCATCGGCGACTTCGGCCAGTCCATGGGGGTGACCGTCACCGGCTTGCTGCTGATGCGGATGGCCGACCCCAAGAACCGCTCCGGCGCCTTCGAAAGCTTCGGCTACAAGCAGCTGATGTTCGAACCGGTGGTCGGCGGCGGGCTCTTCACCGCGGCATCGCTGCCGCTCATCGCCCAATTCGGCGCCCCCGCCATCCTGGGTTTGGCCCTGGTGCTGACCGTCGCCTGGCTGATCTTCGGCCTGCTCTACTTCGGCCGCATGGTACCGGAGCGAGGGCGCGGCAGGTGGAAGTGACTCAAGCGCTGGAGCCTGCCGACCGCCTGAGCCATAGTGTCGATGGGCTCCTCATGAGAAGCGGGAAAGCATGCTGCCTATCCAAGGAATCGATCATCTGGTGCTGCGCATCCGCGACACCGACGCCATGCTCGCCTTCTACTGCGACGTGCTCGGCTGCACGGTGGAGAAGCGTCAGGAAGAGATCGGCCTGATCCAACTGCGCGCCGGACGCAGCCTGATCGACCTGGTCCCCGTGACAGGCCCGCTGGGGCAGCGTGGCGGCGCCGCCCCGAGCCGCGAGGGGCGCAATCTCGATCACTTCTGCCTGCGCCTGGAACCCTTCGACGAGGTGGCGATTCGCCGACATCTGGCCACGCACGGCATCGAGGCCGGAGAGCTCATGCAACGCTACGGCGCCGAGGGCACAGGCCCCTCGCTCTACCTCGAAGACCCCGAAGGCAACACCGTCGAGCTCAAGGGGCCGCCCACCATCTGAACGTCACCGGCCGGGCCTCAGGGTTTCGTCTTGCGCTTGCCCGCCTGAGCGCGTAGGGCGGCCTCGAAGGAGCGGCGTGCCCAGGCTGCGGCCAGCTCGCGGTCCTCGAACAGCTCCTCCGGCGCCTGGTAGTAGGACATCTGCACCAGCCTGCCGCCCTTGTCGTACTCGAACGGCTCGAGTCCCTCGCGCTCGAAGTCGCCAAGGTTGTGCGCATCGACCTTGAGATAGAGTGTTTCGTCGGCCACCAGTGCGAACATCAGGCCATCATGATAGATGCCGTGGCCGCCAAACATGCGCCGCGCGGTGATGGGACCGAACAGCTCGAACACGTCGCGCAGCGAATCCGTATATTCGCTCACGGCATCTCCTCCTTCTCCGTAGCGGCCAGCCGATGCAATAGCTCAGTCGCTCACCTACATGAAAAATGCCGGGAGACGTTTCAGCGTTCTAGCCCCTGCACCCATGCCAGCGCCAAATCCGCCTTGGCCTCGTCATCGAGTCCCAACGACTCCAGCGAGGCCCAGGTGGTGAAAGCCAGGGCATGCTGCAACGTGATCGTCAGGCGTGAATCCCCGCCCGCCGCGCAGCTTTTGCCAATTTCCTCGCCGACCCCATGCAGATAAGCGCGGAACTCCGCCATGGGCCCCTGGATCGCCGGTACCTTCGGCTCATCGCGATGTGCACCCTGCCACATGCGCTGGGTACCCCGGTAGTAGCGATAAAAGGCCAGCAGCGCCGCATACACCCGCTCATCGTCGCCTTCGCAGGCCTCCCAGGCAGTTGGCACCGGCGGTGGGTTCAGCTCGAGCCAATGGCTGGTGCACGCCTCGAATACCGCAGTTTCGTCGGGGAAATGGCGATAGACGGTCAGGCGCTGGACGCCCGCCCGCTGGGCGATGGCGCTGATAGTCGTGTCGCTTGGCCCGATCTCCTCGTGCAGTGCCATCGCCGCCTCGACGATACGCAGGCGGGTCTCTTCACGGTCGGCGGCGCGCTTGCGCTGGGTATAACGGCGTGTCTTTGTCATTCAATGAACATACATGTTTATTCAAATCTTGACAAGCGGCTCCGCCGGGCTTATCACTCTCGATGTGAACAACGGTGTTCACTGAAAATGAGAGCCCAGCGGAGGCCACCATGAGCCACGACAACAACCCAACGATGCTGCACACCCTCGAGGCCGGGAGCGACTGGCATGTATTGCCCGCCTTCCTGCCATTGCCCGGCATGGGAGGCTTGGCGATCAACGCTTTCCTGCACAAGGGGAGTGAGCCGGTTCTGGTCGACACCGGACTGGCCGCACTCGGCGACTCGTTCCTCGATGCCCTCGAGGCGGAAATCGACCTCACCGACCTGCGCTGGATCTGGCTGAGCCATACCGATGCCGACCATATCGGCAATCTGGCCCGCATCCTGGAGCGCGCGCCCAGCGCAAGGGTCGTGACCAGTTTCCTCGGCATGGGCAAGATGGGGCTGCTCGGCCTCGACGTCAGTCGCGTGCACCTGCTGGAGCCCGGTGCACGACTCACGCTGGGAGATCGCGAGCTGGTTCCGCTGCGTCCGCCTTACTACGACGCACCGGAAACCCTCGGCTTCTTCGATACTCGCTCGCGAACCCTGTTTGCCGCCGACAGCTTCGGCGCCCTGCTTCCTCAGCCGGCCGAGAGCGTAAGGGAGATTGCGACCTCCACGCTACGGGATGGCCTGGTGGCCTGGTCAGCGATCGATGCTCCCTGGCTGGCCACGGCCGATCGCGCTGCCCTGGGCCGCGCACTGCATGGCCTGGAGCGCCTGGCGCCGACCACCGTACTCTCCGGTCACTTGCCGGTGGCCGAGGGTGGCGTCAAGGAACTTACCGCCATCGTGCACTCCGCCTGGTGTTCTGGCCCCGGCACCGGGATCGATCCGCAGGCGATCGAAGCCGTGGTTGAGACACTGGGCGACGCTATCGGTCTGCCCACGCAAAGCGCTTTACTCAGCTCGGTGGGCAGCTCGCGGTAGGCGGCATCGGGTTCGGCCCCCAAGCCGTCGAGAATACGCGTGAAGAAGGCGCGCCCGGCGACCACGGCAACAATGTCGAATATTTCGTCGTCGCCAAGCCCATGGGCGCGCAGTGTTTCGATATCCTCGCCGCCGACCTCCTGAGCGCGGCAGGCCACCTTGGCGGCAAAGGCCATGATATCGCGCTCGGTCGGGTCGGGCGCGCCTTCCTCTCCGAGTAGCATGGACTGGGTGGCCGCCATGCCCACCAGGTCCGAGAGGAACTTGGCATGGGCCAACGAGCAGTAGGAGTTGCCCAGGGCCCGGGCGGCGGCAACGGTCACCAGTTCGTAGCGGCGCGCCTCCATGGGGCGGCGGACGGTGGCGATCAGCGTCGCCCAGGCCTTCATCACCTCGGGGCGATGGCAGAACACCCGGGCATAGTTGGGCAGGTAGCCGAAGTGCGCCAGCTGGCGCTGATACATGTCCAGGACCTCGCCTTCGGCCTGCTCGGGTGGCGTCGTTGCGATATAGCTCATGGCTCTCTCCCTCAGGCCGTGGCGGAGCGTGGATGCAGCCAGGCCGGCAGCAGCAGCTCGGTGTCGATGATGGCCTCGGCGTCGTATGCGACACTGCAGGCGGCGAGTCGCCGCCCCAGGCTGCCGTCGTGCCATGCCTCGAACAGCTCGCCGCAGCCGCCGAGGGGCTCGCCACCGATGAAGATCTGCGGGATGGTCGGCGCTCCGCAACGCCGCGCCAGCACCGGGCGCAGGCGCACGCCCATGTCGTCGGCCTGATAGGCGGGCGAATCGAGATCCACGCTCAGGTAGTCGACCCCCAACCGGGCGAACAGCTTGCGCGCCGCCCAGCAGAACTCGCACCAGGCAAGGGAGAACATCACCACCGGCGCCTGGGCCAGGCACGCCTCCAGGCATCGCTCGGCCTCGACATCGTACGCCGTAGCCACCGGCTGTATGGCCGTCGCTGCGGGGACGGCCGCCGGACGTGGCGCGGGCACATCGAAACGACAGCCGGGCGTTGAGCGCGACAGGGCCAGCTCCTCCTCGTTCATCTCGTCCTCGATGCCCTCGAACAGCGGGGTGGACTGGTAGCGCTCACCGGTGTCGGGCAGCATGCAGACGATATGGCTGCCGGCCGGCGCTCGCCGGGCCACCGCCAGTGCCGCAGCCAGGGTCGCGCCGGCCGAGATGCCAACGAAGATACCCTCCTTGCGAGCCAGCTCACGGGCCAGCCGCAGGGCTTCCTCCCCGGCCACCGGCACGATCTCGTCCACCATGCCGGCAGCTACCGCCTGCTGGGTCAGCGGCGAGATGAAGTCGGGGCTCCAGCCCTGCATCAGGTGCGGACGGAAGCGCGGATGGCTGACGCCTGCCGGCTGCGCCTCGCCGCTGCCCAGCAGCGGGGCGTTGTCGGGCTCGGCAACGACGATGCGAATACGCGGATCGGCCGCCTTGAGCACCCGGGACACGCCCTTGAGCGTGCCACCGGTGCCGAAGCCGCTGACCCAGGCATGAATCGGCTCGCCCTGCATGTCGTCGAGTATCTCCCGTGCCGTGGTGCGGCTGTGCACCTCGGCGTTGGCTTCGTTCTCGAACTGGCGGCACAGGAAGTAGCCGTGCTTCTCTGCCAGTTCGATTGCCTTGGCCAGCATGCCGCTGCCCTTCTCGGCGGCCGGCGTGAGCACCACGCGGGCACCGAGGAAACGCAGCAGCCGGCGCCGCTCCAGGCTGAAGCTTTCCGCCATGGTCACCACCAGCGGGTAGCCCTTGCGGGCGCAGACCATGGCCAGGCCGATGCCGGTGTTGCCGCTGGTGGCCTCGATCACCGTCTGGCCCGGACGCAGGTCACCGCTTCGCTCGGCTGCCTCGATCACCGCCAGCGCCATGCGGTCCTTGACCGAGCCCATGGGATTGAAGGCCTCCACCTTCACGTGCACGTTCACCGTCGGCGGCGCAAGCCGGGCGAGTCGCACCAGCGGGGTGCGGCCGATGGTATCCAGAATGCTGGCGTAGCGGGTCATGGTGAGTCTCCTCGGATGATCATGCCGACAGCTTCGCCCCATGCCGAGGAAGCCGGCGTGTGAGCCAGCGTGGTTTTTTCTGGCAGCGGACTTGAAGAAGGCCATGAAATGACAGGCCAGCCCGGCGCGATCGGCGACTATACTGCTAGCGTGACATCACCGGGTCCGGACATGAACACGCTGACCCTCAACCTGCTTGGCGATCTCGAAGTCATTCGGGACGGGCAGGTATTGTCGCTGCCGCCCTCGCGCAAGACCCGTGCCCTGCTTGCGTACCTGGCCCGTCATTCACGCCCCCTTAGCCGTGAGCACCTTTGCGATCTCTTGTGGGAGCTTCCCGACGATCCCCGAGGCTCGCTGCGCTGGAGCCTGTCGAAGTTACGCCGACTGGTGGATACACCGGGTCGGCTACGACTGCGAGCCGACCGGCTTGGCGTGAGCCTGGATACCTCCGACATCGATATCGATGTGGCCGGCCTGCATACGTTATGCAACGCTGACCTGGCAGAGGCCGACATCGAAGCGCTCGAGCATACTGCCACCCGCTACCGTGGTCCCTTTCTCGAGGGGCTGGAGCTGGACCGTTTTCACGACTTCCACGGCTGGTGCCTGGCCGAACGCGAAGCTGCCATACGCGCCCAGACGACCCTGCTGACGACCCTGGTCGAACGTCTCGCCGACTCTCCGCAGCACGCCCTGCCTCATGCTCATGCCTGGGTACGCCTGGCTCCCTTCAATGAGACGGCGCGTGCGCAGCTGGTGCGTTTGCTGCTGGCACTGCGTCGTCCGCGCGAGGCCGAACAGCAACTACAACTGGGCGTGCGGCTCATCCGCGAGGCGGGGCTGCCGCTCAACGGTCAGTTGCTGCGTGCCTGGCGGGAGACGAAGTTCTCGCCGACGCCCCTACTAGAGAACGTCGCCAGTGCGATCCCTAACACCACGGTGCCGGTGGGCATCCACCCGGACCTGACAGGCGACACCCTGGAAGTGATGCGCTGGGCAGCGCTGTTGGCGCCTGACGCTGATTTCACTACTCTGAGTCAGGTCTCGGGGCTCGATACCAATCGTCTCGGTATCGCCCTGGAAGTGGCCGAGCGCCACCAGTGGCTCTCCATCGGCGCTCAAGGCCTGCGCTTCATGCACAGCGCCATGGCCGACGAGCTGTACGATGCCATTTCCCCGGTACGCCGCCAGACCATGCATCGGCGCATCGCCGAATGGCTGGCCGCAAGCCCCCTCAACGACATGCAACAGGCCAATTGCCTGGTACATCACGCACTGGCCAGTGGAGACCTCGACCAGGCAGCCCGGGCCATGATCGAAGCCGGACGCTTCTGTCTGCGCAATTGCGCCAACGAGGAAGCCCAGCGATTCGCCCAGCAGGGCCTGGCGCTGACCGATGGCATGACCGGCACCCGGCGTGTCTGCCTCGCCCTCGAACTGCACGACGTTCTCTACAGTGCCGCCCCCCTGGCAGATTGGGAGGCCGGCGCCGGCGCAGTGGTGGCACTTGCCGAGCAGGCGCTGGAACACGGTGCCCTCGCCCACGCCCGGCTCGGCTATCAGCTGGCCAGCCATATCCGTTGGGCTCACGGCCAGTGGAGCGACGCTCATGAGCAGGCTCTCCAGGCGGAGCGCGCAACCCGCTGCGGCGACGACCGCGAGCAGGTCATCGCCATGGCGGAAACCGCGCGCTGCCTGGCCATGCTGGAGCGCGACCTTGACCAGGCGGCCGAACTGCTCGAGCAGGCACGCGAACTGGCCACTCGGCAGCACATCGGTTATCCCGCCATTCCCCTGGCCCAAGGCCTGCTCAGCCTGCATGAGGATCGCTTCGACAAGGCAGCGGGCTACTTTCGCGAGGCGCGTACCCTGTGCAAGGCCATGGGCGACCGACTGGGCGAGTTCCAGGCCCAGGAGTCGCTGCTGCTGATCGACCTGGAGCGAGACGATTATCAAGAGGCCCAAGAGCGCTGTGCTCAGCTGCAGGAACTCGGCAAACGCCTGCGCGACGGCAGCGAGGCGCCTTACGCAGACGCCGCCGCGGCCCTGTGTACGTATGCTCTCGAGGACGACTCCGCTCCCTTCGGCGTCGCACTCGTCACTCTGCGCCACGCCGATGCCCGCCATCGCCTGGCCACGCTGCTGCTACAGGCGGCACGGCTCGACCTGGCCCGCGCTCGAACCGAAACAGCCAGGCAGCGCGCCGGCGAGGCCCTGGAGCATGCCCGTGTGCTCGAACGTCGCAGCGAGCAGCTGCTGGCCCACGCCCTGCTGGCCGAATGCGCCCGCCGCCTGGGTGACGAGGACCATCGGCGTGAGCATGCCCGCACCGCCGAAGCCTTGCTACAGGAGCCCATCGCCGCCTGGGTCAGGCGCCGCTGTCGCACGCTGTTGGCACAACCTGCCGCCGAGGACGAGACATGATCGACGTGTTTCTGGAGCGCCGCCTCCCGCGGCCTCTCGGATCGAAGGTGGTGCTTGCGCTGACCTTGGAAGGACAGCCGTGCTTCGATCTGTATCGGCTCAAATGGCAGGAAAGCCTGCTGGCACGAGATGGGCAACGCCTGGTCTGTCATTTTCAGGCGCCCGACGTGGAATCGGCGCGTATCGGTCTACGCCAGGCAGGTGCCGACGTCAGTTCACTGTGGGGCGGTACCGTGCATGCTGCACCAGGCCTGAAAGTCGCGGATTTGGCGGCCGCCAATGTCCTGGTCGAGCGCCACTTCGCCGCCCCCGTCACCTTCGAGGCGATCCAGGCGCTGGAAAATGCCGGGGCCGCCTGCCTGTCCAACCATCACGTGCGTTTCCTGCTCAGCTACTTCTCCCTCGACCGGAGGCACATGCACTGCCTCTATCAAGCACCCGATGCCGAATCGGTACGCCTGGCCCAGCATCAGGCCGGTATGCCGCTCAGCCGCATCTGGGCCTTTCAACGTATCGCACCGGCCGATACCACGGCGCAGCCCTGAAAAACCACGCCCTCTCCCACGCTGGGTCTCACGTGCCCCACCGAATCTCGTTCCTGACCGCTGACGGTCACCCCACGACGAGAAAACAATGCGAGGAGAGCTCCATGCACACCACTACTCAACCGATCGATAACGGCGTCAACGTCACCGCCCTGCTGGGCGCCCGCGAAGCGCTGGCCCAGGCGCCGGCGGCCGCCCGCTTCACCTGGCGCGCTCACTGCGACTGGATTCGCGGCACTCACAGCCAGATCGTCGTCGAGGACTTCCACGGCCTCGGCGAAACCCAGCATCATCGCTCACGCTTCACCTACCAGGCGGACCACCCTGAAGTGTTCGCCGCCGAGGACCAGGGCCCCACTCCGGTGGAGTACGTGTTGGTCGGACTGGCTGCCTGCCTGACCGCCGGTGTCGCTGCCGTGGCCCAGCATCGCGGCATCCAGCTGCGCTCGGTCAAGGCCATGGTGGAGGGCGACATGGACATCCAGGGCATCCTCGGCATGGATCCCGAGGTGCGCAACGGCTTCGACGATATCCGCGTGACGTTCGAGATCGACGCCGATGCCAGCCGTGCGGATATCGAGGCGCTGGTCGCCCAGTCGCAGAAGCGTTCGGCCGTGTACGACCTGTTGACCAACCCCACCCATGTGAAGGTCGAGCTGAAATGAAGACCGTCACCGCCGTTGTCATCGGCGCCGGGCACGCCGGGCTCGCCATGAGCCATCACCTGGCCGGGCGCGGCATCGATCACGTGATTCTGGAACGCGGCGAGGTCGCTAACGCCTGGCGCCACGAGCGCTGGGAGTCGCTACGTCTGCTCACGCCCAACTGGCAGTGCCGCCTGCCCGGGCACGCCTACACCGGGCCGGAGCCGGAAGGCTTCATGAGCATGCCGGAGCTGATCGCCTTTCTCGATGACTATGCACGGGGCCTTTCGGCCCCGCTGCATACTGCGACCGAAGTGCTCGCACTGCGCCAGGTGGAGGGAGGCTACCGGATCATCACCAACCGGAGCGAATGGCGCTGCCGCGCGGCGATCATCGCCACCGGCGCCTGCCAGCTTCCTGTCGTGCCTGCCATGGCGGCAGCCCTGCCACCATCGATCATGAGCCTGACGCCACATGCCTACCGTCACCCGGGTCAGCTGCCAGAAGGCGGCGTGCTGGTGGTAGGCGCCTCGGCCACCGGCGTACAGCTGGCCGACGAGCTTCAGCGCAGCGGTCGACCCGTGACCCTGGCCGTGGGGCAGCACCTGCGCCT
The DNA here is from genome assembly GCF_021404305.1 of Billgrantia ethanolica. Lineage (GTDB taxonomy): Bacteria > Pseudomonadota > Gammaproteobacteria > Pseudomonadales > Halomonadaceae > Halomonas > Halomonas ethanolica. The sequence goes on along the minus strand of NZ_JABFTX010000001.1, from coordinate 512,277 downwards.
GCCGCGGCGCTACCGCGGCCGTGACATTCAATGGTGGCTGGAGCATGCCGGCCTGCTCGATCAGCGCTTCGACGAGGTGGAAGATCTCGCCCGCGCCCGTCGCCAGCCTTCGCCGCAGCTGCCGGGCAACGCCACGTCCGAGGATCTGGACCTCAACGCCCTGGGCGAGCGTGGCGTGCGCCTGGTGGGGCGTCTGGCCGGCCTTGCCGGCACCCGGCTGCAGTTCTCGGGCTCGCTGGCCGTTCACTGCACCGCGGCGGATCTCAAGCTGTCGCGGCTGCTCGATAACCTGGACGCCTGGGCCATCGCCCATGGCTGGCACGGCACCCTGCCCGCCCCGGAGCGCCCGGCACCCACCCGGGTGCCGCCGCGGCCTTGCCTGGGCCTCGACCTGGCTGCCGGTGATATCAAGACGGTGCTCTGGGCCACCGGCTTTCGTCCCGACTTCCGCTGGCTCCAGGTACCGGTGTTCGATACCCGTGGACGCCTGCGCCACGAAGGCGGCGTGGTGGCCCCCGGCCTCTACGCCATGGGCCTGCCCTTCATGCGAAGGCGCAAGTCGGGCGCTATCCACGGCGCCGATGACGACGCCGCCGAACTCAGCGCCCACCTGGCCGCCTGGCTGGCCAAGGTAAAAACGCACCAGGGCAGTTTTGCTTGAACACTGCAAACGCAAAGGCCCAGCCGCTCGGGGTGAGCGGCTGGGGCTTCTTACCCTCGACCGCGCCCACTCGGAACAGCGCTGAGCCTCGGGATCCTTTATCATCCACATTCCGCAGACTTAAACCCGGAATGCCACGTGAAAGCCCTGGTCATCGAAGACAACCCGAACCTGGCCACCTCCATCGCCACTTTCCTCGGCGAGGCGGGCTTCCAGGTGGAGACCTGCGGCGACGGTCGCAGCGCCGAGCACCTGCTGCAGACGCTCTCCTTCGATCTGATCCTGCTGGACCTTGGCCTGCCCGAGCTGGACGGCATCCATCTGCTGCGCCGCCTGCGCAGCCGGCACGACAATACTCCCGTGCTGATCATCTCGGCGCGGGACGCCCTGGACCAGCGCGTGCTCGGCCTGGAGGAAGGTGCCGACGACTACCTGGCCAAACCCTTCTCGCTGGTGGAGGTGGTGGCACGGGCGAAGGCGCTGGTGCGCCGGGCGAAGCAGTTCGGCGAGAACAGCCTGCAGTGCGGTGACATCGAGCTGCCTTCCGGCAGCCCGGCCGTACTGGTCGCTGGCCAGCCGGTCACGCTACACCGGCGTGAGCGCGAGGTACTCGAATATCTGCTGATCAATCAGGGGCGCCTGGTGAGCAAGGCGCAGCTGATCGACCGGCTATCGGACCTGGACGATGTCGTCTCCCCCAGCGCCATCGAGACCTACATCTCGCGCCTGCGCAAGAAACTGGGCGATGGAATCCAACTGCGTACCGTACGCGGCCTCGGCTACCTGCTCGACACCAAGTCCAACTGACATGACTTCCATTCGCTCCCGCCTGCTGCTGTGGATCGGCCTGCCCTTTACTCTGGTCGGCCTGCTGACCCTCGCCACTAGCTATTACGTGCTCTCCCACCAGATCACCGAGACCTTCGACGACATGCTGCTCAACGCCGCGGAGCGCCTGGAGCGACGCATCTATTCGGTGGACGGCGAGCTGCGCATCAACATGCATTACTTCAGCATCAGCACCCTGGGCAGCCGCGGCGATGGCAAGATCTTCTATCGGATACGCGATGCCGAGGGCAACATGCTGGCGGGCTTCGACGGTCTGGCAGACCCGCCGGGCGACCTCGACGAGCCGCTGTTCTACGACACCCGTTACGCCGGCAATACGCTGCGTGCCGTGGCTACCACCTTCCCCGTGGTGCGCTCCACCCGCAGCGGCCAGATCGAAGTGATCGTGGCCGAGTCGACCGAAGCCAGGCAGAACATGATCAACGAGTTTCTGCTCACGCTCTCGGTGCTGATCGCCATCGGCGGCCTGCTGGCCGTCACCATCGCCCTGCTCGCCATTCATCGCGGCCTGGCCCCGCTACGCTCGATCAGCCGCTCGCTGCGCCGCCGTTCGCAGAACGACCTCGAGCCGATCGAAGCCGAAGTGCCCAGGGAAGTCTCGACGCTCGTCGCCAGCATCAATGGCCTGATGATGCGAATGCGCCAGAGCATTCACAACACCCAGCAGTTCAATGCCGATGTATCGCACCAGTTGCGCACGCCCATTTCGGAGATTCGCGCCCTGGCGGAGCTCACCTCCCGCCAGTCCATCGACCCGCGAGCCAGGAACAGCCTGGAGGAGATCGGGCGTATCGCCGAGAGCGCAGGCTACACGGTGCAGCAGCTGCTCACCCTGGCCAAGGCGCGCCACGAGCTGGTGGATACTTCCGCCATGGCCATCGCCGACCTCGCCGAGCTGAGCCGGGTGGCATGCGCCGATTCGATTTCACGGATCTACCAGCGCGGTCAGGAGCTCGAGTTCTGCGAACGGGAGAGCGGCTGCCTGGTCATGGCAGACAGCGTGATGCTGCGCTGGCTGACCCAGAACCTGGTCGAGAACGCCAGCCAGCATGCCGGCGGCGCCCAGCCCTATCGCGGCACCATCTACGTACGGGTTTCCCGCAACGAGGGAGCGGTGCAGCTGCGGGTCAGCGATGACGGGATCGGCGTGAGCCCGGAGCAGCTTGCCAGACTGACCGAGCGCTTCTACCGCGCCAGCCCAGAAACGCCGGGCAGTGGGCTTGGCCTGGCCATCGTCGACGAGATCGCCCGCGCCCACGGCGCCACGCTGGCACTCGACAGCCCACCGGGGCAAGGGCTAACGGTGACGGTGACCTTCCCCCAGCCACCTGCCCAGTGAAATGATCGCCGGTGTCGCCAGAATCAGCAGCAGCAGGCGCAGCACATGGTGCGACACCACGTAGAGCGGGTCGACGTCCAGCGCCACCGCGATCACCGCCATCTCCCCGACACCGCCCGGTAGCAGCGCCAGCAGCGCCGCCGTGAAGGAGTGCGTCGTGAAGCTCGCCAACAGCCAGGCGGTGGCCACCGCCATCAACACGGCATAAAGCCCGAACAGCAGCCCGTAACGCCCCACCTGGACGACCCGCTGCCAAGGCGTGCCGGCAAAGCGCGCGCCCACCGAGCTACCCAGCACCAGAAAGGTGGCCACCAGCAGCACATCGGGTAGCGCCACCCCATGGCCCAGGCTCGCCAGCACCACCCCTACGGCCATGGGCCCCAGGAACTCCGGCAGCGGAAAGCGCAGCAGCCGGCCCAGCCACCAGGAAGCAGGTGCCAGCAACAGCAGTGAGACGCCCGCCCAGCTCACGCCGTTGCCCTCACCCAAGGCAATGCCACCGGCCAGGTAACTGGCCATAAAGGCCGCCGATGCCACCACGATGACCAGACGCATGGCGTGGGTGATGGCAATCCAGCGGATGTCCACGCCCAGACGCTCGGCCAGGATCACCGTGGCATTCATGCTGCCCGGGAAGGAGCAGAACACGGCGCTCAGCCGACTCATCCCGCTGCTGGAGAACAGCCAGGCGCCGCCGGCCAGCATCAAGCCCATGTATGCCAGCATGGCCAGCACGCTGGGATACCACTCCAGCAGGTGCGACAGCTCGCCCAGCTCGATGCGGTTACCGATGAACAGCCCCAGCATGGCGATGGAACCGCGATGCAGCCGCTTGTCGATACCCGCTCTTACGCCGGCCAATGAAGCGATCAGCACCGCGAACAGCGGCCCCAGCATCCAGGCCATGGGCAACGAGACCAGGGTGGCGACAGCGCCACCCAGAGCCCCGATCGACAACGTCGAAACGGTACGCAGCCCCATCGCTCAGGCGCCGAGCGGCTGGCGGCGCCGCCGGAACCAGTTCACCAGGTGCTGACCGAACAGCGAGATGAGCAGCAAGGCCAGGATGATCAGCGTTACCGGCCGTTCCAGCACGTAGGCCAGGTTGCCGCCGCTGATCTGGTAGGAGTGCAGCAGCGACTTTTCCGCCATGGCCCCCAGCAGCATGCCGATGACGGCGGCAGGCACCGAATAGCCGTAATGGCGCAGCAGCCAGCCGACCACCGCAAAGATCAGCACCGTGGCGGGCCCGGTCATGTTGCCGGTCAAGCCGAAGGAGCCCATCACCGCCAGCACAAGCACCGAGGGAATCAGGTAGCGCATCGGCACCTTGACGATGTTGGCCAGCAGCGGGATGAACAGCAGCCCGATCACCATCAGCAGGAACACCTGGGCGAAGTTGGCGAAGATGATGGCGTAGACCACATCCGTCTGCTGACGGATGAACTGCGGCCCACCGGTGATGTTGTGCATGGCGAAAGCCGCCAGCATCACCGCCGTGGCGCCCCCGCCGGGAATGCCCAGGGCCAGCAGTGTCGCCATGGAGCCCGCCTCGGAGGTGCTGTTGGCCGATTCGGAGGCCACCACGCCCTTGGGGTTGCCCTTGCCGAACGAACTCGGGTCCTTGTCGCGGCGCTGGGTCTCCACATAGGAGAGCAGGTTGGATACCGATGAGCCCACCCCCGGCACGGCGCCGACGAACACGCCGATGAAGCCACCCCGGATCAGTACCCAGGGATACGTCACGGCCATCTTGAAGCCCTGGAAGATTTCCGAGATCTTGACCTTGCGCGATGCTTCCGATTCGACGATGTAGCCCTTGTTGGCCAGCTTGAACAGCTCCGAAGCCGCGAACATGCCCATCATCGCGGGGATGACCGGCACCCCGTCGAGCAGGAAGGTCTGCCCCATGGTGCCCCTGGCCATGCCCAGCTCGTTGAAACCGATGGTGCCCACCAGCATGCCGACGAAACCGGCCATCAGCCCCTTCAGCATATGCTCGCCCCGCAGGGTGGCGATCAGCGTCATGCCCCACAGGATGACGGCGAACATCTCCGCCGGCCCCAGCTTCAGCACCATGAAGGAGAGCGGCTGGATCATCAGGAACAGGATCAGGTAACCCATCAGCACGCCGATGACGGATGAGGCCAGCGCCACGCCCAGCGCCTGGTTGTGCTTGCCCTGGCGCGCCATGGGATAGCCGTCGAAAGCAGTGGCAATGGCCGAGGAGGTCCCGGGAATGTTCATCAGGATGGCCGGAATGCCACTGCCGAAGGAGCCACCGGTGAAGATGGCCGTGAGGAAGAGCATGGCCTGCACGAAGTCCATGTACAGTGTCATGGGCAGGAAGATCGCCATGGCCATGGAGATCTGCAGGCCCGGCGTGGCCCCGAAGATCAGGCCGATGATGATGCCCGGTACGACCACCATCCAGGGGCTGAAATTGGTGAAGAGCAGCGCGAGCGCCTGCTCAACCGCAGCTAGATCGATCATGGTGTCGCTCCCTCAGTCCGGCAGGACCAGCATGTGCATGGGATAAGGCAGCATCTCGGCGAAGAAGAACGCCGTGCCGAAGCCAAAGGCCAGACTGTAGCCGCCCAGCAGTAGCCAGTTGCGCTCGCCCTTGAGCAGCAGGAACAGGGCAACGAACAGCACCGTGGCCACATCGAAGCCCAGGGTTTCCAGCGAGATGACATAGGCGGCAAACAGCCCCACTACCGGCAGCGTGCGATGCAGCGGCTCCCCACCGTCATCCGGACGGGTGAGCAGGGTGCCCTGCTTCAGGCGAATGGCCACCTCCAGCAGCACGATGGCCAGCACCACGAGAGACAAGGGCAGGATCAGCAGGAGATTCTGTATGGCCGACGAGACCCGAATGGCATCCATCAGGTACCACAAGGTAAAGCCGGCCAGAGCCATGAGGACCAGCAGGTCCCCATAGTCGCGTTTATGGGTGGTCATGAGACGACTCCAGGCAGCCCCGACCATGGCTGGCCGGGGCCGCGTCATGCGGCAGGGATCACTTCAGCAGGTGAGCGTACTTCTCGAACACTTCGTAGTTGGCCTGCATCAGCTCGTTGGCGCGCTCGGGGCCGATCCAGACGCCACCGATGTCGTTGGCGGAGAGATGATCCTGGACATCCTTGCGCGCCAGGGTGTTCTGGATCGCCTCGGAGAGCGCCTCGAAGCGCTCGGGATACTGGCGCTCCATTTCGCTGCTGACGGCGAAGCCGCGCATCGAGCCCTGGAGCACCGGTACTTCGAGACCCATCGGCTCGAGCGCCTCGTTGATGGGCGGAGCGTCCCACTGGTCGATGCGCTCGTCGTTGACGACGGCCAGCGGCGTGAGGAACTCACGGATGCCCTCGCTGCCCTCGGCGCTGATCGAGGTGAAGTGCACCTGGCCACCGGCCACCGCGGAACGCGCCTCGCCGCCGCTGTTGTAGGTCACCAGATTTAGGTTGTCCTGGGGAATGCCAGCCTCATCGAGCAGCAGCCGAACCATCAAGTGGCCCGCCGAGCCCTGCACTACCGAGCCACGCACCTGGCCGGGGTTGTCGCGGATTTCCTCCAGCAGCGAAGGCAGGTCCTCGAAGCCGCTGTCCTTGTTGGCGGCTATCAGGTCGAGATCGAACCACTGGAAGTTGACGAACGAGAAGTCGTCGATGGCGTAGGACGCCCCACCGGTCAGGATGGTGTTGGTCAGGTACGGCGCAAAGGTGGAAGCGTAAACGGTGTAGCCGTCGTCCGGCCGCGACAGAATGTAGTTGGCGGAAACCTGGGTGCCTGCTCCCGGGCGGTTGGTCACGCGCACGGGCGTCTCGAGTTCTTCGGACAGGAAGTTGGACATGGCGCGCGCCATGCGGTCGGCGCTGCCGCCGGTACCGAAGCCCACCACCATATCGACGGGGCGATCAGGGTAATCGTCCGCCGCGACGGGCGCTGTCATCGTGAGTGAAGCCAGCACGGCTGCCAGAGTGCCGGTCATGAGCATCTTCCGACCGGTCTGTGAAATTCCTTCGAACATGGCGTGTACACCCTCATTGTTGGTTTATTGCGGAGCCTCGCCCCGGCAGTGCCCACTCTAGAGGGCCAACCTGTCACCAACCTTGCATGGCAACCATACTCGACCAATGTCTAATCCTCTTATCACACACTACTGATCGAGATCCGCCAGTAGCCTTGCCAGCTCATTGGCAAGGAAACGCGGTTGCACGCACTCGCCGAGATGTCCCGAGGCGAAGCGCAGAAAGCCTTGGGCGGCGTGAGGCAAGCGGCGGTCGCGGCGTACGATGAACTGCCAGTGGCTCTCGATGGGGAAATCGGTGACCGGCAGGATGGCGATATCCGGGTGCTCTGGCGGCAGCACGTGCTCGGAGAGCACGGCCAGACCCATGCCGGCGGCCACGCCCACGCGAATCGCCTCGTTACTGGCCATCTGCAGGGTCGGCCCCAGCGACAGGCCGTGCTCCTGCAACCAGCTCTCGAACATCATGCGCGTGGCCGAGCCAGGCTCGCGCAGCAGGAAGCGCTCCCCCAGCAGCTCGTTCATGGCGATTGCCTCACGCTTGGCCAGGGGGTGCCCCTGAGGGGCCACTACCACCAGCGGGTTGCGCAAAAAGCGGCCGGCCAGGGCATGCACCAGGGAGGGCGGATGGCTGAACACATAAAGGTCGTCGTCCTGACGCTCGAAGCGCGTGAGCATCTGGCGGCGGTTGCCGATGTGCAGCGTCACGTCGACGTCGGGAAATGCCTGGCTGTAGGGACCGAGCAAACGTGGCAGCACGTACTGGGCGGTGTTGACCAGGGCGATGCTGAAGCGCCCCCGTTCACCGCCTCGCAATGCCTCGAGGTAGTCCCGGTAATCGTCGAAGCGGCCCAGTACCTCACGACTGGCACGGTAGAGCTCCCGCCCTGCCTCGGTGGGCAGCAAGCGCCCGCGACGCATATGCAGCAGCGGCTCACCCACCGCTTCGCTCAAGCGCTTGAGCTGCTGCGAGACGGTAGGCTGGGTCAGGTGGAGCTGGCGCGCCGCCTCGCTGACCGAGCCGCTTCGTACCACCACGACATAGACCTGAAGCAGGCGGAAAGTAAGGTGACGAACGTTCATGGCGCGACCCCGCAGCGCGTCATATAGATAATCACCTATAGTAATCTCATCGAGATTCTATTGGAATCAATATCAGGCGCTGCGCACAATCCGCGACTACTCTGCCATTTGCGGTTACAGAAGAAGAGAGAGATATGCCTGACATTGTCGTCATGTTCTTCCTGCTCGGCCTGCTCGCCGGGGTGGTCAAGTCGGACCTCAACATCCCCAAGGCCGCCTATGACACGCTGAGCCTGCTGCTGATGCTGACCATCGGCCTCAAGGGCGGCATGGCACTGTACGGTAACCTGCGCTGGTCGCTGATCCCCGAACTGCTCTCCGTCGCCGCCCTCGGCGCGCTGATTCCGCTGGCGCTGATGCCCATCCTGCGCCGCTTCGCACGTCTCTCTCCCGCCGACAGCGCCAGTATCGCCGCCCACTACGGTTCGGTAAGTGCCGGTACCTTCGCCGTGGCACTGGCCTTTGCCGAAAGCCGCGCCCTGCCCATCGGCGCCGAGGTCACCCTCTACCTGGTGATGATGGAGCTGCCGGCGATCATGGTGGCCATTGCACTTTACCGGCGCCATGCCGGCAAGGAAGCCAGCGAGGCGTTCCAGGGCATCTGGCACGAGACCCTGACCAACCGTGGCGTCATCCTGCTGGCAGGCGGCGCGGTGATCGGCGCCATGTACGGCCCGCGCGAAGGTGCGGCCGTGACCGAACTGTTCATGGGCGCCTTCCATGCCGTGCTCGCCCTGTTCCTGCTGCAGATGGGCCTCACCGCGGCGGAAACCCTGCGACCCATTCCCTGGTACCACTGGCGCCTGCTCACCTTCGCCCTGGTGGCCCCGTTCTTCCTGGCCATGGCCGGCCTTGCTGTCGGCCTGATGCTGGGCCTGCCCATGGGCTCGCTGATGATTCTCACGGCACTGGCCGCCAGCGCCTCGTACATTGCCGCCCCGGCGGCCATGCGAACGGCAATACCTCAGGCCAACATCGGCCTGGCCATGCTCGCAGCGCTCGGTTTCACCTTCCCGCTCAACGTGATCGTGGGTATCCCCATCTACTATCAGTTGGCCATGTGGCTGGGTAACTGAGTCGTCCCTCACTCTCTACGCCACCGGCAACCCCGGTGGCGTTCGCTTTTTTCTCTCTACCCTCTTCTTTCCTTGTCCCTGCCTCTTCGACATTCGTAGAACGCCCCAAGGCTGCACTTTACGTTAACGTAAACCTCGCCTAGTCTAGTAACATTCGTGAATAGCCATGCGAGCTGCGCCTGCGCGGTTCGTGCAACCTGACAGCTTCGCACCTGACGCACAGCTGCGCTAGCGACAGAAACACCAGCGACGACACAACCATCAGGGAGTTCCGCCATGCTGACCGCCTACAAGCCCCTCGACTTCGGCCTCGACGACGAACTCAACATGCTGCGCGATCAGGTGAACGCCTTCGCCCGCGACGAGATCGCCCCGCGCGCCGCCGAGATCGACGAGAAGAACGAGTTCCCCAATGACCTGTGGCAGAAGTTCGGCGACATGGGCCTGCTCGGCATCACCGTGCCGGAAGAGGACGGCGGCACCGGCATGGGCTACCTGGCGCACTGCATCGCCATGGAAGAGATCTCCCGGGCCAGCGCCTCGGTGGGTCTCTCCTACGGCGCGCATTCCAACCTGTGCGTGAACCAGCTCAAGATCAACGCCAATGCCGAGCAGAAGGCCAAGTACCTGCCCAAGCTGATCAGCGGCGAGCACATCGGCGCGCTGGCCATGTCCGAGCCGGGCGCCGGTTCCGACGTGGTCTCCATGAAGCTGCGCGCCCGCCAGGAGGGTGACAAGTACATCCTCAACGGCAACAAGATGTGGATCACCAACGGCCCCGATGCCGACGTGCTGGTGGTCTACGCCAAGACCGACCCGGACGCCGGCTCCAAGGGCATCACCGCCTTCATCATCGAGAAAGGCATGCCCGGCTTCTCCACCGCACAGAAGCTCGACAAGCTGGGCATGCGCGGCTCCAACACCTGCGAGCTGGTGTTCCAGGACTGCGAGGTGCCGGCCGAGAACGTGCTGGGCGATGAGGGCAAGGGCGTGCGCGTACTGATGAGCGGCCTGGACTACGAGCGCACCGTGCTCGCAGCCGGCCCCATCGGCATCATGCAGGCGGCCATGGACGTCGTCGTGCCCTACGTTCACGAGCGCAAGCAGTTCAACCAGTCCATCGGCGAGTTCCAGCTGGTACAGGGCAAGATCGCCGACATGTACACCACGCTGAATGCCTGCCGCGCCTACCTCTACGCGGTGGCGGCGGCCTGCGATCGCGGCCAGACTTCCCGCAAGGACGCCGCCGGCGTGATCCTCTACTGCGCGGAAAAGGCCACCCAGGTGGCGCTGGACGCCATCCAGCTGCTCGGCGGCAACGGCTACATCAACGAGTACCCCACCGGGCGCCTGCTGCGCGACGCCAAGCTCTACGAAATCGGCGCCGGCACCAGCGAGATTCGCCGCATGCTGATCGGCCGTGAGTTGTTCAACGAATCCAAGTAAGGGGAGCCCCGATGGCGATTCTGAATACCCAGGTCAATCCGCGCAGCGACGGCTTCCAGGCCAACGACAAGGCCATGCGCCACGAGGTGATGAAGCTGCGCGAGCTGACCGCGGCGATCAGCCAGGGCGGCGGCGAGAAAGCCCGCGCCCGCCACGAGAGCCGCGGCAAGCTGTTCGTGCGCGACCGCATCGACCACCTGATCGACGAGGGCTCACCTTTCCTCGAGTTCTCGGCGCTGGCCGCCCATGAGGTCTACGAGAGCGACGTGCCCGCCGCCGGCGTGGTCACCGGCATCGGCCGCGTCTCGGGCGTCGAGTGCGTCATCGTCGCCAACGACGCCACCGTCAAGGGCGGCACCTACTACCCGCTGACGGTGAAGAAGCACATCCGCGCCCAGGAGATCGCCCGCAAGCACCGCCTGCCCTGCATCTACCTGGTCGACTCCGGCGGCGCCTTCCTGCCCCGCCAGGACGAGGTGTTCCCCGACCGCGACCATTTCGGGCGTATCTTCTACAACCAGGCCACCCTCTCCGCCGAAGGCATCCCGCAGATCGCCGTGGTGATGGGCTCCTGCACCGCCGGCGGCGCCTACGTACCGGCCATGGCCGACGAGTCGATCATCGTCAAGCAGCAGGGCACCATCTTCCTCGGCGGCCCGCCGCTGGTGAAGGCCGCCACCGGCGAGACCATCAGCGCCGAGGACCTGGGCGGCGCCGACGTGCACGCCAAGAAGAGCGGCGTGGCCGACCACTACGCCGAGAACGACGCCCACGCCCTGCAGCTCGCCCGCGCCTGCGTGTCGCGGCTGAACTGGCAGAAGCGCGGCCAGCTCAAGATGCAGGCGCCCAAGCCCCCGCGGCTGGACCCCAGCGAGATCTACGGCATCGTCGGCACCGACCTCAAGAAGCCGTTCGACGTGCGCGAGGTGATCGGCCGCATCGTCGACGACTCCGACTTCGACGAGTTCAAGCGCTACTACGGCGACACCCTGGTCACCGGCTTCGCCCATATTCACGGCTACCCGGTGGGCATCGTCGCCAACAATGGCGTGCTGTTCTCCGAATCCGCCGTGAAAGGTGCCCACTTCATCGAGCTGTGCGCCCAGCGCAAGATCCCGCTGGTGTTCCTGCAGAACATCACCGGCTTCATGGTCGGCTCCAAGTACGAGCACGAAGGTATCGCCAAGCACGGCGCCAAGCTCGTCACCGCCGTGGCCTGCGCCAAGGTACCCAAGTTCACCGTACTGATCGGCGGCAGCTTCGGCGCCGGCAACTACGGCATGTGCGGCCGCGCCTACGACCCCAACCTGCTGTTCATGTGGCCCAACGCGCGTATCTCGGTGATGGGTGGCGAACAAGCCGCCGGCGTGCTGGCCCAGGTCAAGCGCGAGCAGTACGAGCGTGAAGGCCGCGAGTGGAGCGCGGAAGAGGAAGAGGCCTTCAAGCAGCCCACCCGCGAACAGTACGAGCGCCAGGGCCACCCCTACTACGCCAGCGCCCGCCTGTGGGACGACGGCGTGATCGACCCGGCCCAGACCCGCGACGTGCTGGGACTCTCGCTCGCCGCGGCGATGAACGCGGAGGTTCAGGACACCCGGTTCGGCGTATTCCGGATGTGAGTCGTAAAGTGTCTGCGCTCGCCCATACTGCGTTAAAAAACGGCTCAAGATGCTCATTTAGGGCTCCTAAACTCCGCTCTTTCGCCGTTTTTTGCCTTGTCTGGCCTTCGCTCGAATACTTTACGAGATTTGGGAGCCACGAAAAATGACTGATACAGATAGCTTTTCTCAGCTAAGCATCGACGAGCGCGGCGTCGCCCGGCTGACGCTGAACCGCCCCGACGTGCACAACGCCTTCGACGACAGCCTGATCGCCGAGCTCAACGAGCACCTCGCCAAGCTCCACGACGCCGCCCGCCACGGCGAGGTACGCGTGGTGGTGCTGGGCTCCGAAGGCAAGAGCTTTTCCGCCGGGGCCGATCTCGGCTGGATGAAACGCATGGTGGAGTACGACTTCGAGGGCAACCTGGCCGATTCGCGCAAGCTCTCGCAGCTGATGCACGGGCTGGACACCCTGCCCTGTCCTACCGTGTGCCGCGTGCAGGGTGCCGCCTTCGGCGGTGCCGTGGGCCTGGCCGCCTGCTGCGATATCGTGATCGCATCAGAGAAGGCCAAGTTCTGCCTCTCCGAGGTCAAGATCGGCCTCTCCCCGGCGGTAATCAGCCCCTACGTGCAGCGCGCCCTGGGCTCGCGCCAGATGCGCCGCTACGCGCTCACCGCCGAGGTGATCGACGCCGACAAAGCGCTGGAGCTGGGCCTGGCCCACCAGATCGTCGGCCACGACCACATCGACGAGGCGGTCGAAGCGATGATCTCCACCCTGCTGGCCGGCTCGCCCCAGGCCCAGCGCGCCACCAAGGCGCTAATGGCCGAAGTGGCCCGTGACTCCGACAGCAAGGCCACCCGTGAGCACACCTGCCGCGTGATCAGCGAGCTGCGCGTGAGCGCCGAAGGTCAGGAAGGCCTGACCAGCTTCTTCGAGAAGCGACGCCCCGCCTGGGCCGACGACAACACGAATTCCTCGGAGCGCCGCTCATGAGCCAGACCGATTCCCGCACCACGCCCTTCGACACCCTGCTGGTCGCCAACCGTGGCGAGATCGCCTGCCGCGTGATGCGCACCGCCCGCGCCATGGGCCTGCGCACCGTGGCCGTGTACTCTGATGCCGACGCCAACGCCCGCCACGTGCGCGAGGCCGACGAGGCCGTGCGTCTGGGCCCTGCCGCCGCCCGCGAGAGCTACCTCAAGGTGGAAGCGGTAGTCGAGGCCGCCAAGCGCACCGGCGCCGGCGCCATTCACCCCGGCTACGGCTTCCTCTCCGAGAACGGCGCCTTCGTTCAAGCGCTGGACGCCGCCGGCATCACCTTCGTCGGCCCGCCCGCCTCGGCGATTGCCGCCATGGGCGACAAGTCCGCGGCCAAGGCGCGCATGGCCAACGCCGGCGTGCCGCTGGTGCCGGGCTACCACGGCGACGACCAGGACGACGCCCTGCTCAAGTCCGAAGCCGACAAGATCGGCTACCCGGTGCTGCTCAAGGCCAGCGCTGGCGGCGGCGGCAAGGGCATGCGAGTGGTCGAAGCCCCCGAGCAGTTCCAGGCTGCGCTGGACGGCTGCCGTCGCGAATCCCAGGCTGCCTTCGGCGACACCCGCATGCTGATCGAGAAGTACCTGACCCAGCCGCGTCACGTCGAGGTTCAGGTGTTCTGCGACAGCCACGGCAACGGCGTCTACCTGTTCGAGCGCGACTGCTCCGTGCAGCGCCGCCACCAGAAGGTACTCGAAGAAGCCCCCGCCCCCGGCATGACCGCCGAACTGCGCCGCGAGATGGGCGAAGCCGCCGTACGCGCCGCCAAGGAGATCGGCTACGTCGGCGCCGGCACCGTCGAGTTCCTGCTCGACAAAGACGGCTCCTTCTACTTCATGGAGATGAATACCCGCCTGCAGGTGGAGCACCCCGTCACCGAGATGATCACCGGCCAGGACCTGGTCGAGTGGCAGCTGCGCGTGGCCATGGGCGAAACTCTTCCGCTCCAGCAGGAGGAGCTGACCATCACCGGTCACAGCTTCGAGGCGCGCCTCTACGCCGAAGACCCGGAGCAGGACTTCCTGCCCGCCACCGGCAGGCTCGAACGCTTCGCCATGGACCTGAACGGCGCCGGACTCGACCCGCGCCAGGTGCGCCTAGATAGCGGCGTGGAAACCGGCGACGTGGTCTCCATGCACTACGACCCCATGCTCGCCAAGCTGATCGTCCACGGCGACGACCGCGACCAGGCCCTCTCCACCCTCAACCGCGCGCTGGCGGCACTCGACGTGCAGGGCGTGGTAACCAACCGCGCCTTCCTGCAGCGGCTGGCCACCCATCTCGCGTTCCGCAACGCGGAGCTGGATACCCGCTTCATCGAGAAGAACGAGGCCACCCTCTTTGCTCCCAAGCAGTACAACATCGAAGAGTACGCCGGCGCCGCGCTGATCGGCCTCAACCAGCTCGCCCGTGAGTGCGAGAGCGACTCGCCGTGGGACCGCCACGACGGCTTCCGCCTCAACGCCCCGCACACCATCCGCATCTCGCTGTGCGACCCGTCCATAGCTCAGGTGCATGACGCCGAAGGCGTGGTCGTGGTGGAAGGCACCCGTGCCAGCGGTGCGGACCCGTGGGACCTGACCATCGGCGGCGAGACCCTCACCGCCCGCCTGCAGCATCTGGAAGGCGACGCCGTGGCCGTCACCCTCAACGGGCACCGCCGCCGCCTGCAGGCGCGTCGCGACGGTAACGTCGTCGTGATGGTCGACCCGCGCGGCGAAACCCGCCTGTTCTGGCGCCGCATCGACGCCATCGACCACGGCCACCACGAAGCCGAATCGACCCTCACCGCGCCGATGCACGGCACCGTGGTCGCGCTGCTGGTGGAAGCCGGTCAGAAGGTGGAGAAAGGCATGCCGCTGATGGTCATGGAAGCCATGAAGATGGAACACACCATGACCGCCCCCGCCGACGGCCACGTGGAGAGCTTCCACTTCAACGCCGGCGATACGGTGGGCCAGGGAGACGTGCTGCTCGAGTTTGCTCCCGCCGAGTAAACTGGAAACGAAGTGAGAGAGCCAAGCTAAGCGGCGCCGGGGACAGGGCGAAGCGGAGGTCATTTGCCATGGATGGCAAATGTAGCGTCCAGGGAAGGATTTACAGCGCCTCCGCATAGCCCTGTCGACGGATCAGCCGCGAATCATGACCATGGCCGTGAACAGGAAGGAGTTTACAAATGGCATTCCCCAAGCGCGTGCGCCTGGTCGAGGTCGGCCCCCGCGATGGGCTGCAGAACGAGCCCAACCCGATCGACACGGCCACCAAGCTAGAACTGATCGACCGCCTGGGCGCTGCCGGCATCGGCTACATCGAAGCGGCCAGCTTCGTCTCGCCCAAGTGGGTGCCGCAGATGGCCGACCATCGTGAAGTGATGACCGGTCTCACGCGTCGCCAAGGCGTGACCTACGCCGCCCTCACCCCCAACCTCAAGGGGCTGGAAGCGGCGCTGGAGTGCGGCGTGGAAGAAGTGGCGGTATTCGGCGCGGCCAGTGAAGCCTTCTCGCAGAAGAACATCAACTGCTCCGTCGCCGAATCGCTGGAGCGCTTCGCCCCCGTGCTGGAGCGAGCCAGAGAGGCCAACGTGCGCGTGCGCGGCTACGTCTCCTGCGTGCTCGGCTGCCCCTACGAAGGCGAGATCGCCCCGGCCAAGGTGGCCGAGGTGAGCAAGGCGCTGTTCGATATGGGCTGCTACGAAGTCTCGCTCGGCGACACCATCGGCGTCGGCACCCCGCTCGCCGCCAAGCGCATGATCGAAGCCGTGAGCCGCGACATCCCCATGGACAAGCTCGCCGCCCACTTCCACGACACCTACGGCCAGGCGCTGGCCAACCTCTACGCCGTGCTGGAAGAAGGCATCAGCGTGGTGGACAGCTCTGTCGCCGGCCTCGGCGGCTGCCCCTACGCCAAAGGTGCCTCCGGCAACGTGGCCAGTGAAGACGTCGTCTACCTGCTCAACGGCCTGGGTATCGAAACCGGCATCGACCTCAACAAGCTCGCCGAAACCGGCACCTGGATCACCCAAACCATCGGCCGGCCGAACCGCTCCAAGGTGGGCGTGGCGCTGGCGGCGAAGTAAGCAGACAGCAGAAACGGAAAACCCCTGAGCCAAGTGGTTGGCTCAGGGGTTTTGAATTATTACGCCATGTTTTGCTGTGGCGGCATCTACACTGGATAGGGCATTCCGAACCCACAATGACAATGCATGGGCAATCCATGCGAGGGGGCCATATGGCCGGCAATGCTCCTGATATCCAGACTATCAAGGAAAGCATGCGCAAGACTTGGATGGCCGGTGATTTCAGTGAAATCGCTAAATTCATCCAGCACCATGCCGACGACTTCATTTCCGCTTTGGACATCAAGCCCGGCATCCGACTGCTCGATGTCGCCTGCGGTACAGGGAACCTGGCGATTCCAGCGGCCCGTGCTGGCGCATCGGTCACGGGAATCGATATCGCAGATAATCTGATCGAACAGGCCCGTACTCGAGCGCGCACCGAAGGCCTGGACATTCACTTCGAGGTTGACGATGCCGAGAGTCTCGCGCAACCCGATGCTGCGTTCGACGTTGTGGTGAGCATGTATGGAGCCATGTTCGCTCCGCGACCCGAGCGTGCGGCCGCTGAAATGGTGCGGGTATGCCGCCCCGGCGGTACCATCGCTATGGCCAACTGGATGCCGGAGACCTTCATCGGTGATATGTTCAAGCTCGTCGGCCATTACGCCCCGCCACCGGAAGGGGTGCCATCGCCCGCACTCTGGGGAGACCCCGCCACGGTACACCAGCGCCTGCGTGAGGGCATCAGCGAGCTGAACACCAAACCGGTTACTGTCATCTTCCAGTATCCGTTTTCAGTTCCCGAAGTGGTGGAGTTCCACAGAATCTTCTTCGGCCCAATCGAACGCGCCTGGGCCAGGCTCGAAGATGACGAGCGTGAGTCACTGCGTCGCGATCTCGAGGCTCACTGGAACCGTAGTAACGAGGCCACCGACGGCAGTACCCGCGTCAAGGCACAGTATCTGCTGGTGGTAGCTACCCGGACAGCGTCCTGACACGTTGCCGCTAAAGGGACAAGCCTTCGTCAGGGAGGATGAAGGTAGGTCCCATTACGGCTGGGATCCTTTAGTTCACCTGGCTTGCGCAGGCCTGGCCATCGGCACGGCAAGGACCAGGGCCATAATGGGAGGAGCTTGCCCCGATCATGCCACTGCGGCCTTCAGCTGTTCCTTGTAGGCCGCCATCTCCACCTTGCCTAGCTGCGGGGTTAGCTGGCAGCGCTGGCGGGACCAGGGGTAGTCGATCTGCGCCTTGAGGTGAGCGGCGCCCTCGCCTGCCTTCCAGGCCTCCAGATCCAGATCGCGCCAGTAGCGTGGATCACGCCCTGTTTGCCGGTCGTGCTCGGCGGTGGTGGGGTCGAGATGGCGGAAAGGCTCCAGGCGCGGCACGTCGGGCATGGGCTGGCTCACATCCATGTAGCGCTGCAACATATCCCACGTGGCGTGCACCTCATGCTTGTGATCGACGATGGCGCTGAGTGAGGTCTGGCTGAACTGCTTGCCGGTATAGCGATGCACGAACATCAGCCGATAGAAGATACCGCCACGCTGCACCACCCGCTCCACGTAGCCATCGAACTCGACGAAAGGTGCCTTCAGCGGCGGTTTCTTCTTGCCTTGGGCGAAGCTTACCATTCCGGTTTGGCGATTGAACTCACTGCATCGGTTTTCCATGTAACGATTAGCGCGATGGGCGATTATTTTACGGAAAGGCTTCAGGGAAGTGGCCCCCAAGCGAAAAATTCCACTCATAACGGACTGGCACGTATATGCGCCGATAACACAGGCAGCCAGAAACCCACCACCAGCAACCAAAACAAATACCAGTGTTGCAAGCGTAGGACTATTGTCATACATCAGGTCCATAAGAATGGATGCAGCAAAGTAAGGTATCGCTACCAAGAAGCAAAAATAAACAAAAGGAAATGCTACTAACAAAATAGCAAATCCCAACTGACTTTTCAGAAAGCGAATGCGCTGATGGTCCCACCACCAGTCATCCGTTTTGTAGAACGCCTTGTCCTGACGTTCCAGATGCTGAACGAGCTCCGCATCTTCACAGAGTTGCTGATAGGGATCGATGCCGGCGTAGTTGCCAAAGGGCAGCAGTTCCTCACCGATACGTTCGCGCTTCTTCGGTGCTGCCGGCATCGCAGCAATGGCACTTGCACGATAGGCACCGGGGCCATAGCAGAAGGAGCTGGCTTCCCTCATGCCATTGCAGCCTTCAGCTGTTCCTTGTAGGCCGACATCTCCACCTTGCCAAGCTGCGGGGTTAGCTGGCAGCGCTGGCGGGACCAGGGGTAGTCGATCTGCGCCTTGAGGTGAGCGGCGCCCTCGCCTGCTTTCCAGGCCTCCAGATCCAGATCGCGCCAGTAGCGTGGATTACGGCCGGTTTGCCGGTCGTGTTCGGCGGTGGTGGGGTCGAGATGACGGAAGGGCTCCAGGCGTGGCACGTCGGGCATGGGCTGGCTCACGTCCATGTAGCGTTGCAGCATGTCCCACGTGGCGTGCACCTCATGCTTGTGATCGACGATGGCGCTGAGTGAGGTCTGGCTGAACTGCTTGCCGGTATAGCGATGCACGAACATCAGCCGATAGAAGATACCGCCACGCTGCACCACACGCTCCACATAGCCATCGAACTCGACGAAAGGCGCCTTCAGAGGCGGCTTCTTCTTGCCTTGGGCGAAGCTCGCCATCCCGGTTTGTCGGTTGAACTCGCTACAACGGTTTTCCATGTATTCCCGGGCCTGACCGGCAATATATTTGTGTAGGGGTGTTGTGAGCCATATGGCACCACTCATAGTGAATCGAGTAATAAATGGCACCGCAACAAAAATCAAAACCATTCCCAAGGCAAAAAAAACCAACCCCGCCAATATTGAAAACCCACCGATCACAGGATCTAAAAGGAAAGTTACCTCAATACCCAAATAAACAACAAGAGCTAAAAGTGCAACAGCACAAATGTAAGGAACCATCAACAGGAGTGCTGTAACTCCCATCTTACTCTCTAGAAAACGAATCCGCTGATGGTCCCACCACCAATCATCCGTTTTGTAGAATGCCTTATCTTGATGATCCTGATGCTGAACGAACTCGACATCCTCGCAGAGCTGCTGATAGGGATCGATGCCGGCGTAGTCGCCAAAGGGCAGCAGCTCCTCACCAATACGCTCGCGCTTCTTCGGCGCTGCCGGCATCGCAGCAATAGCACTTGCTCGATAGGCACCGGGCCCATAGTGGGAGGAGCTTGCCTTTTTCATACCTGAAATTCCTTGATGTACCAATAACGAGGATCCTGTGAGCGCCCCGTAAAGGAGCTGATAAAATCGGCGATCGGGTTGTTGACCGTTCGGTACGACCGGGCCGGAAGCGCATCATGCTGCCCTTCCTCAAAGGGCTCATACTCCTTGAGCATCGGGGTAGGCAGCACCATTTCACCCAGCTCCCACTCGACTCTGGCCTGTAAGGCAACGCGTAGACGAGCCGTTGAGGTCACGCTGGTACCGACCATTTCGAAGCTCTCCTCAGCCATCTTGCGCTTGACAAGAAAGCGCACCGCACTTTGCTGCGGTAGCAACTGGCGCTTGCCGATTTCGAACGGCTCCGGCGTCCGGGTGATGTATGAGAGCTGCGAATAGGTGCCAAGCAGGGTGAAGGTTCCGGTATCGGTCTGCTCCAGCTCCTGCACCGCCAGGTTTAGAGTTTCTCCAATCTTGTAGCGACTGATCAGCGGCGTGCTGATGGTGACCACATAGTCGCGGCTGCTGGGGGTATCCGTCGTGGATTCCCAGACGCTTTCCAGCAGTGCCTGCCGTTCTTCGGCACCCAGGCTACCGTAGCGAGTCACCTCGATCTGGGCCGGACTCAACTGCGTCAACAGTTGGGGATAGTAGGCGGTATCATCGGCCGATGTCATCGTCCTAGCAGTATGGGTACCCAAGGGGCCCTGTTTGAGCAGTCGCTCGAAGGGAGTATCCTGGTTCATCACGGCGTAACTGGTACCACCGATGGCCAAGCCCAGACCCAGCAACGCCCAGCCCCAGCCCCAGCCGGGAATCATTATCAGCCCCGACATCAAGGGAGCGGCTAGGAATAGCGCCCCACCGGCGAGCAGGTCACCGTAGCGGCTGGCTTGCCACGCTACCGCCAGGGAAGACAAACAGATGCCTTCCCCGGCGATAAGGAGTGTGAATCAAACAGTATCAGTACTTTGAAGACAGCCATTGGGTGAGCCATCTTACGCTCATTCAGGGAATCTCTCGTTGATAAAGAGAATATCCCTCCACTCGCCAGCGGGTGCCGGTGTGCACGTCGTAATAGCCCCCCTGAGCACTGCGCCCCTCATCTTGAATTTTCCAGCTCCCTCCCCCGTCGTAACTAACTGCGACAACATCATTACCCAGCAGAGTGGATTCATTGACGCCGTCGAACAGAAGTCCACCGCTAGGGGTCAGATAAAGTGCGTAGCCTTTCAGCCCAGGTGGGAACTCGTGCAGTTTATGCAAGGTATCTCCATTCCAGCTCCATACGACGCTTGGTCGAGGCGCGTCTCGCTCCCCCGAGGGAAGCGAGAAGTAGGGAGCCCCCCGAGTAGCAAGCACGTAGACATTGCTTTCCGTATTGGCAGCGATATCCATTACGACATGGCCAGGGATAGTGAAGGCTTGCTTGAGAATGTCCTCTCCCCAAGACAGCGCATAGATGCGGCTGACGTCGGCGGCGTGGTCATAGAAAGCCATGCGCAGCACGTGGTCCTGGCCAAGCGCTACCAAGTCGAACTGCTGACGAGGGTTTTCCGGATTTCGGGAACCTTCGGGTACCGGCAGCTCATCCCAATGATCACCGCCATCTCTCGTGCGCCATACTCTGGGCCCCCAGCCGATCAGATAGCCGCGCTGAGCATCGATAAAGCGCAGGAAGGTAATGTTCTGGTCCTCAGGCCAGCGGAGCTTTTCCCATTCCTGCCCTTGGTCAGTGGACTTAAAAAGCTGAGTGAGCTCAGGACGGTAGCTTTGGCCAGGTGGTAATTCCGCAGCCCGATCTGACCAGCCTGTGGTCAGATAGAGGGTGCTCCAATCCGGCGCCAACCACCAATCGGCCCGCTGAGCGGGCTCCTCGAAGTGCCGAGAGATTTCGCCCTCCAGGTTGCCACCCAAGATACGCACCGAGCGTCGATTGGCCGTCTCCCCTGGGTCATACATCCACTGCTCAGTAAACTCAGCTCTGGTTGGATCACTGCGCTCCTCTCTGGGCTTTGTGGTTACCTCAGGGTTCGTCAGCTTCATCGACAACACCTGGGCTCCATCGATACGGAAGTCCCCCGGTCCATAGGGTTTGTCTTCCTTCATAAAATCGTTGCTTACTCTATCCCACATTCCGCTGCTGCCAACAACATAGCCAACAGCCAGAAGAGGCAACAACGAAATAACAACCCATCGCCGGGCCATTTCACACCCCTTGGTAGCAGTGTTGACGAGCCTTATCGCTGGACGTCATGAAGTCCTGCAAGCTTTTTTGCAGTGGCATAGGAGTCGCGCCCCCGGGTCGGTAAGCACCGGGGCCATAGTAGAAGGAGCTGGCTTCCCTCATGCTACCGCAGCCTTCAGCTGTTCCTTGTAGGTCGACATCTCCACCTTGCCAAGCTGCGGGGTGAGCTGGCAGCGCTGGCGGGACCAGGGATAGTCGATCTGCGCCTTGAGGTGAGCGGCTCCCTCGCCCGCCTTCCACGCTTCCAGATCCAGATCGCGCCAGTAGCGTGGATCACGCCCTGTTTGCCGGTCGTGCTCGGCGGTGGTGGGGTCGAGATGACGGAAGGGCTCCAGGCGCGGCACGTCGGGCATAGGCTGGCTCACATCCATGTAGCGCTGCAACATATCCCACGTGGCGTGCACCTCATGCTTGTGATCGACGATGGCGCTGAGTGAGGTCTGGCTGAACTGCTTGCCGGTATAGCGATGCACGAACATCAGCCGATAGAAGATACCGCCACGCTGTACCACGCGCTCCACATAGCCATCGAACTCGACGAAAGGTGCCTTCAGCGGCGGTTTCTTCTTGCCTTGGGCGAAGCTTACCATTCCGGTTTGGCGATTGAACTCACTGCATCGGTTTTCCATGTAACGATTAGCGCGATGGGCGATTATTTTACGGAAAGGCTTCAGGGAAGTGGCCCCCAAGCGAAAAATCCCACTCATAACGGACTGGCACGTATATGCGCCGATAACACAGGCAGCCAGAAACCCACCACCAGCAACCAAAACAAATACCAGTGTTGCAAGCGTAGGACTATTGTCATACATCAGGTCCATAAGAATGGATGCAGCAAAGTAAGGTATCGCTACCAAGAAGCAAAAATAAACAAAAGGAAATGCTACTAACAAAATAGAAAATCCCAACTGACTTTTCAGAAAGCGAATGCGCTGATGGTCCCACCACCAGTCATCCGTTTTGTAGAACGCCTTGTCCTGACGTTCCAGATGCTGAACGAGCTCCGCATCCTCACAGAGTTGCTGATAGGGATCGATGCCGGCGTAGTTGCCAAAGGGCAGCAGTTCCTCACCGATACGCTCGCGCTTCTTTGGCGCTGCCGGCATCGCAGCAATGGCACTTGCACGATAGGCACCGGGGCCATAGCAGAAGGAGCTGGCTTCCCTCATGCCACTGCGGCCTTCAGCTGCTCCTTGTAGGCCGACATCTCCACCTTGCCTAGCTGCGGGGTGAGCTGGCAGCGCTGACGGGACCAGGGGTAGTCGATCTGCGCCTTGAGGTGAGCGGCGCCCTCGCCTGCTTTCCAGGCCTCCAGATCCAGATCGCGCCAGTAGCGTGGATTACGGCCAGTTTGCCGGTCGTGTTCGGCGGTGGTGGGGTCGAGATGACGGAAGGGCTCTAGGCGCGGCACGTCGGGCATGGGCTGACTCACGTCCATGTAGCGCTGCAGCATGTCCCATGTGGCGTGCACCTCATGCTTGTGATCGACGATGGCGCTGAGTGAGGTCTGGCTGAACTGCTTGCCGGTATAGCGATGCACGAACATCAGCCGATAGAAGATCCCGCCACGCTGCACCACGCGCTCCACATAGCCATCGAACTCGACGAAAGGCGCCTTCAGCGGCGGCTTCTTCTTGCCTTGGGCGAAGCTCACCATTCCTGTTTCCCGGTTGAGCTCGCTGCAGCGATTTTCCATGTAGCTATTAACGCGCTTAGCCCCCCCCCCCTGATAAGAGGAGGGAGCTTTCATCAAATTTACGACCACCCAATTAGATATTTTTGGACCAATCACTCCAATCAAATAAAAGCCAAGCACTGCCGAGATCAACATGACGAGCACTGCTAAAAAAAAGCTAACCGCCTCAAGATACATCGCCACTCTTACGGAAAAATAAAAAACAGCACCAAACATCAAAAAGGCACAGGAGTAGGGAACCAACATCAGACC
This sequence comes from Billgrantia ethanolica, assembly GCF_021404305.1. Lineage (GTDB taxonomy): Bacteria > Pseudomonadota > Gammaproteobacteria > Pseudomonadales > Halomonadaceae > Halomonas > Halomonas ethanolica. The sequence continues at coordinate 488,652 of NZ_JABFTX010000001.1, read as the reverse complement.
TAGAGAGACACCTACGCTGTTGCTTATAAATTTTATATGTCCATTATTCCACCACCAATCATCCATTTGGTAGAACGCTTTATCCTGACAATCCTGATGCTGAACGAACTCGGCATCCTCACAGAGTTGCTGATAGGGATCGATACCGGCATAGTCGCCAAAGGGCAGTAGCTCCTCTCCGATACGTTCGCGCTTCTTCGGTGCTGCCGGCAAGGCAGGAATGGCGCCGGCCCGGTAAGCACCGGGGCCATAGTGGGAGGAGCTTGCCTCTTTCATACCTGAAATTCCTTGATATACCAGTAACGTTGATCCTGGGAGCGCCCCGTAAAGGATCTGATAAAGTCGGAGACTGGGTTGTTCACCGTTCGGTACGACCGGGCTGGAAGCGCATCATGCTGCCCTTCCACAAAGGGCTCGTACTCCTTGAGCATCGGCGTGGGCAAGACCATCTCGCCCAGCTCCCAATCGATTCTGGCCTGTAGGGCAACGCGTAGACGAGCCGTTGAGGTCACGCTGGTACCGACCATTTCGAAGCTCTCCTCAGCCATCTTGCGCTTGACCAGAAAGCGCACCGCACTTTGCTGCGGCAACAACTGGCGCTTGCCGATTTCGAACGGCTCCGGCGTCCGGGTGATGTATGAGAGCTGCTCATAGGTGCCTAGCGGGGTAATGGTCCCGGTATTGGTCTGCTCCAGCTCCTGCACCGCCAGGTTTAGAGTTTCTCCAATCTTGTAGCGACTGATCAGCGGCGTGCTGATGGTGACCACGTAGTCGCGACTGCTGGGGGTATCCGTCGTGGATTCCCAGACGCTTTCCATCAGTGCCTGCCGTTCTTCGGCACTCAGGCTACCGTAGCGAGTCACCTCAATCTGGGCCGGACTCAACTGCGTCAACAGTTGGGGATAGTAGGCGGTATCATCGGCCGATGCCATCGTTCTAGCAGTATGGGTACCCAAGGGGCCCTGCCTGAGCAGTCGCTCGAAGGGGGTATCCTGGTTCATCACGGCGTAACTGGTACCACCGATGGCCAAGCCCAGCCCCAGCAACGCCCAGCCCCAGCCAGGGATCATCACCAGCCCCGCCATCAGGGGAGCGGCAAGAAACAGTGCTCCTCCAGCAATCGCTATGCCATGGCCCATCGCTGCATCACGGTCACCGCCCTGTAGGCTATTGCGCAGCTCCCAAGAGCTGATACCAACAGCGGAAACGCCCGCAAAAAAATTAAACAAACCAATTGTCCGAACAAGCGTACTTGTTCCCACTTGGGAAAGTCTAGCGCCAATCACTGGCCAGCTCTTCATATCAAACCATGCTCTTTGAACAAACTGTCCAGCTGTAGAGCTAGAAGCTGGATAAAGAGTTGAATGCAACTTCATGGAAGCAGCGCTTAAATCAAAAAGGCCACTCATAACTTTTGACCACTGAAGTGCTGTGCTCTCACCAGCATTGCTAATTTCTTTTAGCTTTGCTATTTCTCTGCCAAGATTATATATCGCAAACCCCACCAGCATTCTCGACACTGCCGGGCCATCTATCACCACCTTTACCTGACCGGCCAGCTTGGCCAGGCGCAGTTGCGCAACCTTCGCGGCTTCGGGGTGGCCGGCGGGGAGGACGTACACCAGGACATGTCCGGCGATCTGACGGATAGCGCCGTCCACCTCCGACGACATGCGCTTGGGGCTGGTCGAGGCTTGTTCATTGCCTCTTGGATCCACCTGTTCGGCGTAGAGGTAGTCCTTCTGGGTCTGGAAGGCGCCGCTGGTGCGGTCGCGCTCGGTCAGCCCCCACTCGATGCCGTCCCCATGCACGCCAACGATGGTATAACGGCTCAGATCGACCTCACCGCGATGCATGACTTGCAGCTCGCCCCTCAGGTTGCCATCAACCAGGTTGGCATGGGCACCCACAGCAGTGAACACGCGGCGCATGTGAATCACTTCCACATCATCGCCCACCCGCTCCGCGACCCGCAGCACAGCCTGGCTCCATTGCCCCACTACGGTGTTGACCAAGCCGCTCACCTTGCCGGCATTGTTCAGGCTGAGCACTTCATTCTGTTGCGCTTGTTCCTGCTCGGTTAGATTCCGTGCAATCAGCCCCAGGGTCTCCAGCCCCAGACTCTCGGCAAGGGCTTCGTCAATGACCCGGTCGTCCTGGGCAAGCCGGCGCAGAAACGCTGGGCGGAAGTTGCCGCTGCCATCGTTGGTGTCGTCGTCATCCGTTGCTTCAGCGGCCTCGGTTTCGTCGGCACTCCAGAGCGCTTGCAGCTCGCTGTCGGTTAGCAGCCTCTTGAGGAGCTGTCGGGTACGGGCTTCCTGGCGGGTATCACCCTGGTCTTGCAGCACCCCGGGAAGCTGTTGCAGTACGCCGTACAGGTCGCCACACAGGGCGTAGCCTTCGCAGATACCCAGTTCATGATGGCTGGTGAAGTCCCGCAGTACAGCGGTGAGCTGGCCCTGGCTGGCCAGGCGCTCAAGAGCGTCGAGCTGTGTGCGCAGAACCGTAAGCGCGGCGTTGCGTTCTGCCTGCTCCAAGGTGGCATCGAGCTTGGTTGAGTCGATGGCACCACGATACTCGGCAAGCGGATTCGCTTCGCCACCGCTAGGCGCGGTGAACAGGGCCTGGCGAATCAGCTTGGCCGAGTGGCCCAGGGGGTTCTCAGCCAGCCGGCTGTCGAGGCCATCCAGGTAGTGCTCGGCCAGGTGAATCTGTGCCAGGGCATGGCGCAGGGTGAACAGCGGATCCGGCAATGACACGGCAACGATGCCGGGGTTGTCGCGAATGTCGGCCAACAGGTCATCGCCGGCCTCACACTCCAGTGCTAGCGAGGCAGCCCGGTCGGTTTCCCCGGCCTGTTCCCACAGGGCCTTGAGCTTGGCGCACAGTTCATCGTCTGCCGGGGCGGTAAAGTCGGCGGTGAAGGCGTCGGGCGCTTGGAGCATCAGCTCGATGCCAAGGTCGCGCTCACGCAGCGCAGGCTGGTCGGCCACACGACCGGCGGGGAAGCCGGTCTGCATGGAGAGCCAGCCTTCCATATCGAGGACCACAGCATGGGCGTGGCCGACGGCGGTGGTGCGCGCTTCGAGCCGGCCGGGGTTGGCTTCGAGCCAAGTGATGTAAGGCCAGCTCCAGGCGATCTCGCTATAGGCGAGGCGCACCTGATGCAGAGTGGCCTGCCCTTGCAGCATGGCCGGCAGCAGGATGTCGTCGAGCCATTCGCCTTCGCTGGCACGCTCGTTGGGCGTGTCGCCGCCCTCGGCTTGCTCGCGATAGTGCATGAGATCGACGTCGCTGAGCTTGCCGTCGGGGCCGACCTCGAGTTCGCGCCACAGACGATTGTCGAAGAACACGTAGAGGTACCCCGGGCGCAGCATGCCGTTGGCGAGCCCGGTATAGGTGATGACTCCACGCTGCTGAACTGGACGATTGCGCCCGACTTCCGCCAAGGGGCGAACGGCCAGCAAGGTGTTGTCCTGCAGGCTGCCATCAGTGCGCTCGAAAACGGTTCTGGCATGCTCCAGCAACGGTATCTCGATCTCACCGCCGCCTTCCCGCTTGGGAATGACCAGTGCCAGGGTGCCGTCTTCCTCATCTTCGTACTCGGCACGGCGGCGCACGCCCAGGTCGACGTCTTCGTCCTGCAGTTCCTTGAGATCGGCTTCGCTCATCCCTTCTGCTCCCCATTCGTCCGGGTTCGTGCCTTACGTAGCCGAACCTGCTGACCATCCTGCCCGCCGCTGGTGACGTCGACGAGAAACGCTCGCTCTCCCAGCCCTTCCGCCTCGACCAGTTGGGCCTGCTGACTGGGCCCGTTGCCCGAGAAGGCGATACGAGAATGCTCTTCCCCTTCAGCACGCCGAGGCAGTTCAGGTGCCGCCGCCCCCTGCCCACTCCCCGAGCCGGGGCTGCCACCGGAGTTGATCTTGACCTGGGCGCCGACGATGGTGATGCCGCTGGGGTCGAGCTTGAGGAAGCTGCCGCCGGCCTTGAGGGTGATCTCGGCACCGGCGTCGATCACGGTCTTGCTGCCGGCCTGGTGGTGGATCTCCTGGCCGGCTTCGACGAGCTGGGCGCGGGCGGTCTTTTCGTGGCGCGAGGCGCCGACGATGAGGTGGTCGTCGCCGTCGACCTTGAGGTGGCGCTGGCCGCGCACGGTGAGGTGGTCGTCGGCGTGGATCTCGCTGACGCGGTTGCGGTGCACGGTGAGATGGCTGTCGTGGCCGATCTCTTCGGTGCGGTCGTTGTGGGTCAGCAATTCCAGGTCTTTCTGAGCGTGCAGCCAGATCTGCTCCTGGCCGGCTTCGTCATCGAAGCGCAGTTCGTTGAATCCTTCGCCTTGGTGACTCTGGGTGCGGATGACGGTGCGGGTCTTGTGCGCCGGCAGTTCGTAGGGCGGTGTACTGACGGCGTTGTAGATCCGTCCGGTAATCAGCGGTTGATCGGGATCGCCCTCCAGGTAGCTGACGAGGACCTCATGGCCGATCCTCGGAATCGCCATGCTGCCGTAGCCGCCGCCGGCCCAGTCCTGACTCACTCTCAGCCAGGCACTTGCCGTTTCGTTGGGCTCGGCATAGCGATCCCAGGGGAACTGCACCTTGACCCGGCCGTGCTCGTCGCAATAGATCTCTTCGCCTTCAGGGCCGACGACGAAGGCGATCTGGGGGCCGTCGACCCGAGGGCGGGGGTTGGGCTGGGGGCGCCAGGCCTGGTCGGCGGGCATCAGCACCAGCTCGTTGTGATACTTGGTCATGCCGCCTTGGTCGGCTTGCTCGCTGCCCTGAACGAAGCCGTCCTCTTCCAGGGCCTGGGGCTGCTTGCCGTGGTGAATGACACCAAGCACCTGCCAGTCGCGGTTGAGCTCGTCGAGGTCATGGTCGGTGAGCGTGAAGCGGGTACCCGGGGCGAGTTCGGGCAGGTCGCTCTCGGCATCGGCGGTGTTGGCACCGCGACGCAGCGCTTCGAGACGAATACGAGTGAAGGCCTGGCCGGAGGCGTCGGCCTTGTAGCGCCCGGGGTAGTCGTAGTGCTCGTACCCTGTATCAACGACGCCACGCTGGCCGTGCGCCTCAAGATCGCGTGCGGCGTGGTCGTGTAACTGGCCGTAGGCAGGCTTCTTGAACGAGTAGTCCTTGAGCGTGGCCGAGGCCGGGGCGACCCGGGCATGCTGCTGCAGCTTGCGCACATGACGGGCCGGCGGCGTGCCCCCGGCGCGACCGTGGTAGGTACGCTCGCCCAGGTGGCTCAGCACCTGAGGCGCGTCGGCGAACACCAGGCGGTGGGCAGCGCTGGGTGTCTCGCCACCGGTCTCGAAGAACTCATGGAAGTAGAACAGCCCCTCTTCGGCGGCCAGACGCTCGACGAAGGCAAGATCGTCTTCCCGATACTGCGTGAGGTACTCCCGAGGCTCGGGTTCACGGGTGGCGGCGAAGGCGAGATCGGTCAGCCCGTGCTCGTCGCACAGGGTGTTGAGTACCGTGAGCGGCGAAACCTCCTGGAAGATGCGCGAGTTCTGGCGCAGGCCGAGGCGCCACAGGGCGGGACGGATCTCGATCCGGTAGAAGGTGTGGCGGTGGCCGCGGTCGCCACGGGCGAACTCGCTGACGATGCCGTTCACCTGGCGCAGCATCTCGTCGTCCTGCCAGATCGTCAGGGTGGCCTCGCGGTCGAGGATGTCGCGGGCGGAGAGGCTACCGTTACGGCTGGCGAAGCGCACCGTGAGCTTGAAGGGGGCGGAGAGCCGTTCCCGGTGGGTGAACTCGATGACCGCCAGGCCCTCGGTATCGGGCAAGGTCAGAGTGAAATGCAAACCGGTGGCCTTGGCCATGTCGCCTCCCTGCGGCTGGAAGTACTCGATGTTATTGGTCGTTTTGCGTACGCACGCTTTTTCGCGCAGCAAAGCATACCAATCGCAGCCAAGCGTATCTGTGGCGCTTCGCTGATAAGAATGTAAGAAATGGCTTACAAAGGAGAGTGAGTGCCGCCGGCCGATCGAACCACTCGACTGGGTATGTTGTACTGACGACAAGCAACAGAAACGAAAAAACCCTGAGTCAGATGGTCTGGCTCAGGGGCGTAGGATCAGGCGAATACCGCCACACCAGGCATAGGCTTGGTCACTTCCGGCCCAGTCTTTCAAGCAATGCGTTGCAAGGTTGAACGCATCGGTGTGTCGCCGGAATCTCGTAATATTGCTCTTGGTTCCCGCGAATGCGCGGTGACACAATGGAGAAGTCTCCGGCTTTCAAGGCTTGAAAAAATTCTTCTCCGAGCAGTATGACTCGGATCAAATCCCCTTTTGGCAGGTGATGCACGACCCAGGTCTCTTTCGATTGCATGTTCTGCCTGGCATTTTCAACCTTGTCCGGCCTCACCCAAAGGCCTTGGTTGTGATCGACACTTTGCACAAGCGGCCCGGTCACTTCGAGGTAGATATCCGTTCCCTTTACCATAAGATCAGCGTCCCCCTTTGATGCCCCATGTGATGATGCCGGGCCGGGGAGGAAGGTTGTGCTTCCGGCCCCCAGCCCCACAGGGACAATGCACGCACCAGACTCATGGGCTAGATACTCGGCAATGTCAGTCTCCCTTTGAGATGACCGCCCCCAGGTGTCTTGATATTGTCTTTTCCAGAAATCGAAATCGGTCATAACTTTACTCAGCTGTGAATTTTCTAAGTTTCTTACAATAACCTCAAATATTTTCTTACGCCGTAACCCTAACAACTTTATTCAGTTGGAACATATCAGCCAATCCTAATCATCAGAAACGTTGACAACAACGTACAAAAAGACATAGACATTTTATTGACGCCTAACAAAGCCGGGGGCGCCTAAGCGCCCCCGGTTGTTGACCAAGTAAGGAACAAGTACACAGCTCAATGCCACTTGCCTTTGCCACCTCCAACACCGGTGACGGTGGAGACTGCCCCCGACTGGAAGTGGCCCAGCAGTTTGCTGTGGCTGTCGAAGAACAGGATGCTCAGGTAGACCGGCGTGCCTTGGAACTCGAAGCTCACGGTGTCGCGATAAAGCCGCTCGAGATCGTTGGTGTAGACGTGCCCGAAGAGTGCGCCGCCGCCCGGTGAGGAGGCGCCTCCAGCATTGCCGTCGAAGGTCTTGCCGCCATTGGTGATATTGACCTGGAACTTCAGATAGAAGATCAGGCTGGCCACGCTGCCGTTGGCGGGATAGGCCGTTTCGGAAGCAACCAGTGTCTGGGCGACATCGTCGATCTTCTCGGGCTCGAGCTTGCCATGCATGGCGACACGGAAGTCGTGGGCAATCAGCTGCTTGTCGATGGTTTGCGGAGCGTTCATGGGGTGATACCTCGTATGTTGTTCTGGAAATGGCGGTCGGACCTCGACCGCGGCTTACTGCCCTAGTCATTCCAGTTGAGGAATCTCATACCGACCGCATCAGCTCGGTATCACCACGAACGCCGGTATCAGCCCCACGAAGCGCAACGGATCACTTCGGTATCACCTCGTCTCACCCCCTTGGTTACACCATCCTCTTGAGGGATTCTTAGGAAAACAACGACTGGGGGCGTCACCATGGACCATGCACCGCTGCGGGTCGCCATCATTGGCGGCGGGGTTTCCGGCCTGTCGCTGGCTTACTACCTACAGAAGTTCGGCAGCGAGGCGGCCCGGCAGATCGAGATCACCCTGTTCGAGCGCAAGGCCACCCTGGGCGGCAACGCGGAGACGGTGTGGGTCGACCTGGGCAATCGGCGCATGCCGGGCAAACCCGAGACGCCCTACCGCCGCTGGGCCGACCTGGGGGTGAATGACGTCAACCTGGCCACCTACCACCGCCTGCGCACGATACTCGCCGAGATCGGTGAGTTGGAGCGCATGAAGCCGCTGGAGAATACCGAGTGCTACTTCAGCCGCGACGGCAGCATCGCCCTCACCGACGACCGGGATCTGGTGCGCGGCGTGAGCGATCCGGCCCATGAGCTGAGCCTGGTCGATGGGGGGCGGGTGGCGATGCTGATCGCCGTGGTTCACCGCAGCGCCATCAATCTGGTGGAGAGCCGGCGCATTACCCCGCGCTATACGGTGGATGACTTCTTCGATGGCTGCGTGGCCGCTCCCGCCGATATGCTGGGCGAAGCGGCGGAGCAGTTGAGCGCCACCATCGACTGGGACGACCCCGAGCTATCGGCCCGGCTGGAGCGCATTCGCCACAGCATCTACTACCCCCGCATCTCGGCCATGTACTTCGCCGACGACCGCGGCCCGGGCGGCATGCCGCTGCAGGCGCCCTTCGAGTACTACCGCATTCAGGAAGGCGGCTCGCCGCCGGACCGCCGCTACTTCGAGCACGGCGCCCAGCACTGGCTGGAGGCGCTGGCGGCGCATCTGGTCAATCCGCTGACACCGGGGCCGCAGGTGAAGATCCTGCGCGGTATCGAGGTGGAAGCCAGCCTCTCGACCCAGGGCGTGACGCTGACGGAGCGTGCACCCGGCGAGCGCCGCTGGGAAGCAGACCTGCTGATCATGGCCACGCATGCCGAAGACGCCCTGCCGCTACTGACCTTCGGCGATGGCCTGAGCGACACCCAGCGGGAACTGCAGCACATTCTCGGCAAGGTGCGCTACACCCGCAGCTTCGGGGTCTGCCATACCTCCGCCGCTCGGCTGCCGCCCAATCGCAACCTGTGGCGCACCTACAACATCGAAGTGCGCAACCCCGAGGACACCTTCTTCCCCTACCGCATCGACTACGTGGCGAATCGCCATCAGAACGATGCCGAGAACCCCTGCTACGACCGGGCGGGCCTGCCGCAGTACTTCGTCTCCCTGGTGGATGACCTGAACCGGATTCCCCGCGGCGAGATGCTCGACCGCCACCCCGCGCCGCTGGACGTTCCCGTCGCGCTGGCGGGTGCCGCCCCCGGCGAGTCCGGCTACCGCGACCGGCTGCCGCCGATGGAGAGTGCACTGGAAGCCAAGGCCTGGACCCTGTTCAAGCACAACGTGCTGGATGCCGAGTGCCTCGAGGCGCAGGCGGAGATAGAGCGCTACAACCAGAGCACCGCGCGCAAGCGTTTCGAGGGCCGGCAGGACGTCTGCCCGCTGCTGTTCGCCGGCGGCTGGACCCGCGGTGCCGGCCTGCAGGAGCAGTGCCTGGAGCAGTCGGCGCATCTCGTCGCGCTGCTGCTGGCAGCGCCGGAGCGTCGCGCCAATCCGCTGCGCTTAGCGCCGCCCAGCAGCCAGACAAGGCAGGGTCATCCGCAGGCCGGCGGCTTCACCCTGCTGCCAGCAAGCCTCTAGGACGGCCTGAGCGCTCGACTCGCCGCCCACCTCGCCATGCTCGCCTCCGCTCTCCAGCCAGTCGGCGTGGGCCTCGATCAGGGCGCGGTGATGCTCGCCCCAGGCACAGGGCTCCGCCCCCATCAGCTGGGTCAGGCGTCGGGCATAGTGGCGAGCCGCTTCCGGGCGCCCGTCGAGCAGACTGACCTCCGCCGCCGCGATCAGAAAGCGATAGCCGTTGTGCCCCACGCAGCCGGCATCCAGCAGCGCTTCGCCCTCTTGTAGCGTCGCCAGGCGCGTCTCGATCTGCTCTTCCAGCAACGCCCGGGTGCCCAGCACCCAGGGGCCGATAAAGGCCTTCAGGCCGTGCTGCTCAACCAGTTGCCAGGCACGCTCGATGCTGGCTCGCGCCTCGGCCAGCCGCCCGGTGATCAATTCGACCCGAGAGCGACTCTCCAGCAGGAACGCCTCGAAGCGACCGGAGCCCAGGCCACGCGCCACCGTCAGCGCCTGTTCGATCTGCTCGTCCGCCGCATAAGGCTCGCCCTGGGAGAGCAGAATCCACCCCGCCGTGAGCCGCGCCACCACCTCGGCACGGCGATTGCCGACCCGCTTGCCCAGCTCGGCGGCATCGAAACAATCGGCCAGCGCCGCTTCGGTCTGGTTGGCGTAGATGCGGGCGGTGCCCAGCATGAACAGGTTGGAAGCCTCCAGATCGGCGTGGCCATGGGTTCGGCACAGCGATACGCAGTGATCGAACAGCTCGAGGGTGCTGCGCATCTGCCCCTCGGCATAGTGCGCATCGCCCAGCCCGCTCAGGGCCTGGATCTCGGTGCGCACGTCGCCGCCACGGCGGGCCTGCTCCAGGGCGCGGGTGTGATAGGCGCGGCTGGTGGCAAAGTCGCCCCGGGGGAAATAGAGATTGCCCTTGAGATAGAGCGCCTCGGCCAGGGGCAAGGGGTCCTCCAGCGCCTCGGCCAGGGGCAGCAGACCGTCGAGAATCGCCTCCTCCGCCGCCAGCGCATCGAGCATATTCAGCACCCGGGCCAGCCACAGATCGGCCGTGATGCGCTGACGCTCTTCCCGGGCGAAGCTGCGCGCCGCCTCGAAGTGCTCCCGCGCCGCCTGGATCTGCCCGGTGGCCATCGCCACCTGGCCCTGCAGCAGCATCAGCCGGTACTCATCCTTGGGCGCGTAATCAATGGCGCGGCAATCCCTCAGCAGCGCCATGGCCTCCTCGTGGCGATAGCGAGCCATTTCCGCCACCACCGCCTGCAGGAAGGCATTCGGCGCCTCCAGCGAGCGCGCGCGATGCAGGTGGCGCGCCCGCAAGCCCGGTTCCGCCTCGCCGTAGAGCGCAGCCAGGCGCAGATGCAGGCGGTCGCGCTGAATCTTGGGAATCCCCTCGTAGATGCCTTGCAGGATCAGGTCGTGCACGAAGCGATAGCTGTCCTCTTCCAGCGGGCGCACCAGGCTGTAGCGCTGGGGGAGTTCGGGCTGATAATCGGCCTGCCCCAGCACCTCCTGCAGCGAGGCCAGGGAGAAGCGCTGCCCCATCACCGCGGCGATACACATGGCCCGACGATCCAGATCGGTGAGCTGATCCAGCTTGCTCTGTACCAGATTGGCGAGGCTGGCCGGCAGGCTGCGATGAGGATGGAACAGCAGCAGTTGCGTCAGGAACAGCGGGTTGCCCTGGGCCTGGGTCACGCAGCGGGCGGCGTGCTCGGCGGGCACCGTGCCGTAGCTGGCCACCAGGGCCTCGGCCTCTTGCGGGCGCAGCGGCGGCAGCTCGATCAGCGTGAGCGGCAGCTCCGGCAGCTGCGGGCGCAGGCGGCTCTCCAGCGGGTCCTGCTCCAAGCGCGAGGTGAACAGCCAGATCACCGGCGCTTCCTGGGTACCCTGCAGCAGCCCGGTGAGGGTGGCCAGCAGCGCCTCGTCGGCCCAGTGCAGGTCCTCCACCACCACCAGTTGCGGGCGATGAATGGAGCGCGCCAGGAGCAGATCGCGCAGTGCCAGCACCAAGCGCTGGCTGCGGGTCGCCGGGGTCATGGCGGCATAGAGCGACTGCGCCTCCTCCGGCTGAGGCAAGCCCAGCAACGGACGCAGCAGCATGGCGTGATCCATGGGCAGGCGCAGCGCCGAGAGACGGGCCAGCAGGAGAGCCTCGTCCAGAATTTCCGCTTTCGCCTCGGCAGAGGTTTCCAGCAGCGAACGCGCGAGCTGCATCAGCGGGCCTTCGTCGGCTCGGGTACCGAAGTCCAGCACCTCGGCCTGGTGATGATCGGCATGGGCCGCGGCCATCTCGGCAAACTCCGCGCTCAGGCGCGTCTTGCCGATGCCGGCCACACCGCGGATGTAGATCAGATGACCGGCCTGGTAGGCCTGGGTGCTCTCCAGAATGGCTTGCAGCTGGCCCAGCTGCACCCGGCGCCCCACCAGCTCGAAGCGGGCGTCATTCGCCTCGTCCCGGGGCTGGCGATAGCGCAGCCACTCCCCGCCTTCATCATCAAAAACGAAGCGCTCTGCCAGCTGCACCGCCACGCCACGCTCGACCCACACGCCGCTCTGCCCACCCGACAGGGAAAGCGACACAGCCGTGGGCCAGTGGCCGGCCTGGAGATAAACGCCACGGGCCACCCCCTGCTCCACCAGGGTGGCAGCACACAGCAGGCCGCGCTGCGCATCGCTGCGGTAAGCCCGGGGCAGCCCGAACAGCGCCGTGCCCCCTTCCTCCAGGCTGCCGCCAAAATGCTGCACCCAGCTCGCCAGCGCCGAGGGATCGGCCGCCACGGCGTGCAGCTGGATCAGTACGCGGGCGCTTTCCATCTCCTCGATATCGGAAGCGACAACGGCGGCCTCCTCGGCCTCCGCCGACAGCTCCTCGACCTCGACCTCATAGATCTCGGCTAAGTGACGAGCTGTACGATACAGCACCGCCTTGCCACTCTCCGCCCGCTTGATGGAAGCGATGGAGACACACAAGCGCCGATCGAAACAGTACTCGGCCAGCGCCTCCTGACTCAGGCCCAGCCGCTTGCGATGCTGCTTCAAGCGCTCACGATCCAGCCGCAAGCGCCCGTCTTGGGGGATGATCACTGGTGGGTGCTTTTCCTGCGTTTATGGGACATAAGAGGGGTATGGACTAACGCGCAAGCTCAGGTACGCGGGTCCGTTGGCTGAGCACTTGGTTAGGCAGTTGTCTTTTGTCTCTACGGCTATGGCTGCCCATGTCCTTCTCTTGAATATTCCGCTAGCCCCAGCGAGCTCTTTATTCCACAGTATTGATTTTATGGATTTTTTGGAGATCTGCTGTGAGATCATCCACCCCAGGAGCGGCCAGCAAATCGACTGTCGCTCGGAAGCGCCACTTTGGCAAGCTATTGTTGTGCTGGACCAGCGAGGCGATCTTCTTAAAAACATGTATGGGGATCCCATACGCCCGTTCGATCCTGTAGTCTCGCCGAAACACAACATAGACTAGATAGTCGAATTGGTGCCCATCCACCGTGGTGCTACGAATATCTGTGCGAGGTACATAGCCATCGCGCCTGGCAAGCCGGCCCTTTACCTCAATCTTGAGACCATTGTTGGTTACAAGGTCGCAGCCGGCTGTGCAGTTAGCTGATCGGCGGGCGCCGAAGTGGGTTTTAACTAACAGCTCTGCGTACTGCCCGACTAGATCTGTGGCTCCAGACGAGAAACCAAGATCCGCCATTCGCTGCTTAGCAGCTTCGGCTACCTGGAGTAGCTTTCGGGGAGAGCGCAGCCTATGAATAGCGTCGATCAGGTCACTCATAAGTTTATTACAAATCTCCTAACGCTTGGGCACTTCTGCCTCCGCCGACAGCTCCTCGACCTCGACCTCGACCTCGACCTCGTAGATCTTAGCCAGATAGCAAGCAATACGATAAAGCCCGCTTGATGGACGCGATGGAGACACACAAGCACCGATCAAAACTGTACTCGGCCAGCGCCTCCTGACTCAGGCCCAGCCGCTTGCGGTGCTACTTCAAGCGCTCGCGATCCAGCTGCAAGCGCCCGTCTTGGGGGATGATCACTAGTGGCTACCTTGGCGTATTTTAAATGCAATTCTAGCGAAGAGCGCCTAGGCTGGTGAGTCATTCGCTGGCTTGAGGTTCACACCCGCTGAGCGGGGAAGTTGGAGGGCAGCGAAAAATTCCCGGTAGCAGCGCCTTATGAGCCCCTATAACCTGTTGCCTTTTGACAGGTTACATCTCTCACATAGCAATTGAATGTTCCGAACTGTATTGCTTCCCCCTTTGGAAAAAGGAACGATATGGTCAAAGCATAGTTTTGCGTTAGAACTACATTCAACGCACTTTCCCCCATCCCTTTGCCACACCTCTCTTTGTACCGCTCTGGGTATGGCTTCTCGCCGTGGCTTTATTGGCATAGGTTTTGGCATTGCCGCTGTGTCGACGCGAATCAAGCTTTTTTCGGCCAAAGGTCCAAGATGGGATTCCGGTGTTCGACTAGCCTTAAACTTGGGGAGAGGCTTAAAGGACTTGAATGCTTTGACGTACACAATCAAATCATCTAACTCTTCGGAGCTTGCTATGATGAGCTTTAGTGCCGGCTTTCCTCTTTCAAGTCCTGGCGATGGGTAAGTATTGCTATGCCGACCAGTTTCGGCAGTATATTCTAATGCGATTTCCGGGATAGGCTCAGAGCCAGGAGGATATGGTAGCCATACAAAAGCAAAATCATCCTTATTCGGCTGATCTTTTTGAACCACCACACCATGACTTCTTCCAAAATCCCATGCAATGACTTTCTCTGTTTCACGTGATGGGCTGCCGAATTCGCTAGCAATCCTGTCTATAACTTGCTCTTTAAACATCCAAATCCCTTAGCATCATTGACACAAAAAAAACTCAACTAAGCCACTAAAACAGAACGTAAGTGTGTGAATAATAGGCTGACCTCGCTAACCATAGAAAAGAACGAGCCACAGGGTGGAAAAAGCAAGATTAATTACAATAAACATTAAACCCCCACGCCAGCATGACTATTAAACGAAGCAGCGAAAAGTGTAAAATCGACCATGAAGATCAAGAATTAATTATTTCAAGGTACTTCTTCCCAACCAGCATAGGCCGATAAATAAAATTCATCGGCGGATTCTCGACATCAAAAATGAGAGGCTCTCCAATGCTTAGCCCATTAACAAAAACATCATTCAAGTCTTTCTTTATCCGCATAGTCATATCAACGACCATGAAGTTAGACAACATTAGCCAAGTGTGCGAATTGACACTCTTCTTTCTTGTAAAGGGATCTATTTCCAACAACATTTCGCTTATACTGGAATTATAAAATGCTTGCCCCTTATAGTGAACGTCACCAACTACAACAAGAGACTTTATACCCTGTGAACCCAATAAATTATGTAGAGTCACAGTCATACCCCCACAATCAAACACTGTATGAGTTCTTGGTATATTATGGCGGTCCCTCATCTCAATGATGTGGTTATAGAGCCCAATGATTTTTCCATGTGTTTTATACCAACTTTCTTCTCCCACACCTTCGAAATCAAATTTATTATTTTTTTCGAGACCCAGAAAGAGTGAAAGAGAAATAGCATCATTCAATTGACCCCAATAAGGAATTTCACCTTTTTGCATCATAAACCTCAATGAGTTCATGGGATTTAGCATGGTGCTTTGGATTTATTGGCGGAGTGGAACGAAAACCATCATTGCCACAATGGCCTCAACATGAAGAGGAAGACGCCCTATGCCGTCTTCAAGAAAGGACTCCCCAAAGCGACGAAGAAGGAGCCCAGGAAAACGGCAGAAAATACTGCTTAACTATAGGGAACCCACGGGGCATGTGTCAGGTGAGTACCATCACTGTACAATCGGTCGCTGGACCGGGTACCCTTCAATAGGGTTGCACTTGGTCATTGAGACCGCCCTTTTTTAGCGCTATTGTTCAAGCTGGTTAAGCAACTTCAACCTTATATAATCCAATGAGAACCTTTTAACCTGTTCGTTTTGAATATAGATACAATGACCATATTTATAGTCCCTATCATTTACTAAATTACTAGATTTACAAGGGACACTGATGAAACCTAAGAATTTACCGAGAATTGATACTGCGACACCAAAAGTTTCACTAGACGGCGCAAGTATTACAGAGGAACAGCTACCAATTTCAGTCATCATCTTCAGAATATGAATCATATCATCGCCTTCCTCTGGCTCATGAGATCGAGAATAAACTCGCGCGATAGAATCTGTTGGCAAATTCTGTTTGTCGAAATTCATAATTTTTCTGAACTCATCAGTTTGCACATTTTTGACGAAATCATCGCCATAAGCATAATAGCCAGCAGCCAACGCCACCTTTGCAACAAACATAAGATCTATATCAATATCTATTTTAATATTGCTGCATTGAAATTGATGAGCTCGGGAGTCAGTACGCTCTATATTTTTTCTCCCTCGCAGATCGAAAAGTGAAAGCCCATCCTTACCAAACTTAACCTGAACAGGCGTACCATCCGTTAACTTGGCATTTTTCACTGTTGGAATTGGATGCTTTTTACTGTGACCAACAGCGCCCGCCCTATCTCGCTCAAACAAAACGATAAAATCATTTGCAAGCTTGCCGTCAACTCTTGAGCCAATGTCATTGTTAAACTTTCGGTCAACATCAATTACAAAATCATCATGCCCACCCAGTGACAAAGGGAGTATATGTTCAGGACTAGGGTCTAATGTTTCTTTGTCAGTGTATACGCAATAAGTCATGAATTACTCACATACTCCCAGTAGTGCTAACGCTGCCAACACGCGCAGCTATGTAGTGGAGGTAAAGCCGCAATAAAAAAGCTGTCGCTGTGCTTGGCCAGGTTAGCCATCGAACTCTCCTTTTTTGATCACTGTTGCACTGACAGACATAGTAAGCTTCTTAGGCTCCCATGCTCGACCAGACACAGTAGAGTTAATTGGAAACGATGGGTACATACTGGCAACAACCTGATACAAACCATGTATTAGCTTATATAAAGAAACGATATTAAGCTTTAGCTTTCTAAACCCTATACTCTTCCCTTGGTCTGATAAAGACATCGTAATCGGGCCACTCCCCGTCTCACCAGATACAATTTGACCATGCATGTGCTCGAACTGATTGCGAAGCTTAGCGAGTTCATCAATTTGCTGACTATACGCTTCGACAAATCTCCTGCATGGTTCGCTTTTATCAACCATTCTTCGTACGGCCATACAGGATCGACATACACCCGTAACGCAATCTTCTATATTCTCCGATACATCCAGTAAATGGAGAACCAGCCCACCATCTCGTTGTTGATCGGCATCATTCTGTTGGGCCACCAGCTCTCGTGCTCTTGAGTAGTGCCGAGCAGCCGAAAATACCGTGTGCAGTAACCAACCGCGAATCTTCCTATCTGATTCAGACAGACCTGGCTCGGCAACAAAGACGCTTAGAATGGCATGACTCCGAAGCCCTCCGATATTGAAATCAATCTCTGGAATGTTTTTGGCTATCGGTAATGTCATCTCAACGGTCCCTCTGATGGCTAACGCCGAATATGAGCGGCGGCGGAAAAGCGCGAGCTTTTTTGCCGTCCGCTCAATGGACTTGTTGGACCCATCTTTCCATTAACCACTTAAGAGACGCGCGTACGGCTCCCAGCCATGAAGCTGAACAACCCCCTCGACAATCACTTCTGTCTGTGGCTGCTCTGTAAAGTGTCCGCGCCAGTATGAGCGCGCCGCCGCATCCCAGCCTTCAGCCGGCGCATCAAGGTGAGCGGCATCAAAAGATCCGAAACGGGATGCTTCAATGATACTGGCTGCAAGCACAACCCGCGCACCTTGCCACCACTTCTCGTTGGCTGCCGCTGCGTCCTCCGCTGAAGCAAAGAGATAGATTGCGCCCATTCTTGAAGGCGCGTGCGGAAACTCCTTCACTCGCACGGCCTCAAATACTGCCTCCTTCTCGGCCTCTTGCGTGTAGACCTCGTACGGTGAGCGCATTCCTTTCAGCTCAGGCATGGCTTCTCGTCTAAGGGATACCGCTGTAAGAAGCCCCTCTGCCAAGCCAACGTTGTGACAAAAGATCTCATCCCGCGAGTCGATGGCGTGAAGTACTGTGTCATTCCGCTCCTTCTCTGCCCAACAGTGATTGGACTGCGCGTTCCAATATTCAATGCACCATCCTGCGCGTTCAACAATATTATCTGACGCGCTTCATTTCTTCCAACTCGTTGATTTTTCAAACGCCAAAGTATAGCTAGGCCACCTATACAGGATTTGCACGCGTGCGCGTTTTTCCTGAACTAATATACTGCATGCGTCTTAATAAATAGAACAGAATGCAAAAAATCATAACGCGCCACAGCCCTGACTACTGTTACCCGAACCCCAAACCAGCCCAAACTCTCACAGCCCCATCTGAATAAACAAGCCACCCCAACACCCCACAATTCACCACGACCCCACACCAAAACATGGCCTGAAACTGCTGCTTCCTGGTTTTGTGCCGAAACAGTCGCTGCGCTATCAGCGCGCCGGGCCAGCCGCCTATCAGGCCAGCGAAGAGAAGCGTGGCTTCTGATGTTCGCCACTGGCCCCTTTCCGCTGCGGCTTTGTCGATGCCGTACATGGCGAAGGTGATCACGCTCAGCAGGGCGTATGCCGCTATGAGCTGTGTTGGCGTGTGGCCAGCAGCGCTCAGGGCTGCCAGGAGTGCGAAGAACGCAGCGGCGATGGCGGATGCCAACATCAGCCCTCTGGAGCGTGGGGATGCGTGACGTGCCGCTTTGAGGTAGAGCGCCTTCTGGGCTTTCGGTCTGTTCTGGTTGTCCTGTGTCAGGTGGTAGGTAATCGGCTCGTTGAGTGTTGGGCGGCGCCCACCGCGGGGAAAGGCGCTGATGTGGACGAACACGCGAGGGCCGCCTGCGGCTGGCGTGATGAAGCCGAAGCCCTTGGCGTCGTTCCACTCGGTGAGTTTGCCTTCATGGCGCATGGGTTATCTCTTCTGAATCAATCGATTGTCAGAGAATACCATGCAAGGTCGAAACTATTTGAATTCAGTAAGTTACTGGGAAATGTAAATAGGACTGATTTCGTCTGGCGGGGAAGTTGGGAGTCGGGGCACGCTACCGCCCCTGCTGGCAGAATGGATGATGATTCGCATCATCCTAATGCGGCAGTCCCTGAGTACGTCTTGGTTGCTTAGTCATCTTCTGTGACTTTTTACTAACCGTAACCAAGGGAAACGTTTAGGGCAACGTCAACGAAAGCATGAGGGGAACAAAAAAAACCGAAGGCTGGGTAACCAACCTTCGGAGTCAATTATTTAACCAGGTCCGCGTTACTGCCGCGGACCTGTGCTTCAGCGGTGCAGGTCGAAGCGGTCGTTCTCCATGACCTTGACCCACCCTTTCACGAAGCGGTCGATCATGCGCTCCTCACCGCCGTTGGCGGCGTACTCCTCGGCGATGGCGCGTAGCTGGGAGTTGGAGCCGTACACGAGGTCGACGCGGGTGGCGGTCCACTTCTTTTCACCCGATTTGCGGTCGCGGCCTTCGAAGCGCTCTTCGCTGTCATCGAGGGGCTCCCACACGGTGCCCATGCTGATGAGGTTGACGAAGAAGTCGTTGGTCAGCTGGCCGGGGCGGTCGGTGAGGATGCCGTCGTTATTGTCACCCACGTTGACGCCGATGGCGCGCATGCCGCCAAGCAGCGCGGTCATCTGCGGCACGCTGAGGTTGAGCATGAAGGCACGGTCCACCATCAGGTGTTCGGCCGGGATGGAGGTCACCTGGGGCTGCATGTAGTTGCGGAAGGCGTCGTGCCTCGGCTCCAGGTAGGCGGTGGTATCCACCTCGGTCATTTCCTGGGTGGCGTCGGTACGGCCCGGGGTGAACGGCACGGTGACGTTGTGCCCGGCCGCCTTGGCCGCCATTTCGACCCCGACGCTGCCGCCCAGCACGATCATGTCGGCCAGGGAGATGTTGGCGTCCGAATCGTTCTTGATCTGCTCGAGCTTGTCGATCACCTCGAACACGCCGGAGCGCAGGTTGATGTCCCAGCCGGTTTGCGGTTCGAGACGAATACGCGCGCCGTTGGCGCCACCGCGGTGGTCGGTCTGGCGGTAGGTACAGGCCGAGGCCCAGGCAGTGCTCACCAGTTGCTTGGCGGTAAGGCCGGAATCGGCGATCTGCTGCTTGAGCGTGGCGATCTGCTGGTCGTTGACCAGCGGCCCCTGGTGCTTGGGTACCGGGTCCTGCCAGATCAGCTCTTCATTCGGGACATGGGGGCCGAGGTATCGGGCTTGAGGGCCCATATCGCGATGCAGCAGCTTGTACCAGGCGCGGGCGAACTCGTCGGCGAGCACCTCGGGGTTATCGTGGTACTCCTTGGAGATTTCGAGATACGCGGGGTCGGTGATCATCGCCATGTCGGCGGTGTTCATTACCGGGGGGTTCTTCTTGCCTTCCACGTGGGCATCGGGCACCCAGTAGCCTTCTTTGACTTCAACCGGTTCCCACTGGTTGGCACCGGCCGGCGACTTCTTGACCTCCCACTGGTGGGCGAAAATGGTCTTCAGGTAGGTGTGGTCCCACTTGGTCGGGGTCGGGGTCCAGGCGCCTTCAAGGCCGGAAGTCACGGTGTACTCACCGAGGCCGGTCTCGTTCTTGTTGGCCCAGCCGAAGCCCTGCAGGTGGATCTTCGAGCCTTCCGGCGCTTCGCCCACGGCATCCGGCGAACCGTTGCCGTGCATCTTGCCGAAGGTGTGGCCACCCACGGTAAGGGCGACGGTCTCGCGGTCGTTCATGCCCATGCGAGCGAAGGTTTCGCGTACGTCCTGGGCGGATTTCATGGCGTCGGGAACACCGTTGGGGCCTTCGGGGTTGACGTAGATGAGGCCCATCTGCACCGCGGCAAGGGGGTTGTCCAGCACGCGGCTGCCGTCTTCCCAGCTGCCGGTGTAGCGCTCGTCGTTGGTGGCGAGCCATTCGGTCTCGGGGCCCCAGTAGATGTCATCCTCGGGCGCCCAGATGTCGGAGCGACCGAAGCCGAAGCCGAAGGTGCGAAAGCCCATGGTTTCCAGCGCACGGTTGCCGGCGAGCACCAGCAGGTCGGCCCAGGAAATTTTTTCGCCGTATTTCTGCTTGATGGGCCACAGCAGGCGGCGTGCCTTATCCAGGTTTCCGTTGTCGGGCCAGCTGTTGAGCGGAGCGAAGCGCTGGGCGCCGGTGCCGCCGCCGCCGCGACCGTCCACCGCGCGGTAGGTACCGGCCGCATGCCACGACATGCGAATGAAGAACGGGCCGTAGTGGCCCCAGTCGGCGGGCCACCAGTCTTGCGAGTCGGTCATCAAGGCATCGAGGTCGGCGCATAGCTCGTCGACGTCGAGCTGCGAGAACGCCTCGGCATAGCTGAAGTCGGCACCGAACGGGCTGGCGTCGGGGTGCTTCTGATGAAGAATGTTGAGGTTGAGCTGGTCGGGCCACCAGTGCTCGTTGCCCTGCAGACGGGACGTGGTGCGCGCCCCGTACTCCCGGCGTGTAGGCTTTTGATCGGACACGGTCTTCTCCTCGACTGGATGGTGGCCTACAGGACAGTTGGACTGACGATTTTGTATCGCCTCGGATTCAGCACCCTCTGACCGAGCCAGAAGGAAGAGAGGCGTCCTGTAAGCCGTCAAAATACAGTGAAGGAGTCAGGAACGAAGCCGTCAAGCAAGAGGGAGGCTTTCGGCTCGATAGGGGTAGGCTATGGGGCTACTCACTGAAGCCGCATGCCGTTTCGACGACCGCCGAGAGATGTTGCGCCCACAGCCGGTAACCGGCGGGCGACGGGTGAAACCAATCGGCACAGAAGAGAGCGGTCGCCTGGCGCCGGCTCCCCCATCGCCCTACCCCGGATAAGTTACCTAGGCAGCAACAAGCCGCTTGACCTTGAGCTCATTGCGATGCTGCTCGGCATGCCAAAGTTCGTATTGCGCCTGCTGGTTCAGCCAGCTTTCTGCCGAAGTATCAAACGCGATAGACAGCCGTATTGCCATTTCCGGGCTAATGCCAGCCTTACCGTTCAACACAGCGCTCAGGGTCTTTCGACTCACGCCCAATCCTTCTGCGGCCGCCGTTACAGACAAGCCAAGAGGCTCGAGGCATAGCTCGCGCAATACTTCACCAGGGTGGGGGGGATTGTGCATCAGCATGGCGGGTACCTCAGTGATAATCCTCGTAATTTACTATCTCGGCATCTCCATCTTCGAACCGAAACGTCACTCGCCAGTTACCACTAACCGTGACTGACCAAATTCCGGAGCGGTTCCCTGTAAGGGCGTGCAGCCTAAGGCCAGGCAAATCCATATCTTTGGCATCTGTTGCTGCATTCAGCCTACCGAGAATCAACCGAAGCCTATTGGCATGAGCGGCCTGAATCCCTGCTGTGCTGCCGGACTTGAAGAATTTAGCCAAGCCCTTGTGTTTGAAGCTTCGGATCATGTCTCAAGTGTAACCTGTAACGCCTCAGGTATCAATATGGATGTGCAGACGCATGCTACGCGGGGCTCTGCTCTCGCCCTATATCGCCCAGCATACTCTCCAGCTCGCTCTCGCTGACGCCGAGCATCTGCAGGATGTTGCGCTGGGCGGCATTGAGGATGTGCTGGCGTTCCTGCTCGCCGGGCAGGCTCTTGGCGATGGCCACGGCGCCTACCAGCGAGGCGAGAATGGCGCGGGACTTGTCGGCGATGACCTCGCGGTCGGCTTCGAAGGGCAGTTTCTTCAGGCGGCTCAAGGCGATGAGCCGGGTTTCCAGCATCTTCTTCATGCTCAGGTAGGAGGCTTCGAAGAGCGTGCGGACCTCGGCGTTCTCGTTGCCGATCTCGTTGAACAGCACGGTTTCCGGCCCCGGCTTGTGCTTGCGCTCCAGCTCCTGGAGATTCCAGCAGTTGGCTACCAGCTCGGTCAGGTGCTTCACCGAGAGCGGCCCCTTGACCAGCCTGGCCGCGCGGCTGCTCTCGAGGGTTTGCCGCACCGAGGCGTGGTAGAGCGCCTCCTTCGAGGCGAAGTGGGCATAGAAAGCGCCGTGGGTCATCTTGGCCAGCTTCATGATCTGAGCGATGGAGACTTTCTCGAAACCCTTGCGGCTGAACAGCTCGATGGCCGACTTGAGAATACGCTCGCGCGATTTGGCCTTGTGGTTCGTCGAGTAGGGCATGGCGATCTCACACTCCCACGCTGAATATTATGTTGATCATATCAACCTGACTGTTAGCGTGGCACAACCCCAAGCTGTTCAGGAAATTACCATGCAATCACCGCTCGTCATCACCGGCATGGGCATGATCAGTCCCCTTGGTTGTGGCGTCAAGGCAAGCTGGGAGCGCCTTCTCGCCGGCCGTTCCGGCATCTCTCCGATCACCCGCATCGATACCGGCGAACTGCCGATCAAGGTGGCAGGCTCGGTGCCAGGCATCGAGGACGACCCTGAAGCCGGCCTCGACCCGGACCGCGTGCTGGATGCCAAGGAGCGTCGCAAGCTGGAGCTGTTCAGCCTCTATGCCATGGCCGCCGCCGAAGAGGCGCTGACCCAGGCCAACTGGTTCC
The DNA here is from genome assembly GCF_021404305.1 of Billgrantia ethanolica. Classification (GTDB taxonomy): domain Bacteria; phylum Pseudomonadota; class Gammaproteobacteria; order Pseudomonadales; family Halomonadaceae; genus Halomonas; species Halomonas ethanolica. The sequence continues at coordinate 465,760 of NZ_JABFTX010000001.1, read as the reverse complement.
CCGAAAGCGATGCGGACCGGCTGGCCACCGCCACCATCATCGGTTCGGGCATCGGCGGCTTCCCCACCATCACCCAGGCGCAGAGCACCCTGACGGCGCGCGGCCACCGCCGACTCTCCCCTTTCACCGTGCCGGCTTTCCTGGCCAACCTGGCGGCGGGTAACGTCTCGATCCGCTATGGCCTGCGCGGGCCGATCGGCTGCCCGGTCACGGCCTGTGCGGCCGGGGTGCAGTCCATCGGCGACGGCATGCGCATGATTCGCAGCGGTGAGGCCGAGGTGGCCCTGGTGGGCGGCGCCGAGGCCTGTATCGACCCGCTGTCGCTGGCCAGCTTCCACGCCATGAAGGCACTCTCCACTGAGCAGGACGATCCCAGCAAGGCGTCACGCCCCTTCGACCAGGGCCGCAACGGCTTCGTGATGGGAGAAGGCGCAGGGCTGCTGGTGATCGAAACCCTGGCCCACGCCGAGGCGCGCGGGGCGACGCCGCTGGCGATCCTTAGCGGCTACGGCACCAGCGCCGATGCTCACCACATCACCGCCGGCCCGGAAGACGGCGGCGGTGCCGCGGCGGCCATTCGGGCCGCGCTGCGAATGGCCGGCCTGAAGCCCACCGATATCGACCACATCAATGCCCATGCCACCTCGACCCCGGTCGGCGACCGAGCCGAGATCGCCGCCCTGCGCAACGCCTTCGGCGACGCCCTGGCTGGCATTCCCATCTCCGCCACCAAGTCCTCGACCGGGCATCTACTGGGTGCCGCCGGCGGCGTGGAGAGCATCTTCTCTGCCTTGGCCGCCATGCACGACCGCCTGCCCCCTACCTTGAACCTGGAGAACCGCGACGAGGATCTGCACGACCTGGATATCGTCTCCGGTGAGGCGCGGGAGCATGCCACTCAGCACGTGCTGTGCAACGGCTTCGGCTTCGGCGGGGTGAATGCCGCGCTGATCGTGAGCAAGGTGTAATTCCCCCTGCACGTGGTATCACAAACGACAACACCCCGAGCCAGATGCGGGCTCGGGGTGTTGTGTTGACCTATCGGATCCCTGATCTCAGTGACAGTGAACTCTACCTACGCTGTTATCCATATGGCAGCACTGCCCTGGCGGTGAACTCTTGCGGCACCCACCACCATGGGCCAGAACGCTACTACTGAACACCAGCAGCACCAAAGCAACGATTACCATTTTCATGGCTTCCCCTTCATTTAATTATTATCGGAAGTCCTGCAATGCCAGATTGCCTGAAACCCCTCCTCGGCGGCAACTCACGATCTGTGCATGATGGTTCAGCGATATCGTTTCGTTCGCATGTCCGGAAAAGACCTCACAAAGACCGTTTCCGACCTTCCTCGTGACTGAAATAACTCGGTAGAGTTTCCTGCACAATACGGCTTCTTTGCAGTCCTACAAAAGGATTCGTCATGAAGGAACCTGTCAAGGCATGTGTCGTCGGTGCCGGGCTGATGGGGCATGGCATTGCGCAAACTTTCGCGCAAGCCGGTCATCAAGTAGCGTTGTTCGATATCGATGAAAAAAGGCGAGAACTTGCGCTCTCGCGCATCGAACAGAATCTCCAACAGTTGGGGGAAGAGCCTTCTGGCGTGCTTGCCAATATCAGCTTGTGTTCTGAACTCTCCCAAGCTGCAGCTGACGTCGATATCGTCATTGAAGCCGTCTCGGAAGTGCTCGGGTTGAAACAGGAGGTGTTCGAAGCTCTATCGCATCTGGCCCCCTCGGATGCGATTCTTTCGAGCAATACCTCGGTGATACCGATTACCGCTATAGGTGAAAAGCTTGACGATGCAGCACGCTCACGCCTCGTCGGCACGCATTGGTGGAACCCACCTCACCTGATTCCCCTGGTCGAGATCATTCGCACCGAGTACACCGCCGAAGAGGTCTTCAATGCCACCTTCGACCTGATGGCGAGCCTTGGCAAGAAGCCGGTCAAGGTGCTGATGGATGTGCCCGGCTTCATCGGCAATCGGCTGCAGCATGCTATGTGGCGCGAAGCGCTCCATCTGGTTACGACGGGGGTGTGCGATGCCGAGACCATCGATGTGGTGGTCAAGAACAGTTTCGGGTTGCGTCTGCCCTATCTCGGGCCGATGGAAAACGCCGACTTGGTCGGCCTGACCCTGACTCAACAAGTACACAAGTTCATCTTTCCTCATCTCTGCAACGATGCCTCGGCCAGTTCACTGGTCGATGAACTTCTCGATGCAGGGCACCAGGGTATGGAAAGTGGCCGAGGATTGAAAACCTGGAGCCATCAGCAAGCCGTCAGTTTGAGACATCAATTGAGCCATCGACTCATCGATACCTTAGGAGCAAACGACAACAACAAATAGCGAAACGACCCCCTCCGATAACTCAAAATATAGTATGGAATGGAGTATAAAATGAAAGCTCAACACGCCATCAAACTCACCGGATTGACCATCGGCGCCCTTATTGCGTCTTTCGTCAGTCATGCCCAGGCCCAGGAAAACTGGACGATGACCTCTACCTGGCCCGACAACATTGCACTGATCGAGGTCGATCGTTACTGGGTGGATCTGGTCAACAAGCTCGCCGGTGACGAGCTGCAAATCGAGTTCCGTGCCGGCGGCACCCTGATGCCCGGCACCGAGGTATTCGACGCCGCCGAGACAGGCAGTATCGAAGCTGCCGGCGACTGGCCCGGCTACTGGGCCGGCCGCAACCCGGCCTTCTCGCCGCTGGCCTCCACGCCCATGCTGTTCAACGCCGTGGACTACCTGAATTGGATTCAGCAATGGGGAGGCTGGGAGCTCTATCAGGAGGTCTATGGCCAGTACAATCTGGTTTATCTGCCCTATGGCATCCTCAACAACGAGTCCGGTTTCATGGGACGCACACCCATCGAGAGCCTGGCCGATCTCGACGGCAAGCGCCTACGCCTCTCCGGCCGCGACCAGGGCCGAGTGCTCGAGCAGCTCGGCGGCTCTCAGGTCACACTCGCCGGGGGCGAGATCTATCAAGCCGTGGAACGCGGCGTGGTAGACGGCGCCGAGTTCTCGGCGCCGGGGGTCGATTACGCCGCCGGCTTTGCCGAGGTGGTGGATCATTGGTCTACACCGGGCTGGCACCAGTCGGCCAGCGTATTCGGCGTGATGATCAACAAGGACGCCTGGGACGCCCTTTCCGAAGAGACTCAGGAGAAGCTGAAGATCGCCACGATGGCCACCATGAGCTGGTCGCTGACCTGGTCCGAACTCGAATCCACCGATGCCACTCAGAAGTTCATCGATGCGGGCGTGCAGATCCATCAACTTCCGGATGAGGACCTGCAGCGGATTCAGGAGATCACCAACGAGGTGATCGTACGCGGCGCCTGCGAGCACCCGGATCACGCCAAGGTCTACCACTCCATGATCAGCTATCTGGAGCACTACGCCACTTGGCGCGACGTCTCCGTGCCGTTCAACATGAGCCGTACCATGGACAACCTGCCCTCCCTCGAAGAGATCGAAGCCTGCCTGTAAGACGCCTTGAACCGCCCTGGCTCTGCCAGGGCGGTTCACTTCAGCCGTTCTAGCCGCTCCTGCCGCTGGTTGTAGTCGAGGATGTCAGGATGCATCCTTCTCCTCCATCTGCCGGAGCTTGATGCGTGACTTGATCCGGCTGAGGGCAACGGGCGTGACCCGGACGTAGCCTGCTATGTCCCGGTCCGTCACTCGCTCGGCGATGTGCGGGTATTCTTCGATGAAACGCTGGTAGCGTTCCCCCGCGGAGAGTGTGAGCAGGTCGCGCTCACGCGCCTCTTTGCGAAAGCCATAGAGCTCGAAGCCTTTGCGGAGGGCACGCTGCCATTGTGGATGTTTGTCGCCTAGCTGATCCAGCAGGTGGTATGGCAGGGATTCGACCGCAGCCGGACAGGCCGCGACGGCGCTGAAGCTGGTGACACCGCCCGGCAAAAGTGCGGCAAGACTGGCGAAGAACCTGTCTTCGGCAGCGAAGGCCTTGACCCAGGCGTCACCCTCGCAGGTTTCGTAGATCATCTTAATGATCCCAGTCTCGACGAAGTAGACATAGGGATGCGCCATTCCGGCGAGAAAAAGCGTTTCTCCGGACTCCAGCGTCTTGCGCCGAAGTAAAGGCTCAACGTGATGCCACTCGGGAAGTGGGCAGCCCGCCAGGCGCTCGAGTATTTCCTTTGCTGCGCTCACAGCCGCTCACCGCTCATTAACCTAGGTTAACCCTGACCGTACATTATCTGGGGATGCTTCCGCCAATGACGACCTGCCCTGAAAGTCATCGATCCGTGCCGCTGTCATCTGGCGCACAGTCACTCCCCCACGATACGGTCCCGCCCACTCTGCTTGGCCTTGTAGAGCCGTCGGTCGGCCTGTTCGATCAGGCTGGCCGGAATTCCCCCTTCCGCTGGAGCCGCAGTTGCCACGCCCATGCTGACGGTGACGAGGTGTGAGACGTCGGAAGCACGATGAGGGATTGCCGCATCAGCCAGGGCGGCTCGACAGCGCTCTGCCACCTGACAGGCGGCCTCCAGGTTCGTTTCCGGCAAAACGAGAGCGAACTCTTCGCCACCGAAACGCGCCAGCAAATCGCGAGGTCGCGCGGCCGAGGTACTGACGATATGGGCAACCCGGCGCAAGCAGTCGTCACCGGCGAGATGACCGTAGTAGTCGTTGTAGAGCTTGAAGCAGTCGATATCGAGCATGATGAATGAGAGCGGCAGGCCGGCCCGCTTGGCGCTGGCCCACTCCGTCTCCAGCACGGAATCGAGCAGGCGCCGGTTGGCAACACCGGTAAGCCCATCCTGATACGAGAGCTCCTCGAGCTCCCGTTGCAGGCGCATCAGCTTCTCTTCGTTCTTCTTGCGCTCGCTGATATCGAACATGAAACCGACCAGCGCTTCACCTTCGCCGGCTTCGTTGCGCACCACGTGCACGACGTCACGTATCCACACGTAGCTACCGTCGGCCTTCAGGGCGCGGTAGTCCGCCTCGTGATCGATGCCATTCCTGGACTGTTCGATACAGAAGCCGACCACCCACTCGCGATCCTCCGGGTGCATGCGCTCGACCCAGTCGTCTATGCTGACCCAACTGCGCTGCGACCAGCCCAACAGGCGCTCGATCTGCGGCCCGATGTAGGAGAAGCGCATGGTCTGGAGGTCGATTCTCCAGGGGATGGCCTGGGTAGACTCCAGCAGTGTTTTGTAGACGGCAGTGTCTACGCTCAACGGCGCGGCATCGTCACTCATAGGCGGGGCTCCACTAGGCTGCTATGCGCGTCCGTGCCGGATCGACCTGCTAATGCTCCAGTGTGCCACAGCCTAGGTGGAAGCAGGCTAAAAAAGCCATTAATGGTGGCGATAGATTTAGTTATTGGTGAAGCTGGGGCCGACGAATATCAGCTCGCTCTTGCTGCGATTCTCCTGAGTACCATATGGGTCACCTTTTTGGTCGTCACCCGCTCTACGCAGCGATAGCCGAGCGCGCGCATGTCGAGGCCGGTGAACAGGTGCTCCCCGGCGCCGAGCAGTATCGGGGTAACGGCAAGGTGAAGCTCATCGACGAGCTGCGCACGCAGGTACTGCTGCACGGTCGCTATACCGCCGCCCAGGCGTACGTCCCTATCTCCTGCGGCTTCGCGGGCTCCTGCGGCTTCGCGGGCGCGCTCCAGAGCTGCATGAATGCCTTGGGTGACGAAGTAGAACGTCGTGCCATCCGGCATCTCGACGGGATCGCGAGGGTGATGGGTCAATACGAAGACCGGCATGTGAAACGGCGGGTTGTCGCCCCACCATCCTTGCCAGCTTTCATCCGGCCAAGAGCCTCGCACGGGGCCGAACATGTTGCGGCCCATGATCCAGGCGCCGACGTTCTCGAAGCCGCGGGTTACGAAATCGTCGTCGGGGCCGGTTTCTCCGCCCGTCTGGCCCAGCACTCTTCGCTGGAAAGTCGCGGTTGCAAACTGCCAGTCCTGACTCTCCAGGCCGTTGACGCCCATCGGATTTTCCAGGCTCTGCTGGGGGCCGGCGGCAAAGCCGTCCAGCGAGATACTGAAGCATGACACACGTAGCTGACTCATCGTGGCCTCCTGAACGGATGCATCGCATGGTCAGTAGTCGAACGGTCTGCATGAGATTCGACATTCCACCGGCCAGCCCGCCTCCCTCTAAGACAGCAGGAGCCTCTCATCGATGGGCTTGAACTCGTTGGCGGCGCTCATCAGAGAATTAGCCGTCAACTGCGGTACGCCATAGACCTCCGCCACCTTCCCATGGACTTGCCGGATCTTGTCCACCAGCAGGGCGAAATCCCCATCGCCCGAAACCAGCACGATGACGTCCGCCTGCTCGGCGTATTCGATGGCATCGAGAGTAATGCCGACGTCCCAATCGCCTTTGGCGGAACCGTCCGCCCTTTGAATGTAGGGCTTCAGCTTTACTTCGAAGCCGATGGCGCGAAGGATGTTCTGAAATTCCTGCTGCTTCCGGTCGCTCCTGTCGATGGCGTAGGCAATGGCTTTCACTACCTCTCGGCCAGCGGTGGCTTCGGCCCAGAACTTGTTGTAATCGAAATTGCGCTTATACGCTTGGCGCACCGTGTAGTAGACGTTCTGAACGTCCACGAATATCGCCACTTTCACCATGTTGTCGCTCTCATTGGCTCACATCCTGGATGAATGAAAACGCAAGCGCCCCGGGCCAGTATGAACTGACCCGTGGCGTTTGTGTGCTCCGGCGTTGCAATGGCCGGCTGGCTTACAGGGCATGCCCGCGGTCCGATGGTTGCGGCGCCGCTTCTCACCGGACATGATGTCTGAAACTACAGTTTCAGGAGTCGGCATGGCCAGATCTTCGCAGGCGCGTTCCTTCCTCTCCCGGGTACGCAGCGCCCTGCCCTCCCTGCACCCGGCCGAGCGCCGGCTGGGCGAGTTCGTGTGCGATTTCCCCGGTGAAATCGCCAGCTACGATGCCCAGGAGTTGGCAAAGTTTGCCGGGGTCTCCAAGGCGACGGTGTCGCGCTTCGTACGCCGGCTCGGCTACGAGAGCTACGAGGCGGCGCGCAAGCACGCCCGCGAGGAGCAAACCACCGGCTCGCGCCTCTTCCTGCAGAGCGCGGCCCTGGAGCCGGGCGAGCGCTCCCTGGCGCTCAATCTCGACCAGGGCAAGGACAACCTCGACCGGACCTTCTCGGCGATCACCCAGGCGCAGGTGGACGCCGTGGCCCGGGCCATCCTCGACGCCCGCAAGACCTGGGTCATTGGCTTTCGCGCCAGCCACCCTTTCGCCGACTACCTGCGCTGGCAGCTCACCCAGGTGGTGGAGCAGGTGGTCAGCCTGCCCGGCGGCGGCGAGACCCTGGGCGAGCACCTGGTCAGCGTGCGCCCGGAGGACTGCGTGGTCGTCATCGGCCTGCGTCGCCGGGTGGCAATCACCGAGCAGGTGCTGGCCGAGGCCCGCGAGAGCGGCGCTCAAGTGCTCTATATCACCGATGAGGGGCTCGCCCCGGACCCCAGCGTCACCTGGCACTTCCGCTGCTGCACCCTGGCCGCCGGGCCGCTGTTCAACCACACCGCCGTCATGGCGCTCTGCCACCTGCTGGCCATGCGCACCATCGAGCTTGCCGGTGACGACTCGCGCCGCCGCCTGCGCCGTATCGAGACGCTGAACGACAAGCTCGAAGAACTGTAGGAAGACGGCACCCTCCCGGTGCACAGCGCTACCAAACTGCACACTTTCCGGGCAAGAAACGAAACAGTCGCGCGGGCGACGGTAGGCCGATTCTGGGGTAATTATCTGTTTTCGTTGTGAAACTGTAGTTTCTTATAACTGATGGCATGAAACTTGGATCACTCAAGGCGACTGCTGCCGCCTGAACGCGGCGAGCCGATACCGCCACCTGGCGCCCAGCGGAGCCGCACTCTCTCCCAAGGTGCCGCCAATGACAGGACCAAGACCATGCTGACACGTACCGCTCTGGTAACCGCCGTCTCCGCCGCCCTGATGGCCTCCGTCTCCCAGGCCAGCACGCTGTCGATCCAGGTGCTGGGCCAGCCCGCCGGCTCCGGCCTGATCGCACAGCAGAAGGAGCAGCCCTTCTTCACCAACCTGGCGGAAAACACCGGCCTGGATATCACCGTGCAGTACCTGCCGGTGGACGTGGCGGGGGTTCCCGACACCGACGGCCTGCGCGTGCTACGTTCCGGCCTCTTCGATATCGTCTCCCTGCGCGGCCCCCAGGTGAGCCGCGATGAGCCTTCCATCCTCGGGCTCGACCTGATCGGGCTCAACACCAGCTTCGAGGCCGGCCGTGAGCACGTCGCCGCCTTCTACGATTATGTGGACAACCGCCTGCAGGAGCGCTTCAACGCCAAGCTCTTGGGCACCTGGCCCGCCGGCCCCCAGGTGATCTTCTGTCGCGGCGAGATCGGTGGCCTGGATGATCTGCGCGGCAAGCGCGTGCGCGTAGGCGACCAGAGCGCGGCCAACTTCGTCGGCCAACTGGGGGCCACCGGCATTTCGATGCCCTTCGGCGACGTCCAGCAGTCGCTTTCCCGCGGCGTGATCGATTGCGCCATCACCGGCCCCGCCTCGGCCAACTCCGGCGGCTGGCCGGAAGCCACCACCACGGTGCTGCCCATCGCCTTGCAGCTGGCCATCAACGGCTATGCGATCAATCTCGACACCTGGAACGGCATGACCGAGGAGCAGCAGACCCAGCTCGAGTCGGCCATCGCCGAGCTGAGCGACGGGATCTGGGCCTATTCCGAGGAGCTCTATGAAGACGCCATGCGCTGCAACGCCGGCGAGACACCCTGCGAGTACGGTACCCCCTACTCCCTCACCGAGGTGCCGGTGACCGAGGAGGATCTGGCCAAGGTGGCCGCCGCAGTGGAAGAGGTCTCCCTGCCGATCTGGGCACGCCAGTGCAATGCCGCCGCCGCGGACTGCGAGGACGTGTGGCGCGCTACCGTCGGCCAAAAGCTCGGCCTCTGAGCCCGGGAGGCGACGATGACGATCTACGCTCGCATTCTCGGCATACTGTTTGGCGCCATGATGCTGCTGCTAGCCCTGCTGATCACGGTGGAAACCGTGATCCGCAAGGTCTTCTCGATGTCGCTCGGCGGGGTCGACGAGCTGGGAGGGTACGCCATCGCCATCGCCGCTCCGCTGGCATTCTGCGTGGCCATGGTCGAGCAGTCCCATATCCGCATCAACCTGGTGCACATGCGCCTGTCCTTCAGGGTGCAGGCGGTGCTCAACGCCTTGGCCGCCCTGACCCTCGGGCTGCTGGCAGCCTTCCTGCTCTACTTCACCATCCAGACCGTCCAGGACACCCGGCTCTACGGCTCCATTGCCCAGACGCCCCGGGCCACGCCGTTGATCTACCCGCAGACCGTGTGGCTGATCGCCATGGCCGCCTTCACCCTGGCCGCCGCAGTGCTCACCGCCCAGGCCATGGGGCTGCTGGCGAAGGGCGACTGGAAGGCGCTCAACCGCCGCTTCGGGCCGAGCTCGACCCAGGACGAGCTGGCGGCGGAGCTCGAGGACCTCAAGCAGCGCGAACAGCAATCCGACGAGCCGCTGCTCGACGAGCCGCAGGCGGATGAATCCCCTACCGGCGACCCGGCGCGCAAAGGAGGCCAGTCATGAGCATTCCCCTGATCGCCACGGCGTTCTTCATCATGCTCGGCCTGATGCTGCTGAGCATCCCGGTGGCCGTGGCCATCCTCTTCGTCGGCGTGATCGGCGGCTACCTGATGCACGGCTTCCCCCTGGTGGACATGATGGGTGGCGTGGTATGGAGCAGCCTGAACAGCCCCTCCATGCTGGCGATTCCGCTGTTCATGCTGCTCGGCGAACTGCTGCTGCGCGGCGGCATTGCCGACCGGATGTACGCGGCGCTCTCGGTGTGGTTCAACCGCCTGCCGGGCGGGCTGCTGCACACCAACATCGCCACCTGCACGCTCTTCTCCGCCACCTCGGGCTCGTCGGTAGCTACCGCCGCCACCGTGGGCACCATCTCGCTGCCGGCGCTGCAGAAATACCGCTATCCGGTGCGTCCCGCCCTCGGCTCCCTGGCCGCCGGCGGCACCCTGGGAATCCTGATTCCCCCCAGCATCAACCTGCTGGTCTACGGCCAGCTGGCCAACACCTCGGTCAGCCAGCTCTTCGCCGCCGGTCTGATCCCGGGCCTCACCCTGGCCCTGCTCTTCTCCGTCTACCTGTTCCTCTTCCACGGCAAGGCGGGCAATGCCTCCCTGGTGGTGGTCAACCTGCCGCTGCGAGAGAAGCTTGCCCTCTCGCGCCACCTGGTGCCGCCCTTCGTGATCTTCGGGGTGGTGATGGGGAGCATCTACGGCGGGATCGCCACGCCCACCGAGTCCGCCGCCATCGGGGTCATGATCGCCCTGGCCTTCATCGTCGGCGGCGGCAAGCTGAGCCTCGATCTGCTGATCCACTGTTCGCTGCACGCGGCCAAGACCACCGGCATGGTGATCATCGTGCTGATGTGCGCCCTGCTGCTCAACGTGACCCTCTCGATGCTGGGCGTGACCCAGGCGCTGACCCAGTGGGTGGCTAGCTTCGGCCTCACCCAGGTGGGCCTGCTGCTGGTGCTGCTGCTCTTCTACGTGGTGCTCGGCACCTTCATGGATGCCATGTCGATGCTGGTGCTGACGGTGCCGATCACGGTGCCCATGGTGATGGCCGTGGGCGTGGACCCGATCTGGTTCGGCATCTTCATCGTTCTGATGTGCGAGATCGCCCTGATTACCCCGCCGGTGGGCATGAACCTCTTCGTGGTGCAGGGGGTGCGCAAGGATGGCGGCAGCTTCAACGACGTGATTTGGGGCTCGCTGCCCTTCGTGGCGATCATGGCGCTGTTCACACTGGCCATCATGGTCTGGCCGCAGATCGTGATGTGGCTCCCCGACCTGCTGGCGGGGCGCTGATCGATGACCCATACCCCTGGAGACGCCACTCCGCCGGCCCCCGTTCGCGTGCTGGCCATCAATCCCAACACCAACCCGACCGTCACCCAGCGAGTGCGGGAGGTGCTGCAGGCCCAGGCGCCGCCCGGCGTGATCATCGAAGCGGAGAGCCCACACCAAGGGCCCCGGGCCGTGGAAAGCGGGCAGGACAAGACTCGCGCCGCCGGCCACGTGATGGCGCTGATCGAAAGTCGCATGGCGCAGGGCTACGCCGGCTATATCCTCGCCTGCTTCGATGACATCGCCGTTGCCGAGGCCCGCGCTCTGACCGGCGCCCCGGTGGTCAGCCTGGCGGAGGCCGGCATTCGTCGCGCGGACGCCACCGGCGGCCCCTTCACGGTGATCACCACCTTCGAGGGCGCCGTGGCTACCATTGAGTCGCTCTGCGAGCGCTACGGCGTGAAGGAGCGCTGCCGCGTCGTGGCCACCGGCATCGGCGTGAGCGAGACCGCGGCGCGCACACCCCTGGCCGAGACACGGCTGGCGAGCCTCTGCGAACGAGCCCGTGCGGAGGGGGCGCGAGCCATCGTACTGGGCTCCGGTGCCTTCGCCGGACGCGGCGCGCAGCTTACCAGGCGCCACGGCCTTCCAGTGATGGACGGCTTCGCCGAGGCGCTGGCCTTCGTGCTGCTCCAGGCGGAGCTCATGCGGGACCGGGGCACCTAGCGCCTTCGCTCAGGTGGGAGTGCACGCCCCTGCGCGCCTGGCGCGGTGGGCGTGCAGCTTCTTGTAGCTCTCGATCAAGCGCTGGTGCTTCTCCAGGCCTTCGAGCTGCATGTTGGTGGGCGTGAGGCCATGGAAACGTACCTCGCCGGTGACAGAGCCGACCACCGCGGCCATGGTCTTCTCACCGAACATGCGGGTGAGGTTGTGCAGGTAGTCGTCAAGTTCCAGCTCGTCGTCGAGCACGATCTCCAGCACCGCGGCCACGGCCTGGTAGAACAGCCCGCGCTCCACGGTATTGTCGTTGTACTGCTGGAACATCTCGACCCGCTCCAGGGCCTCTTCGTGCTGGCCCAGCGCCAGGTGGATCAGCAGCTTCAGCTCGAGGATGGTGAGCTGACCCCACACGGTGTTCTCGTCGAACTCGATACCGATCAGGGTGATGATGTCCATGTGCTCGTCGAGCTGGCTCTCCTCCAGGCGCGCCAACAGGTCGGCGAGCTTCTCGTCGCTCAGGGCGTGGAGATTGAGGATGTCCTCGCGGTAGTCCAGCGCCATGTTGGTGTTGTCCCAGATCAGGTCTTCCACCGGGTACACCTCGGAATAGCCCGGCACCAGGATACGGCACACCGGTGCGCCCAGGTCCTCGTGCACGGCCATGTAGGCCTCGAGCCCCAGCTCTTCCAGAATGCCGAACAGCGTGGCTGCTTCTTCATCCGTACTGTTGGAACCGCTGCCGGAGAAGTCCCAATCGGCGAACTCGAACTCACTCCTGGCACTGAAGAAGCGCCAGGAGACCAGCCCCGAGGAGTCGATGAAGTGCTCGACGAAGTTGTTGGGCTCGGAGACGGCCTGGGAATTGAAGGTCGGCGGCAGGAAGTCGTTCAGGCCCTCGAAGCTGCGGCCCTGCAGCAGCTCGGTGAGGCTGCGCTCCAGCGCCACCTCGAAGCTGGGGTGGGCGCCGAAGGAGGCGAATACGCCGCCGGTGCGCGGGTTCATCAGGGTCACGCACATGACCGGGAACTGGCCGCCGAGTGAGGCGTCCTTGACCAGTACCGGGTAGCCCTGGGCCTCCAGGGCCTGAATGCCTTCGAGAATGCCCGGGTAGCGCTCAAGCACTTCCATGGGCACGTCCGGCAGCGCCAGTTCCTGTTCGAGGATCTCACGCTTCACCGCCCGCTCGAAGATCTCCGAGAGGCACTGCACCTGCGCTTCAGGCAGCGTGTTACCGGCGCTCATGCCGTTGCTGAGGTAGAGGTTCTCGATCAGGTTGGAGGGGAAGTAGACCGTCTCGCCGTCCGACTGGCGCACGAAGGGCAAGGCGACGATGCCCCGCTCCCGCTTGCCGGAGTTGGTGTCGATCAGGTGCGAGCCGCGCAGCTCGCCCTCCGGGTCGTAGATCTCGCGGGTGTAGTCGTCGAGGATGCCTGCGGGCAGCTCGTCGTTGGGCCCGGGCTTGAACCACTCCTCGTCGGGGTAGTGGACGAAGGCGCTATTGGCTATCTCTTCGCCGAAGAACTGGTCGTTGTAGAAGAAGTTGCAGCTCAGGCGCTCGATGAACTCGCCCAGCGCCGAGCACAGCGCGCTCTCCTTGGTGGCGCCCTTGCCGTTGGTGAAGCACATCGGCGAGGCGGCATCACGAATGTGCAGCGACCACACGTGGGGCACGATGTTGCGCCAGGAGGCGATCTCGATCTTCATGCCCAGCTCCGCCAGCATGGCGGACATGTTGGCGATGGTCTGCTCCAGCGGCAGGTCCTTGCCCTCGATCCAGGTGTAGGCGTCCTCGTCGGGCTGCACCATCAGTAGGGCCTGGGCGTCCTCGTCGAGGTTCTCCACCGTCTCGATCTGGAACTCGGGGCCGGTCTGCACCACCTTCTTGACGGTGCAGCGGTCGATGGAGCGCAGGATGCCCTCACGATCCTTCTCGGAGATGTCTTCCGGCAGCTCGACCTGGATCTTGAAGATCTGGTTGTAGCGGTTCTCCGGGTCGACGATGTTGTTCTGGGAGAGGCGGATGTTCTCGGTGGGGATGTTGCGCGCCAGGCAGTAGACCCGCACGAAGTAGGCCGCACACAGCGCGGAAGATGCCAGGAAGTAGTCGAACGGGCTTGGCGCCGAGCCGTCGCCCTTGTAGCGAATGGGCTGGTCGGTGATGACGGTGAAATCGTCAAACTTGGCTTCAAGCCTGAGATTTTCGAGAAAATTGACTTTGATTTCCATGACGGGCTACCGATGGGGAAGTGTTGCTGGCGCAGGCCGAGGCGCGCAGTCTATCACACCACCCGGGCGCTTTCGGTAACCGACGGCAAGGGAGGAAAGCCCGGCAGTACGCCGCGAGTCGGAAGAGGAAGCTGTGGGAGTCTGGCGGTAGGGCACATAAGAATCTACCCGGCAAACTGGTTACCGGGTAGTTCCCTGCATACTTGTGTTTTTTTCGTCAGAGCCGTCTCTGCGGCTTTGTTTACGCAAATTAACATTGGGTAACGCTGAACGCAACATAGACCTTAGGCTAAAAGCATGACCTGATGTCGCTGTCTTCCACCGCTATCTTCCGCCGGTTACGTCCAGCAGCGTGCCGGTAGAGTACGAGGCTTCGTCGGAGAGCAGCCAGAGGATGGCGCGGGCCACCTCTTCCGGCTGGCCGCCGCGCTGCATGGGCACGCCCGCCTTCACGCGCTCGACCCTGTCGGGCTCGCCTCCGCTGGCATGGATCTCGGTGTAGATCACCCCGGGGCGCACGGCGTTGACACGGATGCCCTCGCCCGCGACCTCCTTGGCCAGGCCGATGGTGAAGCTGTCGATAGCGCCTTTGGCAGCGGCGTAGTCGACGTACTCATCCGGCGCGCCGAGCCGCGAGGCGATGGAGGAGACGTTGACGATCGCCCCACCCTGCCCACCGTGCCGGGTCGACATCCGCCGTACGGCCTCCCGGGTGCAGAGAAAGCTGCCGATCACGTTGGTGGTCAGTACCCGGTTCAGGCGCGAGGCGTCCATCTCCTCCACTCGCATCTGCCTTTCCAGGATACCGGCGTTGTTGACCAGCGCCGCGACCGGTCCGAGCTTCTCATCGACTTCGGCAAACAGGCGCATCACGTCGGCCTCGTGGCCGACATCGCCCGCTATGGCAATGGCTTTGCCGCCGGCGTGGGCGATCTCCTCGACTACGGCCTGTGCTGCCGCCTCGTTGTGGCGATAGTTGATGCACACGGCGTAGCCTCTGGCCGCGGCCAGGCGGGCGGTGGCTGCACCGATGCCCCGGCTGCCGCCGGTAACCACCAGGACCTTTTTCAATGCGATACCTCCCTTGCGGCCACCCCATACCGCAACTCGACCATACCGGTACCCATCTGGCGTACCGATTCGAGGCGCAGGGTTGGGCTCAGCACGCGGCGTGGAAAGAGCGGCTTACCCTTGCCCAGGGTAACGGAGCCAATCTGGACGATGAGCTCATCGAGCAGGCCGGCATCGTGAAACTGCCCCGCCAGATCGCCCCCACCGACGATCCAGAGGTTTTTTCCTCCCGCGGCTGCACGCATCTCTTCATGGATAGGCCCCACCTCCCCCTGCACGAAGCGGACGTCCGCTCCTTCGGGAATCGCCAGGTCGCGATGGGTGAACACCCAGGTCGGCTGGGCGTAGGGCCATGGCGAGCCGGTTTCGGCCGCCACGGTATCGGCATTGCGCAGGATCCACTCGTAGGTGGAAGCTCCCATGGCCAACGCGCCCACCTCGGCGATGAATGCCGGATAGCTGGAATCGCTCAGGTCGGCCAGAGTGAACAGCCACTCCAGGGAGTCCTCTTCCGTGGCAATGAAGCCATCGAGACTGGCTGCGGTGTAGTACTGGGTTTTCATGATTGTCCATCCGCAAGAAAAGCTTCATGGAAGGTAACGCTACCCTGCGGAACATGATCGCCGAAGGGCAAGGCGAAGAAATACTCCGCTGGCACTCCCTCGTAGACGAGCCCAGGCACATGACGGAACCCGAACTTGACGTAATACTCAGGGTGGCCGACGAGACAGCAGCCTTGGGCGCCTATGGCTTGCAGCCGAGCCAAGCCCTCTTCGATCAGCGCCTTGCCGATACCCTGCCGCTGGTATTCCGGCAGTACGGAAACCGGCCCCAAGCCATACCAGCCCGTGGTGTCATCCGAGATGCTTACCGGCGAGAAAGCGATATGACCCACTACCCGACCTTCCCTCTCCGCCACCAGCGATACTGCCAAAGCGCCAGCGGCGCGTAATCCGGCGACGATGAACTGCTCGGTATAGCTGCTGTGTTCCATTTCTCGAAAAGCCGCGACAGTTAGGTCGTGTATGGCATTGATATCGGCAGCTGTTTCTTCACGTATGGCGATATTTGCTTCCATTAGGTGTCCCATAGCGGCCGATGGCCAATTTAGCTACGGTCGACGATGCTGACGATCCGCTCTCCGCCGAACGTGAACTCGGTGGTGCCATTCAGTTCGAGCAGGCTGCCCGCCTTCGGCCCGCCGGGCATGTCCTGCGCCAGGCGGCCGCGGTAATCGATCTCGGCCGTGGCGCCATCTTGGTGGAAGACCAGAGAGGTCACACGCTGAAAGCGCTCGGTGAAGAGCCCCTTGGCCCGCTGTGCGAGCAAACGGAACTCCTCGATACCGCTCGCCGAGGCCGTCAGCTCCTCGCCCGAGTAATTCTCGAACTCGACGTCCGGTGCCAGGACGGCCAGCATGCCTTCGATGTCGAAGTCGTTATAGGCAGCGACGTACTGCTCGATCAGCTCGCGTTGCTTCGATTCGTCCATGAAAGCTCTCCTGTCAGGTCCTGGCGGCGAAAATTCTCAGTTCAGGTAGTGATTGCGTTAGTCAAGATTAGGATAAACACGACCGGATAGCCCACGATGGCAGGGGTCATGGTCAGCACCATGCCCAGCGCACGCCCTTCCACACCTTGCCGGTAGCCACGCAGAAACAGCACGCGGCCGACAATGAAGAACGCCACGCTGACAGGAATGAGCGAGAGCCACGCCCCTGCCACCAGGCTGGCATAGGCAACATAGAACCCGACCGCCAATACCGCTTGCTCCAGGGTGTTCTGCAGGAACGCCACATAGATGGCGAGCCTCTCGCTCGGCGGCCCGGCAGCCGAGCCGCCGATATCCTCAGGCGAAAACCGGCGGGTGGTAGAGACCAGGCCGACACCCACCAGCACGCAGAACAGCACCACGGCACCGGCACGTGCGGCAAAGGCCAGGCGCTCCCCGAGCTCGACGGGAAAAGCGATGAATACAGGCAAGAGCCAGTAGGCTGCACCCACCGCCATGCCGAAAAGTACGAAGCCGAGCGCTCCCGCAGAGCGGATCTTGTGCTCGGCGCGCTGCATGTCGATCTGGTCTGGGGGTGTCTTGTAGCCCTGGCTCATGCCGATCTCCTTCTGAATGTAAGCGCTAGCTTGGCCTGTATACGCTCCAGGCTCCATGCTGGTGCAAGCAGCCTACATACGAAAGGAAGGAAAAATGCCGTCAGAGGATGATTCGAACGTGCCGGCTCCTGCGAACCGTTGCCTGCGACTGGTGTACGACGGCGAGTGTCCCATGTGCCGAAGCTACGTACGCTGGCAGCGTGTCCGCCGGGACGTGGGCGAACTCGAACTGATCGATGCCAGGCAGGACAGTGAGGCGCGCCGCGAACTGACCGCCATGGGCTTCGACCTGGACGAGGGCTTTGCCCTGCAGGTAGGCGAACGCTGGTATCACGGCAGCGAAGCCCTGCACCGCCTTACTCTGCTCGGGACTCGCAGCGGCCTGTTCAATCGCCTGATGTATCGGCTGTTTGCCAGCCCCGAGCGCACGGCACGGCTCTATCCCCTGTTCAGAGCGTGCCGAACCGGCCTGCTCAAGATGCTGAGAAAAGGCGCCATCGACAACCTGAGGCGAAAGTGAGCCTGGCCGAGAAGCTCAAGGCGTTTCCAGCCCTCTGCGCTGATGCCACTCGGCGATGCTCTCTTCGGGGTAGCCGGCGAAGCACTGGTCGCCTTGCTTCGTCTCGACCTCCACCCAGGCGGCTTTGCTGTCCAGCAGCAGATGGACCCGCTCCGGCGGCACCGGCAGCTCGGTGTCGATGGCCGATGCAAACGGATGTACCAGCTCGGGCCAGCCGGGATCGAAGACCCATAGCGCCGAGGCGCACTGTTTGCAGAAGTGCCGCTCGCCGGAGCTCTTTTGACCATCGATCACGGCATGATAAATGCCCTGATGCTTTGCCCCCTCGACCTGCAGCGTTTCGGCGAGACCGCTCAGATTGATGGCGTAGCCGCCCCCACCGGCGGTCTTGCGGCAGATCGAACAGTAGCAGCGCTGGTAAGGGTAAGGATGCGGCGACTCGACGCTGAAACGAACCGCGCCGCAGTGGCAGGAACCTTCGAGCAACATGTTTCTCCTCCTTGGCTGCGTGTCAGGTCCATTCGCAGTCTAGCCTCGATTGCAATGATCATTCGAACGAGCGCGTACCTGAACGAACGCACCGGCGAATATGCGCTTCGATATAGTTATCAAGCAAATCCGTCTCGTCGGCATCCGCCATCTCGATCAAGTGGCCTACCCGACATCCGACGCCATAGCTCCTGGGCCCAAAAAAGCTTTCCGGGTAACAGAACGTGGTCCTATCCAGCAACTCCGGCTTGAGCTTGAAATACGAGGAGCCGAAGCGAGGAGAGCCGCCCGAACCAAGCTTCTTGTAGTTCAAGGCGCCATACTTCGGACGTGCAGAAGGCTCACCGCTATCGTAGGAGCCCTTGAATGCGCGACTTTCCCACGCCCATCGCCCACCACCCGGAAAAGCGCTCAGCCCCCCATTGCTGGTCCCTGTTTCGAACTGGCACTTGAGCACACCGTCCTTGGCAATGGCGTGCAGCAGGGGAATCCCCGATAAGGTCAATCGGTCAGGATGAAAGTTAATCGTGACTTCCAGCTCGCCAGATACGGCTTTTTCATGCCCGAGCCCCTCGAAGAGCTCAATACACGTCAATTGGGAAACACTCAGGGTCGTTCGTGCTTTTTTCGTGTCCGTCTGATCAGCCATAGAAAACCTTGAACCTGCAATAGGTGACGTCATCGCTATCCGCCCGGCGTCACGGACGACGCACCTCATAGAGTAGCCCTGACCGAGCCCGGGTGGGTGAATCTTGAAATTAGGCCTTGCGGTGGTGGACACGCTACGCTCCTGTATAGCCTTTCGACCACCATGGACCCGGTTGCCCACCGGCATCAAGAAAGGAGAGCCTCATGAGCCCACGTATTCTGATGGTACTCACTTCCCACGACCGCCTCGGCGATACCGGCGAGCCCACCGGCTTCTGGCTGGAGGAACTGGCGGCTCCCTACTACGTCTGCCTGGATGCCGGCGCCGAGGTGGTGCTGGCCTCGCCCAAGGGCGGCAAGCCACCGCTGGACCCGAAGAGCGACGCCGAGGAGAGCCAGACAGACGCGACCCGTCGCTTCCAGCAGGACGATCAGGCCCAGCAGGCGCTGGCCAATACGCACAAGCTGAGCGAGGTCAGCGCCGACGATTTCGACGCCATCTTCTACCCCGGCGGCCACGGTCCGCTGTGGGATCTGGTCGACGATACGGATTCGATCCGCCTGGTCGAAACTTTCTGGGCGCAGCAGAAGCCGGTGGCTGCCGTGTGCCACGCGCCCATCGTGCTGATCCACGCTCGCGATCCCGAAGGCAATCCGATCATCCGCGGCCGACAGGTCACCGGCTTCACGAACGAAGAGGAAGCGGCCGTTGGCCTTACCGAAGTGGTGCCGCACCTGGTGGAAAATGCCCTCAAGGAGGGTGGCGCCCACTACTCCAAGGCGGATGTGTTCACCCCTTATGCTCGCCAGGACGGCAAGCTGATCACCGGGCAGAACCCGCCCTCGTCGGAGCCCACCGCCAAGCTGCTGCTGGAGGCGCTGGGCAAATAGGCACCACTCTTCAAGCTACCGGCCGACCTGGCCGGTAGCCGCTGACTTGATCCCACATCAATTTCCTTCAATACCGCACCGCGCCGCAGCGGCAGACTCAGGCCATTGCCACCCAGGAGGATGACGATGAGCCTTGCCATGATTCTGCCGATGTCGGCGTTTGCCCTTGCGGCTTCGATCTCGCCCGGGCCGGTGAACCTGGTATGCCTGAGCAGCGGTACGCGCTATCCGCTTGCCCAGGGGCTGGTGTTCGTCACTGGCGCCACGCTGGGTTTCATTGCGCTCTTCGTTGCCGTGGGGCTGGGGCTCTATTCGACACTAGAGCGGGTGCCGGGCCTCGAGCAAGCTCTGCGCTGGGCCGGCGTGGCGTTTCTGCTCTACCTGAGCTGGCGGCTGTTCCGCGACGATGGCCACCTGCCCGAGAACGAGGCCCAACGGGCACCGAGCTTCATGACGGGAGCCCTGATGCAGTGGCTCAACCCCAAGGCGTGGCTGGCGTCGGCATCGGGTATCGGGGCCTACACCAGCGGCAGTGACCTGAATCAGGTGTTGCTGTTCGCCTCCCTCTATCTGCCGATCTGCTGGCTGTCGCTGGGCAGTTGGGTCTATGCCGGCGCCTTTCTGCGCCGCTACGTGCACCGCCCGACGGTACTGGTGACGGTGAATCGCACCCTAGCGCTATTGCTGGCCGCCAGTTGCCTCTATCTTTTGCTCGAGTGAGGGGCTATTGCTCGAGTGAGGGCTGGCGATACTGCTGCGGCGTGGCGGCCACCATGCGCTTGAAGGTGCGCTGAAAGTGCGACTGGTCGGCAAAGCCCGCGTTCAACGCCGCTTCGGCAATCGGCGTGCCGTTCTTCAGCTCGTGCTGGCCGAGCTGGATGCGCCGATTGACCAGATAGGCATGCGGCGTGAACCCGAAATGGCGCTTGAAGGCGCGAATCAGGTGGCCGGCACTGTAGCCGCTAAGCTCGCACAAGTCGTCCAGCGATATGTCGTCGCTGGCGTGCTCGTCAAGATAGCTAGCCAACGCCGTGAGCGTGGCCGGCGCCCGTGCCAACAGCCGTGCCGGCTGGCCGGCCAGCTCGTGCATCAGCGCCGAAAGGTATTCCACCACTTCGGTCTGCTTGTCGAGCAGGTCACGGTTGGGGTCCAACAGGCAGGCTGCCATGCGGCAGTACCCTTGGTACCACTTTTCCTCATCGATCACCGCGGTGGCGAGGTCCTGCCAATGGGGTGCCTCCAGCAACCCTGCCTGGTAGCGCAACGCCGTCAGCCACCCGGCATCCACGTAGAGCATCAGATAGCCCCAAGGCCGGTCCTCGATGGCGCTGCAGGCGTGCATCCACCCGGGGTTCATCATCACCAGGGTGCCGGCCCTCACGTGATGACGGTCGTCCCGGTAGCGGAAGTTACTCTCTCCCGCGGTGATTGCCCCCAGCGACCATTGGGTATGACTGTGCGGCGCATAGCAGACCTTGCGACCGTCCTCGACCTTGCGCAGCTCCACGTAGGGCATGCGCGTATCGCGCCAGAACAGTGGCTTGGAGGGAGGCGTCATGATGAGTTCCTTACTGGCAACTCACCACAGTGTAGCGCCTTGCCACTCTCGATGCGTCACGGCCACTCCTCTTCATAACCATTGAATAAAGGGCATTGACCGGAATGCCAAGAAACCCATTGATCGATACTGTCTACTGGTTTCACTAATGCTAGGCTGTTAGAAAAATCGCCCGAGACGTCCGAGGTTCCTGAACTAGCGCGTCTTGCTCATTTGGCTCATTCGACAGACCGAGATCTTGCTGACATACAAGACCCTCTCTCAAAAGCTGTTCGGTACCAGGCGTCCTCATCGACTCGCCCTGGCAACGCTCCCTCCCCGTGCCTTTGCCTTTCTCCACACCTTCGGCCTCACGGTATGGATCGCACTGGTGGAAGGCCGCGGCTGGTCGCTGATTCTACCAGGGATGCTCCTGCTGCTATGGCCGGGAATCGCCTACCTGCACGCTGCCAGGGCGCAGGATTCGAAGCGGGCCGAGTTCAAGAACCTGCTATGTGACAGCCTGTTGTTCGGCGCGTGGTGCAGCGTGCTGGATTTTTACGTACTGGGCACCCTCTCTATCGCACTCGCCTGCTTCATGAACAACATGGTGGTAGCTGGTCCGCGCCGCATGCTGGTTGCCATGGCACTGTTCATCGGCGGCGCCCTGGGCTGGAGCGCACTGACCGGATTCGAGATTCGGCCTTACGTCAGTAACGGGCTGGACATCTATCAGGGAACTGGCGCTGTGCTCTATTTTCTGGCAATTGCCTACGTGATGTACGGGCAAAATCGCCAGCTCGGTCGAAGCATGCGCGAGACCAAGTTTCAGAACCGGGTCTTTCACGCCCTGCTCGAACTGGGCGGCGTCGCCAACAGCGCCTCGAACATTCATATGCTGCTGGACGATTCCCTGAAACACCTGCATGACGATTTCCCCGAGTACGGATTCGCCGTGTTTCTCCAGGAGCGGAATCGACCCGAAGTGACACGCTACGCCGCCGTGGCCGGACTGCAGCTCGGCGTAGAGGATGAGCGACGGCTGGGCGGCCTGCTGGCAACACTTCATGATCACCAGGAAAGTGTCATCAAGCTGCGCGAGAAGAGTGTCGGCGAGCAGCTTTACGCTACCTCGATGGCGGGTCGCCTCAGCCTGTACGATGGCTGGCTGATCGTACGCGCACCCAAGTTGGATGGCCAGTTGGAGCGCATGCTGCCCCTTTTCCTCGATCAGTTGGCGGCAGCCACCGAGAACAAGCTACTTCACCTCGCATTGAAGAAAACGGCAGAGCGAGACGGGCTGACCGGTCTCTACAATCGTGGCTTCTTCGAATCGGCGCTGCAGTTGAGCGTCCAGGGCAAGGGACAGACGCCAAGCCTGGATTTTGCCGTGTTGATGATGGATGTCGACGGGCTCAAGGTGGTGAACGACCGCTACGGCCATGTCGCGGGCGACCAACTCATCACTACGGTGGCCGAGCGTCTGCAGGTGCACTGCCGCGCCAGCGACATCCTGGCCCGCTACGGCGGTGACGAATTCGTCGTCCTTTTTCCCTCCGCGGACATTGCGGCCGCGAATCGTCTGGCCAATCTGATCAGAACGCATATCGAAGGACAGCGCTGTGCCATTACCACCGCCGATGGCAAGCAATTGACGCTGGAGCTTCGCTTGAGCCTCGGCGGTGCCAGCTCCACCGAGGTGCCTGCCCAGGAAGTGCTTACCCTGGCCGACGAGCGCATGTACGAGGACAAGACCCTGAGACGCAGGCAGCGACAAGCCCTCAGTTGAGCGACACCGCGCCCCTCATGCTTCGGTAGCGCGGTATCGCTGATGGCTCCTACCTGCTACCGACCTTGAACTCCAGGTCGTAGTTGTTGAGCAGCGGCGGCATCGGTTTGCTGCTGAGCAGGCGCGTCGGTGGGTTCAGCTGGAACTCCCGGCCTCGCAGCAGCTTGGCCAGCATGTGGCTGGTCACCGTCTGCACCACGCGGCGCCCTGGGCAGATGCCGGTACCACCGCTGAAGGGGATCAGCGGCCAGTCGCCAGCGGCATCCGGCTCCAGCCACAGGTCCGGATTGAAGCGATCGGCTTCATTCAGGTGGCGGTCATCGCGATGGAAATAGGGCGCCAGGATCAGGATCGACGTTTCGGCTGGCATGGTGCCGTTCTCCCACTCGGTTGCCTCGGTGGCCTGGCGCAGCACCATGGGCGTGGTGGGCCATAAGCGTAGCGACTCGAGCAGACAGGATCGCAGGAACTCCAGCCTGGGCGCCGGATGGCCGGCATGATCGGCGATCTCGGCCTGGGCCCGCTCGGCCTGATTGGGGTGAGCGGCAAGCAGCGCCAGGGCGCGGAAGGTGGCCATACCCGCCGGGTCGAAGGCGAACAGGTACTGCGGTACCTGATGCTCGGGCTGGGTGGTCTCGTTGGTCGGCGTGCGGGCGATCTCCCCCGCCAGGCTGCCTTCTTCGCCACGCTCGAGATAGGCACGGATGCGTTCGAGAAAGTCGTCCTTCACACGGTTGTGGCCCGGGTGAAAGAAGGCCCAGTTAGCCGCGCTGCGCAGCTTTTCCAGCATCTCCGTCAGGGCCTGGTCGTCGCGGGCGGTATCGCCCAGCACCACACGGCGCACCACGCGATTCCAGGTCGCTTCGAACATGTCCCAGTCGAGCTTGCCCTCATGACGTTCGACCCGGGTGAGCAGCTCATCGGCCTCTTGCTCGACCACCTGCACGAAACGAGCCCCCAGACCATGCACCGGACATTCGCTCTGCAGCACCTCTTCATTGAAACGGCGGCGCTCGGCCCGTTCGGGTCCGTGAGAAACCAGTGCCATATCGGGCTCGAAGTGCTCCAGCGCCTTGCGCTTGGCCCATTCCGCCGTGGCGAACGGCTCGGGGGTTTCGTTAAGCACCCGGTTGGCGTGGTCGGGGTCGAGGATCAGCGCCATCGGCTTGCCCTCGGGCGTGTTGAGCATCAGCGGGCCCGAGCCGTACTTCTCGTTGAGCGTCTGCAGACGACGCACGGCCCGCTCATCCAGACCGAGTTTTTCCGCTAAACCCACTACCTTGGGCCGCCGAATGATCACGCCCTTGGCGATGTTGGGTACGAAGACATCGCCCATCACCGCCAACGTTTCGCCTGCGGTGGCTCTGGGCAGGCTGTTGGATGTGGAATCCCTTGTCATGTTGCGCTCCTTCTGCCATCCATCCTGGTTCGCAGTCTAGTCGCGCAATTTATGCCAAGCCTTTGTTTTCACAAAAATTTACAGCCTTTCCTCAAGACTCGCCCCGATACGCCAGCCTAGAACTCGCTCCAGTCCTCTTCGGCGGCGGTGCGCTTGCGGGTACCGGCCGGCTTGGGATCGACCAGCTTGACGAGCCGATGCTTATCGGCAGCGTCTGGTGTCGTTGGATTCTGCCCCGGGCGGCGGCGATCTTGCGGTTGAGTTGCGGCGGTAGCCGACATGGCTTGTTCGTCGACGCGGAAGGTGGCGATCAGTGCCGCCAGGCTGCTTGATTGCTGCTCCAGCGAGGCGGCGGCGGCGCTCGTCTGCTGGACCAGAGAGGCATTCTGCTGGGTGACGGAGTCCATCTCGGTAAGCGCCGAGTTGATCTGCTCGATGCCGCTGTTCTGCTCCCGTGTCGCGGTGGAGATCTCGGCCATCAGCGCGGTGACCTGCCGAATCGAGTCGACGGTGGCATTGATGGTTTCACCGCTGCGCTCGGCCTGTTCGGCACCGGTACCGATCTGGCTGGTAGTGGCTTCGATCAGGTTACGGATCTCTCTGGCCGACTCCGCACTGCGGCTGGCCAGGGAGCGAACCTCGCTTGCCACCACGGCGAAGCCGCGGCCCTGCTCACCCGCCCGCGCCGCCTCGACCGAGGCATTGAGCGCCAGGATGTTGGTCTGGAAGGCGATGGAGTCGATCACGCCGATGATCTCGTTGATGCGTTTGGCACTCTCGGAAATCTCGCGCATCAGCTTGACGGTACGCTCCACCTCTTCGCCCCCCGCCTCGGCGGTTTGCGAAGCCGAAGCGGCAAGCCGGTCGGCCTCGATGGCGGTGTCGGTATTCTTGCTCACCGTGGAGGCCATCTCCTCCATGCTGGAAGCCGTCTGCTGCAGGGCGGCGGCCTGCTCCTCGGTACGCGACGAGAGGTCCTGGCTGCCCGCAGCAATCTCTCCGGCACCGGTGAAGACGAATTCGCTGCTTTGCCGCAGCGACACCACCAGCGTCTTGAGCTTTTCCTGCATGCGCCCCAAGGCACCGTAGAGCTGGCCGATCTCGTTGCGGCCGCGATCCTCGATACGTGCTGTCAGGTCGCCATCGGCGATGCGCTCGAAATGGGCAATGGCGTCACGCAAGGGGGTCACGACCACGCGCATCATGGCAAGGCGAATGAGGAAGGCGGCAGCCAGAGCCACGATCAGCAGACCGAGAGCAGTCGCCCCGATGCGATTGGTCAGGGTTTTCACCTCTGCGATGGCAACGGCGCCACGCTGATCGCTGTAGGCAATGAAGGCCTCCATGGCATGGTCCAGACCTGCCCCCAGTTCGGCCAACTGGTCCTGCCGGCGCTGAACCAGAAAGGGGGCGGCATCCAGCAGCGGTACCAGCCCTTCGTTGACGTAGGCATCGTAGGCCTCGGCAATGGCGGCAACGTAGGGTGCGCGGGTATCGTCAGGCGCGATGGCAATCTGCCGGAACTCGGCGAAACGCCCCTGCGCGGTCTCCACCGCCGCCATGGCCATTTCCTGATTTTCGCGGCCAAGATCGGGGTTGCCCTGGGCGCTGTGGGCGGCATAGCGGTCGAGAAAGGTCTGCGCACGCAGTACGTTGACCTGGGCGCGATTGGCCAGGTTGGAGAGCTGAGCGTTGGTTTCCGCCAGCTCGTGCAGGGCGGCTCCACTGCTGCTGTTGGAATAGAACCCCAACCCACTGATCAATCCGATCATCAGTACAAGCGCGGCCAGGGCTGCCGTCAGGCTCCACTTGATGGAAAGATGCCTCATCGTACCGCTCCCATGGGTCGTAGAACTTTGGTGTCAAACCTCCAGATACAAAGTTTTCATCGGCAGCCGGCCGGCAGATTTTAGCCAAAAGTCCAAAATTACGACTTTTGTCTATAGGTATTAAGTCCTGGCCTCCAGCGCTTGGGCCAGATCCGCCTGAATGTCCGACGGTGTTTCAAGCCCCACGGAAAGGCGGATCAGTGAATCTGAAATCCCATGTTCGGCACGCTCCTCGGGGCTCAGCACCGAGTGGGTCATGCTGGCAGGATGCTGGATCAGACTTTCCGCATCGCCCAGCGATACGGCGCGCTGAATCAGCTCGAGTCGATTCATGAAGCGGCGCCCGGCTTCCAGGCCACCGGCGAGCTCGAAGGCGATGATGCCGCCGTAATCGCCCATCTGACGCCGTGCCAGCTCATGCTGCGGAAAGCTGGTCAGCCCGGGATAATGGACACGCTCGACCGCCGGGTGTCGCTCTAGCCAGCTGGCCACCTCGAGCGCCGAGACGGATTGCCGCTGCATACGAATTTCGAGCGTCTTCAGACCACGCATGATCAGAAACGCAGTGAAGGGCGACATCACCGCGCCGGTGAAGTCCTTCAGTCCGGTGAGACGCACTCGGTGCATGTCCTCCTCACTGCCCACCAGCATGCCCGCGATCAGATCGCCGTGACCGCCCAGGTACTTGGTGGCGGAGTGCACCACGAAATCCGCGCCCCGCTCGATAGGCCGGGTGATGACGGGAGTGGCGTAGGTGTTGTCCACCACCACACGCGCCCCGTGCCGCTGCGCAATGCGGCTAACCGCTTCGATGTCCACCAGGCGCATGGTGGGGTTGGCCGGGGTCTCGAAATAGACGAGCTTGGTGCGCTCGCCGATTGCCGCTTCCAACGCCTCCGGCCGGGAGAGGTCCACGTGCTTGACGCGGATGCCGAACTCGGTCAGGCCGTGGTGGAAGAAGGCATGCGTACAGCCGTAGAGATGGCTGTCCGTGATCAGCTCATCTCCGGGGCGCAGCAGGCTCCACATCAGCGCGGTGATGGCGCCCATGCCCGAGGCGGTGGCCAGGCCGGCCTCGGCTCCCTCCAGGTTGGCCATGCGCTGCTCCAGGGTAGCCACCGTGGGATTGGAGATCCGCGAGTAGAAGTGGCCGGGAGCTTCGCCGGCAAAGCGTTCGACGCCCTGCTCGACACTCTCGAAGGTAAAAGTGGAGGTCAGATGCATGGGCGGTGTCAGTGCCCCCTGCTCGTCCCGGCTATCGTAGGCGGCGTGGATGGCCCGCGTGGCGAAGCCTTGTTCTTGGTGATAATAGCCTTGCTGCGAGTGGCCTTGCTGAGAGTGGCCCTGCTGAGAGTGTTGCATGACTTGACTCCACGGTGAGGAATGTCATTCGTTGACTTGTCATGCTATGCCCGCATTGGGAGAATTAGCTTTCGTTCTCTGCCTCGTTTATTTATTTTTTAGCAATAATATTCCAAGAATAGGCTCGACCATGGACAAGATCGATCGCAAGATCCTGCATGAGCTCCAGCTCGACGGACGTCTGAGCAATCAGGATCTGGCCCAGCGAGTCAACCTCTCTCCCTCCCCTTGCCTACGGCGAGTCCGGCGACTCGAGGAGCAGGGTGTGATACGCGGCTATACGGCGATCATCGATCAGAAACGCTACGGCTATCCCCTGACCGTCTTCACCCGCATCTCTCTGGCCCGCCACGACACCGAGACGGTGGCCAAATTCGAGCGCAGGGTGCGGGAGATCGACGAGATCATCGACTGCTTCGTGCTGACGGGGCAGCGCGACTACCAGCTGCGGGTGGTGGCGGCGAGCCTCGAGGACTACGAGCGCTTCATGCGCGACACCCTGCACACCATTCCCGGCATCGGCTCCATCGATACCAGCTTTGCGTTTGGGGTGGTCAAGCAGGCGCCATCGCTCCCGCACCTTTAGTCGCTTTCACACGCCTGGTTGCCCTCCCTCTCCCCTCTTTTCCCTGGCTCGGTTAGCATGGGAGGTTTTGCGTTTCGAGGAACCATCATGCAAGCCTCTCTCGAGCAGCGAGCGCTGAAAGTTTCCATTGTCGTCACCCTGGTGGTTTCCAGCCTGGGGGTGACGTTCGGGCTGCTGGCCGGCTCACAGTCGATCCTGTTCGACGGGGTGTTCTCCACCATCGACGCCGCCATGTCGGCACTCGCCCTGCTGGTGGCGAGGCTGGCGGTGCGTGAGGCCAGTCAGCGCTTCCAGCACGGCTACTGGCACCTGGAGCCGCTGGTAGCGGCACTAAACGGCAGCATTCTGATGCTGCTGTGCTTTTACGCCTTTCTCAATGCGCTCCAAGGACTGATGGAGGGCGGCCAGCCGCTGGCCTTCGACGTGGCCATCGGCTATGCCGTGGTAGTCGCCACCATGTGCTACGCCATGGTGTTCTACCAGCGCCGCATCAACCGCCGGGCGCAGTCGGAGTTCGTGCGCATCGACATGCAGGGCTGGCTGATGGCCGCGCTCATCACCACTTCGCTGCTGGTGGCTTTCAGCATCGGCCTGCTGCTGCAGGGTACCGAGTGGGAACACCTGACCCGTTACATCGATTCGCTGCTGCTGGTGGTGCTCACGGTCTGCTTCATGCCGGTGCCCATCGGTATCGTGCGCCGCGCGCTGCGCGAGATCCTGCTGATCGCTCCCAGCAACATCGACCGCGAAGTGCATGCCGCCATGGCGCCGGTGATGCAGCGTGAAGGACTGCTCGAATACTTCAGCCACGTGGCCAAGGCCGGTCGCGGGCACTACATCGAGATCCATATCGTCACCACGCCTGAGTTTGCCGCCGAGCGGGGCATCGCCGTGCTCGACGAGATTCGCGAAGAGATTGCCGCGAAGCTGAGCCCGCCGCCGGAGCGACGCTGGTTCACGGTGGCCTTCACTGCCGACCCGCGCTGGGCCTGAGCGATAGTGAAGCTATGCTGAATGTGGCGCCGCCCCTGAGGCGGCCCTGGACCCAGGCAGCGAGGAGACTATGGCAGTATCCAAGGGGGACACCGAGGATGAGCCCAGAGAGCCGCACAATCTGATCGAACTGATCGAGACCATCGAAGCGATCGAAACCCCTTCGGGCAAGCTGCGTTTCGATGCCGTACTGGAGGCGATCGGACGTCGCTCCTTCGGCCCCCTGCTGTTGCTGGCCGGCCTGGTGACCTTGGCACCGGTCATCAGCGGGATTCCCGGGGTGCCTTCACTGATGGGCATGTTTACCTTTCTGGTATGCGCTCAGTTACTGGTCGGCCGACGCACCTTTTGGCTACCGGCTTGGCTGCGAAATCGCCAGCTTTCAAGCGACAAGGTTCACAAGGGTCTGGGCTGGATGCGCAAGCCATCTCGAATGATCGACCGCCTGGTCTACCATCGCATCTCGTTCATGACCGGCGACTTCGCCATACGTGTGATCGCCGTAACCTGTTTCGTGCTCTCCATCGCCATGCCCCCCATGGAACTCGTACCGCTGACGGTCAACATTGCCGGCGTGGCGCTGACCCTGTTCGGGCTAGCCATCATGGCCCGGGACGGCCTGCTCTCCATCATCGCTTTCATCATTACCGGCATCAGTCTTTTCACCATGCTCTACAACCTGCTGTAGGAGTCTTCCATGCTACCGCTTGAACGTATTCTGGAAGCCCAGCGCCGTATCGCCGACAGCCTGCCGCCCACGCCGCTGCTGCTCGACCATGTGCTGTCCGAGCAGTTCGGGCGGCGCATCTGGCTCAAGGGGGAGCTGTTTCAGCGCACCGGCTCGTTCAAGCCTCGCGGTGGGCTCAACTGGTTGCGCAGCGCCGGCGATGCGGAGTTGGCCGGCGGGCTGGGAGCGGTCTCGGCGGGCAATCACGCCTTGGGGCTCGCCTGGGCGGCCGGCGAGGCTGGTGTGCCGGTGACAATCGTGATGCCCGAGAACGCCAGCGTGTTCAAGGTGGAAGGCAGCCGCAAGCTCGGCGCCGAGGTGATTCTGCACGGCGACATCAACCAAGCCTGGGAGCTGATGCGCAAGCTGGTAGCGGAGCGCGGCCTGACCCTGGTGCACCCCTACGACGACGAGCGCATCATCGCCGGCCAGGGCACGGTGGGGCTGGAGATTCTCGAACAGGCACCCGAGGCTACCGCCATCCTGTGCCCGGTGGGTGGCGGCGGCTTGATCGCCGGTATCGGTTCGGCCGCCGCAGCACTGAAGCCCGAGCTTGCCTTGATCGGCGTGGAACCCAGCGGGGCCGCCAGCATGGCCGCGGCCTGGTCGGCCGGCGCGCCTGAGCGCCTGGCACGGGTCGCTACCTGCGCCAAGAGCCTGGGCGCCGCCATCGTCGGTGAGCACACCTACCCCGTATGCCGTAAAACGACCCAGACACTGCTGCAAGTGGACGACGATGCCATCGGCCGCGCCATGCGCCATCTGCTCTACCAGGCCAAGCTGCTGGCAGAACCGGGCGCGGCCGTGGGTGTGGCCGCCCTGCTCGAAGGGGCGGTCGCGTTACCCTTCGAAGGCGATGTGGTGGTGGTGATCACTGGCGGTAACATGAGCCCGGAGGAGCTGACCGATTTCCTGTAACCACGGTTACCCCCTCGATCAGGCCAGGATGAAGTAGACGCAGGCGGCGGTCAGCCCCCCCATGGTCCAGTTGAAGATTCGCCAGGCGCGGGGCGTGTCGAGCCAGCGCCCGATGGCCACGCCGAACCCGGCCCACAGGGCGATGCAGGGCAGACCGACCAGCTCGGCGAAGGCCGCCAGCATCAGTGCGTTGATCACCAAGTTACCGCCTTCAGGCAGAAACCCCGCCATCAGCGCCAGCCCCATGACCCAGGCCTTGGGATTGGCGAACTGGAACGCCGCCGCCTGCCAGAAGCTCAAGGGTCGTCCTTCGCCCTCCAGGCGAAAATCGGGCGGCGGCGCGGTGGCAATCTTCCACGCCAGATAGAGCAGGTAGGCACTGCCGATCACCCGTAGCACCGTCTGCACCGCCGGGTAGCGCTCGAAGATCAGCCCCAACCCCAGGGCAATGCCGGCGAAGAGCAGGAAGCAGCCGCCCAGAATGCCGAAGATGTGCGGCAAGGTGCGCATGAAGCCGTAGTTGGCTCCCGAGGCCGTGAGCATCACGTTGTTGGGCCCGGGAGTGATGGTCATCGAGATCATATAGAGGGCCGCCGGCCCGAGTAACGCCAAAGCTTCCATTGCATTTGCACCCATACAATTTTTGATTTTCGCTTGGATTGTGCGCACAATTTCCAGCATAATCCTGCCAATATTGGCGTCAAAGGTTTTATTGTCACCATGACAATATGGGTTCCTCAGCTCCCTTCCGAGGGCGTGCGCTACCGCGTGATTGCCGATGCCATCGCCCTGGCGATCCAGACCGGCGAACTCGCTGCGGGGCAGAAGCTGCCGCCACAGCGTCAGCTGGCCGATCGGCTGGGCGTCACGGTGGGTACCGTGACCCGTGCCTATGCCGAGGCGGAGCGCCAGGGCCGGGTCGTGGCCCGGGTGGGCAGCGGCACCTACGTGCGCGGCAACGAAGCGCCGTCGGGCCAGTACTTTCTCGCCAGTCGTCCCGCCGAGGACGGCATCATCGACCTCAGCCTGAGCCTGCCGCCACCGCATCCGCTGCGTGCCGCCTCGCTGGGGCGCGTGCTGCAGGAGATCGCCGTCGAGGAGCCGCTGTTGCAGCGCGCCGTGGAGTACCAGTCGGATCGCGGCGTGCCGGAGCACCGCGAACGGCTGGCGGCCTGGATGACCGAACTCGGCATGCCTGCCGAGGCCGAGTCGCTGCTGGTCACCCAGGGCGGCCAGCACGGCATCAGTTTGGCACTACAGGCGCTGACACGCCCGGGCGAGCGCATCGCGGCGGATGTGTTGACCTACCCCGGCCTGATCAGCGCCGCCAGCCAGGCGCATCTCAAGCTGCTCGGGGTACCGATGGATGCACACGGCATGGATGTCGAGGCCCTCGCCCGGCTGTGTGCCCAACAGCAGCCGCCGCGGCTGGTGTACGTCACGCCCGATCAGAACAACCCGACCGGCACGCCGCTGAGCGAGAGCCGCCGCGAACGGCTGGCGGCGCTGGCCCACCGCCATGACTTCTGGATCGTGGAGGATGGCGTGCAGTACCTGCCCGCTGTCGAGCGTGGCACCCCGCTCTACCGCCTGGCACCGGAACGCACGCTGTTCATCTTCAGCACCTCGAAGGTACTGGCCGGGGGGCTGCGTATCGGCACCCTGCTGGCCCCCGCCATGCTGCGTGAACGTTTGGGCGCGGCGCTGCGCGCCCAGAGTTGGATGGTGCCGCCCCTGATGGTCGAGGCGGTGTGCCGCTGGGTCGCCAGCGACGACAGCCGGGTGCTGCTCGACTGGTTGATCGAGGAACTGGGAGCACGCCAGCGGCTGGCACGGGAACGGCTCGCCGGCTACCCCCTGGGTGGGCGGTCGCACGGCAATAATCTGTGGCTACCGCTGCCCGAAGGCCAGCGCAGCGCCATCCTGACGGCGGCACTGGCGCAGCGCAACGTGCTGGTCAGCAGCGCAGAGCCCTTCTGCGTGGGCAGCGAACCGGCGCCCCAGGCGCTGCGGCTGTGTCTCAGCGCCGCCGTGTCGCGGGAAGCGCTGAGCCAGGCGCTGGATACGCTGGTCGAACTGCTCGCCGAGCCCCCTGCCGCGCCCTGGCAGACGCTGTAGCGCTCCCCGACATGGCACGGCGGCTCCTGCACGGCAGGAGCCGCCGCAAACTTCCTTTCAATGCATGTTCATCAATGCAGGTTCAATGCATGTGCACCAGGGCTGGCATCCACGCCGGGCCAAGGAACACGAGTGCACCCAGCAGGATCAGGGCCATGCCGGCCGGCCGCACCACCCTGTCTCCATGGCGGCCGATCTTCTCGTAAATCATGAGCGCAGCCAGGGGCGCCATCCACGCCAGGTTGGCAATGCCGACCACGAACATCACCAGCATGAGCGCCCAGCAACACCCCAGACAGAACAGCCCATGCCGGAGGCCGAGCGTCATCGCCCCACCCAGACCTCGCCGGTAATGCGCCAGCAGGAAAGAGCGTGGCTGGCGGCACTTGTCCAGGCACCGCGACTTGAGTGACGTGAACTGGAAGGCCCCGGCCAGCACCAGCACGGCTCCCATCATCCATTCAGGTCGATGCATCAACCAGTGCCAGTCCGCAAGAGCCCTCCCCAGCAGCGTGTCGCCCAGCAGGGCCAGCACACCGAACATGGTCCACACCAGCAGATAGCCACCCAGGAAGCAGGCCCATGCCACCCCCGGACGGGACTGGCCGGCTGCCGCCTGACGGAACAGGCCGACCATGGGCAGGGTGGACGGCAGCATCATGGCCGCTATGTGTAGCTGCCAGGCGAGCAGGAACAGGAACAGGCTGCTCCAGAGTGCCATGTCGTCGACGACCAGCTGGTGATGATGGACCCACTGCACCCTGCCGGTCAGCTCGGCCACGATGGCCAACAGCCACGCCAGGCCAATGATGCCCAGCAGCAGAAGGTTGTCAGCGGTAATCCGGTTCGCCTGCCGGTCGAGCGCGGCACTCACGGCTCGAACTCCATCTTCCAGGCGGTCTGAATGGCATTCTGCCCGTCGTGAGTCCAGCTCATGTCATGCTGCGGCATGCTGACCCGATAACGCCGCGACTTGCCGAGATAGGCCGGGGCACCCTTGACCGTGGTGAAGGCACTGTCATGCATCGTGGCCGTGGTTCCGTCCGGTGAGGATTGGATCGGGGCAAGCTCCGCCTCGACCCTACCCTGTGCGATCAAGCGCCCTTCCACCTGCCGGGCCTCATGCACGATCGGCACACGCTCCACGGCCACGACCTCCCCTACCAGGCCGGCAAGGTCGGCCAACGGCCCCCCCAACTTGCCGCCAAAAGCGTCCAGCAGCGCTTCGTATTGCGCGTCGTCAGCGGCACTGTCGATCAAGATGACCGAACGCCAGCCGCCGGCCAGGGCATTGCCCGGTATGTGCGCCACGTTCATGAGAGTCAAACCGGATACATCGACGCCCCTGGCCTGCCCCTTTTCCAGCTTGAAGGCGATCACGCCATGGCATTCGTTGCCGTCGGGGTCTTCACCGAGAAAGCATGGACAGGGGGCGGAACACGAGCAGATCTCCAGCATCGTGCCCTCGAGTCGATAGCCTGCCTTTGTCGTTGTCGGCGTCGTCATTGTTGTTGTCATGATCCACCTCCATCAGCTTGAGTGTGAGCACCGGCAACCGGCACGTTCAAGCGTCACGAGTCGCCGCTGCAAAATAGAAATCCAGCATTCGATCGAGCGGTGCCGGATCTCTGAGTAAACGGCTGCGCAAGGCAGCCCCCTCCCAGCAGTTCAGCAGCAGGTTGGCCAGCTCCACGGGGTCGGCATCGGGCGCCAGCTGGCCCTGCTGTCTTGCCTCTTCCAGGCACTCCGCAATATGTCGTGTCACCACGGAGAAACAGTCCTCGATCTTGCGCGCGAAGGTCGGATTCACGCCGGACAGTTCCTGCCCCAAAGCTCCGAGCATGCAGCCCAGGTGGCCGTCTTGACGGTACTTCTCCCGCGATAGCTCGAAGAAGCGTCGTGCCCGCTCCAACGGTCGAAGCGTCTGGTCCTGCAGGGCGGCTTCCAGCCCTTGGTGCACCTCCTGCATGTAGCGATCGATGACTTGCAGGGCGAAGTCCTCCTTGCTGCCGAAGTGATGATAGAAGGACCCCTTGGGTACGCCCGTTGCCTCCAGCAGCGCCTGAATGCCCAAGTCGTTGTAACCGTGCTTGAGCAGCATCGATAGCCCGGCTTCGAGCAGTTGCTCCTTGGTGTTGAGTGCCATTTTCTCTCCTAGACCGACCGGTCTATTCAGAATAGGACGTACGCAGGCAGCGTCAAGGCCGGCTTGAAAGCCGGCCCCACGGCTGAGAAGGCGATGAAGCTGGTAGAGGTGCAACCGATACAGCGGATCAGGTCTGTCGCGCCAGCTCGGTGGCGGTGTACCAGGCAATCATGCGCTCTTCGTCGGTGGGTACGACCCACAGCCCGAGCCGGCTGTCGGCCGCGGCGATATCGAGGGCATTCGCGGCATTGGCCGCGTCATCGAGGCGCGCACCGAGCCATTCGCAGCCCTGCGCCACGGCGGCACGGATCGGCGCGGCACGCTCGCCGATGCCGGCGGTGAAGACGAGGTGATCGAGCCCACCCAGGGCCGCCGCCAGGCTGCCGACCTCACGCACGATGCGATAGACGAACAGCTCGACGGCCTCGGCGGCTTCGGGCGCCTCGCTAGCCAGCAGCTCGCGCATGTCGCCGCTGATTCCGGATACTCCAAGCAACCCCGACTCCTTGTAGAGCAGCCGCTGCACGGCCTCGGCGCTCATGCCCTCGTGAAGAATCAGATGCAGCACCAGGCCCGGGTCGAGGCTGCCGCTGCGGGTGCCCATCATCAGTCCTTCCACGGCGGTGAATCCGGTAGTGGCAGCCACGCTCTTACCATCACGCAGCGCACACAGACTGGCCCCGTTACCCAGGTGGGCAATGACCACGCGCCCACCCGGCGTCGCCTGAACACGCTGCCGCTCAGTGCACAGTGCACGGCTGACGTAGTCGAAGGAGAGCCCATGGAAGCCGTAGCGGATCACGCCCTGCTCGCGAAAACGGCGCGGCAGCGGAAAGGTCTGCGCCACCGCCGGCTGAGTGGCATGAAAGGCGGTGTCGAAGCAGGCGTACTGGGGCAGCCCCGGACGCAGACCGGTCAAGGCACGAACCGGCGCCAGGCCATGCGGCTGATGCAGCGGCGCCAGTTCGATCAGCGCCTCCAGTGCAGCAAAGGAGTCGGCATCCAGACGCAGCGGCTCGCGGTAGCGGGCGCCGCCATGCACGATACGGTGGCCAACGGCTCTGATGTCGCCCAGCGCCGGGTTGTCCTCGACCCATTGCAGAAGGCGTTCCAGCGCCCCCGCGTGATCCAGCGTTGCCGGTACGTCGTAAAGCGCCGCGTCTTGCTCTGCATTCAGCTCGGTACCGGACCCGGCTTGCAGCTCGGCCCGAGCCCTACTGCCGAGGCCCGAGAACTGGCCGCGGTAGCGCACCTGCATGGCCATGGGGCTGACCGTACGGGCGGCATCGAACAGGGCGAACTTGAGACTCGAGGAGCCACTGTTGACGGCCAGTATCTCGCCGCTCATGCCCGCGCCCTCTTGTGCTGCTCGGAAACCAGCAGCGCCAGGGCACAGGAGGCCATGCGGGTGATGGCGTCGTCGGCGCGGCTGGTGAGTACGATCGGTACCCGTGCGCCGACCACCAGCCCGGCACCGGTGGCGTCGGCCAGATAGGTGAGCTGCTTCATCAGCATGTTGGCCGATTCGAGATCGGGGGCCACCAGGATGTCGGCGCGCCCCGCCACCGGCGAGACGATGCCCTTGGCCGCGGCGGCCGCCTCGGAAACCGCGTTGTCGAAGGCCAGCGGACCGTCGAGCACCCCGCCGCGGATCTGCCCACGCTCCGCCATCTTGCACAGGGCCGCGGCTTCCACGGTCGAGGCAATCTTGGGGTTGACCGTCTCCACCGCCGACAGGATCGCCACCCGGGGCGATTCGAGACCGACCGCATGGGCCAGATCGATGGCGTTCTGCACGATGTCCTTCTTGTGCGCAAGGGTCGGGTAGATATTGATCGCCGCATCGGTGATGAACAGCGGGCGCGGGTAGGTCGGCACATCGAAGGCCATCACGTGGCTCAGGCAGCGCTCGGTGCGCAAGCCAGTGTCGCGCTTGACCACCTCGTGCAGCAGCTCATCGGTGTGCAGCGCCCCTTTCATCAGCGCCTCCACCCGTCCCGCCCGGGTCATGGCCACGGCCTCGGCCGCGGCGGCATGGCTGTGGGGCACGTCGACCAGCTCGAACTCGGCAATATCGATGCCGGCGGCCTCGGCGGCGGCATGCACCTTGGCCTTAGGCCCCACCAGCACCGGACGAATGAGCCCCTGACGGGCCGATTCGTAGGCGCCCATGATCGAGACTTCGTCCACCGGATGCACCACGGCCATGCTCACCGGGGCGGGATGCTCGGCGGCGCTGAGCATCTCGTGCAGGTGCGCCCGTTCCGCCAGCCGCACCCGCGGCAGCAAGGTGCGCGGCCGGCGAATCTTCTCGGTCGGCGCGTGCACCTCCGCCTGCCCTTCGATCACGGTCTCGCCGTTTTGATTGGTGCACAAGCAGTCGAAGGTGATGCGCTTGTGTTCTTC
Source organism: Billgrantia ethanolica (assembly GCF_021404305.1). Classification (GTDB taxonomy): domain Bacteria; phylum Pseudomonadota; class Gammaproteobacteria; order Pseudomonadales; family Halomonadaceae; genus Halomonas; species Halomonas ethanolica. The sequence goes on along the minus strand of NZ_JABFTX010000001.1, from coordinate 428,343 downwards.
GTCCTTGGCCTGGGCCCTCACGCTCACCCGCAGCACATCACCGAGCCTCACCGGCTTGCGAAAGCGCAGGGTCTGGCCCAGATAGATGGTGCCGGGACCGGGCAGTTCGGTGCCGAGCACGGTGGAGATCAGCGCCCCACCCCACATTCCATGGGCGATGACTTCCTGAAAGCGGGTGCTCTTGGCGAAGTCATCGTCCAGGTGGGCCGGGTTGATGTCGCCGGACATGATCGCAAAGAGCTTGATGTCGTCCAGCGTCAGCCGTTTCTCAAGCGCAGCCGTATCGCCAATGCCGATTTCATCGAAGGTGCGATTCTCGATGTATCCGTTCTCTGCACGCTGTTCCTGACCTTCCATGCGCGTCGCCTTGTCGAATGAGGGAGAATACTGCGTCGCAGCATACTTCAGCAGATAGCATCGGCCAGGCATACAGCGAAGGCAAGCGCCTTGCACCTCGGGCAGATGCAACCACAATGAGGGAACGCCATCGCAGCCAGGGGCAGCGCCATGCACCGTTTCCGCAACGACCCGACGCTTGCCATACCGGTCTTTCCCGGTAGCCATATCGTGCAGGACGGCCACTACATCTTCCTTTCCGGATTGACGGTGACCGACATTCAGGGCGGTGAAGCCGTGTTGGGCGATATCGCCGAGGAGACCCGCTGGGTGATGCGCCGCCTCTCACGCATGCTGGAATATGCCGGCGCCTCGATGGCCGACGTGGTACGGGTGGACGTTCACCTGACGAGTCTGGACACCATTCACACCATGGACGCGGCCTACGCCGAATTCTTCGAGAACAAGCGCTACCCCGCCCGCACCTGCACCGAATCGCCACGCCTCAGCGGCGGCTCCAACGTCGAGATCACGCTGATGGCGCGCCAACCCGAGCGAAACGACACAGCCTAAGGGGAAGCGGGGCTACAGGGTCATGCCGGGCTCAATCCGATACCCCAGGTCGATGACAGGCTCTACCAACGCCTTGCCCTGGATCCTCGCCATCAACTCGGTGGCAGCACGCCTGCCGATATCCCGCCGCGGCGTGACCACGCTGGCCAGTCGCGGCGACATCACCTGGCCCACGTCGTGGCCGTGGAAACCGGCAATGGCCATGCGCTCCGGCACCGCCACCCCCTGACGCAGACACTCGAAGTAGGCCCCCACCGCCACGTCGTCGTTGGTGCAGAAGATACCGTCGGTATCCGGGTGCTCGACGAGAATCTCGTTGAGCAGCGCCGCCCCCACGCTGTAGGAGGAGCGCTGGCTACGGTGCAGGGTGAGAGGGTCGAGCCCGTGTTCTGCCATCGCTCGCCGGTACCCTTCTTCCCGCTGACGGGTACGCTGATCGAGACGCACGGCAAGATAGACGATGCGACGCCGACCTTGGCGAATCATCTCGCTGATCATGTCGTAGGCGGCACGCACGTTGTCGTAGCCCACCGCCTGGTGCAGCGGCTTGCTCAGCGAGTCCATGATCTCGACCGTGGGAATGCCCGCGGTTTCGAGCATGCGGCAGGTACGCACGGTATGGTGGCTGTCGGAGAGAATCAGACCGTCGACGTTGTAGGAGAGCAGCGACGCCAGGCTGCGCTCTTCCAGCTCAGGGCTATAGCCGTAGTGCGCCAGCATCAGGTGATAGCCCAGCGGCTCAGTCACCTCCTCGATGCCCACTAGCACGTCGGCGAACACCTGGTTGGAGAGCGAGGGAACCAGCAGGCCGATGGAGTGGCTGGTGGCTCGCGAGAGCAGGTCGGGCGCCCGATTGGGGATGTAGCCGACCTGTTCGGCCACGCTGAAGATACGCTCACGCAGGCCTTCCGACACCGTCGTCGGGTCGCGTAGGCAACGACTGACCGTCATCTTGGTCGCCCCGACCCGGTCGGCGATGTCCTGGAGTGTCGGTCGCTTCTTCTTCACGATTCCCCGCTGACGGTAGTTGGGCCTGCCGGTGCGCCATGGCCGGCACCGGCAGGCAACGCATGATACCGGACTTCCTCCTCCCCCGCTGCCCGGCCCAGACCCACGGGGCCGTCAGCCTCGGCAGCGCGGCAAGACCTCGAGGAAAGTGTCGACGATGGTATCCGGGGCATCGCCAATGCTGCAGGTCACGGCCTCGTGATCACCGGGTATTTCGAGATCGCGCAGTTGACTGTCGAGCATCGCATCGCCACGAAAGAAGTGTTCTTCTCTGCTCGCCAGGCGCTCGCGCAGCTGGGTGCGCTCCCCCTGAAGGAACAGGAACACGAGCTCCGGGTCGCCACGCCGCAGCAGCTCACGATAGCGCTGCTTGAGCGCCGAGCAGGCCAGCACCAGGGACTCATTGCGGCGGCGACTCTGGTCGATCAAGTTTGCCAAGGTCTCGAGCCACTCGCGGCGATCCTCGTCGTCTAGCGGAATGCCGCTCGCCATCTTGGCGACACTGGTCGGCGAGTGATAGTCGTCGCCGTCGATGAAGGCGACGCCGAGACGGCGAGCAAGCAACGCGCCGACGCACGACTTGCCCGAACCCGACACCCCCATCACCACGATGCGGTACGTAGCATCCTTCACGAGATCTCCCTGTTCTCAGTTGCCGCGCACGGCAGCCAGATCGGGCAGCCAAGTCACGATACCGGGGAAGGCGATCAGCACCACCAGTACCACCAGCAACGCCGCGTAATAAGGCAGCATAGCTTTCACCAGCTGCTCCATGCTGACCCGGCCGACGCCGCAGCCCACGTAGAGGCAGGTGCCCACCGGTGGGGTCAACAGACCGATGCCGAGAATGAAGGCCATCAGCACGCCGAAGTAGACCGGGTCGACCCCCACCGAAGTGACGATGGGCGTGAGCATCGGCGCCATGATCACCATCGCCGGGGTCAGGTCCATGACGAAGCCCACCAGCAGCAGCAGGGCCGCCACGATCAGCAGCAGCAGGAACGGCTCTTCGGTAATCGCCTGCACCTGGCGCACCAGGGTCTGCGGCACCATGTTGATGGTCAGGAACCAGGCGATGACGGTGGCGAAGGCCAACAGCAGCAGCACCATGCCGGTCAGCCGCGCGGTGCGGATCAACATGCCCCACAGCTCGCGGGGGTGGAACTCGCGGTAGAACACCATCGAGATGAACAGCGAGTAGAGCAACGCCACCACCGCCGCTTCGGTTGCGGTGAAGACGCCGCCGATGATGCCGCCGATGACGATCACCGGCAGTACCAGCGCCAGCCAGGCTGCCTTGAATGCATGCCACAGACGGCCCAGCTCGAAGCGCCGCGTCTGGCCGGCATGCTCGATGCTGGCCATGATGAACGTGGTCACCATCAGCGCGAAGCCGATCATCAAGCCCGGCACGACCCCGGCAATGAAAAGCCGGCTGATCGAGGTCTCGGTGACGATACCGAACAGAATCAGCGGAATCGAAGGCGGAATGATGATGCCGATCACCGAGGAGACGGTATTGATCGCCGTGGCATGGGGCGCGGAATAGCCCTGCTGCTTCATCGACGGAATCATCATTGAGCCGGTGGCGGCGGTGTCGGCCACCGCCGAACCGCTGATGCCCCCGAAGAACATCGAACCGGTAATGGCAACCTGACCCAGGCCGCCACGCACGAAGCCGACCAGCGCTCCGGCCAGCTCCATCAAGCGACGGGCGATACCGCCATGGCTCATCACCTCACCTACCAGAATGAAGAAAGGAATGGCCAGCAGCGGGAAATTGTTGACCCCACGGATCGATTGCTCGATCAGGATTGACAGCGGAATATCGGAGAGTATGGCCAGGACCACGGCGGCCACGCCGAGGCCGAAGGCAATCGGCAGCCCCATGGCGATGGAGGCGAACAGGATGCCCAGGAAAATCCACAGCATGGTTCAGTCTCCCGCCTGAGGTTGATCGGGGTTCGGGTTGCGAATCAAGCGCAGGCACTGCCACGCCCGCCACAGCGCAACGGCGACGATGAACAGCGAACAGAGCACCAGCGAGACGTTGATCAGGTTCCACGGCACGCCGAGGATGGCGGTGCGTCCGGTGGAGCGGGACATCACCAGATAGCCGCCCCACACCATGATGCCCATCAAGGTGGCGATGATCAGGTGCTGCAGCAGATAGAGCGCGTAAGCAGCCCGTGGCTGCAATCGGCGAACCAGAAAATCGACGGCGATGTGCTCGTAACGAGCGAACGCCGCCGCCGCACCGATGAAGATCAGCCAGATGAACAGCATGCGGGCCAGTTCGTCGGCCCAGGGCAGTGAGCGATTGAGCAGCGAACGTCCGAGGACATTGGCCGACACCGAGACGATCAGCGCTACCAGGATCGTGGCGATCAAGTGCTCCATGAGGCGGGTGAGCCAGCGAAACGGAGCCGGACCGCGGCCACCTTCGATATCGAGTTCGAGCGGCTCGCGCCGAGGGTCGGCCAGATAGGCGCTCGCCTCGTCGGGCAGGGGGTTGGGCGAAGTCATGCGGCGCTCCGTGCAGGAGCAGGGGGAGCTCCCCTGCCCTGCAAGTTCAGACGGATGGGTGAATTACTGGGTGGCGTCGACGATGGACTGGATTTCGGCGATCAGGTCCTCACCGATACGCGGCGCCCAGCGGTCGTAGACCGGCTGCACGGCCTCCTGGAAGGCAGCAACCTGGTCGTCGTCGAGCCGCGTGATCTGCATGCCGCGCTCTTCGAGCTGTTCGCGTGCCCAGTCGTCGTATTCAGTCGACAGCTGAATCTCGTACTCGGCAGACTGACGCGCCGCCTCCTGCACCAGCTCCTGGTACTCCGGCGCCAGACGATCCCAGGTACGCTGGGACATCATCATGATGAAAGGCGTATAGACGTGACGGGTCTCTGAGCCGTAGTCCTGCACCTCATAGAAGTTGGAGGTCAGGATGGTGCTCCACGGATTCTCCTGGCCATCGACGACGCCCTGCTCCATAGCAGAGAACAGCTCACCGAAGGCCATCGGCGTGGGGTTGGCGCCCAGGGTTTCCCAGATCGACAGGTGAACCGGGTTCTCCATGGTGCGCACGCTGAGACCGCGCACGTCGAGCCCGGCTACGTCCTCCGGCGATTCCACCGCGCGTGCGCTGTTGGTGAGCTGACGGTAGCCGTTCTCGGAGAAGGTCAGCGCCTTGATGCCGGTACCTTCGAAGGCATCGAGCATGCGCTGGGCGGTTTCGCTCTGCATCACGGCGATGGCTGCTTCACGACTCGGCAGCAGGAACGGCAGGTCGAACACGGCCAGTTCCTGGACGTAGGTGGTGGCCGGCGACGAGGAGGGATAGCTCATGTCCAGTGAACCGGTCTGCAGCATCTCCATCATCTGCACGTCGTCACCCAACTGGCTGTTGGGGAAGATGTTGACGGTGATGCGGCCTTCGGTGCGCTGTTCGAGGATATCGGCGAAATAGCGGCTCGAGAGGTACTGCGGCGAGGTATCGGACAGACCGAGGCCCATACGCAGCGTGTGGCTACCGTGGTCGCCCAGCACTTCGCCCTCGATGGCGGGCGGATCGGAGAGGTCGGGGGTTTGTGCGTAAGCAATGCCCAGCGAGAGCGTAGCCGCCCCGGCTAGCGTGAGGGTATTGCGCCAGAAGATGGTCATGGCGAACTCCAGTCGATTGTCGTTGTGTATTGGCACGTCTTGGCATCTCCCCGATGGCATGTGACATCGAGCGTCGAACGCCGGCTTTGTTACCGGTAACATTCGATGTCAAAAGGCTAGCCAGGCACAGCTGAGGTGTCAATCAAGAACAGGTCAGCGTGAAATAGACTTTGGTCGCAGACGGTTCAATATTCTAACGCGCCCGCCTCGCGGACGGCCCGCCCCACCGCCGCCAGGATCTGCTCATTGCGAGCCAGGTCCAGTTCACCCCGTACGCAGGCAACGATCACCACGCGGCGGACATCGTCACCATAGCCTTGGGTGGCGATGCCGGCATCGCAGACGCGGCGGTGCTGGGTGCCGGTCTTGTGAGCCAGACGAATGTCGCGCCCCAGGCCGGCCTTGAGCCGACGTTCACCGCTGGTGGTGCGCGCCATGATGCCCAGCAGCTCGGCGGTGGCTTGCGTGCCCAAGGCGCGACCTTCGGCGAGCGCCTCGAGCAGGTCGGCGAAGGCATCCAGCCTTCCGGCGTTGAGGTCGGTGGCGTAGTAGAGCTGGAAGGCCTGATCGATGCTCGGCACCTGCAGCTGCTGCGGCGTCAGGCCGAGGCGCTGACGCAGCCATGCCAGGCGGGCGGAATCGCTTTGCCGCTTGCGCAGTTCGATGAAATCCATGCCGCCGAGGGCGAAGGCGCTGGGGTGCACGTTGGCATAGGCATGGCGCCGCACGTCGACGAGTGTGGTGATCGGCCCCAGCCCACCGGGCGGCGTCAGGTGACGGGCCCGATAATTGACGCTCTCCAGGCCCAGGTGGCGAATCAGCATGTCGCTGGCGGTGTTGTCGCTGACGATCAACATCGACTCCAGCAGCTGTCGCAGCGGCAAGGCACTGCCAGGCGATGCCCAGTTGGTGGTGCCGGCGCCGTCGACGTAGTCGCTGCGCTGTAGCGTCAGGCGATCCTGAAGCGACATTTCACCGGCCTCGACCCGCGTCATCAGCTCGATTGCCACCGGCAGCTTGACCAGCGAGGCCAGGTACCAGTATTCGTCGTCGCGCCAGCCCAGTCGCGCGCCGCTGCCGAGCTCTCGAACATGCACACCGATCTCGCCGGCGTAACCGGCCTCGAGTAGCGCCAGCCTGGCTTCCAGGCGCTCCGCCCAGACCGGCTCCGGGCGGGCGTCGACCTGCTCCGCCCAGCTCGGCTGAGCCATGGCCATGGAAGGCAGCACCATGATCAGGAGCAACAACACTGGCATGACCCACCTGCCCGTCATCTACCGTCCTTCTTCCATCGTCCTTGTTGTACCACCCTCATCGACTGTGCTCCCTGAACCAGCGCAAAAAGGCGATCCAGCCTGCCGCGAGGAGAATCAGCGTGAGGCCAATGCCCAATACCTGCGGATAGCTGTAGACCTGCCAGGCGTCGAACAGCAAGCGCAACACCAAAAAAATCGCCACGATGTGGAAGATGAACGCCCTCAGGGCGTCCGTACCGATTACGGTGAGCGGCTTGAGCCATAGCGCCGACGACCGCCCCCCCAGCAGACACAGCGCCAGGATGATCAGCGCCCCGCCGACGCTGAACAGCATGAAGGGCACCTCCGGCGGGTGCTTGCCGGCGTTCCAGGCCACCGCCATCAGTGCCGTGTCGAGCTCGGGCAGGGAGAGCGCCACGAACCCCAGCAGGAATACCGCTCCCACCCCTGCCAGAGCGGCGACCAAGCGCCGTCTGGTCGAGGGCTCGCCGTAACAGCGCAGAATGGCCTCGCCGATCAGCAGGCCCAGCATGACCAGCGGCAGCCGTGCCAGCTGCCCCCAGGTGTAGTGGTCGGCGTCCTCCACCAGCAGCGCCTTGAGAATCACGCTGTCCCAGAAGTGAAAATGACGTTCGAGCATCACCGACAGCACGCCGACCACAACCGGCGCCAGCAAGCGCGACCACAACGGCATGCGACACCACAGCGGCAAGGCCCAGGGAATCCACAGCAGCGCCAGCGCATAGAAGCCGAGGATCTCCACCCAGATAGCGAAGCGCTGATAAAGCAGCGCATCGACGATGTCCTGGGTGGTGAACATGGGCAGCATCTCGACGATGGTCAGCGCCTTGTACCAGAACAGCACTTCCAGCCCGCGCAGCATCAGCTTGAGCCTACGCTGCGGCCAGTCGTCCGCTCCTGTCTTGGGCAGGAACGCCACCGCCAGGGCAATACCGAAGACTATGATGAACAGCGAGGAGGAGAATTTGGTGATGAGATGGATCGGTACCATGCCCCAGTCGGGCACCTGGCGAATGCCGAGCAAGCCGCTCACCGCGTGGCTGAGAATCATCAGGGCGATGGCGATGCCGCGGGCGAGGTCGATGGCATCCACCCGGGCGGACAAGGCCGGCAGCTGCGGCGGCTGGTTGAGCCTGATCATGGCGATTCCCTATATGATGTGCTTCCCTGATGCCACCGCTCCACCCGCCATGGCCTACTGACCTGCGACTGGCTCGACGCTCTCCAGCGTCAAACGACGCCCTTCCGTGGCAGAGTACTCGAAATTGCCGACGACGCGCACCGTTTCCCCCAGGTGCGGCGCGATCTCCTCGTGAGGGAATATTTCGACCCGGTTCAGGTCTTCATCCTCGATCCAGTAATGCAGCGGATCCTCGAAGTGTCGCACCACGCCCTCGGTGCGCACTCTGGTGCCGTCGAGCTGTTCGGCCTGGTTGACCAGCACCGGCAGGGTGACTTCGCGCAGCTCGGCCGACGGATCCGAGCAGGCCGTCAGGCCTGCAAGCATCAGCCCTGCGACGAATCCCTGACGCTGCCGTTTCACTTTCATGTTCACCATCACCTATCGCCGTTCGATTGGATAATGTAATACCTTCATGGGCACTGCCCAAGCAACTCCGAGTCGCTGATCATTCACCCAGCGAGGCCGCGGGATAGGGAGCTATTACGTACACTGGCTTGGAACTCGATGCCTGGCACGGCATCATGTGGCCCCTGAAAACTTCATCCATCCCCGGGGTCACAATGAGAATCGTGTTGCGCTACTTCTTTCGCGGCTTACGGCTGGTGTTGTCGCCGGTCATGCTGATCACCGAAAAGCTCTCCACACCGCAGAGCGTCGAACGCAGCGAACAGGAGCAGGCTGAGGTCGACGAGGCATGCCGCCAACTGGCGCTGTATCAGTTTCGCTCCTGCCCGTTCTGTATCAAGGTGCGCAAGGAGATGGCACGGCTGGGCCTCAAGATCGAGGTCCGCGATGCCCAGCTCGACCCGGATCGCCGCCTCGAACTGGAAGAGGGCGGTGGCAAGGTCAAGGTCCCGTGTCTGCTGATCGCGCATGACGATGGTCGCCAGGAGTGGCTGTACGAGTCCAACGCTATCAACGCCTGGCTGCACCGCCGTTTCGGTGCTGACGCTCAGACGAGCTGAGTGCTCTCGGCGGTGAAGAGCAGCATATCAGCCAGGCGGCAGGCATCGTCCTCCTTGAGATAGGGCAGAGTCTGCCGGCCGCTGGCCAGCTCCAGATGCAGGGTGGCAACGCCGCGCCGGCGCTGCATCCAGCTCTGCTGAAGCCGCAGCGAGATGAGATGCCGCAGGGGAAAGATGCCGGTGCGCTGGCCCACCACACCGCGGCGAACGCGCAAGAAGTCACCCTCTTGAGCCCAACCGGTTGCGATCCAGCGCAAGTGAGCCAGCACGGCGGCCAACAGCGGCAGCCCTGCAGCCAAGCCGCCCCAGGCCGGCCAGGAGAGCTCGAGCGGTATCAGCAGGCCCAGTACCAGTGCCGCCCCGCCGACGAACAGCAACAGGTAACGCAGGAACAGCACCCGCCGATAGCTGGGATCGACCCGACGCAGCGCTTGCCTGGCAGCCGCCTGCCCTGAGTCGCCCTGCCCTGAGTCGCTCTGCCAGAAATGCGCTGTCAGCGCCGCCCCCTGCGCCTCGCTTAGTCCCGGCACCAGGAAGCGGCGCGACTCTCCCGCATCGCCGCCCAGCGCGCCGTACTGGTGGCACACCAGATAGCCACGCCCGAGCAGCCGGCCGAGCCCCGTCTGCACCCACTCCACTACCTGCAGCCGCGCCAGGCTCAGGGTCTGCTCCTGGCGATGAACCAGGCCGCTGCGCTGAATCTGTCGCTCGCCGGCGTCGAGCAGCACGAAACCGTGAAAGCGCCACCAGGCGGCCAGAATGGCCAGCAGTGCCAACAAGGTCACCACCGCCAGGAGCCCCGCGGCAACCGCCAGTAGCGGCGAACCCGGCAGCCAGGCGCCGAGATCGAGCTGCGGCAGCCGGTCGTGCAGCCAGCGCTCGAGCGGGCGTACCAGCGGTGAGAGCATGGCCGCGATGAGGTAGATCGAGCGGCTGGCCAGGCCGTGCAGCATGATTGCCTTGGCACTGATGGCAAAGCGCGTCACGGCCTGCATCTCCTCAGGCAAGGACTCGGCCGCTGCACCCGGCCGTGGCTCGGCCTGCCGGCGCCTGTCCTCCGGCGGCCGCAGTTGCCTTTCGAGCGCTTCCGCCCGTTCGCGGCGAATGCCCGGCAAGGCGATGCGCGACGCCTCGCCGGCCAGCGTTTCCACTTCCCACAGCACCAGGCCGAAGGGGCGCATGTAGACCGGCTGGCGGATGACGATGCTCTGCACGTGGCGCGCCGCCACCTTGAACTCGCGATGTTCCAGCAATCCCTTCTGCACGATCAGCACATCGCCGTCGCAGCAGTAGCGAAAGCGGCGGTAGTAGAGCAGGCTGACCAGCCCCGCCAAGACCAGCAGCCCCGCCCCACCCACCGCCAGCTCACGCAGGCCCAGGCGCTCCACCAGTGCCAGGCCGGCCCCGGCACCGAGTACCAGCGGCATGTGCTGGCGCAGCAGCGACGCACTGCCGCTGAGCAGCAGCAGGAGTACCGCCCAGGGCGAAAGACGCTGCCACGGCACTTCCCCGCCTTGCCCTTCGCCGAGCGGTGACGCTTCGCTCATGGCGCATCAGTTCCCGTAGATTCCGGTTCCGCCCCCTCCAGGCGGGTCAAAAGATGCCGGCGAATCGCCGCGGCCCGATCCGCGGTCAAGCCCTCGAGCACCATGTCCGCCCCTCTTCCTCCCGCCGTGAAACACACCAGGCGTACCAGGCCGAAGGCGCGTTCGACGGGATTGCTCGAGGTCTCGATATGCTGCAGGCGCGCCAGCGGCAGCACCTGGGTGCTCTGCACCAACAGGCCGCGTCGATAGATCAGGTCGTGCTGACGCAGGCCGTAGGCCCGGCGACGCGCTTCGAGCCAGCCGAACACGACGCCGACGGCGCCGAGCAGAGCCACCGCGAGCGCCGGCCACGGCTGCCAGGCGGCGATCTCTGCAATCATGAAGGGCACGAAGGCGGCCAGCCCCGTCAGCAGTAGCCAGTGCAGGCTGCGCAGCACGGCCTGGCAGGGCGCCAGACGAGGAGAAACGGCCTCCAGCGGCGCCTCCGCAAGCGCGGGGAGAGCCTGTATATCCAGCGAGGTATTGGTGAAGGTCACATCGATTCCTTGCTCACGGCTGAGCGATCGCCCCCTGCTCAGAGGACCCACAGGCACTATGCTGAAGAGGTGAGGAAACACTGCAGCATGGATGCGCTTCACCAGCGAACGTCGGCCTGTGTGCCGAGGGAGACAGTGCCATGGCGATCCCGGCCACCCTTAGGGAATACTTGAGAGCCTGTGATATCGACTACGAGGAGGTCAAGCACGACTACGAAGTCAGTGCCAGCCGCATTGCCCAGCAGTCGCACATTACCGGCGAACAGCTAGCCAAGGCCATCATGCTGCACAGCCGCTCCGGCCATCGCCTCGCGGTGCTGCCCAGCACCTGCGATGCCGATCTGGAGAGCCTGTCGCGGCTGTTCAACGAGCCGGTCGAACTGGCTGCGGAAGACGATATCGTGAGCCGCTTCAACGACTGCGACCCGGGGGCCATCACCCCGGTTGGCCAGGCCTATGGCCTGCAGGTCTATGTCGACGACATGTTGCGGCACCAGCCGGACATCTATTTCGACGCAGGCGATCACGAAACGCTGCTGCACATGAGCGGCAGTGAGTTCGAAAAGCTGATGGGCGAATGCCCCCACGGCCAGTTCAGCCGTCATCACTGAACTCGCCAGTGGCAGCGACACCCACACCCGGCCGCCCCGGCCGGGTGCTTTCGGCTGCTGCACTATCGTTGGGCCATGCTCTCGAGCATGGCCGCCAAGGCCTCGGTCACCCTGGCCATGGCAACGTAGTCCAATCGCTCGTGGGTGTCGCTGGGGCCATGGTAATGGGGATTGCGGAAGTTGGCGGTGTCCGTGAGCATCATGGCCGGAAAGTCCATTTCCCAGAAGGCCCAGTGGTCAGAGCGATGTATCTCGCCCATCTGTGGCGGCGCCACCAGGCCCTCAGACGGTATCGTGGCGTGACGACGAAATTCGCCGATGGCCTGATGGAGCAGTCGACGCGATCCCAGATGCGTAACGAAAGCGAGGAAGTTTCCGCGGTCCGGATAGAACAGATCGAGAGGGAACGGATAGAACTGACTGCCTGGCTCGTCGCTGTAGTAGCCGAGCATCTCCAGCGAGATCATGCCCACCACGTTCCACCCTTCGGCCTTGGCCTGTCGCGCGTAGTGCAGGCTGCCCATGGCATCGCTGCCGAAGAACGGCGCCTCTTCATTGACGAACGCCACCAGACGCAGGGGGCGATCGAGCTCGGCCCTCTGCAGCTCACGTGCCAGTTCGATCAGCACGGCCACGCCGGATGCGTTGTCATCCGCCCCCGGGCTGCCACGCACCGTGTCGTAGTGTGCCCCTACCACCAGCACCTCGTCGGCATCGCCGGCGCCGGGAAGTAACACCTCGATGTTGTGGAAGACTCGGCTGCCGGCAGGCACCTCCTGGCGCCTGGGCCGATGGCCGGCCTCTGCCAGGGCCCCTTCGATATAGTCGGCAGCGGCTTCGAGCGCCTCCGGTCGCCAGTAGTGGCGCTCCCCGATTTCATCGGACAGGACCCTCACGTGACGATGAAGGCGCTCTCTCAGCTCCTCACCCTCGGCGCCCAGCGGCGGGGGTTTGCCACGGAAGGATGTGCCCGGCATATGCAGCATCAGCCAATAGCCTCCGCCCAGCACAAGAACGCAGACGAGACCCAGCACGCCCAACACGGTCGCCAACGGCGAGCGTGTACGCTTCATCTCAGGAAGCTCTCAGCAGCACCGACAGCGGTACTGGGCCAGTTACCGCCACCTTTGCGGTCCGTTGCCATTCATCACCCTCTCTCCCTGGACACCCCACTGCTCAAGATAGGTGCCTGACCTGTCGCTGAAAAGGGAAACGTTCAGGCCGATCGAACGGCTTGGCTTTTATCAGACAATGCCGTCAAACTGAGTCAAATCAGAGCGAGGAGGCCGCAGATGTTCAAGTCAGTGCTGGTCATAGGTCATTTCCGCGGTATTCGCCTGGAAGTCCATATCAGTTGGCTGATCATCTTTGCCCTGCTGCTGACGACCATGACTGCGGGCTTCAGTCATCAGTATCCTGACTGGAGCATGTCCACGGCAGTGCTCACCGCCCTGGTAACCGCCCTGCTCTTCTTCTCCTCGATACTGGCCCATGAGCTTGGGCACAGCCTGGTGGCCATCCGCCGCGGTGTGCCCGTCACAGCCATCACGTTGTTCATCTTCGGCGGCGTGGCCCAGATGGCCCGCGACCCCGATAAGGCAAACGATGAGTTCGCCATCGCCATTGCCGGACCGATCGTCAGCTTCGCTCTGGCGGCGATATTCGCTGTGCTTGCCATCATGACGACCGCCTGGTACGCGCCGGTTACCGTTGCGCTGAACTGGCTGGCAACCATCAATCTTCTGGTGGCGCTCTTCAACCTCATCCCCGGCTTTCCCCTCGACGGTGGTCGCGTGCTGCGAGCGCTGGTCTGGAAAGTGACTGACGACGCCAAGAAGGCCAATGCAACCGCCTTTGCCAGCGGCAAGCTGGTCGCCTACGGCCTGTTCGGCCTGGCCATCTGGAGCCTGGTGGCCGGCAATCTGGTGGGCGGTCTGTGGATCATGCTGATCGCCTGGTTCCTGCTCAACATGACCCAGGCACAGGGGCGCATGCACCTGCTGAGGGAGCGGCTCGCCGGGGTGCGCGCCCGTGACCTGGCCGAAGCAGAGATTCCGCTGGTCGATCCACATCGCTCCGTTGGGGCGTGGCTGCATGAAGACGTATTGCCTTCCGGCCGCCGTGCCTTCCTGGTGGGTACCGATATCGCCGATGTGCAAGGGCTGGTATCACTCAGCGATGCGCGACATGTGGAGCACGCCCAGTGGGCCAAGACCAGGGTTGCCGACATCATGACGCCGCTGCACAAGCTGCATCACGTTTCACCCGGCGCCAAAGCCGACGAGGTTCTCCAGTTGCTCAACGAGCACGGGCTGAATCAGATTCCAGTTATGCAGGATGGGCGGGTAAGCGGCTGGATCGATCGGCAGCGTGTGCTTCGCACTATCGAGATTCATCTGGAAGTGAACCGCTGAGTGCTTCCGGCTCGGCCACGCAGACGCGGTTGCGGCCATTCGCCTTGGCACGGTAGAGAGCCTTATCGAGGCGCTTGTAGCACTGTGCCTCCGCCTCCTCTGGCCCCAGTTCGGCGACACCGAAGCTGCTGGTAAGGATCGGCACCGGCGGAAACGGCTCCTCGGCAATGGCCTGACGCAGCCGCTCGGCAAGGTTAACCGCCCCCAACAGCGGCGTGGCCGGCAACAGCAGCATGAACTCCTCGCCGCCCCAGCGCGCCAGCACGTCCACCTCGCGCAGCAGCCCACGGCAGGTAAGCACCAGCTTCTTCAATACCATGTCGCCCACACTGTGGCCGAAGGTGTCGTTGATGCGCTTGAAGTGATCCAGATCGAACATGATCAGGCTCAACGGCTCGCCGCTGCGACGCGCTCTCTTGCGCTCGCGGACCAGCAGGTCGAGGAAGCGGTTACGGTTGACCGCGCCGGTAAGTGGGTCGTGACCGGCGTGATACTCGAGCTCCGCCTGGTGCTGCTTGGCTTGGCTGATATCGCGCATGATGGTGGCAACACTGTCGATTTCGCCGTTTTCGCCGCGCCGCGTCACGATCAGCTGGGAAACCGGTATTTCACCGTCACGCCCCAGCACGGCGGTCTCCGCATACCAGTAGCCGCGCTCCATGGCGCAAGGTATGCCTTCTTCCTCGATGAGACGGCACACCCATGGCGGATGCGCGCTGACCAACGCATCGGCGAGCTTGTCGGGCAGCGTGCCGAGCAGGTCGCGCCCGGCCTTGTTGAGATAGACCACACGACCCTGGCCATCGGCAATCGAGACGATGTCGGGAGACGCATCCATCAGGTGGGTCAGCCGGTCCCGTTTAATCTCGGCGGCATGGCGAGCCGTCACATCCTCGACGATGCCGCTGAAGTCGATGCTGCCATCTTCCGCGACCTGACGCAGTGCAGTGACCTCGGTATAGATGAGGGCTCCCTTCAAGGTACGCAGTCGCAGTGGACGGCGGCTCACGACCCCGTCGCGCTCCAGATCGGCAATGAAGGACTTGAGCTCGTCGACGCTCTCATACATCGATGAGGGCCGTACGCTCAACAGCGCCTCCAAGGATTCGGCCTCGAAGATCCTCAGCATCGCGGGGTTGGCCGCAGTGAAGCGGCTTTCCGGTTCGGCGGTATTGCGATAGACCCCAACGGGCAGATTGTGGAACAGGTCGTTATAGGTCTCCAACTGAGCGTTGTAGCGCTTCTCGTCGGTGACGTCGATGATGATCGAGTGAAGATATTCACGCCCCTCCAGACAGACCGGCCCCGAGTAGACGTGCACGTCGCGCACATCGCCGCTGGCCAGGCGATGCTTGAACTCGAAGAACAGCTGCTGGCAGGCTTCCGCCTTGGCCATGTTGACGAGCACCTCCGCCGGCTCGAGGCAGTTGATGTCGGTGATCCTCAACTGCTTCAGCACGTCGGCGGGATAGCCGTAGAAGCGCACGGCGGAAGCATTGGCGTCGACGATCCGCCCATCTCTGGGGTCGATCAGCAGCTTGATGGCCGGATTGGTATTGAACAGCTGCTCGAAGAACGAAGCGTGATCGTCACTGGTCAACGGCTAGCCCCTTGCGTATCGACGTCCTGTCTCGGGTATGAGCAGGCGTCGTTATAATAATGGTCATATCGTTATTTCGGCAGTTTACGCCTGAGCTAAAGGCATGAGACTGCCAATACTTTGAGATTATGACGTCCTGGCGCGAATGCATAGGTTGCGCGGGGTCAAACGATGCGCACAGAAAGTGCCGATTTCCACCCTGAAGCCGGCTTCTTCGAGCCGCCGCACGCGATCCAAGGCCAGCCACGTCTCCAGCGGACGCCGAAAAAGATGGCGCACCAGCTCCAGCCGACTCACTTCCGCCAGCCGCTGCCAGCCCGCGGACTCGTATCGCCGATAGTCGAGCCCGCCCTCGAGCGCCAGCCCCTTGCGCTGGGCCGCCCAGTGACAGAAGGCATCGAAGCTGCCTGGCATCTGGCCATAGGCCAGACTGGGCACGGGGAGGTAGGTATCTACGCCACGCAGCTCTCGCTGCAACTCATCGAAGCCCAGCCGCCAGGCATTGGCCCGCTCACGATGTCTACGCACCCCCTGTGGCGCCGTAACGGTTTCCTGTACCGCCAGCGCCAGATCGGCACGCTCCAGATGCAGCGAGTGGCTGTGACATAACGTCTGTCCGAGCTGCGATACGGGGCGATAGTCCGCCGCTTGCGTGCGGTGATAGCAGCATGGCGCCAGGGTCACGGCACAGCCCGATGCCACGACGCGCTCGAGCAACCCGAGATGCAGATCGCCGCAGGCGTGCAGCGCAACGACATGTGTATCGGCAGAGAGAAAATCCGCCACCTCGTCGGCCAGCACGTCCTGGCGGTACAGCCGAACCGCTGCCTGCTGCGCCGCGGCCAGCCGTCGGCCTTCCTCGCACAGGCTGGCCTGCCATTCCAGGGAGCTGACCTCCTGCTCATGCTGTCTGGCCAGGGCGCGAGATAGATGCCCCTTGCCGGCGCACCACTCCAGCAGGCGCTCACCGGGTGCCACGTCCAGGTGCTGGACGAAGGCCTCGATCTGCTGCCACTTGCGTCCACCGACATGCTCGCTCCAGGCCGCCGGCAGCGGCTCGCCCTTGATGGCCAGCGGCGCGAGCTCGACCAGCCCGGCCAGCTCGGCGACCGGCAGCCAGTCCGCTAGCGGAGAGTCGTGCCAGGGATCGGCCTGCAGGGGAGCGAGCTGGGCGTCGCTGAGCCCCAGCAGCGTTTCGGTCAGTTGCGGATAACGGTCGCACCAGGTGGTGCGACGCTGAGTGAACGGGAGCGGACGCCAAACCGCTTGCCACTCGGCAAGCAGCGCGGTGAGGCGAGAAAAATGCGACTCAATATTCGATGCGGGATGCGCTGGCATCGAACTCCACCGCGATGTCGATGCCCTCTTCCAGGCTCGCCTCTTCGCCCAGCGCCTGCTGCAGGGCCAGCACGCCCTCCACTCTGCCCGCCACATGGGCCTTGCTGCCTTCCACCTCGAAGGTATCCAATGCCAGGCGAATCTCAGCGTTGTCGGAAGTGAACACCGGCGGCATCACGCTAGCGCCGATGGGGTGCAACAGGTCGAACTTGGCGATTTCACCCTTCTCCAGGGTGATACTGAGCGAGAGGGAATCACGCACACGCCAGCTGTCCGGTGCGGTGAAGCCGACCAGATCGATCACAACCGTATCGCCCAATTCGGTGAAGGTGGCGTTGGAATCCAGCCCCTGGCTGAGAATGAACCATTCGCGCTCCTGCCCATCCAGTTGCCCCGTCATCATGCCGACGGTCTCGACTTCATCCTGGGCCTGGACCACCCCTGCCATGGCCGACAGCATCGCTGTCGCCAGCCATGACCACAGCGTCGCTCTCACCCTCATGTCTCCCCCTTGACGTGCTTGTGCAAGCATTGGCAACCGCGTCGCGGCCATTCTCCCGGGGACTCGCCTGACTGACAAGCCTCGTGCAGAAGCGCCGGTCCCCGTGGGTGGCACACTGCCCCCCCGGACCGAGTCACGCGATTCATCGAGCCGGCATGTCGTTCAGCATAGCCGGCATCGAGCCACCACGAACCCGACCGCGCCGGCAATGCGGCTGGCCGTTCCGCCACTGCGTGACGAGATGGTAAGGTCTCCGACAACCCTGCGGGTCTGACGTTGCGCATCCCGTTCCCGTTGACAAGGACTACACGATGATCGATTTCTGGACCTGGACCACCCCCAATGGCCGCAAGGTTTCCATTCTGCTCGAAGAGCTCGGCCTGCCCTACCGCACCCACGCCGTAGACATTACCAAGGGCGAGCAATTCGAGCCGGCCTTCCTCGAGGTGAGCCCGAACAACAAGATTCCAGCCATTCGCGATGCCGAAACCGGCACGGCCTTGATGGAGTCGGGCGCAATCCTGATCTATCTGGCTGAGAAGGCGGGCCGATTCCTGCCCAGCGAGCCTGAAAAACGCTACCGCACCTTGGAGTGGCTGATGTGGCAGATGGGCGGCCTGGGCCCCATGCTGGGGCAGGCCCACCACTTCCTGCAGTTCAACGCGGGCAAGGCCCCCTATGCCGAAGAGCGCTTCCACGCCGAGGCCGTGCGCCTCTACGGCGTGCTGGACGCGCGCCTGGCCGACAACGCCTACCTGGCCGGCGATGAGTACACCATTGCCGACATCGCCTGCTGGCCCTGGGTATCGCGCTACGAGTGGCAGCGTATCAGTCTTGACGACTTCCCCAACGTGAAGCGCTGGTACCTGGAGATCGCCGCCCGCCCGGCGGTGCAGCGCGGCTACCAGATACCGCACAAGGTCAACGAGATCCCTCTGCCATGAGCCGCGATACCACGACGATACGGCACGATGCGACTCAGCGCAGCGTACTGGTAACAGGATGCTCCAGCGGGATCGGCCATGCCGCCGCCCATGCCTTGGCCAAGCGGGGCTGGCGCGTGTTCGCCACCGCCCGCCGCGAGGAAGACCTGACGCGCCTGCGCAATGAAGGGCTCGAGGCGCTGCCCCTGGAGCTGGTCTCGAGCGACTCCATTGCCGCCTGCGTGGAGCAGCTGCTGGCGCACACCGGCGGCCGGCTCGACGCGCTGTTCAACAATGCCGCCTACGGCCAGCCGGGGGCCGTCGAGGACCTCTCCCGCGAAGTGCTGCGTACTCAGTTGGAAGTCAACCTGCTCGGCACCCATGAGCTGACCATCCGGATCGTTCCCGTCATGCGCGAACAGGGCTTCGGCCGGATCGTGCAGAACAGCTCGGTGCTCGGTTTCGCCGCCTTGCCGTATCGCGGGGCCTACGTGTGCTCCAAGTTCGCTCTGGAAGGACTCACCGATACGTTGCGTCAGGAGTTGTACGGCAGCGGCATCCACGTCAGCCTGATCGAACCCGGTCCGATTGCCAGCCGCTTCCGCGAGAACGCCTATCACGCCTTTCTCGAGCACATCGATGCCCAGCGCAGCTACCATCGCGACACTTACCGTGTCGTCGAGGCCCGGCTGGCAGGAAGAGGCGCCTCCTCGGGTGGTGCCTTCACTCTGAGCCCGGACGCCGTGGTCGACAAGCTGATCCACGCGCTGGAGAGCCGCCGGCCGAAGGCGCGTTATCATGTCACGCTTCCGACCCACCTCTTCGGCGTGCTAAAGCGTCTGCTCACCACCCGGGGGATGGACCGGGTACTGCTGGCATCGACACGCGACGAACGCAAAGGAGACTGAACTTGGGCCGACTCATTTCACTGATCTTTCTGGCCGCACTCGCCTATGGCGGCCTCTACTTCTACTACGGCCACGTCGTCAGACAGGCCATCGATGAGCAGCTCGAGGCACGCGGCCTCACCGCCCTGGAAGTCCAGCGCGTCGAATATGCACCGCTGGCACCGCTCAGTACCGAGGCCACCATCCGTGCAGAGGTCAGCTATCGCGGCGCCGACGCCACGGTTACCGTGCGCCTGCATGGTCACCCCATCTTCTCCGACGAGGTGCGCATGGAACTCGACGGCCTGCAGAATCTGCGGCTAAGGTTTGGCGTGGGCGGATAACCAACAGGAGGACACTCATGGGCAGTGCCTACGTGGTCGGACAAGTCACGGTACATGACCCCGAGCGGTGGATGGAGTACGTCGAACGCGTACCCGAAACCATCGCTCCCTGGGGCGGCGAGGTGATCATGCGAGGGCAACGTACGGCCATGCTGGCAGGAGAGCCGGGGCATCCTAACATCGTGATGCTGCGTTTTCCCGACCGCAAGGCCGTGGAGCAGTGGTACGCCTCCCCCGAATATCAGGCCCTGGTGCCGTTGCGCGACTCGGCGGCTCAGGTCGAGTTGGCCGCCTACGAGGGATGACCTTCGGCAGCGCGCGTGTGCATGCTATGCTGCGCGCTTTATCCCAAGACGGGCTCTCATTACAGCCTCTCACGACATCATCTCACGACAGGAGTACCACATGGCCAAGGCAACTGCGCGACACATTCTGGTGAACAGCGAAGAGAAGTGCGAGGCGCTCAAGGCCGAGATCGAAGGCGGTCGCGACTTTGCCGAGGTGGCGCGCGAGCACTCCACCTGCCCCTCTGGAGCCCGCGGCGGCGACCTGGGCAGCTTCGGCCCCGGCCAGATGGTGCGCGAATTCGACGAGGTGGTGTTTTCCGGTGAGCTGAACAAGGTACATGGGCCGGTGAAGACCCAGTTCGGCTATCATTTGCTGGAGATCACCAGCCGTAGCTGAAAACCAGCCATAGCCGGTTTTTGGCGGCAGCATGACGCCGCCCGCCAGGAGAAGCCGCTCGTGCCTTGAACCGCACGGCGGCTTTTCTCATTTGGCCCTCTGTGTCGAGCGGCCTCTCGCGCTAGGATAGAGCCATGTCGATTCGATCTTTCGCCAACAGGGACGTCGCATGACTCTCTCAGCCAACCCTTCGCGAATCAGAATGCCGGAGCCAGGCTCCGCTGCCGGCGACGGCGGCGAGGCCGGCACGCCGATGATACTGGTCGAACAGCTCTCCAAGATCTATGGCGGCGGTTTCCAGGCACTCAAGGAGGTGAACCTGACCATCCGCCGCGGCGAGATCTTCGCCCTGCTCGGCCCCAACGGAGCCGGCAAGACCACGCTGATCAGCGTGATCTGTGGGCTGGTCAATGCCAGCAGCGGCAGCGTCCGGGTCGATGGCTTCGACAACGTGGCCCACTACCGAGAAGCCCGCGAGCGCATCGGCCTGGTGCCCCAGGAGCTGACCAACGAGGCATTCACCACGGTATGGGACACGGTCAGCTTCAGCCGCGGACTGTTCGGCAAGCCCAAGGACCCCGCACATATCGAGAACGTGCTGCGCGCCCTGACCCTGTGGGACAAGCGCGACAACCGCCTGCTGGAGCTCTCCGGCGGCATGAAGCGGCGAGTGCTGATCGCCAAGGCGCTGTCGCACAACCCGCAGGTGCTGTTCCTCGACGAGCCCACGGCCGGTGTCGACGTGGAGCTTCGCCGGGAAATGTGGGAAGTGGTGCGCGGCCTGCGCGACCAGGGCGTGACCATCATTCTCACTACCCACTACATCGAGGAAGCAGAGGAAATGGCCGACCGCATCGGCGTCATCCGTCGCGGCGAACTGGTGCTGGTAGAAGAGAAGGTCGCCCTGATGCGACAACTGGGGCGCAAGGAGCTGACCCTGCACCTCGCGGTACCGCTCGAAGCCCTGCCTGCCGCCCTGAGCGGCCACGATCTCGTGTTGGCCGACGAGGGACATGCGCTGGTCTACACCTATGACGTCAGCCGCCAGGACGAGGGCACCGGCATCGCCGGGCTGCTGGCCGACCTAGAGGCAACGGGCATCCGGGTGAAGGACCTGCATACGCGACAGAGTTCGCTCGAGGAGATCTTCGTCAATCTGGTCAGGGAGAGCGAATGAACCTGCAATCGGTGAAAACCATCTACCAGGCCGAGATGGCCCGCAGCCTGCGTACCGTGCTGCAGAGCATCGTCTCCCCGGTGGTCTCCACATCGCTCTACTTCGTGGTTTTCGGCGCGGCCATCGGCACCCGCATCAGCGAGGTGGACGGTGTAAGCTACGGGGCTTTCATCGTGCCCGGGCTGATCATGCTGATGCTGCTCACCCAAAGCGTCTCGACCGCCTCCTTCGGCATCTTCTTCCCACGCTTCTCGGGCGCCATCTACGAGATCCTCTCGGCGCCGATCTCCTATTTCGAGATCGTACTCGGCTATGTCGGGGCAGCGGCCACCAAGTCGATCATCCTGGGGCTAATCGTGCTCGGCACGGCGCGGCTGTTCGTGCCCTTCACTATCCAGTATCCGCTGATGATGCTGCTGTTTCTGATCCTGACCGCGGTGACCTTCAGCCTGCTCGGCTTCATCATCGGCATCTGGGCCGACGGCTTCGAGAAGCTGCAGCTGGTGCCGTTGCTGATCGTCACGCCGCTGACCTTCCTCGGCGGCACCTTCTACTCCATCGACATGCTGCCGCCTCTATGGCAGGCGGTAACGCTGCTCAACCCGGTGGTCTACCTGGTCAGCGGCTTCCGCTGGAGCTTCTACGGCACCGGTGACGTCAGCATCTGGGCCAGCCTCGTCATCATCACGCTGTTTCTCGGCGTGGCCCTGGCGGTGATCAACTGGATCTTTCGCACCGGCTACCGGCTCAAACCTTGAGGTAGCGCAAGGGGACAGCGGTCAGCGTCGCCATTGAGCGCTGCGGCACAGTCGTCGCTGGCGCTCTTGCCCGTTATTGGCCATGCTTCCAAATGCCGTACTTACAAACTAGTAACAGGCAAACACAGCCCACCTGACAGCACGAGCAGCACACGAGAATAAGCGAGCAACGAAAGAGCCATTCCACAATGAGCCTGTTGCTCTATCACAAGGGCACTGCAATGACTGCTGGCAAGAACGAAGCTAGGCAGGGAGCTTCGCTCAATTGGCGCGCCGAGTTTCACCTCGCCGCGCTGGAAGCCCTCTATCGCCGCACCATGCGCTTACAGGACGCACAGCAGCTGCGCTATGCGCTATGGCTGATCGCTGCCACTTTCCTCTTGTTCATCATGGCTGACTATGTGCTGCTTGGCGCGAGCGGTACCTTTCTCATCCTTGCCGCCACCCGTGTCGGCGTGGCTCTCAGCTGCCTGGTGCTGGCCCGTCACATCACCCGACACCCTGTTCAGGCCCATCGGCCGCTGCCGCTCAATCTGGTCTACTTCGCCACCCTCAGTGGTCTTCTGCTGACGATCTTGCTGCACCCGGGCAGTGTCGGGCTACACATCTCGAGCATCGTGGTGGCCAGTCTGACCATCTATCTGCTGATACCCAATCGACTGCCATGGATTCTCTTCTGGAATGGCTATCTGTCGATCGGTTTCACTCTGCTGACACTGCTGTGGAAGCCTCTTCCGCCCGGCATGCTGGCGAGCACCTTGATGATCATCGCCTTCGCCAACCTGATGGGATGGCTGACCTTCAGCCGATTGAACCGACTGCAGCGCAAGCAGTTCGCCCTGCTGATGGATGAGCGCGACGTCAATCGCAAGCTGCAGAGCGAGATCGAAGAGCGGCAGATGCTCGAAGCCCAGCTGCGCCATATGGCCAGTACCGATTCGTTGACCGGTATCGCCAACCGGAGGCACTTCTTCGAACTGGCGGAGCGTGAGCTGACCCGGGCCCATCGAGAACAGACTCCGCTGGCCATCTGCATGGTCGATATCGATCTGTTCAAGACTCTCAACGATCATCATGGCCATGCTGTGGGCGACCTGGTGCTCACGACGGTGGCCTCCTGCTGCGCCTCGGTGCTGCGCGAAACGGATATCATCGGCCGTTACGGCGGTGAGGAGTTTGTCATCGCGCTGCCCCAGGCCAACCTGGAGACCGCCACGTCCATCGCCGAACGCCTGCGGGACAAGGTAACCTCCCTGCAATTGCCGGTGTTGCCTCCCGGCCAGCGTCTCTCCGTCACGGTCGGCATCAGCCAGGTGGCGCCTGGAGAAGTGACCCTGGAACCGGCACTTCAGCGTGCCGACGACGCACTTTATGCCGGCAAGTCTCGCGGCAGGAACTGCGTCATGGTCGCCGGCGAGGCTCCGCCCGCGATCTCGGCGCAAGCCTGAGCGCTGCCACCACCCCGGCTTGAACTCGACGCCGGGCCCGGTATGATTCGCCTTCCTGCCTAGCGGCACAGTCCACCGACGCTTGCCCAGCGTCACGACGGCGGAGACGGCCATGCCGATACAGCACTGCATCGTCCACGAGATCGACAAGAATAGCGGCGAGGAGCCGGCAAGCCTGCGGGCAGCCACTGCCGAGTTGGCATCGTCGCCGCTGCTGGAAGACCTGCTGTCGGGATTTCACGATGCCTACCATGCCAAGACCAAGGCGTGGGGGCACTTCCGGGAGCAGGACGCCAATGAGCCGGGCTCGACAGCGCCCTTCATCCAAGAGCTGACCGACTACCTGGAAACGCAAACCGATTTCGCCGCCTTCAGCCAGGCCCTGGCCAATCGCCTGCTGCCGTTGGTCGACGCACACCTCTCCGCCTCCGGGCATCTGTTGTGCATCGACTATCGTCAGGGTGAGACCCACTATCTCGGCGTGGCATTGCTGCATCAGCGCACGGGGTTCGGTATCGACTCGGCCATGCGGGTCGTGCCCGCGGCGCAGCTCAACCTGGCGCGCATGAGCCTGGGGCTGCGTATCAATCTGACCCAGTGGCGGGACGGCGCCGCCTCACGCCATTACCTGTCATGGATTCACGATCGCGGCGGCAGGAAGCTGTCGGAGGATCTGGCCACGGCACTCGGCGCCAGCGAGGGGATCGATGCCACCGGCGAGACCCGCACCCTGCTCAAGGCCTTCAGCGATTACGTGGAGCAGGAGGATCTTCCTGAGGAGCAGAGCCGGGAGAAGACCGAGGCGCTGATCGACTACGCCAACGAACAGGCCAGCCGCGGCGAGCCGATCACCCTGGAAGAGCTCTCGGAGCTGCTCGACGAGCAGCAGCCCAAGGCGTTCTACGACCACATCCGCAACGCCGACTACGGCCTCTCGCCCGAGATACCGCCTGACAAGCGCACCCTCAGGCAGTTTCGCCGCTTCACCGGCCGCGCCGGCGGCGTCTCGATCAGCTTCGACTCCCATCTGCTGGGATCGACCATCGAGTATGACGAAAGCCAGGACCGGCTGATCATCAAGCAGGTGCCCAAACAGCTCAAGGAGCAGCTCAAGCAGCGCAAGGAGTGAAGGCGCTACTCGATGCCGTGGGTAGCCTCGGCGTTGGTCAGCCATTCGCGCAGCACCTGCTGACCGCGCTGGACAAGGCCCGGACCGTACAGCTGCGCCTGCTCACGCAGCTCGACCGGATCGACCTCCGCCGCGGCAAGCTCGGCGGCATGACCGATCAGCCAGGGCTCGATTCGGGCCGGGCTCACCTCGAGATGAAACTGCAGCCCCAGCACCTGATCGCCCACGGCGAAGGCCTGGTGCGAACAGGGGTGGCTGTAGGCCAGCCGCGTGGCACCGGGTGGCGTTTCGAACATGTCGCCATGCCAGTGCAGGACGTGGTCGGGGTTGCCCAGGTGGCGTAGCGGCCCCTCCTGTCCCTCACGCGTCAGATAGACATCGGCAAAACCGATCTCCTTTTCCGGCATCGGAAAGACCCGCCCGCCCATGGCGCGGGCGATGAGCTGTGCCCCGAGGCAGATACCGAGCAGCGGACGTCCGGAATCGAGTCGGTGACGAATGGCGTCCAACTCGGCGGCGAGAAACGGAAAGAGCGCGTCGTCGTTGGCGCCAACCGGCCCACCCAGCACTACCATCAGCTCGGGGCTGTCGACGTCCAACGACTCCAGGGCATCCGGCCCCAGCAGCCCGGGGTCGAGGTAGCGGATGCGGTAGCCAAACTCCTCGAGAATCGGCTCGAAGATCCCTAGATCCTCGAAGGCAACGTGGCGGATGGCAACGACACTCTTCATGCGCAAGAAACTCCTTTTCCGTTCCGGACGGTTTGGCAGGCTTGCCAACCGCATCAGCAGCATAGCCAATGCACACATCTAGTGTAATAACTTGGGTTTGCCGTTGTGAGGTAAAGCCGTCTAGCTTGAGGGAGCATCATCGTTCTGTGCGCTCACGGATTGAGAAGGGGTCCTGATAATGCAAGACAGGGAAGTCACGAATCGGGATAAGCCAGTAGTGGTCATCACCGGGGCTTCGGGAGGCGTGGGAAGCGCCCTGACCCGGAGCCTGAAGGATGACTACCACATCATCGGACTGGACCGCAGTGCAGGCGAGGCGGCGGACGAGAGCTACGAGTTCGACCTCACCGAGGTCGACTCCATCAAGCGCACGATGAGCGAGATCGCCGAGCGGCACGGGAACGACATCGCCGCCGTCGTGCATCTGGCCGCCTATTTCGACTTTACCGGTGAGGAGTCGCCGCTCTACGAGAAGGTCAACGAACAGGGGACGCGCAACCTGCTCAAGGCGCTGGCAGACATGAACGTCGAGCGCTTCATCTACTCCAGCACCATGCTCGTGCACGAGCCTCAGGTACCGGGCCGCCGGGTCAGCGAGGAGACGCCGATCGGCCCCACCTGGGCCTATCCGCAGTCCAAGGCGCGCACCGAGGAGGTGATCCGGAAACATGCCCGCATGCCCTACACCCTGCTGCGCCTGGCCGGCATGTACGACGAGGAGACCAGCGTGCCGACGCTCTCCCACCAGATCGCGCGTATCTACGAACACACCCTCAAGAGCCACTTCTACTCGGGCAACACCAACGCCGGCCAGGCCTGCGTGCACAAGGAGGACATGATCGAGGCCTTTCGCCGCACCATCGACCGGCGCCGAGAACTGCCAGAAAAGAACGAGATCCTCATCGGTGAGGAGCATGCCGTCAGCTACGAGGCGCTGCAGAACCGTCTGGGCGAGCTGATCCACGGCAAGAAGAAATGGAAGACCGTGGTCATGCCCAAGCCGCTGGCCAAGACCGGCGCATTGCTGGAAGAGAAGAGCGAGCCACTGGTGCCGGACGACTTCGACAAGGGCGAGAAGCCGTTCATCCGGCCGTTCATGATCGACATGGCCGACGATCACTACGAGCTCGACATCCGCCGGGCGCGGAAACAGCTTGGCTGGGAGCCGCGCCACGAGGTCTTCGACACCCTTGAGGCCATGGTCGACCACCTGCTCAGCGACCCCCACGACTGGTACGAGGCCAACGGTATCACCCCGCCGGACTGGATCGAGGAGGCCGAGGAGAAAGGCGTCAATCCCGAGCGGGTCCTGGAAGATCATCAGGCACACACCCAGCGAGAGCACTACCGTTTCCTGTGGGCGCACTTCTTCAACATCTCCCTGGGCGCCTGGCTGGTGGTCTCCCCCGCCACCTTGGGTTATGACGGCGCCATGGCCTACAGCGACATGGCCTCGGGCCTGCTGCTGACGCTGTTCGGCGCGCTTTCGCTCTCGCTGAAGCTGATCTGGGCGCGCTGGGTGTGCGCGGCAATCGGCCTTTGGGTGCTGTTCGCGCCACTGGTATTCTGGAGCGACAGCGCCGCGGCCTACCTCAACGGCACCCTCGTCGGCACCCTGGCCATCGGCTTCGCCGCGGTGGTGCGACCGGCGCCCGGCGTCTCACCGGCGGCGGCCATGACCGGCCCCACCACGCCGCCCGGTTGGAACAACAACCCGTCGAGTTGGCGTCAGCGCATGCCGATCATCGCGCTGGCCTTCGTCGGCTTTTTCATCTCGCGTTATCTCGCCGCCTATCAGTTGGGGCACATCGACGCAGTGTGGGACCCCTTCTTCGACGGCACCCGTGATGGCCTCAACGGCACCGAGGACATCATCACCTCGGCGGCCTCCGAGGCGTGGCCGGTGCCCGATGCCGGCCTGGGCGGCATGGTCTACATGCTGGAGATCATGCTCGGTCTGATGGGCGCGGCCAACCGCTGGCGCACCATGCCCTGGGTAGTGGCTTCGTTCGGCGTGCTGATCGTGCCGCTCGGCGTGGTCTCGGTGACCTTCATCATCATCCAGCCGATCCTGATCGGCACCTGGTGCACACTGTGCTTAATCCAGGCCGGGGCGATGCTGTTGCAGATCGCTTACGCCTTCAACGAGTTCGTCGCCACCGGTGAGTTCCTCAAGCGGCGTCGCAAGACCGGTGCTCCGGTGCTCAAGATCTTCTTCACCGGCGACACCGACGAGGGGCCCAACGAATCGCCGGACGAGGACTTCCAGCGCAAGCCCACTGCCATTCTCGGCGACGCGCTGGGTACCGGGGTCAACCTGCCCTGGAACCTGGCCCTGTGCATCCTGATCGGCGCCTGGCTGATGCTGACCCGCATCACCTTCGGCGCCGAGGGCACCCTGGCCAATTGGGATCATCTGGTCGGTGCGTTGCTCATCACCCTGGGTGTCATCGCCATGGCCGAGTCGGCCCGCCCGGTGCGCTGGCTGATGATACCCCTGGCCACCATCCTGCTGTTCACGCCCTTCCTGCACGGCGCCGACATGGCGGCGACGATCAACAGCCTGCTCTGCGCGGTGGTGGTGATCGCGCTCTGTCTGCGTCGCGGGCCGATTCGCGGCGAATACGGCAGCTGGAACCGGCTGCTGGCATGAGAGAGCTGCCGGGGCGCCTGAGGGCGCCCCGGCTCGCTCATGCGCCGATGCCGCAGCCCTGATATCGTATAGCCATGCCTGCCATGAGCGACATCCCGACATGACCCCACGCCCCGACCCGCGGGTATTGCTGCGCCTGCTGACGCTGCTCACACCCTATCGCGGCCGCCTGGCCATCGCCGCCCTGGCGCTGCTGGTGGCTTCCGGCAGCGTGCTGCTGCTGGGCCAGGGGCTACGCCTGGTGATCGACCAGGGCTTTCTCGCCGCGGACGCCACCCGCCTCAACCAGACCCTGGGCGTGATGCTGGCCGTCGTCAGCGTGCTGGCCGGTGCCTCGGCGCTGCGCTACTACCAGGTGAGCTGGATCGGAGAGCGCCTGGCAGCGGACCTGCGACGTCAGGTCTTCGATCATTTGCTCGAGCTGGAGCCGGCCTATTTCGAGAGCGCCGCCCGACGCGACCGCGGCGCCGCCGAGATCGCCTCGCGCCTGACCGCCGACACCAGCGTGCTGCAGACCCTGTTCGGCTCGTCGATCTCGCTGGCACTGCGCAACCTGGTGATGCTGCTGGGTGCGGTGATGCTGATGCTGGTGACCCAGCCCTGGCTCTCGGCGCTGGTGCTGATCGGCATACCCGCCACGCTGCTGCCGATCCTGTGGTTCGGTCGCCGCGTACGACGGCTTTCTCGCCACAGCCAGGACCGGGTGGCCGAACTGGGCCGCTACGCCAGCGAAGCACTGGACGGCATTCGCACCGTACAAGCCTTCTCTCACGAAGCGATCGACCGCCGCGACTACGGCGAGCGAGCCGAGCAGGCCTTCGCCACCGCCGTGGTGCGCACCCGCCAGCGGGCCTGGCTCACCGCCGCCGCCATGTTGACGGTATTCGCCGCCGTGGGCCTGATGCTGTGGCAAGGCGGCCAGGCGGTACTGGCCGGAGAGATCAGCGCGGGCGAGCTTTCCGCCTTCGTCTTCTATGCGGTACTGGCGGCCGGGGCGGTGGCGACCCTGGCCGAGGTGGCCGGCGACGTGCAGCGCGCCGCCGGCGCCGCGGAACGTCTGCTCGAGCTGCTCGATGCCGAGCCGGGCATTCGTTCGCCGATCGAGCCGATACCCCTGCCCTCACCGCTGCGTGGCGAGATCCGCCTGGAAGGCGTGAGTTTCTCCTACCCAGGGCGGGAAACACCGGCCCTGGATTCACTCGACCTGGAGATTCGCTCCGGCGAGCGCGTGGCGCTGGTGGGCCCTTCCGGCGCCGGCAAGAGCACGCTGTTCGCGCTGCTGCTGCGCTTTCACGACCCCGAACGGGGTCGCGTGACACTGGACGGCATCGACCTGCGCGAGTTCGATCCCAAGGCGCTGCGCGCCGGCCTGGGCCTGGTGGCTCAGGAGCCGGTGCTGTTCACCGGCACGGTGGCCGACAACCTGCGCTACGGCAAGCCCGACGCCACGCTGGACGAACTGCGCGCCGCGGCCCGCGATGCCAACGCCCTGGGCTTCGTCGAGGCCTTGCCTCACGGCTTCGATACCGAGCTCGGTCCCGGCGGCGTGCAGCTCTCCGGCGGCCAGCGTCAGCGCCTGGCGATTGCCCGCGCGTTGCTCAAGGACCCGAGCGTACTGCTGCTGGACGAGGCGACGAGCGCACTGGATGCCGAGAGCGAGCGCCTGGTCCAGCAGGCGCTGGACCGTCTGATGGTCGGGCGCACCAGCCTGGTGATCGCTCACCGCCTGGCCACGGTGACTGCCGCCGACCGCCTGCTGGTGTTCGACGAGGGACGCCTGGTCGCCGCCGGCCGCCACGGTGAACTGCTCGAGCGAAGCCCGCTCTACCGCCACCTGGCGGAGCTGCAGTTCGGTCGACACAGAGCGGAGGCATGAACTTGCGCGAGGCTGGGGCTTGATTCAAATGGCGTTGCGCAGACCGAGTTCGTAAGGATGTGGATCGAGGTACGTCTGTTGGCGAATGTACTCCGAGCCGTGACGCTTCATGTAATGACTGAGCAGCCTGAGCGGCACCGCCAGATGCACGTGGCCAAGACGATACTCCTCGATTGCCTGTAGCAGATCCTGCTTGACCTCGCTGTCGAGCTCCTGCTTCAGGTAGCCCATCACGTGCATCATCGCATTGGTGTGGGTCTTGCGCGTGGCCGGACGCGCCAGCGCCACCATGAAGCGTTGCAGGTATGAGTGCTTGACCTCCTCCAGCGGCAGGGCATGCGCTTCGCTACCCAGGTAGCGACCCAGTTCGCGGTAGGCTTCCACGTGGTGGGCCATCAGCAGATACTTCTGACGGCTGTGGAACTGGATCAGAGCGTGGTAACCCTTGGCATCTTCGACATGGCGTTTCCAGTCATCGAAGGCAAACACCCGGGTGATGAAGTTCTCACGCAGCACAGCGTCGTTCATGCGCGCTTCCTCCTCCAGCGGCAGCTCGGGGAAGTGTTCGCGTAGGACCTGGACGAAGAGCCCGGAGTCGGCATGGCTGGGCATGCCGTTTTCATGATAGACCTTGACCCGCTCGAGCCCGCAGCTCGGTGAGCCTTTCATGAGAATGAAGCCGCGCAGATGGCGATGGCGCGCCACGAACGCCTCGCCGACTTCACGCAGGCGCTCGGTGACGTCCAGCTCGGGATCCACCGTGCCTTTCACCCGCGGGGGCTCGCCGGGGGCGCCGACCAGACGGATCGGCTCCCGCGGCACACCCAGACCGGCTTCCAGCTCGGGGCAGAATGGTTCGAAGGCGAAGCACTCCTGCAACACATCCAGGCAGTAGCGGGAGCGCTTGTGGCCGCCGTTGTAGCGCACCTGCTCACCCATGAGGCAGGCGCTGATGCCAACCGGAATGGCACACTTCGACGATAAGTTGGTGTCGGCCAAAATGAACTCCCTCTTCGTTCTCCCGACTCATCGTCGCTGCTACACCGCTTCCGGGCAAGCATTGACCATTTGCACCATGGTACCTAGAAGGCTTGCCACTCGGCCTCGGCCTTCGCTTTGCCTCGGGCCAGCTCTATGCCTCGAGCGGACTCCATTCCGTGCGCTGGCTTGGTCACGAAAGCAACCGGTGCCGGCAAACGCTCCAGGGGCGGTGACGACGCCGCAGACGGCTCCCCGCCAAGCACGAAAGTATTGATCAACTGCGTCAGTTTTTCCGCCTGGCTGCGCATGGCGGCTGCAGTTTCGGTGTTGTGACCTACCATCGCCGCGTTCTGCTGGGTCATGGTATCCATTTGACTGACGGCCGTATTCACCTCGTGAATGCCGATGCTCTGCTCTCGCGAGCCGGCGCTGATCTCGGCGATGACGTCATTGACCTTGGCGATGCTGTCGAAGATCTCCTGCATGGTGATCCCCGCCTGATGCACGATGTCGGTGCCCTGCCGGGTATGCGTGATCGATGCTTCGATCAGCCCCTTGATCTCACTGGCCGCATCCGCCGAGCGCTGCGCCAGGGAGCGCACTTCCTGGGCTACCACGGCAAAGCCGCGCCCGTGCTCACCTGCCCTGGCGGCTTCGACCGAGGCGTTGAGCGCCAGGATATTGGTCTGGAAGGCGATGCCGTCGATCAGCGAGACGATCTCGCCGATCTTGGTCGAGGAGGCATTGATCCGCCCCATCGTCTCCTCGACTCTTTGCATCGAATCCCTGCCCTGCCGGGCCACCTCGGCGCTGCCCCTCACCAGTTTGTCTGCCTGTCCGGTGTGTTCGGCATTGTTCTCCACCGTCGAGGTGATCTGTTCCATCGCCGAGGAGGTCTGTTGCAGGCTGGCAGCCGCCTGATCGGTGCGTGCCGCCAGCTCGTCGCTGCTGCGGGCGATGCTCAACGCCGCCGAATAAACGTCGTTGGCCCCGGCCCTCACTTCACTCAGCGTGTGCTGTATGCGTGCCAGGAAGCCATTGAACTGTCTGGCGAGCTCGCCGATCTCGTCGCGGCTGGTGACACGCAGGCGGCGCGTCAGATCGCCTCTGCCTTCGGCCACACCCTGGGCGATCTCATTCATGTCTTTGGCAGTCTGGCGAATCTGGCGAACCGTGCGACGGGTGATCCAGATGGCAAAGAAGGTGATGGCCAAGTTGATGATCGAAGCAATGGCCCAGAGCCGCACCAGGGTCTGGATCAGCTCTTGCCTGGCCTGCTCTTCGATTACCGCCATGGCGGCATCCACGACACTGACATTGTTCTCTTCGAAACGCCGGTCACGCAGCAGTTCGCCAGCCGCCAGGCGAGCCGCCTCCGGATCGTCGAGGGTACCGGCCACGCTCTCCACCAGCGTCGCCGCCATGTCGACGATACTCTCCACTCCCTGGCGTCGGGCTTCGAGCATCAGTTCGCGCTGCTGAGCCAACTGGGCACGGTTGGAGTCGATGCGCTCCAGGCCCTCGAGTACCAGCAGACAGGATGAAGAGATGATCAGCGGCACCAGCACCAGAAGCAAAATCTTGTTCTGCAGGTTGAGCACCAGCAGCCGCTTGAGGCTGGCGAACGCTTCCCCGTTGGATGCGTACGTTTTCATGGCAAGGCCGTTCTCGCTGTTGAGTGGGCAGTATCGTTGTGGGAGTTTTCAAGCTGCCATGAAGCCTCAGCCCAGCGAACCGCACCAGATACTTCATACCAATGAGTGGCGTTACCTCACACTCCGTTGATCTATATCAACCTCTCACTGCCCCTCCCTTGCCCTTGCTTGTCACCCATCGACTCAGCCACTGGGCGCCATGGCTCGAACCAGTGACAAGAATGGAATCAGAGGGTTGCAACGCAACGGTTGACAGACACGCCACGAGCCCGATCAAACACGCAATCTTTCTTTAGAAACAACAACTTTTCTTAGCATTAGAATACCCGACACAGCTTGATG
Source organism: Billgrantia ethanolica (assembly GCF_021404305.1). Lineage (GTDB taxonomy): Bacteria > Pseudomonadota > Gammaproteobacteria > Pseudomonadales > Halomonadaceae > Halomonas > Halomonas ethanolica. Next base: position 395,205 of record NZ_JABFTX010000001.1, on the reverse strand, counting down.
AGCCGGTTGAGCGTTCCTACGTTTAACCATGCTGGCAAACGCCAGAAGCGCCGGACAGCCGGTAAATGGAAGTACGTTTCGCTTGTTGAATCGACAGGCATGTAGAAGGAGTTCTGACATGGCACAGCGCAACCAGAATCCGGGCAATTTTGCCAACGATCCGAAGAAGGCATCCGAAGCTGGCCAGAAAGGTGGCCAGGAAAGCAGCGGCAACTTCGCCAACGACCCACAGCGCGCCTCTGAAGCCGGCCAGCACAGCGGGGGCAATTTTGCCAACGACCCGCAGCGCGCCTCCGAGGCCGGCCAGAAAGGCGGTCAGCACAGCGGGGGCAATTTTGCCAATGACCCGCAAAAGGCCTCCGAGGCGGGTCGCAAGGGTGGCAAGAACCAAAGCCGCTGAGATACCGGTCGTTGGCTGCAAGCGACAGGGAGGTCGTGTAGAGCTCTGCTATAGGAAGGCAGATAGGTGTGTAGCCGGCCGGATCGAACGAGCTGTCAGGGGCAACCCTGGCAGCTCAGTCATTTTCAGGGTTCCTCATTTATCTTGTGGCTGCTTCGGCTCGAAGAAGAGTTCAAGTTCAGCGACCTGCCCGACCAAGGTCGCATTGCCTTTGCCGACACGTTCGCCCAAGCTCGGGAAAAATAAAAAAGACCCCCCGAAGGGGGTCAGGTGGAGCACGCCAGCTCACATCGGTATATCGCCCGCTGCCGTTCAGCCTTTGGCGACGTTGCCCAGAAGGCAGTTCTTGCTGACCTTCCGAAGCGTTGATCGGTTACTCAGTACTAATTAGCAACTCAGTACTGGGTTTCTTGCTTCGTTGCCCAATACAATGCGATAGCCGCGCCAACAATTACAGAACTCTTGAAAAAACAAAGACCTGCAAGAAAAACAGTACGCAGGCTTTGTGCCATACGCCGCCAGCTCACTCCCTTCTGCACCATCAATGCTCATAATAATGGCCTGCTGACTTATTTTGATGCAATGCAAAATCAGCATGCCTTCATATGCCAAGCACTCCAGCTACAGCATTTCGCGTGAAACCTTCAGCACCCGGCCGTCCACCGTGCGCTGCAACTTGTCTTCGATCTCGCTGCACAGCGACTCCACTTTCTGTCGCTCGTTACCTGTCACCACGAAAGTCCACTCGCTTGCTTCGAGCCGATCGTGCTGGCCGCTCTCGCACACTGCCACGGCCGGATGGCGCCCGAAGCGCTCGTGAATGCCCCCCATACGCTGACGCTTCTCCTTGAGCGACGCGCAGCCCGGCAAGGAAACTTCGAGTGTCAGTACGGCGATGAACATGCGGCTGAGGCTCCTGTCGGTGGATGGCCGCCTGGGCCAGGCGAGTTGACGTCTTCTCCTGTTCAGATGTGGCCCAGGCAGGCCGCTTTCAACCGGCAGCCGCGGCGCCTCAGGCGCTATCGACGTTGCCGGTCGACAAGGCCACCTTCATGTTCATCATGACGTTGACCGTAAACGCCAGGATCCCCAAGCCAACGATCACCGAGGCCAATGCCACCACTGGCTCGAGCTGTCGCATGCCGCCCGCGTAAAAGTGCAGGCACACCAACAGTACCGGAAGACCGCCGTTGTGCAGGTAGAAATGGAGTCGGCCGAGACGGCTACGCGCAGCAGCCGGATACAAGTGATACATCAGACCGGCCAGAGCCAAGCTTGCCCAGCCCAGCAGGTTGATGTGTGCATGCACGCTTCGGAAGACATATTGATGACTGGCGGCCATCACGATGCCGTAGATGACCCCAACCAGTAGATACACCACCGCAATTTTCAGCCACAGAAGGGCCATTTTCTTGTCTGCCATTGCACCGGTCATTGTCGTTCTCCCACGGATCCCCTGCTCGGCGAGCGGCGTCGGCTCGGCCATGGCCGCGATGAAGCATGTGAAACCTCCATGAGGCCAGGACGGCGCAGACAGCCTGCCGTTGACGGGTCGATTTCGTTATTGTCAGGGTGGTGACAGGCTGCGCTGCCAAGGCTGAAACGGCGCAACCACGTACCATGGGTACGCCATTTCTTTATGGCACCAAATCGGAGACTTGGGTACTAGCTTTGATGGGCTACGTCACGAGCTCTTCGAGCCCATCGGAACATGTCGCGGATGAGCAGCCACCCTGGCGAGCCAGGCCTGCACGGCAGGATAGTCAGCGAGCGAGAAGCCGCCTTCATGGGCGACGTGGGTATAGGCATACAACGCGACGTCCGCCACGCTGAGCGTCTCCCCCACCAGGTAGGGCGAGGCGGCAAGCGTCTGCTCCATGACGTCGAGTGCCTTGTACCCACCCGCTTGCTTGCCTTCGTATTCCGCCCGGCGCTGCTCGGGCAGGCCAAGGTATTTGGCGATGAAGCGCGCTACCGCAATATAGGGCTCGTGGCTGTACTGCTCGAAGAACTGCCAGCTCAGTACGCGCGCCATGGCCAGCGGCTCATCGGGCAGATAGGCGGTACCGTGGGCCAGATAATCGAGAATGGCGTTGGATTCGGCCAGGTACTCGCCAGAGGGCAGCTCGAGCAGCGGAATCTTGCCGTTGCGGTTCTTGGCCAGAAACGCGGGGCTGCGCGTATCGCCAGCCAGGATATCGACATCGATCCATTCGTGTTCGATGCCCAGATGGCTCATCAATAGCTGTATCTTGTAGCAGTTGCCGGACCGACGATCGCCGTAGACCTTGAACATTGTTCTCATTTCCTTCTTCTCGCTCATATTTCGACGATCAGGTCGTTCACGAACAGCGGCGGCTCGAACTCGCCGGGGTAGCCGCCTGGGTTGGCCAAGATCCGTGTGCCGCCGAACACGGTATCCACCGGCTCATGCACGTGACCGTGAATCCACAGGTCCATGCATCCCATCAGACCAGGCAGATGCGATGCAAAGGCAGGCGACAGCGCATCACCCCGATAGCGCGGCGGAATGCACTCAGACAAGGGGGCATGGTGGCTGATCACCACCCGCGGCCCATCGAAGGGCCGGGTCAGCTCCGTTTCCAGCCAGGCCAGCGATTCGGCATGCAGTCGCCGGCTCTCCGCCGGGCTGAAGGTCTGCCCTTCCGGCTGTTCGATGATGCTGAAATCGGGCATCAGCCAACGCGCTTTCTGCTCGGTCAGCTCAGGATCATGTTCCGGCTCACCGTCGTACAGGGCGAAGTCGGTCCATAGCGTCGTGCCATGGAAGCGCACCCCATCCAGCGTCAGCGAGCGATTGTCGAGCAGTTCGATGCCCAGCCGCTCGGCTTCGTACGCCATGGCCAGTCGCAACAGCGGCATACTGGCGCCATAGAATTCATGATTTCCCGGCACGTAGAGAATGGGTAGCCCGGCGAAACGCTCGGCCGCCCAGCTCAATCCCTCGGCATGCCGGTGGATGTCACCGGCGAGAACCACCGCATCTGCCTGGACGTCCGGCAGTTCACGCCCTTCATCGAAATGTTCCAGATGAAGGTCGGACAGCACCCTGAGTCGCATGACACCCTCCCTTGTTTCGAGGCGCAGGACCGTTGTCCCCGCCTTCCGGCGGGCGCTTCAGCATAAGCGGGCAGTGCCAGGCTGCGCCAGGTTTGGCTGAAGCCGCCACTCACGGCTATGTTGAGATGGCCCGTTGCAAAGGGCGCAACGACTCAATGGAGGGAGTCTCATGAATCAGCATACCAACGTGTCCACAAATGACGTCGTCGAGCTTCTCACTCTCGAGCATCGCGAGATGGAGGATCTGGTAGGCCAGATTCAGCGCGCTCCGGATGCTGAGCTGCGGCGGAACCTGACCGACATTCTCATTGCCGAGGTGATGCGTCATGCCGTAGCCGAAGAGATGTATGTTTATCCAGTGATGGAGCAGCGGATCCCCAAGGGCACCGAGGAGGTCGAGCACGACAAGGAAGAGCATGAGGAGATCATCCAGTTAATGAAGCAGCTGGAAGACGCCGATACCACCGAACCGGCTTTTATGGACCGCGTGCATGAGTTAGAAAAATTGCTTCGCCACCATCACAAGGACGAGGAGGTGGACCAGTTTTCCCGGCTCCGCGATCATCTTGCCGAACAGGAACTCATCGACCTAGGCAAGAAAGTCGAAAATGGCAAGAAACTGGCCCCGACCCGTCCGCATCCTGGCGCCCCTCATTCCGAATTGTTTCACAAGACGATAGGTCCCGGCATCGGCATGGTCGACCGCCTGCGTGACAAGCTCAGCGGGAGAATGACCGGCTGATAACGTCATGCCGGATTCAGGTGCCTGATTCCAGGCACCTGAATGGTCAGCTCACATGGCGAAGCGAGGGGCAAATTCATTGCTACCGCTCCACTCATCGGTTAAAAGGCACTATATTCATCCTTTCAGCGAAGTAATCTATGAGCAAACGTATCCGAGCGGGCAAATTATGGCTATAAGGATATACTGCGTAAATATCGGCATTCGGGAGTTGATAATCATCGAGAACCCTTCTCAAACTGCCATCCTTCAGATGGTAATATACATCCCACTCGGCACGTATCGCTATGCCCTGCCCCCTCAAAGCCCAACTCAAAACACTCTCACCATCGTTTGAACTCAAATTTCCTCTGACTCGAACATGGTAAACTTGTTCCTCTTGACTGAATCTCCAATTGCCGTAGGTATCTTCATTCTGCCTGAGCACAATGCAGTTATGACTGGATAGTTCATGAGGATGCCTGGGTTCCCCATGAGCCGCAATATAAGAAGGAGATGCACAGACAAATCTCTGATGTGAAGCAATTTTTCTGGCATGCAAGCCTGAATCCGGAAGCGCCCCAAACCGGATACCAATATCGAATGAATTGGCAATCAGGTTGAGCGGATGATCCGAAAGATGTAGCTGACATTCGACTTTAGGGTTTTCCTCTATGAAATCGGCAACGAACCTTGACACGTACCTCCGCCCGAAACCGAAAGGGGCGTTAATACGAATTAGCCCCTCGGCTTCATCGCTCTGCTGGCGAAGGAGCTTGTTCATATCCTCTATTGTCGTTGTGACTTTCCTGGCATAGTCCAGATAAATTCGCCCATTGTGCGTCAAACTCATCGAGCGTGTGGACCTCGAAAGCAACTGGCATCCGACAGCCTTCTCAATGCTAGAAAGCCGTTTACTTGCTGCTGCGGGTGTAATGTCCAATTCCCGGGCCGCCTGGGAAATACTTCCAGCCTGGCAGAGATAAATAAAAAACTCAAAGTCGCTGCTCGACATGGGCATTAACCCTCAAGTCATTACTATTTCAACCCTAAGTATATTGCACGAACCATGGTGTGTCACCTACCTTGAGACATCAAAACCATCACAAAGCCAACCAAGCAGAAACCTGGAGAATTAAACATGCGGAGCCACCGTATCGCCGTAATTCCCGGAGATGGCATAGGCCAGGAAGTCATAGAAGCCGGAAAAAAAGTACTCTCGGCATTGGCGGAGAAAAGCGGTGACTTATGTTTCGAATTTGTAGATTTTGACTGGAGCTCGCAGCGCTACCTAGAAAAGGGCGAATATATTCCAGCAGGCGGACTGGATAAACTTTCTCGATTCGATGCCATATATTTTGGTGCCGTGGGCAGCCAAGACGTACCTGATCATATCTCGCTCTGGGAGCTCAGGCTTGCCATCTGCCAAGGTTTTGACCAATACGCAAATGTCCGTCCGGCACGCGTGCTGCCGGGAGTCAATAGTCGACTGAAAGGTGCCGAAAGCATCGATTGGATAATCGTTCGGGAAAATAGTGAAGGCGAGTACTCAGGTAACGGCGGTAGAGTGCATCAAGGTTTCCCCGACGAGGTTGGAACGGAAGTTTCCGTTTTTACCAAGAAAGGCGTGGAGAGGATACATCGCTTCGCCTTCCAGTTGGCCCAAAGCCGCCCACGCAAGCAGTTGACCCTAGTGACCAAGTCCAATGCACAGCGCTATGGGATGGTACTCTGGGACGAAGTGTTCTTTGAAGTGGCGAAAGACTATCCAGATGTCAGTATCGATCGAGAGCTTGTAGATGCTGTCACCACTCGCATGGTATTAAAACCCGAGACGATGGATGTGATAGTAGCAACCAATCTGCATGCCGACATTCTCTCTGACCTCGCCGCAGCGCTCTCGGGAAGCCTCGGCATTGCGCCGACAGCCAACCTGAATCCCGCAAGGACCTTCCCTTCCATGTTTGAGCCGATTCATGGATCCGCGTTCGATATCGCAGGGAAAGGTATCGCCAATCCGGTAGGTTCCTTCTGGACGGCAGTCATGATGCTGGAACATCTAGGCGAGAGCACTGCGGCTGAACGGCTTATGGCTGCCATTGAACGGCTGACAGCCTCTGGCCTCCAGACCAAAGACCTCGGTGGAACCGCCACGACTCGAGATGTGACCCAAGCGATCTGTGCAGACATCGAGAGGCAGTGAACGGCATCGAGCATTGAAATCATTAACAATCCATGAGCCGTAGCTGATTCAACTGATATCGATCATCGCTTGAAACCGACCAGACCACGGAGGCCCCACTCAACGTAAAAAAAATGAAAATACAAGTATAATCAGATGGAGCATACACCATGAAACTTACCAATCTCACTCTCTTTGTATTTTGCACTGGCGCTTCACTAGTCGCCAGTGCTGATAGTGATCGCGATAGTTGGCCAAGTAGCCTGACCATCGGCACGGGCAGTCAGGGAGCCACCTATTATATTTATGGCTCTGGCTGGGGGAACTTGGCAAGTGAGGCAACTGGCGCTTCCTTTGGCGCCGAAGTAACAGGCGGTCCGGTTCAGAACGTGACGCTCGTGCAGATGGGTGAACATGAGTTCGGGATGGTCACCACAGGGCCGGCCTACGAGGCATGGCACGGCAACAGCGAGCTGGCACCCGGAGTCGAGCATACCGATATACGTGCCGTTTTCCCGATGTACCAAACCGCTTTGCAAGTCATCGCTCTGTCGGGCTCAGGCATTTCTTCGATTTCGGACCTCGATGGAAAGACCGTAGGTATTGGCCCAGCAGGCGGCACAGGCGACATGTATTACCCCCAGCTCTTCGAAGAGCTGGGGCTGGACGTACGCACCCGAAATGCCGGCGCTGCCGATCAGGCTAGTCAAGTGCAAGATGGCCTCTTGGATGCCTTTGCGTTTGCTGCGGGCATACCGGTTTCTGCATTTAGCCAATTGGAAGCGCAAGTGAATGTGAACATCTTCTCCTTTTCCGAAGAGGAGATGGAGGTGTTTCTGGAAGACTTCCCAGAGTTTAGCCCAGCCACGATTCCAGCCAGCGCCTATAGCAGCCTCGATGAAGACACCTCTGCCATTTCATTGTGGAACTTTGCGATCACACACAAGGACATGCCTGAATCGCTGGTTTACGAGGTCACGAAAGCGGTAATGGAAAACCATGAGCGCATGGTGCAAGTACATGGCTCTGCCAGTGAAACGGTGCCCGAGAATTTCGTGGAGAACACCTTCATACCATGGCACCCGGGTGCCGTTCGCTGGTTCGAAGAGAACGGCTACGACATCCCGGAGGAATTGCGCGGTTGACCGACCTACCTTGCGACGCCGGCCCAAAGCCGGCGTCGATCTCGCTCAAGCCTGGATAGAAACCTTGCTCAATCAACGGCACATGGCATAGCCGGGGCAAAGCAGTGCCTATTTACCAAGGGTCGTAGGTGCCGAAGTTCCAGAGATGACCTTCCAGGTCGCGGCAGCTGAAGCCCCTCCCACCGTAATCCTCATCCTTGATCTCGATGACGACCTCGGCACCGGCTGCTTTGGCGCGGGTGTAGACGGCGTCGGCATCCGAAACGATGAGATAGGCACACTGCGTTTCGGCACCGCCGATCTCATCCGGCTGCTTCATCAGTCGCCCGAACTCACTGTCCGTGGCGGACCCCAGCATGATCATTCCGTTGCCGAACGTCAGTTGGGCATGGGCAATGGAGCCATCCTCGTTGGCGGCCAGGAATTGCTGCTCGAAGCCGAAGACCTGGCAGAGCCATTCAATGGCCGCTGGCGCGTCTCGATAGCGCAGGCATGGAATCACCGTGGCACGTGTGTTCTTTGCGTCGCTCATCTTACTTCCCTCTTGCTCCCCTCTTGCACGACCGCGCTTGCTGGCAACCATGCTCGGGATCCCATTCCGATGGCTGCCTAAAAGCGCCAAGTCATGCCCACTAGCGGGCCGCCCATCGCAATATCGAGCCGCGTGCCTTCTTCGTCGCGATGCAGCACCAGCTGACGGTACCCGGCGGAAAGATAGAGGGCTTCGCTAATTTGGTAGTTTGCTGTTGCCATGACCTGCCAGGTGCTATCAGCTCCGATACCGAATCCTCCTACATCGGCATGTAGCAGCGTGGACCATGCCGGACTCCACACCGTGCGCCAACGCGCGACCAGAATCGGGTCTACCCAGCGCTCGGTGTCTTGCAGGCCGAGTCCAAGCGCCGGCACGGAGACTTCTGACTTCATGCGCCAGGCCCGCGCGCCGACAAGCAGGTCCAGATAATGTCCATGTTCACTCATGACCTGATAACCGGCTGCCGCCGTGAGCGAGCGCTGCCCTACCTTGCCTTCGGCGGTCATGCCCGGCGGGATTACACCCTCATGGCTGAGCGAGGCGTAGGTGAAATCCCCGAACAGCACCCATCGCTCGTAGCGAGCGCTGCCCGAAATGAAGAAAGCGCCTTCCAGGTCGTCCAGAATCTCGCCGAACGAACGCGAGGTGCTCACCGTTGGACTGCCCGCTAGCGGGCGAATGTCGCCGGACAGATTCGCCAACCAGACGTACGGCGTGAGCTGAAAGCGCCAGCTGTCTTCACGCACCTGGGCCTGGGCTTCGGTCATGAAGCCCATCGCCACGACGATCAGGGCAAAGGAGATGAGTCTGACAAACATGGTTCGCCTCACAGGTTGTTCTTGTAGATGCGTCCATCCTTCATGATCAAACGCAGGTTGCGCTCTGGGTCGGTGAGGAAGTCGAGATCGCGACTCGGGTCACCATCCACGACCAGAAGATCGGCCAGTGCCCCCTCTTCGAGATGCCCCAACGTGCCGGGGTACGGACTGCGAGGGCCGGATAGCGCGAGCAACTCTCCGTTGCGGCCGGTGGCCATGGACAGCACCGTGAGTGGATCGTAAAAGCGCGTTAGCTTGGCCAGATGACGCAAATGACCCGGCGTATTATGAGGGCTGAAGAGGATATCGGTGCCCCATGCCAGCCTGACATCGAAGCGCTGCGCGAGCTCGTAAGCACGCTCAGTACCCTCGGCCACTTGGCGCTGGGCCGCGCGGCGAGCCTCGTCGGGGTAGACGTTGGCGTCCTCGTCCTGAAGGAAGGGCTGCAGACTCCACCAGGTGCCCTCTCCCGCCATCATCCTTGCGCTCTCTTCATCGGCGAGCTGGCCGTGTTCGATGGACTTGACTCCAGCCCGAATGGAGCGTTGGATACCGCGTGGGGTATAGACGTGCACCATCACGTAAGTGCCCCAATCTTCAGCAGCCTCCACGGCGGCACGCAGCTCCCTCTCCCTGAACTGCGTGCTGTCCAGAGGATCGTAAGTCGAGGCAACCCCACCGCCACCCATCAGCTTGATCTGGGAAGCGCCGAGCATCAGCTGCTCACGGGTGCGCCGCAATACCTCGGCTTCGCCATCGGCGATAGCTACCACACCTTGTCGCTCCGGCTCGCTGAGGGGCGTTGTAGTTCCGCGGGGTATCTCATGGCGCATACGAAAGTCGCCGTGCCCTGAGGTCTGAGAGATCATCGCTCCAGCTGGGAAGATCCTAGGCCCTGAGACAATTCCCTCATCGATGGCACGCTTCAGCGCGAAGGATGGCCCACCGGCATCCCGCACCGAGGTGATCCCACGCATCAGGGTACGCTCCGCCTCTCTGGCGGCGAGCAGATGTACGTACCCCGGATCGGCAGTCATCGCCGCTGTTTGGGTGATGCCTACCAGGGTGCTATGCCAGTGTACGTCGATCAGACCGGGCATCAGCACGCGGCCACCGCAGTCGATCACTTCGGCGCCCTCCGGCTCGGCATCGCCGGCCAGCAGGCCCTGTATTCGTCCTTCGTTCACCCGCAAAGCCACATTCTCACGCAGCGATCCTCCTCTTCCGTCGAAGAGTCTGAGGTTGGTGAACAGCAGTGGTCCGCGGCGATCTTGCGGTTGGACGCTGACGGCCTTCGGCGCGTGCAAACCGGCAAACAGTGCCATGACAGCCGCCGCACCGCCGAGGAAATAACGCCGCGAGATATCGGCCATCATGCGTTCATGGAAGCGTTGTAGCAGCGGCGAGCCACAACAGCAGACACCATGAGCAATCGAATGGGTACAAGCGTGCATGGCGTGGCCAGCGATCGGCATCTTGAGGTCCTCATCCTGATGGCGCCTCAAGATAAGCGAGTAATGCCGCCCCCTGTACGGTGCCCGTTCTACAGGTATTGCAACGTAACACTAAGAAACTAGACCGCTACCCAACTCAACGCCAGCCGCTTAACGATTACCGCTTCATTCTGTATCCGACAGCCTTCCATTCCCCGCTCGGCTCCATCTTGATGGAAAATCCTTCCATAGCGCATGCTAGGTGTTCCGCTTCCCTGCCCCCATTCTGGAGAAACGACATGACACAGCCCCGCCTCGGCTTCATCGGCATCGGCCTGATGGGCGACCCCATGACACGCCGCCTGCTGCAGGCCGGCTTTGCCGTGACGGTGTGGAACCGCACGGCGGAGAAATGCGCATCGCTGAATGAGGCCGGAGCCACGGTGGCAAGCTCCATCGCCGAGCTGGTGTCAGGCGTGGATGTGGTGATGCTGTGCCTGGCCAATACGGCCGTGGTGGAAGAGGTGGTGTTCGGCACAGGCGGCGTAGCGGCGCACGGTCGCTCGGGTCAGCACCTGGTCGATCTATCCAGTAGCGACCCGGCGGCAACGCGCCACTTTGCCGAGAGATTGGCAGAAGCGTGCGGCATGCGCTGGGTAGACGCACCGGTCTCCGGTGGCGTGGCAGGAGCCGAGGCCGGGAGCCTGGCAATCATGTGCGGTGGCGAGGAGGCGGACATCGCGGCCGTACGCCCTCTGCTCGCACCTCTCTCGGCCAGGGTCACCCACATGGGCTCCGTGGGCGCCGGCCAGGTCACCAAGGTGTGCAACCAGATGATCGTCGGCTGTCAGGCGGCGGTGATTGCCGAGATGGTGGCCCTGGCCGAGGCCAGCGGCGTGGACGCCTCGCGCTTGACCGAGGCGCTGGCCGGCGGCTTCGCCGATTCCAAGCCGTTCCAGATCCTGACCCCACGCATGGCGGCAAGGGAGTTCGACAACCCGGCCTGGCACCTGCGCACCCTGCTCAAGGATCTCGACATGGCCGTGGCCCAGAGCCAGCGCGCCGGCAGCGGAACACCGATGACCGGCCTGGCGGCACAGTTGATGCGTACCCACGTCGGCCACGGGCACGCCGAGCACGACCCGGCAACGCTGGTGGAGTCGTATCGGCGCACAGAGGGGTAAAGGGAAGGGCCGGGTAATTGTCCCTCGCCCCACCCTTCCGTACACTTGTTTGATTATCCCCTAAACGAGCTATCGCCGAGGCACCCATGGCTTTCGATTCGACCTCTACCTATGTGGCTACCGATGCCTTGAAGCAGGCGGTGAACGCCGCCGTGACCCTGGAGCGCCCGCTGCTGATCAAGGGCGAACCTGGCACCGGCAAGACCCTGCTGGCCGAGGAGTTGGCCCGCTCGCTGGGCACACGACTGATCACCTGGCACATCAAGTCCACCACCAAGGCCGCCCAGGGGCTCTACGAGTACGATGCGGTGAGCCGTTTGCGCGACTCCCAGCTTGGCGTCGAGGGCGTGGAAAACGTCGAGAACTACATCAAGCCCGGCAAGCTGTGGGAAGCCTTCACCGCCGACGAGCGCGTAGTGCTGCTGATCGACGAGATCGACAAGGCCGACATCGAATTCCCCAACGACCTGCTCCAGGAGCTGGATCGCATGGAATTCCATGTCTACGAGACCGGCGAGACCGTTCGTGCACGCCACCGGCCGATCATCGTGATCACTTCGAACAACGAGAAGGAGCTGCCCGACGCCTTCCTGCGCCGCTGCTTCTTCCACTACATCGAGTTCCCCGACCGCGAGACGATGCAGGCCATCGTCGACGTGCACTTCCCCGACATCGCGCCGAAGCTGGTCAGCGAGGCGCTGGAGGTGTTCTTCGACCTGCGCCAGGCACCGGGGCTGAAGAAGAAGCCCTCCACCTCGGAGCTGGTGGACTGGCTGAAGCTGCTGATGGCCGACGAGCTGGCCCGTGAGGCGCTCTACCACCGCGACCCGGTAAAGGCGATTCCGCCGCTGGCCGGCGCCCTGGTGAAGAACGAGCAGGATACCCAACTGCTCGAACGGCTGGCCTTCATGATGCGCCGCCAAGGCAATCAGAGGCGCTGAGCCATGTTCATCGGCCTGTTCGAAACCCTCAAGCGCGCCGGCGTACCGGTCTCGCTGCGTGAGCTGCTCGATCTGCATGCGGTGGTCGAGCGCGGCGTGGTGTTCGCCGACATGGAGGCGTTCTACCAGGTGGCGCGCACCGTGATGGTCAAGGACGAGCGCTACTTCGACCGCTTCGATCGCGCCTTCGCCGCCTGGTTCGACGGTCTGGAAAATCTCGACGCCGCCATCGAGGCGCTGATTCCCGACGACTGGCTGCGCCGCGAGTTCGAGAAGCAGCTCTCCGAGGAGGAGAAGGCGCAGATCGAATCCTTGGGCGGCCTGGAGCAGCTGATCGAGACCTTCAAGAAGCGGCTGGAGGAGCAGAAGGAGCGCCATGCCGGCGGCAACAAGTGGATCGGCACCGGGGGCACCAGCCCCTTCGGTGCCTATGGCTACAACCCCGAGGGCATTCGCATCGGCCAGGAAGGCTCGCGCCACCGCCGCGCGGTGAAGGTGTGGGACGAACGACGCTTTCGCGACTATGACGACTCGCTCGAGCTCGGTACGCGCAACATCAAGATGGCGCTGCGCCGCCTGCGCAAGTTCGCCCGCCAGGGCGCGGCCGAGGAGTTCGACGTCGACGCCACCATCCGCGACACCGCCCGCGACGCCGGCCTGCTCAACGTGCGCATGCGCCCCGAGCGCCACAACACGGTGAAGGTGCTGCTGTTCCTCGACGTGGGCGGCTCCATGGACGATCACATCCGCGTCTGCGAGGAGCTGTTCTCCGCCGCCCGCTCGGAGTTCAAGCACCTGGAGCACTACTACTTTCACAACTGCTTGTACGAAGGCGTGTGGCGCAACAACTACCGTCGCACCAGCGAGCGCATCCCCACCATGGACGTGCTGCACACCTACGGCCGCGACTACCAGGTGGTGATCGTCGGCGATGCCGCCATGTCGCCCTACGAGGTGACCCACCCCGGCGGCAGCGTGGAGCACTTCAACGACGAGGCCGGTGCCGTATGGCTCAAGCGCCTGGCCGACAAGTTCCCCCGCCTGGCCTGGCTCAATCCCATGCCGCCGCGAGCGTGGGAGTACACCCACTCCACCCAGTTGATCCGTGAGCTGATCGACGACCGCATGTACCCCATGACCCTGGAAGGGCTCGAGAACGCCATGCGCGATCTGGCGCGCTGATGCTTGCCCCATGCCTGGCTCATCCATATACTGTATATTCATACATGTTTCGTATGGCTGGCCGCCCTGCTCGGCCGGCCTGGGCAAACGACAATGGCGAATGGACTCGCTATAGCCCTTTTTGGTTATTATGTTGAAAAATAGCCTTTAGGGGCTATTATCAGGACATCACCGACGCGTAGAGCAAGCCTATGGCGCAGCGCATTGCCGTTCTCACGGGCGATCTGGTCGACTCCCGCAAGGCCAGCGATCCCCAGCGGCTCTTCCAGGCACTCGATACCGCCATCGAGGCGATCACCGCGCGCTACGGCGGGCAGAGCGAGCGCTATCGTGGCGACGGCTTCCAGATCGCCCTGCCCGACCCGGCGGCCGCCCTACCCGCCGCGGTGCTGCTGCGTGCGGCTCTGATTCGCCATTCGGAGGAGCGCCAGCGCTGGGATGCGCGCATTGCCGTCGCCATCGGCCGGGATCCCTGGCAGCCCGGGCAGCGGGTAACCGAAGCCAGCGGCGAGGTATTCGTGCGCTCCGGCCAGACCCTGGATACCATGAGCGAAGGCACGGCTCACCTGGCGCTCAGCCTGGTCGAGGAGCCCCGAAGCGATTGCCTGGCGCTGCTGACCCGCTTCGTCGACGATCTGATCGACGGCTGGTCGCGCTACGCTGCCGAGGCCGTCTACCTGAGCCTGTGGCACGAGGAATCCCAGCAGGCGCTGGCCAAGCGGCTCGGCATCAGCCAGCCCAGCGTACACAAGCGGCTGCGGGCCGCACGCTGGGCACTGCTCGACGACTACCTGCGCTACCTCGGCCAACGATTCAAGGACGACCCACGATGAACGCCGATATCTCGCTGCTGCTGGGGCTTGTGCTGGTCCATCTGCTCGGTGACTTCGCCCTGCAGCCCAGTCGCTGGGTCGAGGCGCGTTACATGCACAAGGTGCGCTCCGCCCAGCTCTATCTGCACGCGGCATTGCACGGCGCTCTGGCCCTGGCGGTACTGAGCGCGGCCACACTGACTCAAGCCACTGGCGCTTCCTGGAACATGGTGCTGAGTGGCGCGGCAGCGATTGCCGTGAGCCATGCCGTGATCGACCTCGGCAAGGCCTATCTGTCACCCATGCGGCTGCGCTGGTTCATGCTCGACCAGTTGCTGCATCTGCTGGTGCTGGTGGGCGTATGGCTGGTCTGGCTGGGCCACTGGCAACCGCTGGTGGCGTTCTGGCACTGGCTGTTCACGCCGCGGGTGCTCGGCACCGCCGTCGCCTACGTGCTCGTCACCCGCCCGCTGTCGATCGTCATCGCCTTGGTGATACAGCGCTGGAGCGCCCAGATCGACAATCCCGGCACACTCATTGCCGCCGGCGCACGTATCGGCATGGCCGAGCGCGTACTGGTGCTGACCCTGGTGCTGCTCGACCAGTTGACCGCCATCGGCTTCCTGCTGGCAGCCAAGTCGGTGCTGCGCTTCGGTGAGCTGCGCGGCGCCCAGGATCGCAAGCTGACCGAATACGTGCTGATGGGCACCCTGCTCAGCGTCTCGACTGCCATGGTGCTCGGTTTGCTGATACGGCTAGCGGTTCAAGGAGGCTGAACATGCCGATACGTTGGACCGCCAGTCTCATTATCGCTCTGGCCGGCGCGTGGCTGGCCGGCTGCGCTGCACCGGAACAGCTGGAGCGGCGCAGCGGCTATGCGGTGGATCACTCCTGGGTGGCTCCCTCGCACAACAGTCGGGTGCGCCACCTGGTCATGCACTACACCGATATCGACGAGGCCGAGTCGCTGGCCGTGCTCACCGGCCCCCATGTCAGCGCCCATTACGTTCTGCCGCTGCCGCCGCGAGACCACCGCGGCATGCCGCTGGTCTATCAGTTGGTCGACGAGAATCGCCGTGCCTGGCACGCCGGCGCCAGCGCCTGGCGGGGGCGCACCAACATCAACGACACCTCCATCGGCATCGAGATCGTCAATCTCGGGCCCGACCGCCCCTATACCGAGGTGGAACGCCTGCTGGAACAGAACCCGGACGCGTCGGTGGATATCCAATGGGCACCCTATCCCGACGCCCAGATCGACGCGCTGATCGCGCTGTCGCGGGACATCATCGAACGCCACGGCATCCACCCCACCAACGTGGTGGCCCACTCCGACATCTCGCCCACCCGCAAGATCGACCCCGGCCCGCGATTCCCCTGGCGCGAACTGTACGAAGCGGGTATCGGAGTATGGCCAGAAGACGATGCGGTAGCGAGCTGGCAGGCGCGCTTCGAGGCGCAGCCGCCGGCGCTGAGCGTCTTCCAGGAGGCGCTAAGGGTATGGGGCTATCCGCTGAAAGAGACTGGCGAACTGGACCGTGAAACTCGCGCCGTGCTGCGGGCCTTCCAGATGCGCTTCCGCCCCAGCGACTATCGCGGCACGCCGGATGCGGAAACCGCCGCCATCCTCTGGGCACTGCTGGAACGCTACCGTCCCCTGGAGCTCAAGCGTTTCGAAGGGAGGTGATGGCGGCAGCCGAGACGCAAGCGATCACACCGCCTACATGGTCGCCAACCGTTCCTTGTCGTTCACTCCGGCCATGCGCACCAGCGCCAGGGCCTCGTCGAGGCTTTCCACCTCTTCGACCCGCAGCAGCTCGCTGTCGAGACGGACCCGCTTGCCGGTCTTCTCGGAAAGCAGTTTCTCGAGGGTCGGCACGTCCATGTTTTCGTCCATGATCAGGGTATCGACGCTGGCCGTGTCGTGGGTGCCGGGAAGGTAGATGGTGCCGTTGGAGAAATCCACAGCATAGGCGATCACACCGGGTACGATGAAGAACAGCAGGCCCACGCCGTTGGCGATGGCGACCACTGGGTCGATACGCCCGCTCATCTGGCCTTTGCGCTCGGGGTGGAAGACGGTGCCGCAGCCCACCAGGGCGGTGATGGAAACGCCAAGCACCAGGCCGGTCAGGGCACGACGGATCAGGATCCTCATGGAAGGGATGCTCCGCAGAAGTCGGGTTACCGGCGTCGAGGGCGATTGCCGCCCTGGGCGCCGCCATGGAGAATGGCGGGAGATTACCACAACCACGTCTGATACGAGCGTTTAGATCTTTCACGGAGGCTCACATGAGCGAGATCGGACTACATACCTGCCAGGGCAGCGCCATCGAGCCACGGCTGGAGGAGCTGGCTCATTTGCGCATCACCGTGTTCCGCGATTTTCCCTATCTCTATGACGGTAGCTTCGACTACGAGGCCGACTACCTGCGCCGTTACGCCGAGTGTCCCGACAGCCTGTTCGTGCTGGCCGAGGATGGCGATGCTCTGGTGGGGGCCGCCACGGGCATGCCGCTGGCCCAGGACGTGGCGGAGTTTCGCGCCCCCTTCGAGCAGGCCGGCTTCGATGTGAACAGCGTGTTCTACTACGGCGAGTCGGTGCTGCTACCGAGCTATCGCGGCCGCGGCATCGGCAAGGCCTTTCTCGCCAAGCGCGAGCGTCACGCCACCGAGCGTGGGTTTACCACCGTCGCCTTCTGCGCCGTGGAGCGCCCTGACGATCACCCGCTGAAACCGGCAGGCTATGTCCCCCTGCACGGCTTCTGGCGCTCTCAGGGCTACGAGCGCCACCCGGAGCTCGCCACCACCTTCCGCTGGAAAGACATCGGCGAGCCGACGGAGACCGACAAGCCAATGGTGTTCTGGCTGAAGTCGTTGGGGTGAGCCCTGTCGACGGATAAGCCCCGAGCAGCCATGCCAGGTTGAGCAACGCTTTTGCCGCCGTTCTCCGTTGGCCTTACAATGCCCCGAACGCCGCTCCCCGCGGCATCTCGACTCATGTCAGCCCACGCTGAAGGAAACGCCGGACCCATGCGCGCCACCCAACTGTTGATTGCCACCCTCAAGGAAACGCCTGCCGACGCCGAGGTCATCAGCCACCAGCTGATGCTGCGTGCCGGCATGATCCGCCGCCTGACCTCGGGCCTGTACACCTGGCTGCCAATTGGCCTGCGCACCCTACGCAAGGTGGAACGCATCGTGCGTGAGGAAATGGACCGCGCCGGCGCCCAGGAGGTGCTGATGCCGGCGGTGCAGCCCGCCGAGCTGTGGCAGGAGTCGGGCCGTTGGGAACAGTACGGCCCCGAGCTGCTGCGCCTGAAGGACCGCCATGAGCGCGACTACTGCGTCGGCCCTACCCACGAGGAGGTGATCACCGACCTGATGCGCCGCGAGCTCTCCAGCTACAAGCAGCTGCCGGCCAACTTCTACCAGATCCAGACCAAGTTCCGCGACGAGATCCGCCCGCGCTTCGGCGTGATGCGCTCGCGCGAGTTCATCATGAAGGACGCCTACTCCTTCCACTTGGATGAACGCTCTCTCAGAGAGACCTACCAGGCGATGTACGATGCGTACACGCGCATCTTCACCCGCCTGGGTCTGGACTTTCGCCCGGTGTTGGCCGACACCGGCGCCATCGGCGGCGAAAACTCCCACGAATTCCACGTGCTGGCCGACTCAGGCGAAGACGACATCGCGTTCTCCACCGAATCGGACTACGCCGCCAACATCGAGAAGGCCGAGGCACTGCCCGCCCCGCTGGGCACCAACCCCGAGCGCCCCGCGCCGAGCGAGGAACTGCGCCTGGTCGACACGCCCAATGCCAAGACCATCGCCGCTTTGGTGGAGCAGCACGGCCTGCCCATCGAGAAGACCATCAAGACCCTGATGGTACGCGCCGCCGAGGGTGGCCTGATCGCTCTGCTGGTGCGCGGCGATCACGAGCTAAACGAGATCAAGGCCGAGAACCTGCCCGAAGTGGCCGAGCCACTGACCATGGCCACGGAGGAAGAGATTCGCGCCTTGGTGGGCGCCGGCCCCGGCTCGCTGGGCCCGGTGAACCTGAACATGCCGGTCATCATCGACCGCAGCGTGGCCCTGATGAGCGACTTCGGCGCCGGTGCCAACGTCGACGGCAAGCACTACTTCGGCATCAACTGGGAGCGCGACGTGGCGCTGCCCAAGGTGGCCGACATCCGCAACGTGGTCGAGGGTGATCCCTCGCCGGATGGCAAGGGCACGCTCTCGATCAAGCGCGGCATCGAAGTCGGCCACGTGTTCCAACTGGGCAAGAAGTACTCCGAGGCGATGAACGCCACGGTGCTCGACGACAACGGCAAGGCGGCCCACACCTGGATGGGCTGCTACGGCATCGGCGTGACCCGCGTGGTGGCAGCCGCCATCGAGCAGAACCACGACTCGGCCGGCATCATCTGGCCCAATGCCATCGCCCCCTTCCAGGTGGCCCTGGTGCCCATGAACGCCCACAAGTCACAGCGCGTGCGTGAAGAGTCCGAGCGGCTCTACGAAGCGCTGACGTCAGCCGGCATCGACGTGCTGCTGGACGACCGGGACCTGCGTCCCGGAGTGAAGTTCGCCGACCAGGAGCTGATCGGCATTCCCCACCGTCTGGTGGTCGGCGATCGCGGGCTGGACAATGGCGAGCTCGAGTACAAGGGGCGGCGTGATAGTGAAGCGACCATGGTCCCGGCCGATGGCATCGTCGAATTCCTGCGCGAGCAGATCGGCGCCTGACCGACGCCTGGCCGCCGCGGTCCTGCTGGCCGCGGCCGGCCTTTTCGCCCCGCCGTTGACGGGTGAAGAGCGGCTCAGCGCAGGCGGTAGCGAGTCAACGCGCTCGGCTGACACCCTGCCCGCGGCCTTGCTGAGACCACCTGCCCAGCGCGTGCGAGTGGAGCCCGACATTCCGCCCTCGCTGCGCCAGACTCTCGACACCCTGGTTGCCGTGCCGCCCTCGCCGGATCAGGTGTGGGCGGCACGTCGCTGGATGAGCCAGATGGAACCCAAGCTCGCACGCTTCGTCCCCGACGAGGCGCTGCGTGGCGAAATGCTCACCCGCATCTACCACGAAGCACGCCTGGCCGGCCTGGCACCGGAAATCGTGCTGGCCGTCATCCAGGTGGAGAGTGCCTTTCAGCCGGAAGCCGTCTCCTCGGCCGGCGCCGTCGGGCTGATGCAGATCATGCCATTCTGGATTCGCGAGCTGGGCCGCTCCGCCGACGACCTGATGGACCCGTGGCTGAACCTGCGCTACGGCTGCACCATTCTTGCCCACTATCTCGCCGTGGAACGCGGCGACCTCACCCGCGCCCTGGCCCGCTACAACGGCAGCCTGGGCCAGACCTGGTATCCCGAGCGGGTAATGCGCGCCTGGCGCGACAACTGGTGGCTTGCACGCTGAGCCGTAATACTCCGAGCCGCGGCACCGCTCCCACCACAGATGAGCGGCCAGCGGTGGAATCGCACTAGCCGGCCAACTCACGGTTGTCCAATGCAGCCACTTGCCAGCCGTCGCGTCCTTGCTCCTTGACCTTGTATAGCGCCACGTCAGCGGCGGCATAACCTCTCTCGTACCCAGCATGGTCTGCATTGAAGCGTGCCGCCCCGACGCTGAACGTCACATGAGTGGCATGAGGGTGTGACGGATGGGGCAAGGCAGCGGCACGCAATGACTCGACGAGATTGCGGCAGCTGACATCCAGCGACTGATCATCGTCGCACGCGAACAGTACGGCAAATTCGTCGCCCCCGAGTCGGTAGAGCTGTGTTCCCTTTCCCATGGCCTGCTGGATCAATTCGACCAGGCGGCGCAGCAGGCGATCGCCATCGGGATGGCCAAGGCTATCGTTGTACTGCTTGAAATAATCGATGTCGACGAGCAGTAGCCCCATCGGCCGCCCATGCTTGGCCACGACGTCATCGTGCAGGGCACTGCGGTTGCCCACACCGGTGAGCGGGTCTCGCAGGGCTCGACTCATCCACTCGAGGCTTTCTTTTGCCGACCGGGCTGCACGACGGCGCTGCAGCTCATGCATCAGCCAAAAGCCCAGCCCGAGCACGAAGATCACCAGACTACCGGCCAGCACCTGCCCCTGGTGACGACGCGTCTTTTCGACAAATACTGCTGTGACGGCACTGCGCCGGTCCAACTGGTGCATTTCGATTCGGGTGAGACAGCGCATCGGCGCGAGTATGCTCTCTCTCAGGTTCGGGGCCGTGACAGGTTGGTTATCCTCCAGGCGCACGAGCAACTCGTCGATGGCATCGAGACTCGGCGCAGTGCAGTCGTATTCACGCCGATAAAGACCGATATCGAACAGACTGTAGGCAAGCTTGATCTGGAAATGGGCCTGCTGACGAATGTCGGCATCGTCCGGCCCCTGCAGCAAAAGGTCGAGTCCCTGCTGCAGGTAATCGCGAGCACGTGTGGCCAGTTGCTGGCCGGTGAGATTGCCAGACTGGCTGAAATAGGCATGGATCTCCGGGTAGACCCACCGGCTCTGGTAAGCGATCAGCAGCATGAGCGCAACAAAGCTCATCAGGCTGAGCCACAGCCAGCGAACGTGTCGCCACCAGGGAAGCCCCGGTTCTACCATACCGCCTCGATGCTGCGGATCATCCACACCCAGTCGTTGAAATTACGCAGATTGGCTGGATCACGGTTGCCGTAGTCACGCTCGACCAGGCGCACTGGGCCACGCTGACGAAGGCTGATCGGTTCATCATCCTGATGGGTGACGAGAATCCAGTTCGGATCGTCCCAGTCCGACAGCGTCACGTCGTAATCGTCCCAGGCCTCGAAATGCAACTGAGGTGGCACCTGGCCGAAGTGTTCGACGAGAAGGTCGCGGAAGACCAGCCCACGGATGCTGACCTCTTCGGCCAGATAAGGCTCGAAGAAACGAAACTCGACGTCGGCCTGCTCCCGCAAGGATTCGACGGAGAGCTCGATTTCCCTCTCACCGTCGTGTAGGAGCAGCGAATCGGGATTGGCCTGTACGACCGGAGACAGCAACAGCGCTCCGAGCAGCACTCCCAGGGCACGGCCGTAAACGTCGCGTCCAGACTGGAACATGATCAAGACCCCTCGTTCTTTTTCTTGCTGGAATCGATCACGCCATCGGCGTATCGTTTCGCTGGAGTCTAACACGAAAAAATGCCGGCCCAATTGGGCCGGCTACTGGGGGGAAAACTCCCCCCTCCCCTGACGACTTGCTTACAGGCTGATTCAGTGCTTGCGCTTGCGACGATGGTCGCGAATCACGAAGCCGATCCAACCTGCCATGAATGCGATCATCATCGCGACGGTTACCAGTCCGAAAATTACGGCGTCATCCCAGTACATGTCGTTTTCTCCCCGTCACTCGATGCGATGAGTTCACTCTAGCCCGTTGAAGGCAGCGGAAAACTGACCTGCATCAAATTTCGCCTCGGCCATGGCGAGTGGCGATCGACGAATTGATGCAGGTCAGTTTTTCAGGGAGATTCGTGCGAGTTCGGCCCTAGGAAAGCTTGCGATCTTCTACTTGAGAGGGCATCACATCGTCGGGCAGCGGGTGCCCCTTGGCCAGCTCGGCGCGATTCGCCTCGCGCACGCTCAGCACTTCCAGCTCGTAGCTGAGCGTCTGGCCGGCCAGCGGGTGGTTGGTATCGACCAGTACCTCGTTGTCACTGACTTCGAGCACGGTGACGATCTGAGGGCCGTCGTCGCCCGGCGTCTGGAAGCGCATGCCCGGCGTCAGTTCCAGCTCGGGAA
The DNA here is from genome assembly GCF_021404305.1 of Billgrantia ethanolica. Taxonomy (GTDB): domain Bacteria; phylum Pseudomonadota; class Gammaproteobacteria; order Pseudomonadales; family Halomonadaceae; genus Halomonas; species Halomonas ethanolica. The sequence goes on along the minus strand of NZ_JABFTX010000001.1, from coordinate 372,994 downwards.
AGGCACTGCGACCGAATGACTGTACCAGCTCCTCGTTGCGCTCACCGTAGGCGTCCTGCGGCGGCAGCGTCACGTTCAGCCTGTCGCCGGGTTCGTGGCCCGCCAGTTCGCGCTCGAGGCCGGCCATGATGTTGTCGTGGCCGTGCAGATACTCGAGGGGCCTGGCACGTGCCCTCGAGTCGTCGAGAATCTGGCCCTGGGCATCGCTCAGCACGTAATGAAGGGTCACGACCCGCTGCGGGGCGATGTTCATGGCGATCTCCTGGGCTCTGTGAGCGTTGATGGGTAGTGTCGGGGTAAAGACCGGCAGCCGGCTCAGCTACCCGGTCGCAAGCTGGCCACGGGCATCTCCAGTTGCTGCTGCCGGTTGAGCAGACTGAGCAGCACGATGGCCCGCTCATCTCCCTTGTGACTGGCAAAGACTGCCTGCAGATCCTTGAACGGCCCTTCGGTGATCTCCACCTTCTCGCCGGCACGGAAATAGACGTTGACGGCACTCTCCAGGCTCTGGGAACCCTGCTCGCGCAGCATCTCGATGAGCTCATCGTCGACCGGAAGCGGATGGTTGCCGAAGTTGACGACCCGCAGCACGCCGCGGGTCGAGCGAATCGGCCGCCAGTTGCTGGCAATGCGATCGAGGCGAATGAAAAGGTAATGAGGGAACAGCGGCTCATCCAGCCACACCAGCTTGCCGCCGCGTTTCTTCTGCACCTGCAGAATTGGGTGGAACAGTTCATAGCCCTGGTTGGCCAGATGCTGTGCGGCACGGAAGGATTCTCCGCCCTTGCACTGAACGACGTACCACCGCGGCAGGTTATCGTCCATGTCATCGATCGGCTGACGTTCGCTATGGCTCATGAAGGCCTCCTGATCGGAATTACCTGCTGGTATCGATGCCGGTGCTCTGCAACAATCGAGCGGCCGGACGATGGGTCCTCCTGGACCGTCCCCTCCGCCGAACGGCGGGTCATTCTATCATCGTTAACGGCCCCGGGCCGCCCCCTGGCCATCGTTACATCGAGGAGTATCGCCACGCATGACAATCCCTACCGCTCAGCGCAGTTGGGGTGCCGCCCTGGCCATCTACCTTCGCGCACCCGTGATCACCATGCTGTTTCTGGGTTTCTCGGCCGGGCTGCCGTTCCTGCTGGTCTTTTCCACCCTTTCCGCATGGCTGCGCAGCGATGGTATCCAGGTGGCCGCCATCGGCTTCTTCTCCTGGATCGGCATGCTCTACTCGATCAAGTTCTTCTGGGCGCCCATCGTCGACCGTCTGGCCTTGCCGGTGTTGACCCGCACCTTCGGCCAGCGCCGCGGCTGGATGCTGCTGGCCCAGGCCATGATCGCCGGCGGGCTCGTCGGCCTGTCGAGCCTCGACCCACAGCAGAACCTGGCCCTGGTGGCCGCCTTCGCTCTGCTGGTCGCCTTCGGCTCGGCGACCCAGGACATCGCCATCGACGCCTTTCGCATTGAGTCGGCGCCGGATGACATCCAGGCAGCCATGGCTTCCACTTACATCATCGGCTATCGCGGCGGCCTGCTGGCCGCCGGCGCCGGCGCCCTCTACGTCGCCTCTTGGCTCTCCTGGCAGGCAGCCTACCTGACCATGGCCCTGCTGGTCGGCGTGGGTGTGATCACGGTGTTGCTGCGCCCGGAGCCCAAGCGGCTGTCGCTCACCACCCAGTTGATCCACGAGCCCAAGGTGCGGGCCTTCATCCGGGCCAGCCGCGGCAAGCCGCGAGCGCTGCGCCGCCTGGGCGCGTGGCTGATCGGCGCGGTGATATGCCCGTTCACCGATTTCATTTCCCGTCATCGCCTCAAGGCGCTGTGGCTGCTGGTGTTCGTGGCCGTATTCCGCATCAGCGACCTGGCCATGGCATCGATGGCGAATCCGCTCTATATCGACCTGGGCTTCTCGCTGGCGACCATCGCCAACGTCACCAACGTGTTCGGCATTGCCATGAGCATCAGCGGCGGCATTCTCGGCGGACTGCTGGTAGCGCGCTACGGCATCGGGCCGATCCTGGTGCTGGGCGCGGCGGCGGCCACCCTGACCAATCTGCTGTTCGCCGCTCTGGCGCTGGCCGGCCAGAGCCTGCCGATGCTGGTGATGGCCATCGTCGGCGACAACCTGGCCAATGGCCTGGCCAGTGCGGTGTTCATCGCCTTCCTGTCGAGCCTGACCTCACGTGCCTACACCGCGACCCAATACGCGCTGTTCTCGTCGTTGATGACGCTGCCGGGCAAGTTCCTGAGTGGCTTCGGTGGGCTGGTAGTGGCTGCCGAGGGCTACGCCACCTTTTTCGTCATCGCCACCGCGCTGGGACTGCCCGCCATTGCCTTGGCGATCTGGATCAGCCGCGACAAGGATCTGGTACCGCCACCGGCACCACGGGTCGCCTGACGGGAGTTTCAGTCGTCGATCTGACTCTGCAGCCAGTCCAGCGCCCCCGCCGTGGCGCGCCACTGGTCGCGCATCAGCGTGCGGTACTGCCACGCCTCGGCGCGACTGCCGGGCTCGGCGACGTTGTCCGGGCCCATCTGAACCGGACGGGTCTGCTCGGCACAGAGCATCGGCAGCGCGTGGGGATTGTGGCGATGCACGTCGCGCAGCGCCTCGTTGGCCTCGTCGATGCGCTGCAATCGAAACAGAGCCAGCGCCCTCCCCAGGAGAATGCCCAGCACCGGCGTATCGTCGCGCTGGGTCTCGGTCACGCTCAACGCTTCACGGTCGCGCCCTTCCCGCAGCAGTTGATCCAGCACCAGTTCCTGCAAGCCCAGGCTGTCCTGGTCGTCGAGCGTCAATAGCCGCTCGGCCAGCCGCCGGGAACGCTCGCGAGCCCCCCGCTCCATGCCGACCACCAGCGCCAGCCCGGTGCGCAGCAGCACGGCGTTGTCGGCGCTGTCCCACAGAAACGGTCCCTCGCCCTCGCCGCGAATGCGCTCGAGCCAACGCTCGAGACGGTCGGAAAGCGGTTCGAACAGGCTGGGCGACATCCACGGCAGGCTGCCGAAGCGGCTGGTCAGGGCCAGGGTGAGCGACTGCACCACTCGCGGCGAATCGAGCCACTCCGGATGCGCGCAGAGTTCACGCAGCCAGTCGCCGGCCTGCAGCCAGGGGTCACCCTTGAGTCCCAGGGCGCTGTCGTCGTCCACGTCGACCTGAAAGTGCTTCTGCCAGGCAGCGAACAGGGTGTCTTCGCGAGCGCTGCTGTGATATTCCAGTTCTCCGTTCTCGGTCTTGCCAATGCTCAGCCCAGGAGCCGGAGGCAGCTCCGCCAGCAGGGCCTGCAGCGAAGCCAGCGGCTCCGCCAGGTCCTCTTCGGCGTTGAGCAACTGATCGGCCAGGGTAGCGCCCGGGTTCTCCGCCAGATCGGCCAGGAACTGCAGCTGTTCGGGCTCCAGATCGCCCTTGCGCGCCAGGCGCCGGAACCAGAAGCGAGCCCGTTCGGCGGCTTCCTCCTCGTGCCCTTCGTGCAGCAGCAGCATGGCTTCGATGTAGGCCAGGGTCGGCGAATCGGGCAGCGCCTGCTGGGCGCGCACGAAGGCGGCGCGGGCGCTGTCCAGATCGTCGCTGTCGAGGTGCATGAGACACAGGCGCTCCAGCGCCACCCCGCGCAGGAACAGCGGGCCGCGGTCGAGCACTTCATCGAGCAGCTCGGCCCGCTTGCGCGTAAAACCGCGCTCCTGGTAGAGGTCGATCAGCAGCTCGAAGGCCGGCTCGGCCTGAGCCGGCAGACGCGACCAGTCGGCGCGCTGGAACAGTGATTCGAGGATCTGTTGGGCGCGACCGCGCTGGCCGGTCTCGGCGGCGATCAGTCCCGCTTCCAGCAGTGCCTGGGCGGGTGCGTGGCCGCTCTCCAAAGCCGCCTTGAGGGTGGGTCCCTTCCAGTCGCGCAGCGAGAGCATCCACATCAGGTGATCCGGCACTTCGGCCGGCATCGCGACGGCTCCGCAGCAGTGCTTGGTCTTGCGCCCGGAGTCGCACCAGCAGGGTTCGTTGCGCCCCGGACGTGCCAGCGGCTCACAGGTAAAACCAGCGCGCTCCAGCGGGGTCTGGCTCCACAGGATGGGCGCCATGGCCTGGGCCATGGCCAGATCGCCGCCCATTAGTTCGGCGCCCTCCTCGCGCGCCCAGGCCATGAACGCCGGATAGCGCTCTTCCTCTCGGATGGCTGCCAAGGCACCCGAAGCAAAACCCAGCAGCTGCTCGACCCATACTGCCAGCATTCACTCTCTCCGCCAGTTCAAAATGGCGCATATAGTAACAGGGAAGCGTGACTCGGTGTTGTGCGCAAGAAGCGCTCGCAACCGTCCCGGGTCCCGATCCCGGATCTCAACGGCGCGCCCATTCCAGCAGCGGCCGGGTGCGGGCGTGCATGTCCAGGCGGGCTCCCAGGCGCACCAGGTTCCAGTAGTGCCCGTTCAAGGTGCGCGAGAGCAGCAGCACGTCGGCAGGCGGCTGCAGGCGATCCATGGCCGCCCACACCTTAGGCGTGAGATCGCGCAAGCGGCGATGCACTCTGACATCCGAAAAGTCCTGAGGGCCAGGCTCGAACAGCGGCGCCACGGCCTCAGCGGATTCACGATACAGCGCCAGCGGCGCCCCCTGCCCCTGGCGTCCACCCAGCCGGCGCAGGGCATCGTCCATCGCCATGGGGTCGCCGGCCAGGGTGGCATCGAGCAGTTGCATCATGGCGCGGAGATGCGCTTCCGGTACCGGGATCACCGCTCCCAGGTCGTAGATCACCAGCCGGCCATCGGCGGTCACGGCAAAGTTGCCGGCATGCGGGTCGGCATGCAGTTCACCATGGGTGAACAGCTCTTCGGTGAGCCAATCGGCAAGCGTTGCGGCTACGCGCTGGCAGATCGCATCATCGGCCTTCTCCAGCTCGCGCAGCGGCGTGCCGGCCACGTAACGCATGGCCAGTACCCGCGGCCCGGAAAGGTCGGGCAGCGGCTCGGGGATGAGCAATCCATCAAGATGGGCATAGCGCTGACGATAGCGTGCCAGCGCATCAGCCTCGGCATGGTAGTCGAGCTCGCCGCGCAGACTGGCGGCAAGCTCCTCGAACAGCGCATCCAGGCGTACCTGGGGCACCTTCAGCCAGCGCCCCAGCCGCAAGATGCGTCGCAGCTGGGCCAGATCGCCTTCCAGGATCTCGGACAGTCCCGGGTACTGCACCTTGAGCACCAGAGTCTCGCCGGCATGGGTGACTGCGCGATGCACCTGCCCCATCGAAGCACTGGCAAAAGGCCGTGTCTCGACCTCGCGGAAGTGACGCTCCAGGTCACCGTACTGCGCCTCCAGGGTGCGGCGAATGCCCTCCCAGGGCATCGGCTCGGCCTGGCGCTGCAGCCGGGCCAGCTCCTCGGCGAGATCCGGTGGCAGCAGGTCGTCCCACTGGGCCACGATCTGGGCCAGCTTCATGGCCGGCCCCTTGAGCTCGGAGAGACCGTCGAACAGCGCCTCGCCCAGGGCACGCCAGTCGGCTTCGCCCCCCAGACGACTGCGCAGAAAGGCGCCGCCGGTACGCGCACCGAGACCGAAAAGCCGCCTCGTCCTTCCTCGCTCACGCATGTGGATGCTCTCCTGGCCTTTGCTGCCGAACCACGATACAGGAACTGTACAGCTTTTTGGCGCACGACATCTGGTCTTGCCGTCGGGTTACTGTAAGAATATCCATAAACGAACTCCCGAGTCCGAGTCTTTCATGCGCCTGATCATTGCCGAGAAACCCAGCCTCGCCCGAGCCATCGCCGACGCCCTGCCGGGCGACACTAAGCGTGAGGACGGTGCCCTGCGCGGCAACGATACCGTCGTCACCTGGTGCCTGGGCCACCTGCTGGAGCAGGCACCGCCCGATGCCTACGATAGCGCCTACAAGCAGTGGCGGCTGGACCATCTGCCAATCCTGCCGGCCAGGTGGAAGCTAGCACCGCGCGCCAAGGCCAGAAGCCAGCTCGCCGTAATTCGCAAGCTGCTCAAGCAGGCCCGCGAGGTGGTACATGCCGGCGATCCGGACCGCGAAGGCCAGCTGCTGGTGCAGGAAGTGATCGAATACCTGGGCTGGAAGGGGCCGGTGGCGCGTCTGCTGGTCAACGACCTCAACCGGCCTGCGGTACAGCGCGCCTTGTCCCGCCTGGAGGACAACGCCCGCTATCAGCCGCTCTATCGCGCCGCCGAATCACGCTCTCGGGCCGACTGGCTGTACGGCATCAACCTGACCCGCGCCTGGACCCTGACCGGCCGCCAGGCCGGCCACGACGGCGTGCTCTCGGTGGGCCGCGTGCAGACCCCGGTGCTTGGCCTGGTGGTACGCCGTGATGCCGAGATCCGCGACTTCAGGCCCTACCCCTTTTACGTGCTGTGGGCCGATCTCGCGGTCGCCAACGGCAGCCTGCGCGCCTGGTGGCAGCCCGGCGAGCAGCAGTGTCTCGACGAGCAGGGCCGCCTGCTAGAGCGCCCCCCGGCCGAGGCGCTGGCAGCACGTCTGCCAGGCGCCGAGGGGCGCCTGACGTCGCTCGAGAGTCGCCAGAAATGCCAGGCCGCCCCGCTGCCCTACTCGCTCTCGGCACTGCAGGTGGACGCCGCACGGCGTTTCGGGCTCTCCGCCCAGGCGGTACTGGATATCTGCCAGCGGCTCTACGAACGCCACAAGCTGATCACCTATCCACGTTCGGACTGTCGCTACCTGCCCGAAGAGCACCTGGCCCAGGCGCGCGCCACCTTGACCGGCGCCTGCGCCCAGGACGAGACGCTGCGCGGCTGGCTCGTCGGTGCCGATTTCACGCTGCGCTCCAAGGCCTGGGACGACAGGAAGGTCGGCGCCCACCACGCCCTGGCGCCGACCGGCAAAGCGGCCGAGCTCGCACGCCTGGAGCGTGCCGAGGCCGACGTGTTCCGTCTGATCGCCCGCAACGTGCTGGCCCAGTTCTACCCGCCGCTGATCGCTCGCGAGGTGAAGGCGGAATTCACCATTCTGGGCGAGCGCTTCCGCGCCAGCGGGCAGGAGCTGCTGCAGCCGGGCTGGAAGCCGCTCTTCACCACCCGCGACGAAGCCCCGCCGCTGCCGCCCCTCAGCGAGGGGGAAAGCTGTCGGGTCACGGCAAGCGCAGTGGAAGATCGTGAGACTCGCCCGCCGGAGCCCTTCACCGATGCCAGTCTGATCAAGGCGATGATGAACATTGCCCGCTACGTCGATGACCCCGAGGTCAAGCGCACCCTGCGCGAGCACGACGGCCTGGGCACCGAAGCGACCCGCGCCGGGATCATCGAGACGCTGATCGAACGCGGCTATCTGGTACGCCAGAACAAGGCGCTGCGCGCCACTCGCCTGGGCAGTGGTCTGATCGCTTCCCTGCCCGAGGCCGCGAGCCGTCCCGAGCGCACGGCGCTGTGGGAGCAGCGCCTGACGGCGATTGCCGAACGCGACGACGACCCGGCCCCCTTCCTCAGCGCTCTCGTCGAAGACCTGCGCGGCCTGCTGAGCAAGGCCGACTCGCAGCGGCTGCGCCAGGCCATGGCCGCGGCCCAGGGCGAGGCAGCGACCGGCTCGCGTAGCCACCGACGCAAATCGTCCGGCAAGCCGCGGCGTAGCCGAGCGGCGTCGACACGAGGGCAACGCAAGCCACGCACCAAGGCTTAGCCGTGCCTGACACGTCGGGCTGGCATGACTCGGCAAGCCATCGGTATGCTGCCGTATTCCATCAATGAGGCGCACCATGAACGAGCAAACTCACCTGGTCGTCGGCCCCGGCGCCCTGGGCCGGCTCGTGGCCCTGCACCTGGCGGGCGTGGCGCCGGTCACAGTTGCCGGACGGCGGGCCCTGCCCGCGACGCAGATGCTCGTCACGCCGGAAGGCATGCGGCGCCCCGTGCCGCTGGACATGACCACCCTGGCGGAGCTGCCGCCGCTGGCGCCGGCGTATCTGCACCTGACCACCAAGGCCTACGACGCCCAGGCGGCTTATGAGAGCGCCATGGCCCGGCTCACCGGCACCCCGATTCTGGTGTTGTGGCAGAACGGCTATCAGGTCCAGCCCGAACTTCAGCGCCGCCACCCGGGGCCCGTGCTGTGCGCCTCCACCACCGAGGGTGCCTGGCTGACCGGCGACGAGGGCGTGACCCATGCCGGACGCGGCATCACCTACCTCGGCGATCTGACCGGCCGCCATACCGAATGCGGCCGTCAGCTCGCCGCCACGCTGAATCGCGCGGGCCTGGCCGCCGAGGCGGTGACGGACATCGAGACGCGGCTCTGGCACAAGCTGGCGATCAATGCAGCGATCAACCCCCTGGTGGCACGCTACCGTGTCCGCAACGGTCAGCTGCGCGACCGGCCGTTTCGCCCCATGGTGGAGCGTGTCGTCGACGAGGTGGCCGCGGTCATGGCGAAAGTAGGCGCATCTCCACCCCCGGGTGGGTGGCACGCAATGGTATGGCAGGTGATCGAGGGCACCGCCAACAATCGCGCCTCGATGCTGCAGGACGTGCTCGCAGGCAGACCGACCGAACGCGACGCCATACTCGGGCCGCTGCTCGCTGCCGCCCACGAGCATGGCCTCGATACGCCTTGTCTCGAGGATCTCGACGGCTACCTGGCAAGCGTCTCGGTTACGCTGCGTTGAAGCCCGGCCTGGCGAGACTAATGGCATACTGCTAGGCTTTTATGGGGATCCCCGAAGGCATGCCGCATGATCTTGCGAAGTAAGCCTGATGCGATCGAGCCTGAGGTATCACCACTGATTCACTGCACAGGGAAATGGATCTGAAAACATGAAGGCGTGTTTCAGAGGTGCCGTGGCCATGGCCGCCTGCCTGACGCTGTTGCCACTGTCGGCAATAGCGGATAACGGTATGTCCGTTGCGGACGAGCCTCTGGCCTACTCCCATGCCTCCTTCGATCTCCTCGCCGCCCTGTCCCATGCTCCGTTGAGCACACCCGCATACGCCGGCAAGACCAGCGACCTGATGTACCTCGACAACGGTGTCGTGCTGGAGGGCAGCGACCTGCACTCGCCGGATGGCTACACCTCCGGCTTTCGGGTGACAGCGGGCTTCTCGCCGACCAACCTCCCGCGGCTCGACCTGGGAGCTGAAATCACCTATCGCGAAAGCGACGAAGTTCCCACCCGCCTCGCCGACCAGTCCCTGCTGGTCAATACCACGACCCTGGGCGGCAGTCTGGTGGCAGGCGTGCGACTGGGGCAACTGGGCCTCTACGCCAAGTCCGGCTTCGCCGAATGGGAAGGCGATCCGGTAACACAGAGCGAATCGCTTTATACGGCGACCACGGGTACCGCAAGAATTCAAGGCTTCGGCGCCCGGCTGCAGCACAATCGCTTGGTCAGCAGGCTCGAGATCGAAGAGATCGACGCTCCTAACATGGCGCACCTAAATCTCATCACCGCCTCGCTGCACTACGCCTTCTAACCTCCATACGCCTTCTGAGCGCACATGCCTCTGCCTCCTCAGGCTAGCTCTTTGCCTGAGTGTCGCCCCCTGTACTCATCACCTGCGCTTCTTCCATGTGTGTCCTATATTCAAGCAGCGTCCGCATGGGGCCATGCGACGCCTATCTCGAACCCATGATCCTGGAGCACGACGATGAGTCTCAGAATCGGCGACACCGCGCCCGACTTCACGGCGCAAACCACCCAGGGCACCTTGAATTTCCATGAGTGGATCGGCGACAGCTGGTGCATTCTGTTCTCGCATCCCAAGGACTTCACCCCGGTCTGTACTACGGAGCTGGGCTTCATGGCCAAGCTCAAGCCCGAGTTCGACAAGCGCAATACCAAGATCGTCGGCCTCTCGGTGGATCCGGTCGACAATCATGCCGCTTGGGCCAAGGACATCGAGGAAACCCAGGGCACCGCTCCCAATTACCCCATGATCGGCGACGACAAGCTTGAAGTGGCCAAGCTCTACGACATGCTCCCCGCCGAGGAGCCGGGCAGCGCCGAAGGCCGCACGCCGGCCGACAACGCCACGGTGCGCGCGGTGTTCATTATCGGGCCGGACAAGAAGATCAAGGCGATGCTGATCTACCCGATGACCTCGGGCCGCGACTTCAACGAAGTGATGCGCCTGCTCGACTCGGTGCAGCTCAATGCCAAGCACACCGTGGCCACGCCGGTGAACTGGCGTCCCGGCGACGACGTGATCATTCCGCCCTCGGTTAGCGACGAGGAGGCCAGGAAGAAGTACCCCGAGGGGTTCACCACCATCAAGCCCTATCTGCGCACCGTCAAGCAGCCCCGCTGAGCCTCTCTTTCGCTACCCGCATAGCACGATCGCCCCGGTTAAGCCGGGGCGATCGTCATGAAGCTGCTTTTCGACAAAGAATGGCCTCGACAAAGCATGGCCAAGCGCAGTGACTGTTAGCCCGTGTTGCGCAGGCCCGCGGCGATGCCCGCCATGGTGACCATCAGGGCACGCGAGAGCTCACCGCTGATGGCTCCGTCGGCATCGCGGTTACGCTGCAGCAGCTCCGCCTGAAGGCCGTGCAACGGATCGATGTACGGGTTGCGTACCTCGATGGCCTGACGGATCAGCGGCGTCTGCTCCAGCAGTTGCGGCTGGTCGAGGATGGTCAGCAGCACCGACTGCAGCCGGGTGAAGCGTTCGCGCAGCTGAGCGCCCAGTTCCTTGAGAGCAGGCTCGTCGACCAGACGCTGCTCGTAGTAGGAAGCGATGCCCACATCCGCCTTGGCCAGCAGCATCTCGAGCATGTCGAGATAGGTGCCGAAGAAGGGCCAACGGTCGCGCATCTCGCGCAGCACCTCGAGCCCTCCCTCCTCTTCCAGACGGGTACCGAAGGCCTCCCCGCTACCCAGCCAGGCCGGTAGCATCAGGCGGATCTGGGTCCAGGCGAAGATCCAGGGAATCGCTCGCAGCGTCTCGACGCCGCCGTCCTGACGGCGCTTGGTCGGGCGTGAGCCCAGCGGCAGATGTCCCAGCACGCCCTCCGGCGTCACCGCGCGGAAGTAAGGCACGAAATCGGGGTCCTCACGCACCACGCCGACATAGGCCTGATGGGCGAGTTCGGCCAGGCGGTCCATCTCCTCGCGCCAGTGAGCCTCCGGCGCTGGCGGCGGCAGCAGCGTCGCCTCGAGCACAGCACAGGCGTAGATCTCCATGGAACGCAGGGCAATGTCAGGCTGGCCGAACTTGAAGCGGATCATCTCGCCCTGCTCGGTGACCCGCAGGCTGCCGTTCACCGAGCCCGGCGGCTGCGACAGAATTGCCGCATAGGCCGGACCGCCGCCACGGCCGACGGCGCCGCCGCGGCCATGGAACAGGGTAAGCGCAACACCGTGGCTGCGGCATACCTCCACCAGGCGCTCCTGGGCGCGATACTGAGCCCAGGCAGCCGCCAGCTGGCCGGCGTCCTTGGCCGAATCGGAATAGCCGATCATCACTTCCTGACGGTCGCCGACCAGCGCCCGGTAGCCCGGCAACGCCAGCAGGCGGTCGACTACGTCGCCGGAGCGGTTGAGATCGTCCAGGGTCTCGAACAGCGGCGCGATAGGCAGCGAGACGACGCCCCCCACCTCCTTCATCAGCAGCGCGACCGTGAGCACGTCGGAGGGTTGGCCGGCCATGGAGATGATGTAGGTACCGAGCGCTTCGGACTGCTCGTTGGCGATGACCAGGAAGGTGTCGAGCACTTCGCGGGTCTCTGGCGAGCACTCCCAGCGGCGCGGAATCAGGGGGCGCCGCGACTCCAGCTCGGCGAGCAGGAAGGCCTGGCGTTGCTCCTCGCTCCACTCGCGATAGTGACCGAGCCCGAGGGTCTGGGTCAGTTCCTCCATGACCATGGCGTGCCGGCTCGCCTCCTGACGAATGTCGAGCTTGGTCAGGGTCACGCCGAATACCGCCACTCGGCGCAGGGTATCGAGCAGTGCACCATTGGCGATGGTGTCGAGTCCCACGTCGCACAGCGAGCGGTAGCAGGTGAGCAGCGGTGCATAGAGCTGATCGCTGCTCTCGATGATCGCGCCACCCTCGTAGCTGCGCCCGTCGAGCTGCGCCTTGGCCCAGTCGCGGGTGGCCTCGACCCGCTGCAGCAGACGCTTGAGCAGCTCGCGATAGGGTTCGGCCACGTTGCCCACCTCGGCCCGCAGCGCGCTGTTGCACTTCCACATGGACAGCTCGGCCTTGAGCTGTTCGAGGTCTCGCAGATAAAGATCGGCCGCCATCCAGCGCCCCAGCAGCAGCACCTCCCGGGTGACTTTGGAGGTCACGTTGGGGTTGCCGTCTCGGTCGCCGCCCATCCATGAAGCGAACACGATCGGCGCGGCATCCAGCGGCAGGCGCTCACCGGCGGACTCCAGCAGCAGGCTGTCGAGGTCGCGATGGAACGCCGGCACCGCCTGCCATAGCGAGTTCTCGATCACCGCGAAGCCCCACTTCGCCTCGTCCACCGGCGTGGGTCGCTCATGACGAATCTCGTCGGTATGCCAGGCCTGGCTGATCAACTCCTCGAGGCGTCCACGGGCGCGGCTGGCACGCTCGGGATAGTCCAGCGACGATTCGATCACGGTAAGGCAGTCGTCAATGGCGTCGTACTTCTGGATCAGGGTGCGGCGTATGACCTCGGTGGGGTGGGCGGTAAGCACCAGCTCGACACGCATGCTGGCCAGGCTCTCGACCAGCTTGCGCGGCGTGTGGCCGGCGCCGCGGGCCCGCTGCAGCAACTCGGAGAGTACCGGCTGAGAGCCCGGCTTGTAGTCCTCCACGCGGCGAAAGCGTGCCCGGTAGTGCTGCTCGGCGATGTTGGCCAGGTTGAGGAACTGGTTGAAGGCGCGGGTGACCGGCAGCAGATCGCGGTCCGGCAGCTTGCGCAGGTATTCGATCAGCTCACGGCTGCTCTGCACATCACCCTGTCGGCCGCTCTTGGCCAGGCCGCGGATGGCCTCGATACGGTCGACGAAGCCCTTGCCCAGGTCGTCGGCAATGGTGCGGCCCAGGCTGTCACCGAGAATGCGTACGTTGTCGCGTAGGGATTCGTGCAGATCGCCGCTCATGGTCGATCTCCTCCTGAAGACGGTTCTGGTGGTTCGGCAGATATCGGGGAAAGGTTGTGCTCGAGCCGCTTGGCCTCCTGCCAATGCCGCTCCATGGTAGCCAGGTCGACGTCGCGGGTGGTCATGCCACGCTCGGCCAGGGCACGCTCCACGTGGCGGAAGCGGCGTTCGAACTTGGCATTGGTGTCGCGCAGGCACTGCTCGGGGTCGGCTTTGAGGGTGCGCGCCAGATTGGTCACGGCAAACAGCAAGTCACCCACTTCCTCCGCCGCATGGCGCCGATCACCCTCGGCCAGGGCCTGCTCGACCTCGTCGAGCTCCTCGCGAATCTTGGCGATCACCCCCGTGGCGTCGGGCCAGTCGAAGCCGACCCGGGCCGCGCGTTTGGAAAGCTTGGCGGCACGCGACAGCGCCGGCAGCGTACGCGGCACATCGTCGAGCACCGACACGCCGGCCTCGGTATCGGCACGCTCGGCGCGCTCCGCCGCCTTGAGCGATTCCCAGCGACTGTTGACTTGCCGGGTCTCGACCTCCTCGGCGCTGACGCCGGGTGGCCGCCGCGAAGCCAGGGTGCCGTCGGGAAACACATGCGGATGACGGCGTATCATCTTGGCCGTCAGGGTATCCACCACGTCGTGAAAATCGAAGCGCCCCTCTTCATCGGCGAACTGGCTGTAATACACCACCTGGAACAGCAGGTCGCCGAGTTCGCCGGGCAGCTCGTCCCAGGCACAGCGCTCGATGGCATCGGCCACCTCGTAGGCTTCTTCCAGGGTATGCGGCACGATGCTCTGCCAGTCCTGCTTGAGGTCCCACGGGCAGCCCTGCGCCGGGTCGCGCAGCACCGCCATCAGCGTCAGCAGGTCGTCGATGCCGTGGCGATTCTCGCTCATGCGCCGCTCCCCTTGCGCTTCATTCCCTTGGCCCCGGTGCGCAGGCGCTGCACCTCGATCACGTTGGAGAGCTGCTGGATGCGCGAGAAGAGCCGCCCCAGGGTTTCCAGACCATCGACTTCCACGGTGATGCGCATGCGGGCAATGCCGTCGCTGGTGTCGGTCAGGGTGTTGACCGACAGCACGTTGACCTTCTCGTTGCTGAGGATGCCGGTCACGTCGCGCAACAGGCCGGAGCGGTCCCAGGCCTGGATCTCGATGTCCACCGGGTACTGAGTGCGCGCGCGCTGGCCCCACTCCACCTCGATGACCCGCTGGGGTTCGTCGATGCGCAACTGCAGGATGTTGGGGCAGTCCTGGCGATGCACGGTGACGCCGCGGCCCTGGGTGATGAAGCCGACGATCGGCTCGCCGGGCACCGGGTGGCAGCAGTTGGCCATGCTGGTCTTGAGATTGCCCACGCCGAGCACGGTGATGTCGCTGCTGCCGCCCTTGGCCTGGTCGCGCTTGGGCTTGGCCAGCAGACGGTCGAGCTGCTCCTGATCGTCGGTCTCACCGAACAGCTGCTGGGCCTGATGCAGCACCTGGCCGATGCGCAGGTCGCCCGCACCCAGGGCGGCGTACATGTCCTCGGGCGTGGTGTAGTTGACCTTGTTGGCCAGGGTCTCTAGATCCATGTCCTCCACGTCGAGGCGGCGCATCTCGCGCTCGAACAGCGCCTTGCCCTCTTCCACGTTCTGCTCGCGGGCCTGGTGCTTGAACCACGACTGAATCTTGGCCCGAGCCCGCGAGGTGCGCACGTAGCCGAGGCTAGGGTTGAGCCAGTCGCGACTGGGCCCACCCTTGCTGGCGGTGAGGATCTCGACCTGCTGGCCGGTCTTGAGCTTGTAGGTGAGCGGCACGATGCGCCCGTCGATCTTGGCCCCACGGCAGCGGTGACCGACCTCGGTATGCACGCGGTAGGCGAAGTCGATGGGCGTGGCGACACGCGGCAGGTCGATGACGTGGCCGTCCGGGGTAAAGACGTAGATGCGATCCGGTGCCACATCGCTGGAGAGCCCTTCGCGCAGGTCGCCGAAGTCGCCCACCTCGTCCTGCCACTCGAGCACCTGACGCAGCCAGGCGATCTTCTCCTCGTAGCTGGAGCTCTTGCCGCCGGTATCGTGGCCCTTGTAGCGCCAGTGGGCGCAGACGCCCAGCTCCGCCTCGTCGTGCATGGCGAAGGTGCGGATCTGGATCTCCAGCACCTTGTTCTCGGGCCCCAGCACGGCGGTGTGCAGCGACTGGTAGCCGTTCTTCTTGGGGTTGGCGATGTAGTCGTCGAACTCATTGGGGACATGGTGCCAGCGTGAGTGCACCAGCCCCAGCACGGTATAGCAGTCGGTTACCTCGGGCACCAGGATACGGACGGCGCGTACGTCATTGACCTGGGAGAAGTCGATGCGCTTGCGCTTCATCTTGCGCCAGATCGAATAGATGTGCTTGGCGCGGCCGTTGACCTCGTACTCGGTGATGCCCTGGGATTCCAGCATGCCCTTGAGGGTTTCGACCACGTCGTGGATGTAGCGGTCGCGATCCAGGCGCTTCTCGGCCAGCTGGCGGGCAATCGCCTTGTAGTCGTCCTCGTGCAGATAACGGAACGAGAGATCCTCGAGCTCCCACTTGACCTGGCCGATGCCCAGGCGATGGGCCAGCGGCGCGTAGATGTCGAACACCTCGCGGGCCACTTGCAGACGCTTCTCGCGGGGAGCGTCCTTGACCTGACGCAGGGCGCAGGTCCGCTCGGCGATCTTGATCAATGCCACGCGCACGTCGTCGATCATGGTTACCAGCATCTTGCGCAGGTTGTCCTGCTGGTCGTGCTGCACCAGGCCCTGACTGGGAATCTGGGCGTTGCTGATG
This sequence comes from Billgrantia ethanolica, assembly GCF_021404305.1. Classification (GTDB taxonomy): domain Bacteria; phylum Pseudomonadota; class Gammaproteobacteria; order Pseudomonadales; family Halomonadaceae; genus Halomonas; species Halomonas ethanolica. The sequence goes on along the minus strand of NZ_JABFTX010000001.1, from coordinate 357,164 downwards.
GCGGCCATCTGCAGCACACCGGCAATCAGCTCGGCCACCTCCTTGCCGAACTGCCGGGCAACGGCATCGATGGAGATCAGCCCTTCACGTACGGCACGATAGAGCACCGCCGCCTCCAGCGCCGCTTGATCGAGCTTCAGCAGAGCCAGAATGTCGGCCATCTCCAGGCCCATGCGATAGGTGGTGTCGCGAGGCAGCCAGGCCTTGTGGGGGCGGTCCGCCTCCATGGCAAGACGTTTGGTGAGTTCGCAAGCCTCGCGCATCTCGTCGGGATCGCGCAGCTTGACGTCTTCCTGCAGCCGCTCCAGCCAATGGCCGATATCGACGTCGCCATCGTCGGTCAGCGGCTGGTCGTCGCGGACTTTTACCATCTTGTCAGACTCCTTGCGATGACGGCTGGCCTGCACCATGTTCGAGCAGGAGCAGGGTCTCCAGGTGCGAAGTGTGCACGAACATGTCGGCTACCATCGCCTGAACGATGCCATAACCGCCATGCACGAGCCGTGCCGCATCGCGCGCCAGCGTGGCAGGGTCACAGGCAATGTAGACCAGCTTCGGCACCGGGCGTTCGGCCAAGGCGCGACATACCGCATCGGCTCCGTCCCGGGGCGGGTCCAGCACCACGATATCCGGCGCCAGGCGCGCCAGCAGCTCCGCCACGGAGGCTTCATCGTTCAAGTTAGCCTGGTGCGCCTCCAGTTCGAGCGCACTATCCCGCGCGTTGGCTTCGAGTCGAGCCACCATGGCGGGATTGCCCTCCACCGCCGTGACGCGGGCGCCGTCGGCGGCCAACGGTAGGCTGAAGTTGCCGATGCCGGCAAACAGATCCAGCACGCGCTGACCGCTGGCGGGGGCCAGCCACTCCCGCACAGTACGCACCATCCCACGATTGATCTCTGCGTTGACCTGAACGAAGTCACCCGGCGCGAAGCTCAAGCGCAGCTCGGCCTCGTCGAGCGGCAGCCGGTAGCTGAGCGATGCCGGCGCCCCCAGCCATTCGAGGGTGGGCTCGTCACGCCCCAGCAGACGCGCGACGACGACGTCATTGGCTTGGCCGAACTCCCGCCAATGCTGCAGGTCGGCAGGGTTCTCGCGCAGTTGGCGAACCACCACCACGCGGGCCGAGTCGGCGGCGATCAGCTCCAGGTGGCCCACCAGTCGCGGCGCCTCGAGCTCGCGCAACTGAGCCCGAAGCGGCAAGAGCAGGGCCGCAAGCTCGGGAACGAGCACCTCGCAGGCCTGGATATCGACCAGACGGCTGGCATGCCGGGCACGAAAGCCCAGATGCACGTCGCCCTGGGCGTCCACCTTGACGCCCAGACGCGCACGGCGCCGGTAACCCGAGGGCTGTCCCGCCAGCAGACGAACGGGGTGAGCGAGCTCGATGCCCTCTCGGCCGAGAAGGTCGGTGAGTACATCGCCCTTGTGGCGACGCTGCGCCGCCACCGCCAGATGCTGCATGTCGCAGCCACCGCACTGGCCGTAATGGATACAAGGCGGCGTGACCCGCTCAGGCGCGGGCTCGAGCAGCGTGCGTATATGGGCTTCGTCGAAGCGCTTGCGGGTACGGTGCACCGCCACCTCGACACGCTCGCCCGGCAGCGCCCCTTCGACGAACAGCGTCTTGCCAGCGGCGCTGCGAGCCACGCCTCGGCCATCGTGGGCCAGACGTTCTATGCTCACTGCCTCGCCGTCGGCTTCGGGCTCAGCCGGACGCTGGGCTTCGGTGTGTCGCTTGTGCAGCCCTGAGACACCGGAACGCTGGCGTGCCGGTCGCCGCTTGCCAAGCAGTGCCAACTCAAACCTCCGGGGCGAACAGCCCAGTCGAGAGATAACGATCGCCGCGATCGCAAACGATGAACACGATCACGGCATTCTCGACCTCTTCGGCGACGCGCAGCGCACCGGCCAGGGCACCGCCGGAGGAGACACCGGCCAGAATCCCTTCCTCGCGCGCCAGGCGACGCATGTGCTCCTCGGCTTCGTGCTGGCCGATGTCGAGCACCCGATCGACACGGGTGGCATCGAAGATGCTCGGCAGGTACTCCTTCGGCCAGCGGCGGATACCGGCGATACTGGCGCCATCCTCCGGCTGCAGACCGATGATCTGCACCTCCGGATTGCGCTCCTTGAGATAGCGCGACACGCCCATGATGGTACCGGTGGTACCCATGGAGCTGACGAAGTGCGTGATGGTGCCGTCGGTCTGCTCCCACAGTTCGGGGCCGGTGCCGCGATAGTGGGCCAGCGGGTTGTCGGGATTGGCGAACTGATTGAGCGGTTTGCCTTCGCCCCGCGACACCATGGCTTCGGCCAGGTCGCGGGCCTCCTCCATGCCGCCCTCCTTGCTCACGGTGATCAGTCTGGCGCCATAGGCGGCCATGGCCTGCTTGCGCTCGCTGGAGGCGCTGTCGGGCATGATCAGCACCATGCGGTAGCCCTTGATGGCAGCCGCCATGGCCAGAGCGATGCCGGTGTTGCCGGAGGTGGCTTCGATCAGCGTATCGCCCGGCGTGATGTCGCCGCGCGCCTCTGCCTGCTCGAGCATCGACAGCGCCGGACGGTCCTTGACCGAGCCTGCTGGATTGTTGCCCTCGAGCTTGGCGAGCAGCGTGTTGTTGCGTCCCGCGGTGATTCGCTTGAGTCGCACCAGCGGCGTGTGGCCGACGACATCCTCGATGGTGGGGAACTGCATGTAAGCGTCCTTAGGCTAACGTCTTTTCCGTAGTATATCCGCGCCGTCATCGACTGGACAGGCATGCCCCGTCAATGTGGCATACTGAAAGCGCTGGCCCGTTATCAAGGAACGTCGATGTCGCTCGGAAATCGCCTGACACTATGGATCCTGTGTCTTCCCCTGCTGGTTCTATTGCTCATAAGCATCTTCCTGCTCAAGCAGGATACCGAGTGGCGCAAGGCGGCCCTGCGTGACCGCATCGTCACCGCTGTCGAGCAGCAGAATCCGGAAATGGCACAGGCTCTGTTCGATGGAGCCCAGTCCCGGCTCGACGGCATGGCCCGGCGCCTGCTGGAAATCGAGGAGACACGCGGTGTCGGTATCTACACCGATGAAGGTCTGATCGAGCTGGAGATGGGCCGCAATCGCGCCCAGGTGGCCACCTCGCCGCCGCACACGACGCAACTCGACACCAGCGGCGATTTGTGGCGGCTGATGATGCCCCTGGCCATGGCCAATGGCGAGGTCACCGCCATGCCTCAGGCGTGGCTGGAACTGGACATCGACACCCGCGCGCTCACGCTGGATTACTATCGGCGTCTGGCCACTGCTGGCCTGGGGCTGCTGCTGCTGGGGCTACTGCTGTTCGTGATTGCCTCCGCCCTGGGCCGCCGGCTCGACTCCAGCCTGGACAACGCCGCCGAAGCGCTGAGACGCCTGCGCAGCGGCGACCTGGATATCCGCCTGCCGGAAGAGGGCGCCCCGGAGCTGCGCCGCCTGGCGCGTCACGTGAACGCCCTGGGCGACGAGATGCAGCAATCCCGGGAGAACACGCAACGCCAGATCGAGCAGACCACGTCCGAGCTGGAAGAATCGATGGAAACCATCGAGATCAAGAACATCGAGCTCGACCTGGCACACCGCAGAGCGCTGGAAGCCAACCGTATCAAGTCCGAGTTCCTGGCCAGCATGAGTCACGAGATCCGCACCCCACTCAACGGCATCGTCGGCTTCTGTCGGCTGCTGGGACGCTCGCGACTGGAACCGCGTCAGCGCGAGTGGCTCGATCAGGTGCAGGTCGCCTGCGACAACCTGCTGGCTCTGGTCAATGACGTGCTGGACTTCTCGCGCATGGAAGCTGGCCGTCTGGAGCTGGATCGCGCTGAGCTGGACATGGTCTCGCTGGTTGACGAGGCGCTCGCGCTTCAGGCTCCGCTGGCCCATCAGAAAGGGCTCCATCTGCTGGGCCTGGTCTACGACGACGTGCCCTCGCCGCTGCGCGGCGACCCGCTGCGCATTCGTCAAGTACTGACCAATCTGACCCACAACGCTCTCAAGTTCACCGAGCAGGGCGAGGTCATCGTTCGAGTCATGGTTGAGGAACAACCCGACGACGAACACGTTCTCCTGCGTGTCAGCATCAGCGATACCGGCATCGGACTCACGTCGCAGGAGCAGCACAATCTCTTCCAGGCTTTCCGCCAGGCCGCCGCCAGCCATCCCCGGCAATACGGCGGTTCTGGCCTTGGCCTGGCCATCAGTCGGCAGTTGGTCGAACAGATGGGAGGACAGATCACCGTGGAGAGCGAGCCCTCGCGCGGTTCGACCTTCTCCTTCACCCTGCCGCTGGACGTCGTGGGCAACGGCATCGAGACAAGCGACGACATCCTGGACGGCAGCCGGGTCGCCCTCTTCGAGCCCCATGCCCCGACCCGCCACGCACTGAACCATTTGCTCACCCTGTGGGGTGGGCAGGTGGAAGAAATTCACCAGCCGGATCTGCTGCCGCCCGCCCCCGCGCTGCTCGTCGCCGCGCTCCCCACCGAACTGAATGCCGATGTGGTCGAGGAGTGGCGCGCTCGGCTCCAGGCCTGCCCCTGCCCGGCACTGCTGCTGATCAACATGGCGCCGCTGGAGCTGCCCGACCTGCACCTGCCACGCGGCTGTGAGATTCTGTGCAAGCCGGTTTCACGCCAAGCCCTTGCCGATGCATTGCGCCGCTGCAACTCGGCGCAGCGTCGCCCCGCCATCGAAGCGCAACGGCAGCACAAGGCACGAATCCTGGTGGTGGACGACAATACGATCAACCGGCGACTGCTGCGCGAACTGCTGCAGCGACCCGGCCTGGAGCTGGCCGAAGCCGGCAGCGGCGAAGAAGCCTTGGCCCTGGCCGAAGGCGAGACCTTTCATCTGGTGCTGATGGACATCCGCATGCCGGGAATGGACGGCGTCGAAGCGACCCAGGCGTTGCGCCGATTGGGTGGGCACTGGGCGCGCTGCCCCATCATCGCCGTGACCGCTCATGCTCACGACAGCGAGCGAACGCGCCTCCAGGCGGCCGGCATGCAGGAAATTCTGATCAAGCCGGTGGACTCCAATCGCCTCGAAACCATCCTGCAGCGCCATCTCGGCTTCGTGCCGCCACTCCCCGCTAACGCTCCCGCCCCTGCCTTGCCAGCGGGACGTGAAAAAGACGTCGCCGCGGACCTGGCAGTCGTCGACCTGGAGCTGGGCACGCGACTGGCGAATGGCAGCGAGAGCCTGGCCTATGAACTGCTCGGCGAGCTAGCGGCCTCACTGCCCGACACTCTCGAACAGCTGCGTGTAGCACTGGCCAGAGGCGATTCCGAGGCGCTGCTGGATGCCGTGCATGCCCTCAACGGCGCCTGCCGCTACTGCGGCGCACCCGAGCTGGCCCTGGTTGCCGAAACCCTGGAGACGCGGCTGCGTTCGCGGGGAATGTCGGAGGTCGCGTCGCTGCTGGAAGACCTGTTCAGCGCCATGGACAGGCTCAGCGAGTGGCATGCCCAGCGCCAGGAAGCGCCACCCAGCACCGCCAAATGAGCCTTGCTTCGTCGTCTAGCCCCGACCGTCGGCGTTATCGGCACCGGGGTCAATCGTTGTCGTCATGCTCATGATCATGGTCGTGCTCTTCGAGCGAAGCGACGAAGCCCGCCTCCTGCCCGGCGATGATCAGCCGTTTCATCTCGGCCACTGCCTCCTTGAGCCCGACGAACAGCGCCCGGGCAATGATGGCATGGCCGATATTGAGTTCGTGCAGGCCCGGAATGGCAGCGATCGCCTCGACGTTGTGGTAGTTCAACCCATGCCCGGCATTCACCGTCAGCCCCAGCTCGAGTGCCATCTCCGTCGCCGCCGTCAACCGCGCGTGCTCCTCGCGCGCCGCCTGCCCGGAGCGCTCGGCATAGGTCCCGGTATGCAGTTCGATGACCGGCGCCCCGGCGCGCTTGGCCGCTTCGATCTGACTCGGCTCGGGATCGATGAACAGGGAAACCTCGCAGTCCGCCGCCGCCAGACGTCGGCAGGCATCGGCTACGGCAGCAAAGTTGCCCACCACGTCCAGCCCACCTTCGGTAGTCAGCTCCTCGCGTTTCTCGGGAACCAGGCAAACGTGCGCCGGGCGCACCTCCTCGGCCAGCACCAGCATCTCCTCGGTGACGGCCATCTCCAGGTTCATGCGCGTATTGAGCACTTCGGCCAGCAGGCGCACGTCGCGCGTCTGGATGTGTCGCCGATCTTCTCGCAGGTGCACGGTGATACCGTCGGCGCCGGCTTCCTCTGCCAGCAGCGCTGCCTGAACCGGATCGGGATAGCGCGTGCCGCGCGCCTGACGCAGCGTGGCAATGTGGTCGATGTTGACGCCAAGCAGAATGCGCGGGGGATGCATGGTGGCCTCCAGCGGCTGGTCGAATGAATGGGTCAGTGTGAGGGGGGGCGGCGCCGCTCGGCAAGCTGACGCATCAGCTCACGGGAACGCAGCGGCCGCGTGCCAAGCAAAGGCGCCAACGCCGCCCGCGCCACCGCCTTGGCCGGGCCGGCCAGCCCGGGAGCCGCCCAGTCGCCGCCGGCCAGCAAGCGCAGGGTGCGACCATCGATCCCTGGCGAGCCGGGTATGAAGGCGCGCGAGGCGGCATCGAAACGGTAGCGTCCCTGGGGGTCCAGCTCCTCGCCTTCGGGCGTGGTGTAGCGCGGCATGGCGTCCAGCGCATCGAGCAGCGTGAACTCCAGGCGCCGCAGCGCCATGGCACGCCCATCGGGACGCGGCAGTGCCTCGAGCAGGGCCGTATAAAAAGCGAACACGTCCGGTACGGGCAGCTCCACCGGCAGCGTTCGCGTCAGCAGTTCATTGGCGTAAAGTCCGCACAGTAGCCCTTCCCCGGCCAGCAGCGCCGCCGCGCCACGACTCTCCATCAGGCGCAGACGCTTGAGCTCCCCTTCTCCCACCCAGGTGACGTGCAGCGGGGCAAAGGGCTGCAGCCTGCCCCGCGAGCGTGAGCCCGGACGCTGCACGCCCTGGGCCACCGCCCGCACGCGACCGTGCTCGAGGGTCAGCAGCTCGACCAGAGCGCTGGTCTCGCGATAGGGACGCTTGTGGAGAAGAAAGGCCGGCTGCGGCTGCATGATGAATCGCCTGAACGAGAGAGGGCAAGCGCAGACAGGTTCGGAAGTATCAGTCCAGGTCGTAGCCGAGGCTCTTCAGCGCTCTCTCGTCGTCCGACCAGCCGCGCTTCACCTTGACCCAGAGATTGAGCATCACCTTGGCGTCGAGCGCACGCTCCATGTCGAGCCGCGCCTCACGACCGATGTTCTTGATCCGCTCGCCCTTGTCTCCGATGAGGATCTTCTTCTGGCCGGCGCGCTCCACCAGGATCAGGGCGCTGATGTGCACCACCCTACCCTCGTCGCGGAACTCCTCGATCTCGACCGTCACCTGATAGGGCAACTCGTCGCCGAGCTGACGCATGATCTTCTCGCGCACCAGTTCCGCCGCCAGGAAGCGCTGGCTCCTGTCGGTGACCTGGTCGTCGGGGAAGTGGTGGATGCCCTCGGGCAGATGCTTGGCGACCTCCGCCTCCAGCTCCGGTACGTTGGTACCGTGCTTGGCGGAAACGGGGATGATGGCGGCAAAGTCGCGGCGCGCGCCGACCTCGGCCAGCCACGGCAGCAGCGTGCTCTTGTCCTCGAGCCGGTCGACCTTGTTGACGGCCAGGATCACCGGCGCCTGGACGTGCTCCAGACGCGACAGCACCACCTGGTCCTCGTCGGTCCAGCGCGTGCGGTCGATGATGAAGACCACGCAATCGACATCGCGCAGGGCCTGAGTAGCGGCCTGGTTCATGAATCGGTTGATCGCCTTGTTGCGATCGCGACCCAGAATATGGATACCCGGCGTGTCGACGTAGATGAACTGCGCCTCGCCCTCGGTCTTGATCCCCATGACCTGATGGCGGGTCGTCTGCGGGCGACGCGAGGTGATCGATATCTTCTGGCCGAGGATGCGGTTCATCAGCGTCGACTTGCCGACGTTGGGACGACCGACGATGGCCACGAAGCCACAGGTCTGGCTCATGATTTCGCCCCCTTCTGGTTTTCGAGCTGGAGCAGGGCAAGCTCGGCGGCCTGCTGCTCGGCATGACGGCGACTGGAGCCGGTACCCAGGGTATGCGTCGCCAGCAGTTCGACGTGACACTCGACCGTAAAGGTCTGGTCATGTGCCTCGCCCTCGACGGACACCACATCGTAGCGCGGCAGCGGCGACTGGCGCGACTGCAGGAACTCCTGCAGCCGGGTCTTGGGATCCTTCTGAGTATCCTGCAGATCGATCGACTCCAGACGCTCGGCGTACCACGCCAGCACCCGGGTGCGCGCCACGTCCATGCCGGCATCGAGATAGATGGCGCCAAGCACGGCTTCCACCGCATCGGCCAGGATCGAATCGCGCCGATGACCGCCGCTCTTCATCTCACCCGAGCCAAGCCGCAGGCACTCGCCGAACGACATCTCCCGGGCCAGTTCGGCCAGGGTCTGGCCGCGAACCAGGCGCGCCCGCAGGCGCGAAAGCTGACCTTCGCGAGCCTGAGGAAAACGCTCGTAGAGTGCCTCGGCAATCACGAAGTTGACGATGGAGTCGCCGAGAAACTCGAGCCGCTCGTTGTTCTGGCCCCCAAAGCTACGGTGCGTCATGGCCAGTTCCAGCAGCGTGATGTCGCTGAAAGCGTGGCCGATGCGGCGGCTGAAGGCGGAAAGGGATTTGCTCACGAAATTCCTGTTATTGCTGATCCATCAATGGATGCGGCGAGCCTGGGTGAAACTGGGCAGGCCACCGTCCCAGTGCATCCATACGGCAAAGGCTCGGCCGACGACGTTCTCCTCGGGTACGAAGCCCCAGTAGCGGCTGTCGTTGGAGTGGTCTCGGTTGTCGCCCATGGTGAAGTAATGACCCTCGGGCACCACGATCTCGCGTACGCGAGGGCCCGGGTCACGTGGATTATTGTAGATACGATGACTGACCTCGCCCAGGCGCTCCTCCAGCAGCCACTCGCCCGGCGCGGTGGGCGGCGCTTCGTCCAGCACGCGCTTGGGCACGGGCTCGCCGTTGACGTACAGCTGCTTGTCTTCGTAGCGCACGGTATCGCCCGGCAGCCCCACCACACGCTTGATGAAGTTCACCGAGGGCTCGCTGGGAAAACGGAACACCATGACGTCGCCACGCTCGGGCTCACCCAACTCGACGATACGCGTGTGGGTCACCGGCAGACGCAAACCATAGGTGAACTTGTTGACCAGGATGAAGTCGCCCACTTCCAGGGTCGGACGCATGGAGCCCGAGGGGATCTGGAACGGCTCCACCAGGAAGCTGCGCAATAGCAGGACGACCAGCAATACCGGAAAGAACGAGCGCGCATAGTCGACCGGCCAGGGCTCCTTCATGGCCCGCTCGCGGGAGGCCTCGTCGAGCCCTTCCGTAGTGCCCGCCTCCACGGCGGCCAGTTTACGGCGACGCGCCGGCCGCCACCAAACCAGATCGAGCAGCCAGATCAATCCAGTGATGGCGACTGCCACCACCAGTAGCAAAGAGAAATCCATGTTATCGCCGGTCCTAGTCGTTCACCTTGAGTACGGCCAGGAAAGCGTCCTGGGGAATCTCCACCCGACCGACCTGTTTCATGCGCTTCTTGCCTGCCTTCTGTTTCTCGAGCAGCTTCTTCTTGCGCGTCACGTCCCCGCCGTAGCACTTGGCCGTCACGTTCTTGCGCAGTGCCTTGACCGTGGAGCGAGCCACCACCTGACCGCCGATGGCGGCCTGGATCGCCACGTCGAACATCTGGCGCGGGATCAGCTCCTTCATCTTCTCCACCAGCACCCGCCCCCGCGTGTGGGCATGGTCGCGGTGAATGATGACGGCCAACGCATCGACCCGGTCGCCGTTGATCAGCACGTCCAACCGCACCAGCTTGGCCGCCTCGAAGCGCTCGAAGTTGTAGTCCAGCGAAGCATAGCCCTTGGAAATGGACTTGAGCCGATCGAAGAAGTCCATCACCACTTCGGACATGGGCAGCTCATAGGTGAGCTGGATCTGGCTGCCGAGGAACTGCATGTCGAGCTGATTGCCGCGCCGGTTCTCGCACTCCATGATCACGTTGCCGACGAACTCCTGCGGCACCAGGATGCTGGCGCGTACGATCGGTTCGCGCATCTCGTCCACGTCGGCCATGTCGGGCAGCTTTGAGGGATTGGAGACGTATTTGACGTCACCGTTCTTCATTGCCAGTTCGTAGACCACCGTGGGTGCGGTGGTGAGCAGATCGAGGTCGTACTCACGCTCGAGCCGCTCCTGGATGATCTCCATGTGCAGCGTGCCGAGGAAGCCGACGCGAAAACCGAAACCCAGAGCATCGGAGTTCTCCGGCTCGTACTCCAGTGAGGCGTCGTTCAGCGCCAGCTTCTCCAGCGCATCGCGGAAGTCTTCGTAATCGTCGGCGCTGACCGGGAACATGCCGGCGTAGACCTGCGGCTTGACCTTCTGGAAGCCGGGCAAGCGCTCGACGTCCGGGGTCTTGGCGTGGGTGATGGTATCCCCCACCGGGGCACCGTGGATGTCCTTGATGCCGGCCACCACGAAGCCCACCTCACCGGCACGCAGGATGTTGGTTTCCTTGCGTATCGGAGTGAAGATGCCCACCTCGTTGGCCTGCCAGTCGCGACCGGTCGATTTGATGCGGATCTTCTCGCCCTTTTTCAGGGTGCCGTCGAAGATACGCACCAGCGACACCACGCCGAGGTAGTTGTCGAACCAGGAGTCGATGATCAGTGCCTGCAACGGCGCATCGGGATCGCCTTTGGGCGGCGGAATGTCACGCACCAGGCGTTCGAGCAACCCATCGATACCCAAACCGCTCTTTGCCGACACCTGGCAGGCATCGGTGGCGTCCAGTCCGATGATCTCCTCGATCTCATGGGAGACCTTGTCCGGGTCGGCCTGGGGCAGGTCCATCTTGTTGAGTACCGGCAGCACCTCGAGGCCCTGCTCGATCGCGGTATAGCAGTTGGCGACCGACTGCGCTTCGACGCCCTGAGCGGCGTCCACTACCAGCAGCGCCCCCTCGCAGGCATACAGCGAGCGCGATACTTCGTAGGAGAAGTCGACGTGACCCGGGGTGTCGATGAAGTTGAGCTGGTAGGTGTTGCCATCCTGGGCATGATAGTCCAGCGTGACCGACTGGGCCTTGATGGTGATGCCTCGCTCGCGCTCGAGGTCCATCGAGTCGAGCACCTGCTCCTTCAGTTCGCGCTCGGTCAGTCCGCCGCAGCTCTGGATCAGGCGATCTGCCAGGGTCGACTTGCCGTGGTCGATATGGGCAATGATCGAGAAGTTACGAATGTGCTTCAGTTTTCCGTTGCTTGCTTCGTTGCTCATCTAACCCAGTCCGGTATTCGACACGAGCGCGGCAGCGGCAATCTAGGTCGGCGCCCGTTCACGTCATATGAATTCAATGGCCGGTATTGTACCGGCATGGCCAAGGGTTGGACAGCACAGCCGCATGCAGCGGCAAAAACGACGACACCTCCCGCACGAGCGGGAGGTGTCGTCGCGATGGCCGGTGGCCTTGGCCGCTGCTTAGCCGTTGCCCAGACGCAGTGCCACGAACAGTGAGCGTCCCTCACGGTAGAGACGCACCGGCACGGCGCGATCACCAGGCAATCTTTCGACCAGCTCGCGCAGCTGAGCTGGCTCCTCCACGGCATGATGATCGATGCTTACGATCACGTCACCAGGCCGAATGCCGGCATCGGCAGCCGCCCCACGGGGGTCGACCTCACGCACCACCACTCCGCTGTCGATGCCGAGCCGCTGACGCTCGGCATCCTCGAGCTCGGCCACGGCGATGCCCAGGCGGGCCTGAGCATCGGATTCACCGCCGCGGCGCGCCTGCTCGGTCTGCTCGCTATCCGGCCAGTCGCCGATGGTGACGGCAATCTCCTGGCGCTCACCGTCACGCATGATGGTCAATTCGGCATCGTTGCCCGGCGTGACCCGCCCGATCAGGCGCGGCAGGTTGCGCGAACGCTCGACCTCCTCGCCGTCGACCTCGAGCACGATGTCACCCGCCTGCAGCCCGGCACGCGCGGCCGGACCTTCGGGGTCGAGGTCGGCAATCAGAGCACCGCTGGCGCTGTCCATGCCGAACGACTCGGCCAGGTCGCGCGATACCGGCTGGATCATCACGCCGAGCCAGCCGCGACGCACGCGGCCGTCATCCCGCAGCTGATTGGCGACGTCCATGGCCACGTTGATGGGAATCGCGAACGACACGCCCATGAAGCCGCCGCTACGGGTGAAAATCTGCGCATTGATGCCCACGACCTCGCCGTCGAGATTGAACAGCGGCCCACCGGAGTTTCCTGGATTGATGGCAACGTCGGTCTGGATGAAAGGCACGTAGGCATCGCGCGGCAGGGTACGATTGATGGCGCTGATGATACCCGCAGTCACCGAGTGGTCGAAACCGAACGGCGAACCGATGGCCGCCACCCATTCGCCTACGCGCAGCCGGTCGGAATCCCCCATGCGCAGCGTCGGCAGGTCGGAAGCATCGACCTTGAGCAGCGCCACGTCGGTTTGGCTATCCGCACCGATCAGCTCGGCTTCGAGCTCGCGGCGGTCGTTGAGACGCACGAGGATTTCGTCGGCTCCGTCTACCACGTGGGCATTGGTGAGGATATAGCCATCTTCACTGATGATGAAACCGGAGCCCAGGGATTGGCGCTCTTGTCCCCGGCCCGGCCCACCGCCTCCCCCACCGGGCGGCGCCGGGAAACGGTCGCCGAAGAAGTGGCGGAAGATGTCCGGAATGTCCTGTCCGCCGAAATCTTCGAACCCCTGAGTGCGCCCCGGCATCATGCGGGTAGTCGAGATGTTGACCACGCCGGGGGCCGCCTGCTCGACCAGCACGGTGAAATCGGGCAGCTCGCGGGCAACGGCAGACTGCCATGACAGCAGCATGGCCACAAGCAGCGCCCAAAGAGAGACCTGTCGCGTCAATGGCTTCATGAGAGCTCCTGCATCAGCATTTCATTATCTATAGCGGAACTTACTGTTCCCAGGGAAAACATGATGTCCCTGGGTGTAACTCGCATCCCTGGCGGTAACTCATCTCCCTTGCGGTAACTCATTTCCCTTGCGGTAATTGCGGCGGCCCGGATCGCTTTTCAAGGCGTCTCAAGGTGTCGCAGCGCCCGGACTCCAGGCCACGACGCCCTTGGCGGGCCGATTCACTCCGGCGCCTCGGATGCTTCGCCCCAGGAGAGACTTTCCGCCACCTGGGCCAGCACCCGCGGCGGCAATTCACCCATTGCCACCACCTGCATGGGCCGACCGCCCACCGCGACATGGCGTACCACGGCGAGCGAAATTCCCAGACGATGCAGCCCGGGAATCAATCGCTCCCGCCCCTCCTCGATCGGCTCGACGAACAGACTCAGCGTAGAGAGGCCGTCGCTGTAGATGCGATGACCAACCTCCGGGTCGTGCCGGTCGGTCTGCGTATCGACCGGCTGATCGAGAAAGCCATTGGGCAACCAGCCAGCCCCCCAGGCTTGCTGTGGCGGCGCGGGAGTTGCATCGAGCACCACTCCGCCTTGGTAAAGCTGCGGTGGTTGAAGCTCGGTCAGTTGGAACGTCTCGACAACACGCCCTCGGTCGTCGATCAACTCGCGCTTGAGCGGCAAGGCAGTGTCTTCGTCGAGCCAAAGGCGATGGCCGAAGCGCAAACCGTCCAACGGCTCGATATCCAGACGAACCGCACTGCGATTGGCGATACGCTCATCGCTGCCCATGGAGAGGCGGTAATACTGTTCGATATGCCGGGCCATGCCTGCCGGCGAAGCGGGGACCTCCGGGTCGCCGTTGGACCAGCTCATGCGACCGATGTGGCCACGGCGCTCGAAGAATACGGGAGGACCGTCGAGGAAACGCGCTACTTCGCGCTCGACACCGTCCTGGATGTCGCGGGAGAGCGCCAGGGTACGAACGCCATCGATGCCGATGCGTACCGCTCGCGCCTGGAAGACATGACAGTGACCCGCCCACAGACTGCGCTCGAACCACTCCACGGGCGATTCGGGACGCTCCCACTCGGCCAGCTGACGGCAGTCGAAGTGCTCGGTCTCGGTTGGCTCATCCGCCGCTTCTGCAATCGCCGCCGACGTTTCTGCAATCGCGACGGCACCGTAAGCCAGGAGCAAGACACCGCTCAACGCAGCCAGGCACCTGGCGTTACGCCTGCTTACCATCAGCGCTGCCCCAGCGTCTCGTTACCCGAAGCCCGCAGGAGTGGCATCCAGACGTCGCCGCTCAGGTTGGTGGCCCCCTGAGAGTGACGGTCGAGATATGACTGCAGCAAGCGCGCCTGCTCCTGGTCGGTGCTGCGGGACTGGCGCGGGTTGGGAGTCATGAACAGGGGATTGTCGAAGCTGGCGCCGACCGGCATCACGCCGCCTGCCTGACCGCCCGACAGCGCCGGAGAGAATAACGGCATGCCAACGGGGGTGGCCTGACTGCCGCCTCCGGCCTGTGCCACGAGGTTGCGCTGAGTCTGGCCTGCAGCTGCGGGGACTTGGTTGTCGGCCAGCTCGGATTCACCGCCCGTGCGAGTGAAATCGGTGCCGTTGTAGAACTGCACCCCGGTGATCACCATCAGCGTGACCGCCGCCGCAATGCCTGCGCTGCGAGCGAAGGGCTGCATGCGACGCGGTGCAATACGAGGCGCTTCCATTTCGGGCACCGGCTCGGCATGGAGCCTGGCCATGATGCCGGCCGAGAGGTCCGTGCTGACATCGATGTCATGATCCCGCCGCATCACGCTGCGCATCAGATGATAGCGCCGCCAGGCTTCCGCCGCGTCCGGCTGCTCTTCGAGCGACTTGAGCGTCCGGCGAAGCTCGAGATCATCACCTTCGTTGTCCATCAGGGCAGAAAGCGATTCCCGTGCATTCTGACTCATTCCTCTACACCCCCACATCGACAAGGCACCCTGCCTTGCTACCAATGTTTTCCGGCATTCCCGAACGCACCGAAACGGAATGCCGACAGCCCATGATTTGCCGCTGTCATACTGCGGTCAATGCTTCAGACGTCATCGGCGCGAGACAGTTCAGCGCCGAGACGAAAACTTCTTGAAAAACTTCACTCGGTCACCGATTCCCGTGTCCGAGCCGTCTCCACCAGCGGCTGAATATGCTGATCCACCGCCTCACGAGCACGAAAGATCCTCGAGCGGACCGTCCCTACCGGACACTGCATGATATTGGCGATGTCCTCGTAGGAGAGCCCATCGAGTTCACGCAGGGTGATGGCCGTGCGCAGATCGTCGGGTAGATTTTCGATGGCCTCGAAGACGGCCGTCTCAAGTTGATCCCGGGCCAGCGACGACTCCGGGGTTTCGATATCGGCAAGTCGCCCGCTATGGTCGAGAATTTCGGCATCGACGATATCGAGATCGCTGCCTGGTGGGCGGCGCCCCTTCGAGACGAGATGGTTCTTTGCCGTATTGATGGCGATGCGATACATCCAAGTATAGAACGCGCTCTCGGCGCGAAACTTGCCCAGTGCACGATAGGCTTTGATGAAAGCCTCCTGGGCCACATCCTGCACTTCGGCGTGGTCCTGAACGTAGCGACCGATCAAGCCGATGATCTTGTGCTGATACTTCTTCACCAGCAGGTCGAAGGCACGCGTATCGCCCTGTTGCGCACGCTCCACGAGCTGCTGGTCGGTTTCCCGGTTGCCCATTCATGCCCTCCCCGACAGGGCAGCGCCCCGAGGCGGGATGCGGGTGTAAAGCGTCGTTGAATAATCTGCTTGCATGGTTTCAACCTGGAGCCCGTTGGCCGCTGAATGTCCCTGGACGTGGTCGTCCGTCCCGACAAGTGTTCCTCTTTCTTGGCCGCGCATCAAGCCGGCCGCCATGCTGCCGGCGCTGAGACCCCTCCAGCCGCTTCGGGTTCCGTTCCGATTGCCGATTATTCCCCCGGCGGGTGTATAGTAGTTCATCTTATTGCCTTCAACGCATCACGACACAGGTAGCAACATGTCAGATCAGCAGGTCAGCAACCTCAACGTCCTTTCCCAGGACGTACTGATCACTCCCGAAGCCCTCAAGAACGAGATCCCCCTCGGTGACGTCGCCGAGAGAACGGTGATCGAGGGTCGCCGGACCATTCAGAACATTCTCGACGGCAGCGACCCGCGCCTGCTCGTCGTGGTCGGCCCCTGCTCGATCCACGACGTCGACGCCGCCCTCGACTATGCGCGCCGCCTGCGCCGCCTGGCCGACGAGGTCAAGGACAGCCTGTTCATCGTGATGCGCGTCTATTTCGAGAAGCCGCGTACCACCGTCGGCTGGAAGGGCCTGATCAACGACCCGCACCTCAACGGCTCGTTCGAGATCGAGGAAGGGCTGCACATCGCCCGCAAACTGCTGGTGGAGCTCTCCGAGCTCGGCCTGCCGCTGGCCACCGAGGCGCTGGACCCGATCTCGCCACAGTACCTGCAGGACTGCATCAGCTGGTCGGCCATTGGCGCTCGCACCACCGAGTCCCAGACCCATCGCGAGATGTCCTCGGGCCTCTCCAGCCCGGTGGGCTTCAAGAACGGCACCGACGGCAGCCTCGACGTGGCCATCAACGCCTTGCAGTCGGTCTCGCATCCGCACAATTTCCTCGGCATCAACCAGAGCGGCCAGGTGGCGATCATCCGCACCCGCGGCAACGCTTACGCTCATGTGGTGCTGCGCGGCGGTAACGGCAAGCCCAACTACGACAGCGTCAGCGTGGCGCTGGCCGAGCAGGAGCTGAAGAAGGCCGGCATCAAGCCCAACATCATGATCGACTGCTCCCACGCCAACTCCAACAAGGACCCGGCGCTGCAGCCACTGGTGCTGGACAACGTCACCAACCAGATCCTCGAGGGCAACCGCTCGATCATGGGTCTGATGGTGGAATCCAATATCGGCTGGGGCAGCCAGAAGATCCTCGACGATCACAGTCAGATGCAGTACGGCGTTTCCGTCACCGATGCCTGCATCGACTGGGCCACCACCGAGGAGACCATGAGGCGCATGGCAAACAAGCTCAGTCCGGTGCTGGCGGAGCGACGCCAGGGCTGATAGCCAGGATTGACAGCCAGGATACAAGCAAGACCACAGAGAAAGAGGGCCCGCGCTGCGGGCCCTTGTCGTTGCGGGCCCCTACCCGTCGATCTCTCGCCTGAACGGCGGCAGCGCATCAAGCAGCGCCTGGCCGTAGCGCCGCGTGAGCACGCGTCGGTCAAGCAGCGTGATGCGCCCCTGATCGGCCTCCTTGCGGATCAGCCGGCCGCACGCCTGCACCAGTTTGATCGAGGCATCGGGCACGCTGATGCGCATGAAGGGATTGCCGCCCCGGCTCTCGATCCATTCGGCCAGAGTCGCCCCCACCGGATCGTCGGGCACGGCGAACGGCAGCCGCGTGATCACCACATGGGTGAGATAGTCGCCGGGCAGATCGATGCCCTCGGCGAAGCTCGCCAGGCCGAAGATCACACTGCCCTCGCCGCCATCCACCCGCGCCCGATGACGCTCGATGAGCTCGCGCTTGGGCAGGCGGTCCTGGGCCAAGACCCGCTCGCGCCACGTCGCCGGCAGCGCCTTCTCCACCGCACGCAGCTGCGCCCGCGACGAGAACAGCATCAGCACGGCTTCCTTGTCGCCCAGCCCGCTGACGAAATCGACGATGGCCCCCTCGTGGGCATCGCGGTCACCGGGGTCCACGGCCTGGCGCGGCACGCTCAGCACCGCACGGGAGTAATCGAAGGGGCTCGGCAAACGCTGGTAGCGGTAGCGGTTGGCCAGCCCGGCACGCTCCTGCAGGCGCTCGAAGCGACCCAGCGCGGTCAGCGTGGCCGAGGTCACCACCGCACCGAAGCAGCTGCCCCACAGACTCTTGGCCAGGGTCGGCGCGGCCGACACGGGGCTCGCCGAAAACGTCAGTTCCGGTTCACTGCCGAAGCGCTCCAGCGTCAACCAGCGCGCTCTTGGTGCTTCGCCATCCATATCGGTTTCGGCATACGCCTCCCACAGCCCGTGGGCCTCCAGCGCGCGGCCGTGCAACAGCGCCAGCAGCGGCAGCCACGCCTCGGCCTGCTCGCGTTCGAGCCCGGTGTGCTTGTCGGGGTCGAGGCTCTCACGCAGGATGTCGCTCATGGTTTCCAGCGTGCGAGAGAGTTCGGCGAAGCCCACCAGCAGATTGCCCGCATGCTCGCGCAGGGCCTCGGGAACGCGCCCCATCTCGAAGCGGTACTGATGATTCTCCTCATCTTCCGCGAGCCCATGCTGCCGCCCGGCCAGCTGATGACCCAGGGAATAGGCCTCACCCAGACGCGGCTCCAGCGCGGCGATGGTTTCCGGCAGCCCGGCCAGCAGCCGCGCGAGGGTCGGCTGTATCGCCAGCGCCTGGTTGAGTTCGGTCAGCGATTTCTTCAGGTTGCCCAGCCAGCGCAGCGTACCGTTGACGCCCACGCGGTGGGCGAAGTGGTTCAACGCCTTGTCCGGCAGGTGGTGGCCTTCGTCGAAGACGTAGATGCAGTCTCCCGGGGGCGGCAGCACCACGCCGCCGCCCAGCGACAGGTCGGCCAGCACCAGGTCGTGGTTGGCGACGATGATGTCGGCACTCTCGAGGTCGCGGCGGGCACGGAAAAAGGCGCAGGCGGCAAAATGACCGCAGCGGCGATTGGTGCACTGGCGATGGTCGATGGTCAGCCGCCGCCAGTCGCCGTCGTCGATGGCCACCGGCCAGCTCTCGCGATCCCCTTCCCAGCGGCCGCTGCCGTAGGCGTCGGCCATTTCCTGCACCAGCGCCTGGAAGTGGTCACCGCCCCCCTGCGCCAGGCTCTGCTCGAACAGCGACAGGGTCGGATTGCCCTCGACGCCATCGAGGGCCTGCTCCAGGCGCGTCAGGCAGAGGTAGCGACCGCGCCCCTTGGCCAGGGCGTAGTCGAAATCGAGGCCGCTGTGGGCCTTGAGAGTAGGCAGGTCCTGCAGCAGCACCTGCTCCTGCAAGGCAATGGTGGCCGTGGCCACCACCAGGCGCTTGCCCTTGGCCTTGGCCACCGGCAGCGCCGCCAGCAGGTAGGCCAGGGTCTTGCCGGTGCCGGTGCCCGCCTCGAGCACGCAGACGTGCTCGTCGGAGAGCCGCTTGCCGGCGTCGTCGGCCTCGATGCCGCCCAGGGTGCGGGCGATCTCGGCGATCATCAGCCGCTGGCCGTAGCGTGGCGTCAGCCCCTGGGCCTCCAGCACGCGACGGTAGGCGGCCTGTATCTCGCCCTTGAGGGCCTCGTCCAGCATGGCCGTTACAGCAGCCCCTCGGGCGGGTGCTCGCAGGGCAGCTTGTCCTGGATGTAGCGTTCGATCTCCGGCAGCGAGAAGGCATCCTCTTCGCCAACGAAGCTGATCGACACCCCGGTGGCCCCGGCGCGGCCGGTACGGCCGATGCGGTGGACGTAATCCTCCGGATCCTCGGGCAGGGTGTAATTGATCACGTGGCTGACATCCTCGATATGGATGCCGCGGCCGGCCACGTCGGTGGCTACCAGCACCTGCACCTCGCCCTCGCGGAAGCGCTCCAGGGTCTTGATGCGCTGATTCTGCGGCACGTCGCCGGAGAGCATGGCCACGTTGATATCGGCTTTCTTCAGCAGGCCCTCGAGCTTGCGCACCAGGTCGCGGCGATTGCCGAACACCATCACCCGGTCGAAGCTCTCCTGCTTCAACAGGTTGATCAGCAGGCGCTGCTTGTCGTCATCGCCGACCATGTAGACGCGCTGATCGATGTTGGCCTTGTTGTCCACCGTGACCTCGATCTCGACGTGGGTCGGCTGGTGGGTCCACTGGCTGGCCAGGTTGAGGATGTCATCGGAGAAGGTCGCCGAGAACAGGAAGGTCTGACGCTCTTCCTTCTTCGGCGTGTGGCGAATGATGCGCTTGACGTCGGGAATGAAGCCCATCGACAACATGCGATCGGCCTCGTCGAGCACCAGGATCTCGACCTGGGTGAGATCGACGTCGCGCTTCTCGTGGAAGTCGAGCAGGCGACCGGGAGTGGCGACCAGGATGTCGAGCCTCTTGCCCAGGTGCTCGCGCTGTTTCTGGTAGTCCATGCCGCCGACCACGCTGGCCACGTTGAGGTCGGTGAAGCGCGCCAATGCCTTGGCGTCCTTCTCGATCTGCAGCGCCAGCTCACGGGTCGGCGCCACGATCAGCGCACGCGGCGCACCGGGCTTTTGCCCATTTGGCGCCTCTTCCTCGAGGAAGTAGGCCAGGATCGAGATCAGGAAGGCAGCGGTCTTGCCGGTGCCGGTCTGGGCCTTGCCCACCACATCGCCACCCAGCAGGGTGTGGGTCAACGCTTCGGCCTGGATCGGCGTGCAGTACTCGAAGCCCAGGGCGTGGATGGCGCGCATCAGCGGCAGCGGCAGATCGAAGTCGTGAAAGCGCCACTTGCCCGCCACGGCAGGCACCTGAAACTGGCGCAGGTCCCAGTTGGACTGGCTGCGGCGCGGCTTGCGACGACGACGCTTGGGCTTGCGGTTCTCGGCCGGGGCTGTGGTCTGTTCCGACTCGCTCATAGGCTGTATGTCTTGTCCGTAGCAATGGGGTGAACTTCGTACAGCCGCATATTGTACCAGCCTATGGCGAGGAGGGCGCGCCTCTTGCATCGGGCTGGTAGAATGCCCACACATGCAGCTCTCCAAGATCAGGAGTCCGGCCAATGACCCGCCGTAAAAAGACCCGCTCGCTGGCCGACAAGGTGACCATCCGCACCGGCAAGCGCAAGGACTACAAGAAGTGGCGCCACGAAAACCCCGACCAGGTAACTTCGTCGCGTCGCTTCACCCAGAAGAAGCGCCAGCAGCGCAAGCTGCAGGCGGCACGCAAGCTGGCCCGCCAGGAACAGGGTGCCAGCATCGCCATCCACCCTGAGCCCGCCTCGGAACAGAGTGCAACGACTCGCGAGGAGCATGACGAGTGACACGCCTTGTCTCGTTCAACATCAACGGTCTGCGCGCCCGACTGCACCAGCTCGAGGCGCTGATCACCACCCACCAACCGTTGGTGATCGGCCTGCAGGAAACCAAGGTGCATGACGACGAGTTTCCCCGCGAAGCTGTCGAAGCCATGGGCTATCACGTCCACTACCACGGCCAGAAGGGCCACTACGGCGTCGCACTGATGTGCCACAAGACGCTCTGCCCGAGCGGGCCGGAAGAGGTCTTCTTCGGCCTGCCCGGCGACGGCGAGGAGTCCCAGCGCCGCCTGATCGGCGCGCGCCTGCGCACCGCCGACGGCGAAGCGCTGACCGTGTGGAACGGCTACTTCCCCCAGGGCGAGAACGTCGATCACCCCACCAAGTTTCCCAACAAGCGCGAGTTCTACGCGCAGCTGATCGCGCTGCTGCGGGAGCGCCATCGCCCCGACGAGCGACTGGTGGTGATGGGGGATTTCAACATCTCCCCCGAGGACATCGACATCGGCATCGGCGAGGACAACCGCAAGCGCTGGCTGCGCGAAGGCAAGACCAGCTTCCAGCCGATCGAGCGGGAGTGGCTCGGCACGCTCAAGGCATGGGGACTCAGCGACAGCTATCGGGTGCGTTACCCAGAGGTGGACGACCGCTTCAGCTGGTTCGACTATCGCTCCCGCGGTTTCGAACGCGAGCCCAGGCGCGGCCTGCGCATCGACTATATCCTGGTCACGGCACCGCTGGCCGAGCGCGTGCGCGATGCCGGCATCGACTACGACCTGCGTGGCATGGAGCGTCCTTCCGACCACGCCCCGGTGTGGACCGAGTTCGAACTCTGAGCCATTCCTGACCCACTGGCGCTCGGCTTGCTAGCGAGTCGAGAGCCAGTGTGGGTCGACTTCCGCCCCGCGGCGCTGGGCTTGCTGCATCGCCTCCTGCGCCAGCTCGAGCCGCCCCCAGCCATTGGCCAGCAGCGCCAGGCGCTGCCAGTCATCGCCTTTCTCGCTGCGCTGTGCCACCTCGCGCCAGGCCTCCAGCGCCCGTTCGCGGTCGCGGGCCTGCTCCCAGGCGCGGGCCAGCAGGCGCCGATTGTCCAGGGTGTCGGGCAGCACCTCGTCGGCCACCGCCGCTTCGAGATATTCCGCAGCCCGGGCCGGCGTGCCGGCAATCAGGTGCAGCTCGATGCGCTGACGCAGGTCCGTCTCTCCCTTCAGTACTCCCAGACGCCAGCCGGCTTCCCAGATGGCCGCAGCGCGCTGGGCATCGCCCAACCCTTGGGCCAGTGCCGCCGCCCGTCGCCAGGCCTCGGGCGGAGCCTCGGCCCCCAGGGTAGCCTCCAGCCTGGCCAGGGCCTCTTCGCCGCGCCCGGCGTGCTGGAACACGCTGGCAGCCAGCATCTGACGTCGCTCATCGGGAGCAGGGTCATCCGCCAGCGCACGCTCGACCCAACCCGCGGCCTCTTCCCAGCGTTGCAGCTCCGCCAGGGCACGCGCCAGACGCCAGCGGTCATCGCTGCTGCTAGCGTGGCGTTCATGCCAGTCGAGCCACAGCGCCACCGCCTCTTCGGTCTGCCCCGAGGCCAAGCGCAAACGTGCCTCCTCGCGCAGCCAGCGGTCGCGCTGAGAGAGCGGCGCCTCCTGCACCCGCCGCGCCTGGCGCAGCTGATCGGCAGCGGATTCGCTGCGCCCTGCCCCGGCTTCCGCCCCCGCCGCCAGTTGGCGATACAGCGCAGCGGCCCAGCGGTCGGCGGTGTTGCCACCTTCCAAACGTTGTGCCTGCGAGCGTGCGCGCTCGGCCACGCTGTCATGCTCGCCCTGCTGCAGCTGACGCTGGAGCTGCTCCAGATCGGCGATGATGTCGCCAGAAAGTGCCGGTGCATCGGCTTGCGCCGCGGCGGTCAGCAGCAGGCCGACACAGACGATCAGGCGAATCGCGGCTCGCATCTTCATGGCCTTACCTCAGCTGGAACTCGAGACGTTGCCGCGCCCGGCGCACACCGCTGGCCGGCTCGAACTGCCAGCGCGCCACGGCCTGCTCGGCAGCCGAATCGAAGACATTACGCGGCTGCGACTCGACCACGCGGATCGACGAACGGTCGACGCTGCCGTCTGGACGGATCAGGAACTGCAGCTCCACATGCCCTTCCAACCCTCGACGCTGGGCGCGTGATGGATATTCCGGCGGCACGCGGCTGGTCGGCGCTATTTCACCCACGTCCACCGGACCCGACTCGGCAGGCGCCGCCTGCTCGGTGACTGGCCCCTCCTGCGCAGCGCTGGGCGCTGCCGCAGGCGCTGGGGCCGGCTGTGGCGCAGGGGCCGGCTCGAGCTGGGGCCGCGGTTCCGGTTTCGGCTCAGGCGGCGGTTCGGGCTGCGCCTCGGCAAGCTCGGGTAGCGTGGCGTCGAGCTCTACCGGCTCCATGGGCTCCGGCGGCAGCTCCGGCTCCGGCATGGCGATCGAACTCTCCAGCGGCGGCAGCGGCTCCGGCTGCGGAGGTGGAGTGGCCTCTACTTGCGGGGGCGGTGGCTCGGCACTGGGCTCGATCGTCTCCTCCTGCACCGGCTCCGGCGCCTCGACCATGCTCATGGTCATGCTGACATCGACGACGTCGAACTCCTCCTCCGGCGGTGCCACCAGCAGTGCCAGCAGCCAGAACAGCAGCAACGCCAGGGCCACCCCGCCAAGCGAAGAGAGAGGGATGCGCGTCACGACCGACTCCGACTGGCGGCGACGGCCACCTGCTCCACGCCGGCCTCGCGAATGCGGTCCATCACCTCGATCAACAGGCCGGTGGTGGAGTCGCGGTCGGCCTGGATCACCACCGAGCCCTCTTCGCTCACCAGCCCGGCCACCTCGTTACCCACGCGGTGCAGATCCACCGCACGGCCATCGACCCACACCGCCCCTTCGGGCGTGATGGCGACCATCACCTGGGCATCGGGCCGCGGTGTGGCGGCGCTGGATTCCGGCCGCTCAATCTCCACCCCACTCTCCTTGATGAAGCTGGTGGTGACGATGAAGAAGATCAGCATGATGAAGACGACGTCCAGCATCGGGGTCAGGTTGACCTCGCTGGCCTCGCCGTCGTCGGCGCCAACTCGGCGTCTACGCATCGGTATCCTCCACGGCACGGGCCAGACGGTCGTGCAGCCGCTGGTCCTCGCGTCGAATGATCTGCTCGAGGCGGCTGGTGAACAGCAGCCCCACCACCGCCACCGCCATGCCGGTCAAAGTCGGCAGGGTTGCGCGGGCCACGCCATCGGCCATGGCGCGGGCCTGGCTGGTATCGGTCATCGCCAGGCTGTCGAACACGGCGATCATGCCGGTCACGGTGCCCAGCAGACCCAGCAGCGGGCACAGCGCCACCAGCAGCTTGAGCCACGGCAGCGGACGGCGCAGGCGTCCGATCAGCTCGCGCGCCCAGACCTCGCGCAGGGTCAGGGCGCTCCAGCTCAGGTGGTCCTGGCGCGCCGCCCAGCGTGCAATAAGGGCGCGTCTGGCCCGGCGGTAGGTGAGGCGGAAATACCACACCCGCTCCAATGCCAGGCTGAACAGCAGCATCGCCACCAGGGCGATGACCACCAGCACCACGCCACCGGCCTCGACCAGACGCTGGAGCGGTTCAAGGCCCCCTGTCTCAAGCCAAGGCGGCATCGCGGCGTGCGCTCCCGGTCGCGACATCGGGTCCGTGGGGGCGCTGTTCGAGCTGCTCGGCCAGGGCGGCGCTGGCCTGCCCCTCGACCAGGCCCGCCAGATGGCGGCTGCGCCCGGCCAGGGCGGTGTGGGCGAACAGCAGCGGTACGGCGGTGATCAGTCCCAGCACCGTGGTCACCAGTGCCTGGCTGATGCCGCCGGCCATCAGCTGCGGGTCGCCGGTGCCGAACACGGTGATCGCCTGGAAGGTCACGATCATGCCGGTAACGGTGCCCAGCAGACCCAGCAGCGGCGCCACTGCCGCCAGCAGCTTGACCAGCGGCTGGCCACGCTCCAGGCGCGGCAGCTCGGCCAGCACCGCTTCGTCGAGGCGCGCCTCGAGCGCCTCCGGCACGGGATCGTCGCGCAGTGCGCGGAAGCGCAGCAGCACACGCCCGAGCGGGTTGTCCTCGCGCAGCGTGGTGAGGTCGCGCAGCTGGCGGCGCATGGCCAGCGTCACTTTCAGCAGGTAAGCGTACTGCAGCAGGGCGACCAGCAGGCCAAGAGCGCCGAGCCCCACTACCACGTAGCCGACCGCCCCGCCCTGGTGGAAGCGTTCGACCAGACTCGGCCGCTGGGCCAGCGCCGCCATGACCTGACCACGGGTAGGGTCGAAGGTCAGCGAGCGCGACTCACCGGCATGGAACGCGGCCAGGCTGGCGGCCACTTCCCGCGGGGTGCGCTCGACTACCGACAGGGCCTGGTCGTCGGCACCGCGACGCAGCAGATGTCCCTCGGTGAAGGCAGTGAAGTCGCCCAGCCGGATCACCTCACGCGGCGCGATCACACCATCGGCAGCAGCCACCGGCGCCTCGAAGCGAACCACCCGGGCGGTATCGGCGGTCAGCGCCACCAGGCGGTCGGCGAACTCCTCGAGATGGGCGAGCTCGAGCACCTCGGCATCGTCGAGCCGCGACGGCAGCCCCGCACCCCGCACGACCAGCCAGCTATCGGCCAGGCTGTCGCGCAGCTCACCGCTGTGCTGCTGCAGTGAAGCCAGGATCGCCGCCAAGTCGTCTCCCTGCTCCTGCTGACGCGCTTCGAGCTCGGCCTGCCGTTGGCTCAGCACCTCGGCTTCAGCCTGTAGCTCAGTATTGCGCGTCTCGGCCTGCGCATGGGCGGCACGGGCCTCCTCGAGCGCGGTTTCCAGGGCGCCCCGATCCTCCAGCAGCTCGGCCAGGCGCGCCTGGTCGCGGGCCTCGGCGGCCTCACGCTCGGCGCGCAGAGTAGTCAGCGGCTCGGACTGAGCCATGACCGGAGCTGTCAGAAAGAGGGCGATCAGCAAGCCGGCCGTGAAAGAGAACGAGTGGCACAAGGTCTTCATGCGTCGCCCTCCGGAGCCCGTTCGAGCGGCTGCGAAACCGGCAGCGTAAGCAGTTCCGGCGCCCGGCGGTCGCGAGCGATACGCAAGCCGTTGCGAACCTCGCGGCGCTGAGCCTCGTTCAGCGGTGCCCAACTGCCGCTGTCGGCCTGCCAGACGCGCCCGGCGCGTCCATCCGGGGTCAGGTAATAGAAGCCCACGCGTCCCAGCCGCAGGTAATCCACCTCGCGGCGCGAGTCGCCCTCGCCGAGATAGCCGCGCCAGGCATCGACCTCACGACCGTAATCGAGCTCAGCGCGCCACGCCGAGACGATCCGCTCCCATCGCTCGGCGCCGGACAGTGCCTCGCCCTGAGAGCGCAGGCTGGCGACCCGCGCCAGCCGCTCTTCGCGCAGGAACGGCATGTCGCCATCGACCCACTGCTCAAGCCGCTCGATCAGACGCTCCTCCAGCACCGGCAAGGCTTCACGGGTCTCCGCCAGGGTATCGATTGCCACCTCACGGCGATCCAGCGTCTCGGCCAGGCGCTCGTTGCGCGGTGCGAGTTCGGCGTTCTCACGCGTCAGGCGGCGCTCGGCGCGCTCCAGCTCGCGCAGCTCCTCGAGCATGGCGCGGGTCTCGTCATCGGCGGCGTCGATGCGCACCTGAAGCTCGGCCTGGCTGCGCTGAGCCTCGCGCGACTCTTGATATAACGCAGAGTCGGCGGACGCCGAGGCGACCAAGCCCAACCCGAGCACAGCCCCCCAGAGGCATGGATGGCGAAACGGTCTCACGTGCTAACTCCCGGCTGAACGGCGTGACACAGAGAAGCGCTGATACTGCATGAAAAACGCTCAGACGCTTCCAGCAAAGCGCATGACGATGCCATAAATGATAACAGTTATCAATATTGTTGCGAGCACCTCTTTCCCTGCAGATCACTACTCGGTGGAAGACAGAATGCGCGCGAATGGTTTTTAATAACAATTTTCAATCGCTTTCCACAGGCGACGCGACAGCCCAACACCAAGCAAAGGAATGGCTTTGCATGACCCTCAAGACACATATTGCCTGGTTGGCGTCGGCAATGCTCGGCTCGACCCTGCCGGCACTGGCCTGTGCCCAGCCCCATGACGATACCGCCGCCGCGGCAGCCGGTGCCAACGCAGGCCTTGTCGCTCTCGACTGGACTCTGGCCGAAACGCTGGTCGCTCTGGACATACCTCCCGACGGAGTCGCTCAGGTAAGCGACTACCACAGTTGGGTCGGCGAGCCTCGACTACCGGGAAGCGTCATGGATATCGGGCTTCGCTCACAGCCCAATGTCGAACTGCTGGCTCAGCTCGACCCCGCGCACATTCTCATCTCCCCGATGTTCGGCTACCTGGCGCCTCGACTCGAGAGGATCGGCACGGTCGATACATGGGCGATTTACACACCTCAGGGCGCTACCTGGAGTCAGGTTCTTCACCTCACTCGCGAGCTTGGCGCCGCTTACGGTCGCCAGGATGAAGCCGAAGCGTTGATTGCCGCCACCGAGGCACGCTTCGAGACCCTACGCCAGACGCTACCGGACGACACCTCCCCCTTGCTGGTCGTTCAGTTCATGGACGAACGGCATGTACGGGTCTTCGGTGAGCACGGTCTGTTCCAGGCCGTGATGGACCGCCTGGGCCTGGAGAATGCCTGGCAGGGCGAGACCAACACCTGGGGCTTCAGTCTCGTCGGTCTCGAACGACTGCTCGACCTCGACGCACAACTCGTCGTGGTCGAGCCCTACCCCATCGGGGTAGAGGACAAGCTTAGCCGCAGTGCGCTATGGCAGCATTTACCCAGCGTGCGTGACGGCAGCATGATCACGCTACCGCCGGTCTGGAGCTTTGGCGCCTTGCCCTCGGCGCAGCGCTTCGCCGAGCTGCTCGCTGGCGCGCTCGCCGATTCCTAGATGCTATCCCGAAAGGCACCCGACGCTCCCGATGCTCACCGCAGCCGCTTATTGGGGCGGTGCTCGGGCTTCAACGGGCAGCCGCCGCACAGCGGCTCGCCTGGCAGGCGATACTTGACGCAACACAACCGCCGCACCCGAGCCGGTGCTTCACCGCTCAGCTCGAGGTAGCGCACCGGCTGGAAGAGCGGGTTGCGCCGTCCGTCGGCAAACGTCTTGGTGTCGAGAAAGCGCAGCAACGGCTCCCCGGCCGCGATGAAGAAGGGATGTCGTGAGCACAGCTGCCCCACGTATTCCACGTAGTGGCCCAGATTGCTCCAGAACACCTTAGGCGAAAGCCCCGAGCGCTCGGCCAGCGTCTCGATCAGAGGCGTACAAAAATCATCGAACAGCGTCGCGAAGCGGGTCTCGAAGCAAAGTGACGTCAGGGAAGCGCCGCCATCACGCAGCCACAGGCGAGTTGCCTCGCCCCGGCCGCCTAGCTCGACGCACAGTTGTTCCGGACTCACCGGCAGCTCACGCCCCAACAGCAGATTGGCCACCAGGGCCGGTATCGAGACCAGGCTGAAGAGATACTTCGACCAGACCGACGCTGCCGCCATACGATCTGCCCCCTCACCGAAACTGGCCGTATAGCGTGCCAACAGCTCATCGAGTGTTGCCCGATCGAGCAACGCACTGCCAGGCAGCGTGGCCACCACCGGTGGACCGAACCCCGGGGCCTTGAGACTATCCAGGGGCGGCTGACGATAGAGCGCCAGTAGCGCCTCGACCGGATCCGCCTGGCGAGTGACGAGCTCGACTACGTGCGTCATGCGTATCTCCTGTAACCATCCCCTATCCACTGGGCATCGATACCCCTCACAGCCTCCGCAGCCCCCACATGAAGTAGGCGCCGCCGATCAGCGAGGCAACCAGCCCGGCGGGAATTTCATAAGGGAAAATGATCTGACTGCCCACCCAGTCGGCCAGCACCATCAGCAGCATGCCTACCAGTGCCGCCCCCAGCAGATGCTGGCGCGCCCGGGACAGTCCCAGCAGCCTGGCCATATGCGGCGCCAGCAACCCGACGAAAGAGAGCGGCCCCACCACCAGGGTCGCGCAGGCGGTCAGCAGGGCCACCAGCAGCAGCAACACCAAGCGAGCGCGATTGAGAGCAATGCCCAATGCCTGAGTCGTGGGCGCCCCCAGGGGCAGGATGTCCAGCCAGCGGGTCAGCGGCAGGGTGAACAACGTCAGCAGCGCAGCCAGGGTCCCTACCACCAGGGCGCCGGTGAGATCGACGTAGTAGGTGGAGCCCGCCAGCCAGGCGATCACCTGCTGCCCGCGCGGATCGCCACCTGCCAGCATCACGCTGCGCACCGCATCGAACAGCGCCGTTACCGCCACCCCGGTGAGCAGCAGACGCTCGGGCACGAAGCCGCTGCGACGATTGAGTACCACCAGAATCAGCAGCGTGGCAAAGGCCCCCAGGGTGCCGATGCCGACCAGCACACCGCTGGTCGGCGCCGGCAGCAGGAAGATCCCCAGGATCAGGGCAATCGCACAGCCGCCGCTGATGCCCAGCACCTCGGGGCTGGCCATGGGATTGGCGGAGAGCCGCTGCAGAAGCGTACCGGCCACCGCCAGCATCAGGCCGCTGGCTGCCGCCGCCAGCACCCGGGGCATGCGCCACTGCATCACGCCCCAGTGATCCGGCGACAGCCAGTACCAGCCATTCACCCCCTGTCCCAGCAGCAGGCCCAGGGCGGCAGCCAACAGTAGACCGATGGCCAGGCGAGAGGCCAGACGCCCGGGTGCGGGATGTCGGCTGGCCAGCACGGCCGGCGGTTGTGGCGCCCGGTTACCCTGCAGCTTCAGGCGCGTGATCAACCACAGCAGCAGCGGCGCACCCAGGGCACCGGTCACCGCGCCGGTGGGAATCAGCATCGGCAACGTGCCGGCAAGGCTCTGCAGCAGCAGATCGGTAGTGGCCAGCAGCACCGCCCCCAGCAGCGTGCCCCACACCAGCCGCTCGCCGAGACGCCGCGCCCCGGCCAGGCGCACGATATTGGGCGCTACCAGACCGATGAAGCCGATGACCCCCACCACACTGACGATGCTGCCGGTGATGAACACCGCCAGCCCCATGCCAGCGAAGCGCAGATAGGTAAGCGACACCCCCAAGCTCCTGGCGCTGGCATCGTCCAGCTCCAGCACCGCCAGAGGGCGCAGCAACAACCAGGCCGCCACAGCGGCGATGGCCAGCCGCGGCCAGAGGATCGCCACGCCGTCCCAACCGTTCTGGGCCAGCGACCCGGCTCCCCAGATCAGCAGCCCCGACAGCGCCTCGTGATTGAACAACAGCAATGCCGTGGCCAGTGCGCCCAGGTAGAGATTCACCACCAGCCCGGCCAACACCACCACGATCGGTGCCAAGCCCCGCCGCCAGGCCAGCATGAACACCAGGCCCACCGCCAGTCCGCCGCCAGCCAGCGCCACCCATTCGCGTCCAATGGCCAGCAACCCAGGCGCCATCAGGGTGGCCGTCATCAGCGCCAGATTGGCCCCGGAAGCCACGCCCAGCGTAGTGGGCGATGCCAGCGGGTTGCGCAGCACCTGCTGCATCAGGGCCCCGGCCAACGCCAACCCAGCGCCGGCCAGTAGTGCAACCGAGAGTCGCGGCCACCAGGCGTAGTGCAACAGCAGTTGGTCGATATCCTCGAACGAAGGCGACCACAGCGCCTGGAAGCCCAGCGCCATACCCCCCTGGGCCTCCAGCCCCAGCCAGAACAGCACCACCAGCGGCAGGCTCAGCAACCAGCAGGTCAGCGCCGGCATACCGCCGCGTATCGTGCGCCCCGTCATTTCCGCCTCTCCCGCGGCCCTTGCCGTACCCGGCGGCATCCTGTCGTCAGCCATGCGGCTCCTTGTGGCTCATCTTTGGCCCATCGATTCATCGGCCATCAACAAACGCTAACAATTATCATTGATATCTTTTTTGTGAATGATACTCTTTCCCATCCAACAGCACCACTACTCGAGTCTTCCAGGCAAGGGAACCCCATGAAGAAGCGCATAGCCCTCGGTTTCACCGTGGTTGCCGGCTCGGCGGCCATGACCGTTCACGCCCAAGAACACCAGGACACCATGGTGGTAGTGGGATCTCGCACTCCCACTCAGATCAGCCAGATACCCGGCGCGGTGTGGATAATCGAAAAGGAGGAGCTGCAGCAGCAGATCGAAGCCGGCGCCGATCTCAAGACCGCTCTGGGCAGGCTCGTGCCCAGCCTCGACATGGCCCCCGAGGGGCGCACCAACTATGGCCAGAACCTGCGCGGCCGCACCGTGCAGGTATTGATCGACGGCGTGTCGATGAACAGCTCTAGGGGCCTGTCTCGTCAATTCGACGCCATCGACCCCTTCAACATCGAACGCGTCGAGGTGCTCTCGGGAGCCAGCAGTCTCTATGGCGGCGGCGCCACCGGCGGCATCGTCAACATCATCACCCGCAAGGGTCGGGCCGGTGGGCCGGATTGGCGCACCGAGGTCGGGGTCACCACCGGCTTCAATCGCAGCAGCGATCTCGACAGGCGGATCGCTCAGTCGGTCAGCGGTGGCAACGAACGGGTGCAGGCCTATCTCGGCACCGCCTTCCAGGACAATGGCCGCCAGTTCGACGGTCGCGGCAACGAGATCTTCCCCGATCTCGCTCAGACCGACCTGCAGGACAACCGCAGCATCGACGTGCTGGGCAACCTCACCTTCCAACTGAATGACGCTCAAACCCTGGAACTCGCTGCCCAGCTCTACCGCTCGGGCTACGAGGGGGATCGTGGGGTCTACTTTCCCCATCTGGACGCCACCAGCCCCAGTCTGGAGGACGCCGAGATCCGTGACGGCTATCGTTCCGACCGCGACCCGGCCACCGATCGCAAGATGGTAAACCTGCAGTACCATCACGCCGACCTGCTGGGACAGAACTTCTATCTGCAGGCTTTCCATCGCGAGGAGGAAGCCAGCTTCCAGGCCTTCCCCTACCCGGTCGCCGGTGGCTCCGAGTTCCGCGCCTCCCAGCAGAACACCGAGCTCAGCGGCCTCAAGGCGCTGTTCGATGCACGACTGAACGAGCGTATCGGCCTCATCTACGGCCTGGATGTCGATCGCGAAAGCTTCGACGCCAGCCAGATGACCTTCGACAAGGCCGTATCCGACGCCACCGGCGGGCTGGTACAGGAGCAGGCCGGCATCGCACCACGCTATCCCGGCTACCGGGTCGACACTCTCGCCGCCTTCGCCCAGGTCGACTGGCAGGCGACCGATGCTCTCAAGCTATCGGCCGGTGTCAGGCGCCAGCACTCCGACGTCGAGGTCGACGACTTCAACGGCATTCCCGGCGGCGAGAACGACTACGACGCCACCCTGCTCAACGCCAGCGCGCTCCACGACTTCGGTAACGGCCACCAGAGCTGGCTGCGCTACAGCCAGGGATTCGAACTTCCCGATCCGGCCAAGTATTACGGCCGTCCCGGCATCAGCGTCGGCGGCAACCCGCTCTCCGCCATCGAGACCGACCAGGTCGAACTCGGCTGGCGTTACCAGGGCGGCGACTGGGTGGCCCAGGCGGCGGTCTACTACGCCTGGTCCGACAAGGCCCTGGAAATCAACAGCGGCGACCTGAGCGTCGACGTGGTCGACGACAGGAAGCGCGACTACGGTATCGAAGGTGCCCTGACCCGCTACTTCTCGGACGGCCTCGAAGTCGGCGGCACCCTGCACCTGGTGCGCTCGGAGCAGGAGAACGACGAGGGCGGATGGGAGAAGCGCGATGCCCGCTACGCCTCGCTCTCCTCGGCGACCGCCTTCGTCGGCTGGCGAGACCACGTCCATTCGGCCCGCCTGCAGGCCAACCACACCTTCGATCTGGAGGATGACGCCGAGCGCAAGATCGACGGCAACACCACCCTGGATCTGGCGCTCAGCCGACAGACCGACTTCGGCAAGTTCAGCCTCGGCGTGCAGAACCTGCTGGACGAGAGCTACTCCACGGTGTGGGGCCAGCGCGCGGCGATGTTCTATTCACCCTACTACGGTCCGGAATACCTCTACGACTACCAGGGCCGCGGGCGCACCTACAGCCTGACCTGGTCGATGGACTACTGACCCGTCTCATTGCGATGCCGTTCGCCCGCTCAAGCCCACTCTCGCAGTGGGCTTTTTCCTGCCCGCGAGCCAGCTCTCTTCACAAGCCGATACATTGTCGAGCTTGACGGCAATTGCTTAACTAATAACAATTCTCAATTGTATTTACCAAGGAGCCGATCATGCGCTTCCCTCCCCTGTGGCGAATCAGTGCCTGTGCGGCATTGCTCGGCCTCGGCCAGAACGGCCTGCTGGTCGCGCTGCCGGTGCTGGTGGAACGCTTCGGCCTGCCACTGTCGCAGTGGGCCGGTCTGATCCTGCTGGGTTCGATGCTGTTCCTGCTGGGCAGTCCCTTCTGGGGGCGGATCGCCGATCGTCACGGGGCACGCGGCGTGGTGATCCAGGCTCTGCTGGGCTACGTAACCAGCTTCGCCCTGATCGGCTTCGCTCTGTGGACGGCGGCCCACGGCTGGCTGAGCGACGGCGCGCTGCTGGCCCTGGTGGCGGCAGCACGGGTGCTGTACGGCCTGACGGTCTCGGGCATGGTGCCGGCCTGCCAGCAGTGGTCGCTGGCCTTGCATGGCGGCGAGGAGCGGGTCAAAGCGCTGGCCGCCATCAGCGCCGGACTCAGCAGCGGTCGCCTGCTTGGGCCGCTGATTGCCGCCGCCAGCCTGAGCCTTTCCGCCCATGCGCCCTTCGTGGTTATGCTGCTGTGCGGCATGCTGGCCCTGCTGCTGCTCCGGGGGATACCGGCCCCGACTCCCCAGCTCCCGCTTGCCGCCAGTCGAGCCGCTCGACTGCCACGCGGCACCCTTGATCTGCTGCC
Organism: Billgrantia ethanolica; assembly: GCF_021404305.1. Lineage (GTDB taxonomy): Bacteria > Pseudomonadota > Gammaproteobacteria > Pseudomonadales > Halomonadaceae > Halomonas > Halomonas ethanolica. The sequence continues at coordinate 323,245 of NZ_JABFTX010000001.1, read as the reverse complement.
CTGCCTGGCCATTGCACTGCTGCTGGCGATGTCAGTATCGCTGATGCAGTTGGGCCTTCCCGGTGCCCTGCAGGGCAGGCTCGACATCGACGCCACCCGGGCCGGCCACCTGATGGGGATCCTGCTGTCGCTCGGTGCACTGTGTGCCCTGACCATCCAGTTGGGTATCACTCGTCACCGTCGACTGTCCGGCTATGCCCTGCTGGCCTTGGGGGCGCTGGGGCTGGTGACCGGTTACGGAGTGCTGACGATGGCCATCGGCCCGGCCAGTTTCGGCCTGGGCGTCATGATCGCCAGCGTCGGCGCCGCCCTGGCCGTGCCCGGATATACCGACGCCGCTACGCGTCAGCGCTCCCCGGGTGCCAGCGCCGGCTTGCTGGCCATGGCCCATACCCTGGGCTACGGCGCCGCGACACTGACGGTCAGCCTGGCCGCCGCCGCTCACCTGTTGCCGCTGTCGCTCGCCGCCGCCTGCGTCCTCGTGCTGTTCGTTCCCATGACCAGGAACCACTTCCGGATCATGCCGGCGACCTCGCGGGTCACGCCCACCCACGACTGACTCATGCCCAACATGCGGGCCGCAAGGAGCCACGACACGACACAAAGATCTAATGATTATCATTAGCCTTTTATTTATCAACACGGAGGTTCCCATGGCGACAACTACCGATGCCGCTCCCCTGAACGAGGTCGACCCAGCCGCGAGCTGCTTCTTCAATGCCCTGCTGCGCGAGACCCGCGCCTGGCGACTCGATACCACCGGCCACGGGGAAGTGGCGCGTCTGCCCATCACCGAAGGCGAGCTGCAACTGCGACTACGGCACCGCAGTGCCAGCGGCGAATGCCGCTTCCAGTGGCCCATCCTGTGGTGCAAGGAGGGTGCCTCCCAGACGGTCGATTTCGCCACCGCCCTGGAGCACATTCTGGCAACACCGGCCCTGGTGGGACCGCTCGACGCCACCGCCCGTCACACCTTCCGCGAGCGGGTACTGGAAAGTCGGGCCAATACCCGGGCCAGCCTCGATGACAGGGACGATCTCGCTCATCTGCAAAACGGCCCGCTGACCTTCGCCGAGGCGGAGCAGGGCCTGCTGGCCGGTCACGCCTTCCACCCTGCCCCCAAGTCCCGGGCCCCGTTCAGCGAGGCCGAGGCACGCGCTTTCTGCCCCGAGCACCGCGCCCGCTTCGGTCTCGCCTGGTGGGCGGTGGCTCCACCGCTCGCAGCCGGCGACTCCAGCCGCGACATCACCGCTGCCGACCTCGCCCTCGAGCTGCTGCCAGCGAACCTGGCCACCCGCCTGCCGCCCGGCTTCAGCGCCCTGCCCATGCATCCCTGGCAGGCACTGCAACTGCGCCGCCAAGCCTGGGTCCAGGCACAGGAGCGACGTGGTCAACTGCTGTGGCTTGGCAACAGCGCCGCGGAGTGGCTGCCGACCTCGTCGCACCGCTCACTCTACGCGCCCCGAGCCTCCTGGATGGTCAAGGGCTCGCTGTCGGCTCGCCTGACCAACTCGCTGCGCCTGCTCAGCCTCAAGGAGGTCCGACGCGGCCTGCATCTGGACCGCTGGATGCGCGAGCTCGGCGTGGCCCGGCGCTTTCCCGGTTTCGCCGTGATGCAGGAACCGGCCTGGCTGGGCTGGCTCGATGCCAAGGGTGACGTCGACCCCGCCAGCCTGGTGGTACTGCGCGAGAACCTGCTACTCGGGGCGGCGGAAACCGAGACAGTGGTACTGGCCACCTTGACGCAGCAGCCGCTCGGCCCCGGCCGCCAGACGCTGCTCGCAGCGCGCCTGCGTGCCAAGGCCCAGGCGCTGGGCGAGCCGCTGCCTCAGGTCGCACGCGGCTGGTTCGGTGCCTTTTGCGAACGCGTGCTGACACCCCTGTTCGGCCTCGCCGTGGAGGACGGTATCGTGCTGCTGGCCCATCAGCAGAACATCGTGCTACGGCTCGACGATGGCTGGCCGGTGGGCATGTTCTACCGCGACTGCCAGGGCAGCGGCGTGGGCGACCGCTTCCTCGAACGGCACCCGCAACTCGCGCCGCCGGAGAACCACTGGCCACAGGCTGCCCTGCGGCGCTACTTCCTCTACTACCTGCTGATCAACTCCACCTTTGCCGTCATCAGCGCCCTGGCGGCCGACGGCCTGGTCGACGAAGCCCTCGTGCTACGCGATCTGAGCGTCCATCTCGAAGGACTGCGCACACGGCTCGATGGCGATCTCGACTGCCTGGACCACGCCCTGCATGCCGCCCGGCTGGAGGTCAAAGGCAACTTCTTCTGCTACCTGAGCGGCGTCAACGAGGCCACCCTCGCCGAGCCGGCGCGCCTCTATCTGCCACTGGACAACCCCCTGGCGGCCACTACCGCCACCGCTCGCCACCAAGGAGTCCCGGCATGAGCATCACTCTAGACACCCCGCCACGTACCGACATCGTCCCGCTGCAGGACGCAGCCGCCCGTCTGGAGCGCGATACGACGACGGAATCGCTGATCGAGCGCATCGATGCCGCCTTCGCTCACCATCCCGAGCTGGCACTGCTGATCCTCGAGCCGGCCGCCTGGCAGGAGCATGCCGACTGGCCCCGGCTGGTCGAGGCACTCGGCGGTGGCCGCGTGCTGCGTGGAGATTTCTATCAACAACCCTGGGATTGGCTGAGGCATCCCCCCACCCGCCCTGAACAGACCCTCTTCGAGAGCGGTAACGGCCATCCCAGGCGTCCCGCCAAGCCCAGCGGCCTCGTCTATCGGCGCTCCGATCCACGCCTCGGGCGCACCTTCTCGCTGCGCCTGATCGAGCTCGATCGCGACCTCGAGCGCTTCGTGCAGTGGATGCACCTGCCGCGGGTCGCGGAGTTCTGGGAGCAGGCATGGCCCGCCAGCGAACTCGCCGACTTCATCGTGCAGCGACACGCCGACCCGCACACTCTGCCGCTGATCGGCGAGTTCGACGGCCGCCCCTTCGGCTATTTCGAGCTCTACTGGGCCGCCGAGGACCGACTCGCCCCCTATTACCCCTGGGCCTCCTTCGACCGCGGTCTGCACCTGCTGGTAGGCGAAGAGGACGTTCGCGGGGCCCGTTTCGTCGATGCCTGGCTGGGTGGGCTGTCCCACTACGCCTACCTCGCCGAGCCGCGCACCCGTCGCCTGGTGCTGGAACCACGCCACGATAATCACCGCCTGTTCCGCCACCTCGAGCGCCTGGGCCTGACACGGCTGCGCGACTTCGACTTCCCCCACAAGCGGGCCAGCCTAGTGATGGGGCAGCGTGAACGCTTCTTCCGGGAGGTGCTGTGATGGAGTCGCTCGATATCTGTCTGACGCCGCACTGGGAAACGGTCAATCGCGAGCTGATCGCCAAGATGATCGGTGAGCTGGCTTATGAGCAGGTCATCGTGCTGACCAACGACGGCGACCGCCAGCGGCTCGACCTGGGCGAGAGCGGGGTCTGGCGCTTTCAGGCCAGCCCCAATCTATGGCGACACCCCCGGGTCGACCCCTCCAGCCTGGAGCCCCCCGCCGGCGTCACCCTGGAAGCCACCGACTTTCTCCTCGCTCTGGCACCGCTGCTCGGCATGAACGACGCCCAGGTCGCCGAACATCTGGAGGACCTGTTCGCCACCCTTCGCGCCGACTGCCGGCTGCGCGAAGCCCGCCGCGGACTGAGCGCCGATAAGGCCATCCTGCTGCCCGAGCCGCAACGTCAACGCCTGCTCGACGGCCATCCCAAGTTTCTCTTCAACAAGGGCCGCCGCGGCTGGGGATTGGAGGCCCTGGCACGCTACGCCCCGGAGCATGGCAACGCCTTCCGCCTCGCCTGGGTGGCCATCGCCGCCGATGCCCTGGAGTGCGGTGGCGGCCCCATCGACGCCGCTCCCCTGCTCGACTCGGCGCTGGCCGAGTCGGAGAAGGCCCGGCTGTACCAGGCCCTCGCCCAGCGGGTGACTGCCCCTGCCAGCTATCGGCTGCTGCCGGTTCACCCCTGGCAGTGGCAGCAGTGGCTCGGCCCCCTGCACACCGCCGACATCGCCCACCGTCGCCTGGTCTACCTCGGCGAATTCGGCGACAGCTACGTGCCTCAGCAATCGCTGCGCACCCTGACCAACGTCAGCCGGCCAGCGGCCTACGACATCAAGCTGCCGCTGACCATCATGAACACCTCCTGCTATCGTGGCATTCCCGGCCGCTTTCTGCTCGCCGGCCCCGCCGCCTCGGCCTGGCTGAAGGCCCGGGCACACGACGACGAGGAATTCGCCCGCGTGAACCTGGAGATCCTCGCCGAGCCCGCAGGGGCCGTGCTGCCACATGAGCAGTATGCCCGCCTGCCGCAGTCGCCCTATCGCTACCGCGAGCTATTCGGGGTGATCTGGCGCGAGTCACTGGCACCACGACTGGCAGCCAACGAGCAGGCGCTGCTGATGGCCGAGCTGATGCAGGTCGACGAGCAGGGGCGCCCCTGGCTCGCCGCCTACCTGACGGCTGCCGGTGCTCACGCCCCTCAGGCTGCACAGGCCTGGCTCACTCGGATGTTCGAGGTCACCTTGGTGCCGCTGTGGCACCTGATGTGCCGCTACGGCGTGTCACTGATCGCCCACGGCCAGAATCTGACCCTGGTCCTGCGTGACGGCTGGCCCCACCGCCTGGCCCTCAAGGACTTTCAAGGCGACCTGCGGCTGGTCGACGAGGAATTCCCCGAGGCCCACGACCTGCCCGCCGAGCTCAAGAGCGTCACGGTGCGCCTGCCTCCGGAGAAGCTGATCCATGACCTGCAGACCGGGCATTTCGTCACTACCTTGCGCTTCATTGCCCCTCACGCCGCAGCCTGCGGGGTTTCGGAGACGTGCTTCTATCGCCTGTGTGGTGACGTGCTCGCCGCCTACCGGGATCGACATCCCGAGTTGGCCGAACGCTTCACCCGCTTCGAACTGTTCGCCCCGCGCATCCTGCGCCTGACGCTCAATCGCGCCAAGTTTCTGCATGCCACCGACGCGGCTGCGGAACGCATGCTCGCCGAGATGGAACTGCACGTCGACAACCCGCTGCACTTCGTCCGTCTGCCGGCCGATTCAGCCGGCGCCGCCAAGACACAGGAGGTGTCCCATGTCTGACTCCCACGTTCTCGACCTGGCCGGCCTGGGCGCCGGCCCCTTCAACCTGAGCATCGCCGCGCTGGCCGACTCTCATCTGCCACGGCTCGCCACGCGCTTCTTCGAGCGCCGCCGCGACCCGGCCTGGCACCCTGGGCTGATGCTTCCCGACACCCATCTACAGACCGGTTTTCTCAAGGACCTGGTCACCGCCGTGGCACCGGACAGCCGCCACTCCTTCCTGCGCTACCTGGTCGAGCACCACCGCTTCTACCGCTTCCTCAACGCCGAGCTGGGTACCGTCAGCCGCGCCGAATTTTCCGACTACCTGGGCTGGGCTGCCCGGCGTCTGGACAACGTCGCGCTCGGCGAGGAGGTACGCGAGGTGCGGCTCGATGCGCGCGGCTTTCGGCTGCGCACCGATGCCGACGACTACCGTGCCCGCCATCTCTGCCTGGGTACCGGCAAGCGCCCCTGGCTGCCGGACTTTGCCGAGGCGCTGCGTGGGCCCCACTGCCTGCACGCCGCCGAGATCGCCAGGAGCCGGCGTGACTTCAACGAACGCCGCGTGGTGGTGGTCGGCGGTGGCCAGAGCGGCGCCGACATCTTCCTCAATGCCCTGCGCGGCCATTGGGGCCAGCCGCGGGAGCTGCACTGGATCTCACGACGACGCAATTTCGAACCCCTCGATGAAACCGCCTTCACCAACGAGTACTTCACGCCGGACTACACGCGCAGCTTCCACGCGCTGCCCCGCGAGATCCGTGAGCGTGAGGTGGCGGCCCAAAAACTGGCCAGCGATGGCATCACCCCGGCCGTCCTGCAGACGCTTTACCGCGAGCTCTACCACCGCTTCGACGTGCTCGGCGAGCCCCGCTGGGCACGGCTCTTTCCTCACCGCGAGGCCATCGCCCTGGAGCGCAGTGGCCTCGGCTTCACCTTGACCACCACGCATGGGCTCAGCGGCGGGAAGGAACGCTTCAATGCCGATGTCATCGTTTTCGCCACCGGCTTCTGTTCCCACCTGCCGGACTGTCTCGCCGACCTGGCCCCGCGCCTGCAACGCGATGCCCATGGCGAGCTGGTGCTGGGTCCCCACTTCGAAGCGAGCTGGGACGGGCCTACTACGCACCGCATCTATGCGGTCAATGCCGGCCGTCACAGCCACGGCATCGCGGAGCCTCAGCTGTCACTGATGGCCTGGCGCTCGGCAACGATCCTCAACCATGTCGCCGGCCACCAGGCCTTCGACCTGCAGGAGGACAATGGCCCCATCGAATGGCACCCCACAGCCGAGCCACGCTGGGTCCAGGCGATCTGACACGTCTTGCCTGTGCCCCCGTTGGCTGCCGTTGCGGCCCGCTCGTGGCTGACGAGCGGGCCCAGACACGGTCAGGATCGACTGGCGGCCTGAGTTTGACATGGCACTGCCCATCGATCAAAATGCAAATCAATCTCATTGAGATTTTTTATGGTGCCCCATGACTGCGGAACGCTCCCAGCTCTACTACACGTGCGTCTTCCTGCACGTCTCCTTCCAGGCCGTGCACAACTCGGTGGCCACCTCACCGAAGCGGGATGACACGCCCTGTTGGCTGGATGCCCAGATGCTGCGCATGCTCCTCAGCGAACTGCAGCGCTGCCGCAGGGAGGCAGTGCCTTTCAAACAGGTCCTGCAGTCGCTGGACACTGCGGTTTATCACTGCGGCCTGCTGATGGCCCAGTGCCCTGCCGCTCTTGACCGCCAGCTCTGCCAGCACCATCTCGAAGCCATCATGGCTCCGCTCAAGGAAGCCATGGCTCAGCTCTCGGGTACTGCCGACAATGTTGCTACCAATCGAGCATCGTCACCGGGACAACGCCTTCGCAGCTGGCTGGGCTGGTAGTCGATTCTTCATGCAAGGAATCCAACATGCTAGAGGTCAAGGACGCCTGCTTCGAGGTCAACGGCAAACGCCTGCTCCAACCGGTGAGCCACGCCTTCTCGGAGGGCAAGGTCTACGGTTTGATCGGTCACAACGGGTCGGGCAAATCGACGCTGATCAAGCTGCTCGCCCAGCAGCAACCCGCCAGCCGGGGCCAAATCCTGCTCGATGGAAAACCACTCGAGAGCTGGGGACAGCGTGAGTTTGCCCGCCGAGTTGCCTATCTACCACAGCACCTGCCCAGCGCAGAAAACCTGATTGGCCGCGAGTTGATCGGCTTTGGTCGCTATCCCTGGCACGGCCTGCTGGGACGCCAATCGTCCACGGACAAGGCCGCCATAGAGCGGGCCATCGAACTCAGTCACACCGAGGCCTTTGCCGACCGCTTGGTGGATACGCTTTCGGGTGGCGAACGCCAGCGCGTATGGCTGGCCATGCTGCTGGCTCAAGAAAGCCGCTTCCTGCTGCTCGACGAGCCACTGGCGGCCCTGGACATCGCGCATCAAATGGAAGTGCTGAGCCTGATTCGTAAACTGTGCGACGAGCTCAGGCTGTGCGTGATCATCGTGCTGCACGACATCAACATGGCCTCGCGTTACTGCGACGAGCTGCTCGCCCTGCACAGCGGTCGGGTGCTGGCCCACGGCTCTCCCGAGCGCATCATGACCGGCTCCACGCTGGAAGCCATCTACGGCCTGCCGATGCAGGTCATGCCCCATCCCAGCGGCAGCCACCGCATCGCCGTGGCGCACTGAGTGGAATCGCGAACGTCTGCCAAGCGACATACGGCGGGACGAACCGTGGCCGCCTAACAACCGACCAACGAAAACGCCGCAGCCTGGGGCTGCGGCGCTGGTCTCGCGAAGTAAACCTGGGATCAAGAAGTGGCCTGCTGATAGCGATGCTCCACGTCTTCCCAATTGATCACATTGAAGAACTCGGCGATGTAGTCAGGACGCTTGTTCTGAAACTTCAGGTAGTAGGCGTGTTCCCACACGTCCAGGCCCAGCACTGGGGTGTTGCCGTTGGAAATGGGGCTGTCCTGGTTGAGGGTGTTCTCCACTACCAGCTTCTTATCCGGAGTTACGCTGAGCCAGGCCCAGCCGCTGCCGAAGCGTCCCAGGGCCGCCTTGGTGAAGGCATCCTTGAAGGCCTCGAAACCGCCCAGCTCGCTGTCGATGGCCTGGGCCACCTTGCCCTTGGGCTGGCCACCCCCGTTGGGCGACATCATCTGCCAGAACATGGTGTGGTTGGAGTGCCCACCGCCGTTGTTGATCACCGCTTGGCGCTTGTCGGCCGGCACGCGATCGAGATTGGCGAGCAGCTCATCGACCGGCATGTCTTCCAGGCCCGTTCCCTCCAGAGCGGCATTCAGGTTGTTGACGTAGGTCTGGTGGTGGCGAGAGTGGTGAATCTCCATCGTCAGCGCGTCGATGTGGGGTTCCAGCGCATCGTAGGCGTAGGGAAGGTCAGGCAGTGTATGCGGCATGTTTACTCCTCCATGAAAGCAGCGGATTCCGGGATATCCCCATGACTGCATCCACCAAGCATGGCAAAGAGTGAGCATTTACGCTAATAGGCAAGGCACAGATTTCCCTATAGACAATCCTGATCGAGCCGCAACGCAAAAAGCCGGCACATGGCCGGCTTTTCACCTTCACTGACGGTGCTTAGAGCTTGCTCTCGAGCTCCGGCAGGATCTCGAACAGGTCGCCCACCAGGCCGTAATCCGCGACCTGGAAAATCGGCGCCTCTTCGTCCTTGTTGATCGCCACGATCACCTTGGAGTCCTTCATGCCGGCCAGGTGCTGGATGGCCCCCGAGATGCCCACGGCAATGTAGAGCTCCGGCGCGACGATCTTTCCGGTCTGACCCACCTGCATGTCGTTGGGCACGAAGCCGGCGTCCACCGCCGCCCGCGAGGCCCCGATGGCGGCACCCAGCTTGTCGGCGATGCCGTCGAGCAGCTTGAAGTTCTCGCCGCTGCCCATGCCGCGCCCGCCGGAGATGACCACCTTGGCCGCCGCCAGTTCGGGACGGTCGCTCTGGGCCAGCTCCTGCTTGACGAAGCAGGACTGGCTGTTGTCGGCAACGATATCGACACTCTCGACGGCGGCACTGCCACCTTCAGCCACGGCATCGAAGCCGGTGCTGCGCACGGTGATCACCTTGAGGCTGTCGGCGCTTTTCACCGTGGCGATGGCGTTGCCGGCGTAGATCGGACGCTTGAAGGTGTCAGCGTCGACCACCTCGACGATCTCGGAGATCTGGCTGACGTCCTTCAACGCGGCCACCCGCGGCAGCACGTTCTTGCCGGTGGTGGTGGCAGCGGCCAGCACGTGGCTGTAGTCGCCGGCGAGTTCGACCAGCAGCGCGCCCATGGGCTCGGCCAGTTGGTGGGCGTAGACGGCGTTGTCGGCCACGCGGACCTTGCTCACGCCATCGAGCTTGGCGGCCGCCTCGGCCACGGCGCCGACGTTCTCGCCGGCGACCAGCACGTCGATGTCACCACCGATGGCCTTGGCTGCGGCAACCACATGGGCGGTGGCACCGGCGAGCTGGCCGTCATGATGTTCTGCTAAAACCAGGATGCTCATGCGATCGGCTCCCTCAAATCACTTTGGCTTCGTTCTTCAACTTGTCCACGAGCTCGTCGACGGAGCCCACCTTGATGCCGCCCTTGCGCTCGGCCGGTGATTCGACCTTTAGCAGCGTGAGCTTGCTGGCCACCTCGACGCCGAGGTCGGCCGGGCTCTTGACGTCCAGCGGCTTCTTCTTGGCCTTCATGATGTCGGGCAGCTTGGCATAGCGCGGCTCGTTCAAGCGCAGGTCGGTGGTGACGATGGCCGGCAGGGTCAGCTCGACGGTCTGCAGGCCGCCGTCGATCTCGCGGGTCACCTGGAGCTTGTCTCCCTCGACCACCACTTCCGAAGCGAAGGTGCCCTGAGGCAGCCCGGCCAGTGCGGCGAGCATCTGGCCGGTCTGGTTGTTGTCGGTGTCGATGGCCTGCTTGCCGAGAATGACCAGCCCGGGCTGCTCCTCTTCTACCACTTTGGCCAGCAGCTTGGCCGCGGCCAGCGACTCGACGCGCTCTTCGGTCTCGACATGAATGGCCCGGTCGGCGCCCAGCGCCAGCGCGGTGCGCAGCTGCTCCTGGGCGGCCTTGGGGCCGATGGTCACGGCGACGACCTCGGTGGCCACGCCTTTCTCTTTCAGCCGCACGGCCTCTTCCACAGCGATCTCGCAGAAGGGGTTCATGGCCATCTTGACGTTGGTGAGGTCGACGTCGGAGTGATCCGCCTTGACGCGAATCTTGACGTTGTAGTCGATGACGCGTTTGACCGCGACGAGTACTTTCATGGTGTCCTCGCTTGGTTCGATGGGTGAACCTTTTCGTTAGGGACTCGCTGACGCCCATGGCGTGCCGGGAAGATCAACGACTCCGCGATTCTGTCAGCAGGCCTACGCGCATTCCACAGCATGCCGTTTCATGCAAGCGTTTGATAGGTGCCGAATCAAAAAACCCTGCCAATGTGCCATAGCCTGGGCTTTGGCAACAATCCCCTTGCAACGGACCGAAGCGTGGAACGTAGCACATTGGCATCGTAGGGGTGTCCTGAGTCGTTTATTATGCCTATCATGAAGAATATCGAGAAGCAAACGACCGTTTTATTTTCCTTCGACGTTGGTGGCACATCCGCTCCGACGCCGAAGCCGAGGGAGGAGCGACTGGCATGTCTGAGCAAGTAGAACGCGATTCGATGGATTTCGACGTGGTGATCGTCGGCGCCGGCCCTTCCGGGCTGTCGGCCGCCTGCCGTCTGATGCAGCAGGCGGGCGAAGCCGGTCAGGAGCTGACCGTCTGCGTGGTGGAAAAGGGCTCCGAGGTAGGCGCCCACATTCTCTCGGGCGCCGTGTTCGAGCCCCGCGCGCTGGCCGAGCTGTTCCCCGACTGGGAAGAGCGTGGCGCCCCGCTGACCACCCCCGCCACCCGCGATGAGGTCTACCTGCTCAAGGATGCCGAAAAGGCGCAAAAGCTGCCCAATGCCCTGGTACCCAAGAGCATGCACAACACCGGCGGCGACATGAAGCGCTACGTGATCAGCGCCGGCAACCTTTGCCGCTGGCTGGCCGAGCAGGCCGAAGGGCTGGGCGTCGAGGTGTTCCCCGGCTTCGCCGCCCAGGAAGTGCTGCACGACGAGGACGGCACGGTACGCGGCATCCTCATCGGCGACATGGGCGTGGCCGCCGACGGCACCCCCAAGGACAGCTATACACCGGGAATGGAGCTGCGCGCCAAGTACACCCTGTTTGCCGAAGGCGCACGCGGCCATCTGGGCAAGGGCCTGATCTCGCGCTTCAAGCTCGACGCAGGCAAGGACCCTCAGCATTACGGCATCGGTCTCAAGGAGCTGTGGGACATCCCCGCCGAGCAGCACGAACCGGGATTGGTCCTGCATGGTTCAGGCTGGCCGTTGGCCAAGGACACCCACGGCGGCTGGTTCCTCTATCACGCCGAGAATAATCAGGTGGTGGTCGGCCTGATCATGGACCTCTCCTACCGCAACCCCTGGCTCTCGCCGTTCGACGAGTTCCAGCGCATGAAGCACCATCCGGTACTGGCCAAGCACCTGGAGGGCGGCAAGCGCGTGGCCTACGGCGCGCGGGCCATCACCAAGGGCGGCCTCAACTGTCTGCCGAAGATGACCTTCCCCGGCGGACTGTTGATCGGCTGCGACGCCGGCACGCTCAACTTCGCCAAGATCAAGGGTCTGCACACGGCGATGAAATCCGGCCTGGTGGCCGCCGAAGCGGTGTTCGAAGCGATCGCCGCCGGCGATGAGGGCGGCCGGGAGCTGACCGCCTTCAACGAGAAGTGGGAAGCGAGCTGGGCCTACGCCGAGCTCAAGGAAACCGCCAGCTTCGGTCCGGCGATCCACAAGTACGGCACCGTGGGCGGCGGCGCCTACAACTTCGTCAATCAGCTGCTGGGTGGCAAGCTGCCCAATCTGCACGACACCACTCCGGATCATGCCGCTCTCAAGCCGGCCGCCGAGTTCGACAAGATCGACTACCCCAAACCCGACGGCAAGCTCTCCTTCGACAAGCTCTCCTCGGTGTTCCTGTCCAACACCAACCACGAGGAGGATCAGCCGAGCCATCTGCAGCTGCTGGACCCGGAGCTCCCCATTCGCGAGAACCTGCCCAAGTACGCCGAGCCGGCTCAGCGCTACTGCCCGGCTGGGGTCTACGAAGTGGTCGAGGACGACGACGGCGAGCCGCGTTTCCAGATCAACTTCCAGAACTGCGTGCACTGCAAGACCTGCGACATCAAGGATCCTGCGCAGAACATCAGATGGGTGGCGCCGGAGGGCGGCGGTGGTCCCAACTATCCCAACATGTAACTGACGGCTCCACTACTGAGCTGCAGCCGACGAGAAGGGCGTGCCACACGGCACGCCCTTTTCTTTATGACTTTACCTGTCAAATCTCTTCAACCCAGCACTTTCACCAGCACCTCGACCACCTGCCGCTGCTGTTCCGCCTCGAGGTAGGGATGCATCGGCAGGCTCAGAACCTCCTGACACACCGTCTCGGTGACCGGCAAGCTGCAGTCGGGATCGGCCACGGCGGGCTGGTGGTTGAGCGGCAGAGGATAGTGCACCGCGGTGGGGATCCCGGCGTCAGCAAGCTTCGCCTGGACGTCGTCACGCCGCGGTACGCGAATGCTGTACTGCGCATGCACGCTGGTGTTGCCGGTCGCCAAGCAAGGCGCGTTGACGACGGCGGACTCGGCCAGCAACGCAGCGTAGCGCTCGGCCACCTGCTGTCGGAGCGTCACCTCCTCGTCGAACAGCTCGAGCTTGGCCAGCAGGATGGCAGCCTGGAGGGTATCCAGGCGACTGTTCATGCCAACCCGGGTGTGATGATAACGGCGCGCTTCGCCATGACGGGCAACGAGGCGCACCTGCTCGGCCAGCTCGACGTCGTCGGTGAACACCGCACCGCCGTCGCCGTAGGCGCCCAGCGGTTTGCTGGGGAAAAAGCTGGTGCAGGCAATATGCGACAGCCCGCAGGAGCGTCGTCCGTGACGGGTGGCGCCGAAGCTCTGCGCAGCATCCTCCACCACCGCCAGGCCATGCTGACGGGCCAGCGCCCCGATGGCTTCCATGTCGGCGCACTGGCCGAACATCGAGACCGGCATGATGGCACGGGTGCGCGGGGTGATCGCCGCCTCGACAGCCTCGGGATCGATCAGGTAGGTGTGGGGATCGATATCGACGAAGACCGGCCTGGCGCCGGCCAGCACCACGCTCTCGGCGCTGGCGATGAAGGTGAAGCCGGGTACGATCACTTCGTCCCCCGCTCCGATATCGAGTGCCATCAGAGCGATCTGCAGCGCATCGGTGCCGTTGGCACAGCCGATGCAGTGGGACACGCCGACATAGTCGGCCAGGCGACGCTCCAGCTCGACCACCTCCGGCCCCATGACGTAGCGGCCATGCGCCAGTACGCTCTGAATGGCAGCATCCAGTCGAGGTTTGATGCGCGCCTGCTGCGCGGCAAGATCGATGAAATTCACAGGCAGCCCCTCACCCCTGTGCCGCAGCACCGGCCGCACGGGCCGGGACGATACGGGAAAGCTGGGGATGGGCCTCGCCTTCGCTTGGTGCCTCCGGAGTCGCCTGGCCCAGCTGATAGACAGTCTCCAGGCAGTGCCGGACGGTCTCGATGCCGAAGCCGCGGCCGGAGAGGATCTCGCGGTAACTCACGGTGTGCAGGTCGGTGAAGCCGCTGGAGAACTCGAACTCCTCGCCGTCACAGCTGATGCTGCGGTAGGTGGAGTGCTGGCCACGCACGCGTTCGGGCAGATCCTCGGCGTCGATGGAGAGGAACCAGCGCACCTTGGCCTTCTCGTATTCGAGATAGCCGGCGGCCTTGTGCTCGTCATGGTAGTGCAGCACCATGCGCTTCAGCTCGCCGAAGATCACGTGCAGCATGTCGAAGAAGTGGATGCCGATTTCCGACATCACACCGAACGACTTGCGCGGATCGCCCTTCCAACTGGCCAGGTACCAGGGGCCCCGTGCAGTGATGTAGGTCAGCTCGACCTCATACTGGCCATTGCGCTCCTCGGCGATCACCTTGTCCCTGAGTTCGTGAATGGCCGGATGGTGGCGCAGCTGCATGATGCTGTAGATGTGACGCCCGGTCTCCTCTTCGACGCAGCGCAGTTCGTCGAGCTGGGCCGGGGTCGAGACCAGGGGCTTCTCGCAGATCACGTCACAGTCCAGATGAAGCCCGGCCGTGATGTGTGCGCTATGGAAGTGATTGGGTGAGCAGACCACCCAGTAGTCGACTGCCTTGTCGCGCTGACGCTTGAGCCGCCAAGCATGCTCGAGGAAATATTCGAACTGGGTAAAGAACGAGCAGTCGGTCGAAATCGAATCGATGATACCGACCGAATCGTTGATGTCGTACGCCGCCACCAGGTCATGTCCAGTATCCTTGATCGCCTGCATATGGCGAGGCGCGATGTACCCTGCAGCGCCGATGAGCGCAAAGTTCATATTGTTCTCTCCCTAGATTTCCTTTCTGTGTCAGCTTTCCATTCTGTGTCATCTCCATTGAACCAGCGGCTGACGGCACATGCCAGCCGCCGGGGGATTCAAGCGTTCCCTCTCCCTGAGCGGGCCACCGGCCGGGACGGATCACGAACCCACTCGCTCCAGGAGCCTGCGTAGAGTCGCGGCAGGGCACGTCCGGCGACAGCATAGGCAAGGATATTGTGGCAGGCCGTGACCCCGGAGCCGCAATAGGCCACGATGGCCGCCTCGGCCCGCGGCAGCTCGGCCTCCAGCGCCTCGGGCGCCTTGAAGCGGCCGGTGTCGGCGAGATTGGCGGCACTGGGACGGCACACCGCTCCCGGAATGTGTCCGGCGACCGGATCGATGGGCTCTGCCTCGCCGCGATAACGCTCCTCGCTGCGGGCATCCACCTTGAGCTCGCGCCCCGAGAACACCTCGTCGGCGGCGATACGCGCGCCGTCATTGAAGGTTGGCTGCCACAGGCTCGGCTCGGGCAGCGGCTCCTGGCGAAGCACCAGCTCACCGCCCGCCTCCTGCCAGGCCTTCAGCCCACCGTCGAGCACACGCACGTCGGGGTGTCCGGCCCAGATGGCCAGCATCCACCATGCCCGCGCCGCCGCCAGCTGACCGCCCATGTCGTCGAGCACCACGATGGGGCGCTGCGGGGTCACACCCAGGCGGCGCAGGGTGGCGGCAAAGTCATCGGCAGACGGCAAGGGGTGGCGCCCCCCGGCACCGGGCTCGGCCGCCAGATCGCGATCGAGATCGAGATGCAGGCTACCCGGCACGTGGCCTGCCTCCCACAGGCGGCGACCGGCTTCGAGATCCCCCAGCCTTGCGCGACAATCGAATACCTGCGGCGCTCCTTCCTTTTCCAGCGCTTGCGCCAGCTCGGTGGCGGCGATGAGTACCTGTTTCATGCATGTTCTCCTTGGCCCAGCTAGCGCTCCCTGGGCCAACTAGGAAGTAGCGGTCTCGGCGGCCAATATCTCGATGGGAGCGCGACACGCCAGCAGCCGACGCCGGCCGGCCTGAATGAAGTTTACCTCGATTACCGGATCGTCGGGATTGCCCTCCACGACCACGACCTCGCCCTCACCGAACACCGCGTGACGCAGCCGCAGCCCGGGGCGATAACGCTGAACGGCATAGTCTGCGGTGGGCTCGGCCAACGTTGGTGCGCGCGGCACCAGCTCAATCCCTCCGCAGCCCAGGGCAGCGAGATAGCGCGACACCAGAGCGGGCGACGTCACGCTGAGCGGCGACGACGCTTCTTGCTCGGCCGACAGCCGGGCGGCGACCTGCCGGCACTCCTGCCACTGCGTCTCGCCGATGAAACGGCTGGGGCGATGATCGCCACTATCGTGCAGCAGCAACAGCTGCTCCCGCGCCCGGGTCACGGCCACGTAGAACAGCCGCCGCTCCTCTTCCAGCCGCTCCGCCGACAGGGGGTTGTCGCGACTGTAGTGAGGAAAGTCCTCCTCGTTGACGCCGGCCACCACGACCAGCGGCCACTCGAGCCCCTTGGCGCCGTGCACGGTGGTGATCAGGATGCCGTCGTCGCGATTCTCGACCGGCCGCTCGAGCAGTTCGATGAAGGCTTCTATATCCGAAGTCTCCCCCGCCTGCTCCACCAGTACGTCGAGCAGGCGCACATCCTCTTCGCCCTTCTCACGCCTTGCGGCGGCCCGCTTGAGCACTTTTTCGGCATCCAGCGCATCGACCACATGCGCCAGCAGACGGGCGGGATGCCAGGCACCGCGACGAGGAAGCTCGCACAGCAGCGTCCAGCGCCGCTTCAGGTTGCGGCGCTGCATCGGCTTGAGTCCGGCCAGCAAGGGGTCGTCCCGCCCGGGGTACTGCTGCGTATGGGCCAGGCGCTGAGCCAGAGCCGCCAGGCGTTCGCGGGCAACGAAGGGGGTCGGCTGCTCCAGCAGGCGCAACAGGTGGCCCGGATCGTGCAGCAGCGCCGGCATTTGCGAGAGACGAAGATAGCCCGCCAGCGCCTGCACCAGTGGCAGACGGAAGACGAAGCGATCCTCGCGGGCCAGGCGGAACGGAATGCCGGCCTGCAGCAGCTGCAGTTGCACGGGCACCGACAGCGCCCAGCTGCGCACCAGCAGGCATGCCTCGCTCAGCGCCCTGCCGCCCTGCCGCCAACGCTTCAGGGTCGCCAACAGCGCTGCCTTGCCCTGCTCGACGGCAATCTCGGTGATCGGATTACCGGGGGCGGCCAGGCACAGCTGATCGGGCCGTCGCCGGTTGGCGGCAATGGCATGGTTGGCCAGCAGCGCCAGCGAGTGGCCATGACGGAAGGTGGTCGAGAGCGGATAGTCGGCCGCCGCGCCGAAGGTGGCGCTGAAGTGCTCGCGCATGGTGTCGGGATGCGCGCCACGCCATTCGTAGATGCACTGGTTGGCATCGCCCACGGCCATGACGTCTGCGCTGCGCCCCGCCAGCAGGGCCAACAGGCGCAACTGGGCCTGATCGATGTCCTGATACTCGTCGACGATCGCCTGGTCGAGATAGCCCTCCACCCTTCCGACCAGGGCGGAGTCGGTTTCCAGCGCCCGCAGCGGACGGTAGAGCAGGTCGGAGTAGGTCATCAGGCCATGCTCGGCGAGCAGCGCCTCGAGGCGCTCGAACGCCGCGGCGAAGTGCTCGCAGCCCTCTTCGAGATCGAGCCGCTCGAGCAGCGTGGCTGCGGGCAGCATCTCGGCCTTCACCAGGCTGCAGAAGTGCGCCAGCGCCT
Organism: Billgrantia ethanolica; assembly: GCF_021404305.1. Lineage (GTDB taxonomy): Bacteria > Pseudomonadota > Gammaproteobacteria > Pseudomonadales > Halomonadaceae > Halomonas > Halomonas ethanolica. The sequence continues at coordinate 305,894 of NZ_JABFTX010000001.1, read as the reverse complement.
CGAGGGTATCGCCCTCGAGAGCCATGTCGCGCCGCTCACCATCCTCCAGCACCTCCAGGGTCGCTTGCCGCAGCAGACGCTCCACCTGCCAGTCGGCGGAAATCAATCGGCGCGGGGCCAGCGCGCCCCAGCGGGTCAGGCTCTGGGTCAGGCGATGGCCGAGGGAGTGGAAGGTGCGTACGTCGGGCAGCCGCTGCCCGGCGGGTGCCATCTCGATCAGCCTGCGCTGGAAGTCCTCGCGGGCCGAGCGGTTGAACATCAGCACCAGGATGCGCTGCGCCGGAACGCCCCGCGCCAGCAGGTGCAGTACGCGAGCGACCAGCGTCGTCGTCTTGCCGGCACCCGCCACCGCCGACACCCTGGCGTGTCCGGCACCGTGTTCGACGACGGCACGCTGCTCCGCGGTCAACCTCACGAGGCCTCGGCGGGCAGTTCGCCCAGTGGCTGCCAGCTACCGGCACTGGTCAGGCCGAGCTCGACGGTGCCGTCGCTTCTGGGGCGCTGTTCGGCAGCTTCCACCAGACGGTAATAGACGTTGCGCCCAAGGCGCGCCGCGAGCCCGAAGCGCACCGGCACTTCGGGCACCTGGGCGCCCTCGGGAGTAGCGCTGAGCCGCAGCCGATGCGCTTCGTCCAACCGCAGGCGATCGCCGGCATGAGTGGTCAGCCACCAGCAGCCCGCGGTCTCGTCGTAGTCGGCATCCACCACCACGAAGGGGCGGTCGACCACGCGAATGCGCTGCTTCTCCACCGGCGTGACCAGGTAGTATTCGCCGTCTTCCTCACGCCGAAGCAGCGTCGAGAGCAGTCGCACCAGGCGCGGCCGCGTCATTTCACTGCCTTCATGGAACCAGCGTCCGTCGGCGGCGATCTCCAGGTCCATTTCGCCTGCCTGCCCCGGCTGCCAGCGGTCCAGCGGGGGAATGGCGCCATCGGGCTCGACGTGATTGAGCAGTGGGTCCAGGTTCATACGCCCCCCTTCGACATGAAGCTCCCTCTTCCTGCTACACCAGGCCGGCTCGGGCCAGGATATCGCGCGTCTCGTCGCTGGGCTCGGGCGCCGCACCGCGGAACAGGCGGTAGAAGTTGGCCGTGGTCTGCATGGCGACCTCCTCGACGCTGATACCCCGCTCCTCGGCAATGCATGCGGCGACCTCCACCACCCAGGCCGGCTCATTGGGCTTGCCGCGATACGGCACCGGCGCCAGGTAAGGGCTGTCGGTCTCGATCAGCAGTCGGTCCAGCGGCACCCGGCGCGCCACTTCACGCAGCGATTCGGCGTTGCGGAAGGTGACGATACCCGACAGCGAGATGTAGAAGCCGTGGCGCACCGCCACCCGCGCCATCTCGAGATCCTCGGTGAAGCAGTGCAGCACCCCGCCGATGGCCGGATCGCTGTGCTCGCGTATCAGCTCCAGCGTCTCCTCGCGGGCGTCGCGGGTATGCACGATCACCGGCAGTTCGAGTTCGGTGGCGGCCACCAGCTGACGCCGGAAGCGCTCGCGCTGCACTTCCCGCGACGGCACCCGCTCCGGGGTCTTGTCGAGATAATGATAGTCCAGACCGCACTCGCCGATGGCCACCGCGCCGAAGTGCTCCGCGGCCTCCTTGATGGTATCGATCTCCGGCTCACGCTCCAGTAGATGCAGCGGATGCACGCCGGCGGAGATCGCCACGTCGTCGTGCTCGCGGGCAATCGCGGCGAGGGTCGGCAGGTCATCCAGCGTGACGGCAACGGCGAGGAACTGGCCTACGTCACGGGCCCGAGCGGCGGCCAAGGCGTCGGCAAGGTTGCCGCTGTGGGTAGTGGGGTCGAGGCGGTCCAGATGACAGTGGGAATCGACGAACATGCAGTGTAAAACTCATCCAGTGAATGACAGGCGCGATTGGCTATGGCGCCAGATGTAGCGCTTGCGGTGAGCTCAGGCGGCAGTCGGACTTGACCGTCGAGTCCGACGGTTCTGCTAAAGCGTATAGCTCGACGAACCCTTGTCCAATTGCCCGGCCAGCAGCGTCTCGATACGGTCGCGCACGACTTGATCCTCGGGGCTGAAGTGGATGCCGATGCCCGGCACCCGCCGCCCCGCCACGCCGTCGGGCGACACCCACACGACCTGGCCAGTCACCGGCACCCGCTCGCTTTCGCCGGGCAGGGTCAGCAGCAGGTAGACTTCCTGGCCCAGTTCGTAGCGCTCACGGGTCGGAATGAAGATGCCGCCCCGCTCGAGCAGCGGCATGTAGGCGGAGAGCAGGGTCTGCTCGTCCTGAATGGTCAGCGACAGGGCCTTCTGCGGTGCCATGAGTCTCTCCCGTTGACCTGCTTTACGAGCGCAGCAGGGTCGACCAGCGTACCAGCCAGGCCTCGAGGACCAGCTGAGGATTGGGATTGCCGCCCGCCGCTAATAATCGGCGCTGCTCCCGGGCGAAGTCCAGCAACCGGAACCAGTCCTGCACCCGGGCATTCTTGACCGCCTGACGGTAGAGCGGAAGGAGATCGGGATTGCGCACTGTCGCCGACTCCCCCGACAGACCCAGCCGAATCAAGTCTTCGAGCCAGGCAATACCGTACCATAGTATCGATTCCAGCGACTGACGGTCGAGACGGGCGGCCTCCGCCACCGGCTCGGCGCCGCGCACCAGGGCATCGAAGGTTTCGTGCAGCTGCTTGCGCAGCGCGCGGGAGTCGGGGGTGGCCAGCTCGGCGGCGAGCAGCGGCAAGCCGCCCGCCACCTGGAGCCAGAATTCGGCTTCATCACGCCCCCCCAGCGACTTGGCCAGCCACTCGATGCTCTGCTCGTGCTCGGGCAGCGGCAGGCTCCAGTGCTGACAGCGGGAACGAATGGTGGCGAGCATGCGCGAGGGCACATCGGCCAGCAGCAGGAACTGGGTGCGCGCGCCCGGCTCCTCCAGGCTCTTGAGCAGCGCATTGGCCGCCGCCACGTTCATCGCCTCCGCCGGTGAGAGCACGATCACCCGGTGGCCGCCCTGCTGGGCCGTCTGGGAGACGAAGGCGTTGACCTCACGGATCGGATCGATACGGATCTGCCGCTTGCCCTCCTCCGGTGAAACGCGCAGCAGATCGGGATGATAGCCGGCAGCCAGCATATGACACCCATGACACTGGCCGCAGGCCGTCTCGCCCGGCGAGGCACACAGCAGGTAGCCGAGCAGCGCCTCGGCGAAGCGCTGTTTGCCGACACCGCGAGGCCCCGAGAGCAGCATGGCGTGGGGCAGCCGCCCACTGCGATGCAGCGCGAGGAACTGCTGCCACAGCGGAGCATGCCAGGGCAGCAGCGATGTCGCCGGGTCGCTCACAGCCATGCGCTCACTCTCGATTCCAGGCAGGCCGAGAGACGCGCCTGCACGGTGGCGAGGGGCGCATCGGCATCGATCACTGCCATGCGCTGGGGTGCCGCGGCGGCCCGCGCCAGGTAGGCTTGGCGTACGGCCTCGAAGAACGAGGCCTGCTCCTGTTCGAAGCGATCGCGAGTGTCGCCGCTGGCCGTCAGACGCCCTTGCAGGCGCCGCTGCGCAGCGGCGACTGGCATGTCGAGCAGCAGGGTCAGATCGGGCTCGAGGCCACGCTGGACGAAGCGCTCCAGCTCGGCGATACGATCCGGCTCGATGCCACGTCCGCCGCCCTGATAGGCAAAGGTGGCATCGGTGAAGCGGTCACAAAGCACCCAGGCACCGCGCTCGAGCGCAGGGCGAATGCGCTGGGCCAGGTGCTGGGCGCGGGCGGCGAACACCAGCAGCAGTTCGGCATCGGCATCGAGAGGTTCGTCGGCCTGCGGCGAGAGCAGCAGCTCCCGCATGGCCTCGGCCCGTGGCGTACCGCCCGGCTCGCGAGTGCGCACGACCTCGACGCCACGGGCCGTCAGCCACTGGGCCACCCATTCGAGGTTGGTCGACTTGCCGACGCCCTCGCCGCCCTCCAGGGTGATGAAACGTCCACGCTGTCGCATTGGGGGCTCCTGTGCCGCCTGCCGCGCTCCGCCCTGCATACCGCAATCGCTGCTCAGCGGTTACGGATATAGCGGTTCACGGCATTGTTGTGTTCACGCAGCGTACGCGAAAAGTGGTGGGTGCCATCGCCACGCGAAACGAAGTAGTAGGTGTCGCCGGGCAGCGGGTCGACGGCGGCCTCCAGCGAAGCACGGCCGGGCATGGCGATGGGCGTCGGCGGCAGCCCATTGATCACGTAGGTGTTGTAGGGCGTGGCTTCCTGCAGGTCCGCACGGGTGATGCGGCCCTCATAGCGCTCGCCCATGCCGTAGATCACCGTGGGATCGGTCTGCAGCCGCATGCCGGTTTGCATACGCCGCTTGAATACGCCGGCGATCTCGCGACGCTCCTCGGGGGCACCGGTTTCACGCTCGATCAGCGAGGCCATGATCAGTGCCTCGTAGGGCGACTCGATGGTCAGGTCGTCGCTGCGCCCATCCCATACCTCCTCCAGCACCTGCTCCATGCGCGCAAGCGCCTGGCGCAGGATATCGAGATCGCTCATGCCCTTGTGGTAGCGGTAGGTATCGGGGAAGAACCAGCCCTCGGGGTGGCGCCCCTCGCGTTCCAGCAGCGCCATGACCTCCTCGTCGCTGAGGCCCTGGGTGAGGTTCTCGAGCTTGGGAGCGGCATCGAGGCGAGTACGCATCTGACGGAAGGTCCACCCTTCCGGGACCGTCAGCGGATAGGTCACGACCCTGTCGCTGCCGAGCAGCTCGATCAGCTCGCGTCCGCTCATGCCCGGTTCGAGCAGGTACTCGCCGCTGCGCAGCCGCGGGATCGCCTCCGGCTCGAAACGGGTCAACAGACGAAATGCCCATTCGTCCTCGATCACGCCACGCGCCGCCAGGTCCGTCACTACGCGGTTGTAGCCCGCACCTCGCGGCACTTCATAGAGCGTGTCCTCTTCCACCGCAATGGGTGCCTCGAGACGGCTTTCCCAATAGCGATAGCCGGCAAAGAGACCTACGGCCGCCACCACCAGCAGAATCAGCAAAAACTTCAGCAAACGCAGCATGCGCCTTCCTCACTACCTACCGTCTTGTATTCCTATCTCGATACGCAGACCTCGAGATGCAGGCCTCGATACACGTAATGGGGCCTGGGCGCGGCATGAACCTCTGCACTTGCCGGCTCGTCCCGATCAGTCCGCGGAAGCGGTGGGATAGCCCAGCAGTGCATGGGCCTCGCCCTGCAACCCTCGATGAGCGTCACCGAGAAGCCATTGCCGCAGCGGATTGCCATCGGCGTCGTCCAACCGCGCCACCGGCCACAGCCCCTGAACCGAATTGCCGAGCCATACAGCTTCGGCATCGTTCAACGCTTGCGGCCCCGTAGCGACTTCCTGGATGGGGAGAGCCTCCATCAGGGCCGCGCGCAGCGTTCCCGCCACACCACAGGCATTCAATTGCGGCGTTTCCAGTCGCCCCTGGCGCAACCAGAACAGGTTCATGCTGGTAGCCTCGACCAGTTGGCCCTGGCTGTCGCAGAGCAGCCCCTCGGCAACGTCGGCATCGTCCCACTCGCGGCGAGCCATCACGTTCTCGAGCCGGTTGAGATGCTTGATTCCGGCAAGCAGCGGCTGCATGCCCAACTGCAGCCGACAGTGGCGAACCCTCACGCCATCCCACCAGCGTCGTGGCTGGGGCGTGAAATCGGCGGCCTGCCACAGCAGCCGCGGCTCGGGCGCAGCGGGCGTCTGGTAGCCACGTCCGCCCCCGCCTCGGGTCACGATCAGCTTGAGTACCTTCAGTCCCGGCCCGGTCTGGGCCGGCAACATGTCGAGCGTGCCGGACGCAGGCATGGGAATGCCGAGCCGGCGACAGCCCTCGGCCAGCCGCTGCATGTGTTGCGGCCACAGCAGCGGCATCCCGTCCCTCACCAGCACCGTCTCGAACACCCCGTCGCCATAGGCGAGGCCGCGGTCGTCGATCGGCACCCATGCCTCTGCTTGCGGCCGGGTCATGTCACTCGCTCAAGACGCCCCGGCTCAGCGCAGCCGAGAGAAGACCAGAGTGCCGTTGGTGCCACCGAAGCCGAACGAATTCGACAGCGCCACATCGATCTTCCGCTCGCGTGCCGTATGCGGCACGTAATCCAGGTCGCAGCCTTCCTGGGGATTGTCCAGGTTGATCGTCGGTGGCGCCACCTGATCGCGGATAGCCAGGATGCAGAATACCGCCTCGACGGCACCGGCCGCGCCCAGCAAATGACCGATCATCGACTTGGTGGAACTCACCGCGACACCGTCGGCCGCCGCCCCCATCACTTTACGGATGGCACGACTCTCGGCCAGATCTCCTGCCGGGGTCGAGGTGCCATGAGCATTGATGTAGTCGACCGCCGAGGGGTCGATACCGGCGTCGCGGATGGCGTTGCGCATGGAGAGCGCTGCCCCGCTGCCATCCTCCGGCGGTGCCGTCATGTGGAAGGCGTCGTCGCTCATGCCGAAGCCGGTGAGCTCGGCGTAGATGCGGGCGCCACGCGCCTTGGCATGCTCGTACTCCTCGAGCACCAGGATGCCGGCCCCGTCGGAGAGCACGAAGCCATCGCGATCGCGATCCCAGGGACGGCTGGCGGCCTGCGGGTCGTCATTGCGGGTCGACAGCGCACGAGCCGCGGAGAACCCGCCCAGACCCAGCGGGGTGGTGGCCATCTCGGCGCCGCCACAGATCATCACGTCGGCATCGCCATAGGCAATGGTGCGCGCGCTGTAGCCGATATTGTGGGTGCCGGTGGTACAGGCCGTGGTGATGGCGATGTTCGGCCCCTTGAAGCCATGCTGGATGGCCAGGTTGCCTGAAATCATGTTGATGATCGAGCCGGGCACGAAAAACGGCGAAACGCGACGCGCCCCACCCTTGTTCAGCGCATTGTGGTTCTGCTCGATCATCGGCAGACCGCCGATGCCGGAACCAATGGCCACGCCGATACGCTCGGCGTTCTCCTCGGAGCACACGAGGCCGGCATCGCTGATGGCCTGAGCGCCCGCCGCCACCCCGTACTGGATGAACAGGTCCATCTTGCGCGCATCCTTGGGATTCAGGTAGGGGCTGATGTCGAAGTTCTTGACCGAGCCACCGAAGCGGGTATTGAAGCTGCTGGCATCGAAATGCTCGATGGGGGCGATGCCGCTCTTGCCGGCCAGGATGTTTGCCCAGCTCTCCTTGACCGTATTGCCCACCGGCGTGACCAGCCCCAGCCCGGTCACCACAACTCTACGAGCCATCAGTATTCCTCCCAGACAACCTTGATGACACGACCCTTCCGCAGGTCGTCTTTGCGCGCATTATACCGGACATGCTCCCTGCTTGGGCAGCGCGGCCTTTACGTAAAGCAAAAAGCCGCCCTGGGACTCAGGACGGCTTTCCAGGGCCTTGCAACGGCCCAACACCTCAGCAAGCGGCGACTAGCTCACCCTTACTGATGGGCGTTGACGTAATCGATGGCTTCCTGAACGGTGGTGATCTTCTCGGCTTCCTCATCGGGAATTTCGGTATCGAATTCCTCTTCGAGCGCCATGACCAGCTCTACGGTATCCAGGGAATCAGCGCCAAGGTCCTCGGTGAAGGAGGAGCTGTTCTGGATATCCTCTTCCTTGACGTTCAGGCGCTCGGCCACAACCTTCTTCACGCGCTCTTCGATGGTGCTCATTTTATACGTACTCCAGTCGTTCAAGTTAGCCGTTCAGATGACCAGCCATTGGTCCGCAAACTCAAGCTGCGGGTAGTTTATAGACCCCCCCTTGTCGGCGCAACCGCCGACAGGCAGGAGCTTCAACGCATGTTCATGCCGCCGTTGACCTGCAGCGTTTCACCGGTAATGTAGCCGGCGCCTTCGCTGGTCAGAAAGCCGACGGCAGCGGCAATTTCCTCGGGCTCGCCCAGGCGGGCCAAAGGAATCTGCGTCATCAACGCTTGATGTTGCTCTTCGGGCAGGGCGCTCGTCATGTCGGTGGCAATGAAGCCCGGCGCCACCGCATTGACGGTGATCGCCCGCGACGCCACTTCCCGCGCCAGCGCACGGGTGAACCCCTCCATGCCCGCCTTGGCGGCAGCATAGTTGGTCTGACCGAGATTGCCCATGGTCGCCACCACCGAGCTGATGCTGACGATACGGCCGAAACGAGCCTTGGTCATGCCGCGCAGGCACGCCTTGGTGACGCGATAGACCGACTTGAGGTTGGTATCGAGAACCGAGTCCCACTCCTCTTCCTTCATCCGCATCAGCAGATTGTCGCGGGTGATGCCGGCATTGTTGATCAGGATGGTGGGCGCACCGAACTCCTCGGTAATCGCCTTCACCAGCGCATCGACACTGGCCTGGTCGGTGACGTCCAGGGCTTTGCCGGCACCTTCGATACCGTGGGCGCGCAGATCCTCGTCGATCTTGGCAGCGCCGGACTCGGTGGTAGCCGTTCCGATCACCACGCGCCCCTGACGGCCGAGTTCATGGGCGATGGCGCGACCGATGCCACGGCTGGCGCCGGTCACCAGGGCGATTCTGCGTTCGCTGGTCATAACCTGTTCCCGCTCCGAATGCTGATGGGTCCTGGGGCTCCTGCCCCTGCTTGTCATTCAGGCCGCTTCTTCGCCGGCCTTCGGTTCGCGCAGCCTTACTGCCCGAGCGTCTCGCGTGCCAGGCCGAGTGCCGCTTCGAGGCTGTCGGGATCATTCACCGCCAGGCCCTTGCTGCTCTTGGCGATGCGCTTGCCCAGCCCGGTGAGCACCTTGCCCGGACCGCACTCGATGAAGACCTCGGCGCCCCCCGCCACCATCGCCTCGACGCAGGACGTCCAGCGCACCGGCTGATAGAGCTGCTCGACAAGACGCGTGCGCAGGGTCTCGACATCGGCATGCGCCTGGGCGTCGACGTTTTGATAGACGGTGTAGCGCGGCGCACGCATGTCGAGCTCGGCCATGGCCGCCTTGAGACGTTCCGCCGCCGGGCGCATCAGATCGCAGTGCGAAGGCACGGAAACCGGCAGCGGCATGGCACGCTTGGCGCCCGCCTCCTGACACAGGACAATGGCGCGTTCGACGGCCGCCTTGTTACCGGCGATCACCACCTGCCCCGGGGAATTGTAGTTCACCGCCGACACCACCTCATTTTGCGCCGCTTCGGCACAGGCGGTTTCAACGATGGCATCGTCGAGGCCGAGAATGGCGGCCATCGCCCCCCGCCCGGCCGGCACTGCCTCCTGCATCGCTTCACCACGCAGGCGCACCAGGCGCACACCGTCGGCGAAGCTCATCACACCGGCGCAGACCATGGCGCTGTATTCACCCAGGCTGTGGCCGGCCATGGCACCAGGACGAGGCCCCTCCAGCTCCTGCCAGACACGCCAGATGGCAACGCTGGCCGTCAGCAGTGCAGGCTGGGTGCATGCCGTGGCATTGAGCGCCTCATCCGGCCCCTCCTGGACCACCTTCCACAAGTCATAGCCCAGCGCGTCGGCGGCCTCCTCGAAGGTCGTCCGCACCACGCTGTAGCGCTCGGCCAGCTCCCGCAGCATGCCTACCTGCTGGGAGCCTTGCCCGGGAAAGACGAGGGCAAGGGGTTGAGTCATGTCGTTCACCATTTGTTGATTGCTGTCAGTTGCGACCGCCCAACTCGTGAGCGAGTCGGGCGGGCAGGTCTCGACTGACCTCCTGCGCGGCCCGCAGCACAGCATAGGAAAAGCCGGTGGCATCGGCACTGCCATGGCTCTTGATCACAATGCCATCCAGGCCCAGCAGGCTGGCGCCATTGTAACGCACCGGATCCAGCTCACTCTTCAGCCGACGCAACGCCGGCCTCGCCAGCATTCCGACCAGGCGACTGCTCCAGTGCGAGTCGAAGGTCGCCTGTACTCGTTCGATCAGCATGCGCGCCAGGCCTTCGCTGGCCTTGAGCACCGCATTGCCGACGAAACCATCGCATACCACCACATCGGCCGAGCCGGCGAAGATACCGTCGCCCTCGACAAAGCCGATATAGTTCAACGCACCGACTTCGGCCAGCAGGGCATCCGCTTCGCGTACCGCGTTGCTGCCCTTGGTCCCCTCGCTGCCGACATTGAGCAGCGCCACGCGCGGGGCGGCGATACCATCCACGTGACGAGCCATCACTTCGCCCATACGTGCGAAGTCCACCAGCCGCTGCGCAGAGACGTCGACGTTGGCTCCCAGGTCCAGCAGATAGCAGCGCCCATCGCCGCGAGTGGGTATGGCAGTGCAGATGGCCGGACGCGGAATGTCCGCCACGGTACCCAGCTCGCGCCTGGCCAGCGCCATCAGCGCCCCGGTGTTACCGGCACTGACACCGGCAACGGCGCCCTGAGTGGCCACGTGCTTAAGCATCATCGCCATGCTCGTATCGCCGCCGCGCCGAAGCGCGTCGGTGGGACGCTGGTCCTGTCGAATCAGGCTCGGTGCATGATGAACGGACAGATGCGAACCGGCCGCGGCAAGGTGCCGCGGCAGGTTCTCGAGCTCGTCTGACAGTCGATCGCCCGGTCCGAACAGATCGGCGTGCAAACCAGGCCTTGCCAGAACGGCAGCCGCCGCCCCTTGTACGGCAGCGGCAGGACCTGCATCTCCGCCCATCGTATCGATGGCAATCCGCACGGTCAGGTGCCGATGGTCATCGAGGCGGATCGACTTAGACGTCGACGACCTTGCGACCGCGGTAGAAACCGTCGGGGGAGACGTGGTGACGCAGGTGAGTGGTGCCGGTTTCCTTGTCCTGAGACAGGGTCGGCGCGCTCAGGGCGTCATGGCTACGACGCATGCCGCGCTTGGAACGAGTCTTACGATTCTGTTGAACTGCCATGGGTGTCACTCCGAAGTGAGACGATAAACAATCAGGATTTGTCCTTGAGGCGGCGCAGCACCTCGAAAGGACTCGCGGGAGCAGGCTCGTTCTCCACGAACTCCTCGCCGCTGCTCAGCTGGTCGCGCGAGACACGGCAATGCGCCTCGTCGTGGTAAACCACCTGGGGCAAGCTGAGGATCAATTCATCCTCCACCACCTCCAGCAGGTTCAGCTGTTCGTTTTCCACCAGCACCGGCTCGTGGGTGCTCGGCAGCTCCGCCGCCAACGCATCGCTCGAGACCATTCCCAGCAGGAATTCGCTCTCGACGCGCTGAGCCAGCGGCTCGAGGCAGCGCCGACAGGGCAGCTGCAGCTCGGCCTCGAGACGGCCGCGAATCTCACGGCGCCCCTGGGCATCGATGCCGAAGTCGAGCCACACCTGGCAGTCGCCCGTCTGCTCGCCCACCTGGGCGGCAAGACGCTCGAACTGGTCGAGCGCCATCAGCCCCGAGAGGCTTTCGGCACGTGCGGCGAGCCGGTAGGGCTCGACCTTGTTGGGAAGTCGTGAGGTCAACATAGGCGCGCAATGATAGGCACTCCCCATGCCCCTGTCAAAGACGCCATGTCAGCAAGTTACAATACCTCTCTCTGCGAACTCGCCAACGGCTCGCATCACCCAGCACAGGAGCACACCATGCCACGCCTCGTTCTCGCCTCAGGCTCCCCCTGGCGCCGCCAACTCCTTGACCGCCTGGGCCTGCCCTACGCCTGGCTCAGCCCCGATATCGACGAAACACCACGTCCCGGCGAAACGCCGCAAGCACTAGTGCACCGCCTGGCTCTGGCCAAGGCTAGCCGAGTGGCCGAGCAGTATCCTGACCACCTCATCATCGGCTCTGATCAGGTCGCCGTGTTCGGCGCCGAGATTCTCGGCAAGCCTGGCGACGAAGCCACGGCGTGCGCTCAGCTCGCACGCTTTTCCGGTCAGCGGGTCACCTTTCTCACCGGTCTGGCCCTGGTCGACACTCGCCGGGTGAGCCACCGGGTCTGTCACGAGCGCTACGACGTGGTGTTCAGGTGCCTTAGCGATGACGAGATCGCTCGCTACGTGGAGCGCGAGCGACCGCTGGACAGCGCCGGCAGCTTTCGCATGGAGGGGCTGGGCATCGCCCTGTTCGAAAAACTCGAGGGCAACGACCCCAACACCCTCATTGGCCTGCCGTTGATTCGCCTGTGCGCCCTGCTGCGCGAAGCGGGCCTGGACCCGCTGGGCGATCAGGGCAGTTGGTAGCGCACCGGCGAACGACTGGAGGGCACGCCCATCCACTCGGCGGCGACCCGGCCGAACTGTCGGGTCAGCCGCTCGAAGGGGTCCAGACGCGGCGTGTAGTCGTGCAGGCGCACCTCGCCGAACAGCTCGCGACTCAGAGCGTCCAGGCTGCCGATTCCATCGACGAGACCCAGCTCATACGCCTGCTGACCGCTCCAGATCAGACCGCTGAAGATCCGCTCGTCCTCCACCAGGCGATCGCCTCGACCCTGCCGCACCGCCTCGATGAACTGACCATGGGTGGTATCCATCACCGTCTGCCAGAACTCGCGCTCCTCCGGCCGCACCGGCGAGAACGGATCGAGGAAGCCCTTGTTCTCGCCGCTGACGTAGATACGCCGCTCGATCCCGAGATTGTCGATCGCCTCCTCGAAACCGAAGCTGGCGAAGATGACACCGATCGACCCCACCAGACTTGCCGGCGCGGCGATGATCTCATCGGCCGCCGCCGCCATGTAGTAGGCGCCGCTAGCGCCGACGTCCTCGATTACCGCGATGATAGGTTTGCCGCCCTCTTCGCGCAGCCGCATGATCTCCTGGTAGACACGCTGGGACTGCACCGGACTGCCTCCCGGGCTGTCGATGTGCAGCACCACTGCGGCGGCATTGTCGGCATCCCAGGCACGGTTGAGCCCTTCGATGATGCGCTCGGCGCTCGCCGGGGATTCACCATCGATCACCCCGCGCACGGTCACCACGCCCAGATGCTGTCGCTCGGGCTCCCGGGTGCCAGCACCGAACAGGCTGTAGAAGCTGGTCGCCAGTGAGGCCAGGATCAACGCGGCGAAGAAGAAGCGAAAGAACAGTTTCCAGCGCCGCGAACGACGCTGCTCCGTCAGCACACCGCCGATCCAGCGGTCAAGCATCTCTTGCTGCGCCAGACGCTGCCGCTCACGCAGCACCTCGGCACTCTCGGGTGGCGGCGCCGGCTTCTCGCTCTTGGCCTGACGCACCTCGCGTGCCTGCTCGGGGGTCAGCTGCGGCCCTTCGGTCCAGCGATCTTCCCGCTCCGGGCGCTTGTCGTCGTCATGCCGCTTGTCGTCGCTCATTGACTCGTCTTCCTTTTCATCACTCGCGATTCAGCCAGTCGAACAGCTCGCCTACCGTCCCGGCAGTATAGACAGGGCGACTCGCCGCCAATCGTCCCGGCTCATGCACCCCCCAGGTGACGGCGACCCGATCCATGCCCAGGGCGCGCGCCATCTCCAGGTCGTACTCGGTGTCCCCCACCATCACGGCCTCCTCCACGGGCGTACCCAGCTCCACCAGCAGCTCCTCGAGCATTTGCGGGTGTGGCTTGGAGCGGGTCTCGTCCGCCGTGCGACTGGCGTGGAACCAACGGCCGCTGTCGCTTTCGCGAAAGACCCGATCGAGCCCTCGCCGGCTCTTGCCGGTGGCCACGGCCAGCCGCCGTTCTTGCCGCTCGCGCAGCGCGGCTATGCCGGATTCGACGCCGTCAAAGAAGGTCATCGGTGTACCATCGGCCTCGACGAAATAGTGCACGTAACGGCTACGCAGAAGCTGGAAGCGCTCGGCATCGATCCCCGGGCACAGGCGATCGATGGCCTCGGGAAGCCCCAGGCCGATGATATCGCGTACCGCCGCCGCCTCGAGGTGGCCCCAACCGGCATCGCGGGCCGCCGCCTGCATGCTGGAAACGATTCGGGCAGCGGAATCCATCAGGGTTCCGTCCCAGTCGAAGATCACCAGTCGGTAGCGCATGACAACTCCGCTTCAGATATCGATGAGGACGTGCTCAACGGGACTCGCGAGCGCGGGACAGCACGGCCTCGAGCTCTTCGGGCAGGGGCGCACGAATCTGCACCGGCCGTCCGCTGCTGGGCTCGGGGAAGGTCAGCGACTCGGCATGCAAAAACAGACGCGACAGGCCCAACTGCCGCGCCAGCGCCTCACCATCACGCGAGCCGTACTTGTCGTCACCCAGCAGCGGGAAGCCTGCATGCGCGGCATGCACGCGAATCTGATGAGTACGCCCGGTGACCGGCTCGGCTTCGATCAGGGTCGCCCTGGGAAACGTCTCTCGCACGGCGAAGCGGGTGCGCGCGACCTTGCCCGCCGCATCCACCCGTACCCGGCGCTCGCCGTTGCCGGCATCGTAGCGATCGAGCCGGGCGCTGACGAACTCACGCCGGGAGGGCCAACGCCCCGCCACCAGCGCCAGGTAGCGCTTGTCCATCTTGTGACCCTTGAGCGCCTCGTTGAGCGCCAGCAGCGCCGGCCGCGACTTGGCTAGCAGCAGGCAGCCGGAGGTGTCGCGATCGAGGCGGTGCACCAGCTCGAGAAAGTCGAGATCCTCGCGCACCTGACGCAGGGCCTCGATCAGACCGATCTTGACGCCACTGCCGCCGTGCACGGGAAGACCGGCCGGCTTGTTGAGCACCAGCCAGCCCGGCCCTTCCACCAGCACGCTGCCGGCCAGCAGGTTGCGCAGGCCCTCGCTGACCTGCTTGACCGCCTCGCGCGGGGCCAGCCTCAGCGGCGGGATGCGTACCACATCACCCGGCTGCAGGCGGTAGTCGGCCTTGACCCGCTTCTTGTTGACCCGCACCTCGCCCTTGCGCACGATGCGGTATACCAAGGTTCGCGGCACGCCTTTCAGGCGCGTTATCAGAAAGTTGTCGACCCGCTGGCCCGACTGCCCTTCGCCCACTTCCACCCACTGTACGTCGCGACCTTCGGTCATGACACTCCTGCTGAAAATCCGTTGTGAGCCAGCATTCTAACGTACTCGGCGATGCGCTGCGCCAATTGCTGCGAATTGCCATTACTGCTATATTGCCAGCTCGCTCGGATGGATCCCTTCGGTCCCATGGCGCCTGCACGACAGACACGCAGGCCGGAGCGACGAAATCGGGCCGCGACGACCCTTTATTCGGGTCCCGCCGCCGACGAGTGATAGACGCATGAATTTGCAGTACTAGAAGACAAGTAATGACGCCACGCCCGGATCCCAGCTCGCATCAGTCACAGGCGAGCGGTGGCCACGGGAATCGTTCAACATCGTGCCGGTGGCCGGCGTTGGCGAATCGATGAATGCCAGGTGTCTGGCGGTGACCGCAGGGCCGGATGGGAGTAGCCCCACCGAGACATGTCCTGCCTCCGCCGCGTACTCAACATGATCATCTCGTGCTGGGCCCCTTTACGGGTGCCGGTACGATCGGGCGCCACTGTGCATCCGCGACATGCGCTGAGCACAAGCACGCAGCACCCAGAGGTTCGCCTTCTTCGATGCCCCCCGGCGCGTCCAGATTGCGAGACAACATGAAACGGATGCTCATCAATGCAACCCAGCCGGAAGAGCTGCGTGTTGCGCTGGTCGATGGACAACGCCTGTACGACCTGGACATCGAATCCGGTGCCCGGGAGCAAAAGAAAGCCAACATCTACCGCGGCAAGATCACCCGCGTAGAACCCTCTCTCGAAGCCGCCTTCGTCGACTTTGGCGCCGATCGCCACGGCTTCCTCCCTCTCAAGGAAATCTCCCGCGAATACTTCCTGAAGGATACTTCGGGGCGCCCCAGCATCAAGGAAGTTCTCAAGGAAGGTCAGGAAGTCATCGTCCAGGTCGACAAGGAGGAACGCGGCAACAAGGGCGCGGCGCTGACCACCTTCATCAGCCTGGCCGGCCGTTTTCTCGTTCTGATGCCCAACAATCCCCGCGCCGGCGGCATTTCGCGTCGCATCGAAGGCGACGAGCGCACCCAGCTCAAGGAGGCCATGGGCCAGCTCACCGTGCCGGAAAAGATGGGCGTGATCGTGCGCACCGCCGGCATCGGCCGCAGCTCCGAGGAGCTGCAGTGGGACCTCGACTACCTGGTCCAGGTGTGGGAGTCGATCACCGAGGAGGCCGGCAAACGCCCCGCTCCCTTCCTGATCTATCGCGAGTCGAACGTCATCATCCGCGCCATGCGCGACTACCTGCGCCAGGACATCGGCGAGGTGCTGATCGACAGCCCCGAAGTGCATCAGGAGGCGCTGACCTTCATCCGCCAGGTCATGCCTTCCTATCAGCAGAAGATCAAGCTCTACGCCGATGAGGTTCCGCTGTTCTCGCGCTTCCAGATTGAATCGCAGATCGAGACCGCCTACGAACGTGAAGTGAAGCTGCCCTCCGGCGGCTCCATCGTCATCGACCATACCGAAGCGCTGGTCTCCATCGACATCAACTCGGCGCGCGCCACCCGTGGCAGCGACATCGAAGAAACCGCGCTGCAGACCAACCTGGAAGCAGCCGACGAGATCGCCCGTCAGCTGCGCCTGCGCGACATCGGCGGCCTGGTGGTCATCGACTTCATCGACATGAGCCCGGCGCGCAACCAGCGCGAGGTCGAGAATCGCATGCGCGACGCGCTCAAGCTCGATCGCGCTCGGGTGCAGATCGGACGCATCTCGCGCTTCGGCCTGATGGAGATGTCACGCCAGCGCCTGCGGCCGTCACTGGGCGAAACCAGCGGCGTGGTCTGCCCGCGCTGCAACGGCCAGGGCACCATTCGCGACGTGCGCTCGCTGTCGCTCTCGATCATGCGCCTGATCGAGGAAGAGGCGATGAAGGAGCGCAGCGCCCAGATTCGCGCCATTCTGCCGGTACCTGTCGCCACCTACCTGCTCAACGAGAAGCGCGCCGTCCTCTCGGACATCGAGAAACGTCAGGGCGTCCGGGTGCTGGTACTGCCCAACCCCGATATGGACACCCCGCACTACGACGTGCAGCGTCTGCGCGACGACCATGTCGAAGAGGAAGGCGAGCAGGACAAGTCCAGCTTCGAGCTGTCCGTCGAGACAGACATCGGCAAGGAGCCGGACATGAGCATCGCCAAGCCGATTGCCCGCTCCGAGGCAGCCGTCAAGACGGTGATCCACAACGAGCCGGCGCCGGCCTCGCTGCAACAGGAACCGGCTGCGAAACCATCTGCCGCTCCTGCCGCCGCACCTGCTGCTGCGCCCGCTGCCGGTGTGCTCGGCCGCCTGCTCAAGGGTGTCAGCAAGCTGCTCGGCGGTGCCGAAAGCGATACTGCCACGACGACGGAGTCGCGCAAGCCGACGCCTCCCCCGCCGCCACCCGCCCGCAGTGGCGATGACGAGCGTGGCGAGCGCAACGGCCGTCAGCGTCGCCGTTCACGCAGCGAAGGCCAGGAGGAGCCTCGCGGCCAGCGCGGGCAATCCCGCCAGCAAGCTGGCGGTGGTGAGAGCGCCCGCGCCGAAGGCCGCCAGGACGCTCGCCAGGACAGCGCTACCGGCCGCGGTGAAGGTCGCGGCGAAGGCCGTGGCGGACGCGGCCGCGGTCAGGCGCGCAGCGACAAGCCGCAGACCGACGAAGCACGCCAAGGCAAGCCGCGTGGCCGTGACGACGCCTCCCGCAGGCAGAAGGCGGAACCCCAGGAGAAGCCGGTCGAGCAGGCTGCAGAGCCGGTCGACGACGGCAAGCCCAAGCGCACGCGCAACAACCCGCGCAACCGCTCGCGCCAGCACGCCATCAATCCTCAGGCCGAAGCCGAGCAGAAGCGTCTGCAGGCCGAGGCGCCCGAGCAGAAGGATGAAGCCGGTGCGGAGCAGGCCAAGGCGGATGCGCCCAAACCGGCGGAGAAGCCCACCGAGGCGGTGAAGGCCCAGGCACCTGAAGCCAAATCTCCTGACACCCAGGAGCAGAACGCCCAGGCGCCCAAGGCGGATGCTCCCAAGCCGAGCGAGCAGCCGACGGAGAAACCCGCCGAGGCGGTGAAGGCCCAGGCCCCTGAAGCCAAGGCACCTGAAGCCAAATCTCCTGACACCCAGGAGCAGAACGCTCAGGCGCCCAAGGCAGAAGCGCCCAAGCCAAGCGAGCAGCCGGCGGAGAAACCCGTCGAGGCGGTGAAGGCCCAGGCATCTGAAGCCAAAGCAGCTGAAGCCAAAGCACCTGAAACCCAGGCGCCCAAGGCAGAAGCCCCCAAGGCGGATGCGCCCAAGCCGAGCGACCAGCCGGCGGAGAAGCCCGCCGAGGCGGTGAAGGCCCCAGCACCTGAAGCCAAAGCACCTGAACCCAAAGCACCGGGCGCCCAGGAACAGAAAGCCCAGGCGCCCAAGTCAGAAGCACCCAAGGCGGATGCGCCCAAGCCGAGCGACCAGCCGGCGGAGAAGCCCGCCGAGGCGGTGAAGGCCCCAGCACCTGAAGCCAAAGCACCTGAAGCCAAAGCACCTGAAGCCCAGGAGCCGAAGCCGGAAGCCAAGCCAGAAAGCAAGCCTGAGCAGGCCAAGGCCGAGACGCCCAAGCCGGTGGAGAAACCTGCCGAGCCGGTGAAGGCCCCAGCACCTGAAGCCAAAGCACCTGAGGCCAAAGCCCCTGAAGCCAAAGCCCCTGAGGCCCAGGAGCTGAAGCCGGAAGCGAAGCCGGAGCAGGCCAAAGCCGAGGAGCCAAAAACAGACGCTCCTCAGCAGGCCGAAAGCGAGCAGCCTCAGGCCGCTCAGCGCCGCCGTCGCCGCGCCCACAACGACCCGCGTGAGATTCGTAAGCGCGAGCAAGAGGGGCAGAAAGGCAACCAGGGCTGAACGGCCCACACCGCAATGAAATGGCCCGCGCAACTGCGCGGGCCATTTTCGTTGGTCATCGACTCGGTACGAACAGGGCTCAGGCCAACCGGGGCTCCCGCTCCAGCACCACGCCAAAACGCTCTCGAACCCGTTCGGCCACCGCGTCGGCGAAGGCCAACAGCTCTGCGGCATCACCGCCGCCGAAGTGCACCAGCACCAGGGCCTGACGCTCGTGCACCCCGAAGTGCCCGCTTTGCCACCCCTTGAGGCCGCAGCGATCGATTAGCCAGCCGGCAGCCAGCTTCACCCGTCCATCGGCCAGTTTGAAGCGCGGCATGTCGGGCCATGTCGCCAGCAAGCGCTCGGCCGCCTGTCGCTCCACGATGGGATTCTTGAAGAAACTGCCGGCATTGCCCAGCTCAGCCGGATCGGGAAGCTTCTCGCGGCGAATGGCGCATACCGCCTCGGCCACCTCGAGTGGAGTCGGCTCAGGGCCTACCCGCTGGGCCAGATCGCCGTAGGTCAGACGAGGCGCGGCCTCTCGGCCGAGCCGAAGCGTCATGCCGGTAATGACCACCCTGCCCTCGAGCTCGCCCTTGAAGATGCTGTCTCGGTAGCCGAAGGCGCACTCCTCGACGGTGAGCACGGCGCTGCGCCCATCATCCATGAACACCACCTGCACCGCCTCGACCAGCTCGCACAGCTCGACCCCGTAGGCACCGATGTTCTGGATCGGCGCGGCCCCGCAGTGGCCAGGTATCAAGGCCAGGTTTTCCGTGCCCCACAGGCCACGAGCCGCCAATGTCATGACCAGCGGATGCCACTCGACGCCGGCACCGACATGCAGCTGCACGGCACTACCCTGCCGCTCCAGCCACCAATGATTCAGCGCCGGCCGGAGCACCAGGCCACTCAGACGCTGCGGCAGGATCAGGTTGCTGCCGCCGCCAAGCAGGGTCACGGGCCAGCCCTGAGCGGCAGCCCGCTGCAGCAGCCCGCGCAGCTGACCGACCGTGTCCGGAGCGGCAAAACGCTCGGCCCGGCAGGGCAAGCCCAGCGTGTTGCTCCGCGTCAGATCATGATCGTGACGGACGATATCGTTCAAACCCGCTGCCCTTCGAGCCGACGGGCGATCTCCTCGAGCAGGCCGCGAGAGGCGGCTTCGACCAGATCCAGCACCTCTTCGAAGCCCTGCTCCCCACCGAAGTAGGGATCGGGCACCGGGCGATCGACGTAACCGGCGAAGTCGAGAAACAGTCCGATATGGGCGCCACACCCCTCGGGGCACTGCGCCCGAATGGCCACCAGGTTGTCGTGGTCCATCGCCAGCAGATAATCGAAGCGCGAGAAGTCCTCGGCCGCCAGCTGGCGCGCACGCAGCTCGCTCAGGTCGATGCCACGCTGACGCGCCGCCGCCGTAGTGCGCGGGTCGGGCCCCTTGCCCACGTGCCAGTGGGCAATGCCGCAGGAGTCGACTTCCACCCGGTGGGCCAACCCCGCCTTCTCCAGCTCGCGCCGGAACACGCCCTCGGCGGTGGGCGAGCGACAGATGTTGCCGAGGCAGACGAAAAGAACGCGCATGCTCTACTCCTTATCGGTTCTCGCTCAGCAGTGCCCTGACGCGCTCCAGATCCTCCGGCGTGTCGACGCCGGGCGGATTGGGCTCGGCGGCCAGCGCTACCTGGATGACATGCCCGTAGTGCAGCGCGCGCAGCTGCTCCAGTTGCTCCAGCCGTTCGAGCGCCGAAGGGGTCCAGTCGCGATAGGCCGCGAGGAAGCCGGCGCGATAGGCATAGATGCCGATATGGCGCAGCCAGGCATCGGTTTCGAGCCATTCGGGGCGCGCGGCAAAGGCCTCGCGGTCCCAGGGGATGGGGGCGCGGGAAAAATAGAGCGCCCGCCCGGAAAGTGAGCGTACCACCTTGACCACGTTGGGATTGAACAGCGACTCGACATCGGCGATGGGTTCGGCGAGGGTGGCAATGGATGCCTCGGCATCGTCATGCAGGCGCATGGCCACCTGATCGATCAGCCGCGGCGGAATCAGCGGCTCGTCTCCCTGTACGTTGACCAGCACGGCGTCGTCATCCAGCGCCAGCAGCTCGGCGACCTCGGCCAGCCGGTCGGTACCGGACGGATGATCGGCGCGGGTCATGACCACCTCGGCACCCAGCGGGGCCAGGGCGTCGCAAATACGCTCATCGTCGGTGGCGACGACGACTCGGCTGGCGGAGCTCGCCGCAGCCCGCCGCCATACATGGGCCACCATGGGCTCGCCGGCGATATCGAGCAGCGGCTTGCCTGGCAGACGCGATGAGCCGAAACGTGCCGGAACCACCGCAATGAAGGGTCGATCCTGCGCCATCATGCTTCCCCGGTGCGTCCGGGCGAAGCCGGCAGCTTCTCGTCTGCGTCCATCTGGCGCGCCTCTTCGGATAGCATCACCGGAATGCCGTCGCGGATCGGATAGGCCAGCCCATCGTAATGGCAGCGCAGTTCCTGAGCCTCGCGATCGTACTTGAGCTTGCCCTTGCACAGCGGGCAGACCAGCATGGCCAGCAGTTCCTTGTCCATCGTTTCACCTCTATCGTCCACGAGTAGTATGCTCTCGCTTACCTGACCATTCGGTTATCGCAGGCTTGCAAGGCGTCTGTCCAGCCAGGCCACGAAGTTCGGCGAAGGTTCGGCTTCGACCTCCAGCACCCAGACCTCCCCGAGCACCAGCGAGTCGCACTTTTCGGCATCCTTGGCCGTCATCACCACCGGCAGGCCGTCGCCGAAGGTCAGATCCTGGGCCGTGAAGCGGTGGTGATCGGGAAAGGCATGCGGCTCTGCCCGCACACCCAGCGCCTCCAGCGTGGCGAAGAAGCGCTGCGGATTGCCGATACCCGCCACGCCGTGAACCGGCCCGTCGAAAGGCAGCGGCATGAGGGGCCTGACCTCACCATCGCTCAGCGAACGCCAGCGCGCCGGCACCAGGCGAAAGATCCAGGCGTCCGCCGCAGCGGAGAAGGCTGGCTCGCCGTTTATCAGTACTGCATCCACCTCGTCCAGCCGCGACAGCGGCTCGCGCAGCGGGCCGGCCGGCAGACAGCGGCCGTTGCCGAAGCCTCGACGGCCGTCAACGACCACCAGCTCGAGATCGCGCCCCAGCGCCAAGTGTTGCAGGCCGTCGTCGCTGAGCAGGATATCGCAGCCCAGCTGGCACAGGGCCTTGGCTCCACGCGGCCGGTCGGGGTCTACCACCACCGGCACGCCGGTCTGGCGCGCCAGCATGCGCGGCTCGTCGCCGCTGTGGGCGATGGGCGTGTCGGTCGTGACATGCAGCGGATAGCCGGCACCCTGCTCCAGCTTGCCACCATAGCCCCGCGAAACGATTCCCGGCTGCCAGCCACGCTCACTCAGATGGCGCGCCAGCCAGGCCACCAGGGGTGACTTGCCGGTACCTCCCAGGGTCACGTTCCCCACCACGATCACCGGCACTTCGGCTCGCCACACCGCGCGCCGGCCGTCACGATAGGCAGCCGCACGGCGCGCCACCACGTGCCGATAGAGTGCCTCGAGGGGGGCCAGCAGCCTGAGCCAGGCACTGCCGCCATAGGCGGCCTGAAGCCAGCGCTCCCCCAGGCTCATGACACCGGGGCTTCCTGGAACTGCAGCCGGTGCAGGGCCGCATAGGCACCATCGCGGCCGATGAGCTCGGCATGGCTGCCCTGCTCGACGATCCGACCCTGCTCCATCACCAGGATGCGATCGGCCCGCTCGATGGTGGAGAGCCGGTGGGCGATGACCAGGGTGGTACGGCCGCGACACACCACCTCCAGCGCCTGCTGGATGTAACGCTCCGACTCGGTGTCCAGCGCCGAGGTCGCTTCGTCGAGCACCAGCAGCGGAGAATCCTTGAAGATCGCCCGTGCGATGGCGAGCCGCTGGCGCTGGCCGCCGGAGAGCATGACGCCGTTGTCGCCGACGATGGTGTCGTAGCCATCGGGCAGACGCTCGATGAACTCATGGGCATAGGCCGCCTTCGCGGCGCTCTCGATGGCGCCCCGGTCTGCTTCCGGCATGCCATAGGCGATGTTGTCGGCCACGCTGGCGTTGAACAGCGTGACCTGCTGCGACACCAGGGCGATCTGCCGGCGCAGCGGTGCCAGGCGGTATTCATCGAGGGGTACGTCGTCGATCAGTACCTCCCCGGCGGTGGGCCGATAGAAGCGCGGCAGCAGCCCGGCCAGCGTCGACTTGCCGCTGCCCGAGCGGCCGACGATGGCGACCATCTCGCCCGGCTCGATGAGCACATCGATACCCTTGAGCACGTCGGGCTGATCGTCGCCATAGCGGAAGTGCACCCCGCGCAGTTCGACGCGACCGCGAAGGCGCTCGGGCTCGCGAGTGCCCTCATCGGGCTCGAGCGGCACCTGCATCAGGCCGAAAAGCTCCCCGGCGGCGGCAATGCCCTTCTGGATCTCGCTGTTGATCTCGGTGAGCTGACGTACCGGCTTGGCCATCAGCGAGGCGGCGGTGATGAAGGCGACGAACTCGCCGGGGGTCATGTCAGCCAGCAGCGCCGGTGACATGGCCAGCCATACCAGCACGGCCAGCGACACGGCGATCAGCAGCTGGATCACCGGCGTGCTGATCGCCTTGGTCAGGGCTTCCTTCATCTTCTGCTGGCGGTTGTAGTCGCTGGCCCGGGCAAAGCGCGCCTTCTCGTACGCTTCGGCCCCATGGGTGCGCACTACTCGGTAGCCCGTCAGTGCTTCGGAGGCGACATGGGTGACGTCGCCCATGGAGTCCTGGATACGCTGGGAGATGCGCCGAAAGCGCTTGCTGGCGTAGCTCACCACACCGCCGATCAGCGGCGTCACCGCCACGAACAGCAGGGTCAGCATCCAGTTGGTCCACAGCAGGTAGGACAGCAGCCCCACCACGAACAGCCCCTCGCGCAGCAGGATGGTGATGGCGTTGGTCGCCGCCCCGGTGACCTGCTCAACGTGATAGGTGACCCGCGAGATCAGATGTCCGCTGGAGTGCGAATCGAAGAAGCGCCCGGGCAGGTGCAGCATGTGGTTGAACACGTTGCAGCGCAGCGCATGGACCACGTTGCGCGCCACGTTGCTCATGAAGTAGGTACCGAGGAAGGTGCCCAGCCCCCTGGCGGCGAACATCAGCACCACGAACAGCGGCAGCAGCAGGCGGAAGGCGGCGTCCGGGTTCTGGATGCCGTCGATCAGGCGCTTCATCATCTCGGCCAGGGCCGTGCTGGAGGCCGCATAGATGGCGTAGCCGACGATCGCCAGGGAAAAGGAGATCCAGTGAGGCTTCACATAAGCCAGCAGCTGCTTGTAGAGGGCCCAGCCCGAGTGTTGGGTCCGGTCTTGATTCACGGTGTCTCCGCTTGCGTGGATGTTGCCTGTGTTTCGCGCGTGGCGATGCGCACCTGGCGGATGCCGAGAACGCCGGCCTGGTCCAGGGCGCGCACCACATCGGCATGTACCGCTCTGGCGTCGGCTTCGACCACCAGCCCATGCTGCCTGGCCTGCTCGGCCTCGTCGGCCAGCGCCCGGCTCAGTTCAGCGGCGCCGAGTTCCCGCTCGCCCAGGCGATAGCGCCCTTGTTCGGTCACCACCAGGGTGACCGGCGATGCCTCGAGATCCACCCCGGAAACGCTCTCCGGAAGGGTCAGTTCGAGGGCCTGCCGCGTCTCGAACGTCGTCGACACCATGAAGAAGATCAGCAGCAGGAAAACCACGTCGATGAGCGGCGTGAGGTTGACCTCCACCGGATCCTGGCGCCTGCGAGCGAACTTCACGTGGGCCGCGCCTCCGCGCCAGGGCGCTCACCTTCACGCTGGTCATTGAAGCCGATCTCGCCGCGATAGTGAGCGAGAAACTCGACCACCTGGCTGGCCTGCTCCTCCATGCGCACGGTGATCTCCTCGACCCGGCGCTGGAAGTAGCGGTGGAACATCAGCGCCGGGATCGCCACGGTGAGCCCGGCGGCGGTGGTCACCAGGGCCCGAGAGATGCCACCGGCGAGCTCTGCGGTACGCCCCACGCCGTCGGCGGAGACGATCACGGCAAAGACCTCGATCATACCCACCACGGTGCCCAGCAGCCCGATCAGCGGCGTGATGGCGGCAATGGTTCCCAGTGGGCTGAGAAAACGCTCCATGTCGTGGATCACCGCCGTGGCGGCCTCCTGCAGCCGCGCTCTCACCTGCTCGTGGCCCAGCCTGGCATTGCGCAGCCCAGCTGCCAGCACGCCCCCCAAAGGAGAGTGCCCCTCCAGCCAATACAGATTGACCTGGCCGCGCGCCACGAGCGAGCAGACCTCCTGGCCCAGGCCATAGGGCGCGATACGCTTGGCCCGCAGCGTCCACAGCCGCTCGATGATGATCACTGTCGCCAGCAGCGAGCACCCCAGCAAGGGGATCATCAACCAGCCGCCGGCGATGAGCGCATCCATCATGTCCATGGTTATCCCCTCTTCACGCAACCAGCGTCGCGATCACTGGCGCGATTCTACCGCATGGCACCTGCCTTCGACACCGCCACGGCGCCAGGGCGTTGGGCGGGCAGCGCTTGGCGATGCCGTCTGTCGTTCGCCCAGCCAGAAGGTCACGGCACCATCCAGCGCCGTGCTCCACTGACAGCTACCAGCACGGCGAAAGCGGCGCACCACCTCATCGTGAGGGTGACCGAAGGCATTGTGACGCCCAGCACTGTAGACGACGTGCTCGGGTGCGAGCATCTGTACCAGTTGCGGCCCCGAACTGGTGCGGCTGCCGTGATGCCCCGCCACCAGCAGGGTGATGGGGAGCTGCACGTCGAGCAGGAACATACGCTCGATGTCACGCCCCACGTCGCCGGTGATCAACAGGCGGTCCTGGCCGACCGTCACCTCGAGCACACAGGAGCGGTCGTTGCTCGACAGCTCGGCCGTCTCCTCGGGCGGCCACAGCACGCGATAGGCGACGCCGTCTCGCTGCCATGCCTGGCCCCGCAGGCAGCTGTCGAAAGGTACGTCTATCGCCTCGCCGGGCGGCGCCAGAAAGCGTTCCACCGTGTGACGCTCAGCCAATACGGCAACACCACCGGCATGGTCGAGATCGTCGTGACTGACCATCACCTCGTCGAAATGCTGTCCCGCCGGCCACAGTGAACTCAGCGGTGCGAAGCCCGAGGCGAAACGCGGCCCGGTGTCATACAGCAGACGGTAATTGGCGCTGCGCAGTTCGACCAGTTGGCCCTGGCCGACGTCCTGCACCCTCACCCGCAGCGTGCCCGGTTCGGGACCAGAGGCCTCGAGCCCCAGCATGGCCGGCACCAGCAGCAGCGTCGCTCCCAGGCGCAGCGCACCGGCGAGCCCCGGCAGCGCCCACAGCAGCGCCACCAGCCCGAGCATCAATGCCAGCGGCCAGACGAGTTCCGCCAGTGGCCACCACAGCGGCAGCACCGCCACCGACAGTTCGAGCACACCCACCAGCACTTGAGTGGTGAACTCGAACAGACGCCAGCACAGCGCAGCGAGCAGCGGCACCGGTGCGAGCAGCCAGCCCAGCAGCCCCAGCGGTACCAGCACCGTGCTGACCAGCGGCACCGCCACTATATTGACCAGCGGAGCCGCCGGCGCCAGCCGCGCGAAGGCCATCAGCACCGCGGCCGCCATCAGCGGCGCCAAGAGCATCTGCGTGCGTACCAGTCCCCAGCTCCAGCCGCGAAATCCGCGCAGTCGGGGTCGGCCCTGCCAGATCAGGATCAGCAGCGCCACGGCAACGAAAGAGAGCCACAGCCCGGGGCGCCACACCGACAGCGGGTCGATCAATACCACCAGGCCCAATGCCAGCCACCAGGCCTGCCAGGGCCCCGGTGCATGGCGCCCGCTGGCCACCCACAGCCCAAGCAAGGTCATGATCATGGCACGCATGGCGGGCGGTTGCAGGCCCGCCAGCCAGGCATAGCCAACCGCCGCCGCACCTGCCAGCCACCAGGGCCATACCGCCATGCGCCACAGGCGGGGCGTCACCACGCGCGACACGCTACGACCGACCAGCAGCACGAAAGCCGCCACCAACCCCACATGCAGACCGGAGATGACCACCAGGTGGGTCGTGCCGCTGGCATTGAGCAGATCCCAGTCGTCACGCTCGAGCCGCTCACCGGCCCCCAGGGTCAGCGCAGCCAACCAGCGGCGCGCCTGAGGCGACAGATCCTGGGCGTCGAGATGCTCGAGCGCGCGCTCACGCAGCGAGGCCGGCGCCGGCCTCAGACGCTCAGCGGCAGGCTCGCTACGCACATAGCCGGTCGCCTGGATGCCCTCACGCCATAGCCAGGCGCCGTAATCGAAGGTGCCGGGGTTGGCGAAACCGGCCGGCGGCCTCAGGCGCACCGTCAGCGCCCAGCGCTCTCCGGCATGTATCTCGGGCGCCCCATAGAAGCTGAGTCGTATCCGTCTCAGCGCATCGCAAGGCAGCCGGGCGGAGTCCAGCGGGCGACAGGCGTCGACACGCAGCATCAAGCGGCTGAGCCGACCTTCGTCCTCCACCGACTCGATGCGCCCTGCCACCAGCAGGTCTTCGCGCAACAACCCATCCGGCAGCACGGCGCCCCTGGCCAGCAGTATCTGACTGGAGGTGACAGCAACAAGCCCACCCAGCATCACGGCGCGCCAGTGTCCACGGCCCGCCAGCCACAGCAGACACAACGCCCAGGCCTCGAACAGCCCAGGTGGTGCCAGATGCCCCAGACCGACCCCCGCCAGTGCCGCCAGCGCCAGCGGCATCGCCATGCCAATTCGCACGC
Organism: Billgrantia ethanolica; assembly: GCF_021404305.1. GTDB lineage: Bacteria > Pseudomonadota > Gammaproteobacteria > Pseudomonadales > Halomonadaceae > Halomonas > Halomonas ethanolica. Next base: position 278,436 of record NZ_JABFTX010000001.1, on the reverse strand, counting down.
TCCCTGTCTCCCTCGATCCCTGACCCGGCTCATCTCGTGGCGTCATCTTATTGTTGCGCCCAGCATGGCGGGCCACGCCCCATCCATGGATAATACCCGGGTCCCGAAGCAGCGAGCCAACCCGACATGCCGCGCCGATTCCTGCAGCGCTACATGCCCAACCCCGATACGCTCAGGCGCCAGCGCTCGCTGCGCTTCATGAGCCGCATGATCGGCGACCCCGGGCTTTGGGTGCTGTCGCGCCGCACCGTGGCCAATGCCTTCTCGGTCGGGCTGTTCAGCGCCATGCTGCCGATTCCCTTCCAGATGGTGGTGGCTGCCTTCGGCGCCTGGGTACTGCGCTGCAACCTGCCTCTCTCGGTCGGCCTGGTATGGATCACCAATCCCCTGACCATGCCGCTGATCTTCTATGGCAACTACCGTATCGGCGCCTGGCTGATGGATACCCCGGTGCGCGAAGCCCCTGCCCGCCTGTCGACCCACTGGATCGCCTCACGCATGGCCGACATCCTGCCGGCCCTGGCGCTCGGCTCGGTGGTATCGGCCATCGTGTTCGCTATTCTGGGCAACCTGCTGGTACGCCTGGTGTGGCGCTGGCACATCTCGCGCAGCTGGAAACAGCGTGCCATGCGTCGTCGCCTGCGGCGCATGGAAATGGAGGACTGAGCCCCCGTTGAACGGGGGCTCGAAAGGTTTGCCGACGGAATCGCTGCCGCTCAGTGCTGCTCGGTCAGACGCCCGCCGTCGAGCTTCATGACGCGATCCTGATGCGCAGCAAGCGACGGATCGTGGGTCACCACGACGAAAGCGCATTCGGTGGTCCGCGCCAGCTCGTCCATCAGCGCCAGGATGCTGGCCGCCGTAGCCTGATCCAGGTTGCCGGTGGGCTCGTCCATCAGTACCAGGCTTGGGTCGGTGACCAGCGCCCGGGCAATGGCCACCCGCTGACGCTCGCCTCCGGAGAGTTCGCCCGGCTTGTGATCGGCGCGGTGCTCGATGCCCACCTTGACCAGCAGTTCACGCGCCTGCGCCTCGGCCGCCTTCTTGCGCATACCCCGCACGATCAGCGGCAACGCGGCGTTTTCCAGGGCAGTGAACTCGGCCAGCAGATGGTGGAACTGGTAGACGAAACCGATGTGGCGATTGCGGAACTTGCCCAGCGCCGCTTCGCCCAGGTCCAGCAGCGACTCACCGGCAATGGCCACCTCGCCGCGGGTGGGACGGTCGAGCCCCCCCAACAGGTTGAGCAGCGTGGTCTTGCCCGAGCCGGAGCTACCCACCACGGCGACACGCTCCCCGGCGCGCACTTCCAGCGACAGGGAGTCGAGCACGGTCACGTCCTGCGGCCCCTCGTGGTAGATCCGGGTCAGGTCGCGGCAGGCCAGCATCACCTTGCCGCTGGCCGTGCGCTGGATCAGTTCGTCCTTGTTCACGGTGGCTGAATCACTCATAGCGCAGTACCTCCGCGGGTTGCACGCGCGACGCGCGCCAGGCCGGATAGAGCGTGGACAGGAAGGTCAAGCCGAAGGCGGCGGCCACGATGTTACGTACGTCGTCCCAGTGCAGGCGCGACGGCAGATCGCTGATGAAGTAGACCCCGGCATCGAGGAACTGGATGCCGAGCGCCGATTCCACCCAGCCGATCAGGTCGCTGATGGTCAGCGCCAGCAGGATCCCGAGCGCCACGCCGATGGCGATGCCGATCACGCCGATGGCCATGCCCTGCACCACGAAGATGCCCATGATCGAGCGTGGCGTGGCGCCGATGGTACGCAGGATGGCGATGTCGGCATGCTTGTCGGTCACCACCATGACCAGGGTCGAGACGATGTTGAAGGCGGCCACGGCGATGATCACCGTCAGCAGCAGCGCGATCATGCGCTTCTCCATCTGGATGGCCTGGAACAGGTTGCCGTGGGAGAAGGTCCAGTCGATGCCGCGGTAGCCGGTGCCCAGCTCGTTGATGATGGCACGGGTCTCGCTGGCGGCGACGAACAGGTCGTCCAACTCCAGACGCAACCCACCCACGGCGTCGCCGAGACGCGCCAGGGTCTGCATGTCCTCGATGTTGGCGTAGGCCAGGTTGGCGTCGAGGTCGGCACCCACACTGAAGATACCGCTCACGGTGAAGCGCTTGAGGCGGGGGAAGACCCCGGCCGGTGTGATCGAGGCCTCCGGTACCAGCAACGTAACCCGATCCCCTACGCCGACACCGAGGTGTCGCGCCAGCAGCGAGCCGAGCACGATGTTCCACTCACCCGGCTGCAGGTCGTCGAGACTGCCCCGCTGCATGTGCCGGCCGATGATCGAGACGCGATCCTCCCACTCGGGATGGATACCGTTGACCATGGCCCCCTCGTTTCGCCCGCCTACGGAGAACATGCCCTGCTGCTGCACGTAGGGCGCGGCACCGATCACTCGCTCGCGCTGCATCAGCCGTTCTGCCATGGCCTCCCACTCGACCAGGCCGCTACGCGACTCGATCTTGGTGTGCGGCACCATGCCGAGAATACGGGTGCGCAGCTCGTGGTCGAAGCCGTTCATCACCGAGAGCACCAGGATCAGCACCGCCACACCCAGCATCAGGCCCAGCATGGAGGTGAGAGAAATGAAGGATATGAAGTGGTTGCGGCGCTTGGCGCGCACATATCGCAACCCGATCAGCAGTGGCAGGCGGTCGAGCATCATCGCGTTCCTTGTCAGAGGTGGCCATGGTACGGTTTTTTGCGCCGCGCTGCATCGGCTGCGCAATCATTCCCCGAAGCTTGCATCATTGACGGTGCCGGCCTACATTGCGCCGACTCGCTATCCGGCCCCGTTCCAAGGAAGCACTGAACAAATCGACGAGCGAGATGAAGCACAAGGCGCACGGAGCACAGTACCGAGCGAAGCGACAAACAGCCGTAGGCTGGCCCCGAAGGGGCGAGTAGCCGAAGGCTGCGAGTCAACCGGAGCATATGGGTTATATGTGAGGATCCGCCGGTCCGACGCTTCGGCACCGCGCAACGCAGTGATTCGCTCGCGTAGGCATTTGTGCAGCGCTTCCCTAAGACGCGACTCAAGAGGCTTTGCTCATGGCCAACCGCCTGCTCCCCGAATGGCACCCCCAGGATGCCGTCCAGCTCACCTGGCCCACTCCGACCAGCGACTGGGCGCCTCTTCTCGAGCGCATCGAGGCCACCATGGAAGCCATGGTGGTCGCCATCACGCGCTATCAGCACGTGTTGATCGCGGTACCCGATGCCGCCACCCGCGTACATCTTTCCCAGCGCTTCGCCAATCTGGGCGTCGAGGCCTCGCGCCTGCACCTCGCGGTGGCCGACGCCGACGACACCTGGGCGCGGGACCACGGCCCCATCGCCATCGAGCGCGACGGCAGCCCCGTTCTGCTCGACTACGTCTTCACCGGCTGGGGCGGCAAGTTCGAGGCCGGGCGCGATAACGAGCTGACGCGGAAGCTGGCCGAACTCGACGCTTACGCCTGCCCGGTGGAAAGCCGTGACGTGGTGCTCGAAGGCGGTGCCATCGAAACCGACGGCGAAGGCACCCTGCTCACCACCGAGGCCTGCCTGCTCAACCCCAACCGCAACCCGCACCTCGACCGCGAGGCGGTGGAAGCCCTGCTCAAGGCCGACTTCGGCGTCGAACGGGTACTGTGGCTGGCCCATGGCCATCTGGAAGGCGACGACACCGACAGCCACGTGGACACCCTGGCGCGTTTCTGCGACCCGGCCACCATCGCCTATGTACGCTGCGACGACGAGTCCGATCCGCACTACCCGGCCCTGGCCGCCATGGAAGCCGAGCTCCAGGCGCTGCGCCGCAGCGATGGCGAGCCCTATCGACTGGTGCCTCTGCCGTGGCCACGCCCCTGCTTCGATCCGGTGGACGGCCACCGGTTGCCGGCCACCTACGCCAACTTCCTGATCGTGAACTCCGCGGTGCTGGTGCCTGTCTATGGTGACGCCGCCGACAGCCGGGCGCTCGTCGCCCTGGCCTCCGCCTTCCCCGACCGCGATATCGTGCCGATCGACTGCCTGAGCGTGATCCGCCAGCACGGCAGCCTGCACTGCCTGACCATGCAGCTCCCCCAGGGCAGCCTGAACGTCGCAACTCAGCAAGGAGAGACATCATGACCCGCACCCTCAAGGTCGGCCTGGTCCAGCAACCCGCCTGGCCCGACAAGAGCAAGAGCCTGGCCGAGAGCGAGGCCGGCGTGCGCGAGCTGGCTGCCGCCGGCGCCGAGCTGGTGCTGCTGCAGGAGCTGCATGCCACGCACTACTTCTGCCAGTACGAAGACACCGAACTGTTCGACCTGGCAGAACCGCTGGACGGCCCCACAGGCCAGCGCCTGGCGGCACTCGCCGCGGAGCTCGGCATCGTGCTGGTGGGCTCGCTGTTCGAGCGCCGCGCTCCGGGCCTCTACCACAACACCGCCGTGGTCTACGACGGCGACCGGGGCCGGGTCGGCGTGTACCGCAAGATGCATATCCCCGACGACCCGGGCTTCTACGAGAAGTTCTACTTCGCCCCGGGCGATCAGGACGACAGCCGCAAGCAGGGCTTCCAGCCCATTGACACCTCGGTGGGCCGTCTGGGCTTGCTGGTATGTTGGGACCAGTGGTACCCGGAGGCGGCGCGCCTGATGGCCCTGGCCGGGGCGGAAGTGCTGCTCTACCCCACCGCCATCGGCTGGAGCCCTTCCGACGACGACGGCGAGAAGGCACGCCAGAAGGAGGCCTGGACGCTGATCCAGCGCAGCCATGCGGTGGCCAACGGACTGCCGGTGGTGGTTGCCAATCGCGTCGGCCACGAACCGGACCACTCCGGCGTGGGCGAAGGCATCGACTTCTGGGGCGGCAGCTTCGTCGCCGGCCCTCAGGGCGAGCTGCTGGCCCACGCCGGCACCAAGGCCGAGCGTATGCTGGTCACGCTCGACATGAGCCGCTGCGAGGACGTGCGGCGTATCTGGCCCTACCTGCGCGACCGCCGCATCGACGCCTATGGCGATCTGACCCGGCGCTACCGGGATTGACATCCTTGGGCCTGGAGCGCAAGCGGCTCCGGCGACAGGCCCCGGAGCGCCGGACCGTCGATGAGGCGCTGTAAACCCATCCCTGGGCGCTATTTTTGCCCTGCTGCGCTCTCGCATCCTGCTCCACTTGCAGGACCGGTGCTGGCCATCCATGGCCAGCCCGTTCGGAGCAGTGCTCCTCACCCATGGCAAAAAACCTCCTCTCCGGCCTATCCCCGGAGCCTCGGGAGAGCTCAGGCTGGAATTGGTCGGACTAGTAAAGAAAAACCCACCGCTGCCAAAGCATGCGGTGGGTTTTTCGTTTAGCGCCAGGCTCAGGCGTCCGGTGCTTTCCAGAAATCACGGATCGAGGCGATGCCCTGGGCACCCACGGCGCGGGCGTGGTTGGCGTCGAAGCGGGACATCCCGCCCAGCGCGAACACCGGCATGGCGGCACGCTCCACCATCTGCTGGAAGTCGTGCCAGCCCATCGGCGCCACCTCAGGGTGCGACGGCGTGGTACGCAGCGGCGAAAGCGTGACGAAGTCGCAGCCGATACGAGCCGCCTGGCCAAGCTGCTTGCGGTCGTGGGTGGAGGCCGCCAGCCACTTGTCCTCGGCGATGGGGCGACGCTCGAGACTCATCAGCCGCTCGCTGGTGAGGTGCACGCCGTCGGCTTCCACCCTGTCCAGCAGAGCTGGATCGGCATTGAGCAGCAGGCGGGCGCCGTGGCGACGACAAAGCTCCAGGGCACGCTCGGCGCGGGCCAGATAAGCCGCTTCGTCCAGCGTCTTGGCACGCAGTTGCACCAGCCGTACGCCATCCTCCACCAAGGCACGCTCGAGGCAGGCATCGAAGGCCGTCTCGTCGGCCTCCTCGGCGGTGATGAGGTACTCGGTGGGCAGCATCACCGCCTGCAGGATCGGCAGGTTGGCCGCCGGGAACGGATAGTTGACCAGCTCATCGAGCGGCACCCAGCGTATCGCCTGACCTTCACGGCCGAACGGCTCACCGCTGAACTCGTGCACCTGCCAGACATCGAGCAGAATGTGCTTGTCCGGATACTCGTGATGGATACGGATCAGCGGCTGGGCACGCTTGATCTCCACCCCGAGCTCCTCGTGGAGCTCGCGCTTGAGCCCCTCCAGGCCGGTCTCGTAAGGCGCCAGCTTGCCCCCGGGGAATTCCCACAACCCGCCGTGATCGACGTTGGAGGGGCGACGAGCGATGAGTGCTTTCTCACCATCGCTGCTGATGATGGCGGCAGCCGCCACGTGCACCCGTCTCTTCACCATTACGTTCATTGACTCCTACCCGCTGGTCCCGCACCGAACGCTCGGCGCGGGTATCGTTCTCGCCTCGCGACTTCTTGGTCTAGCTGCGATAGTCGGCGTTGATACTGACGTAGTCGTGAGACAGGTCGGTGGTCCACACGGTGGCCCCCTCCTCGCCCCGCCCCAATGCAATACGAATCACGATTTCCTCTTCGCCCATCACCCGGCTGCCATCCTCCTCGGTGTAGCTGGTGGCACGACCACCCTGCTCCACCAGACGCACTTCGCCGAGGTCGATGGTCACCCGACCGACGTCGAAATCGTGCAGCGGCGCACGCCCCACTGCCGCCAGGATACGTCCCCAGTTGGCGTCCGAAGCGAACAGCGCCGTCTTCACCAGCGGCGAGTGCGCCACGGTGAAGGCCACGTCCAGCGCCTCTTGGCGTGTGGCCGCTTCCTGCACCTGCAGGGTGACGAACTTGGTCGCGCCCTCGCCATCGCGGACGATGGCCTGAGCCAGCTCGGTCATGACCCGCTGCAGGCCGTTGCGGAAGATCGCCACCTGGTCCTCGCTGGCCACCGTGGCACCGCGGCCAGTGGCGATCAGCATGCAGGCGTCATTGGTGGAGGTGTCGCCATCCACACTGATGCAGTTGAACGAGCGGTCCACCGTCTCGCGCAGCAGCACATCGAGCAGCGCCTGCTCGATGTTCGCATCGGTCGCGACGAAGGCCAGCATGGTCGCCATGTTGGGCTTGATCATGCCCGAGCCCTTGCTGATGCCATTGATGGTGACCGTGTGCTCGCCCATCTCCAGGGTCACGCTGGCGCCCTTGGCTCGCGTATCGGTGGTCAGGATACCTTCACCGGCCTGCTGCCAGGCCCCGGCATCCGCACTCAGCGACTCCAGCGCCTGGGGCAAACCAGACAGCAACCGCTCCATGGGCAGCGGCTCGCCGATCACCCCGGTGGAGAATGGCAGCACGCTTTCGGCCGGCACCCCGGCGAGCCGGGCGAGCTCGGCGCAGGTCGCCCGGGCATCGCGGAGGCCGATTTCGCCGGTACCGGCATTGGCATTGCCGGTATTGATCACCAGCAGACGAACCCCCTCACAGCGGGCCTGGCACTCGGCCAGGTGCTGCTTGGCCACCGTCACCGGGGCGGCACAGAAAGCATTGAGGGTGAAACTGCCCGCCACCTTGGCGCCCTCGGGGATCTCGATCACTACCAGATCGCGCCGCCCAGGCTTCTTGATACCAGCCATGGCGGTGCCCAGACGCAGCCCTTCAATGACCGGCATGACCGGAAAACGTGTCTCACCCACTGCCATGAAATGGTGACTCCTCAGTTAGTTGGAGCAGTTACGGCATGCGCTGCGCTCGCAGGTTCCGGATCAGCTCAGCTGGCCGCAGCACTGCTTGTACTTCTTGCCCGAGCCACAGGGACAGGGGTCGTTACGCCCCACCTTGGGCCCCTCGCGGCGTACCGGGCGCCCATCGCCCGCCGGAGCGGTCGCGGCGCCCGCCTGCTCCTCTCCGTCGAGTTCGGGGGCATCGTGACGGCTGGCAGCGGCAGCCTTCTCCCTCTCCAACGCCTCGCGCCGCTGACGTTCGAGTTCGTCGACCTCCTCGGGTCGGCGCACGTGCACGTGGCTGGTGATACGCGTGATATCGGCCTTGATATTGGTCAGCAGGGTCTGGAACAGCTCGAACGACTCGCGCTTGTACTCCTGCTTGGGATTCTTCTGAGCATAGCCGCGTAGATGGATACCACGACGCAGATGATCCATCGACTGCAGGTGCTCCTTCCAGCGCGTGTCGAGCACTTGCAGCATAATCTGCTTCTCGAAGCGACGGATGAGCTCCTCGCCGGCGATGTCTACCTTCTCCTGATAGGCCTTGCGGTGCATCTCGTGCAGACGCTCGCGCAGTTGCTCCTCGTGGAAGCGCTCATCCGCTGCGGACCACTCGACCACCGGTGCCTCGAGATTGAACTCGGTCTTGAGATGTTCCTGCAGGCCGGCCAGGTCCCACTGCTCTGGCAGGCTCTGGGGTGGCACGAACTCGCTGACGGCCAGATCCAGCACCTCGTCACGGATGCCCAGCACGTTCTGGGAGACGTCCTCGGCGGCCAGAATCTCGTTGCGCTGCTCGTAGATCACGCGGCGCTGATCGTTGGCCACGTCGTCGTACTCGAGCAGCTGCTTACGGATGTCGAAGTTGCGGCTCTCGACCTTCTTTTGGGCCCGCTCAACGGCGTTGGTCACCATCTTGTGCTCGATGGCCTCGCCGCGTTCCAGCCCCAGCGCCTTCATCATGCGCTGTACGCGGTCGGAGCCGAACAGACGCATCAGGCTGTCTTCCATGGAGAGGAAGAAACGCGTCGAACCCGGGTCGCCCTGACGGCCGGCACGTCCACGCAGCTGGTTGTCGATACGCCGCGACTCGTGACGCTCGGAGCCGATCACGTGCAGGCCGCCGGCCTCCAGCACCGCCTGGTGACGCACCCGCCACTCCTCGCGCAGTTGTGCGATCTGATCCTCGCTGGGATTCTCGAGCTTGGCCGCCTCGGCCTCCCAGTTACCGCCCAGTACGATATCGGTACCGCGACCGGCCATGTTGGTGGCAATGGTGATGGCACCCGGACGTCCGGCCTGGGCGATGATCTCGGCTTCGCTCTGGTGCTGCTTGGCGTTGAGCACGTTGAAGTTGAGTCCGGCCTGCTTCATCAGCCCGGCGAGGTACTCGGAGGTCTCGATGGAGGCGGTGCCCACCAGCACCGGGCGTCCGGCCTCGGTCTCGGCCTTGACGTCGTTGATGATCGCCTCGTACTTCTCCTCTCCCGTGAGGTAGACCAGATCGTTGAGGTCGCGACGCACCAGCGGCCGGTTGGTCGGGATGACGATGACGTCCAGACCGTAGATCTGGCGAAATTCAAAGGCTTCGGTATCGGCGGTACCGGTCATGCCGGCCAGCTTGTGGTAGAGGCGGAAGTAGTTCTGGAAGGTGGTCGAGGCCAGGGTCTGGCTCTCGCGCTGTACCGGCACCCCCTCCTTGGCCTCCACCGCCTGGTGCAGGCCCTCGGACCAGCGGCGCCCCGGCATGGTGCGGCCGGTGTGCTCGTCGACGATCACCACCTGGTTGTTGGCGACGATGTAGTCGACGTCACGATGGTAGAGGTGCCGCGCACGCAGTGCCGAATGCATGTGATGCAGCAGGTTGAGGTTCTGGGCGGCGTAGAGCGAATCGTCGGCGCCGAGCAGCCCCTCGGCGCGCATCAGCTCTTCCACCTTGTTGTGACCCGCCTCGGTGATCTCGACCTGCTTCTGCTTCTCCTCGAGCACGAAGTCGCCTTCGATGGGAGCATCGGCATCCTCCGAGACCTCACCTCTCTCCAACTGGGCCGCCAGGCGGTCGACCACCTTGTAGAGTTCGGTGTTCTCGTCCACGGCGCCGGAGATGATCAGCGGCGTACGCGCCTCGTCGATGAGGATGGAGTCGACCTCGTCGATGATGGCGAAGCTCAGCCCGCGCTGGACCTTGTCCTCCAGCGAGAAGGCCATATTGTCGCGCAGATAATCGAAGCCGTACTCGTTGTTGGTGCCGTAGGTGATGTCGCAGGCGTAGGCGGCGCGCTTCTCCTCGGAGGTCTGCCCGGCGAAGATGATGCCCACCGAGAGGCCCAGGAATTCGTAAAGCGGGCGCATCCACTCGGCGTCGCGCCGCGCCAGGTAGTCGTTGACGGTCACCACGTGCACGCCCTCGCCCGGCAGGGCGTTGAGATAGACCGCCAGGGTGGCCACCAGCGTCTTGCCCTCGCCGGTCTTCATCTCGGCGATGCGGCCGCGGTGCAGGGTCATGCCGCCGACCATCTGCACGTCGAAGTGACGCATGCTCATCACCCGCTTACTGGCCTCGCGCACGGTGGCGAAGGCTTCGGGCAGCAGGGAGTCGAGGCTCTCGCCGTTGGCCAGGCGTGTACGGAACTCATCGGTACGCGCCTGGAGCGCGGCATCGTCGAGGGATTCGTACTGCGGCTCCAGGGCGTTGATCTGCTGGACCTGGCGCTGCATGCGCTTGACTTCACGATCGTTCTTGGAACCGACGACCTTGCGTAAAAGAGTATTGATCATGGAACGTCCAATCTGCGTGTCGCATTCAGCCGATGACCCGGGCACCCATCGAGGGGCTGCGGTCAGCGGCAGGAAGAGTTGGCTTGGTGAAGGCGATACGCAAGAGGTGGGCCACGCCGCGTGAGCACGTCATGGTCGGCCGCCCAGCGGCGCTGCGGCAGCGCCCGCGGTGGGCCGACGGCCTTCCTGACCTGCGCCACCGGCCGACGCCGCGGCCAGTGTGGCAGCGCACGCCGACGGGCCACATAGCGGCAGCGGGCGCGCATAAGCGTCGGTGCGAGAATGCAGGTCTGGACGACACGCTCGGCCAGGCGCAGGGTTTCCGCCTGGGTCAAGCCGGCCGGCAGCAGACAGCTGACCAGCAGGCCGGCGAGCCACCAGCGCGAACGCTGTCGACAGCGTGTCGTCGCAGCCGAAGGGCTGGCGACACTACGATCCTGTGGCGGGGCGGCGGTCATGCTGTCGCTGATCTCCGAGCGTGCTAGGCTTGCCGTGTTGGGAAGATGAGAAACAAGCACATGAGTATAAAGGTTAAGCGCTCGCGAGCACAGCCCATGTCGCGCCTCCTCGGAGGCAACGGCGAGCTGGCGCCGCTGATGCGTACGGCACGTCTGATCGGCAAGGCCCAGCAACACCTGCGCGACCATCTGCCGGATGAGGTGCGCGAGCACGTCTTCGTCGGCGGCTTTCGCGACGGCAAGCTGACGCTGCTGACCGACCGCGCCGTATGGCTGACCTGGCTACGCTACGAGCAGCCGCGCCTGATCGAGCTGCTGCACCGCTTGCCGGAATTTGCCGCCGTCACGGGCTTCAGCCTCAAGGTACGTCCCGTACGGCCGCTCAAGGTGCCGCCGCGGCAGGTCAGGCAGCTGCCCGCCCCGGCTGCCGATGAGATCTCCGCCTGCGCCGCCGACGTCGAGGATCCGCGCCTCAAGCGAGCCCTCGAGCGACTCGCCTCCCATGCCAAGCACGGTGACGAGTCGCCCTAACAACAGCTTCTTCATGACAATCGGTAGGTAATGCCGTCGACCTCGACCTCTTGGATGTCGGCATAGGCGACGGTAACCCCGTTGATGTCTCCGGGTGCTCCGTCATGCTCCATCAGCGTGGTTTCAGGCACTACCTTGACCCCCGTGGCACCCACATGCTGGATACGAGCCGAGAAGCGTTTCCCCTCGCGCTCGACTACCACCCGCTCACCGAACATGCAGCGCCCCACCTGGGACAGCAGCTCCGCTTCGCTTACCTGTTTGACTGTCATGCTGATCCTCCCTGTCGATGCGCCGCTCCAAAAAGCTGCGGCGAGAGCATTCCATGCCTTTCAATGTAGGAGATGAAGCCGAGAATGACATCCCGTAGCCGGCTGGTGGAAGCTCATGTCCCGGCGCTATGCTATGGGCGAGTAGATGTTGCCAGACCCACCTCTTCATTCGCAGGTAACCATGACCCTTAGCAAGACCCAGTCCAGCTTCTATCGCCGCCTGTACCTGGCCCACCTGATCGAGTGCGGCATCAGCAGCGTCCCGGCCATCGTCAACGCCACCGGCATGCCCCGCCGCACCGCCCAGGACACACTCAAGGCCCTGGAGGAACTGGACATCCGCTGCGAATTTCGACCGGCACCTGGCGAACGTCACAATAGCGGGGGCTACGCCATCGTCGACTGGGGTCCGATCGATCCCACCTGGGTGAAAGAGCACGCCGAGCGGCTGCGTACCGCCCTGAGCTATCCCGAAATCCCACGAGCCTGAGCCGACATGAGCTGGCACGCCTGGAACTGCAGAGGACTGCTGGCCATGGTCATCTTGCTGGTCGTCCATCTGACCGGCTGTGCCGGGCCGGCACTGCAAACGCCGGGGCCGGGCGCCAGCGTGCCTCAACTGGCCGCCTACCAGGTGATTGCCGACGACGGCTACCGCCTGCCGCTGCGCCATTGGCCAGCCGAAGACGAAGCCGAGGTGATCGTGTTGGCGGTACACGGTTTCAACGATCATGCCGGTAGCTTCGAGGTCATGGCCCAAGCCCTGGCCCCGCACGGCATCGAGGTCTATGCCCACGACCAGCGTGGCTTCGGCACTACCGAGCAGCGCCGTATCTGGGCCGGTCACGAGCGCCTGCGCGACGACGTCGTCATGCTGACGAAGCTGCTGCGTGAGCGCCATCAAGACAAGCCGCTGTATGTGATCGGCAAGAGCATGGGAGCCGCGATCGTACTGCTTGCCATGACCGCCGACACGCCGCCGCCGGTAGACGGCAGCATACTGATCGCACCCGCGGTGTGGGGCACGGAGACCATGCCCTGGTATCAACGTGCCGGGCTCTGGCTCGGCGTGCGTCTGATGCCCCAAACCACTTTCTCGATCCGCACCACCCGGCGCCTGGGCATCGAGCCCACCGACGACGACGAGATCAAGCGCCAGCTCGCCGGCGACCCCCTGATTCTGCGCAGCGCACGAGTCGACACCCTGGCAGGCCTGACCAATACCATGGGGCTGGCTCTCGAAGCGTCGAGCAAGCTGCCCTCACCGGCTCTGATCCTCTACGGCGACGAGGATCAGGTTATTCCTACTGAAGCCTACTGCGCCCTGCTGGAGCGCTTGCCGCAGGATGAGGCGGTACGCCTGGCGTTCTATCCCGGCGGCTACCATATGCTCACCCGCTACAGCCAACGTGAGCGCACCGAGCAGGATATCGCCGCCTGGCTTCATGACCCCACCGCCGAGCTTCCTTCGGGGCTCGAAGTCGCTCGCGAGATACCGCTGTCCACGCTGTGCGATCGATAGCTTGTCGGGCCGGAAATAAAAAAGCGGCGGGCAAGGCCCGCCGCGAAACACCGATCAGTCGCACTGACCGAGAGAGATGCCTGGTAACGATCAGATCTCGAAGCCGAGACCGAACTCCTCCGCCGACAGTGCCATCAGCGGCTCGGCGCCGGCCTGAATGCACTGGGCGTGGGCGCGGGTGCGCGGCAACAGACGCTGGAAGTAGAAGCGCGCGGTCTTGACCTTGGCCTGGTAGAAGGCCGCTTCGTCGCTGCCACCCGCCATGGCTTGCTGAGCCTGCTTGGCGGCACGGGCGAAGAGGTAGGCAAGGGTCACGTAGCCGGAATACATCAGGTAGTCGACGCTGGCCGCACCGACTTCCTCACGGTCGTTCATCGCTTTCATGCCGATGCCCATGGTCAGCTCGCCCCACTCGGCGTTGAGCTTGGCCAGCGGCGCGACGAACTCGGCCATGTCGGCGTTGCCCTCTTCGCCTTTGCAGAACTTGTGAATCTCCTTGGTGAAGACCTTGAGGCTCTCGCCCTGGCTCATCAACACCTTGCGACCCAGCAGGTCGAGGGCCTGGATGCCGGTGGTGCCTTCATAGAGGCGCGTGATGCGGGAGTCGCGCACCAGCTGCTCCATGCCCCACTCCTGGATGAAACCGTGACCGCCGAAGACCTGTACGCCCTCGTTGGTGGCTTCGAAGCCCACCTCGGTGAGGAACGCCTTGACGATCGGCGTCAGCAGGCTGAGCAGGGTCTCGGCGCGCTCGCGCTCGGCGGCGTCCTGGCCGTGCTCGACGACATCCAGCATCTGTGCGGTGTAGAGCACCAGCATCCGACCGCCTTCGGCGAAGGCCTTCTGGGTCAGCAGCATGCGACGCACGTCGGGATGCACGATGATCGGGTCGGCGGGCTTCTCGGGCGCCTGCGGACCGGAGAGCGCGCGCATCTGCAGACGGTCGCGGGCATAGGCCAGCGCGTTCTGGAAGCTCGCCTCGGTCAGACCCAGGCCCTGGATGCCCACACCCAGGCGCGCGGCGTTCATCATGGTGAACATGCAGGCCAGTCCTTTGTTGGGCGGACCGACGAGGAAGCCGCGGGCGGCGTCGAAGTTCATCACGCAGGTGGCGTTGCCGTGGATGCCCATCTTGTGCTCCAGCGAGCCGCAGGCCACGCCGTTGCGCTCGCCGGGGTTGCCCTCGGCATCCGGCAGGAACTTGGGGACCACGAACAGGGAGATGCCCTTGGAGCCTTCCGGGGCATCGGGCAGCTTGGCCAGCACCAGATGCACGATGTTCTCGGCCAGATCATGCTCGCCGGCAGAGATGAAGATCTTGGTGCCGGTGATCTCGTAGGCGCCATCGGCAGTGGGCACGGCGCGGGTCTTGATCAGGCCCAGGTCGGTACCGCAGTGCGGCTCGGTCAGACACATGGTGCCGGTCCACACGCCCTCGACCAGCTTGGTGAGGTAGGTGGCCTGCTGCTCCTCGGTGCCATGATGGCGCAGCGCGTCGGCAGCACCATGCGACAGGCCGGGGTACATGCCCCACGCCAGGTTGGTGGCGCAGATCATCTCGGAAAGCACCATGGCCAGCGAGTGCGGCAAGCCCTGGCCGCCATGGGCAGGCTCCGCCGCCAGGCTCGGCCAGCCGCCTTCGACATACTGCTGGTAGGCCTCCTTGAAGCCCTTGGGCGCCTTGACTTCGCCGCCCTCGAGCAGACAGCCCTCCTGGTCGCCGCTCTGGTTCAGCGGCAGCAGCACCTCGCGGGTGAAGCGGGCGCCCTCTTCGAGAATGGCGGCCACCACGTCAGGCGTCGCGTCTTCACCACCCGGCAAGCGGGCATAGTGAGCGGGATAGTCCAGCATTTCGTCCATCACGAAACGAAGATCGCGCAGGGGGGCCTGATAATCGGGCATCTCTACTCTCCACAAAAGGTCGCCGAAACGGGTCGCCTGAAGCCGGGCGTGGGAAAGCAGCGTCAGCCGCTTTCAAACATGTGTTTGAAACTAGCTCGCACAAAGCGCCGAGTCAAGCGCTCGTTTTAATCTTTTCTTCCACCTGCCTGCCCCACCCTCAGTACACGCTCAGACAAGACGCGGGATGAGAGGCTACGGAACTCCCAGCGGCTCGCACCAGGCGCCTGACACGGCGGTAGGCGCCGAGCCCAGGGCTTTCACGATTACGCCATCAATAGTTGCACAAAAATAATTGGCACCAATATATTGCGCACCATACAAGAAGCGAGAATTCCCCAGGGAAGAGGGTGCCGCGCCACCTTGGCCGGCATTCAGGTCCGGCTCATGGCATGGCGTCGTAAAGCCTGTCTCGCAGCGCCTCGAGCCGTGCCTTCAGCTCCTCCAGCTCCTCCTGCGGCTGACCGCTGGCCATGACCACACAGCCGGGGATCTCCTGTGCCTGCACCTGCAACGCCCTGCCCCGCTCAGTGAGAAACAGTTCGACGACTCGTTCGTCGCGCCGGTTACGCACCCGCCGCAGCAGCCCCTCGGCTTCCAGCCGCTTGAACACGGGGGTCAACGAACCGGTGTCGGTCATCAGGCGCCGACTGATGGCCCCGGCGCTCTGGCCATCCTGCTGCCACAGGGTGAGGAGAACGAGATATTGCGGATAGGTGAGGCCAAGCCCCTTGAGCAGGGGCTTGTAGAACTTGGTCATCAACAGTGAAGTGGAGTACAGCGTGAAACAGAGCTGACTCTCGAGTTCGAGGTCAGTGCCGATCTCCTGGCTGGGCATGGCAGGCGTTCCTGTTACGGCTTGTCGTGCATCCTACGCTAACGCGCCGACAAGTAGCCTGCCAAGGTAGCGCTACCAACGCTCACTGCATGCGGATGCCGCCGTCGAGGCGGATCACTTCGCCGTTGAGCATGGCATTGGTGATGATCTGCTCGGCCAGGCGAGCGAACTCGTCGGGATGGCCCAGGCGTTTGGGGAATGGTACCGAGGCGGCCAGCGCCTTGGCGGCCTCGTCGGGAATCTCGCTCATCATCGGCGTCTGGAATACCCCGGGGGCAATGGCCATCACGCGGATGCCATGGCGCGACAGCTCGCGTGCCGCCGGCAGGCTCATGCCCACCACCCCGGCCTTGGAGGCGCTGTAGGCGCACTGCCCAACCTGGCCGTCGAAGGCGGCGATGGAGGCCGTGTTGACGATGACCCCGCGCTCGCCATCGTCGCTCGGTGCATTTTTCGCCATGGCGGCGGCGGCCAGACGCATGACGTTGAAGGTGCCAACCAGGTTGATCTGCACCGTGCGTGCGTAGGCGTCGAGGTCGGCCGGGTTGCCTTCGCGGTCGACCAGCTTGGCCACGCTGACCACGCCGGCGCAGTGCACCACACCTGCCAGGCCCGCATCACCCCCCAGGGCGACGGCGGCGTCCACCGCTGCCTGCATGTCGGCCGCAGAGGTCACGTCGCCGCGTACCGCGCGGGCGGCCTCGCCGAGCGTTTCGGCGTGGGCCTCGACGGCCTCGCTCAGGTCGCAGAGCACCACCCGGCCGCCGCCGGCCACCAGGCGTTCGGCGGTGGCCGCTCCCAGTCCGGAGGCGGCGCCGGTGATCAGAAAGGTACGGTCCTTCACTTGCATGGGGTTGTCTCCCGGTTCATTTGGCTGCCTCCTCCGCCTTCTCGGCGGCATCGGCGCGCAGCTTGAAGCGCTGAATCTTGCCGCTGGGCGTCTTGGGCAGGGCCTCGACGAATTCGATCACCCGCGGGAAGGCGTGGGTGGAGAGCCGTTCGCGAACCCGCTGACGAATCTCGTCGGCCAGCTCGTCGCTGGCCTCGAAGCCCTCGCGCAGCACCACATAGGACTTGATGATCTCGCCGCGAATCTCGTCAGGCTGGCCCACCGCGGCGGACTCCGCCACTGCCGGATGCGTGAGCACGGTGTTCTCCACGTCGGTGGGGCCCACGCGGTAGCCGGCGGTGGTGATGATGTCGTCGTCACGCCCGGCGAACTGGAAGGTGCCGTCCTCGTTGCGGATCACCACGTCGCCGGTCAGGTAGTAGCCCTTGGCGAAGGGGTGCTTCTCCTGCCAGGTATAGCCTTGGAAGAAGTGCGCCGGCGAGCGCTCGATGTCCACCGCCAGCACGCCCGGCTCGCCTGGCGGCAGCTCGTTGTACTCGGCGTCGAGAATGGCCAGGCGATAGCCGGGCATGGGCACGCCCATGGCCCCAACGTGCTTGGGATGCCCGAGCGCATGATGGTTGCAGCAGGTCATGCCGGTCTCGGTCTGACCGTAGTGATCCATCACCGGACAGCCCAGCGAGCGCTCGACCCAGGTCACCACTTCGGTGTTGAGCGGTTCACCGGCAGAGCTGGCCACGCGCAGGTCGAGGCTCTCGTGGGCGCAGTCGAACAACCCCGAGGCCTTCATCAGGCGATAGGCGGTGGGTGCAGCGGCGAAGTTGGTGATGCGGTGCCGACGCATGAAGTCGAGCGCCCCTTCGGCACTGAAGCCCGCCTCGCAGAAGTGCGTGGTCACCCCCAGCAGCAGCGGTCCGGCTATGGCGTAGTAGAGCCCGTAGGCCCAGCCCGGATCGGCCATGTTCCAGAAGCGATCGCTCTCGCGCAGGTCGATGGCCAGCTTCATATAGATGGCGAAGGCCGGCATGCCGGAGAGCGGCACCGCCACTCCCTTGGGTTTGCCCACGGTGCCCGAGGTGAACATCTGCAGGAACGGCGCCTCCGGCGAAAGCCGCGGCGGAGTGGCCTGGATCGGCGAGTGCGAGAGCGCCTCGCCCCAGTCGAGATCGTCGTCGTGTCCTTCGCTCGGCCCGCCCACGGCCAGCACCGGCGGACACTGGGAGAGTCCGTCGAACTTGAAGCGGTTGGCATGGTCGGTGATCACCAGCTTGGTATCGGCCCGGCCGAGGCGGTAGTCGACGGCATCGGGGCCGAAGGCGGTAAACAGCGGCTGATAGACCGCCCCGATGCGCCAGGTGGCCAGTACCGCCACCAGCAGCTCGGGGGAACGCGGCAGCATACAGGCGATGCGGTCGCCCACGCCCAGACCGCGCTCGGCGAACCAGCCGGCGAGCCTGGCACTCTCGACTTCCAGCTCGGCATAGGTACGCCGGTTGACGTTGCCTTGGGTATCCTCATGCACCAGCGCCACCACCTCTCCACGACCGGCGCGCAGGTGGCGGCCGCAGCAGGATTCGAAAGCGTTGAACTTGCCATCGCCGTGGTCGTCGAGACCTGCAATGACCTCGTCGATGGAGAAGCGCTCCATAAAGGCGGGATACTCGGGAAGCGATTGCGTGCTCATTGACTGCCCTCTTGTGCCTGATTGTGCTTGTTGTTGAAGCGCCACCCCGACGCTTCGCCAGTGTCGAGGCCGGTTCGCCGTTCCATTCCGCTTGGATCTCATCTGCTTATATGCAGTTGACGTAAGCGTCAACCTAGCAAGCGCTAGGTACAACCTAGAAGCAAACTCAGGGCGGGGCAACCCCTCGAACGAGGGGGAAGGGCTAGACCTTGGTCGACTGCCCAGGCGGGGTGTGGGCTGAGGTGGTGATCATCGCGACCAGCTCATGGGCCAGGTCTTCGGGTTTGCGTGCGCCTTCGGGGTCGTACCAGCGCACCGTCCAGTTGAGCGCCCCCATGACGAAGCGCGAGACGAGAAAACGGTCGCCGTGTATCAGACCGGCCTCCAGAGCCTCGTCGATGACCTGCTCCCACAGCTCTTCGTAGGCATCGCGCAGGTGGCTGAGATGGTCCCGTGATGCGGCATCCAGCCGCCGCCACTCGTAGAGCGCGACGACATGGGCGTTGCGGTCGGTCAGCAGCGTCTGCAGATGCGCCCTGGCCATGGCATGCAGCCGTTCGTCGGCCGAGTCGCCGCACTCTTCCAGCGCCTGACGCGCCAGCGCCAGGGCGTTCTGGGTGCCCTCCTCGATGACGGCGGCGAGGATCTCCTGCTTGTCGCGGAAGTGGTGGAACAGGCTGCCGGACTTGATGCCCATCTCCTGGGCCAGCATGCGCACCGTGGTACGGTCGAACCCCTCCTGGACGAACAATTGCGCGGCCAGACGGGTCAATTCCTTACGGCGTGGGGACTCGTTAACGACATTCATCGGGTTTACACTAGCGCTTGCTTGGTTGATGTTGAGAAGAACACAGCAGCGCAAAGAGGTCAACGCAACCAGCGTCGAGACGGCGCTGCGAGAACGTGTGAATACATGCAAGAGACGGCCTTGGCACCAGGCCGGCTCACGACAACGACAAATCACCCAGTAATACCAGGAGACCGCCACCATGAGCAGCCCCAACGACATCGTCTTCCTTTCCGCTACCCGCACGCCCATGGGCGGCATGCTGGGCAGCCTGGCCAGTCTCACGGCACCCGAGCTCGCCGCCACGGCGATTCGCGCCGCCATCGAGCGTGCCGGCATCGAGGCCGGCAGCATCGATGAAGGCATCATGGGCTGCGTGCTGCCGGGTGGCGTCAAGCAGGGTCCGGCTCGCCAGGCCATGCGCCAGGCCGGCATTCCCGATGGCATCGGCGCCACCACCATCAACAAGCTGTGCGGCTCGGGCATGAAGGCCGCCATGCTGGCCCACGACCTGATCCGCGCCGGCAGCGGCGAGGTGATCCTCGCCGGCGGCATGGAGTCGATGTCCAACGCCCCCCACGTGCTGACCAAGGCGCGCACCGGCTACCGTCTGGGCCATGGCGAGCTGAAGGATCACATGTTCCTCGACGGCCTGGAAGACGCCGAAACCGGCAAGTTGATGGGCGTGTTCGCTCAGGATATCGCCAGCCAGCGCGGCTATTCCCGCGAGCGCCTGGACGACTTCGCCATCGCCTCGCTGGAGCGGGCCATGGCGGCCACCAATGCCGGCCACCTCGCGGCCGAGATGGCCCCGGTCACCGTCACCAGCCGTCAGGGCGAGAGCATGGTCGAGCACGATGAGCAGCCGTTCCAGGCCAAGCTCGACAAGATCCGTCAGCTGCGCCCCGCCTTCGCCAAGGACGGGACCATCACCGCGGCCAACTCGAGCTCCATCTCCGACGGCGCCTCGGCACTGATCCTGGCCAGCCAGGCCGCCGCCGACCGGCTTGGCAGCAAGCCGCTGGCGCGCATGCTGGGTCACAGCACCCACTCCCAGCACCCCAGCGAGTTCACCATCGCCCCGGTGGGCGCCATCGACAAGCTGATGAAGAAGCTCGGCTGGGGCGTGGCCGACGTCGATCTGTTCGAAATCAACGAGGCCTTTGCCGTGGTCACGCTGCTGGCCATGGACGGACTCGACATTCCGCACGACAAGGTCAACGTCTTCGGCGGCGCCTGCGCCCAGGGCCACCCCATCGGCTCCACCGGGTCGCGCATCATTGCCACCCTGATCCACGCCCTGCGCACCAAAGGCGGCAAGCGCGGTATCGCCAGCCTGTGCATCGGCGGCGGCGAAGCCACCGCGGTGGCCATCGAACTCGTGGATTAGAAGCTGATCGGTTGATCGAGCGCCGCATCGACAACGCCCGCCTTCTCTACGAAGGCGGGCGTTTTCATGTGCAGGTGTTGGGCCGCCATTGGGTTAGGCTTTGTACGAAAAGTCGGCGAGCGATGGCCAGGGCTAGGCCCGTTCCCTACGGGCCAACGCACTTCCCACATCCATGTGGGTCGCAAGGCAAAAATCGGCGACAAATCGGCAGGGAAGCCGATTTGGGCAGCCCCGCTGCTCGAAGAGCGAGCGACAGGGATGTCGCGAGTCCAAAGACGGAGTTTACGGGGTGTAAATGAGTACTTTGAGCCGATTTTTAACGCCGTATGGGCGAGCGCAGACAGTTTTCGTGCAGAGCCTAGGTTCGTGGGCTCGAAAGCCGGTCCAGCCGCAGCCGCTCGCGGGAATCGAACAGCCGGCGGCTGCCCGCCGAGACCGCCGCCAGGGTGCCAAAGCCGGTGCCCAGCGTGATCGCGAACATGATCAGGATCTGGTACTTCACCGCCAGACCCGGCGCGGTGCCGGCGAGGATCTGGCCGGTCATCATGCCCGGCAGGCTGACCACCCCGGCCGCGGCCATGGCGTTGATCATCGGCATCAGCCCACTGCGCATCGCCTCGCGACGAATGTCGCCGATCGCTTCCTGCCAGGGCTGGCCGAGCATCAGCCGGTTCTCGATCACGCCGCGCTGGCGCCAGGCGGTATCGGTCAGCCGATCCAGCGCCAGGGCGACGCCGGTCATGGTGTTGCCGAGCAGCATGCCCAGCAGCGGAATGGCGTACTGCGGCAGGTACCAGGGCTCGGGGCCGATGATCACGGTCAGCGTCAGCACGGCCACGGTGAACGAGGAGAGAAACATCGACAGCGTGCCGATGCCGAAGGCCCAGCCGCCCAGCAGCCGGCGCTTCTGGCGCGCCATCACCTCGCGTCCGGCGATCAGCAGCATCGCCAGCGCCATCAGCACCACCCACACCAGCCGTTCGGCGGCGAACAGCGCCTCCAGCACCAGGCCCACCAGCGCCAGCTGAATGACGGTTCGCAGCGCCGCAATCAAAAGGCTGCGACTCATGCCCAACCGCATGGCAGCGGTGCATGCGGCAAGCGCCACCACCATCAGTGCCGCCAGCGCCAGCTGCCACCAGGAGAGCTCGATCACGCTCATGCGGGTTCCAACTCCTCGAGCCGCGCTCCGGCAATCCGCCAGTGATGACTGGCCACCCGAGCAATCTGGGCGCGGTCGTGGGCCACCCACAGGGTCGGCCAGCCGCGGGAGCGGATGCGATCGACCAGCCAGGCCTCCACCCGCGCGCTGGTGGCGTCATCCAGGTTGGCGGTCGGCTCGTCGAGCAGCAGCACTCGCGGTTCGAGGCTCACCGCCCGCAGCAAGCCAAGGCGCTGCTTCTCGCCGGTGGAGAGACGGCTCACCTGCCACTCCAGGGTATCGGGCGTGAAGCCCAGCACCGCGAGCTCGCTTTCTGCAGGGCGCTTGGCAAAGTGCTCCCCTACTCGATCCTCCCACCAGTGGCTCTCGGCCGGCAACAGCATCACCTGGCGACGCCAGACATGCCCCGGCATTTGCGACTGGGCCTGCTCGCCCAGCCACACCTCGCCATCGTGAGGCTCGAGATCGGCCACGGCGCGCAGCAGCCGGCTCTTGCCCGAGCCGCTGGCACCGGAAAGGCAGCCGATCTCGCCGGGCGCTATCTCGAGATCGATTTCGCTCAGCGCGCCGATGCCGACGCCAGCGAGCCGCAGAGGTTCGGTCGAGCCCAAATCGCTTCCCCATCATCGGTGATGGCTGAATCATAACAGCGCAGGCGCCGGGTTCGACACGCTGGCTGGCGTTGCCCATATATGGAAAACCATATATCTTTCGCCAAGCCCTTCCCGCGCAGGAGCGACACATGCCCAACGACACTCTCACCCAGGCGCCCTCCACTGCCGAAGGCATGGGACGCTTCGAGCGATTTCTCTCCGTGTGGGTGGCATTGGCCATCGTCGCGGGCGTACTGCTTGGCCAGTTCGCCCCGACCGTACCCGAGACGTTGGCACGATTCGAGGTCGCCCAGGTATCGATTCCGGTGGCCATTCTGATCTGGGCCATGATCTTCCCGATGATGGCGCAGATCGATTTTGCCGCAGTACTCGGCGTTCGCCGCCAGCCCAAGGGGCTGGTCATCACCACCACGGTGAACTGGCTGATCAAGCCCTTCACCATGTTCGCCATCGCCTGGTTCTTCCTGATGGTGCTGTTCCGGCCATGGATCCCCGAGCCGCTGGCCCAGCAATACCTGGCCGGGGCGATCCTGCTGGGCGCCGCGCCCTGCACTGCCATGGTCTTCGTCTGGAGCACCCTGACCCGCGGCGACGCCGCCTACACCCTGGTACAGGTCTCGCTCAACGACCTGATCATGCTGTTCGCCTTCGCCCCCATCGTGGTTCTGCTGCTCGGCGTTTCCAACATCCAGGTGCCATGGGACACCGTGGCGCTGTCGGTCTTCCTCTATATCGTCATTCCGCTCACTGCAGGGTATCTGACGCGCCGCACCCTGATCGCCCGCCGCGGCAGCGCGTGGTACGACGACGTCTTCATGAAGCGGATCGGACCGATCACTCCCATCGGCCTGATCGTCACCCTGGTGCTGCTGTTCGCCTTCCAGGGCGACGTGATTCTCGCCAACCCGCTGCACATCGTGCTGATCGCCATTCCGCTGATCGTGCAGACCTTTCTGATCTTCTTCATCGCCTATGGCTGGGCCCAGGCCTGGAAGGTGCCGCACAACGTGGCCGCTCCCGGCGCCATGATCGGCGCCAGCAATTTCTTCGAACTGGCGGTGGCGGTGGCCATCGCGCTGTTCGGCCTGCAGTCCGGCGCGGCGTTGGCCACGGTGGTGGGGGTACTGGTGGAGGTGCCGTTGATGCTGGCTCTGGTGCGCATCGCCAACCGCACCCGACACAGGTTCACCGCTGCCGGGGCATGACCCCACCAAGACGAATGACGGCTTGCCTCACCGAACGGGCGCGTTGAGTATGCTGGCATGAACACCAACTCACTGTATCGCCATGCCCTTACCGTCATCGTGCTTGCCCAGCTGTGCGGCACCTCGCTGTGGTTCTCCGTCAACGGCGTGGGGCTCTCGCTGTCGCGGGATCTCGGCTTCTCCGAGGTCGATCTCGGCAGGCTGACACTCGCCGTGCAGGCGGGCTTCATCTGCGGCACGCTGTGCATCGCTGCGACCGGACTTGCCGACCGCTTTCGCGCCAGTCGTATCTTCGCCGCCTCCTGCCTGGCGGGCGCGCTGGTCAACGCCGCCTTCGTGCTGGCGGCTACCCAGTTTCCGCTGGCGGTGCTGCTGCGCTTTGCCACCGGGCTATGCCTGGCCGGCATCTATCCGCTGGGCATGAAGCTGGTGATCGGCTGGACGCCCAAGCACACCGGAGCGGCGCTCTCCTGGCTGGTAGGTATGCTCACCCTAGGCACCGCCCTGCCCCACTTGCTGCGTGGCAGTACCCTGGGCATGCCGTGGGAGTGGCCGCTGCTGGGCGCCTCGCTGCTGGCCCTGCTGGGCGGCGCCATGGTGCTGCGGCTCGGCGACGGCCCGCACCTGCCGCCTTCCGCGGGCAAGGCGCGGCTTTCCGAAGGCCTCGCCGCCTTGGGCGCAAAACGCTTTCGCGCCGTGGCCGGCGGTTACTTCGGTCACTGCTGGGAACTCTACGCCTTCTGGATGCTGACGCCCTTCCTGGTCATGCGCGAAGTCGAACGGCTCATGGCCTCCACCGATCTGGTGGCGTGGCTTGCCTTCGGCATCATTGCGCTGGGACTGGCGGGCTGCGTGGGGGGCGGTGCGCTGAGCCGGCGGCTGGGCAGCCTGTGGGTGGCTCGCTGGGCACTGACGGCCTCCGGCGCGCTCTGCCTGACCTACCCGCTGCTGGCCTGGGCACCGCCGGGCCTGCTGTTGGGACTGCTGTTCCTGTGGGGCCTCACGGTGATCGCCGACTCGCCGCAGTTCTCCGCCCTGGCAGCAGCGGCCGCCCCACGCGAGCGGGTCGGCTCCACGCTGGCAGTGATGAACGCCATCGGCTTCGCGCTCACCATTCCCGCCATCTCGCTGACCACCACGCTGTGGTCGCTGCAGGAGCTCTGGGTACTTTGGTGGCTGTTGCCGGGACCGATCCTCGGCCTGTGGGCGCTGCGTGGCGTGAGCAGCTCGACCGAGCCCGCGCCGGCACGGCAGACTTGAGGCCTCCCGGGGTTTTCGTACCGGCCTAGCAGAGGGCGGCGAGCCGCTCGGGCCGATTGCCCATGCCCTGCAGGCGCCGCTGCAGCTCAACCAGGCGCGGCGCCTCTCCTTTCTCCGCCGCCGCCAGCACCTCGGCCACCCAGCCCGGCAGCTCATCGGAAACCCGGTAGTAGACCCACTGGCCTTCACGACGATCACTGAGAAGCCCACAGGTCCGCAGCTGCGCCAGGTGCCGCGAGACCTTGGGCTGGGACTCCTTCAGAGCATGGGTCATTTCGCAGACGCACAGCTCCCCCTCCTCACGAATCAGCAGGGTCAGCGTCAAACGGGTCTCGTCGGCGAGGCATTTGAAGAGGCGAACGGGATCCAGCTCGGGCACCGGCAGTCTCCAGCGGCAGGGACGAAACCCCATTCTAACCAAGTGAAGCCCCGTCCGTGCAGGCGAATCAACCCAGCTTGCGCAGCTTGGCATCCACCCACAGTTGAAGGCGCCCGCGGATCTCCCGTAGCGTCTTGCGGTAGGCATTGGGGTCGTCACTCAGGCGGGGGTCGGGAATGTCCCAGAAGACCACTTCGCCGGCCTGGCCCTGCCACTCACGGCAGCTCTGCTGGGCTTTCTCGCACAGCACGATGACCGAGTCGAAATACTCCCCGGCATAGCGCTCCAGCGGCTCGCTGGCCAGCCCTTCGGTGCCGATACCCAGATGGTGAAGCGCTTCGAGCGTGAGTTCATGGGGTCGATCGGGCTCGACCCCGGCACTGAAGGCGACGATCCGCTCGCCTTCAATATGGTTGAGCAGCGCCTCGGCCATCAACGAACGGGCGGAGTTGGCGTTGCAGAGAAAGAGAACCCGATACGGTTTCACTGTACTCACCTCACCTCGATCAGCCGAAGCGACCGGTAATGTAGTCGTGGGTGCGCTGTTCGCGCGGGTTGGTGAAGATGTCGTCGGTATCGCCTACCTCGACCAGGTCGCCGAGGTGGAAGAAGGCCGTCTTGTGCGCCACCCGCGCCGCCTGCTGCATGTTGTGGGTCACCATGACGATGGTGTAGCTCTCGCTCAGCTCGTCGATGAGCTGCTCGATCTTGCCCGTGGCGATGGGATCGAGCGCCGAGCAGGGCTCATCCATCAGGATCACCTCGGGGCTCACCGCGATGGTGCGCGCAATGCACAGACGCTGCTGCTGTCCGCCGGAGAGACTGGTACCGGGCTGATCCAAGCGATCCTTCACTTCGTCCCACAGCCCGGCACGCCGCAGGCTGCTCTCGACGATGTCGTCGAGTTCGGCACGCCGCCGAGCCAGGCCGTGCAGGCGGGGGCCGTAGGCGATGTTCTCGTAGATCGACTTGGGGAAGGGGTTGGGCTTCTGAAACACGATGCCGACCTGCGCACGCAGCAGCACCACGTCGAGCGAGGGGTCGTAGATGTCGTTGCCGTCGAGGGTCACCTGGCCCTCGACGCGACTCCCCGCAATGGTATCGTTCATGCGGTTCAGGCAGCGCAGGAAGGTCGACTTGCCGCAGCCCGAGGGGCCGATGAAGGCCACCACCTCATGCTCCATGATGTCGAGATCGATACCGTGCAGCGCCTCGTTCTCGCCGTAGAACACCTTGACGCCGCGGGCGCTCATCTTGACGTTGGCTGCCTGGGCAGTGCGCTTGTTCATGGCCGTGGGTACGGTGACGGATACAGTCATGGTTACCACCTCGTCTCGAATTTCTTGCGCAGCCAGATGGCCGTCGCATTGAGGCTCAGCATCAAGCCCAGCAGCACGATGATGGCTGCGGAAGTGCGCGCCTCGAAGAAGTTGCGTAGTTCGTTGCCTTGCCACAGGTAGATCTGCACCGGCAGCGCCGTGGCCTGGTCCACGGGCGAGCTGGGCACGTTGGCGACGAAGGCGTTCATGCCGATGAGCAGCAGCGGCGCCGTTTCCCCCAGCGCCTGGGCCACGCCCAGGATCGAGCCGGTGAGGATGCCCGGCAGCGCCAGGGGCAGTACGTGATGGAACACCGTCTGCACCCGCGAGGCGCCGATACCCAGGGCCGCCTGGCGAATCGAGGGTGGAATCGAGCGCAGTGCCGCTCGCGTGGCGATGATGATGGTGGGCAGCGTCATCAGAGTGAGTACCAGGCCGCCCACCAGCGGCGCGGAAAGCGGCAGACGCAGATAGCCGATGAAGATCGCCGCCCCCAGCAGGCCGAAGATGATCGAAGGCACTGCCGCCAGGTTGTTGATGTTGATCTCGATGAGATCGGTCAGGCGGTTCCTGGGCGCGAACTCCTCGAGGTAGATGGCACTGGCCACCCCCAACGGTATCGACAAGGCAATGACGATCAGCATCATGAACAGCGAGCCCATGAAGGCACCGGCCAGACCAGCCGAGGCCGGCGAGCTGCGCGAATCGGTATTGAGGAACAGCGCCGTGCTGAAGGCGTTGCGAATTACTCCCTGCGCTTCCAGATGATCCGCCCACTCGCGGGTCTGGGCGCTCAGCTGCTGGCGGTGATCCGGAAGGTTGCGATCGATGTTGCCCTTCAGCCAGACGTCCACGTTGGCACTGGCCAGCATCTTGACGTTGATGGTCTGACCGATCAGCTCAGGGTTCGCGGCCACCCGCTCACGCAGCGCGAAGCGCTCACCGCTGGCCACCAGGGCGCGCAGGTCACGCGCCTGGCGCGACTCGACCTCTCCCGGCAGATGGGCCTTGAGCGCCTCGTCGATCAGCGCATTCCAGTTGACCAGGCCAAGTTGATTCAACCAGGCGAGTTCGCGCTCACGAAACTGGGCCGGGCTCTCCCCTGCTTGGCGCACCGGCCGCTCGTCCACCTGGATGACCCCGGGGTCGAGGTAGACGTCGAGATAGAGGGTGGCCTGCCAGAAGGCCGGTAGCCCGCGTGCCAGGATGCTGGTGAACAGAATCGCCACCAGCACCAGGCCGGTGACGACGGCAGCCAGCCCCATGAACCTGAAGCGACGCTCGCGGGCATGCCGGGCGTTCAGTGAACGCTGGATGGTATCGAGCCGTGCACGGCGTCGGGTATCGGCAATGTCAAAATTGGTAGCGGTCACAGGGCGTCACTCATATTGCTGACGGTATTTACGTACCACCACCAGAGCAATCACATTGAGCCCCAGGGTGATGACGAACAGCGTGAGACCGAGCGCGAACGCCACCAGCGACTGCGGGCTGGAGAAGTCCATGTCGCCGGTCAACTGGTTGACGATGGTCACGGTGATGGTGGAGATGGCCTCGAAAGGGTTGGCATGCAGCACCGGATTGTTGCCGGCAGCCAGCACCACGATCATGGTCTCGCCGATGGCCCGGCTGGCGGCCAGCAGGAAGGCACCGACGATGCCCGGCAGCGCGGCGGGAAGCACGACCTGGCGGATCATCTCCGACTTGGTAGCACCGAGCCCCAGGGCGCCGTCGCGCAGCGACTTCGGCACCTGAGTGATGATGTCGTCGGAGAGCGAAGAGACGAAGGGAATGATCATGATCCCCATCACCAGGCCCGCCGTCAGCGCGCTGGTGGCACGGATGCCGATCCCCAGCATGTCGCCCAGCCCGGACAGGAACGGGCCGATCACGATCAGGGCGAAGAAGCCGTAAACGATGGTCGGGATGCCGGCCAATACCTCGATGATCGGCTTGGCCACATTGCGCAGCCACGGCGGTGCATACTCCGCCATGTAGATGGCCGTCATCAGTCCCAGCGGTATCGCCACCAGCAGCGCGATGGCGCTGACCATGAGCGTACCCCACAGCAGCGGCAACAGCCCGAACTCGCCCTGCTGGCCTAGCCCGGACGTGCTGAAACGGGGATTCCATACGGTGCCGAAGAAGAACTCTGCCGGACTGATGTAGCGGAAGAAGTGGAGCGCCTCGCCCACCAGCGACAGCACGATACCCACCGTGGTGAGGATGGCGACGCCGGAACTCAGCGCCAGCAGTGCCGTGATCACACGTTCGACGTGGTTGCGTGCACGCAGCTGCGGCGAAACGCGCCGCTGCGCCGAGACCAGGCCCACGACGGCCAGCACGGCCATTGCCGCAATCATGGCCAGCCGTCCCATGCTTTCGAGACGGGCCATCTGCTGGGCGGCGGCCACCTCATAGGCCTGCACCTCACCGCTCACGCCCTGCCCCGAGGCCAGCGCACTGACGCGACGCAGCAGCACCTGCATCTCACGCTCACTCAATGCGGCAAGTTCAGCCGGCAATTGCTGAACGACCAGCACCTCGACGATGGCGTCCTGCAGCAGCAGCCAGACGCCAAAAAGCAGCAGTGCCGGCAGCCCACACCAGAGGGCGACCAGCACGCCGTAATATCCGGGGCGGGAATGCAACCGCACCCCACCGTCTGCCACCGCCCTGCTGCGGGACAGCCCGACCTGATAGGCCATGGCCATCACGATCAACACGGTAGCGATCAAGACAAGATTCATCGTCTCTCCATCTCGCGCTCTTGCGTCCGAGTCGGGGAGCGGCGGCTACCGCTCCCCGTTATTGCACCTCTTACTCGGCGGAGACCACGGTGCGCGCCTGGAACTGCTCCAGCGCCTGGGCACGTTCGTCGTCATCCATCGGGATCAGACCGGCGTCTTCCAGCGGGCTGCCGAAGCCGGAGATGGCATCGCTGAGGAAGAACTCGGTGTACTCGGCCAGGCCGGGAATCACGTCGAGATGCTCGCCCTTGACGTAGAAGAACAGCGGGCGCGACACGGGATACTCGCCGGAGCCGATGGTCTCCAGGCTCGGCGTCACGCCGTCGACGGTGGCCACTTGCAGGCGGTCGCGGTTCTGGTCGTAGAAGCTCAGGCCGAACACGCCCACCGCATCGGCCTGGGCGTCCAGACGCGCCAGGGTCTCGGTGTAATCGCCGGCGATCTCGATGATGCGACCGTCGCCGCGCAGGCTGTTACAGGCATCGCCCTCGATCTCGGCGTAGCTGTCGCAGCCGGCGTGCAGCACTTTCTCTTCGAAGACTTCACGGGTGCCGTGGTTGGAGGCCGGGATGACCAGCACGATCTCCTGATCGGGCAGGTCGCCGTCGATCTCGGACCAGCGGGTATAGGGGTTGGCGACCAGCTGGCCGTCCTGAGGAATCTGAGCGGCGGCAGCGGCGAAGACGTGCTGCGGGGTCAGGGCGAACTCACCGCGGTCGGCGCGCGAGGCGAAGACGATGCCGTCATAGCCGAACATGACCTCGAGCACGTCGTTGACGCCGTTGGCGGCACAGTTCTCGAGCTCGCCGGAGCGGATGGCCCGGGAGGAGTTGGCGATGTCGATGGTGTTCTCGCCGACGCCCTGGCAGAACTGGCGCAGACCGCCGCCGGAACCACCGGAACCAACCACCGGAGTATTGAACTGCGGGAAGGAGCCACCGAACTCCTCGGCAACGATGCTGGCAAAAGGCAGCACGGTGGAGGAACCGGCGATCTGGATGGTGTCGCGGGCCTGGGCGGCGGTCGACAGACCGGCGGCGAGGGAAGCGGCGATCGCCATGCTCAGTGTGCTCTTCTTGAAGCTCATCTTCACGATCCTCTCTGCGTTTTGATCCGACAGACCCCACGGCCTGGCAGTGTCGTCTTGGCACGTGGGCCATTCGCAGGAGTGATATTGGAGACAATTGATTGCAGAAAGATGACAAGTGAACGGAACGTAACGAATTACAGCAGCAGCCCCACAGCCGCCAGCGTACACAAGGCGAGTGAAGCGCCCTGCAGGCGACGCCGGTCTAGCTTGTGGGCGATACGAGCAGCCAGGGCGTTGCCGGCCAGCACCGCCGGCAAAAAGGTGAGCGCCAACCCCAGGTGCCACAGACGTACCTGACCGGCCAGCGCCAGAGTCATCAGCGTCAGGCTGGAAGTGATGATGAAGAAGGCCGCCAGATTGCCACGCAGCCGATCCGGCGACAGGCCGTGCATCAGCAGCACCATGGGCGGCCCGCCGATGGCCGCCACGGTGCCGAAGATACCCGACACCACGCCGGCACCGAACAAGCTCGCTCGGTTGACCGGCAGGCGGAAACGAAACAGCGTCACCGCCACGGCGAACAGCACGCTGAAGGCGATCAGCTTTTCCAGCAGCACCATGGGGGCGGCGAGCAGCAGCCACAGGCCCAGGGCATTGCCGGGAAGGCGCCCGATCAGCGCCATGCCGATCTCACCGATCTGCACCTCGTGACGGTAGTGACGCACCGTCATCAACGACACGGTGAAGCCGAACAGCACCAGGATCACCGGTACCAGACGCGGCTCGAGCATTAGCAGCAGGGGCGCGCCGACCACCGCCAGGCCGAAGCCTGTGGCACGCTGGACGAAGGCCCCTAGCGCCAATACCAGGGCACAGCCGAGCCAGGTGATCGGCGCCATGTCGAGCCAAAGGAGGAAAGCGTCAGGCATGCACGGGGCGTCCGGTCAGCCGCGACAGCATGACGTTGCCGAACAGCGAGGCCGCCAGCATGGTCAGCACCATGGGCCAAAGGCTCTCGATCTCGAAGGCTCCCACCATCACCCCAGCCAGCGCCGCGGAGCCGAACTTGGCCGCTCCCATCAGCGCCGTGGCGGTGGCGCTCATGTGGCCGAAGTGATCCAGCAGCAGCGCCATGGCATTGGGCGAAATCAACCCGATCATGCCCGAATAGAGCATCACCAGAGCCACCACCACCGGCAGCGATGCCATCCCGGTCATTACAGCCAACACCAGGCCTCCCGCCGCCACCATCTGAATGGCGAGACCCAGATAGAGATTCTGCAACGGCGTGCGGGACTTCAGCAGGTGAATGTTGAGCCGATTGGAAAGCGCGATGAAGATCACGTTGGCCCCCAGCACGAAGGGATAAGTGGCGGGCGACAGACCGAAGTGCTCCATATAGACGAAGGGCGACGCGGTGACGAAGGCGAACAGGCCGCCGAACGAGGCCGACACCGCGCAGATGTAGCCCAGCCCTTCCCGATGGCGTATCACACTGGCGTAGTTGCGCAACACCTGGGGGAACGAAGCCACGGGGTGATTCGGGTCCCGCGTCTCGGGCAGCCTGGTGGACATCAGCCACAGTAGAAAGGCTGCGTAGCCCGCCAGGAAGACGAAGATCACGCGCCAGCCTGACAGATACAGCATGGCGCTACCGAATAGCGGCGCCACCAATGGCGCCAGCATCATGATCATGGCCATGGTGGAAATGACGCTGGCCGCCTGTCGTCCACTGAAACAGTCGCGCACGATGGCCGCCGAGTTGACCACACAGGCACCCCCTCCCAGCGCCTGCACGAAACGCCACGCCAGCAGCTCCGTCAACGAACCAACCGTGGCCAACATCAGGCTGGCCAGCAGGAACACTACCAGCCCGGACAGCAGCACCGGCTTGCGTCCCAGCCGGTCGGATACCGGCCCGAACAGCAGCTGGCCGATGGCGAAACCGGCCAGGAACACGCTGATGGAAAGCTCAGTATGGTGAATGCTGGCCCCGATGCTGGCCGCCAGTACGCCCATGGCCGGCAGATAGGCATCGATGGCAAAGGGCGCCAGCGCGGTATTGATGGCAACCAGCAGGGAGACTCGTCCAGGCGTCAGGGTCAAGGCTGCTCCATATGCGTGTCTGATAAAAGATAGGTCGCTAATGATACTAGCATGATCCAAGAAGATCGCCCCGCCTGCGGGGTACAGAAAGCAGCGTCGCCTTGCTAAAGTGACGTAAACCATCACGCCAACGAAGGGAGTTCCATGGCCGAGGACCTGCTTACCCAACTCAAGACGATGAGTACCGTCGTGGCCGACACCGGCGACATCGATGCCATCCGTCGCTTTGCACCCACCGATGCGACCACCAATCCCTCTTTGATTCTGCAGGCTGCCCAACACGAGGGCCGGCGCGAGCGGCTGGCAGAGATCGCCCGGCAAGCCACCGACATCGACGATGCGCTGGATGCCGTGGCCGTGGAGATCGGCAGCGAGATCAGCGGTCTCGTGCCCGGCTACGTCTCCACCGAGGTCAGCGCCCGGCTCTCCTTCGATACCGAGGCGACCCTGGCCCGCGCGCACTCGCTGATCGAGCGCTACGAGCGCCACGGCATCGGCCCCGAGCGCATCCTGATCAAGATCGCCTCGACTTGGGAAGGCGTTCGCGCCGCTCGCCAGCTCGAGCGCGAGGGTATCCACTGCAACCTGACGCTGCTGTTCAGCTTCGCCCAGGCCCAGGCCTGCGCCGACGCCGGCGTGACCCTGGTCTCGCCTTTCGTCGGCCGCATCCTCGACTGGAATCGCGACAAGTGGCCGGATGCCGACTTCAGCGGCGACAACGACCCCGGCGTGAAGTCGGTCAAGCGCATCTACGAGCACTACAAGGGGCATGGCTACAAGACCATCGTGATGGGTGCCAGCTTCCGCAATACCGGTGAGATCGTGGCTCTGGCCGGCTGCGACCGCCTGACCATCTCCCCTGCCCTGCTTAGCGAACTGGCGGAGCGCCAAGATCGGCTCGAGCGCTGTCTGACGCCGGTCGACGCCGAGACGTCGCCGCCGGAGCCTCAGGACGAAGCCGAGTTCCGCTGGGCGATGAACGAGGACGCCATGGCCACGGAGAAGCTGGCCGAGGGGATTCGCAAGTTCGCCGACGATCAGCGCAAGCTGGAGAAACTGCTGGGTGAGCTGCGTCAGGGCTGAGCAGCGGCTTGGCGACGAAGGTGCGGCCGGCATGGCAGCGATGCCATGTCGGCCGCAAGCGGGTCTGCTCTAGGCTTGGTTTCTGCTCGGTTTCTGTCCGGGCGCCCCCTGAGCTCAATCCTTGTGGGAGTCTGAGGTCTCCTGCGCCTCGAGCATTTCCACCAGCGGCTGGAACTCTTCCCGGTTGTGCTCGTTCATGCGCATCAGTATCCGGTGCGCTTCCAGGATGCGCTTGCGCATCTCTTCCATGTCGGCAGGAATTTCAGGCAGATCGCACAGCTCGCAGGTTTCGGTGAGCGGCGCTTTGACCATGGCGAAGAATTGGGAAAAGCCCATCACTTCGAGCATGCGCTGAACATCGGGGTTGTCCACCACGATGGTAGGCTTGTAGAGGATGTGATCCTTGACCGCCATGGCGACCTTGGCCAGAAAGCCCAGGGCGGTGGAATCTACGTTGGTGGCCTCGCGCAGATCGATTATCAGCGACTGCAACCCCGGCGTTCGGGCCAGTTGCTGGGCCTGACTGTCGAGGGTTGCGCAGAGCGTCAAGCGTACGTCACCGCACAGCTTGAGCACGAAGACACCAGAGTCGAACGCCGCCTTGACGCGGCCTTCATTCGTGATCATTGCCAAATCCGCTCAACATCATGATCGTCAGGTCATCGGGCAGTTCCTGTCCGCCGCCATCCCCTTCGGCATCGATGTCGCGGGGAGTGTCCAGCATCAGGCTGTCGCGAAGCCGCTCCAACGTCGCACAGTTCAAAACACGTTGCTCGAGTTCCCTGAGCCGCGTGTCGAGCGTTTCGCCCGGCAGGCACTCCAGTATTCCATCCGAACACAACCATAACCGGAAGTTCGACGGTAGCGTATAGGTCAAACGTGGATATTCCACGTCGGGAAACAGGCCAACCGGCATACCTTCGCCGGGCAGCTCGCTCACCGTCCCGTCTGTTACCAATAGTGGCTTCGGCAGTTGGGCGCCAAGCGAATAGTGAAGCTCGCGGGTCTGCCGGTCAATGACCCCAACGAACAGGGTGGCGTGCTTGCCGATCCCGGTGTCCAGCAATTCCCGGTTGAGCGACGCCAGCCAGCGCGCCGGCATCTCCTCCGGCTGACCCGCCTCCCAGGCGGCCAGCCAGCGGTTGAACAGGTACTTGAGCAGTACGGTGACGAAGGCAGAAGAGGCCCCGTGACCGGACACGTCGGCAAAATAGAAAAGAATGTGACGATCATCGAGACGCTGGAAATCGAGAAAATCTCCCGACAGGTAGAGCGAGGGAATCAGCCAGTAATCGCAGGTCACCCCTTCGATGGTCTGCGGGTGAGGCGGCAGAAGCTTGCGCTGAATCTGCCCACCGGCCTGCTGGTCGAGACGCAGCAGCGCCAGGTGCGTCTCCAGGCTCTCGTTCAACTCTTCCAGGTGCGCGTTGAGCTGGGCGAGTCGCTCACGATCGTGTTGGCGCTGATCCTCCAACCGCCGTAGCTCGATCGCCTTGCGGATCATGCGCCGCAGCAGCTGCCCATGACGCATCGGCTCGACCACGTAATCCACCAGCCCCACGTCGACGGCGGTCAGCAGATCGGCATCGAGCCGCGAGTCGCTCACCACCACAGTGGGCAGGCGCTCCGTCAGGCTCGACCAGGCCAGACTGGGTATCGCCTGGGCATGCGCCACCACCAACACCGTCTCCTTGGGCAGATCCTCGAGGCGCTCGGCAGCGAACACCGCCAGGCCGTCCCGGGCGATGGTCTCCGCCAGGGCATCCCGGTAGGCACCGGGCTCGTCGAGAACGCCAATCAACGGCTTGGGTAGATCCATCGGCTCAGACCTCAATCGGCGAAGTCGGCATCGTCGCTCTCGGGTTCTTCGAAGGCATCGTCGAATGCATCATCGAAGTCGGCGTCATCGAAATCGAAGTCGAACTCATCGCTGGCGAAGGGATCGTCGCCCAACTCGCCGTCGCTGACTTCGAAGCGTCTACGCTGCAGGTAAGCATCGCGTATGAAGACATAGCGATCCCCCCGGATCAACTCTTCCTGATCGAGGAAGCCTGCGCGCACGTCGACGACACGCAGCGCGGTCAGGCCATAGCGTACCTTATCGTCTTCCACGTAATAGAGCGGATAGGTCACCGTATCCAGCGGCAGGCCGGCGGTATCCCTTACCGTGCTGGGGCCAAGGAACGGCAGGACCAGATAGGGCCCTTCCGATACCCCCCAGACGCCCAGGGTCTGGCCGAAATCCTCGTCCTGTACGGTGATGCCCATGTGGGTGGCGAAGTCCCACAGACCGGCGATACCCACCGTGGAGTTGATCACGAAGCGCGAGGTAGCGAGACCGGCATTGGCCGGCTTGCCCTGCAGCAGGCTGTTGAGTGCGGTGCGGATCTCGCCGAGGTTGGAGAAGAAGTTGCCGACCCCGGTCTGCACCGGCTGAGGCGTGACGGTGCGATAGCCGCGCGCCACCGGCCGCAGTACGGCCCGGTCGACCGCCTCGTTGAAGGTGAAGACCCTGCGATTGAAGCCCTCCCAGGGGTCGTCGGGATGGCGATCCTCCACCGCCACCCGTCCGGCACAGCCCGCCAGCATGGCCAACAGCGACATGGCGACCAGGGCCCGTGTGAAAAAGCCGGTCTGCTTCACGACCATCGGCTACGTCTCCTGAAGATTCTCATAGGGGGTGCGTCACAGCCGACGCACCACCACGCAGCCGGCACTGTACCCGGCGCCGAACGAGCAGACCACCCCTATGTCACCCGACGTCAGGTCGTCACGGTGCAGATGGAAGGCAATGATCGAACCCGCGGAGCTGGTGTTGGCATAGCGATCGAGGATGATCGGTGCCTGTCCGGGTTCAGGATCGTGGCCCAGCACCCGCCGGGCGATCAGGTCGTTCATATGGTGGTTGGCCTGGTGCAGCCACAGGCGCGAGAGATCGCCACCGGTCAGGTCGAGGCTGGCCAGGTGGTCGCTGATCATGGCCGCCACCATGGGACAGACCTCCTTGAACACCCGCCGTCCCTCCTGCACGAACAGCTTGTCGCTGGCCAGCGGGTCGCTGTCGGTGACCCGATTGAGGAAACCGGCATTGTTGCGGATGGCATTGGAGAAGCGCGTGGCCAGGCGGGTGCCGAGGACCTCGAAGCGATTCTCGGCGGTGGCCAGCTCGGCGCTCTCCAGCACGATGGCGGTACAGGCATCGCCGAAGATGAAGTGGCTGTCGCGGTCGCGGAAGTTGAGGTGGGCCGAGCAGATCTCGGGGTTGACCACCAGGGCGCGCCGGACGTTGCCACCGCGAATGGCACCCGCCGCCAGGTCGATGGCGAAAGTCGCCGAGCTGCAGGCCACGTTCATGTCGAACGCATGCCCGGTGGTACCCAGGGCCGCCTGCAGCTCCACCGCCACCGCCGGATAGGGGCGCTCCAGGTTGGAGCAGGCGACGATCACCATGTCGATGTCGCCGGCCTCGATGCCGGCGGCCGCGAGGGCCTGACGTGCGGCGGCAAGCCCCATCTCGCACTGGATGGAGGGTTCGTCGTTGCTGCGCTGGGGCAGACGCGGGCGCATGCGCTCGGGATCGAGAATGCCCTCGGCATCCAGCACGTAGCGGCTGTGGATTCCCGACGCCTTGACGATGAACTCGCTGCTCGAATATGCCAGCGGTTCGCGCTCGCCAGCCGCGATGGCGGCGGCATGGCGTTCGTTCTCGATATCCACCCAGGCGTTGAACGAGGCGACCAGCGCATCGTTGTCGATGGCGTGCTCCGGCGTGAAGAGTCCCGTACCGGTAATCACGACGTCTGTCATCAGTGTCTCCCTCATGCGGCCTGCTGGCCGCTGGCTGGCATCGGCGAACCGATGCCTCATGTCTCGTTTATCGGCGGGTCAGCCCCCACCTTGACCGTGTCCTGTCAGTTCCGTCCAGCGTCGCTCGAGGCGCTTGAGGGAAACCGGCATGCGGGTGCCCAACTGCTGAGCGAACAGCGAAACCCGCAGCTCCTCGATCCACCAGCCGAATTCCACCAGCTCGGGATCCTCGTGGCCACCGCGGCGCTGACTCTCACGGCGCGCGGCCAGGCGCGCCTCGAAGTCCTGCACCTCCTGCATGTGCATCTGATCGCGCATGCGCTCGCGCGGGGCTTTCTCCAGGCGAATCAGGGCCGCCTCCATGTAACGCGGGTACTCCTCGAGCCATTCTCCAGCTTCGCTCACGAAGCCGGGGTGCACCAACCGCTGCATCTGCGCCTTCAAATCACTGTATACCAAGGCCAGCGCCAGGTTCAGGTTACCCTTCAGCGCCTTGGCCACGGCCAGGTGGCCTTCCAACGCTCGCTTGAGCGTGGCGACCAGCGCTTCGGCCGCGGGTACCAGCTCGGCACGGGTGGCATCGAGGCGAGCGACGAGCTCGGCGTTGCTGCGCGGCAACGGTGCCATGCCCATGCTACGGGCGAAGACTGCTTCGACCACGTCGTCGACCAGAGCCCGCTTGCTGCCCACCTTGGTGAACAGCAGGGCGCAGGCGTCGAGCCCCTTGAGCTGCTGGATGACACGCACCTGCTCGGGCAGGCGGGTCATGGCCAGCCGCACCACGCCGCGGCGGTGGGCCTGCTCGGCCTTGCCGGGGTGATCGAACAGCTCGATGCGGAAGGCGTCTCCTTCCGGCACCAGCGCCGGATACGCTTCGACCCGGATACCCGCCTGAGTGGTCACCCGCGACGCGGGCAGCGGGGTGTCGGGTAGCCCGGCGACATCCGGCGCGTCGCTGACTTCGGCCGCCAGCGCCCGGGCACCCTCGCCCGCTGCCGCCTCGAAGCGTCGCTCCAGCTCGCGCACGTCACGCCCCTGGCCAAGCTCCTTGCCTTCATGATTCACGACACGCACGTTCATGATCAGGTGGGGCTCGAGCTGGTCGTAGCGCCAATCGTCGGGGTGCACGCGCACCCCGGTGCGGCGGCGCAGAAACTCCCCCAGCGCCTCGCTGAGCGGCACGTCGTCGGGCGTGAGAGTCTCCAGCGCCGCGTCGACCCAGTCGGGAATCGGCACCACCTGGCGGCGGATCGACTTGGGCAGCGACTTGAGCAGGGCGATGCACTTCTCGCGCAGCAGCCCCGGCACCAGCCACTCGAGCCGTGCCCGCGGCAGCTGCGGCAGCATTGCCGCCGGCACCGTCAGCGTCACGCCGTCGTCCGGCGCGCCGGGTTCGAAGCGGTAGGCAAGCGGATAACGCACTCCACCGAGCACCAGCTCATCGGGGTACTGAGCCTGGGTGACCTCCGCGGCCTCCCGGGCCAGCAGCGCATCGCGGTCGAACTTGAGGATGGCGGGATCCTTGGCCTCGGCCTTGCTGCGCCACGCCTCGAAGCCCTTGCCGTTGACGATATCCTCGGGGATGCGCTCGTCGTAGAAGGCGAACAGCGTCTCCTCGTCGACCAGAATGTCGCGCTTGCGGGCGCGATCCTCCAGCTCTTCGACCTCCTCTACCAGAGCGCGATTGTAGTCGAAGAACTCACCCTTGGTGCGGAAATCCCCCTCCACCAGCGCGCGGCGGATGAACAGTTCACGCGACTCCCGCGGCGCAATCGGCCCATAGTGCACGCTGCGCCCGCTGACGATGGGCAGACCGAACAGGGTGACCTGCTCCTTGGCCACCACCTGGGCACGCTTCATCTCCCAGTGGGGTTCGCTATGGCTGCGCTTGACCAGATGCCCGGCCACGGGCTCGATCCACTGCGGTTCGATCCTGGCCACGGTTCGTGCGAACAGCCGAGTGGTCTCCACCAGCTCGAAGGCCATCAGCCACTTGGGCGCTTTCTTGGCCAGCCCGGAGCCGGGGTGGATGACGAACTTGCGGTTGCGTGCGCCCAGGTACTCGCGGTTTTCGGTGAGCATGCCCAGATGCGAGAGCAGCCCCGGCAGCAGCGCTTTGTGCAGCTGTACGGCGTTCTGCCGGCGGGCCTGCTGCCGAGCCTGGTCGAGAGACTCCCCTTCACCGGCGGGCTCAGGCAACGGTGCGGGCGGCGGCACCTCGATCTCCATCTCGCGCAGCAGCTGACGCAGCTGGCGGAAGGTGTCGTGCCATTCGCGCAGACGCAGGTAGTTGAGGTAGCGCTCCTTGCACCAGCGCCGCAGGCGGTTGCCGGAGAGCTCCTCGCGAGCCGCCTCGAAGCCCTGCCACAGGTTGAGCAGGGCGACGAAGTCGGAGTCCGGGTCGTGCCAGCGGCGGTGGGCCTGATCGGCGGCCTCGCGCTTCTCCGCCGGGCGGTCGCGCGGGTCCTGCACCGCCAGGGCCGAGACCACCACCAGCACGTCACGCAGGCTGCCCTGCTCGGCGCCGGCCAGCACCATGCGCGCCAGGCGCGGGTCGATGGGCAGCCGGGCGAGCTTGCGCCCTATGGCCGTCAAACGATTGCTCTCGTCCACCGCACCCAGCTCGAACAGCAGGCGGAAGCCGTCGGTGATGAAGCGCGAGTCGGGCGGGTCGACGAAGGGGAACCGTTCGATGTCGCCGAGCTTGAGAGAGAGCATCGACAGGATCACCGAGGCCAGGTTGGTACGACGGATCTCGGGATCGGTGAATTCGGGACGGGAGAGAAAATCCTCCTCGTCGTAGAGGCGGATGCAGACCCCTTCGGCCACGCGTCCGCAGCGACCCTTGCGCTGGTCGGCGCTGGCCTGGCTGACCGGCTCCACCGGCAGCCGCTGAATCTTGGAGCGATAGCTGTAGCGGCTGATGCGCACCAGCCCCGGGTCGATCACGTAGCGAATGCCAGGGACCGTGAGCGAAGTCTCGGCGACGTTGGTAGCCAGCACGATGCGCCGTCCGGCGTGGGGGGCGAAGACGCGGTTCTGCTCGGCGTTGGAGAGCCGCGCGTAGAGCGGCAGGATCTCGGTGGCCTTGAGGTCGGCGCGGCGCAGCGTATCGGCAGTCTCGCGAATCTCGCGCTCGCCGGGCAGGAACACCAGGATGTCCCGCGGGCCGTGGAACCAGCGCTTTTCCCGCTCGATCTGCTCGATCTCCTCCACCGCGTGGAGAATGCCCTCCTGCAGGGTGCGGTCGGCCTCGTCCTCCTCCTCGCGCACCAGCGGCCGGTAGCGTACCTCAACCGGGTAGGTACGCCCCGACACCTCTACCACTGGCGCCGGTCGGGGCACGCCATCCTTCCCGGGCAGGGCGAAGTGCTCGGCGAAACGCGCCACGTCGATGGTGGCCGAGGTGATGATCACCTTGAGCTCCGGCCGCCGCGGCAGCAGCCGTTTGAGGTAGCCGAGCAGGAAATCGATGTTGAGACTGCGCTCGTGGGCCTCGTCGATGATGATCGCTTCGTAGCGGGTCAGATCCGGGTCGTGGCGGGTCTCGGCCAACAGGATGCCGTCGGTCATCAGCTTGACCAGGGTGTCGTCGCTACTCTGGTCGGTGAAGCGCACCTGATAACCCACCTGCTCGCCCAGCGGGACCTGGAGCTCCTCGGCCAGACGCGTGGCCACCGAGCGTGCCGCCAGCCGCCGCGGCTGGGTGTGGCCGATCAAACCGCGCCGTCCCAGGCCCAGCTCCAGGCACAGCTTGGGCAGCTGGGTGGTCTTGCCCGAACCGGTCTCGCCGGCCACCACCACCACCTGATGCTCGCGCAGCGCGGCGAGAATCTCGTCTCGCCGTTCCGCTACCGGCAGCTCGGCGGGATAGTTGAGCGTTACCGTCTGTGCGCGGCGGCTGGTCGCCAGCGCCGCGG
This sequence comes from Billgrantia ethanolica, assembly GCF_021404305.1. Lineage (GTDB taxonomy): Bacteria > Pseudomonadota > Gammaproteobacteria > Pseudomonadales > Halomonadaceae > Halomonas > Halomonas ethanolica. Next base: position 237,150 of record NZ_JABFTX010000001.1, on the reverse strand, counting down.
AGCGCTCGATGCCGCGCACCACCTCGGTCAGGCCGCGATCCACCGGCTTGCCCTCCCGCAGGCGCCGCTCGAGGCCCTTCAGTCTGCGCGTGAGCGTCTCGCGATCACGCAGCATGACCTCATCCAAAGCGCGCTCCAGACGCTCCAGCGCAGCCCTGTCGGCGGCATTGGCAGAACCAGTAGGGGTTGCGGTGCTCACAGCCATCCTCTTGCCATGGAAAAAACCTGCCCGCTCCAGGCCACCGGAGCGGGCAGATCATTGTAACGCCGGGAAGCGGAGTTCGGCCAATCGCGGCCGTGCTACTCCTTGCTGTCGCCTTCCTCGTCGCGCAACTGACGGCGCAGCACCTTGCCGACGTTGGTCTTGGGCAACTCGTCACGGAACTCGACGAACTTGGGCACCTTGTAGCCGGCCAGTTCTTTCTTGCACCACTCGCGCAGCGTCTTCTCGTCCAGGCTCTCGTCACGCTTGACCACGAACAGCTTCACCGCCTCGCCGCTGTCTTCATCCTTCACCCCGACAGCCGCCGACTCGACCACGCCCGGATGACCGGCCACCACGTCCTCGATCTCGTTGGGATAGACGTTGAAGCCCGACACCAGGATCATGTCCTTCTTGCGGTCGACGATCTTGATGTAGCCGTCCTCCTGCAGCACGGCGATGTCGCCGGTGGAGAACCAGCCGTCGTCGCTCAGTACCTTGGCGGTCTCTTCGTCCAGATTCCAGTAGCCCTTCATCACCTGTGGACCCTTCACGCACAGCTCGCCCGGCTCGCCCAGCGGCAGAGTATTGCCGTCGCTATCCACCACTTTGACCGCGGTGCCCGCCACCGGCTTGCCGATGGTGCCGAGCTGAATGGCGTCGATGGGGTTGAAGCTGACCACCGGCGCGGTTTCGGTGAGCCCGTAGCCCTCGGCGATGTCGCATCCGGTAACTTCCTTCCAGCGCTCCGCCGAGGCCTTGGTCAGCGCCATGCCGCCGGAAATGGTCAGGTGCAGTTGCGAGAAGTCGAGCTTGCGGAAGTCCTCACGGTTGCACAGCGCATTGAACAGCGTATTCAAGCCGATGAAGGCGGTGAACCTGATCTTCTGCAGCTCCTTGACGAAGTTGTCCAGGTCGCGGGGATTGGGGATCAGGATCGAGTGGTTGCCGGTCTTCATCAGGAACAGGCAGTTCACGGTGAAGGTATAGATGTGGTAGACCGGCAGCGGCGCGATCACCACCTCCTTGCCCTCGTCCAGGCCCGGGCCGATGGCCGCATCGGCCTGCAGCATGTTGGCCACCAGATTGCAGTGGGTGAGCATGGTGCCCTTGGGCAGGCCGGTGGTGCCACCGGTATACTGCAGCGCCGCGATATCGTCGAGACCTCTCTCGACTTCACGATGCTGGCGCGAAGCGCCGTCCTTCAGCGCCTTGCGGAACGGAATCGCCATCGGCAGCGAGTAGGAGGGCACCATCTTCTTGACGTACTTGACCACGGCATTAATGAGGAAACGCTTGGGGAAGCCGTGCATGTCGCCAAGCTCGGTGACCAGCACGTGCTCGATGTCGGTACGGTCGAGCACCTTCTCGAGCTTGCTGGCCATGTTGGCCAGGATCAGGATCGCCCGGGCACCTGAGTCCTTGAACTGGTGCGCCATCTCGCGCTCGGTGTAGAGCGGGTTGGTATTGACCACCACCAGGCCGGCGCGCAACGCACCGAACACCGCGACAGGGAACTGCAGCACGTTGGGCAGTTGAATCGCAATACGATCGCCCGGCTGGAGCCCGGTCTCGTGCTGCAGCCAGGCGGCGAAATCGGCCGAGAGTCGGTCGAGTTCGGCAAAGGTGAGCGTCTGCCCCATGCAGCTGAATGCGGGGTTGTCGGAAAAACGTTTGACTGCCTCATGGAAGACATCCATCAGCGATCGATACCGATCCATGCCTTCCAGCTCAGGTCCGTTGAGAATACCGGCGTTGGCTTGCTCATTCATAGGCGCTATCTCCACAGCTTCGTCGACGCGGTCTCTCACCCTCGACCCCGACGGTTCTTGTTGTGACAAAGCCCGTACGATATACCAGGCATCGCTCGCCTGTAAAACGCATGCTTCAAACGAGCGTTCACAAAAGAGTGCGAGGTTTCAGGGTGCTCCTTTGTCTACCAAGCTGGGCAAAATCGCCCGGAAAGGCAAGCCGACGCGGGCAAAGGGCTCATTCTCGCTCCGTGATTGTCTCAGTCACGTAGCGGGCCACAATCCGCCCATGCCGCCATACCAACAGCTCACCCGGCACCATGCGAACCCATGCTTCGTTACTGGTCAGCGGCTCTGTCGCGATCACCGAGACGATATCGTCGGGGGTCGTATGCTCCGCAAAGTTGACCGTCAGCTCGGCATCCGAGAGCTCGGCGCTGCCGAACGGCGCGCGCCGGGTGATGTGGGCGAGTTTGGTCGAGCAATAGGTGTAAAGAAACTCGCCGTCGGCCAGCAGCAGGTTGAAGACCCCTTTGCCGCGCAGCGTTTCGCAAAGACCGTGGAGGCGTTGCCAGAGCGCCTGATGCTCTTCGCTCAGCAGCGTGTCGTTTGTCGCCAGTCGCGGCGCCTCGGCAAAGCCCTCGCGCAAGCTGGCCAACAGCCAGCAGAAGGCGTGCTCGCTGTCGGTATCACCCACCGGTCGGTAGAAGCTCAAGGGCAATTCCTGCCACGCTTCCAACTGGCCGTTATGCGCGTAGCACCAGGTTCTACCCCACATTTCCCGGGTGAAGGGGTGAGTATTGGCCAGGCGAACCTGACCGACGTTGGCCTGACGAATGTGGCTGATGACAATATGGGACTTGATCGGATAGTCGGTGATCAGCCGGGCAATGGGCGAGCGAATCGACGGGTGAGGGTCACGGAAATCGCGATACCCCCCCGCCTCGTAGAAGGCGATGCCCCAGCCGTCACGGTGGGGCCCGGTACCACCGCCTCGATGCAGGAAGCCGGTGAAACTGAAGCAGATATCGGTGGGCACGTTGGCGCTCATGCCCAGCAGCTCACACATGCGGTTCCTCCCTTGACCCGGCATGACGGTGCCGTATCGCCATTCGCCAGGCGACCAACAGCACCAGCAGTAGCAGCAGACCGCCGGCCAGCAGCGCCCCGGCCCCGCGTCGGTCTCCCATGGCCTCCTCGAGCGGTCGGGTCAGCACGGGCTGCCATTCTCGCCAGCGCTCCTGGGCCACCCGCGGCAGTTGCTGAATGCTGCGCACGGCCTGTTCCAGCGGCTGCGGCAGCGGCGACTCCGAGGTGGCACGCGGCTCGCGCAACGGGGTCAGCTCCTCGTGAAAGCGCACCACCTCCAGCGCCGGTCCGGCATCCACCTGGTCGATCGCCGTGGCCACCGACGGGAACAGCACCAGGCGCGGCAGCTGCAGCTCGTGGGTCTCGCCATCGAGGGTGACCTCACCGCGCAGCACCAGCGGTACGCTGAGCGCCGTTTCCAGCTCGGGTAGCGCAATGCTCCAGCGCCGCTCGGCCATCGGCTCGGCGGCAAGGTGCGCGCCCTGGAGCTGACCGTGAAGACGGGTATTGTGACGATCCAGCAAGGGATGCTCGGCATTCAACAGCACCCGCCGGTTGGCCTCGTCATGGCGGGCCGCCACGGCCGGCAGGACATTGACCGGCTGAACACGCTGCCGGCGAAAGCCCTGACCTTCGGCACGTACCGCAAGCTGAGCCTTGCCCGCCAGCACCGGAGCAGGCAGCCTGCCGACGAAACGCGCCTCCTGCTGCTCGAGCACCACAGCCGACTGGGCCGAGCCCGATTCGTCACGCAGCTCCGCCGTCAAACGCAGATGAGCCGGCAACGCATCGGCCTCCACCTCTTCGCCCTCGCGCAGGAACCAAGCCTCCACCGGCACGGCGAAGCCGAGATACAGAGTGCTCGACACGCCGCTCATCTGCAGGTGGAGCGGCGACTCGACGGTGATGCGGCTGTTCGGCCCCGCACCACCCTCGAGACGCCATTGGCCCGCCTGAGGATCGGGTACCTGAATGAGGTCGTAGTGAGGCTCACTGCGCCACTCGGCGCCTTCCGGGGGGGCCTCTGCGGTGTAGCGCCGGCCATCGGGCGCAACCAGCGTCGCCGGCTCCTCGCCGCGAAACAGCAGTGCCGTGAAGCCGCGCAGCCCCGGCTCGACGAGAAATCCCCGGTCGGTGACCGGCACACGGTCGCTGGGATAGATGCGATCGACGATATCGAGAAAGGCGCCCATCAGCGCGTCGGGAGCGGCAACCGATGCCGAAAGCCCACCGGTCATCTGAGCCAGGCGTTCGACCAGATCGAGGTCGGCCTCGTCCGAGAAGGCGATAGCGTGTATCACCACGCCTTCATCGGCCAGGCGCGGGCCGAGCTCATCGAGCAGCGCCTCGCGCGAGGACGCGTCGATGGCCGGCTTGCCGCCACGCCAGGCGGGCAGATCGATCACGCCGTCGGTGAGCAGCACCAGATGGATCGGAACGCCGTTCGGCTCAGCCATGGCCGCCTGGTAGACCGCCGATTCGATATCGGTAAATTGCTCGTAAGCGACCAGCTGAGGTGCCATCGCCCTGGCACGTTCACGCCACTCGGCGTTCACTGACGCCGGCGGCAGCGGGTTGCGCACCCGCTCACCGAAGGTCCAGATCCCTGCCGTGGCGCCATCGGGCACCAAGTCCACAAGGAGTTCCAGCGCCTTGCCGGCTAACTGGTCGGGGTCGTTGTGGCGCATGCTTCCCGAAACGTCGAAGACGACCCTGACCTCGGGCCGCTCCGCTACCTCAGCAGCGGAGAGATGACCCGTCATTATCAGGCAACCGGCCAACCCAGCCAGCCAGCGCCACATCGTGTTGCGCACCCTCCCCATCGGGGCTCCCTAGCCGATCTTCGGCTCCCGGCGCTTGGTTGGCGCATGCGGATGTTTGCCGCCCTGGCCAGCACGCCTTCTGTTATGGTCCCGCTTCCTGCTCTCTTCGTCCTGTTGCTTTTTCTTCTGCGCGCCGCCTTCGGCCACAGGTTCGGCTCGAAACATCCGTACCTGCAGCACGCCGATGGCCAGGCCCAGCAGTGCGCCCGCGGCCAACAGCAAAGCCGTCGTCATCAGTGTCGATGCGTTGCGCTCGAGAAACGCCACGGCTGCCACCACCACCGCTGGCGCCATGCCGGTATAGGTCTCCCCTTCTACCAGCGGCAGCCGAAAACGTGTCGGCATCCATAGAATGCCGGCCACCGCCCAGGTGATGGGTAGACGCAGCATACGCGGTAGAAATGCCAGCCCCAGATAACCTGCCAGCAGCACGACCAGCGACAAACCCAGATAGGTCAGCCATAGTAGGGACATCGAATCGGATGTCAGCATCGATACCTCTTCGTTGCATTACGCCCCGCCGCATGACGGAGCGTACAGGATGGAAAGTCATTTTGAGTATGGTACACCCGCCCCAATGAAAGCACAGCCGCCACATAGCTCCTCTACCCCCGCCGCCGATTTTTCATCACCATCGCCGGTCGAACGGTTTCGCCGAACCGACGACCCCGAATGGCACTGGCTGGAAGACCACGACGACCCGCAGGTCAGCGCCTTTCTGGAAGCGGCGAATGACGAATCCAAGACCTGGATGAAACCACTCGACGATCTGGTGGAGCGGCTCTATCACGGCCACCTCTCGCGCCGCGAACTGAGCGTCAAGGGCCTGCCCACCGCGCTCGATCGCTTTACCTACTGGAGCGAGACCGCCGCCGATGCCGACTACCCCATCTGGTGGCGCCATCTGAACGGCAACGAGAGCGATGCCACGCCCTTTCTGGACCTGCAGCAGCGCGCCGAGGCGGAGCACTATCTGGAACTGGGCGACATGGCCCTGTCGCCGGACGAGCGCTGGCTGGCCTGGACCGAAGACACCAGCGGCGATGAGCGCTTCACACTCTATCTCAAGGCGCTGCCCGACGGTGAGCCGCTGCAGCTGCTGGAGGAAATAGGACCGGAGCTGACCTGGGCCGAAGACAACGCCACTCTACTGTTCACCCGCTACGACGCCACCCAGCGCCCCGACAGCATCTGGCGCCTGCCGCTGAATCGAGGCCAGGCCGGCGAACCGGCGTTGATCCTGCGCGAGGACGACCCGGAGTTCTGGCTTGGGCTTGGCAAGACGCGCTCACGGCAGTGGCTGGTGCTGGAGAGCGCCTCGAAGGACACCAGCGAGTGTTACCTGCTGTCGGCCCAGGCGCCCGACCAGACGCCGCGCTGCTTCCGGCCACGGGAGAAGGGTGTGGAGTACGGGCTGGAGCACCGTCCCGGATATTTCTACGTGCTGCACAACCGCAACGCCCCCCACTTCTGCCTCGAGGTCGTGGACGAGCATGCTCCGCAGGCGCCCTGGCGTCCGCTGATCGAACACCGCGACGACACCACCCTGGAGGATGTCGAAGCCTTCGACTGGGGCCTGGCCATTAGCGAGCGCGACCATCACGAGGCTCAGGTCAGGGTGCGCATCGTCGAACTCGATGGCGGCCATGCCGTCGGACGAGACGAGCGTCTGCCCCTGCCGGAATCGCCCTGCAGTCTGATGCTCGGCGATATGCCCCACTTCGACAGCCGCCGCCTGCGCCTGCGAGAGGAGTCGTTCGTCATGCCGGTGCACTGGCTCGAGCACGACCTCGACAGCGGCCAGCGCCAGGTGCTCAAGTCGCAGCCCATCCACGGCGACCTGCAGCCCCAGGACCTGTGCTGCGAGCGCATCTGGGCCCGCGCCCACGATGGCGAACGAATTCCGGTATCGGTGGTGATGCGTGCCGATCTGGCCGGCCGCCCGCTGCCCACCCTGCTGTACGGCTATGGCGCCTACGGCGAGGTGCTCGACCCCTGGTTCTCGGTGGCCAGGCTTGAGCTGCTGGCGCGCGGCGTTGCCTTTGCCGTGGCGCATGTGCGCGGCGGCGGCGACCGAGGCGAACCCTGGTACCTGGCCGGCAAGCTCGAGCACAAGGAAAACAGTTTTCGCGACTTTCTGGCGGCGCGTCACGCGCTGGTGGAGAAAGGCTTCAGCGACGCCGAACGGATTGCCGCCTACGGCGCCAGCGCCGGGGGCCTGCTGGTGGGCGCCAGCCTCAACCTGGCACCGGAGGCTTTCTGTGCCGCCGTACTGGACGTACCCTTCGTCGACGTACTGCGTACCATGGAGAACCCCGACCTGCCGCTGACCACCGCCGAATACACCGAATGGGGCAATCCCGACGAGCCCGATGCGCGAAAGCGTATTCGCGCCTATTCGCCGCTCGACAACCTGACGCCGCAGCCCTACCCCACGCTGTTTCTTCAGGGCAGTTGGCACGACACCAGAGTGCCCTACTGGGAGCCCGCCAAGCTCTATGCCCGGCTACGGGAAATGGGTACCGCACGCGGCCCGGTTCTGCTGCGCACCGACATGGCCGCAGGACACGGCGGCGCTTCGGGACGCTTCAAGGCCTGGCACGACAATGCTCGTCAGGACGCTTTCATTCTCTGGGCGCTGGGGCTCGCCGAGAGAGAGGCCTGAGCAGCCGAACGCGATAAGAACCCGGCCCGGTTGGAACCGGGCCGGGTCGTCAAGGGAAATCAGCCGCCGGCACCTCCACCAGCGCCGCCACCGGCACCTCCGCCGCTGCCGCCACCGGAACCGCCGCCGTCGCCCCCACCGGAACCGCCGCCGTCGCCCCCACCGGAGCCGCCGCCGTCGCCCCCACCGGAGCCGCCGCTGCCCCCCCCACCGGAGCCGCCACTGTCGCCCCCACCGGAGCCGCCGCTGCCACCCCCACCGGAGCCACCGTTGCCGCCGCCTCCGTTGCCGTTGCCGCCGCCTCCGTTGCCGTTACCACCGCCTCCATTGCCGTTACCACCGCCTCCATTGCCGTTACCACCACCTCCGTTGCCGTTGCCGTTGCCACCGCCTCCGTTACCACCACCGTTATCACCGCCGCCACCATTACCACTACCACCTGACCCTCCGCTGTTACCTCCCCCACCACCGCCACCGCTATTCGGTGACGAGGGGCCGCGGGTGCGAACCAGGCCACCGTCACCACCCCCTCTAGTGCCATCCAGGCCAGTCGCTCCCAGGCCGGCGCCGGTTGGCGGCAGCCATTCCAGCAACTCGTCGAGCTCCTCGTCACTCAGCACGACACCGTCGTTGAACAGCGCATTCCAGCGCGCAGTCATCTCCTCATCGCTAAGCGGCTCGGTCCAAGGCTGCGACTGGGCCATGGCGCTCGTTGTCAGCATGACGCCAAACGTCACTCCTGCCGTCGTCATCCATCTCCGTTTCATGATCCCCTCCCATCGGCTTGCTCAGCCTCTCATGGCATCTGCAATGCCTCCTTGACTGCAACACAAAGTTACAGGTGGCAACACTCAGCATCATGGGGATTGGGAGAAATGGCCATCAGCAGCCAGGCTGAAATTACATACCAGGCGGCTGGTACGGGAGTGCAGGGTCATACCGGAAGCGTCATGCTCGAGGGATACTAAAAGCCTTCAGACCATGAGGGGATCAGCCGTCAATCGGCAGTATGGCAATGATGTGATCTTCTAGTTCGTCGTCTGTCACGTCACGCTGGGAGATGGCAAAGCTGCGCACGCTTATGCCTTTGCGGTGCACGCGCTCGGGGTCACCGGAGATCAGCGGATGCCAACCCGCCAGCCGGCGACCTTCCGCGATGCGACGGTAGGCGCAGGACTTCGGCAGCCAGCGGAATTCGTCGATGCGCTGCGGCGTGAGCCGGGCGCAGTCGGGTACCCGGGCCTGACGGTTGGGGTAATCGCTGCAGCGGCAGCTGTGGATGTCGAGCAGTTCACAGGCCACGCCAAGCACGGCGAGGTCGCCGCTGTCCTCATCCTGGAACTTGACCAGGCAGCACTGTCCGCAGCCGTCGCACAGCGCTTCCCACTCCTCGGCGGTGAGCTCCTCGAGGTCAAAGCGCTCCCAGAACAGTTCGCGCATGTCAGTAACGCGACTCGGTGGGGGTACGATACAGATCCAGCAGATACTCCTCCTTTGCCGGCGGCATCTGCAGATAGAACCCCTTGTCGCGGATCGCGGCCATCACGTCCTCTACTTTGGCGCGGGCCAGCGGTTTTTCCGGCGACAGGATCATGGTCATGACCGATACCGGTTTACCGAAGCGCTCGAGCAGTACCGCGGGCACCTCGGCCAGCCCCTGTCGCTTGTCGACGTACAGATACATCTCATCCTTGCGCGGGCTCTTGAATATCTCGCACAGCAGCTTGTTGCCTTGCAGGCGGTCGTCGTTCATTCGGCCTTCACCTCATCCAAAGCTTGCTCCAGGGGTGTCGCGAGGCAGTCGCCGCGCCAGCCCTGAGGCAAGGGTAGCGGTTCCGCCGCCAGATCGGCGGCAATCAGCGCTTCCAGCTCGCGCCGGCGCATCAGTACCTCAGGCGCCAGCCCCAGCCGTTCGGCCTGCTCGTTCACCACTCGCTTGAGCGCCTTCATGCGTCGCTTGTAGTCTGCCCCTAGCGGCGAGGGCTGCGCCGCCGGCAGAATGTCCGCCTCGCACTGTCTTGCCTGCTTCACCATGGCCAGCAGGGTGTCGCCGTCGCGCTTGATCAGGCTCGGCTTGATCTCTTCGACTTCGGCGAGCTGATAACGATTCTCCGGCATGCGTTCGGCGATGGCGTACAGCACCCGGTCGTTGACCAACCAGCCCCGCGGCAGGTTGCGTCGGCGGGCCTCGCCCTCGCGCCAGGTGGTCATCAGCCGGTAGGCTTCGACCTGACGCGGCGTGAGCCGCCACAGCTGGCGATGGCGACGATACCACTGCCCATCCGCCTCGTCGCTGCGCAGTGCCTGGGCCATCAGCTCACGGCAGTCGGCTTCCAGCCACTCACGACGCTCCAGTCGTTCCAGCGCTTCGTGCTGACGTTCCCAGACCTTGAGCAGGTAGACCACGTCGAGCGCCGCATAGAGCCGCTGGGATTCACTCAGCGGACGCTGCAGCCAGTCTGAGCGGGTCTCGTCCTTGGGTAGCGTCTCCCCGGTCCAGTGATGCACCAAACGCTGATAGCCCATGGCGGGATCCTCCCCCAGCAGCGCCTGGGCAACCTGGGTATCCACCAGCGGCGCCACCGACACCTGGGCCCAGTGGGCCAGCACCTCAAGGTCCTCGCTGCTGGCATGCAGCAGCTTCAGCGGTCCCTCGCCCAACAGACGGCGAAAGGCATCGGTGCAGTGCACCACGACAGGGTCGACGAGCCAGGCCGGCCCACCGGCGGAAAACTGGATCAGAGCGGGCACCGGGTGAAAGGTCTTCTCGCGAAAGAATTCGGTATCCAGCGCGATCACCTCGGCACCAGCCACCTCGGCGCAGGCGGCATCCAGCGCCTCGGGGGTGTCGATCCAGCGTATCTCGGGGGTCAGGGTCATGCGGTCATCCGGCAACAGGAAATGGTTGCGGCTTCAATCGCCGCGAAACGGCAGGCGGCCGTTGAAGGCACGACTGAGGGTACCGCCGTCGACGTACTCGAGCTCCCCGCCCATGGGCACGCCATAGGCCAGGCGCGACAGGGTCACCCCATGGGGCGACAGCTGGGCAGCGATGTAGTGCGCCGTGGCCTCGCCTTCCACGGTAGGGTTGGTGGCCAGAATCACCTCGCTGATACCGCCCTCGGCGATACGTGCTTCGAGCTGGTCGAGACCCAGGTCCTCGGGGCCGATACCATCCAGTGGCGAAAGGTGACCGTGAAGCACGAAGTAGCGGCCACGGTAACCGCCCGCCTCCTCGATGGCGAGCTGGTCGGCCGGCGACTCTACCACGCACAGCAGCGCATCGTCGCGTCGATTGCTGGTACACAGGCCGCAGATCTCCTCTTCGGTGAGGGTGCGGCAGCGCCGACAGTAGCCGACCTGCTCGATGGCCTGCTCGAGCACGCCGGCCAGACGCCGACCGCCATCGCGGTCACGCTCGAGTAGATGCATCGCCATGCGCTGCGCGGTCTTGGGACCCACACCCGGCAGCACTCGCAGCGACTCCATCAGTCTCTCGACGAGGGGGGAAAAGCTCATCAGAAAGGCATCTTGAAACCGGGTGGCAAATTCAGTCCCGCCGTGGCCTCTTCCATCTTCTCCCGTGAGCTGGCCTCGACCTTGCGCACCGCATCGTTGACCGCCGCAGCCAGCAGGTCCTCGAGCAGTTCCTTGTCCTCTTCCATGACGCTGGGGTCGATATCGACCTTGCTCACGTCGTGACGACCGTTCATGGTCACCTTGACCATGCCGGCACCGGCTTCACCGGTCACCTCGGCCTTGGCGATCTCTTCCTGGACACGCTGCATCTTCTGCTGCATCTCCTGGGCCTGCTTCATCAGGTTGCCCATTCCACCTTTCATCATGGTCGTTCCTCTCGCTTGGCAAAGTAAACTTGTCTTTTCAGGCCCTGGGTGCCGCTTCGGCCGGCTTGACGCTGGACTCGATCAGGCGTGCACCGAAGGTTTCCTGCAGCTGTCTGACGTGGGGGTCACGATGCAGGGCAGCCACCGCCTCGGCGTGTCGCTCGGCGGTAATCCGGTCGGCACGCTGGCGCGGCGTCTCGATGTCGGTCGGCAAGGGCCCCGGCACGATCGCGAGCTGGCGTACGATGCCGATGCCAGCTAACGCCTCCTGCACGCGACGCACGTGGATCTCTGCGTTCATGGCCTCCTGAGACGGATCGAGGCGCAGCGTCAAGCGCCTGCCGTCATCGGCTTCGACCACACAGTGGGCCGCCAGGTTGCGGGTCAACCCGCCGAGCCCCAGGGCGTCGAAGCCTAGCAACCAGCGATCATGACTGAGCAGTTCGCCGTCTGCCGCCTGCTCTTCCACAGGGCGCGGCTCGGCGGTATCGACGGGAGCGGCTGCAACGACCGGCTCGGGTTCGTCGAGTACCGCCAGGTCGCTCTCTTCTGTCTGCGCTGCTTCCGTCTGCACTGCTTCTGTGTGTGCTACTGCCCTGCTGGCGTACTCCGCCACAGTCACGGCGGCGGCAGCGCTTGGCTCATAGGCTGGTTCAGGCGCGAGCGTGTGAGCACGCTCCGGTTCGGGTACAGGCTCCGGTTCAGGGACAGGCTCTGGTACAGGTTCCGGCCGTGGCGCGACAGCCGCTTCAGCGGCGGATTCGGGCTCGGCCATCGCCTGGGCGGCGGAATCAAGCGACGGCTCCGGTGCTTCCTCCTCCCAAGGTGGGGGCGGTTCCGGTGGGCGTACGGCCTCCGCAGCAGGCGACGGTGAACTCATCGCCGGGGCCGGCTCGGATGCCGACTGAGGTTCGGGATGCCGCGGTGTCGCACCAGTCGACTCGCCCTCCGGTGAGGCAGGCTCGTCGGCACTACCAGCGGGGGCGGCGGACGAGCCACCGCTGTCGGCACCGCGCAACGGCAGCGGGGTCTTGGCCGGCTGCGGCACGCCCTGGGGGCGGAACGCCAGCATGCGCAACAGCGTCATCTCCAGCGCCGTGCGCAGATCGGGGGCGTGAGCCATGTCGCCGCGCCCCTGAATGCCGATCTGGTAGTAGAGCTGCACGTCCTCGGCGGTGAAGCGCGAGGCCAGCGCCAGCACCGTTTCGCGGTCGCCGTGGCCGTTATCGACGGCGGCGGGCACCATCTGAGCTACCGCCAGGCGGTGCAGCACCGCACTCAGGTCGTCGAGCACGGCGGCGAAATCCGGCCCCTGCTCCGCCAATTGGGCGATCTCGGCCAGCAGCCGCGGCGCGTCGACGTCCGCCAGCGCTTCGACCAGCGCCAGCACGTGACGGTGATCGAGCGTTCCCAGCATGGCGGCCACATCGGCATGACGCACCTGCCCCTGACCGAAGGCGATGGCCTGGTCGGTCAGGCTCATGGCATCGCGCATGGAGCCGTCGGCGGCCCGCCCCAGCAGCCACAGCGCACTCTCCTCGAAGCCGATGCCCTCGGCCTCGAGCACCTTGGCTAGGTGGGTGACGATACGCTCCGGTGGCATGTTCTTGAGGGTGAACTGCAGACAGCGCGACAGTACCGTGGCCGGCAGCTTCTGCGGATCGGTGGTGGCGAGCAGGAACTTGACGTGGGGCGGTGGCTCTTCCAGCGTCTTGAGCAGCGCGTTGAAACTGCTGGTAGAGAGCATGTGCACCTCGTCGATGAGGTACACCTTGTAGCGGCCCTGGGTGGGAGCGTACTGCACGTTGTCGAGCAGCTCGCGGGTGTCTTCCACCTTGGTGCGCGAAGCGGCGTCGACCTCGATCAAATCGACGAAGCGGCCCTCGTCGATGGCTCGGCAGCTGTCGCACTGGCCGCACGGCGTGGAGGTAATGCCTTCGTCGCCATACCCTTTGGCCGTACAGTTGAGACATTTGGCAAGTATTCTTGCCAGCGTGGTCTTGCCGACGCCGCGTGTCCCGGTGAACAGGTAGGCATGATGCAAACGCCCCTGATCGAGGGCGTTGACCAGCGCACGTTGAACGTGCTCCTGGCCGACCAGTTCATGGAACGTACGCGGTCGCCATTTGCGGGCCAGAACCTGGTAGCTCATTGCAGTACGGATTCCTTGCAACAGGGCTGGCGGGCAGCCGATCGGAGCAGGGCCTGCTGCGCCCCGACGAAGGTGTCCGGTGACGAGCCGAACGCGAAAACTCCCATTCTACCGGCTGATGCCGGGGGCGCAAAGCACGCCCCGGCCCCGGCACCAGGCCCGCCGACCGAAGCCAGGTCTCGGGGGCTCGTTCGATAGATCAGCTGTGTTAGCATGCGTTGAGTATTTTCGACATTCTGGAGTCATCATGAGCGAACCGCGCTGCGCCTCCTACTATACCGCCACCATTCACCAGGAGTCGGACTACCCTCGGCTGGAAGGCGAAGTGTCGGTCGACGTGGCCATCGTCGGCGGCGGCTTCACCGGCGTGGCCACGGCGGTGGAACTGGCCGAGCGCGGCTATCGGGTGGCCATCGTCGAGGCCAACAAGATCGGCTGGGGCGCCAGCGGGCGCAATGGCGGCCAGGTGACCGGCAGCCTCTCCGGCGAGGCGGCCATGCGCAAGCAGATGCGCCGCACCCTGGGCGAGGCCGCCGACGACTTCGTATGGAACCTGCGCTGGCGCGGCCAACGCATCATTCGCCAGCGTGTCGAGCAGTACGGCATTGCCTGCGACCTGAAGCACGGGCATCTGCAGGCGGCCTGGAAGCCCTCGCACATGGCAGCGCTCAAGGCCGACTTCGAGGCCTGTCAGGCCCGCGGCATGGGCGAGCACGTCGAGCTGCTCGATGCGCATCAGGTACGCGACGTCATCCGCACCGAGCTTTACCACGGCGGGCTGCTCAACCGTTACAACCTGCACCTGCACCCGCTCAACCTTTGCCTGGGCGAGGCGCGCGTGGCCCAGCGACTGGGTGCACAGATCTTCGAACATTCGCCGGTGGTGCGCATCGACCACGGCCCCACGCCGGCCGTGATCACCGCGCACGGCACGCTGCGCGCCGACCGCGTACTGCTGGCCGGCAATGCCTATCACCGTCTGGAGCGCCGCCGCCTGGGCGGCAGGCTGTTTCCGGCTTCGCTGGGTATCGTCACCACCGCGCCGCTGGGCGGGCTGGCCGAGGCCATCAACCCCCGAGACCTGGCGGTGTACGACTGCCGCTTCGTGCTCGACTACTACCGCCTCACCGCCGACGGCCGGCTGCTGTTCGGCGGCGGTGCCAACTACTCGGGCAAGGACTCCCCCGACATCGCCGCCGAGCTGCGCCCGCGCCTGGAAGCCACCTTTCCGCAGCTCGCGGGCACGCCCATCGATTACGCCTGGCAAGGCATGGCCGGCATCGTGGTCAATCGTATCCCCATGCTCGGCAAGCTCTCCGACACCGTCTACTACGCCCAGGGCTACTCGGGCCACGGCGTGGCGACCTCGCACATCGTCGGCGAGATCATGGCCAAGGCGATTGCCGGTCATATGGAGGAGTTCGACACCTTCGCCGCCTGCCGCCACTTCAAGGTGCCGTTCGGTGACGCCCTGGGCAATCCGCTGCTGGCCGCGGGGATGTGGTATTACCAGCTCCTCGAGCGCTGGCGTTAAGCTGTGTCTGATAATCCAACAACTAGAATAGCGGGCCGGCCATGACAGCTTCCTTTCCCGAACGTATCGACGCCTTTCGTATCGCCCGTCTGCCGGATATCCGCTTTGGCTCCGGCAGCATCCAATTGCTGCCAGGACTGATCGCCGACTACGGCACGAGCGTGCTGATGGTCACGGGCAGGCGCTCCTTCGTCGCCACGCCGCGCTGGCAGGCGCTGGTCGCAGCACTCGAGGCACAGGGCGCCAGCTGGCATCACGTCACCGTCGAGGGGGAGCCTTCGCCGCAGCGGGTGGACGCCATCGTCGCCGAACATCGGGCACACGCCATCGACGTGGTGGTCGCCATCGGCGGCGGCAGCGTGCTGGATGCGGCCAAGGCGGTGGCCGGTCTGCTGCGCCCCGGCAATTCGGTGATGGATCACCTCGAGGGCGTCGGCCACGACCTGCCCTATCGCGGCCCGGCGGTACCGCTGATTGCCGTGCCCACCACCGCCGGTACCGGCAGCGAGGCGACCAAGAACGCCGTGCTCAGCGTGCAGGGCAGCGACGGGTTCAAGAAATCGTTCCGCGATGAGCGCCTGGTCGCCGCCGTAGCGCTGGTCGACCCGCAGCTGCTAGCGGGCTGCCCCAAGACGCAGATTGCCGCCAACGGCATGGATGCCTTCACCCAGCTGCTCGAATCCTACGTCTCGCTCAATGCCAGCCCAGCCACCGACGCCCTGGCCTGGTCCGGCATGCAGGCGTTCTGTCGCGGCTTCTGGTCGGCCTGGCAGGCGAACCACCCCGAGGCCGAGCAAGGCTATGGCCAGATCGCCTACGCTTCGCTGATGTCGGGTATCGCCCTGGCCCAGGCGGGCCTGGGTTCGGTACACGGGCTGGCCTCGCCGCTGGGGGCCTTCTTCCCGATTCCCCACGGCACGGTGTGCGGCACCCTGGTCGCCGAGGCCACCGAGGTCAACGTCGCGGCGCTGCGCCAGCGTGAGCCGCACGCAGCGGCCCTGGCCAAGTATGCCGAGGCCGGCCGCCTGTCCAGCGGTGAACGCGAGCTGAGCGACAGCGACGCCTGCGATGCGCTGGTCGAAACGCTGCGCGAATGGACCCAACGGCTCGACATGCCGAGACTCGGCGCCTACGGCATGCAGCGGGACGACATCGAGCGCGTGGTCGCCGGCGCCCGGGGCGGCAGCATGAAGACCAACCCCCTGGTGCTGACCGATGCCGAGCTGGGCAGCCTGTTAGAACGGCGACTCTAGGCGGCTCTATTCGGCTCGGGGCTTTGTCTGAAAAGTCGGTGAGCGAAGGCCAGACAAGGCAAAAATCGGTGAAAAGACGGAGTTTACGGGGTGTAAATGAGTATTTTGAGCCGGTTTTTAACGCCGTATGGTCGAGCGCAACCAGTTTTCAGACAGAGCCCGCTCGGGCAGCGTCGAAGCCGCTCAACACATTCACCACGTTGATGCCGATCTCCTCCACCGCATAGCCGCCTTCGAGCAGGAAGACGGTGGGCAGGCCCAGCGTGGCCAGGCGGCGCCCGACATCCGGGTAGTCGTCACTTCTCAGCTTGAAGCTGCTGATCGGGTCGTGCTCGAAGGTATCCACCCCGAGCGACACGACCAGCAGCTCGGCCCCGGCCTGCCGAATGCGCGCCAACCCCTCGTCGAGAGCCGCCGACCAGCGTGCGTAATCGGTGCCGGGCGGCATGGGATAATTGACGTTGTAGCCCTCGCCCCGGCCACTGCCGGTCTCGTCGGCATGGCCCAGGTAATAGGGAAAACAGTGCAGCGGGTCGCCGTGCAGCGATACGACGATCACGTCGTCGCGGGCGTAGAAGATCTCCTGGGTACCGTTGCCGTGATGAAAATCGATGTCCAGCACCGCTACCCGCGAATGCCCGTGCTTCAGGGCCTGGTCGGCGGCGATGGCCGCGTTGTTGAAGAAGCAGTAGCCGCCGAACTGATTCGACGACGCATGGTGGCCCGGGGGACGGCACAGACCGAAGCTCGGCTCGCCGCTCTCGAGCGTGTGACCCAGCGCCGACAGGGCGATGTCCTTGCTGACCTCAGCAGCCTCGAAGGTATTGGCGCAGATCGAGGTCTCCCCGGTCTGGGCGTAATAGCCGAGCCGCCCTTCGATATGCTCGGGTATCCGCGTGCCGGGCATCGAACGAGACGGCCAGATGTTGGGGATCGCCTCGCCGGCCATGCCGATCGCCTTCCACTCCTCCCAGCAGCCGGCCAGGAACTCGACGTAGTCGCGGTCGTGCACGGCCAGCACCGGCTCGAGACCGAAGCGGGTCGGGGCCTGCACCGGGCCAAGCCCGCTAGCTCGAATCCGCTCGAGCACCAGGTCGACGCGCTCCGGACACTCGAAGGGCGCCATGAGCAGCCCCTCGTTGAGCTCGGTCTTGGCGCGACGCAGCTTGGTCGACTCGCTATGGAAGGTCAGCATGACGACACCTCTTCAGAATGGTTCGCCTGACCTTGCCATGCCCGGGGCCGAGGTACCAGACCGCTCCCCTCAACGCCCTTGGTACTCGGCATCGTAGCCCTCCAGCAGCGCCCGGCCCCGCTGCCGTAGAAAGTCCAGCGCCCGCGCCTGTTTCCAGTTGTCGCGATAGACCAGCCCGAAGCTGAAGGTCATGGCCGGCGAGAAGGGCCGCATCACCAGACCGTCGTGGGGAACCAGCTGGTCCCTGGCGGTAATCGGGTTCATCACCGTGATGCCGACGTGATTAGCCACCAGGGCGGTAATGGTGCCGATGTTGGCCTCGGTCTTGCCGGCGATCTGCACGCGATGGCGGGAGGTGAGTTCCAGCAGAGGGTTGGTGCTAATGCTTGGCTGGTTGCTGATCACCAGGTGCTGGCCCCGCAGGTCCTGCACGTCGACGCACACCTGCTCAGCCAGCGGGTGCCCGTGGGGCAGCAGGCACACTGCCTCGGTGGTGAACCAGGGCTCCACCCGCAGCACCCGCGAGGTGACAGGCAACGTGACGAAACCGATGTCGGCATGGCTCGACTCCACCGCAAGCTGCACTTCATGACTCGACATCATGTCGAGGCTGATACTGAACTGTCGGTTCTCCTCCAGCAGCGACGCCACCAGCTTGGGCACGAAGCCGAATGACAATCCCGGAATCACCGCGATGCGCAGCCGCGAGGTGCCGAACTCCTTGAGCGCCAGCACGCTGTGACGCAGCTCCTCGATATTGCCCATCAGCCGCAGGATCTCGTCGTAGAGCTCGCGCGCCTCGGGCGTGGCCAGTAGGCGGTTCTTCTCGCGCAGGAACAGCTGTATGCCCAGGTTCTCCTCGAGCTGCGCCAGCGATCGGCTCACCCCCGACTGCGTGATACCCAGGGTGCGGGCCGCCTGGGAGGCGGTACCCGCCTCGAACAGCGTCTTGAATATCGCCAGCGCCTTGAGCGAATGAATGGTGACGTCAGCCATGACTTAAACTCATCGTATTCAATAAAAATATCATATATTGAAATACTTGGTGTTCGCTACATAGACTGCTGAATAACCGTTCACCGACACATAACGATAATGAGCGAGCCAATGGACCCATCTCCCCTTTTCTATCAGGCCGGCCCGGCCCTGCCCGAAGTCAGCCATGCCCAGGGCGTCTACCTGTGGGATGAAAACGGAAGGCAATACCTGGACGGCTGCTCCGGTGCGATCTCCTGCAATCTCGGCCATGGCCGCGATGACATTCGCGAGGCCATGCTCGCCCAGCTCGACCGTGTGGCCTTTACCTATCGCACCCAGTTCGAGAACGCCCCCGCGGTGGCCCTGGCCAAGACCCTGGTGGGCATCACCCAACATCAACTGGAGAAGGTGTTCTTCGTCTCCAGCGGCTCGGAGGCGGTGGAGTCTGCGCTCAAGCTGGCGCGTCAGTACTTCGTCGTCAGGGGCGAGCCGCAGTGCCGACGTTTCGTCTCGCTGCGCCCCTCCTACCACGGCAGCACTCTGGGGGCGCTTGGAGTCACCGGCTATCAGCCGCTCGAAGCCCCGTTCCGCGACATCGCCATCGGCTCGCTCAAGGTGGCTGGCCCTGACTTCTACCGCCACGACGATGCCGACGACAACCGTCATGTCGCCCGCGTACTGGCCAATACCCGCGCCGCCATCGAAGCCGCCGGCCCCGACACCATCGCCGCCTTCGTGCTGGAACCGGTGGGCGGCGCCAGCACCGGAGCGCGCATGCTAGACCGCAGCTATCTCACCGACATCCGCGCGCTATGCGACGAATTCGGCTGCCTGCTGATCCTCGACGAGGTACTCACCGGCATCGGCCGTACCGGTGCCTGGTTCGCCTATCAGCACTACGGCGTGACGCCCGACCTGCTCTCCACCGCCAAGGGGCTGGGGGCCGGCTACTACCCGGTAGGGGCGGTGCTGTCACGTGCCGATATCGTCGAGACGGTGATGGCCTCAGGCGGCTTCCAGCACGGCCACACCTATGCCGGCAACCCCCTGGCCTGCGCCACCGGCCTCGCCGTGGTCGAGGCCATCGAGCGTGACAAGGTGCTGGACAACGTGGTGGCCCGAGGTCGCCAGCTGGCGGCAGGTCTCGAGGCGCTCAAGGCTCGCTTTCCCTGGATCGGCGACGTGCGCGGCCTGGGGCTGCTATGGGGCGTGGAGCTGGTCGCCGATGCCGCCACCAAGGCACCCTTCCCCGCCGAGCAGAACCGCTTCGCCCGCATCACCGCGCTGGCCCGGGAGGAGGGGCTGCTGATCTATCCGCGACGCACCCTCGACGGGATGGCCGGCGATCACTTCCTGATCACTCCGCCATTGACCATCGACGCCGCTGACACCGCCGAGCTGCTTACCCGACTCGAGCGCGCCATGCAGCGCTTCGACCGCGAGTTGGCCGCCGCAACGCCGATGAACGCAACGACCCTCTGATCGCCAGATGGACAAGGCTCACTCATGACGCTTCTCAACCACAAACATCGCCTCATCGAGGAAGCCGTCGCGGCCATCCCGCATGGTGCCTCGATCATGGTCGGCGGCTTCGGCTCGCCGGGCACGCCCTTCGCCCTGATCGACGAGTTGCTGGCCCAGGGCCAGCACGACCTCACCCTGATCAAGAACGACGCCAACGAGCCGGGCATCGGTGTCGGCAAGCTGATCGCGGCCGGCCGGGTGCGCCGGCTGATCACCTCGCACATCGGCCTCAATCGCGACGCCATCGCGGCGATGAATCGCGGCGAGCTCGAGGTAGAGCTGTTCCCCCAGGGCCTGCTGGCCGAGAAGATCCGCAGCGCCGGCGCCGGCCATCACGGATTTCTCACCGATATCGGCCAGGGCACCGAAGTGGCTTCGGGTCGCCGCGAGATCGAGATGGACGGCCGCATCTGGGGTATCGAACAGGCCCTCTATGCCGACTTCGCGCTGGTCCACGCCGAGCATGCCGACCGCTACGGCAACCTGATCTACCGGGCCACCGCCAGCAACTTCAACCCGCTGATGGCCATGGCCGCTGATACCGTCATCGCCCAGGCCTACCGGGTCGACGAGCCCGGCAGCCTGCTGCCCGAGGCGATCCACACCCCCTGCGCCTTTGTCAGCCAGGTGGTAGAGGTCGCCCGCGATACCAGCGAACAGGGGAGGCGCGCCCATGTCGGCTGATCAGCAGCGCATTCTCGCCCGCGCCGCCCACGAAGTGATCCCGGGACAGATCGTCAACCTCGGCATCGGTCTGCCCACCCAGCTGTTCCACTACCTGCCCGACGAGATGGAGGTGCTGGTGCATTCGGAGAACGGCGTGCTGGGCTGTCGCCCGCGCCACGCCGATGAAGCGCCGGACTGGGACCTGATCGACTCCGGCGGCGCCTACATCGCCACTCGCCCCGGCGCCAGCGTGTTCGACAGCGCCATGTCCTTCGCCATGATCCGGCGCAGCCGCGTGGACGTCACCTTCATGGGCGCCTTCGAGGTGGATGAACTGGGTAACCTGGCCAACTGGAAGATCCCCGGCAAGTTCTCGCCCGGCATCGGCGGTGCCATGGAGCTGGCGCAGAAGGTCAAGCGCCTGGTGATCCTGTGCTCGCACAACGACAAGCACGGCAACCCCAAGATACTCGAGCGCTGCCGCCTGCCGCTCACCGCCGAGCGCTGCGTATCGCGCATCATCACCGACAAGGCGGTGATGGACGTTACGCCGCAGGGGCTCGCCGTGGTGGACATTGCCGAAGGGCTGAGCGTGAGCGAGCTGCGCGAAGCCACCGAAGCCGAACTGAACGTCGACGAGCGTCGACTGGGAAGGTTCTGATGCTGACAGCCATCGAACAGCGCATCGTCGAACGCTGCGAGGCGCTGATGGACGATACCCTAGCGCTGACCTGCGACCTGGTGCGCGGCTACAGCGTGCTGGGCCAGGAGCACGGCGCCCTCGAGACCATGGAAGGCTGGTTCGAACGCCTCGATCTGCCGGTCACCCGGGTACCGCTGGACGCCCCCGGCTTTGCCGAGCATGCACATCACGCGCCCAGCAAGTGGGACTGCGCGGGGCGCTACAATCTGGTGGCCCAGCTCAATGCCGATGCCCCCGGGCAGCATCTGGTGTTCAACGGCCACCTCGACGTGGTACCCGCCGAGCCAACCGACATGTGGACCCGCCCCCCCTGGGAGCCGTGGCAGCAGGACGGCTGGCTCTACGGACGTGGCGCCGGTGACATGAAAGCCGGCATTGCCGCCATGGTGATGGCCGTGCAGGCGGTGCGTCAGGCCGGCGTGGCCATCGACTTCCCGCTGACCCTGCAAACGGTGATCGAGGAGGAGTGCACCGGCAACGGCGCCCTGGCCTGCCTGCACCAGGGTTTCAGCGGCGACTTCGTGCTGATTCCCGAACCCTTCGGTGCCCGGATCTACGCCGGCCAGGTCGGCGTGCTGTGGTTTCGCATGCGCCTCGACGGCGTGCCGGCCCACGTGCTCGACACCCGGGCCGGACGCAACGCCATCGAGACCCTGGTCGAGTATCTGCCCGCGTTCAAGGCGCTGGAGGCCGAGATCAACGGCCTGCCGCGCCAGGCTCCCTACGACACCCTCGACAGCCCCTTCAACCTCAGCATCGGCAGGATCGAGGGCGGCAACTGGGCCTCCAGCGTACCCGCCCACGCCATCCTCGAAGGCCGCGTGGGCTTCCCGCCGGGCATGACGCCCGATGAGGCGATGGAACGTGTGCGCCGCTGTGTGGCGACGCGCCACGCCGAACTTGCCGATGACAGCCCCATGCCCCGGGTGGAGTTCCACGGCTTTCGTTCCGAGGGTCATCTGGTCGACCTCGAGGCACCTGGCATCACCCTGCTCTCGCGCTGCCATCAGGACCTGCTCGGCGAGCCGCCGGCCACCTACCTCTCAACCTGCACCACCGACCTGCGCGC
The DNA here is from genome assembly GCF_021404305.1 of Billgrantia ethanolica. Taxonomy (GTDB): domain Bacteria; phylum Pseudomonadota; class Gammaproteobacteria; order Pseudomonadales; family Halomonadaceae; genus Halomonas; species Halomonas ethanolica. The sequence goes on along the minus strand of NZ_JABFTX010000001.1, from coordinate 214,701 downwards.
CTTCCACGTCAGCGGCGCGATCAATGGCACCTGCTACGGGCCGGTGGCCCAGCGTATCCACGGTGTCGACGAATGTGTGGAGATCGACTCGATTCGCCACGTGCTGACCACCTACGCACTGTTCATCCATCGCTGGGCGGAGATGGAACAGACGACGAAAGCCCGGACGATGAAAGCCAGAACCAGGGGAGAACGCTCATGAAGGCGGTGTACCTCGTCGACTATGGCCGCAGCGCCTTCAGCCGCGCCCACCCGCGCAAGCCGGAAGTGGACGACTGGGCAGAAACCCGTGGCGACGCCCTGCTCGCCCAGGTGATCGACACTCTGCTCGAGCGCCGCGGTCTCGATCCGCTGGCGGTGGAGGATCTCAGCGTCGGCTGCGCGCTACCGGTCAAGGAGCAGTGGAGCTTCGGCGGTCGCTACCCGCTGTGGCTGTCGCAGCGGCTCGGACCGCATGGCCGCGACTGCGCCAGCCGTCAGATCGACCAACAGTGCGGCTCCGGGCTGGCCGCCCTGCGCAGCGCCACCCGCGAGATCCAGGCCGGCGCGGTGGAAGTGGCCATAGCAGGCGGCTACGAGAACATGACCCGGGTGCCCATGGGCCCCGCCCTGTTCAAGGAAGGGGCACTGACCACACCCGCTGCCTTGCAGGCGGCTCCCTGGCTGGAGCTCGAGGTGGCGCTGAACATGGGCCTCACCGCCGAGCGCCTGGCCCAGGCGGCCGGCATCGGGCGCGACGAAATGGATGAGTTCGCTCTGGCGTCGCACCGCCGCGCCGCCCGGGCCGACGCCGAGGGGCGCTTCGGCGGCGAGCGCCTGGCGCTGACCAACCCTGCCGGGACAGTGGTCGAACGGGACGCGAACATTCGTCCCGACACCAGCCTCGAGAGGCTTTCCGCGCTTGCTCCGGTCTTCCTCGACGACGGCCGGGTCACCGCCGGCAACAGCTCGCCGCTGACCTCCGGCGCCGCGGCCACGCTGCTGATGTCGCCCGGCGCCCTCGAACGCCACGGCGTCAGCCCCCTCGCTCGCATCGTCGCCTTCGCCGACGTGGGCGTGGCTCCCGAACGCATGGGAGCAGGAGCCGCGGCGGCAGCCGAACAGGCGCTGGCGCGTGCCGGCCTGGTCGCCTCGCAGATCGACGCCTGGGAAATCAACGAAGCCTTTGCCGCAGTACCGCTGCACGCCATGTGCAAGCTCAAACTCGATCCCGCCCGAGTCAACGTCTGGGGTGGCGCCCTGGCGCTGGGCCACCCGCTGGGCGCCACCGGCATACGCCTGGCCGGCACTCTCGCACGGGTGCTCGCCTCCCGCGGCGGCCGCTATGGCTGCGCCACCGCCTGTGTGGGCGGCGGCCAGGGCATCGCCATGATCCTCGAACGGCTATGACCATCAGTACGAAAGGAGGTGACGAGACAGCAACCCCATCCGCTTGGATGAACTGCCTGGATGGCCTGCCGGGAGAGCGCGAGGCATCCATGCGGCATGTCGCGACACGGGTCGCGTCGTAACACCCTACCAACACACTAACAATGAGCAGGAATCAACATGAAGAATCACAACAAACCGCTGTACCGTCCGTTATTCGCGGCCATGACATTGCTCGGCGCCATTTCCCTGGCCAGCTTGCCGGCACAGGCGCGAGATCTGCCCGCGATCGAGGATGACGTCTTCCAGGTTGCCAATTCCGGTGCCTACCCGCCTTTCAGCTATGTCGATACGGCAGGCAATCTGGTCGGCTTCGATGTCGATATCGCCGAAGCCCTGGCCGATAGGATGGGGGTCGAGGTCAATATCCAAACCTCCCCCTGGAACGGTATCGTCGCTGCCCTCGCCGGTGGCCGCTTCGACGCTTGCATCTGCAGCATGAGCGTTACCGAAGAGCGCGAACGCGCCGTGGACTTCACCGACAGCTACTACAGTTCGGGGCTTTCCATCTGGGTGCAGGAGGGCACCGACGACGTCCACAGCATCGATGACTTCGCCGGCAAGCGGGTCGGCTCCACCCTGGGCGAGACGGGCAATCAGTGGGCGACCGAGCATGGCAACGGAAATTGGCGCAACCAGACCTTCCAGGGTCTGCCCGACATGCTCAACGCGCTCACCACGGGACGCATCGACGTCATGATCGCCGACGACATCCCTGTCTACGTGGCGCTCAACGAGCAAGACCTGCCCATCAAGCAGGTGGACGTGGGTGAGCTGCCCAGTTGGCCAGCCGCCATTGCGGTGCAGAAGAACACGCCGGAGCTGAAGGAAGCCCTCAATACGGCACTGGCGGAGATCAAGGCAGATGGCACCTACCAGGCAATCGTCGACAAGTGGATCGGCGAAGGGGTCGAGTTCGACTGAAGGCTCTTGACGCAGCAGGGCGCGAGCCCTGCTGGCCCACATAGTTCCTATCACAATAAAAGGTCAAGGGGACCATGGACATCAATCTGATGATGGAAATCACGCCGCTGCTGATGAAAGCGGCCTGGATAACCATCGACATTTCGGCTCGAGCCCTGTTCTTCGGTTTCTTCATCGCCTCGGCACTGGTGGCACTACGGACCTCACGTCATGTCCCCATTCGCTGGCTGGCTCGCGCCTACATCAGTGTCGTTCGCGGCACTCCGTACTTCGTCCAACTGCTGCTGGTCTTCTATGGCGGACCTGCGCTCGGCCTGCGTCTCGATCCATTCACCTGCGGTGTGGTGGTCGGCGCCTTCAATATCGGCGCTTACATGAGCGAGGCCATTCGCGGCGCCATCGAATCGGTAGACAGCGGGCAAAACGAGGCATCACGATCGCTGGGATTCGGCCGCCTCGCCACGCTACAGCACATCATCCTGCCTCAATCGGCCGGATTGATGATTCGCTCCATCGGCGTGCTCGCCATCATCCTGGTCAAGAATTCCTCGCTGGTTTCCATTATCTCGGTGGTCGAACTGACCTACCAGGCACAGCGCCTGATCGGCTCTACCTACAAGCCCCTGGAAGTCTTCACCCTGAGCGCTCTGATGTACATCGTCATCATCTATGCGGTGATGGGCATCGTCGAGTTCCTCTATCGTCGCGCCACCCGATACACCTATTTATAGAGGCCCGAATGGCTCGCTATGGAACCGGGTTATCGATAGCGCCACCTGACAATGGAACAACCGAGTAAGACACCATGGAATTCGATTTCAGCCCCGTCATCACCTACTTTCCCACCCTGATAAAAGGCATAGGCGCCACACTTCTGATTGGTGTGGTGGTCGCCCTCCTGTCGATCCTGGGCGGTCAGATCGTCGCCGTGATCTCCCTCTACACGAGAAAGGCCGTGAACTGGCCGCTGCGCTTCCTGATCTGGCTGTTCATGACCACCCCACTGCTGCTCCAGCTCTACTTCCTGTACTTCGGGCTCGGGCAGTGGGTCCTGATACCGGCCATTGCAGTAGGCGTTCTCGGGCTGGGCTTTCACTACATGGCCTACAATGCCGATATCTTCATCGCCACCATCAAGTCGGTCTCGAACGGGCAATACGAGGCCTCGCGCTCGCTGGGCTTCGGTCATCTGGCCACGATCTTCTACATCATCTTGCCGCAGGCGTTCTATCGCGCCATTCCCCAGCTCGGCAACAACATGATCATCATGGTCAAGGATATCTCGGTGCTCTCCGCCATCGGTATCGCCGAGCTGGTCTACCTGTCGCAATACGCCATTAGCGTGACCTTCCGCCCCTTCGAGTTCTATATCACCATCGCGGCCATTTATTACCTGATCAACATTCTGATGGAAACCGGACAGTCGTGGGTGGAGCGCCGTGCCGCCGCCCGCAAATAAAGAGGACCTGACATGACAACTGCAACGAAAGACACTCCCATGGTGGAGCTCAAGGGCGTCAAGAAACGGTTCGGTGACCTCGAGGTGCTCAAGGGTATCGACCTCAAGGTAGAGCGCGGCAAGATCATCTCCATCATCGGCCCGTCGGGGTCGGGGAAGAGCACGCTATTGCGATCCATCAACTACCTGGAAGTGATCGATGAGGGCAGCATCCTGCTGGATGGCGTGCAGGTCAACCGGCCGGATCTGAAGGGTCTCGCCTTCGAGCGGCATATCAATCATATTCGCCAGAACATGGGCATGGTGTTCCAGCACTTCAATCTGTTTCCCCACCTTTCGACGCTGGACAACGTCACGCTTGCGCCGAGAAAGTTGAAGGGCATGTCGGCGGGCAGCGCCCGTGAATTGGGCATGGAGCTCCTGGAGCGAGTCGGGTTGGCGGACAAGGCCTCGGTCTATCCCAGCTCCCTCTCGGGCGGGCAGAAGCAGCGCGTGGCCATCGCCCGCGCCCTGGCCATGCGGCCCAAGGTCATGCTGTTCGACGAGGCGACCTCAGCCTTGGACCCCGAACTGGTGGAGGAGGTTAACCTGGTCATGAAGCGGCTTGCGGAGGAGCACATGACCATGCTCATCGTTACCCATGAGATGGCGTTCGCACGCGACGTGTCCGACTGGGCCATGTTCATGGATGACGGCGTCGTGGTCGAACAGAGCACCCCGGACCGCCTGTTCACGAATCCCGACCAGGAACGAACCCGCAACTTTTTGCGCAAGCACCTCGAAAGCCAGGCAGTGGCACACGCACACTTCTGAACCCTCGACGCACCTGCACAACGCAGCGGGGAGGCCATTGGCCTCCCCGTTCGTTGTGCATTCGTGAAAGTGCTCTTTGCTGCCGAGCTCAGGCGCAGTCCGCCGCACCCTCACCGAACATGTCGAACAGCAGCTCGCGGCCCATGGCGCTCAGCACGAAGCGACCGTGTTCGTTGTAGATGGCGGCCTCGCTGCTCTCGAGTACCCGCTGGCAGGCCGGCCACTCCTGGGAGGCTTCGCGCATCTGGCGCAGCGCGCGGCTATCGAGTCCACGGAAGGGGATGGTGATGGTCTCCAGCACGTGACCCTGCTGGTAGAGCAGAAAGGCAGCGTTCGACAGGCACTGGCGCAGGCTGCGCTGAATACCAGCGTTGGGCGTGGCGTCGATCTGCATGGTGCACATCCTCTCGCAAACGTTTTGCTGCGCTGCATATTAACACCAAAGTCGATATCGACCAAGGTCTAACATCGAAGCGTGCTGCGCGGAGATACACAAGACGAAAAGAAAACAAGAGGCCGAAATGGAGGCAGCCCCGACAGCCACATCCCGGCACACGCGACCACCACTACCGTTGCTCCCTTCCGGGCCTGGCGGGGTTTGCGGTTTAGCGTTGCGGGAGGACCGACGGGGCCACCACGACACGATGCCTTCGAGGCATCGAACCCGGCGTGCATCAATGGCTTGCCGAGTGCGCGTGCACTATACCAGCGGCACCGGAGGCGAGCAAGGACCGTCGCTCGAGGCAGGCATGAGCGACGGCCCGGGCTGTAAGGCGGAGCCAAATCGGCTAGGGTGAAAGGGCAAGGGAGACGATGAGGAGAGGCACACACACCGGAGGAGACGCCCCATGAAGAAGAATCCCGACAAGGGCTACATTGCATTGCTCGGCTGGAGCCTGAATGCCGTCGAGGCTGCCGAGAACTTCGACCGTCGCTACATCGTGGTAGCGCCGGAATGGGCGGAAGAGTACTGCCAGAAACACGATATCCCCCATGTGTCATGGAATTTCGAGCGCCTCAACGACCGCTCGCTGGAAATTGCCGAGACCTTGAAGGAAATGGGAGTGGACGTGGCGATCCCCCTGTTCGAGGAAACCGTCGAATGGGCCGGCGCCATCAACTCGGTATTACTCGACAACCCGCGGCTATACGGCCAATCGCTGCTGCTGCGCGACAAGGCGCTGATGAAACGCCGCGCCCAGCTTGGCGGCATTCGCGTGGGGATCTTCGAGGAGGCCCACGACAAGGGCGACGTCATCCGCTTTCTCAAGCGCGTCAACCAGACCCTGCTCAAGCTGGACGGCGACCCCAACGACCCCATTCATCTCAAGGCCTTCGACAAGGCCGGCTGCCTGGGGCATCGGGTGATACGCACCCCCGACGAGGTCGATACCATTCCCGATGAAGAGTTTCCGGTGCTGATGGAGTCGCACCTGGACGGCTGGGAATTTGCCGTGGAGGCGTGGATCCATGACGGCAAGATCGCCTTTCTCAACATCTCGGAATACGTCACCCTGGGCTACTCGGTCTTCGTGCCCGCCTCGCCGGAACTGGAACGCTACCGGCCCCAGATCACCGCTCAGATCGAAAAGCTGATCAAGGCCTTCGACATCGATTTCGGCCTGATCCATCCAGAGTATTTCGTCACCAGCGACGGCGAGATGTACTTCGGCGAGGTGGCCTATCGCCCACCGGGCTTCAAGGTGTTCGAGCTGCTCGAGCGGGTCTACGGCTTCAATGCCTACCAGGCCAGCATGCTGGTGTTCGACCCCAAGAGCAGCGCCGAAGAGGTCGCCGCCTTCTTCCCTCGCGAGGTCGAGGATGCCAAGTGCTATGCCGGCTGCTTCGGCGTCTATCCACGGCGTCGCGTGGTCAGCCGCCTGGAGATCCCCGAAGAGGTGGAAGACGACCCCTACTTCGAATCCCACGAACTCACGCCGCCCATGGAGGAAACCGTGACCAAGCGCACCGCTTTCGGCACGCACTGGGGGCTGATCTACTTCAAGGGCGACGATCCGGAGCGCCTGCGGGATCTGCTCAAGCACCAGGAAGAGCTTGATTTCTACATTTGATCAGGGCGTGATGGTGCGACAGCTCGATCACAAGGAGTCGGCGTGACCACTAACGGGCACATGCACGAGGGCACCCCGCCAGCGGACGAGGAGAAGCTGCTCAGACTACTGGCCAACCTCGACGAGGCAGCCGCCATGCTCGGCGAAGCCCGCGACTTCGCCAAGCCGGGCAAACTTCCCCGGGTGCTGGATACGGCACGTCGCGTGCTGCTCCATCCCGGTGGCGCCGCCGCCCTGGAGGTACGCGCCAGGGCATTGGAAGAGGCCGGCGTGTTTCTCGGCTCCGACTGGGCCACGCCGCAGTATCTGCTCCCTTCCCTCACCACCTACTCGCTCAAGAGCCCCGACGCCAACACGGTGGTGATCGAGGCCTTGAGCGAGCTGCGTCTGCTGGCGGTGGCCAAGGGCGACTATCTGCATTCGCTGGTGTCCGGCGAGCAGGCCCACCACTACCTGACCCAGGTGATGGCGCTCAACCTCTGGCTGCTGTTCAGTTCCCCCAGCGAGGCGGAGCGGGAAACCCAGGGACGACTGGCGCGGATTCCACGCTATCTGTTCCATCACCTTGCCGAGCGTATCGGCTACGAGCACATCATCGATCAGCTGATCGAGGAGATCTGGCGAGTCCTGCAGCAGCGCCCGATCCAGGTGGAGGCGGTCAAGCAGATGATCACCCAGATCGCCATCTGCCAGGCCGATCCGGCCATCGATCTCGGTACCAGCGGCCAGGGCGCCGACCGCCTGGTGAGTTCGCTGTATGGCCCCACTCGCGCCTGCCGCGAAGACCCCGGCCTCGAGGTCTATCGCCAGCGTCTGGCCAGTATGGACAACGCCGCCCTGCAGGGAGAAGCCACCGGCTTCGCCCGCGCCATGCACGACACCGGGCTGGTGTCGCCCTACCACCCGGTGCTGCTGCGCCACCTGCTCGACCACGGCGACCATCTCATCACCGAGGCCCTGGGGCTCTCCTCCACCGGCCGCGACTGCCTGCTGTGCTACCGCGAGTTGGCTCACGCGCTGATCCGCAGTGCGGTGCACCCGGCCACGCCCCAGGCGGTATACGGCCTGGCGTTGATGCTGGAGCGCGGCATTCTCTATCAGCCCCCCGTGGCGCCCGCCATGTGGCGCCAGTTAGGGCTGCCGCTCTCCGAGTGGTCCCAGGCGCGCCTCAACCTGGCATACGGCGATGCGGTCTCGCCGCGTGCCCGCCTGCTCGAGGGGGTGTTGTGCATGCTGGGGCTGCCGCTGGGCGTAGGTCAGGGCAACAACCCGACCTGTCAGTCGGCCAGGGCACTCTCCATGTGGGCTTACAACGATCCCGACTACCTGCTGCAGATGGTGGCCTGGGCCGCCCGCGACGACGAGATCGTGATGCACTTCGAAGGCCAGCCGATCTCCTCGATGGAGAGCAGTGGTGGCGTGGCACAGAGCCTGCCGATGGATCTCGATCCGGTGTCGCTGATCGTGGTGCCGCACCTGGACCGCATCTATGCCGAGATGGGCCGGCGCTGCATCGGCCGCGAAGGCGACCCGCACCGTTGGGTCAATCCGGAGTTCCACGGTTGGTGGTCGGGGCGCGGCTTTCGTATCAACGTGGACGTGGCCAGCGGCCAGCTGCATGAGCTGGACGTCTTTTTGCGCCACTTCTACGCCAGCTATCACCCCTACTACAACGGCAATCAGCCCCTCATCCACCCGCAGCCGGCGGGCATCGCCGTGACCGATAGCGCGGCGCGCTTCATCGGTTGGCACGCCATCACCATCCTGCGCGTCTCCCTCGATCCCACGGACGTGATGCGGGTCTACTTCTTCAATCCCAACAACGACAGCGGCCAGGACTGGGGCGATGGCGTCAGGGTCAGTACGGCAGGCAACGGCGAGCGCTTCGGCGAAGCCTCCCTGCCCTTCGAGCAGTTCGCCTCGCGGCTCTACATCTTCCACTACGATCCGCTGGAGCGCGGCGAGCTGGCCAACGTCACCCAGGAAGAGCTCAACCGGGTCACCGGCTACGTTCATCGCAGTTGGGGGGCGAACCGGGTACCCGCCGCCGATCTGCAGGCTGATAGCGGACACCCGAACCCAGGTACTTGACCCGCATCAGGACAATGACTCGGGGCTCTGCCAGAATGGCAGTATCTCAATGTGAGGCTCGCTTCGAGGGAGTTCGAATGGATTTCAAGTTATTGATGGTTTTCGTCGACCAGGACAGGACCGATACCGTGCTGACTGCCGCACGGGAAGCAGGCGCCACCGGGGCTACCATCATCAACAACGCCCAAGGCCAGGGGCTCAAGCCACAGTTGACCTTCTTCGGCCTGGAATTCATGGCGTCTCGCAGCGTGATTCTCATTCTGGTGGAAGCCCGCCGTTCAGAGGATGTACTGAACGCCGTGAGCACGGCGGGCAAGCTCGACGAGAGTCTCGACACGGGCATTGCGCTGGAAATCAAGGTGTCCAAGGCGCTGGGGCTGACGGAACACATCAAGGCCCTGAGCAAGGAGCACCCGTTCGACTGAGCGCTACTCGGGTGGCTGGCCGGAGCCGGTGAGGCGCCGTTCCACCCGCTCGAGATTGTCCTGCGAGCCCAACAGTACCAGCACGTCGTTGGTCTGGACTTCGGTGGCAGCGCCTGGGTAGCGCTCACGCTTGTCATCACGAACCAGCGCCGTGACGGAGACATCGTCCCGCTCGGTATCCAGCTCCGAAAGGCTCTGGCCAATTGCCGGTGAGCCCTCGGACATCAGCACCGAATGCAATCGCTCCTGCTCCGATGCCTCCGGTTTGATACTGTCCAGCGTACCGCGAAACAGCTCCCTGAGCATGCGGTAGTGGCTGCTGCGCTGCTCCTGCAATCGCAGCGCCACCCGGTACAGAGGCACGCCCAGCGACTGCAGCGCGTGGGAAGTCAGCAGCATGCTCGCTTCCAGTGTCTCGGGTATGACCTCGGTGGCACCTGCCTTACGCAGCTCCTCCACATGCTGCTGGTCCCGGGTACGAACCACTGCCGCCAGCTCGGGATTCAGGCGCTTGGCATTGCGCAGCGTCGCCAGCGCCGCCGGCCTGTCGTCGTGGCTGATGACCAGTAGCGCCGCCCGCTCCACACCGACGTTTTCCAGCACCGTCAGGTCCGATGAGTCGCCATAGAACACCTGCTGCCCCGCCAGCCGCGCCTCCCTCACGATGGCCGGGTCCATATCCAGCGCCAGGTAGTCGAAGCCTTCGCTTTCGAGAAAACGGCTCACCGTTTGGCCGGTACGGCCAAAGCCGCAAATCACCACATGGCCCTGGCTCTCGGTTGGCTCGGACGGCGTCGGTACGTCGCCAGCCGGTTTCGCTCGGCCTCGTGAGCGGCCGAATGCCCATAGTGCCAAAGGTTGATTGAAGCGAATCAGCAGTGGCGCCAGGATCATCGAGAACAGCACGGCGTTGAGCACGATCTGCGCCGGCCGACTGGCGATGACGTTGCCATCCAGGCCAATGGCCAACAGCGCGAAGCCGAACTCACCGCCAACGGCCAGCACCAGCCCGGTACGAAACGCCGTCTGGGGATCGACCCCCGAGAAACGTACGATCAGCGTGATCAGCACCACCTTTATGCCCAGCAGCCCCACCGCTCCCAGCAGCGCTTCGAGCCAGATATCGGGCAAAAGCGCGGGCTCGACCAGCATGCCAATACTGACGAAGAAGAGCCCAAGCAATACGTCGCGGAACGGACGAATGGTGGACTCGACCTGATGGCGGAACTCCGTGTCACCGAGCACCATGCCGGCAAGAAAGGCGCCGAACGCCATGGACAGCCCGAGCGTCTTGGTGGTCCAGGCGGATACCAGAGAGACGAACAACACCGTGAGGGTGAACAGCTCCGCCGAGCGCCGTTCGGCTACCAGGTGAAACAGAGGACGCAGCAGATACCTTCCCGACAGCAGCACGATAACGAACGCGAGGAAGGCCTTGGCCAGAGCCATCCCTAGCGCCCCTGCCACCTCATGCATGGCAGCTACACCCAACACCGGGATGATCACCACGAAAGGAACGGCAGTAATATCCTGGAAGACCGACATGGTAGTGCCGAGCCGCCCATGTCGCGCCTGACTCTCACCCTGCTCCAGCAACTGCTTGGTGATGATGGAGGTCGATGACTGGGCGAACACCGCTCCGACGACGAACGCCGCCGGCCCGGGCAACCCCAGCCACCAGGCGATCATTGACACTACCAGGGTAGTCAACGCCACCTGTGCCGTACCCAACCCGAGAATGGTATGGCGCAGCGCATAGATTTGCGGCAGGGAAAAGCTGAGGCCGATGGTGAAGAGCAGAAACACGATGCCGAACTCGGCGATGACGTCGATGTAGTCGTTGTCGATTACCGGGCCGGCCGTGTGGGCGCCCAGCATCACGCCGACTAGCAAATATCCCAGGCTAGGTGGGATCCTGAAGCGCTGAAAGACCAGCACGACCAATACCGTTGCACCAAGCAACAGCAGTAACTGCACCAGCGCCTGCTCAAGCATTCATTCGTTCCTGCTCATTGGATGGAGCGTCCCTGTGAAGTTGCTGAATGGGTATCATGATATTGAAATTCAACGTGTACGCATCAACCAGCGCGCCCAGAACGGCGCGAAGAGCATCAGCGCCACCATGCGCAGCAGGTGATGAAAGGCGACGAAGACGGGGTCGAGATCCAGCGCCACGGCGAGTATCGCCATCTCGCCGATACCGCCGGGGGCCAGCGCCAGCAGCGCCACGTCGCGGGGCACGCCGACCAAGCGGTGGATCAGTTCGGCGAAGCCTGCCAGCACCGCCAGCGCCAGCAGCGTGGCAATGAAGGCTTCGAACAGATAGCGTCCCAGCCTGGCGGAAGAGAGCCCGCGAAAACGCGAGCCGATGGCACAGCCGAGCACCCACAGCATGACATTCATACCCCAGTCCGGCAGGCGCAGGCTGGCAATGTCGAAGCCGGAGAGCAGACCGGCGAAGAGCAGCGGTGCGAGCAGCGTGTAACTGGGCAGGCGCAGCCAACGCCCCAGGGGAAACAGCAGCGGCAGAGCCAGCAGCATCCAGGCGGAGGCAAAGCCGTTCTCGATCTCCGCCGCCTGGGGCGCTGCGCCACCTTCGTAGGCCCAGAACAGCGGCGGCAGGATCATGATCACCAGCACGATACGCAGCGACTGGGCGATGGCGATACGCCGCGGATCGCCGCCGCACTTCTCCCCCATCAGGATCATCGCCGTCATCGCGCCGGGCGCCGAGGAGAACCAGGCGCTCATCGAATCGAAGCCGCAGCGCCGGTACCAGGCGGCGGCCACTGCCGTGGAAGCGGCCACGCCGAGCAGCAGCAGCGCCGCGGAAAGCGGCCAGTCGAGCACCCGCTGGGCCAGCTGTGGCGTCACCTGACTGCCCAGCACCAGGCCGAGCACGCCGATAAAGGCCTCGCGCAGCGGTTCGGGCACGCGCACGTCGCCGCCCTTCGCCGACATGATCAGATTGGCCGTCAGCGGCCCCAGCATCCATGCCAGCGGCATGCCGATGAGGTGGAAAATCAGCCCACCCAGCGCCCCGATGGCCAGCGACCTGGCCAGTGCCCTCCCTTCGCTTCGCTCCACGCAGCTCCCTTCTGTTAACTGGCTAACTAAACGATTATGCCATAATGGCGGCCCCGCTTCTGGCTGCCACTCTTGCTGCATGAGGAACTATTGCATGCCCCGCCTCGATCAGCTGCTCGTTTCCCAGGGCCTGGCCCGCTCGCGAACCCGCGCCCAGCGGCTGATCCGCCATGGCCGGGTCAGCCTGGCGGAGAGCGGAAAAATACTCAGCAAGCCCGGTGAGAAGCTGCCCGAAGGGGTGCGTCTGGCGGTGACCGAAGACCCCGAGGAGCGCTACGTCTCACGGGCGGGGCTGAAGCTGGAGGCACTGGTCGCAGCGCTGGGACTCGAGCTGTCGGGCCGAGTGGTGCTCGACGTGGGGCAGTCCACCGGCGGCTTCACCGACTGTGCCCTGGCCTTCGGTGCGCGCCATGTTATCGGTATCGAAGTGGGCCACGGCCAGCTAGACCCGGAGCTGCGTGGCGAACCTCGCGTGACCTGCCTGGAGGGGCTCAATGCGCGGGCCATGAGCGGCGAGGCGCGCCTGCACGACGCCCTCGCCGCTCAGAGCGCCGCGGCCCCCGATATCGTCGTGATGGACGTCTCGTTCATTTCGCAGACGCTGATCCTGCCCGAGATCGCCCGACTGCTGCGCCCCGGCGGCGAACTGCTGAGTCTGGTCAAGCCGCAGTTCGAGGTGGGCCCGGGCGGGGTCAATTCACGCGGCATCGTCTCCGACCCGGCCCGCTACGGCGAGGTGGAAGCCACCGTTCGCGCCTGCTGCGCCGAGCACGGGCTCGACGTTCGCCACTGGCAGGAGAGCCCGCTGGCCGGCGGCGACGGTAACCGCGAGTTCCTGCTACACGCCGTCAAGCAGTGACGGCGTTGCTCAGCGTCCGCCATCCCCGCCGTCGCTGCCGCCGATATCGATATCGCCTGGGTCGCCCCCCGCGCCGGGCGGCGGATGACGAGACACCCTACTGGACTTGGGCGATACACTTTTGACTTTTCTCTCTTCGCCATCCTCCCGGTGCAACCACACCTCGAGCTGGTTGAAGGCAATGCTGATGCCGTTTTCGGCAAACAGTTCACCCACCCGGCAGTTGAGCTCATCGGTGGCGTAAAGCCGATCGCCCAACGCGTTGACGAAGACCCGTAGCTCGAAGTTGAGGGTACTCTCGCCATAGTCCATGAAGAATACCTGGGGTTCGGGATCGCCCAGCACCCGGGGGTTCTCCTCGGCCGCCTGGTAAAGCAACCGATGCACCAGCACCTGATCGGAACCGTAGGAAACACGGTAGCCCAGCACCACGCGGGTGATGGTGTCCGACAGCGACCAGTTGATCAGCTGATCGGTGACGAAGGTCTTGTTGGGAATGATGATTTCCTTGCGGTCGAAGTCGGTCACCGTGGTGGCACGAATGCGAATCCGGCTCACCGTACCGGTGAGGTTGCCCAGGGTGATGGTGTCGCCGATACGCACCGGCCGCTCAAACAGGATGATCAGACCCGAGACGAAGTTGGCGAAGATCTCCTGCAAACCGAAGCCCAGCCCCACGCCCAGCGCTGCCACCAGCCACTGCAGCTGGCTCCAGGCCACGCCCAGGGTGGCCAGCGCCACCACTAGCCCGGTACCGACGATGGTGTAGGAGAGCAGCGCCGAAATGGCGTAGGCGCTGCCCTGCTTGAGCTCCAGCCGCGACAGTACCATCACCTCGAGCAGGCCCGGCAGGTTGCGCGCCATCACCAGGGTCAGCACGACTATCAGGAGCGCGGCGAAGATGTCGGCGACCGAAAGCGCACTGGTGACGAGCTCATTACCTACGCCTTCGCCAGCTTCCCAGACCGCCACGTCATCGAGGTAGCCCAGCACCGTCAGCAGATCGGACCACACCAGATAAAGCAACACGGCGAAGCCGAGCAACAGAATCAGCTTGGAGAGACGCAGCGACTGCTGGTTGATCTGCTCCATGTCCAGCGGCGGCTCCTCCACCACTTCAAGCCCCCCTTCGGCGCCCTCCTGAGCCTGGGCGCGGCGACGCATCAACGCACGCTTGAACGCCAGCCGGCGCGCCGCTACCGCCAAGCCGCGCACCACTGTGGCTTCGACCAGGATCCACATCGCCAGCAGATAGAGCGTGATGACGAAGCGCCCGATCAGGCTCAGGGCGGTATATTCGTAGCCCGATACGATCAGTCCCGCCAGCACCAGCGGCACACCAGCCATGAGCAGCCCCAGCACCAGGCGGAACAGCTTGACGCCGAAGAACGGGGTGTGGGCCATGATCAGCCTTGCCAGCAGCACACTCATGGCCAACAGGCCGGTAATCAGCAGCAACAGAGCAATGGGCCGCGACGACAGATCGATCTCGCCATCCAGCGCCAGGGAAGAGATCAGCAGTACCGGCACCAGGGCCACCACGACCCAGCCCAGCAACCAGCGCAGCCGCGCCACGTAGCCCGAAGGCCAGTAGAAGTGCTTGGTCGCCACGCCATCGCGTACCAGCAGCCGTCGTGACCAGGCAATGAAGCCCCAGGCCAGCGCCAGATGCAGGAATGCCTGCCCCAGGCCCGAGGCGATGCCCGAACCGATGGTCGATAGCGAAATGCCGATGCCGGCCAGCGTCAGTGGGCCGGGAAGCGCCAGCAGAGCGTTGAGGCCGACCGCCTGGGGCGTGTGGGCCTGGGAATCGCTGCGCAGGCGGCCGATCTGCTCGTGCAGCATGGCCAGGCGACGCTGAATGCGGCGGCGCAGCCCCAGCAGCAGCACCGCCACGAGGACCAGCGGCGCACCGGACAGGGCGTCGACTCCCGGCATACGCCAGTGCACCGGCAGCACGCCGCGCCATTCACCGCGCTGCAACTCGTCGGCCACGTTCGCCGGAAGCTGGCGGAACCAGGCCAGGTCCAGAGGTCGGGTATTGGCGATCCAGAACAGCTGCTCATCGATGGTGGTACGCAGCTCACGGGTGGTTTCCAGCAGCTGCTGCTGATTGAGCTGCAGCTCGATGGCCGCACTCAGCAGGCTGCCGTAGGTCTGTTCGAGCTGATCGACGAGCTGACGGCGCGAGTGGTAGAGCCCCTGCAAGGATTCCACCAGCCCCTGAGTGACCTCGACACCGGCCTCTTCCAGACGCTGATTGGCCAGACGCTCGCTCTGGCGCAAGGCGTCGCGCTGGCGTACCAAGTCGAACTGGCGCAGGCGCAGGTCGGCGATTTCATCCTGCAGGCTGCGCCCGGGGTCGACCTGGGGCAGCGAGCGGCGCTGCTCGCGCAGAATGCGCGACAGCAACAGGCTGCCGCGAATGGCTTCTATCTGTTCATTCAAGCTGCGCTGTAGCTGACGCACGTGATCGAGCTGACTGCGTATGGCCAGGCTCTCGCGTACCAGGCCGTTGTGACGATCGTTGGCCCGCAGCAGTTCGAGGCTGAGCTCACGGTTGACGTTCTGAGCACGCTCCAGCACCGGGTGTCCGGCTTCGAGCAGGGGGTCGTCGCGAGCGGCATCGGCAATCGCCTGCTCCGAGGCGATGCGCCGCTGGCGGTCGATCACCCCCTGCAGCAGGGCCAGCTCGGACTCCTTGCGCGCAACCTGTTGGGTGATCAGGTCGCGGCGCTGCTGGGTCAGCTCCCGCAGCCGGGTATTGCTGCCCAGCTCACGCTGACGCAGCCTGAGCGTGCGCTCGGCAAGCCGTCGCTCCACCTGCAGCTGCCACAGCCGGGGCGAGTCCTCACCGACACCCTGCGCCTCCAGCGCATCCAGGGCGCGGCGGGTGCGCTCGGCCGTCTGCATCGCCTCGGCTATGGCCTGCTGGGCCCGCTCCGGCAGCGTCTGGGCCGCCAGCAACTGGGAGTTGACGTCGGCCAGGCGATCCTGCAGCTGCTGCAGCTCGAACACTGATTCCTGCTGGCGGTACTCCAGCTCATCCAGCGGCGTGTCGTCGAGCTCGGCAATCGAGCGGTCGAGCTCAGCCTCCTCTTCCTGCAGCAGTTCCCGCTCCAGGCGCAGCAGCTCGGCGGGCGCACTTTCGAGCCGCTGCTCCAGCCCCTCGATCCGCTCCTCGATCCCTTGCAGCTGTTCCAGGGCACGCAGCGTCGCCTCGAGGGCCTCGACATCGCGCTGCTCGGCCTCGCTCAGGCTCTCTCCCTCTTCGGGACGCAGCTCGACCAGGCGCTCTTCCACTGCCTGGCGCTCGGGCAGGGCATCTTCCGCCAACGCCGATGTAATCAACAGAATCCAACAGCAGATCAGTAGACACAGCGCCTGGCTGGCACGTCGGAAGATACCGGCAGCGGAGTAAAGCGTGACGTTCACGAAATTCCTCGTAGCAGCGACCCTCGTCAGAACGAGGCTCAACTGGTGCAATAACATGACAATAGCGGCGCCAGCAGTTGACTTGCCAAGGCGACATGGTAGAAACGGAAGCTCAATGCCTCGCTTCGAGTTCCTCCATGACCATCCGTTCCCTTCTTTTCGCCAGCGCCGCCGTGCTAGGGCTGCTGCCCACCTCCGCCATGGGCGAGGCCGATGCCCAGCGACAAGCGCTCGAATCTCGCATCGAAGCGTTGAGCGGCGAGCTGGAGGCATTGCGGCTTCAGCTCGACGCCCTGCCACCAGAGGACGACCCCCTCTATGCCGAGGTGGATGACCCCGTGCTGGAAGAGATCGCCCAGCGCCGTCAGCTGGAGCGGGAATCGACGCGCAACCCGCTGGCCATTACCATGCACCGGCGAAATTACCTGTTTCCCCTGAGTTATACCACGCATCCCAACCAGGTGGCCTTTCGCGACGTCTATGCCGACGGCAGCCCCAACGATCTCGAGGTGAAGTTCCAGTTCAGCGCCAAGGTCAACCTACTCGAAGACATCCTGGGCACCACCGGGGATCTCTACTTCGCCTACACCCAGCGCAGTTGGTGGCAGGCCTACAACACCGATGCCTCCTCGCCCTTCCGCGAGACCAACTACGAGCCTGAGGTGTTCATCGATTTCGACAACACCTCGCGCTTCCTGGGTTGGACCAACACGCGCAACCGGGTGGCCTTCAATCACCTCTCCAACGGACGCTCGATGCCGCTTTCGCGAAGCTGGAACCGCATCTACCTGGAGAGCATCTTTCAACGCGGCGACTGGGCAGTGGCAGTGGCACCCCACTGGCGCATTCCCGAATCCGACGGTGACGACGACAATCCCGACATCGACCGCTACTGGGGCTATGGCGACGTGACCGTGGCGCGCCGTTTCAACGGCGACCAGGAGGCCAGCATCATGGTGCGCGGCAACCCCAGCCCCGGCAACATGGGCACCCAGGTAGACTACTCCTGGCCCCTGTTCGGCAACATCCGCGGCCATGTCCAGTACTTCTACGGGTACGGCGAGAGCATGATCGACTATGACCACCGCAACCAACGCATCAGCGTCGGCTTCAGCGTCAATCCGCTGTTCACCGGCGCCGGTGGCGTGCGCTGACTTGCCACAGGAGCAGCGTTGATCTCATATCAGCGAGTGCTATGCTGAGGCTGTCATTCATCGTCAGAGGAAGACTGTCATGGCAACGCGCACCCCGCATACCGATGAAACCACTCGGCAACTCAAGGAAGACCTGCACCAGCTCACCCGCACCATCGAGGAGCTGGTGCACGCCACCGCCGACGATTCCCGCAGCAACATCAAGGAACTGCGCGAGCGCGCCGAACAGCGGCTGAAGGACACCCGCGACCGACTCGAAGCCCGCGGTGAGCGGCTCTATGGCGAAGCACGCGACACCATGCACCAGCAGGCCGACGCCTGCGACCGCTACGTGCACGAGAATCCCTGGACCAGCATCGGCATCGGCGCTGCGGTGGGCGTCGTCATCGGCATGCTCATCGGACGCCGTTGATGGCTGCAAGCGAAGGACCGGCGCAACGCCTGTTCAGCATCGCCAAGCGAATTCTGGCCAATCTGGTGGCGACGGGCGAGACGCGTTTGCGCCTCGCCGTTCTCGAACTCGAAGAGGAGCGCGCCCGCCTCGTCACGCTGCTGCTGATGCTCGGGCTCAGCCTGCTGCTGCTGCTGCTGGGCCTGGGCATGCTGACCCTGCTGGTGGTGGTACTGTTCTGGGACACCCACCGCCTGGCCGCCATCGGCATCAGCGCTCTGGTGCTGCTGGGTAGCGGCATCGGCATGGCACTCTGGGGCATGCGCCTGGCGCGCCGCCATACTCTGCTCAAGGAGACACTGGCTCAGCTCGCGCTGGACCGTCACCTGATGGAGGAGCCGCGTGACACGCCGCAACGTTGACGCCTCAATACCCGCTGCCGCGAGCCGTGCCCAGCGCAAGGCCGAACTCATCGCTGCCATCGAACGGCAGCGTATCGACCTGCTGGTGGAAGCGGAGCGCTGGAAGCACGGCACCCTGGGGCTCAATGCCGGCTGGCAGCAGCTGGAGAGTCTCAAGCCCTTCATCAAGCACTACCGGGGAGCGGCTTATCTGGCCGGGGGCGCCCTGCTGGTCGCTGGCTTGCGTCATCCTCGTATGCTCGTTCGGCTGACCAGGCAAATCGCTGCCGGCGCCCTGCTGCTGCATCGGGCAAGGCACCTGCTGGAGCGGGTTCGCTGAGCGCCTAAGATTAGTCAGACGGAATAGGGCTTCGAAGGGCGGCTTAGGCTTCGAAAGGCGGATTAGGCTTTGACAGACGGCTTAAAGCTGAGCTTCGGCCTTGTGTGGGCGCTTGACCCCACTCGGCACCCATCGCATCCAGCTCTCGCCACGCTTCAGGCGCTTGTCGATGAAGTGGCGTGTCTTGCGCTGCCCTTCGCTGGTATCCCTCGCCCACACCGCCAGCGCCGCCACGAACAGGCTGGTGAGGGCGACCTCTTCCAGCTGAGCGCGACGCGTGCCGTAACGGGCTTCCAGGCGAGCTGCCTCGCGCAGCCACTGAACGGTGCGTGACAGGTCGAACACCAGCGGCACCCAGGTGTGGGGATGCGGCAGATGCGCCTTAGTCCGGAGCATCTGCACGGTGACCTGGCGATGGGCGGCGAAGGTATCGAACCAGGCCTGCAGACAATGCTCGATACGCACCCGCTCCGGCCAGTCGTCGAAGGTTTCCGGCTTTTCCGCCAGCATGGCGCGCCAGCCCCGCTGGAACCACGCATTCGCGACGGCATCCATGTCGCGAAAGCGTTCCAGCACCACTGACATCGGCAGCTCCAGGTTGCGTGCCACATCCGAGAGCCGCACCGCCTGCCAGCCGCGCTCCTCGGCCTGACGCACGGCCTCGTCGACGACGAGATCGGCAAATGCAGAGGCTTCGGACCGGGAAGAGTCCTGTATCGCGATCATGGTCATGGGTGGCCCTCGGCTTCCAGCATGGTTCTGCTTGCAGCATAGCCCGGTTTACGGGTGACGCCATCAGGCCGCCCGCTCCAGATAGTGGATGCAGAATAGCGCATCGCGATCGGTCCAATGCGCACACGGCTCGAACCCGGCGCGCCCCGCCAGCTCGACAAATCCGGCCACGCTGTACTTGTAGGAATTTTCGGTGTGAAGGCTCTCGCCCTCGGCGAAGAAGAAACGCTCCTCGGCCAAGCGAATGGCCTGGTCGCAGCGACTCACCAGATGCATTTCGATGCGCGATTCGACTTCATTGTAGAAAGCGAGATGGTGAAACCGCGACGGCTCCACCTCGGCCTCGAAATCACGGCGCAGCCGCTCCAGTAAATTGAGGTTGAAGGCCGCCGTGATGCCGGCAGCATCGTTGTAGGCGGCGTTAAGTATCGCCCGATCCTTGATCAGGTCGACACCGATCAACAGCCCACCGCCGGGTGGGAGCAGCTGCGCCAGCCCCACCAGGAACGCCTCGGCCTCTGCGGGGGTGAAGTTACCGATGCTCGAGCCGGGAAAGAACGCCACCGGACGCTCTCCCGACAGCCCCTCGGGCCAGCACATCGGCTGCGAGAAATCGGCGCAGGCCGCATGCACCTCCAGCCAGGGGTAGTCGGTGGCCAGGCGGCGCGTGCTGTCGAGCAGAAAGTCCCGTGAAATGTCCACGCCCAGATAGCAGGCCGGATGCAGCGCCTCGAGCAGTAGCCGCACCTTGCGGCTAGCGCCGCTGCCCAGCTCGATCAGGGTCGCGTCGCGCCCCACGGCCTCGGCGATCTCGCTCGCAGCAGCACGCAGAATCGCCTCTTCCGTGCGGGTGGGATAGTACTCGGGCTGCTCGCAGATGGCGTCGAACAGCTCCGAGCCGCGGCGATCGTAGAAGAACTTGGGCGAGGTGTATTTCGGCGTGGCGGCAAGCCCCACCATCAGCTCCTGGCTCAGCGAACCCGCCGCCGCCGGTGAGTGCTGGTCGTGAAAAGTGACGAACGGGTCCATGTCATGCCTCCCTGGCCAGGCGGAAACCGGAGAACGCCCAGCGGGCGTGGGGTGGGAAGAAGTTGCGGTAGGTCGGGCGAATGTGATCGCTCGGCGTGGCGCAGCAGCCCCCACGCAGCACCATCTGTCCCGACATGAACTTGCCGTTGTACTCGCCCAGGGTGCCGGGCAGCGCCCGAAATCCCGGATAGGGCCGGTAGGCGCTGCCGGTCCATTCCCATACGTCGCCGAACAGCTGAGCCGCGGCACTGCCCCGCGCCGCGGCGGCCAACGGCTGCAGGTGGTCGCTCTCGACGAAATTGCCGCCCATGGATGCGTCCCGGGCCGCCACCTCCCACTCCGCCTCGCTCGGCAGCCGCGCCCCGGCCCAACGCGCATAGGCATCGGCCTCGAAGAAGCTCACGTGCACCACCGGCGCCTGCGGGTCGACCGGCAGCAGTCCGCCCAGGGTGTAGTGGTACCAGCCATCTTCGCGCTTCACCCAATACAGCGGCGCCTGCCAGCCGGCCTGGCCGACCTGCTGCCAGCCATCGGAGAGCCACAGCGCCGGGCGGGTATAGCCGCCGTCTTCGATGAAGGCCAGGAACTCGGCATTGGTCACCGGGCGATTGGCCAGTTGGAACGCCTCGAGAAACTGCCGATGCACTGGCCCTTCGTTGTCATAGGCGAAGCCGGTTTGCAGGTCGTGGCCGAGCTCGCGAATGCCGGCGGCATGCTCTAGCCAGGCCAGATCGCCCGGGAGCTCTTCCGTCGGTAGCGCCAGGTCGTCGCGGTAGGCCGGGCACAGCGGGTTCTGGGCCAGGATGTGCTTGATGTCCATGAGCAGCAGCTCCTGATGCTGCTGCTCATGGTGCAGCCCCAGCTCGACGCGGCGGACGATCTGCTCGGCATGCTCGGGTGGAGGCGACTCGAGCAGCTCCGCCATGGCCGCATCGACATGAGCGCGGAAGCGGTACACCTCGGCCACCGTGGGGCGCGACAGCGTACCGCGACTCGGCCGCGGGAAGGGCACGCCGTGGGTTTCGTAATAGGAATTGAAGAGGTGATCGTAGATGGGGTCGAGGGATCGGTAGCGGGGCTGGAAGGGAACGAGAATGAACGCTTCGAAGAACCAGGTGACGTGGGCGAGATGCCACTTCGGCGGGCTGACGTCATCCATGCTCTGGATCACGTAGTCCTCGGTACACAGCGGCTCGCACAGCCGCTCCGAGGCCTGACGTATGCGCTGGTAGCGTCTCAGCCACTCCTTGGTGTGCAGGGTATCGGGCGTATCCAATTGCTGGGGGGAGGCCAACTCATGAGCTAAGGGGGGCATGGCGCACTCCTGTGACGAGCCACATCCGTGACAAACCATCCAGACGAACAGTTTTAACCAGCGTAGCAAGGCTGCCCCAGGCCACCGGTTACGTTAGGTAAGGTTTTGTCGCGTTCCCTTCAATTACTACAGAGAGCCCCCACAGGCCACGCCCGAGGCCCAGGCCCACTGGAAGTTGTAACCGCCGAGCTCGCCGGTCACGTCGAGCACTTCGCCGATGAAGCGCAGCTGCGGCAGTCCCTCGACGCTGAAGTCCTTCGATGAGATCGCCGTGGTGTCCACGCCGCCCAAGGTCACCTCGGCGGTACGCCAGCCCTCGGTTCCTGCGGGCTTGAGCCGCCAGGCCCCCAGGCGGGCCTGCCAGGCCTCGATGCGGGAGTTGGAGAGCTCGGCCAGGGTGGGGTCTTCGCCGTGCCACTCCACCAGCGCCTGGGCCAGACGGCGCGGCAGGCGCTCGCCCAGCCAGGTGGAAAGCTGACGCCGCGGTGCCGCCTGGCGCGCCTCGGCCAGTGAGTCGGCAATGTCGAAGCCGGGTAGCAGGTCGATCTCCAGTTCGTCGCCGGGCTGCCAGTAGCTCGAGATTTGCAGCATGCCGGGGCCGGAGAGGCCACGGTGGGTGAACAGCATCGGCTCGCGATAATATCGCTGCCGCCCCGGCCCCAGACGCCGGCCTTCACGTATCGCGCTCACCGCCACGTCGCAGCTCACCCCGGCCAGGTCGGCCGCCCGCGCCTTCCACTGTGAGGTCAGGGTGAACGGCACCAGTGCCGGACGCGTCTGCGTGACGTCGAGGCCGAATTGGCGGGCAACGTCATAGCCGAAACCGGTGGCACCCATGGTGGGGATCGAGAGCCCGCCGGTGGCGATCACCACCGCGCCCGCTTCGATGCGGCCCGCCGAAGTGGCGAGCCGCATGCCCTCGCCCACCCTCTCGATGCGCTCCACGGTGGTCTTCAAGCGCAGCTCCACCCCGGCCCACTCGCACTCGGTGAGCAGCACGTCGAGCAGATCCTTGGCGGAGTGAGCGCAGAACAGCTGGCCCGGCGCTTTCTCCACGAACTCCACGCCGTGGCGCTCCACCAGCTCGACGAAATGCTCGGGGCGATAGCGCTTCAATGCCGAAATGCAGAAGTGAGGATTGGCGGAGAAGAAGTTGGCCGGGCCGGTGGCCAGATTGGTGAAGTTGCAGCGCCCGCCGCCCGACATGAGGATCTTCTTGCCCGGCTTGTTGGCATGGTCGAGTACCAGCACACGCCGCCCGGCGTAGCCCGCCGTGAGAGCACACATCAGTCCGGCGGCGCCCGCGCCGATCACCACCACATCCGCTTGCATGCTCACCTGCGTTGCCCACCGGGTTGCCACTTCGAGGCTGCGCATTCTAGCAGCTGTCAGCGGGCAAACCCACGGCGGGCGGATCGCCGCCTCGTCAGAGTGTTAGGTTTACTGGCCAACAGGGGAAACATCATTCCAATGGCTAGGAGATTACTACTAGAGCATGAGAAATATCATCCTGATATTTCCTCGCCATCTATTACATTGGCTAAGACGACCCATCACAAAAGGTTACATAACGACATTACCAATCAATAACAAACAGGGTTGGCATCAAGAACTAAAACACATAAAGCAACATACGCAAGGGACTCAGGAGGGACACTGCCCATGTCCACTCACGCCTACGTACTCGTCGTACTACGCACACTGAATGAGCCTGAAGAAAAAGACTATGTGGTTGCACTAAGGCAAAAGGGTTACCGCATCGAGTTCATCGGTGCAGAGCAGGATCCGCTTCCGATTCTGCTGACTCACCCGCCAATCGTGGCCTGCTTCGAGTATGACTATCCCGATCTGCAGGGTCTTACCGATTTAAGACAGGCCAAGCAGCGCGCGGCCTCGGTGCCCCTGCTGATGATCACCCAGGCGCATTCGGAGAGTCTCGCGGTGTGGGCCTTTCGAACGCGGGTGTGGGATTACTTCGTGCAGCCCGTCGACCTGGCCCGCTTCCTGGGGGTGGTGGGCAGCCTCTATCAGCTGCGGTCTCTAAGCCATGTCACTCAAGAGCGCAAACAGGCGCCCGAGGTCCTCAACCAGATTCCTCCCGAAGCGCGTCTGCGCTGCTGCCCCTCAGCCAACAGCCAGCAGCTCCAGTTGGAGCGGGCCATCAGCTATATCGAGCAGCATCTGCATCAGAAGCTGGCCCAGGCCGAAGTGGCCGCGCAGTGCGGTATCACCTCGTTTCAACTCAGCCGGCTGTTTCGCAAGCTTACCGGCAATACCTTCCAGGGCTTCCTGCTCGAGCGTCGCATCGACGAGGCCAAGCGACTGCTGGCCAACCCTCGCACCTCGGTTACCGATGTCTGCTTCAGCGTCGGCTTCCGCGACCTCTCCTACTTCACGCGCACCTTTCAGAAGCACGTCGGCCATACTCCTACCCTCTATCGACAAACGCTGTACGTTCAGGCACCCGCCATCGAGTCGGATCCGATGCCGATACCCAGGTACGAGAAGCTGACCCCGGCGCATCGTCACCCGCTCGCCTCCGGCAACAGGCAGGACCTGCCCTGCCCCCAAAAAATCCAGACCTGAGAGAGATCACCAATCCAGGATAAAACAGGCCAGGAGAAAACAGGCAAGTCGAAAACGGACAAGGTGGATTCGAATCAACGACGCCGGCCCATGGCCGGCGTCATAGTTTGGCTAATCAACCCACTTTTCCACCCACTAATCCACCAGGACGGGTATCTGCGCCAGGATGCCGAAGTTCTCGCCACCCGTCTGACCCTTGGGATCGTGATAGCTGCAACTGGGCAGGAAATAGATGCTCTTCTGCTTCCAGCCACTCTGCTGCTGGTGGGAGTTCCAGTAGGCGGGGTCACCGCCTGGTTTTTGCAGGTTGAAGGCATCGACGAAGCTGTTCCAGCGCTCCACGCCGCTGGTACTGCTATGGCTCCAGGTGCCTGGCGAGGTACCCCCGCTGTCTTCCGGCGGCAGCTGCATCTGCTGCGGCGCCTGCTGGTCGATCTGGTTGGCCTGGTCGTTCATCCACACGATGTTGACGGTCACGGCACCGATCAACGGGTTGCTCGGCGCGACTCCCGAATCGCAGTCGATCACCGGCAGCGTCAAGGTCCACACCTCCTGCTTGGCCGTCTTCTCCACCCAGCAGTCATAGAGGTCCCCGAAGGCCGAGTTGACCTGACCGTTGTTGGTGGCGATGTTCTCACCGAAGCGCAGCTCATCGGGGTTGCCGTCGCCGCAAACCAGCGATCTCAGCTCGTTGGCACTCGATGCGCCGCTGTCATTGTGCTTGAAGTTGGTCCAGCCGCCGGTCTGGTCGCCCTCGGGAATGAAACGACCCACACTGCAGGA
Source organism: Billgrantia ethanolica (assembly GCF_021404305.1). Classification (GTDB taxonomy): domain Bacteria; phylum Pseudomonadota; class Gammaproteobacteria; order Pseudomonadales; family Halomonadaceae; genus Halomonas; species Halomonas ethanolica. Next base: position 189,377 of record NZ_JABFTX010000001.1, on the reverse strand, counting down.
GTAGTTGCCCGACGGGTCCACCAGCGCCTGTCGGCACAGGGCGATGGGCTGATCGACATCCTCTGGCCGCAGGTTGCCGGCAAAGCCGATGTAGGCCACCGAACGCGCCGTCACGTCGTAACCCGTGAAGCCGAAGAGGCGTCCGAAGAAGGCTTCTACCTGGGTCTGCTGCCGGGCCGTCACCACCTCCACGGCGTTGATGAAGTTGGGGTCGCTATCGAGATCCTCGGCAGTGCGGCCGAACAGATCCACCGGTTCGAGAGATTCATTGGGGGTGAAGGTACGCGTGGCGAAGCTCCAGTGGCCACGCAGGGCGCTCAGCACCTCCACCGTCTCGTTCTGACTGCCGTTGGCCATGGCCGCATCGGTGGCAATCTGATTGGCATCCGGATTGACCGAGCTGCCATCCTCGGTGTACAGCATCCGGGCACCCGCCAGGGAACCGGCGTCGGCGGCATTGTGCAGCTCGTTTCTGGCCACGTAGAGATTGCTGCCGTCCACCGCCAGGGCAGTGAAGGCCAGCAGCATGAAAAGACCAAGGGCCAGCAGCACGATGGAAACTCCGCGCTGGCGCTGCGGCGAGCCGTAACGGCCGCGCCTTGCGTTGCGAACGTTCATCTCATTCCGCCCTCATCACGGTGGTGGCATTGAGTTCGAGCACGTTGCCCAGGGTGCCGATGAAACCGGGCAGCAGCAGGAACTGGTAGGGGTAATCGACCGTCACGACCAGGCTGTCCCCCGACTGCAGGGTGCCGCCATTGGGCCGTTCGATGGTGATCTCCATCTGTGCCGGCCCGCCCAGCGAGATCAGGAACTGTTCGGCATAGTTGCGGATGGCCTGTTCGATGGCGGCGTTTTCACTCGCGTTGTCGCGTGGCTCGGGCCGGTACAGGATGCCGGTTCTGGCCCCCTCGCGGCTGGCGTTGGTCAGCGTCGCCTTGTCGAACAGTGCGACGCTGAATTCGATGATGCCGAACAGCAGGATGAACAGCAGCGTCGCCGAAATGGCGAACTCCACCACCTCCGAGCCGCGCTGGCGGCGCGCCGAGCGTATTGCTTTCATGCCTGGCCCTCCCTGCTCGGGCAGCGCCCCGGCCATGACGTGCCGGAGCGCTGCCCGGGCAATCAGTTGATGACCTCGCCGCCATTACGCCGGATCAATTGATCCAGACTGCGGGCGTTCTCGCTGGCGGTGACGTAGTAGGCCGGCGACAGTCGCATGGCTTCCTCGAAGAAACCCAGCGCGTCCTGATAACGCCCTTCGAGCATCGAGATGTAGCCGATGTCGTTATAGGCCTTGGCGCGGTCGCCGCCTCGGGCCACCGCTTCGATGGCGGTGTCGTAGTCGCCCTCGCGGGCGTGCACCAGCCCCAGATTGCGCCAGGCCAGGTCGTAGTTGGGATTGGCGTTGAGCGCCTGACGCAGGGCCTGACGCGCCCCCGGCAGGTCGCCGGCAAGGTAACGCGAGTAGCCCTGGTTGTTGAGCACCAGCGGCGTTCTCGGGTTCGTTTCCAGAGCACGCGCATAGTGGCCCTGGGCCGTGGCGTGGTCGGCGCGCATGTCGGCGATCACACCCAGGGCGTTGTGGGCCTGCCAGGGCGCATCACGCCGCGCGGCGATGGGCGTGAGGAAACGCTCGGCCTGATCGTAATCGCGCTGCTGGATCAGGATGATACCAAGCGCGGTGCCGGCACCGGGATGGCGTGGATCGATCTCCAGCACCCAGCGATAGGCCATGTCGGCCAGCTCATGGTTTCCGCGGCCGTGGTGGATGATGCCGACCCGGTACAAGGCTTCGGCCTGTGGACGCCGCTCCATGCGCAACCCGCGCAGGTATTCGAACAGCGCACGATCGGCGTCGCCGGCACGCAGGGCGGCCTCGCCGTTGCGGTAGGCCTCCTCGGGGGAGCCCACCGGGAAGGCGGTACCATAGGCCACCGACGACCCTCCGCCACCCAGCGCTCCGTATACGTCGTCCTCCTGGGACATGCTCCCGCCGGTGGCGGCACAGCCGGTCAGCGCCAGGGACAACGTGGCAACGGCACAGGCCGCACGGCATCGTGTAGTGATTTTCATGACAACCCCCTCCCACTCGTTGATGACATTGGCCGACTCAGCGCCCCGCCAGGGCGGCCGCCGCACCCAGCAGCGGCGGCCCCAAAGCCACCACGAAGAAGCTGGGAAAGACACAGAAAATCAAGGGAAACAGCATCTTGGTACTGACCTTGGCGGCCTTCTCCTCCGCCTCCTGAGTGCGCTTGTCGCGCAGCTCCACGGCGAACAGGCGCAGGGTCATGGCGATGCTGGTACCGAAGCGCATGCTCTGCAGCAGCGTGGTCACCAGGCCACGGATGTCCTCCACGCCGGTACGCTCCTCCAGGTCGCGCAGTGCGGTCTTGTTGTCCATGCCGGCACGGGTCTGCATGCCGAACAGGTGCAGCTCGTCGGCCAGCTCCGGGTGACTCACCTCCAGGTCGCGTGCCACCCGCTGGATCGCCGCTCCCAGCCCGAGACCGGCCTCACTGCACACCACCAGCAGATCGAGGGCATCGGGCAGGCCGCGGCGCAGCTGCTGGGTGCGCTGCCGTATCGCCCGCTCCAGCCAGAAACGCGGCAGCAGGTAGCCGACGATGGCCGGAATGATCAGCAGCAGTACCGCTACCGTCGGCGGAAGGCGCACGAACGGGATGACCAGCAGCAGTACCAGCAGCGGCGGCACCACGGTCAGCAGCAGGCGTATGCCGTAGAACAGGCTGACGGCCGACGGCGAGCGCTTGCCGGCATGGCGCAGTTCCGTGGCGATCCGGCTGCGCACCTCATCCTTTTCGGGAATCAGCTTCTCGCCCATGGGCCCCAGCCACTGCACCAGCCCGCTCTCATCCACCTTGCCATGCCCACCGGCCACCTCGGCGCTGGCTTCCAGATGCTTGAGCCGGCGCCGCAGCGGATCCGACAGCCCCATGACCAGCAGCACCAGCGCCACCAGCAGGCTGAAGACCGCCATGCCCAGCAGGGCGGCGAAGCCAAGCTGCATGGCCTGCGGGTCCTGCAACAGGTCGCTGAAGCGTTCGAGCCAAACAGTTGAAGCATTCATGCGGGCTTCCTCCTCACACGTCGATGCGCACGATGCGGCGCATCCACAGGATGCCGACCACGACCATGAAGAAAGCCGCCGCTATCATCTGCCGCCCCACCGGGTCCTGGGTGAGCATGGGCAGGAAATTCGGCGACACCAGAGTGAGCACACCGGCCAAAGCGAAAGGCAGCAGCGAGAGGATCCAGGCGGCCATGCGCCCCTGGGCAGAGAGCGTGCGCACCTTGCGCTGGAAGCGGAAGCGGTCGCGCACCACCGCGGCCAGGCCGTCGAGCAGTTCGGCCAGGTTGCCGCCACTCTCCTTCTGGATCAGCACCGAGGTGGTGAACACCATCACGGTCACGCTCGGCACCCGTTCCAGCATGCCCAGCATGGCGCTGCGCACCTCGCCGCCGTAGTTGATCTCCATGAAGGTGGTACGGAACTCGCCGGCGACGGGATCGGCCATCTCCTCGGCCACCAGATGCATGGCGTCGCTGAAGGGATGCCCCGCGCGCAGGGCCCGTGCCATGATGATCAGGGCATCGGGCAACTGCTCCTCGAAGCGCGCCAGGCGCTGGCTGCGCAGACGCTGCAAGCGCATGAACGGCAGCGCTGCCACGCCACCCCCCAACAGCACGCCGAGCATGGGTTGCGGCAGCAACAGGAAACCGACCGCACCGAAGACACCACCCAGGCCGAGGCTCTGCAGCACCACCCGATAGGCCGGGGTCTCGCGCCCCGCCTGTTCGACCAGGCGCTCGACCCGGGCCATACCGGGCAGCGCCTCCAGTGCGCGCTCCAGCGGCGAAAGCTGACGCAGGTACTTGCGCCGCACCAGCGAGGCCTTGCCGTGATCGGCGCTGGCCGAAATGGCGTGCAGGCGCTTCTTCAGCCGCTTCTGCGCCTTGCGATTCTCGCCGAACGTCGGCACCAGGAAGCTCTGCATCAGCAGGAAGGCGGCAATGAAGATCATGCCGATGAAGATCATCTCATCGGAGAGGTTGAAATCGAGGTTCAGACCCATGACCGCTGGCCTCCCCCCACCTGGAACACCTCCAGTCCCGGATCCAGGCCGCGGCGTTTGAGATGATCGTAGAAGCCAGGCACCACGCCGGTGGCCATATAGCGCCCCATCACCCGGCCATGCTCGTCGATGCCTTCGCGCTCGAAGCGGAACAGCTCCGACATGGTGATGATCTCGCCCTCCTGCCCGTTGACCTCCTGCACGCTGACCAGCCGCCGCACACCGTCCTCCTGGCGCTCCACCTGAACCACCAGATCGATGGCCGAGGCGATCTGCGAGCGCAGCGCACGGGGCGGCAACTGGTAACCGCTCATCGCCACCATGTTCTCGATCCGCGTCAGGGCGTCGCGGGGGGTGTTGGCATGGATGGTGGTGAGCGAGCCGTCGTGGCCGGTGTTCATCGCCTGCAGCATGTCGAAGGCCTCACCGCCGCGCACCTCGCCAACGATGATGCGGTCGGGGCGCATACGCAGGCTGTTGCGCACCAGGTCACGCTGGGTCACCTCGCCGCGCCCCTCGATGTTGGGCGGACGCGTCTCCAGCCGGCCGACATGGGGCTGCTGCAGCTGCAGCTCGGCGGAGTCTTCGATGGTGACGATGCGCTCATCGGGCGGGATGAAGCCCGACAGCACGTTGAGCAGCGTGGTCTTGCCGGCGCCGGTACCGCCCGAGACCAGCACGTTGAGCCGCGCCTTGACCACTTTTTCCAGCAGTTGGGCGATGACCGGCGAGAGGCTGCCGTGGGCGATCAGGTTCTCGGCGGTGAGGCGGTCCACGGCGAAGCGGCGGATCGACAGCATCGGCCCGTCGATGGCCAGCGGAGGAATCACCGCGTTGATCCGCGAGCCGTCCTTGAGCCGCGCATCGACCATCGGCGAGGATTCGTCCACGCGCCGCCCGACGCTCGACACGATGCGGTCGATGATGGTCATCAGGTGCTGATCGCTATCGAAGCGCAGCCGGGTCTGTTCCAGCTTGCCGCGGCGTTCCACGTAGATCGGGTTGGTGCCGTTGACCAGAATGTCCGAGATGCCCTTGTCGGCCAGCAGCGTCTCCAGCGGCCCCAGGCCCAGCACCTCGTCCTGCAGTTCGCTGACGATGCGCTGGCGTACGGCCGCGTTGAACGGCAGCGATTCCTTGCTCATCAAGGCCTCGCACACCTGCTGCACCTGGCTGCGCGCTTCGCGCTCCTCCAGCGTGCTGAGCAGCGCCAGATCCATCACCTTGACCAGCTGGCGGAACAGCCGCTGCTTGCACTCCTGCTCGGCGGGCGACAGGCCGACACGATTGCCCCAACCACGCTCCTCTTCTCCTGCCGTCATGCGTTCGCGAAAATTCATGGCCGTCTCCCGGTCAGCAAGGGTCAGTGTTGGGTACGATTCCACAGCCGCAGCGACCAGCGGCGTGCTGGCACCGGCGGCTCACGCGGCGTTATCAGCGCCAGCGCCAATGCCTTCAGCGCGCGGGTAAGCGGCGCCTTGCGCGCCAGATCGATCAGCGGGCTGCCGACGTTGATGCTCTGGCTGGCATGGCGGTAGTCGTTGGGCAGGGTGTGGAGCGGCAGCCCCGGCAAGGCATCGCCGATGGCGCTCAGCGATACCTCGTTGCGCTTGTCGTAGCGATTGACCACGACCATCAATCGTGCAGGCGGCAGCCCGAGTTCATGCACCAGGATGTCGCGCAGGCGCTGGGCGTCGTGCAGATGCGCCACGCTCTGCTGCATCACCATCAGCACCCGGTCGGCGCGTTCGAGCACGCAGGCGGTGGCGCCGTTGATCCAGCGCGGCAGGTCGACCACCACCTCCTCGTGGTCCTGGCCCAGCACGTGCAGCAGCTGCTCGACCCGAACCTCCGGCACCTCGGAGAGGCTGGCGCGGTCCTCCGGCGACGAAGCCAGCAGGCCAAGGCCGCTCTCGTGGTGCTGGACATAGGCCGACATGGCCAAGCTGTCCAGGCTGTCGGCAGCGTCCAGTGCCTGCACCAGGCCATGGTCCGGCGTAAGGTTGAAGTAGAGCGGCAGCGAACCGAACTGCACGTCCAGGTCAACCACGGCACACTCCTTGCCCTCTATCGTCAGTCGGTGGGCCAGGTTGGCCGCCACCAGGCTGGCCCCGGAGCCGCCCTTGGCGTTGATCACCGCGGTCAGGCTGGCAGTAGGGAGCGCCAGCTCCTCGCGCCGGTCGCGGACGATCTCACGCAGGAAGCGGCCAATCTCGCCGTCGTCGATGGGCGGCGAGAAGTAGTCCCGGGCGCCGGCGCGCATGGCCAGACGAATCAGCTCCACGTTACCCTTGGGGCCGACCACCAGCAGCGGTGGGCGCTCGCCGACAGGGCGTTCGCACAGCGCCATCAGCTCCGCCTCCCAGTTCTCCCCCACCATCAGCACCAGGGCGTCGGGCAGCGTCTCTATGCCATCCAGGGGATCGACGCTGCCGTTGATCAACTGCCGCAGCGTGACATCGATGCCGCCCTGGCTACGCAACAGCGCCTCCAGCGCCTCCATGTCCGCCCTGGAGCGCCCCACCAGCCGTATCTCGAGCCGTGTCAGCATGGCGAATACCCGTTGTTCGTCAGCCTTCGTTCACCGGCGCTCTCGGCGCCGGCACCGGTGTTTCCGTTCCTGCTCGTTGCGTGTCTTGCTCTTGGCAGATTCAGGGCAGCGAACTGGAGCTCATGGGCAGCGGCTGCAGTCCCGTCCCGCCGCTGCGGTAATTGCGCATCGCCTCGGCCGCCTTGGCGCCCCCCAGCGCCGGGGCGTCATCGCCGGGCTCGTAGGTCTGCAGCCGCTTGGTGTGCTGCACCGTCTCGCCGAAGGGCGGCAGGTCGGCGCCGGGCTGAGCCGCGCAGCCAGCCAACCCCACGGCAGCGGCAAGCGCTGCCAGGCGGATGCCTCGGGCGAACTGGCGATGAGTGGCATGGCCGAGCTCGGCAAATAGGTTCAGTGCAAACATGGCGGACACCTCCGTCGTGGCGTTCGGTTCACAGGTCATGGCCGAAGCGGCCCTCGGTGCCGCCCGCACGACGGCTCGACATCAATTCCAGGTCCAGGCTGCTGGGGCGGGGCCGCGAGCCGCCGTCGTCGTCACGGGCCTGGAAGCGACCGAGCAGATAGAACTCCAGGTCGCTGGGCGCCACGAACGAACCGGTGGGCAACCGCACCTGCTCCGGCGCGAAGGAGCGCGCCAGCCGCGGGGTGACGAAGATCACCAGTTCGGTCTGCTCCTTGATGAACTCCTGGCTGCGGAACAGTGCTCCCAGCACAGGCAGGTCGCCGAGGCCGGGGAGCTTGGAGACGTTCTCGCGCAGGCTCTCGTTGAGCATGCCGGCGATGGCGATGGTCTGACCCGAGGCCAGTTCCAGGCTGGAGCTGGCGCTGCGCTTGACCAGCGCCGGCACGAAGAATTGCGCCGATACCTGATCGCCCACCCCGACCCGCAGGCTGTTGGCCGGCACCAGATCGGAAACGGATACGTTGACCTGCAGGTTGATCGAGCCGGAATCCAGCACCACTGGCAGGAAGCTCAGGCCGACGCCGAACTCCTTGTGCTCGATGGCTACCTGGCCGTTGCCCTGGGGCACCGGAATAGGGAACTCGCCACCGGCCAGGAACTGGGCCTGCTGCCCGGTGAGGGTGGTGAGATTGGGCTCGGCGAGAATCTTGGCCACGCCCTCACGGCTGGCTGCGTCCAGCACCAGATTGAGCAAGTAATCGCTGCGCTGGTAGCTGGCGAAGATACCGGTGTCCTCGATGCTGGCCACCGCAGGGGCGAACTCCCGCACCATCGGCCCCAGTGGCGTCCGTGTGCCACTCTCGAACACTGGCAGGCGGAAATCCCCGCCCGGCCCCTGGAAGATGGCATCGGGGAAGGTCGCCCCGCCGCTCACCGCCCCCACGCTGAACGCCGAGGAGCCGACGTTGAAGACGTTGAAGTTGGCCTCCAGCCGCTTGATCAGCGAACGGGAGACCTCCGCCACCTTGACGTCCAGCATCACCTGATTGGCCCCGCCCACCTGCATCAGGTTGAGCACCGCATCCTCGCCGCCACCGGCGAAGCGCATGGCCAGCCGCAGCGCGGTATCCAACCGCTCGGCGCTGGAGACCTCGCCGCTGAGCACGATGCTGTCCTGTGCCGAGCGCACCTGGATGTTCTCGTCCGGCAGCAACGCATGCAGGTGGCTCTTCAGCGCCTCGAGATCGTGGGTCACGGTGACATTGAGGGTGCCCTGGATGTTCTCCGCCTGATCCCACAGCACCACATTGGTGGTTCCGGTGGATTTGCCCAGCACGTAGAGCTGCCGCGAGCCCATCACCACCAGGTCGGCGATATCGGGATTGCCCACCGACACCACCCGCACCGCGCGGGGGAACTGCAGCACCTGAGCCTTGTTAAGCTCCACCGCCACCGACACCGTGCGCCCCTCCACCGGCATGGCGACGCTGCGCGTGCTCTCCTGGGCCTGCAGCGCTGTCGCCCAACTCAGCGCCAGGGCAGTACACACCGCCAGCACCCACCCCTTCCGTGCCGCTCCCCTCCATGCCGTTCCCGTGTGCGCCGCTCCCTGCCGCACCGCCGTTCCCCACCCCTCGCCTTGTATGCTCATGACGCTTCTCCCCTGCCTGTTCTGATTGGCTGCGGCCGACCCGGCGCCAGCCCGCATTGCTGCGCTCCCTGCGTTTCAGTTGCGCACGTTCACGGTGCTGGACTCGGTGCCGCGTATCACCATCACCTGACGCTGCGGCTGAACCGCAGGGGCCGCACGCGGTGGCGGCGGCGAATAGCTGGCTCGCGGCGGCTCGACGTTGAGCAGTTCGCGTTGGGCCGCCAGCAGGTCGGGTTTCTCCTCATGGTCGAGCGGATTGCGCAGGGTCAGCTGCACCTTGCCCTCCTGGGTGGCCTTGACCAGGGTCTCCGCCTGGGTCGGGTCCACCTCGAGGGTCACCGCCCGTACGATCACCGGGCCGTCGCGCTCCTGGGAGGCGATCTGATCCACCGCCAGTACCTTGAGGTTCTGCAGCACGGTCTTTGACTCCACGCTGTTGCGAGTGCCGTTGCCGTTGTTGCGAGTGGAGACCACGTCGACCCGGTTGCCCGGCAACAGGAACCCGGCCACGCCGACCACGTCGTCGACCCGCACGCTCATGGCTCGCTTGCCCGGATCGAGCAGCGCCGCCAGGGCACTGCCCCCCAAGTGCTCGGCCACGCGGCCCTCATGCAGAATCTCGCCGGCGTAGATCACCTGGTTGCTGATTCGTCCCACCACGCGCTCGATGTCGTCGAAGCTGCCCGGCGGCACCGAGTCAGGCGGCAACCGCATGACCCGCAGGTCGCTGGCCTGCACCGTGGTGCCGAAGGGGATCTGCAGCGCCGCCACCACCACCTGACCCGCCTCGGTCAGGGCGTCGCGCTCCTGGTGCTGCTCCTGCATCCAGCTCATGGCGATCAGTGCCGCACCGCCGGCCATCAGCAGCGAGACGCAGAACATCGTGACAATGCCTTTCTTCTTCATGACGCCTTCCTCCCACTCGTGTGAGCGTCACCGCCTTCGCGGTCATCGCTCGAGAAGTCTCCGAAGTAGGTCTGCCAGGCCCAGGCGAGCACCTCGCGGTCGAGGGTCTCGCCACCCCAGTAGCGCAGATGGTCCCCCGCCAGCCCCAGCAGGTCGCGGGGGTGACAGGCCAGCAGTGGTACACCGAGGCGGGCATGCAGCTCGTAGATGACGAAATCGACCAGAGCCGCATCGAAGTCGATGCCGCTCTCCCCGCACTGGCGGGCCCAGATCTCCCGGTAGGCCTCGCGGCCCAGCGGGGCGAAGCGGATCTTGTAGCCAATGCGGCGCAGGAAGGCGGCATCGGCCAGCGACAGCGGGTCCAGGTTGGTGGAGAACACCAGCGCCACGTCGAAGGGCACGCTGAAGTGGTAGCCATTGGCCAGCGCCAGGAAGTCGCGGCGCTCCTCCAGCGGCACGATCCAGCGATTGAACAGCTCCATGGGCGCCATGCGCTGACGACCCAGGTCGTCGATCACCAGCATGCCGTTGTTGGCCAGCAGCTGGATCGGCGCCTGATGAATATGGGTCGCGTGGTCGTACTGAACCTCCAGCCGCTCCATGGTCAGCTCGCCTCCGGTCACCACGCAGGGTCGCCGGCAGCGCACGAAGCGAGGATCGTGCCCCTCGGCCAGCAGCAGCCCCGCGCCGATGCCCTCGGCTCCTGGCGCTGCCAGCGGGCTGTGCACCGAGGGGTCGAAACAGCGTACCGCCTTGCCCCCCGCCAGAATGGCGTGGGGCACCAGTACCTCGCCGGGCAGCAGGCGCACCAGGCGGCGTGCCATGTAGCTCTTGCCGGTGCCCGGCTCACCGTGGATGAACATCGCCCTGCCGGAGTGCAGCCCCGGGCCAAGCTGGTCGAGCAGCGTCGGCTCGACCACGGTATCGGCAAAGGCCGCCATCACGTCGCTACGGGAGATTCCCACGTCGCTCAGGGCCTGAGCCCGTACCCGGGAGGTATAGACCTCCAGCGGTACCGGCGCCGGCCCGGCATAGCCGTCGCGGTTCAGCGCCTCCATGGCGGCGGCGCGGCCCAGTTCGGTGAGGCCGAAGCGCAGCGCGCCGCTCTCACTCTGGCCGCGTACCTCGGCGCGCCCCTCCCGGCGCAGCAGGTGGCACAGCGTTTCCACCACGCTGCCGGCCAGGGCTGCGCTGCGGCTGAGCTGGTGCAGGTCGAGTACACCCTGTTCGAGCAGCTGCTTGGAGAGCAGGTCCATCAGGTAGAGCGGCGAGAGCCCGGTCTCCTCGATGCTGGCAGGACGCGGCGGCAGGACATCGGCGGCAGCGGCCATGGACGAACCGACCGGCGCGGCATCTTCGCTGCCTGAATTGTCAAGTTTCGTATCCATGCCGGTTCTCCTCGCTTCGATTGGCGTTCAGGCCAGCGGCCACTGCCAGACGATCCAGGTAGTGGTACCCAGCGCAATGGAAACGGCAAAGGGGAATTTCTTGCCCATCACCTCACCCTTGGCAGGCGGAATATAGAGCGGCCTTCCGGTGGTCACCAGGGTGCGCATCATGAGGGAGTATCGCTCCCATGGGGAAATCGAATGCCGGAGAATCAATGCACTTAAAGCAAAGCCCATGGCGATAATTCCGCCGACGAAAATACTGATAAGCGCTGCTTGAAGCACACCAACAGGACCGAGAAAGGTACCTATCGCCGCCATCAGCTTGGCATCCCCGGCACCGGTAAAGCCCATCAGGTAACCCGGCAGCAGAATGGCCAATCCGACCAGCAGCCCGTAGGTGGCGGCCAGGACACCGCCGGCTCCCGCTGCCCACCCCTGCAGCAGAAACCCCACGGCGGCCCCGGCCAGAATAAGAGCGTTGGGGATGCGGCACGACTTAATGTCGGTAAAAGCCGCAAAGACCACTAGAGGAATAAATCCAATCTCTATCATGACCACACCTTTTCTTTATGAGCATTTAATACGCCGACTTCCCTGTCAGCATTTTTAAATGGAGAAACCTTATGGTGCAGCGCCACCAATTGCTGTATTCAATTGTGTCAATAGCGCACCAGCCCGAGTTCCTATTGCTGTAAAAATGGCTGCTCCCACTGCCACCACCAGCCCCCCAACCAAGGCCCACTCCACCACCTCGGTACCTTCTTCTTCGCGCCAGAAGCGCACGACACCCTGCATCAGCTTGCTCATGGTCTTTCTCCCATTTCAGGTTTGTTATCCAAGCTTGCTGTTGTCGGAGTCCGGCGCCTTTGCCCCGGCTCTCGTGACTCAGCATCGTCGTTACAAATCAGTTACGCTTGGAGAATCTTGCAGAGCGCTAGGAGGATCTTGCAGAGGTGGCGAACCTGCACGAATCGGCACAGGAGGAAAAAGCTGTGCAAAACCTGTACAATCAAAGCCAGGAAGTAGATAGGATATTGCGAATTTGTTGTCATATTGGTACGGGCCAATATGAGTAGCCTGGTAAGGAAAGAAAGCCAAAGGAGTTGGCTTCTTCCGTCGCGACCCGAACACTACGACAAGAGCCACCCATGACCACATCGCGCACTTCTTTTTCTGGAGCCTGGCGCTGGCTAGCCCCGCTCTGCCTGCTGCTGGCCGTCTCGCTGCCCCTGGCGGCTCAGGACCGTACCGCCGTAATCGGCGCCCGCGCCGCGCTGCAGCCCTGGTCCGATCCGCTGGAGGCGCTGGGTACGCTGCGCGCCGACGAGAGCGTGACACTCTCGGCCACGGTGACCGAGCTGGTCGCCGAGCTGAACTTCCGCGATGGTGAAGCGGTGGAGGCCGGCCGGATGCTGATCCGCCTGGAGGATGGTGAAGAGCAGGCCCAGCTGCGCGTCGCCCAGGCCCTGCGCGACGAACGCCGCAGCGCGGTGGACCGCCTGACCCAGCTGCAGAACCGCAACATGGCGCCGCGGGCCGACGTGGAAGACAGCCAGGCGCGGCTGCGCCAGGTGGAAGCCGAGATTCAGGGGCTGGAAGCGCGGCTGACCAACTATCGCCTGCGCGCCCCCTTCGACGGCGTGGTCGGCTTTCGCAACATCAGTGTCGGCAGCCTGGTCACCCCCGGCACCGAGCTGGTGACCCTGGACAAGCTCGACGTGATGAAGCTCGACTTCAGCGTGCCGGAACTCTACCTGGCGATCCTCGAACCCGGCCTGCCACTCTCCGCCCGCAGCGTGGCCTTCCCCGACGAACTGTTCGAGGGCGAGGTGAGCAGCATCGGCTCGCGGGTCGACCCCGTGAGCCGCAGCGTGACGATACGTGCCGAGATCGACAACCCCGAGCTGCGCCTGCGCCCGGGCATGCTGATGGAAGTGATCCTGCAGCGCAGCCCGCGCCAGGCCGTGGTGGTGCCCGAAGCGGCACTGATTCCCAGCGGTGACAGACAGTACGTGCTGGTGATCGACGAGGCCGACGAGAACCGCGTGGAGCGGCGCGAGGTGCGTGTCGGCGAGCGCCGTATCGGCCAGGCCGAGATCCTCGAGGGTCTGGAGCAGAATGAGCTGATCGTCTCCCACGGCGTGCAGCGCGCCCGGGAGGGCGACCGTGTGCAGCTGCTCGGCATCGCCGACGAGGAGACGTCCATTCGCGAGATTCTCGAGGCACATCGCGACGAGGGAGACGCCTGATGCGCCTCTCCGACATCTCCGTCCAGCGGCCGGTACTGGCCACGGTACTGGCGCTGCTTATCGTCGCCTTCGGCCTGCTGTCGCTGGAGCGGCTGTCGCTGCAGGAGTACCCCGCCATCGACCCGCCGGTGGTGAGCATCGACACGCGCTACCCCGGAGCGGCCGCCAACGTGGTCGAGTCGCGCATCACCCAGGTGCTGGAGGACCGAATTGCTGGGATCGAAGGCATCGAGGTGGTGACCTCTTCCAGCGAGGACGGCCGCTCGCGTATCAACATCGAATTCAATCTGGGCATGGACATCGACGCCGCCGCCAACGACGTGCGTGACCGCATTGCCGGCGCCCAGCGCAATCTGCCCGACGATGCCGACCCGCCCGAGGTGCAGAAGGCCGACTCCAGCGAAGAGATCGTGGTGTGGCTGAGCCTCTCCGGCGAGGGCTACTCCATGCCGGAGCTGACCGACTACGCCAACCGCTACCTGGTCGACCGCCTCTCGGTGCAGCCCGGCGTGGCCCGGGTGCGGCTAGGCGGCGGCCGCGACTATGCCATGCGCGTGTGGCTCGATCGTAATGCCCTGGCGGCGCGCAACCTGACGGTGAGCGACGTGGAGAACGCCCTGCGCGCCGAGAACGTGGAGCTGCCCGCCGGCTCCATCGAGTCCCGCGAGCGGCAGTTCATCGTGCGCCTGCCGCGCAGCTTCGCCGAGGCGGCGGACTTCCGCCGCCTGGCCATCGGCCAGGGCAGCGACGGGTACCTGATACGCCTGGGCGACGTGGCCCGGGTCGAGGTCGGCTCGGTGGACGACCGCTCGGTGTTCCGCGCCAACGGCGTGCCAATGGTGGGCCTCGGTATCATGATGCAGTCCACCGCCAACGTGCTGGAGCTCTCCCAGGGGGTGCAGGCGGAGATGGAGCGGCTGCAGGCCACCCTGCCCGAAGGCATGCAGATGAGCCTCAACTTCGATGCCTCGGTGTTCGTCGCCGGGGCCATCGAGCAGGTGGTGATCACGCTGTTCATCGCCATGGGGCTGGTGGTGGTGGTCATCTTCATGTTTCTCGGCAACGTGCGCACCACCCTGGTGCCGGCGGTGACGGTACCCATCGCCATCATCGGCTCGTTCATCGCGTTGGCCGCCATGGGTTTCTCGATCAACCTGCTCACCCTGCTGGCTCTTGTGCTGGCCATCGGCCTGATCGTCGACGATGCCATCGTGGTGCTCGAGAACATCAACCGGCGCATGCACGACTACGGCGAAACGCCGCTGGTGGCGGCCTTTCGCGGCACCCGCCAGATCGCCTTCGCCGTGATCGCCACCACCCTGGTGCTGATCGCGGTGTTCGTGCCGCTGAGTTTCCTGCAGGGCAACGTGGGCCGCCTGTTCTCCGAGTTCGCCCTGACCATGGCCGCGGCGGTGGCGATCTCCAGCCTGCTGGCGCTGACGCTCACACCGATGATGGCTTCGAAGATCCTCAAGCCCAACATGGACGACAGCCTGGCGGCCCGCGGCGTGCAGTGGCTGCTGGAACTGTCGCAGCGCATCTATCGGGCACTGCTCGAAATCGTCCTCAAGGCACGCCTGGCGGTGCTGGCGGTGTTCATCGCGCTGATCGCGGCCACCGTGTGGATGGCTGAGCAACTGCCCAACGAATACACCCCACGGGAGGATCGCGGCAACTTCATCATCCTGGTCAACGGTCCCGAAGGCGCCACCTTCGACTACATGATGGACTACATGGACGAGATCGAACTGCGCCTGCAGCCGATGCTGGACTCGGGCGAGCTCGAACGCGTGGTGATCCGCGCGCCGCGCGGCTTCGGCAACATCGAGAACTACAACGGCGGCTTCGCCATCATCAACATGGCCGACTGGGGAGAGCGCCGCAGCGCCTGGGAGATCATGGACGAGGTGCGCGAGCTGCTGGCCGATCTTCCCGGCATACAGGCCAGCCCGGTGATGCGACAGGGTTTCGGTCAGCGCGTGCAGAAGCCGGTGCAGTTCGTGCTGGGCGGCGGCACCTACGAGCAGCTGGCCGAGTGGCGCGATCTGATGTTCGCCCACATTCGCGAGCACAACCCGCGCCTGGCGGGCCTGGAGAGCGACTACCGCGAAACCCAGCCGCAGCTGCGCGTGGACATCGACTACGAACGGGCGGCTTCGCTCGGGGTCACGGTGACCGAGATCGGCCGCACTCTCGAAGTGCTGCTGGGCGGGCGCAACGTGACGCGCTACGTGGATGACGGCGAAGAGTACGACGTTATCCTCGAGGGCGACCGGGCTCGGCAGAACAGCCCCCGGGCGCTGGACAACATCCAGGTACGCTCGGCGCGCTCGGGCGAGCTGATCCCCCTGGCCAGCCTGGTGACCCTGACCGACTACGCCGGCGCCAGCACCCTCAATCGCTTCAACCGCATACGCTCCATCACCATCGAAGCCAATCTGGTGGATGGCTACCCGCTGGGCGAAGCGCTGGAGTACCTGGAGCAGACGGCCAGCGAGATTCTCCCGCCCGAGGCCCAGACCAACGTGGCCGGCCCCTCGCGAGACTATCGCGAGGCCAGCGGCGCCACCACCTTCCTGCTGGTGTTGGGAGCACTGGTGGTGTTCCTGGTGCTGGCGGCCCAGTTCGAGAGCTTCGTTCACCCCTTCGTGATCATGCTCACCGTGCCCCTGGCCATGAGTGGCGCCCTGCTCGGTCTGTTGCTGACCGGGCAGTCACTCAACATCTACAGTCAGGTGGGGCTGGTCATGCTGATCGGTCTGGCGGCCAAGAACGGCATCCTCATCGTCGAGTTCGCCAATCAGCTGCGCGATCAGGGCCTGGCCTTCCGCGATGCCCTGCTCGATGCCGCCGTGACGCGCCTGCGGCCGATCCTGATGACGGCGGTGACCACCATGGCCGGCGCCATCCCGCTGATCGTCTCCACCGGCGCCGGCGCCGAGTCACGCATGGTGATCGGCACGGTGATCATGGCCGGCGTGGCCGCCGCCACCTTCTTCACACTGTTCGTGGTACCGGTGGCCTACGACCTGCTGGCACGCCATACAGGCTCCCCGGGCGACGTGAAGCGGCGCCTGGAAACCGAGATGGACGAGGTGCCGGCCAACCCACGCTGACATCCGCCTACCTGAACCGGAACCTGCTGAGCTGAAAGCTGCTGATCCGAAAGCTGCTGATCCGAAAGCAGGAAGCGATGAGGGCCACCCTTGGGTGGCCCTCATTCGAAACCCGCGATGCGCGCGCTCAACACTCGCCGAGACGTTCGCCCTCGATGGCGGTCTCGAGACGCATCTGCCCCATGGGCGATTCGGTGTCGATGTTCACGCTACCCTCGACCCGCTCTCCCAGGAAGTCCATGCGACCGTCGATGTTGGCCTCGCCACCTTCGGCGCGACAGATCATGCGGTAATCGACGCCATCGGCGGAGACGTTGTGCTCGAGCAGCTCGCAGCCCTCTTCGACTTCCAGGAACTGGAAATCGGCATCGTCGAGGTCGCCCTGCACGATACACTCCTGATGACTCTCGGTCTGATCGGGAATCGGCACGTCGCCCTTGACGGAAGTGGTGCTGGTGAACTGCCACTGGCCCGGCACGATGTTGGGCGTATCGGCCAGCGCCGTCAGCGGGAACATCAGCACGGCAGCGGCAACCCAGGGTCGTAAGGACATGAAACTCTCCGTTGTGGTGGTAGGCATGCCAGAGGATAGAACCTCCACCGGCAATATGTAGGCACCAGCTTAACCCAGCAACAACAGGAAAAGGAGGAAACACAGCGTAACGCTTCCCCCTCAGGTGGGGATGAAGCTCTCGGCCACTCTCAGCTTGAGGTTCTCCCTGGCCTGCGGGCGGCCGAAATAGTAGCCCTGAAACACCTGACAGCCCTGCTCGAGCAACCAGCGATGCTGAGCTTCGCTTTCGACCCCTTCCGCCGTGACTTCCAGGCCGAGGCTCTCCGCCAGCGTGATGGTGGTATTGACGATGGCGGCGTCCACCGGGTCTTCGAGCACGCCGTTGACGAACGACTTGTCGATCTTCAAACCATGCAGGGGCAGGCGCTTCAGATAGTTGAGCGATGAGAAGCCAGTGCCGAAATCGTCCAGGGCGAAACGAATACCGAGCTTGCTGAGGCGCAGCATGATCTCACGCACCCACTGGGGATCCTCCATCAGCAGGCTCTCGGTCACCTCCAGCACCAGCCGGGCCGGATCGGCCCCTGTCACTTCCAGAGCGTGCTGCACGCGATCCACGAAGTCGGACTGGTGAAATTGCACTGAGCTGACGTTGACTGCAATGTAGAGACTCTCCTTGTCGCGCTCCCTGGCCCACTCGGCCAGCTGTCGGCAAGCCGTTTCGAGCACCCAGTAGCCGATCGACAGGATCAGCCGGTTCCTTTCGGCCAGGGGGATGAAGAGCATCGGCGGGACCAGGCCGCGCTTGGGATGGTTCCAGCGAATCAGGGCCTCGACACCGACCACGCTGGCGTGGCTGTCCACCTGAACCTGATAGTGCAGACACAGCTCATCGCGTGCCAGCGCCTGGTGCAGGTCGGCCTCGAGCGATACCCGCTCCATCACGTCGGCCTGCATCTCGGCATTGAAGAAGCGCAGCGTATTCCCACCAGCCGCCTTGGCTTGCTGCAGAGCAATGTCCGCCTGCCGCATGGCTGCCTCGACGTTGGCGTCACCGTCGGCGAACAGCGCGATACCGATGCTGGCAGTGATCGGCAGCGTCGGCAGTTGGTCGTCCTCGGCTCGGGCGTTGAGAATCTGGCTGAGCAGCTTCTCGGCTACACGCTCGGCGGCATGGGCAGCCTGCTCCACGTCGAGCCCCAGATCATGAATGAGCAGGACGAACTCATCCGCCCCCAGACGCGCAAGGGTATCGCTCTCCCGCACTACCTCCTCTAGACATCGGGCCACCTGGCTCAACAACCGGTCGCCGCTGTAAAGGCCCTGGGTCTCGTTGACGACCTTGAAATCGTCCAGGTCGATGAAAAGCAACGCCGCATAGCGCTCGCTGCGGCGCGTGCCCTTGACCACCATGTCGAGACGGTCCAGCAGCAACCGGCGGTTGGGGAGGCCGGTCAGAGGATCATAATAGGTCAGGCGGTATTTGCTCTCCTGGATGTCACGGTACTCGGTGACGTCGGTGGAGAAACCGCACAGCGCGCGAATCGAGCCGTCGGCGGCATGCAGCGGCAGCTTGATCGAGAGATAGGTACGGACGGTGTCGCCCGTATCCAGCACGTGGCCCTCTTCGGCCACCACTTTCTCGCCCTGCTGCAACACCCGTTGATCGTTGAAGCGCAGGTCCGCCGCCATGTTCGCACCGAAGAGGTCGAAGTCGGTCTTGCCGAGGATCGAGTCGGCCGGTATCCCGATGATCTGGGCGGTCTTGCGATTGACGTACTGATAGCGCAGATCTGCCGATTTGACGTAGATGCAAGCGTCGACGCTGTCCAGAATAGTCTCCAGCTCTTCCCGGCCAGCCCGCAGCCGCTCGCTCTCTTTCATCAGCCTGCGGCGATAGGCCAGCCCGGCGACGATCAGGACAAGCACCAGCACTACCATCAGCGCGAGCCCGCCCCACGTGGGAAAGAGAGGCAGTGCACCACCCCCTGCCGCCGCGAAGGCGGCCATCGGCAAGCCAGCCACTGCCCCGGCAGAAGCGGTACGGCTCATGCTGACCAGCCAGCCAGAATTGGACATCCCGTCACCTGGAAGAAATATGCGACAAATTATAGCTTATAGCAGAGAGTGCTAAAATTAGCCTAGAGTGATGGAATGCCCATCATCCACCCTGTCACGACAAAGCAAAAGCAAAAAATTGACGCCTCCAAGGCGACTTTTCGAGCTTTGAACACATACCCCAAACGAAAAGAGCCCGACCTCTCGGCCGGGCTGATCTTCGCCTCCGTGCTTCACCCTCGATCATCCTGATCGAGCTTCCCTGGATCTTGCATCGTCCTGATGCGGCCTTCCCTGTTTCGGGCTTCCTGCCCTTGTGACCAGCATGGCAGCTTTACAGAAAAATGCTGTTAACCTGGGATATGCTTTCTTGTAAGAAATAGCCTACAAAGCCTGTAAGAATTTACCTTCAGTAAGCCATTTGCCGATCAACCTGCCTCTCGTAACCCTCTGGTGACGCACAATTAAGTCAATCCAGCGATAGCAAGATGGCTGGCATCGGCCGTAAGACCCAACGCAAAGCGCTACAAAATAAAACAAGAAAGCCCGGCCTCTCAGCCGGGCTGAATCTTCGCTTCCCTTCTTCCACCTCGACCGTCCTGTTCGAGCATCCCTGGAAGTGAGTCGTCCTGACTCGGTCATCCCTGATGAGCCTCCCTGGCTCAGGTGTGCAGTCTGGCAGCCCAGAAGTCTGCTGTATTTAACCTGAGATAAGGGAGCTTGTAGGAAATGACGGACACGGGGCTGTAATAGCTACACCACAATCGCTACGGGGCTACTGTATTCAAGTCACGCATACGAAAAACCCGGCTCGCTGAGCCGGGTTTCGAAATCTGTGGCGGAGAGGGAGGGATTCGAACCCTCGAAGCCTTTCGACTTACACACTTTCCAGGCGTGCTCCTTCGACCACTCGGACACCTCTCCACATTGTGGTTCTCACGCGTTTGGCTGCGCCATGTGCGTCAGAACGGCGCAAAGTCTAACGGCTTAAGTACGCGTTTGCAAGCCGGTTTTTCGGTTCGAGCGCATTCAGCCGGCGGCCAGCACGGCGTAGTCGCCGTGCGCTTCCAGGCACAGCACATCGCCGCACCAGAGCTGCTGGACAAGACCGATGCGGCCGCGCCCACGGCTCGTCAGTCGCTCGGCCAGGCTCGCCGGCCCCTGTTCGCTCTGGGCAGCGCAGACGATGCGGTAATCGCCGGTAACGGGGGCCAGGAAGCGCTGACTGGCTTCGGCCACGACGACGTCGCGGGCGTAGCCGCGCTGGCGCAGCCACAGGGTGGTCCAACACCAGCCCAGCAGGGTGGTCTGGGCGGTGAGCGCCCCGCCGAAGCCGGTGCCCTTGTCGTTGAGGTTGGGCTCGAGCGCGAGCTCCCACACCAGGCTCTCCCCTTCCCAGCGCATCTCACGAATGCCCAGGTGCTCGACCATGGGAATGGCCTCGGCCAGCCAGGCGAGAAATGCCTGCGGCTCGTCGCACTGGCCGGGCTCGGGCAGCGCCAGCCGTGGGTGGGGTATGCCGATCTCACGCATGGGTCAGGTCCAGCGCTCGACGAAGTCGCCAATATTGTGCTCGGCAATGGGCTTGTGGCGCCCGCCCAGTTGGCCCAGATAGAGGAAGGCGATCAGCTCGTCGTCTTCTTCCAGCCCGAGCCCCTTGCGCACGGTGGGGTCGAAGGCGTACTTGCCGCTGCGCCACATGGCGCCAAGGCCAAGGGCATGGGCCGCGAGCAGGATGCCGTGGGCGGCACAGCCGGCGGAGATCACCTGCTCGAGCTTGGGCACCTTGGACACATCGGGGGTGACCTTGGCGATCACCGCGATGACCATGGGAGCGCGCAGCGGCTTCTTGCGCGCCGCATCCAGGGCAGCATCTTCGATGTCCGGGTCCTCACGGTACTCGGCCTCGGCGAACAGCTCGCCCAGCCGCTCGAGTCCCTCACCGGTGAACTCGATGAAGCGCCAGGGACGCAGCTCCTTGTGGTCCGGCGCGCGCAGCGCGGCGCGATAGATCGCCTCCATCTGCTCGGGACCGGGGGCCGGCCCCATCAGCTTGCCCATGGAGCTGCGTTCGTGCAGCAGGGTCAGTGCGTCCATACCATTTCCCATGCCAGGTCGTCGAAATAGATCAAACTCTACCAGCTGCCCCGCTGGCTGTCGTGCCGGGCCTAGCGTTTCGACAGAGCCACTGTTGCGAAGGGACTACTGTCTCGCCAAGCGCAGGGACTCGGGCGGGCGTTCGCCGGGGGTGGCGCGCCAGGGGCTGATGTCGAGCCCGCCGCGGCGCACGTAGCGCGCCAGCACCAGCAGTCGCTCCGGCTTCGCCTTGGCCAACAGGTCGGTGAAGATGTGCTCCACGCAGTGCTCGTGGAAGTCCTGATGCTGACGATAGCCGATCAGGTAGCGCAGCAGGCCTTCGCGGTCGAGCTTGGGGCCGCGGTAGCGAATCAGCACGCTGCCCCAGTCGGGCTGGCCGGTGACCGGGCAGTTGGACTTGAGCAGATGGGAGTAGAGCGTCTCCTCGACGATCTCCTCCCCCACTTTCAAGTGCTCGGCGCTGGGCGAGTAGGCGTCGATCTCGATGTCGAGCTCGTCCAGGCACTCCCCGGGCAGCCGACACACCGCCAGCGCCGCGTCGTCGACATCGAACAGCTCCACCGAGACCGGTGCCCCGGCAGCCTGGGCCAGGTCACGCTCGAGGGTGTCGATCACCTGTTCGCGGCTGTCGAAGCGGGTCTGGTTGAAGCCGTTGAGGTAGAGCTTCCACGACTTCGACTCGATCAGGTTGGGCGACTCCGCCGGCAGACGAAAACGTGCCACGGCCACCCGCGGCTTGCCGCGGGCGTTGAGCCAGCTCACCTCGAAGGCGTGCCACTCGTCCTCGCCAACGAAGGGCAGTTTGCCCTCTTCGATGCCCAGCGGCGCGCGATTGGCCGCGCGGGGGATGGGATAGAGCAGCCCGGCATCGTAGTGCTCGGGATAGGCGGACTCGCGCCCCAGCGGGGCATGCTCGAGCGTATCGGGTCGGTGATTCATGAACGTATTCCTTTGCCCCGTTCCAGCATCCACAGGGCGATGGCGAAGAGCACGATGATGAATGCGAAGATGGCCGTCAGCGCCCAGCCTACCGGGATGTCGGAGATACCGAGAAAGCCGTGGCGGAACACGTTGACCATATAGAGTATCGGGTTGAGCAGCGAGACGTTCTGCCAGAAGGTCGGCAGCAGCGAGATCGAGTAGAACACCCCGCCCAGATAGGTCAACGGCGTGAGCACGAAGGTCGGCACGATGGAGACGTCGTCGAACTTGTCGGCCAGCAGCGC
Source organism: Billgrantia ethanolica (assembly GCF_021404305.1). Taxonomy (GTDB): domain Bacteria; phylum Pseudomonadota; class Gammaproteobacteria; order Pseudomonadales; family Halomonadaceae; genus Halomonas; species Halomonas ethanolica. Next base: position 167,118 of record NZ_JABFTX010000001.1, on the reverse strand, counting down.
ATTGATGAAGCCGCCAATGGAGAACAGCGCCGCGGTGAGCACCACCACGCCGAGGGTCAGCAGCGGGTGAGCCACGCTGATGCGAGTGAAGAACAGCGATACCAGGGTGACGATGGCGCCCACCCCCAGGCCGCGGGCCATGCCGCCCAGCACGAAGCCGGCCAGGATCACCCAATTGGGCATGGGCGAGACCATCATCTCCTCCACGCTGCGCTGGAACTTGTTGGAGAAGAAGCTCGAGGCCACGTTGGAGTAGCTGTTGGTGATCACCGCCATCATGATCAGCCCCGGGACGATGAAGTCCATGTAGCTGAAGCCGTCCATCTCGCCGATGCGCGGGCCGATCAGGCTGCCGAAGATGATGAAGTACATGGCCATGGTGATGGAGGGCGGCAGCAGGGTCTGCGGCCAGATCCGCGTGAAGCGCTTGATCTCCTTGAGTACCAGGGTCCACAGGGCGATGGCGATCTGAGCGGCGCTCACTTGCTCACCTCCGCTCCGTCGAGTTCGCGCTGCATCTCATTGCCCTGCTCCACCATCGACACGAACATCTCCTCCAGCCGGTTGGCGCGGTTGCGCATGGAGACCACCTCGATGCCCTGTTCGCCCAGGGCGGCGAAAACGTCGTTGAGCCGCTGGCCGCGGTGTACCACCACGGCGAGCTGGGCGCCCTCCACCTTATGCACCTCGAAGCCCTCGACGTATGGGGCCTGCTCCACGGGGCGGGCCAGGTCGAACAGGAAGGTTTCGGTGTCGAGTTCGGCGAGCAGCTCCCGCACGCTGGTGTTCCTCACGATCTCGCCGTGATTGATGATCGCCACGTTGCGACAGAGGCTCTCGGCTTCCTCGAGATAGTGGGTGGTGAGGATGATGGTGGTACCCTCCTCGCGGTTGATACGGCGCATGTACTCCCACATGCTGCGACGCAGCTCGATGTCGACGCCGGCGGTGGGCTCGTCGAGAATCAGCAGCTTTGGGCGGTGCATCAGGGCGCGGGCGATCATCAGGCGGCGCTTCATGCCGCCGGAGAGCATGCGCGCACTGCCGTTGCGCTTGTCCCACAGGCCAAGATCCTTGAGCAGCTGCTCGGCCCGGGGTAGCGCCTCGCGGCGAGGCATGCCGTAGTAGCCCGCCTGAGCCAGCACGATGTCGATGACCTTCTCGAACTGGTTGAAGTTGAACTCCTGGGGCACCACGCCCAGGTGATACTTGGCCCGAGCGAAGTCGCGATCGATGTCGATGCCGAAGATCGAGACCCGACCGGCGGTTTTCTGCACCAACGAGCACACCACGCCGAGAGTGGTGGACTTGCCGGCCCCGTTGGGGCCCAGCAGGGCGAAGAAATCCCCCTGCTCGACGTCGAGATCGATACCCTTGAGGGCATGAAAGCCGTTGCCGTAGACCTTCGTCAGGCCACGGATCGACAGCGCCGGTTCGGCCATGGGACATCCTTGCGTTGGGATGAAGTGCAAGCTCAAGAGATTAGGGCGCGAAGGAATTTTTCAAGTCGCCGCCTGGAAAAACGCCGAAACCCTCGCCCATGGGCAAGGTCATCAAATTAAGTAGGGGGGGGCCGAGCCCTGGCATCTTGATGGGTGTAGAAGAAACTGGAGCGGGAAAGGAGATTCGAACTCCCGACCCTCGCCTTGGCAAGGCGATGCTCTACCACTGAGCTATTCCCGCTTATTGCCTCTGAAGTGTCGACATGAACATCACAGAGTATCGAAGTGGCGTCCCATAGGGGGTTCGAACCCCTGTTCCCGCCGTGAAAGGGCGGTGTCCTAGGCCACTAGACGAATGGGACGCAAAAGCCAGACCGTGCTGGAGCGGGAAAGGAGATTCGAACTCCCGACCCTCGCCTTGGCAAGGCGATGCTCTACCACTGAGCTATTCCCGCATGCACGAACGTCTATGCTATCGATAAAGCAACTGCTACCGCAACCGGAAGGTGGCGTCCCATAGGGGGTTCGAACCCCTGTTCCCGCCGTGAAAGGGCGGTGTCCTAGACCACTAGACGAATGGGACGCAAAAGCCAGACCGTGCTGGAGCGGGAAGGTGATTCGATCGGACTGGCGCACCAGCTCCCGACCCTTCACCGAACCTGCTCATTCTGCCGAAGCAGAATTTGGAGCGGGAAAGGAGATTCGAACTCCCGACCCTCGCCTTGGCAAGGCGATGCTCTACCACTGAGCTATTCCCGCACTCTGCTCTTGCACTTCGGTCCTGCACTCCGGTACCCGTTGAAAACAGCGTAAAACGAGTGGCGTCCCATAGGGGGTTCGAACCCCTGTTCCCGCCGTGAAAGGGCGGTGTCCTGGACCACTAGACGAATGGGACGCAGCCGTCTCGCTTTTGCCTCAACGAGGTGGCGCGAATGTTACTCAAGCCCCCCGAGGCTGTCAACTGTCGGCCTCGGGCTGGCCGAAAAGAGGGAAAACGGCCAAGCTTTCAGTGTCAGATGAAGCCGACGTCGCCCCCCGCAGGAGAGAGGCCATGCGCAAGAAGATCGTGAAGAGCGATGCCGAATGGCAAGCCCAGCTTACCCCTGAGCAGTATCGCGTGACGCGCCAGCAGGGCACCGAGCGCCCTTTCAGCGGCGACTATCAGGTGACCGACGAGCACGGCATCTACCACTGCGTGTGCTGCAATGCTCCGCTGTTCGAGAACGAGCACAAGTTCGAAGCCGGCTGCGGCTGGCCCAGCTTCGATCGCCCGCTGGGCCAGGCCGCCGTCGAGGAGCGTCAGGACGACTCCCACGGCATGCACCGTACCGAGGTCGTTTGCGCTCACTGCGATGCTCACCTGGGCCATGTGTTTCCTGACGGGCCGCCCCATACCACCGGGCTGCGCTACTGCATCAATTCGGTCGCCATCGCCTTCCATCCCGGCGAGTAGTCATCCCCCCTGCCGAGGCCGCCCTTCTGCTATGATGGGCGGCCTCGTACGGTTTGCAGGAGTGGCACATGCTCGGCTGGTATCCGGGACACATGAACAAGGCGCGCCGCCAGATACAAGAGGCGCTGCCGGAAATCGACGTGGCGATCGAGGTGCTCGACGCCCGCCTGCCCTACTCCAGTGCCAACCCCATGCTGGCCGGCCTGACCCGCCACAAGCCGGTGCTCAAGATCCTCTCGCGGGCCGACCTGGCCGACCCGGAGCGTACCCGGGAGTGGGTGGCGCACTTCGATTCGCTGCCCCACACCCGCGCACTGGCGGTCACCACCACCAACGCCCGCGAACTCAAGCGCATCCCCAAGCTGTGCCATGAGCTAGCCGGGCAGGTACGCGCCGACCGTGACGTGCGGGTGATGATCATGGGCATTCCCAACGTCGGCAAGTCGACCCTGATTAACGGCCTGGCCGGCAAGGCCATCGCCAAGACCGGCAACGAGCCGGCGGTGACAAAACGCCAGCAGAAGGTGCGTATCGCCGGCCGCGTGGCACTGATCGACACCCCCGGCGTGCTGTGGCCGAAGATAGAGGATCAGGCCAGCGCCTACCGCCTGGCCGCCAGCGGCGCCATCCGCGATACCGCCATCGATTACGTCGACGTGGCGGTGGTCACTGCCGCCGAGCTGGCCCGCCGCTATCCCGAGGCGTTGAAGGCCCGTTACAAACTGACCGCCCTGCCGCCCTACGCGCCCAACCTCCAGGCCGAGCAAGTAGAGGCGGATGGACCGAAGCGCATCGACCTGCTCGCCGTGGCCGGCTTCGACGGCCATGCGATACTGGCCGAGATCGCCAGCCGTCGTGGCGGGCTGCGCCCCGGCGGCGAGATCGACCTGCATCGCGGCGCCGAGGTCCTGCTGCACGAGCTGCGCGATGGCAAGCTGGGCCGTTTGACGCTGGAAACCCCCGCCGACATCCCGCCGCCGGAAGCCGACGAAGAGCCAACGCCACAAGCAGTGATCAACGATAGCGGCGACGTCGACAACCCCGCATAATCACTGAGTTCCGGCAGCAGGGCTGACCGGAGCCACCGGACACCACTGGAATCTCGGACACCTCATGGAAACGCCCTCCACGTTCAGGAAATCGTACAAGCTCGATAACGTCTGCTATGACATCCGCGGCCCCGTGCTCGAGCACGCCAAGCGGCTGGAAGACGAAGGCCACCGCATCCTCAAGCTGAACATCGGCAATCCCGCACCGTTCGGCTTCGAGGCCCCGGAGGAGATTCTCCAGGACGTGATGCGCAACCTGCCCACTGCCCAGGGCTACTGCGATTCCAAGGGGCTCTATTCGGCTCGCAAGGCGATCATGCAGGAGTGTCAGCGCAAGGAAATTCCCGGCGTAGGCATCGAGGACATCTTCATCGGCAACGGGGTGTCCGAGCTGATCGTGATGGCACTGCAGGCGCTGCTCAACGATGGCGACGAAGTTCTGATCCCCGCCCCGGACTACCCGCTATGGACCGCCGCCGCCCATCTTTCCGGGGGGCATGCGGTGCACTATCGCTGCGACGAGCAAGCCGACTGGGCGCCGGACATCGCCGACGTGCGCGCCAAGGTCACCAGCCACACCCGCGCCATCGTGATCATCAACCCCAACAACCCCACCGGTGCGGTCTATCCGCCCGAGGTGGTGCGCGAGCTGCTGGCCATCGCCCGCGAGCACGATCTCGTGGTGTTCTCCGACGAGATCTACGACAAGATCCTCTACGACGATACCGAGCACGTCTCCACCGGCGCGCTGGCCGACGAAGACCAACTGGTGGTGACCCTCAACGGGCTGTCCAAGAGCTACCGCTGCGCCGGCTTCCGCTCCGGCTGGATGATCCTTTCCGGCAGCGTGGCCATGCAGCGCGCGCAGGATTATATCCAGGGCCTCAACATGCTCGCCTCGATGCGCCTGTGCGCCAACGTGCCGGCCCAGCACGCCATCCAGACGGCGCTGGGCGGCTATCAGTCGATCAATGACCTGATCCTGCCCGGCGGCAGGCTGCTGGCCCAGCGCGACATCACTTACGAGAAACTCAACGCCATTCCCGGGGTGAGCTGCACCAAGGCCAAGGGCGCGCTCTACGCCTTCCCGCGGCTCGATCCCAAGGTCTACCCCATCCAGGATGACCAGAAGCTGGTGCTCGATCTACTGCTGCAGGAAAGGATCCTGCTGGTACAGGGCACCGCCTTCAACTGGCCCGAGCCGGACCACGTGCGTATCGTCACCCTGCCCTGGGCCGATCAGCTCGGCGATGCGCTGGATCGCTTCGCCCGCTTCCTGTCGCGCTATCGCCAGTAAGCGTCGGCGTAGACCCGATTTTTCGGTTCGGACTTGAAACCTCCGTTAACCAGCCGTATCTAATCAACAGATTTTCTGGGCCGCCCCGTGCGGCCCGCGCTTCCTTGAGATGACCGGAGATACCGAACGATGATGAGAATACTGCTCTTCCTGGGCACCAACCTGGCAGTGATCCTCGTCGCCAGCATCACGCTGCGACTGCTTGGGGTGGAGGGTTACCTGCGCGGCGAGGGCTTCAACTTCAACGCCCTGCTGATCTTCTGCTTCATCGTCGGCATGGCCGGCTCGCTGATCTCGCTGTTCCTGTCGAAGTGGATGGCCAAGCGCGGCACCGGCACGGTGGTGATCACCCAGCCGAGCAACGCTACCGAGAAGTGGCTGCTCGATACCGTCGAGGAGCTGTCACGTGAGGCCGGCATCAAGACCCCTGAGGTCGGCATCTTCCCGGCGCAGCAGTCCAACGCCTTCGCCACCGGTTGGAACAAGAACGACGCCCTGGTGGCGGTCTCCGCCGGGCTGCTGAACCGTATGCGCCCGGAAGAGGTGCGCGCGGTACTGGCTCACGAGATCGGCCACGTGGCCAACGGCGACATGGTCACCCTGGCACTGATCCAGGGCGTGGTGAACACCTTCGTGATGTTCTTCGCCCGCGCCGTGGCCCACCTGGTCGACAACTTCCTGCGCGCCCGCAGCGGCGGTGAAGGCGGTCTGGGCTTCATGGGTTACTTCGCGGTGGTGATCGTCGCCGAGATCGTCTTCGGCCTGATCGCCTCGGCCATCGTTGCCTGGTTCTCGCGCTACCGTGAGTACCGTGCCGACGCGGCGGGCGCCCAGTTGGCCGGTTCCGGCGCCATGATCAATGCCCTGGCCCGACTCAAGGCGGAGACCGAACTCCCCGATCAGATGCCCGACACCCTGCGCGCCATGGCCATCACCAAGGGTCAGACCCGCTCGCTGATGGAGCGCTTGTTCGCCAGCCACCCGCCGCTGGACGACCGCATTCGGGCACTGAAGGAAGCCGCTTACCGCTGAGCCCTGCACGTGAACCCGGTACATAAGCCCGGTACGCAGCAGTAGAACCAGAAGAGCCCGTCGCTACGACGGGCTCTTCTTCGTCAAGGCCTGTGGCGGCATGGAACTTACGCCAGGCGCAGACCCGCACCCTGCAGCCAGGCTGCGTGAGCCGAGGCCGCTTCGCCCAGCTCGAGGGTAAGCGTCGAAAGCTCCCGGCGCAGCGGATAGTTGGCGCGGCAGGCGTCGAAGCCGGCTACCATGCCCAGTCGGCGGCTCTCACGCAGCAGGCTGTCATGGTCGCGGCGCACGTCGTAGACCGCACGCAGGCAGAGCCGCAGCGTCTCCTCGGCATCGAGCCCACCTTCAAGCACCAGGCGCGAGACGGGGGACTGGGGCAGCAGATCGTCCAGCCCAAGCCGTGCCGGCAAGCCCAGGTGACGGCACAGTGCGGTATAGATCTGGTGCGTACCGCGCAGCTTGCCGTCCAAGCTGTGACCGGCGATGTGGGGGGTGGCAATGGCGGCCAGGTCGCGCAGCGCCGGGTCGATGGCCGGCTCGCCCTCCCACACGTCGAGTACCGCCGTGATGTCACCGGAACCGGACAGCCGCTGACGCATCGCCGCGCCATCCACGCAGTCGCCCCGCCCGGCATTGAGCAACAGCGTGCCGGGAGCCAGCTCGGCGATGCGCTGCGCATCGAGCAGATGATGAGTGGCGTGCGGCCCTTCGCGCACCAACGGCGTGTGCAGGCAGAGCACGTCGCACTCGTCGATGAGGGTATCGAGAGTGGCGAAGCCTTCACTGCCCTCGCGTTCCGCGCGAGGCGGGTCGCAGGCCAGGCAGGCGATGCCTATGGCGCGGAGTCGGGCCTGCAGTCTGCCGCCCACGTTGCCCACTCCGACGATGCCTACCCGGCGTTCGGCGAGTCGCCACCCCTGACGCTCGGCCAGTGTGAGCAGGCTGCCCAGCACAAAGTCGACCACCGCCTCGGCATTGCAACCCGGCGCACTGGCAAACGCGATGCCGTGGCGCGCCAGCGCCGCCTGGTCGACATGGTCGGTACCGATGGTACAGGTACCGACGAAACGCAGCCGGGAGCCCCGAGCCACGGCGGCATCGAGCGTTGCCGCGTCGAGCCGTGTGATGGAGCGAATCACCAGTACGTCGATATCCTGCAGGGCCGCCGCATCGATCTCACGCCCCGGCCGCCTCTCCAGTTCGCCCAGCGGGCCGAAGCAGGCCTCGGCGCCCGGCACGTTGGCATCGACAAGAATGCGCATTTTCACTCCCAGTAAAGCTCTTCCAGCACCACGGCAGGAATGGGCGCATCGCCCCATACGCCCTGCAGATTCGACTTGCGTATGGCCTGCTGCGGCTTGAGAAACAAAAAGACGTGGACCGCGTCTTCGGCCAGATGACGCTGCGCCTGAGCCAGCAGGCGGTGACGCTCGACCGGGTCCTGCTGTGCCTCGATGCGTGACCAGAGCTCGCGAAACGCTTCGCTGTGGTAGTTGAAGTAGTAATCATCGCGAGCGTAGATGTCGATGTCCATCGGTTCCACGTGGGCGATCACGGTCATGTCGTAGTCACGCTCGGTGAACACCTGGCGCAGCCACTCTCCCCAGGAGACCCGCTGCAACTCGACCTCGAAGCCAACCGCCTCCAGGTCCGAGGCAATGTATAGGCTGCTCTGCTCGGCATACTGGGTAGGCGGTATCGTCAGCGTGATACGGGCCTTGCCGGCGACACCGGCCTCGGTGAGCAACTCCAGAGCCCGCTCGGGATCGTGGGGGTAGCGCTGGCTCAGATCCACGTAGGCCGGATGGCGCGGCGAAAAGTGACTGCCGATCAAGGGTGGGTCGATGGAGGGATAGATCGCCAGCAGCGCCTCGCGATCGACGGCATGGGAGAGGGCACGACGCACACGAATGTCCTGGAAGAGCGCACGACCATGGTTCATGGCCAGCAGCACTTCGCCCTCGCTGAGACCGTCCTGGATCACGTAGTCGGCGCGCTGCATGAGCGGCATATGGGCGGTCAGGCTGCTGGCATCCGGGTAGAGATCGATGGCCCCTTCCGAGAGCAGATTCTCCAGCTCGACCCGATTGGGGGTAAAGGTGAACAGCGCCTCACGGATGGCAGGCAGCTCGCCCCAATACGCTTCGAAGGCTCGCAACCGAATCCCCTCCTTGCGCTCCCAGCCGACAAATCGGTAGGGGCCGGTGCCTACCGGGTGCGTGCGGTTGGTGTGTACCGTGTCGGGGTGGACGATTACCGCTGCGGAGAGCGCCAGACGGAACGGCAGCAGCGCATCGGGTCGTGACAACTCGATGCGCAGCACATGGGGCCCCACCTCTTCCACGTGACGGACCGCCTGGAACAGATGACGCTGCGGGTTGCCGTTTTCCGCCTCCAGCAGGCGCCGCAGGCTGTAGGCTGCCACCCCCGAGTCGAACGCCTTGCCATGGTGAAAGAGAACGTCACTGCGCAAAGCGAAATCATAGACGAGACCACCCTGGCTTACCTCCCAATGGGTGGCCAGTGCCGGCCGCACCTCGCCATGCCGATCGATGCGCGTGAGCCCTTGAAAGACATTCAGATGCAACGCCTCGGCCACGGTGCTGGATGCCGTCAGTGTAGGGTCGAGATGCGGCGGCTCCAACTGCAGCTCGACCCGTAGCAGAGCCTGAGCAGCCAGCCCCGGCACCACCAGGAACGAAAGACTTGCGAGCACAACCACCGCCAGCCGTCGACTGAACGCATCACCCATAGGCCGCATCTCCGGAATCGTCGTTCGAGAGCCACTGATACATGACGCGATTGCGCCCACTGCGCTTGGCCCGGTAGAGCGCTTCATCGGCCGCCTTGAGGGCCTCGTCGAACTCGCCGCCAGGCAACTGTTGCGCCAGACCGAAGCTTGCCGTGACACGCAGCGCTGTCTCGCCAAGCTCGATGGAGTGGCTTTCGAGTGCATGACGTATGCTCTCCAGCATGGGCGCCACTGCATCGATGTCGAGCCCTGGTAACAGCGCCACGAACTCCTCGCCGCCGTAGCGGGCCAGCAGGGTGGACTCGGGGAGCCCTCGCCGCAGGCGCTCGGCGACCCGGCGAATCACCCGGTCTCCCGCCTCGTGGCCATGGGTGTCGTTGATCGTCTTGAAGTGATCGATATCGATCATCGCCACGCAGTAGTGCTCGGCCACCAGGTCGCTGCGGCGTTCGTTGCACTCGCGCTCGAAATAGTGGCGATTGCGCAGTTGTGTCAGGGCATCATGGGTGGCCAGGAAGTCGAGTTCGCGGTTCATCGCCATGATGCGCCGCTCGTTGTCGTTGATGCGATAGACATAGTGTTGGATGGAGCGTGCCATCTGAGCGATCTCGTCGCTTCCCTCCACTTTCAGCTCATGGGGAGCGGGGCGCTCGCGGCTGATGACCCGTTGCAGCTTGACCACTCTGCGTACCACCGAACGGTTGATGTGAAATGCCGTGGCCAGCAGCAACAGGACGGCTATCAGGGCAAAGCCCTTCAAGGCATGTTCCCGCTGGCGCAGCTGCTGCTCCATCTGCTCGGCAGCATCACGAATGTCGAGGCGAATGCCGCTGACGTGATATCCGATGGCCACGTTCAGATCCTGGGACAGTGAGCGATTGGTACGCATCTGCTGGGCCAGCAGCCTTTCGGTCTCGCGCAGCTGGGCGTCGCTGCTCTCGTCCGGCGCTTGCTGAAGCAGACCAACGAGATCGATGCGCCGCTGAACCAGTGCGTCCAGCACATCGAAACTCACCATCAGTTGATCGCGCACTCGCTCGATATCATCGAAGCTGCCCGCCTCGCCGCGTATGACGGCAAGTTCGTTGACCAGACGCTCCATCCATTCGCGCCTGTCGGCGATCTCGAACAGAGCCTGGCGCCGGCTGAAGTGATCGTCGGCCAACAGCAGCATCGCCCCGCTGCCCTGCATGCTCTCGCTCTGCTGCATCAGCCGGCTGGCCGTCATCAAGGCATGGGTATGCCGTTCGGAGAGCTGCGAGACGGTCACGCGATACTCACCGAAGGAGTGCAGCGCCAGCAGAATGGTGGCCAGTATGACCAGGGTCGGCACCATCGTGAGAGCGGCCAGCCTGGCTGTCAGTCCGAAAACTCTTCTCATGTCATACCAGCCACCCTCTTCCCTCGCTTGCTCGAGGACACCGAGGCTATACAATGCCGTATCTTGCTACTCATATCGGCAAGACCAATGTTTTCTTTATTCCGTCACGGGGAGCGAATGTGATCGTCCGCTGGGAAAGTGACCACGATTACGTACTGGTGCACATCCACCAGGACATGTTCGGCGACTGGATCTTCAGCCGCGCCTGGGGCCAGATCGGCACTCAGTTCGGCGGCCTCAAGCACATGCTTGCCGACGATCACGACCAGGCCAGGATGTGGCTCGCCGACGAAGCCACCATCCAGTCCTCACGCGGCTTGCGCAAGGTGCTGGAGGTCGAAGCCGAGAGCGCCGAAGGGCAGGCGGCAGTCCGTCAACTCTCGCTGCTGGATGCGCTATAGCTCCTCGCGACCTGTCTTCCTTTCGTCGACCCAGTGCTGCAACGAGCCTTGCAGCTCCTCGCTGACCTCGGCCACCCGTCGGGTCAGCTGCATGAGGCCCTCTTTCCTCTCCCCCTGCCTGGCCTCCAGCGCCTCCCGCACGAGCCGGTCATAGGTAGCATGCAGCCTGGCGATCCGCCCCGCAGGAGTGGCCGTCCCGACCGGACCGGCTTCCTGCTCCGACAGCCACTGCTGTAGACGACACTGGCCGCAGCCCGTCGCGGGCAGGTCGTGGCGCTCACCTTTCAAGTAATCCAGCACACCGGCAGCGCAGGAGCGATGATCGACCATGGCGTAAATGGCCTGCAGCTCCGCCTGCCGGGCCGGCTGCCGCTGCCGCCATGACGGATCGGGGCGCCATGCTTCGAGCCAGGCCGGGATCGCTTCTGCCGGCATGGGACGGGCAATGGCGTAGCCCTGCCCGAGCTGATACCCCATCGCCAGCAGTAGACGCCCGTGCTGCAGGGTTTCCACCCCCTCGGCCACGATTTCGCGGCGAAAGGCGACGGCAAGCCCCAGCACGCCCTCGAGTATCGTCAGGTCCTCCGGGTCGTCGAGCATGTCACGCACGAAGCTGCGATCGACCTTGATCGCGCTGGCGGGCAGGTGGCGAAGATAGCTCAGCGATGAATAACCGGTGCCGAAGTCATCGAGCGCGAAGTCGACGCCAAAGGCATGGCATGCCTTCATCACGTTGGCGACATGGGCGACATCGCTCAGCGCATTGGTTTCCAGCACTTCCAGTACCAGGTCGCCCGGCGTCACGCTCGGATGGCGCTCGATCTCGGCGCGCAGCTGCTCGACGAAGCTGGGCTGCTGGAGATGCAGAGCATCGATGTTGACGCTGACCGGCAGCCGGATACCGACCGCTGCCCAGGCCTCGAACTGATCCAGGGCGTGAGCCAGCACCCACTCACCCAGATCGACGGCCAGCGGATGCTGCTGGATCACCGGCAGGAAGGAAGCCGGGGCCAGCAGCCCACGCTGGGGATGCTGCCAGCGGATGAGCGCCTCGACGCCGAGTACCTCGCCCGTCGCCATGTTGACCTTGGGCTGATAGTGAAGCACGAACTCCTCGTTGGTCAGGGCCTCGCGAATACGCTCGAGACTCTCGAGGTGTCCGCGCACAGCCCTGTCGTGCTCGGCATCGAATACGTGAAAGCGGTTCTTGCCCGCCTGCTTGGCCTGGTACATGGCCTGATCGGCCTGACGGATCAGCTGCTCGGGCTCGATGTCGTCGTCGGGGGCGAAATGCACCAGCCCAATGCTGCCCGAGACGTAGAGGCAGTTTCCCTCGATATCGATCGGCTCCGCGATGTGGTCGAGCAGGCGCACCATCAGACCGTTCACATTTGCCGTGTCACTCTGCTCGGGCAACACGAGGATGAACTCGTCGCCACCGAAACGAGCCACCGTGTCGGCTTCACGCAGGGTCGAGGTCAACCGCTCGGCAATGGTCATCAGCACCCGGTCGCCGAACACGTGGCCATACTGATCGTTGATCTCCTTGAAGCCGTCCAGGTCGATGTAGGCCAGGGAGACCTTGCAGCCGCTCCGCCGCGCCGTGAGCATGGCCTGACGCAGCCGGTCGGATAGCAGGATACGGTTGGGCAGCCCGGTCAGACTGTCAAAGAAAGCCAGGTTCTGCAGCTGCTGCTCGTGCTGCTTCTGACGGCTGATGTCGGTGAAGATGCCCACATAGTGGGACACTTGCCCCTGCTTGTCGCACACCTTCGAAATGGTCAACAGCTCGGGAAAGACTTCACCGTTCTTGCGACGGTTCCAGATCTCCCCTTCCCAGGCGTCGCGTTCGAGAAGTTCCTGCCACAGCTCACGGTAAAAGCCATCGCTCTGCTGCCCCGACTGCAGCAGACGTGGATTCTTGCCCAGCACCTCGTCGCGGTGGTAGCCGGTGATCCGCGTGAAAGCCTCGTTGACATCGAGGATGTCGCCCCGGGCATCGGTGATGACGATCCCCTCCCGGGCATGGCGGAACACGCTGGCGGCCAGCTCGATCTCCGCCGTCTTGTGCGCCACCAGTTGCCGCAGCCGGACGTTCCAGGCGACGATCAACGCCAGCACCAGCGCGAGACCCGCAGCGTAGAGCCAGTACTCGCGCCAGTCGAACTCGGCTCTCCCGGGCAGAGCGGCGCCCACCCACTTCTCCTGCAAGCGATCGAGCGTACCGTTGGCGCGAGCATGATCGATCCCCTTGTTCAGGACCGACTGCAGCAGCTGGTTGTCTTCGGCCACGGCCATGGCGTTGAGACCGACGTAGAGCGGCTCGCCCACCCGCTTCATTTGCTCGTGCAAACCGCTGCTGTAGAGGTAATAGAGCACGATCTGCTCGTCGCCGACCATGGCGTCGGCACGCCCTTCGATCACGGCCAGCGCAGCACTGGCGAAATCCTCGGTCTGTACCAGTTCGAACTCGAGGCCCAGTCCGGCCAGATACTCCTTGGCGTAGTCGCCGCTTTGCGTTGCCACCCGCCTGCCCTCGAGGTCCGAAACCAGCGCGATGTCGGGGCGCCCGGCAGAGACGAAGATCGAGGCAGGCACTTCGAAGACCGTTTGCGTGAAGTCGAACTCCCTGTCGCGCACCTCGCTGTAGAAAAAGCTGGTAAGGACATGCGCTTCGCCACTCAATACACGCTGCTGGGCTTCCTGAAAGACGGTATCGGTGAACTCGGCGTGAAATCCGGCCTCGGTGGCAATCCACTGGGCCAGCTCCACCATCATGCCGCGAGGCTGCTGGTGGGCGTCGAGGAATTCGAAGGGGGGGTAGCGCGTCTGGCTGACGAAGACGATGGGTTCGTTTTCGTGGAGATAGCGCCGTTCCGCCTCGGTCAGCGCAATACTGCCGTGATCGGCACCCGACACCGTGCTGACCAGGACCAGCAGCATGCCTGCCAGAGCAGTGCACTGCCACCGCCTGCGTTGCGGTGCATTCATCCCCACCCCCGTGACGAGCCCATGCCTCTCTGATTGTCACCAATGCGTTGCCATGACACCACCGAGAAACAAAAGCCCGGTATACGCTGGATCAACGTAGTGGTGCAACGTAGTGTCAGCTCAGATAGCGCCTTCCTCCGGAGCGGGCAGGCGCCCCGGCGGTATCGTGCCCACCGCGCCCTGACTCGCCTTCCCCGGGCTGCAGCCTTCGCCAGGCGGCTTCATCGAGACGGCCGCGCTCGGCCAACCAGTTGGCCAGCCGCTGCGGCTCGAAGCCCAGGTCGAGCTCGGCGCCCGCGTCGTCCACCAGCACCGGGATACGCACGCCGAAGCGTTGCATCAATGCCTCATCTTCGCTGATTTCAACTTTTTCAAGACGGTATTGTCCTTCGTGCAGCGACGCGAGCAAGGCTTCGAGACGCTCGCACAGGTGGCACCCCAGCGTGGTGTAGAGCGTCAGATGGGTCATGCGCCCTCCCGATGACGAATCTTGAAGACATGATGGATGTCGGGGCGGCGAGTGAAATCCGGATCGAAGGTGCGCGCCGAGATCTCTTCCACCATGAAACGCTCGGCCAGCTCCGGGTCGAGCTGGAAACGGCGTTGATTGTTGGAGAATACCAGGGTTCCGCCCGAGGCCAGCCGCGCCATGGCCAGCGAGACCAGTCGCACCTGATCGCGCTGCACGTCGAGCGTGCCCTCCATCTTCTTCGAGTTGGAGAAGGTCGGCGGGTCGAGGAAGATCAGGTCGAACTCGGCCCTGGCGGTTTCCAGCCAGCGCAGGCAGTCGTCGCGCACCACACGATGGCGCGACGGATCGAGCCCATTGAGAGCGAAGTTGTCCCGCGCCCACTCCAGGTAGGTGTTGGAGAGATCGACGCTGACACTGTCGCTGGCACCGCCCGCCTCTTGCGTACCCAACGCCGCCTGCACCGTGGCCGCGGCGGTGTAGCAGAACAGGTTGAGGAAGCGCTTGCCCGCCGCCATCTCGCCCAGCATGCGACGTACCGGTCGATGGTCGAGGAACAGTCCGGTGTCGAGATAGTCACGCAGGTTGATCCATAGCTTGGCACGCCCTTCATGCACCTGGAAACGTTCGCCGGTGCTGGCCTGCTTGCGGTACTGATCCTTGCCGCTCTGCTTTTCGCGGCGCTTGACCACCACCTGCCCCGGATCGACACCCAGCACCTCGGGAATCACCTGCAGGGCGTCGAACAGGCGTTTCTGCGCCTGGGCGGCATTCACCGAGCGCGGCGCTGCGTACTCCTGGACGTGCACCCGCCCGTCGTAGACATCCACCGCCAGAGCGTACTCGGGCATGTCGGCATCGTAGAGCCGGTAGCAGCTCTCGCCCGACTGCCTGAGCCACTTCTTCAACCGCTTGCGGTTCTTCTCCAGGCGGTTGGCGAACATCTGCGCCCCCTCGCTGCGCCGGGGCGTCGTCGCCCCGGAAGCGCTACCCGCCCCATCGGGCTGGGCGACCTCCGCTGCGTCGGGAACGTCCATCAACAGCAGCTTGGCCTCCAGCGGGCCGTTCTTCAGCGAATACTGCTTGTCGGCGCGCAGGCCGATACGGTGGCCGAGATCGGGGTTGGCGGTGAACACCGCCAGGCGCCAGCCGGGAAACGCCTGCCGTATACCCTCACCCAGCTCACGATAGAGCGTCACGAGCTCGGGCAGCTCGCCCAGCCGCTCGCCGTAAGGGGGGTTGGTCATGACCAGGCCTCGGACCTCCTCGCCCAGTTCGGAAGGTCGCTGCAATTGGCCAAGCGAGGCGCCCTGGAAGGCAATCAGCGCCGGAATGCCGGCGCGCATGGCGTTGGCCTTGGCCGCCGCCAGCGCCGGGGGGCTCTGGTCGAAGCCGAAGAGTCGGCTGCGGCAGCGCCTGCGACCGATGCTCGCACGGGCCTCGGCCTCGCGTTTGAGTTCGGCCCAAAGCGCTTCGTCGTGCTGCGCCCAGCCGTGAAAACCGAAGCGCACCCGGTTCAGATTGGGTGCCATGTCGGCGGCCATCAGAGCCGCCTCGATCAGCAACGTGCCGGCACCGCACAGCGGGTCGACCAGCGCCTGACCGTCGCGCAGGCGCTGCGGCCAGCCGGCGCGGATGAGCAGCGCCGCGGCCAGGTTCTCCTTGAGCGGGGCATGCCCCACGTCGCGTCGGTAGCCACGGCGATGCAGACTCTCCCCGGAGAGATCCACGCCTAGGGTCAGACGCCCCCGGTGCAGGTGGGCATAAAGCCGCAGGTCGGGTCGCTGCAGGTCGACGCCGGGGCGCGGCCGTCCCTCTGCCTGCAGCGCATCGACCACGCCGTCCTTGACCGTCTGGGCACCGAAACGGGTGTGACGAATCTGCTCGCTGCGGCCATGGAAATCCACCGCCAGGGTGGCGCCGGGACGCAGATGGGCCGACCAGTCCAGTCCGGCCACGGCCCGATGCAAGGCCTCGGGGTGCTCGATACCCTCCTCACGCAGCAGGCACAGCACGATACGGTTGGCCAGCCGTGACCAGAGGCAGGCGCGATAGGCCGTGGCCCGATCGGCGCGAAAATGCACGCCAGCCACCGTACTCCTGCCGACTTCCGCTCCCAGCGCACGCAGCTCGTCCGCCAGCAGCTCTTCCAATCCCTTGGGACAGGTGGCAAGCAAGGCCGATGTTTCCCTTTGCAATGAATCACTCATGCGACATTCCCGCCCCCTTCGGCCGGGCATATTCCTTTCGTTACAATTTTGTCTCGGTCTTATGACGAAACATAGGTCGACAATGCCCCCCATGATGGGCTAAGACTAGTCATGGTAGCTACTGTAAAAGACGCATGCGTTCACCCAGCGGGCCTCTGGTCCCGCATGACCTCGCTCTGCCGTCGTTAAGGGACTGAATAACGGCTAGGCGAACGGTGGAACGTCGGGGCGTGCATGTCGTGCGTCCCAAATTGGTACCTTTACAAGAGGTCATCCGATGAAAAGACAGAAACGTGATCGCTACCAACGCGCCTACCTTCATGGCTACAAGGCTGGCATTTCCGGGCGCTCCCGCGACGACTGTCCCAGTCAGGATGTCAACATACGTGAATACTGGATGAGCGGTTGGCGTGAAGGCCGAGGAGACCAATGGGCCGGCATGACCGGTGTCTCCGGCATTCACAAGAACCCCATGGTCCTGTAAAACATGGTGCTGTAAGTCTTTTTCTCGACCAATCCGATATCCCTTCATCGTCGCTGAACGGTGAAGAACGAGCTAAGCCCGTGCCTTGCACGGGCTTTCTTTTGTCCACAGTACCTCTACTCACCCATTGTGGTAGAGCGAATACCGGCCGCTTTCAATGCCTCGGCACACTCGGCGATCAGCTCAGGCCCGCGGTAGATGAAGCCCGAATAGAGCTGCACCAGGTCGGCACCCGCCTCGACCTTGGCCATCGCCGCGTCTCCGCTGTCGATGCCGCCCACACCGATGATGGGTAGTACGGGAAGGTGACGGCGCAGTTCACGAATCACCTGGTTGGAAGGCTCGAACACCGGCCGCCCGGAAAGTCCGCCCTGCTCGTCGGCATGAGGCATCCCGGCCACCGCCTCACGCGACACCGTGGTATTGGTGGCGATCACCGCATCGATACCGCTGCGGGAAATGCTTTCCGCCACCAGCCCCACCTCCTCGGCGCTCATGTCCGGTGCGATCTTGACCGCCAGCGGCACCTTCCGTCCCGCGCCTTGGTCCAGCCGGTCACCCGCCTCGCGCAGGGTACTCAGCAACGCATCGAGATGCTCGCCGAACTGCAGATTGCGCAGCCCCGGGGTATTGGGCGAGGAGATGTTGACAGTCACGTAGTGCGCATGGGCGTGCACCTTTTCCAGGCAGATCAGGTAATCGTCCACCGCACGCTCCACCGGCGTGGTGAGGTTCTTGCCGATGTTGATACCGATGACGCCGTCGTAACGCGATGCCTTGACCCGCGCCACCAGGTGGTCCACCCCGGCATTGTTGAAGCCCATGCGATTGATGATCGCGCCACCCTCGGGCAGACGAAACAGGCGCGGCTTGGGATTGCCGTCCTGAGGCTTGGGCGTGACGGTGCCGACCTCGACGAAGCCGAAGCCGAGCGCACCCAGCGCATCGAGGTGATCGGCATTCTTGTCCAGCCCCGCCGCCAGGCCCACCCGGTTGGGAAAGCGCAGCCCCATCAGCTCCACCGGGTCGTCGATGCGCTTGCCGCCCAGCACGCCCGACAGCTTCAGGCAGTGGGCCAGATCCAGGGCACGCAGCGCATGGCCGTGGGCGGTTTCTGCGTCGAGGCGAAACAGGATCGAGCGGGCAAGCGCGTACATGAGAGCTCCTGGCGGTTGGCGGTTGGCGATGGGCGGTTGGCGGTCTGCGATGGCCGCTTGGAAAAGCGGGCGGATTATAGCAGCGCTACCAGGCCAAGACGACGAACCCCGCCATGGGCGGGGTTCGCAGTACCACAGCGTTGCCGTCTCGATCAGGCTTCGCCGTTGCTCTCGGCCAGATCGACCAGTTCGCGCACAGCCACGGCAAACAGCGGGAAGCTCGACTGGCTGCCGCCACCACGCACCTCGGCGATCAGGCGGCACCAGCGCTCATGCAGCGAGGCATGCGTGGCCAGCCAGTTGTCGACGCGCTCGTCGGGTTCGCGACCGTCATCGGTCTTGAGCACGCTCACCGTCAGCGCCAGCTGCTGGCGGTCGATGTCGTCGCGGAAGGTCTCGCGAGCCTGAGCCTGCCAGCTGTCACGCACGTTGAGATTGCTCACCTGCTGAATCATCCAGGGCAGCTCGAGGCGATTGCCAATCTCGAAGAAGACCTCGGCAACGCGCTGCGGCTTCTCGTCGGCCTGACGAGCCGCCTGGATGATGCCGAGCGCACCGTACAGGCTTCCCGAGGCCGCCACCGTGGCCGCCAGCTCCTCGGGCACGCCGGCCTCGAGCAGCTCGCCGCGCTTGTGCTCCCAGCGTTCACGCTCCTCGCCGCGCAGCAGCTCGCCGATGCTCTCCTGCAGCTGGGCCACACGCGGGGCGAAGTATTCGATGGCATCGCGGGTGGAGAGACCCAGACGCTGACGCAGGAACCAGCGGGTGGTACGCCGGATCAGGCGGATGAGATCCGTCATCATGGTGTACTGAACCTGGCTCGGCACTTGGTTATCCAGCGCCTCGATGCGCTCCCACAGGCTGGAAAGCTGGAAGCTGTCACGGGCAATGACGTAGGCACGGGCGATATCGGCCGGGTTTGCGCCGGTGGAGTCGATCAGCAGCCGCACGAAGACGATACCCATATGATCGACCAGATCGTTGGCCACCTGAGTGGAGACGATCTCGCGCTTGAGGCGATGGTCGTACATCTCGTCGGGGAAGCGCTCGACCAGCACCCGCGGGAAGATACGCTCCACGTACTGCTGGATGTAAGGGTCGTCTGGCACGTCGGAGGCCAGCACCTCGCCCTTGAGCACGCTCTTGGAGTAGGAGATCAGCACCGAGAGCTCCGGATGGGTCATCCCCTGGTCGTCGTTGGCGCGCTCCAGCAACTCCTCGTCGGTGGGCAGGAACTCCAGCTCCCGGTCAAGCTGGCCCGCGGCCTCCAGCCCGCTGATGAAGCGCCGGTAGGGGTCGATGCCCTGGCGCGAGAAGATGGCCGAGATATCCAGCGCCTGGGTCTGACGGTAATTGTCGAGGATGACCAGATCGGCCACCTCCTCGGTCATGTCGGCCAGCAGCTGGTTGCGCTGCTTGTCGGTCATGTCGCCGCGCTTGACCACTTCGTCGATGAGGATCTTGATGTTGACCTCATGGTCGGAGCAGTTGACCCCGCCGGCATTGTCGATGAAATCGGTATTGACCAGCACGCCCTTGGCTGCGGCCTCCATGCGACCACGCTGGGTCAGGCCCAGGTTGCCACCCTCGCCCACCACCCGGCAGTTGAGATCGCTGCCGTTGATGCGCAGCGCATCGTTGGCCTTGTCGCCGACCATGGCGTCGGTCTCGGTACTGCCCTTGACGTAGGTACCGATGCCGCCGTTCCACAGCAGGTCGACCTTCGACTTGAGCATGGCGCGGATGAAGTCGTTGGGAGAGAGACGATCCTCGGTAATGCCGAAAGCCTCCTTCATCTGCGGCGTCATGGCGATCGACTTGGCGCTGCGCTTGAACACGCCGCCTCCCTCGGAGATCAACGAGGCGTCGAAATCCTCCCAACTGGAGCGCGGCAGCTCGAACAGGCGCTTGCGCTCGGCGAAGGTGGCCGCCGCATCGGGATCCGGGTCGACGAAGATGTGCAGATGGTTGAAGGCACCCACCAGGCGAATCTTGTCGGAGAGCAGCATGCCGTTGCCGAACACGTCGCCGCCCATGTCGCCGATGCCGACCACGCTGAACTCCTCTTCCTGGGTGTTCAGGCCCAAGTTGCGGAAGTGACGCTTCACCGACTCCCAGGCACCGCGAGCGGTGATGCCCATTTTCTTGTGGTCGTAGCCGTTGGCCCCGCCCGAGGCGAAGGCATCGCCCAGCCAGTGGCCGTACTCGACGGAAATCTCGTTGGCGATGTCGGAGAAGGTCGCCGTGCCCTTGTCGGCCGCCACCACCAGATAGGCGTCGTCATCGTCGTGACGCACCACGTCCCTGGGCGGTACCACCTCGCCGCCGACCAGATTGTCGGTCACGTCGAGCAGCGCCCGGATGAAGGTCTTGTAGCAGGCGATGCCCTCCTGCTGGAGAGCGTCGCGATCGCCCCCCTCGGGCAGGCGCTTGCAGACGAAGCCGCCTTTGGCCCCCACCGGCACGATGACGGCGTTCTTCACCTGCTGCGCCTTGACCAGCCCCAGTACCTCAGTGCGGAAGTCCTCGTGACGATCCGACCAGCGCAACCCTCCGCGGGCAACCTTGCCGCCGCGCAGGTGGACGCCCTCGACCCGCGGTGAACAGACGAAGATCTCGAAGGCCGGGCGCGGCTTGGGCATGCCGGTGATGTGCTTGGGATCCAGCTTGTAGGCGATGTAGTCCTTGAAGCCACCGTCGGCGGTGCGCTGATAGTAGTTGGTGCGCAGGGTGGCCTGGATCATCTCCATGAAGCGGCGCAGCAACTGGTCGTCATTGAGACTGGCCACGCCATCGAGATGGCGGTTGAGTCGCTCGATGCAAGCCTCTACCTCATCCTCGCCGGGACGCTCCGTGGGGTCGAAGCGCAGCTTGAACAACGCGACCAGCTCACGAGTGATCTCGGGATAGTTGGTCAGCGCGGAGGCGATATAGTCCTGCGACATGCCGAAGCGGATCTGCTTCAGATAACGGGCATACGCCCGCAGCATGGCCACTTCCCGCCAGTCCAGGTTGGCGGCGATCACCAGGCGGTTGAAAGCGTCGTTCTCGGCCTCGCCGACCCAGATGCGCTTGAATGCCTCGATGAAGGGCTCACGCATCTTCTGCAGGCTGACCTCGGTGCTAGTGTGATGTTCGAGGTCGAAGTCGTGCAGCCAGTAGCGCACTTCGGGAGTGACGATCTCGTAGGGCCGCTCGCCGATCACGCGCAGCCCCAGGTTCTCCATCACCGGCAGCACGTCGGAGAGGGGAATGGTGCGATCTCGCTGAAACAGCTTGAGATTGACGCCGCTGCCCTCCTCCTCCACCAGCCGATAGAGCGTCAGCGCCAGCGGCTCGCCGGCATCGAGATCGGCCAGGTGCTGCAGGTCGAACACCGCCGTGCGCGAACCGAAGTCGTCGCGATAGCTGGCCGGGAAAGCGTCGCGGAAGCGATCCATCAGCCGGTTGGCCTGCTCCTCACCGAAGCCTTCGACCAGCGCCTCGTGCAGCTCGTCGCGCCAGCTGCGCGCCAACTGTGCCACCTTGGCCTCGAGCCGCTTGAGGTTCACCTCACGGGGGGCATCGCCACGGAAGCGCAGGATGAACTGGATACGCGCCAGGATCGATTCCGAGAGATAGGTATTGAAGTCACCGAAGGTGGCGTCGAGTTCTTCGCACAGCAGGTTCTGGATACGCACGCGCAGGTCGGTGGAGAAGACGTCGCGCGGCACGAACACCAGGCAGGAGTGGAAGCGCCCTGAACGGTCAGTGCGAATGAACAGGCGTACGCGGCGCCGTTCGCGAATGTCGAGAATGCCCAGCGCGGTGTGGGCCAGCTCCTGGGTGTCGATCTGGAACAGGTCGTCGCGGGGGTAGACCTCGAGGATCTGCAGCAGCTGCTTGCCGTTGTGCCCCTTGGGGTTGAACCCGGCAATCTCCATCACCGCCTTGAGCTTGCGCCGCAAAAGAGGAATGTTGCGCGGCGACTCGTTGTAGACGCTGGCGGTGAACAGGCCGAGGAAGCGATGCTCGCCGATCACACGGCCCTGCTCGTCGTAGCGATCGATGGAGACGTAATCGGGATAGGTGGGGCGATGCACCCGGGCGTGGTGCGAACTCTTGGCAAAGGAGAGCAGCTGCGGCACGAGCACGAAGCGGTTGTCCTCGATCCCCAGCTCGGTGCGGATGCGCTCCTGGTAGCGCGGCAGATCCAGACGGAACACGCCGAGCTCGCTGCCCTGCTCCTTGACCAATCGGTCACCGTCGGCGCCCGACTCGATGGCAAAGGCGTCGTAGCCGAGAAAGGTGAAGTTGTCGCGCACCAGCCACTCGAGAAAGGCGATCGCCTCTTCGTGGTCGCCCGGCTCGATCTGCTCGGGACGCCCGGCCTTGAGCTCGGCGACTGCCTTCAGGGCGCGCTCGTGCATGGTGTCGTAGTCGCCCACGGCAATCCGCACGTCGCGCAGCACCTCGCGCAGCGACTCCTCGATGTCGGCCAGCACCTCGGGGTTCGAGTGGCGGTCGATCTCGATGGCGATCAGCGATTCGCGCTGCTCGGGGGCATTGGCATCCCGCGGTGAACCGACCCGCACCAGGTTGTGGCTCGAGTTGCGCTCCACCGCCAGCACGGCGTTGTGGATCGCATGTACGGTGAGCGCCCGCCGGTTGAGCTCGATGCGCACCGAGTCGACCAGAAACGGCATATCCTCGTGCAGCACGGCAACGAAGGTGTGGGAGGACTGCCAGCCGTGCTCCTCGAAATCGGGGTTGAAGACGCGCACCTTGGGCGAGGCGTGATCGAAGTGCTGAATGTAGTGCCAAACCGACAGCGTGGCGCCGTAGAGGTCGTCCAGGCGGCGGTCGGCCAGGTCCTCGAGCGGCACGGTGGCGTAAAAATGGCGGGCGAACGCTTCCACCTCTTCGGCCCGCGCCTTCTCGAGTCGGCTGTCCAGGCGCTCGCGCAGCTGCTTGAGAATCTCCTGCCGGCCCACTTCGATCGTCTCGTATTGCATCCCTCACCTCGGCTGCCTGGGGCCGCATGTCGGCCCTGGGAAAGAATCGGCGTGGCCCGGGGCCACGTGTCGGGAAGCTTACTCCAGCCCTGCGCCACACCCTATCGACTTGCCAGCCTTCTCATGGTGCATGTCGCTTGTGCATCGAGACAGAACGTTTTGCTACTTGACAACCCGAGACTTCTTCAGGACCAAGGGATCAAGCGACGTGTCTTTCCAGCAGCACACCGCATTCACAGTGATGGGTCCAGGGGAACTGATCGAACAGTGCGAAACGGGCAATCCGATGCGTGCGGCTCAGCGACTCCAGGTTCTGCTCCAACGTATCCGGGTTGCATGAAATATAGACGACTCGCGAATATTCGCTCAGTTGCCGGCAGCTGGCCTCGTCGAGGCCGGCACGCGGCGGATCCACCAGCACAGTGGAAAAGTCGTACTCTGCCAGCGCCATCTCGGTCACGCGACGCCCGCCCTTATCGCCCTTCAGCGCAGCGGCGAACTCCTCCGCCGACATGCGCCCCACCACGGCATTGTCGATACCGTTGGCCGCCAGGTTCTGCTGCGCGCTGGCGACGGAGGTACGCGAGATCTCGGTGGCCAGCACCCGACGAAAGTTCTCGGCCAGCGCCACCGTGAAGTTGCCGTTGCCGCAGTAGAGCTCCACCAGATCGCTCGACTGGCTGCCCCGGGTCACGTCCCGGGCCCAGGTCAGCATGGCCCGGCTGACCTCGGCATTGGGCTGGGTGAAGCTGTTCTCCACCTGCTGGTAGTGGAAGGTGCGCCCTTCCACCTCCAGCCGCTCCCAGACATGGTCGCGCTCTAGCACCAGGCGCTGCTTGCGCGAGCGGCCGATGATCAGGATGTCGAGCGCCTGCTGCAGCCGCCGTGCCTCGTTCTCCCAGGCCTCGTCCAGCGGGCGATGGTAGATCAGGGTGACCAACGCCTCGCCGGAAAGCGTGGTCAGAAACTCGACCTGGAACAGCCGCCGGCGCAGCACGTCGCTTGCCAGCAGCGCCTTGCGCAGGCGGGGCATCAGTTCGTTGATGCGTCCGCTGGCGACGGGATAGTCGTCCAGGCGAATCACCCGCTTGTGCTTGGGATCGTCCGGGTCGACCTCGAACATGGCGAAGAACAGATCGTCACCCTCGTGCCACAGACGGAATTCGCAGCGCTGCCGATAGTGGCTCGGCGGCGAGGCAAAGACCTCCAGCGGGGGCGGCGAAAAGCGCTCGAACTGCCGGCTGATGCGCTCACGCTTGGCCGCCAGTTGCTGGTCGTAGCGTTCGGGGTCGACAACGGGAATGGACACGGCATCTCCTGACGTGTGCAGGGTGGAAAGAAATATTGGGTCAGCCGACGATGAGCAGGCGCGGCTCGTCGAAACCGAAAGTGGCCACGGCACGGGCCAGACGGGCATCCGGCGCCGTCGCCAGGCTCTCGTCGCGTCCGCTCGCGATCTCGAGCTCCTGCACCACCTGGGCGGTACGCCGGGCGATGGCCTCGCCGGAGTCGACCAGTTGGATCGGCCTGGGAGCGGCGGCCACGATGCGCTCGGCGAGCAGTGGAAAGTGAGTGCAGCCGAGCACGACGGTATCGAGATCGGGCGCTTCCCACAGGGGGGCGGTCACGGCATCGATGACCGCCTGGTCCGGCTCATCGCCGGCCAGGAATCGCTCCACCTCACGTACC
The DNA here is from genome assembly GCF_021404305.1 of Billgrantia ethanolica. Classification (GTDB taxonomy): domain Bacteria; phylum Pseudomonadota; class Gammaproteobacteria; order Pseudomonadales; family Halomonadaceae; genus Halomonas; species Halomonas ethanolica. Next base: position 142,317 of record NZ_JABFTX010000001.1, on the reverse strand, counting down.
ATCGGGTCGGCGGCGACCCGAGTGACACGACAGTCGGCGGCAAAGGTCTCGATCAACCGGTCGGTATAGGGACGCGCCACGGTAGCGCTGGTGGCCAGCAAGCCGATGTGCCGGCTGCGGCTCTGGGCAGCGGCGGGTTTGATCGCCGGCACGGTCCCCACCACCGGAACCGACAGATGTTCGCGCAGCGCATCCAGCGCCAGGGTGCTGGCCGTGTTGCAGGCAACGACCAGGACGGAGCATTCGCTCGCAGCCACGGCGGCCTTGCACACGGCCAGGATGCGCTCCACCAGCCACGCATCGGGGCGGATGCCGTAGGGCAACATGGCGTTGTCGCAGGCATAGACCAAGGCGGCACCAGGCAAGTGGTGCCGCAATGACGGCACGACCGAGAGGCCGCCGACGCCGGAGTCGAAGATCAGTATCGGGCCAGACATGGCGAAACGAGGCGCATTGAAATCGCTCGGCTGCTGCAAAGGGCTCTATTCTAGCAGTATGCCGAATGAGCTGAAGCCTTCGTTTCGCCGCCTGAGATCAGGCTGCCGGTTCCGCCGTCTCGCGCAGCTCGGCGTAGAGCTCCGGATAGGCTTCCTGCAGCCGCTCCAGCTTGGCTGCAGCACCTTCCGGCAGCGCCTGGGCCAGCAGCTCCAGGTCGCGATCGTCGAAGTGCTGGCGAATCAGCGGGAACAGCAGTTCACGCTCATCGCGCAGATAGGTTCGGTGCGCATCGAGGTAGGCCTTGAGATCGTCGGCAAAACGGTCCATCGGAATGACTGCATCCATCAGAATCATGTCGATATCACCGGATAGCCGATTCAGGCGCTTGCGCAACGCCTGATAGTCGCTGGACAACCGCTCGGTCAACTCCTGGGTTTCTGGTGCCAGGGCCTGAAGCCGCTCCGAGCAGACGCGCTCCAGAGGAACGGTGAACTCTTCCATATAGTCGAGAATGTAATCGACGACTTCGCGGACCAGCTTGAAGTTGGGCCGTTCTCCGACAGCAAGGGACTTCTGTTTGAGCTGAAGGACGTGCAACATGCGCGCCATGTTGGCATGATCCTGACGCAGTTGGGTCAGCATGGGCATGTCGAGGCCTCCTCTAACGTTGAGCGTATAGTGTTGGAGTCGCGGGACGATAGCAGGTTCAGTCTCGTCGCTATCGAGATACGGTCTTGTCGCCAACGAGACACGGGTGGAAAGCAGGACGCTGTATCACCCTAGACCCTTTATGCCGATCCCGCACATCGCCCAAGGTCGAATTTGCAAGCACCAAGGAGTATGCCATGGACCTTTTCGGTCAGGCGTCAGACGATTCCGCTCCCCTGGCCTATCGCATGCGTCCGCGTCGTCTCGACGACTACGTGGGCCAGCAGGCCTTGGTGGGTCCGGGCAAGCCGCTGCGGCGCATGGCCGAGACGGGCATCGTGCGCTCGATGATCCTGTGGGGCCCCCCCGGCACCGGCAAGACCACCCTGGCCGAGATACTCGCCGAACACTCCGGCGCCCACCTGGAGCGGCTCTCCGCGGTGATGGCAGGCGTGAAGGAGATCCGCGCCGCAGTGGATCGCGCGCGCGCCATGCAGGGCCAGGGCCGCCCCACGCTGCTCTTCCTCGACGAGATCCATCGGCTCAACAAGAGCCAGCAGGACGCCCTGCTGCCCCACGTGGAGTCGGGCCTGCTCACGCTGATCGGCGCCACCACCGAGAACCCCTCGTTCGAGGTCAACTCCGCCCTGCTCTCCCGGGCCCGCGTGCATGTGCTCACTGCGCTCGACGTAGAAGCGCTCATGGAAGTGATGCGACGCGCCCTGAACGACGATGAGCGCGGCCTGGGCCAGCGCCGTATCGCCGTGGATGAGGAAGTGCTCGGCTTGCTGGCCCGCGCCGCGGCCGGCGATGCCCGCCGCGCCCTGGGAATGCTGGAGACCGCCTGCGACTTCACCATCGCCGAGGGCGACGGCGAACGCCTACCCCGAGAGGCCCTGAATGCCGCGCTCGGCCACCAGGCCAGCGCCTTCGACAAGCAGGGCGACCACTACTACGACCTGCTCTCGGCGATCCACAAGTCAGTGCGCTCATCGCGCCAGGATGCCGCCCTGCTCTACATCGCCCGCTTCATCCAGGGCGGCGGCGACCCGCTCGACGTGGTTCGCCGCCTGGCGGCGATTGCCTCGGAGGACGTGGGCAACGCCGACCCTCGCGCGCTGACACTGGTCATGGCGGCCTGGGACGCCTACCTGCGGCTGGGCGACTACGAGGGCCAGCGCGCCATCGCCCATGCCGCCATTCACCTTTCCATCGCGCCCAAGAGCAACGCCATCGACCAGGCCTGGAAGCGTGCCAAGGCCTTCGTGGCGGCTCAGCCGCGGCTGGAGGTGCCCACCTACCTGCGCAACGCCCCGACCAAGTTGATGGAGTCGCTGGGCCATGGCCACGGCTATCGCTACGCCCATAACGAGCCGGAAGGCTACCCGGCGGGCAGTCAGCACGACTGCTGGCCCGAGGACGTGCCGCGAGAGGCCTTCTACCAGCCCAGCGAACACGGTCAGGAGAAGCGCTACGCGCAGCTGATGGCCTGGCGTGCCGAGCTGGATGCCCGGGCCGACGAAAACGCAGACGACTAGCGAGGCGAGTCGGAAAGACGACCAGTAATGAAAGCGCCGCCTCGAGGGCGGCGCTTTGCGTTCTGCTTGAACTATCCGTGGATATCGAGGATCAGTGGGTGTCGCGGATCACGTCGGCCCCGTCGGGGATCTGAAACGCGAAGCGGCCCTCGTCAATGGCGTGATTGGTACGCACGTCACTGAACTCGATGACGGTCTCCTGTCCGGTGCTGTCGATCATCTGCAGGGCAGCCAGCTGTTCGCCGCGGAAGGTCATCTGCAACTCTTCGAACAGGGTGTCGGGCGACCGCGGCACCAGACGGAAGCTCTCGCCACCGCCCTCCTGGTGGCGCGTGACCGTGACCTCGTAGCTCTCGGTCAGCTCACGGGCGCTACCCGACAGCAGCAGCGCCGGGGTATGGGTGACCCGCTGGTCGAGCGCCTGCACGGTGACCTGCTCCAGGTCGGGATCGTAGAGATAGACCTCGCTGCCGTCGGAGATCACCTCCTGCTGATAGGGTGCCGCGACCTCCCAACGAAACTTGCCGGGACGCGACAGCCACATCTGGCCGTTGGCCTGCTGCAGACGCTCGCCGCTGCCGTCGAGGATCAACTGCTCGAAGCGCGCCTCGAGGGTTTCCAGCGGCTCCAGCAGGCTGGTCAGCCGGTCGGCACCTTCGCTGGCCAAGGCGGCTGCCGGCATGACGAGGGTAAGGGCCAGTGCAGTTAGGGTCTTCTTCACACTCATCGTCTCTCTCCCTGGGCGGGTCCTGAATGGATCCTGTCACTCGGACCCGCTGCGTGCCGGCGGGTTGCATGGCCGCCGTGCCTTTCATGGTTTCTGCATCATTGTCGCCTGGTACCGACGGTCAATTGCCCACCGGCGGCGGCGCCAGCACTTCGCGGCCGCCGTTGGTACCCATCGAGGAAACCACACCGGCCGCCTCCATGGCTTCCACCAGGCGCGCCGCACGGTTGTAGCCAATCTTGAAGCGCCGCTGCACCGCCGATATGGAGGCGCGACGACTCTCGGTGACGAACTGCACCGCTTCGTCGTAGAGGGCATCCTGCTCGGCATCGCCGCCGCCCTCGCCCACATCGGCCTCGAGTCCGGTCAGGGCGTCGGCCGAGACGCCGCCGGACAGTATCTCGTCGACGTATTCGGGCTCGCCGCGGCGTTTCCAGTCCTCCACCACCCGATGCACCTCGTCGTCATCGACGAAGGCGCCATGCACCCGGGTCGGCAACCCCGAACCCGCGGGCAGATAGAGCATGTCGCCATGGCCCAGCAGGTTCTCGGCACCGCCCTGATCGAGAATGGTGCGCGAATCGACCTTGGACGACACCTGGAAGGCCATGCGGGTGGGGATATTGGCCTTGATCAGACCGGTCACCACGTCCACCGAGGGGCGCTGGGTGGCGAGTATCAGGTGAATACCGGCGGCTCGCGCCTTCTGCGCCAGACGCGCGATCAGCTCTTCGACCTTCTTGCCGACGATCATGAACATGTCGGCGAATTCGTCGATCACCACCACGATGTAGGGCAGTTTCTCCAGTACCGGCGGGGCTTCGTGCATCTCCCACGGTTGCGGCTCCCACAGCGGGTCGGCCACCTGGGCACCGGCACGCTCGGCCTCGTCGAGCTTGCCGTTGAAGCCGGCGATATTGCGCACGCCCATGGCCGCCATCAGCTTGTAGCGCCGCTCCATCTCGGCCACGCACCAGCGCAGGCCGTTGGCGGCCTCCTTCATGTCGGTGACCACCGGCGCCAGCAGATGCGGGATGCCGTCGTAGACCGAAAGCTCCAGCATCTTGGGGTCGACCATGATCAGGCGCAGTTCATCCGGCGTGGCCTTGAGCAGCATCGAGATGAGCATGGCGTTGACGCCCACCGACTTGCCCGAGCCGGTGGTGCCGGCCACCAGCAGGTGGGGCATCTTGCCCAGGTTGGCCACCACCGGGCCGCCGCCGATGTCCTGGCCAAGCGCCAGGGTCAGCGCCGAGGCCTCCTGCTGGTAGCGGTCGGAGTCGATCACCTCGCGCAGGCGGATCATCGCCCGGTGCGGATTGGGTATCTCAATGCCCACCGTGGGCCGCCCGGGAATGACCTCCACCACACGCACGCTCTTGACCATCAGCGAGCGCGCCAGATCCTTGGCCAGGTTGCTGATCTTCGACACCTTCACGCCGGCAGCGGGCTTGATCTCGAAGCGGGTGATCACTGGCCCCGGCCAGGTGTGCACCACCTCGGCCTTGACGCCATACTCGCGCAGGCGGGTCTCGAGCAGTTCGGCCATGTCGGCCAGCTGCTGCTCGGTGTAGTTCTGCTGGTGCGGCTCCGGCGGGGTGAGCAGGCGCAGGCTGGGCAGCTCGCCGTCCGGCTCCGGCATGTCGTCGAGGGTGGGCCGCTGGCTCTGCAGATGCTCCACCGTCCACAGCGTGGGGCCATCGGGCTCCGCGGCCGCGGCACGCGCCTGTTCGGCAGTGGCGATTCTGCCGCCAGTTTCGCTTTCGTCTTCGTTCTCGTTACCTTCCTCGTTCTCGACGAACGGCGACGGAGGCTCGTCCATGGCGGACGGCCGGCTGGCCGAGTCACGCCAGGCCCGCAGCCCTTCGGCCTGATCGGAGTAGGCAGCGGAGCGTTGCGCAGTGTCGACCGTCTGAGGCGGCAAGGTCTCGTACTCATCCGCCTCGTCGAGACCGCCTTCGTCCTCGAAGTCGTCACCACCCACGTGGTTCCAGTTCAGCCGCGGCTCGTAGGCATCGGTCGGCTCTTCGGGCTGCAGGTCGCCGAGCCCTGGCTCACGCCGCGCTTCCTCGCGCCGCACTTCCCCACTCGGCGCAGCAGGTTCGGGGGCTGCGGGCTTCGCCGCGGACGGCGCCGCCTCGGGATCGGGTGGCTGAAAGCCGGGAGAGCCGGCCTTGGCAGTCGGCGGCCTTACATCGTCGGTAGCGCGTAGCGGCATGGCGGCGGTGGGCACCGGCTCGTCGTCACGGCTGGCCTTGAGTGCAGCAGCGGCGGCAAGCGGCCCGGCGGCAGCCGCACTCGGCGTCGCCGACATCGCAGCGCTGGTAGTAGCGACAGAGGCAGTGACAGAGGCAGCGGCAGGCCGCGAGCCGGCGGTGGCGTCGTCGCGGCGGGCCGTGTAGGCGGCATCCGGTCGCTTCGCCGAAGGCGTGCGCTCGGGCACGTCCCAGGGAATATCGGTGTCGCCGTCGTCGCCAAAGGTGGGGTCTAGCCCCGGCTCACGCAGCGAAGGCACCTCGGTATCGGCGCCGCCGTGACGCCGCCGCCAGAACTGCCAACGCCGTGGCGCCGGCTCGGCTGGTGCCTGGGCGTCATGATCTGGCTCATCCTGATCATCGCCCTCGCGCCAGCGCGGCTCATGCCGCTCGCGCACCAGGCCGAACGGAGAAGCCGCCCAGCGCCACAGACGCAGGAAGCGATAGCCCAGCTCATCCATCACCATCAGCCAGGAGAGCCCGCTGAACAGCGGGAAGCCGCACAGCATGGCCGCCACGGCCAGCAGACCGGTGCCACCCGATTCGACCAGCGGCACCAGCGCACCCACCAGCCCCTCACCGAGGATGCCGCCCGAGGCATAAGGCAATACGCTGTTGGGGCTGTAGAAATGCAGCGCTCCCAGCGTGGTGGTGCCCAGCAGCAGCAGCACCAGGCCACCCAGGCGTACGGCAACGGCCGTGGCGTCCCATTCGATCTGCACACGGCGATGGCGAATCAGCCACCATCCGGCAAAGCCCAGCATGCCGGGCCACCACAACGCGCTGGCGCCGAACAATGAATACAGCACGTCGGCCAGCCAGGCACCGAAAGGACCCATCCAATTGCCGACCTCGGTTTCAGGGCCGCGATGCGACCAGCCGGGATCGGTAGCCTGATAGCTGAACAGCGCCAGCAGCAGGAACACGCAGGCCGCCAGCAGAAGAATGATTGCCCCTTCCCGGGCCACGCCCTGCAGATGGATTGCCAGGCGTGTGGTCGGCTGCTGGGGGCTCTCCTCCGTTGCGCGCCGCGGCACGCCTTTTTCCTTTGCACTCAACTCGCCAACCCCCTCGCACCGTTACGGCAACGGTGCCTTTCTCGACTTGCATGAAGCAGATTGAATTCAGCCGCCATCATACCGGGAGTACAGGCCTCGGCACAGTGGTGACGCAGGTCGCTTGAGCCAAATCGGCTGCGGCGTCAGACTAGAGGTATTCTTGCTGACGAGGAGCGTCCTTCGATGCTGTCCTGGCTTCCCGCGCGCCCCGTGCGTTTTCCGCCCGTTTCGCACGCGCTGCGTGACCCGGAAGGCTTGCTGGCAGCGGGCGGTGAACTCACGCCCGAATGGCTGCTGGCGGCCTACCGGCACGGCATCTTCCCCTGGTACAGCGATGATCAGCCCATCCTGTGGTGGTGTCCGAACCCGCGCATGGTGCTGTTCCCCGATGAGCTGCGCATCACTCGCAGCCTGGAGAAGCGGCTACGCAACGGCGGCCTTCAGGTCACCTTCGATCACGCCTTCGAGGCTATCGTCAGGGCCTGCGCCGCGCCCCGGAAAGGCCAGCCGGGCACCTGGATCACCGAGGAGATGCATGCCGCCTACGTGACGCTGCATCGCCTCGGCTATGCCCGCTCGGTAGAGGTATGGCGCGGGGCCGAGCTGGTCGGCGGGCTCTACGGCGTGGCCATGGGACCGGTTTTCTTCGGCGAGTCGATGTTCTCGCGAACCAGCGATGCTTCCAAGGTTGCCCTCGTGCATCTGGTACGCGCCATGCGCGCGGGCGGCGGGCGCCTGATCGACTGCCAGATGCACACCAGCCACCTCGCCAGTCTGGGCGCACGCGACATCGCTCGCACCGAGTTCATCAACTATCTTGAATCATGTCTGGCGACGTCGGAACAAGCGGATGGCCAATATCCCCTGCCCTGCTGGGGGTTACCGGATGACTCATCCCGCGTCGAACCCCTGACGGCACTCACTTAAGGAGGCGACCCCCGTGAGCAGCAATGCGCCTCGTCATCCGATAAGGGACCTGCGTTTCTTCCTGACCGTACCGCACGCCTGCAGCTACCTGGAGGGGCACGAAGCCACGACTCTGTTTCTCGACCCTCAGGAGTCGCATGGGCAGGGAATCTACGACTCGCTGGCCCTGCTCGGCTTTCGCCGCAGCGGACGCCACCTCTACCGCCCTCACTGCGAGGGCTGCAGTGCCTGCGTCTCGGTGCGTATACCGGTCGACGACTTCCAGCCCAGCCGCAGCCAGCGGCGGATTGCCAGGCGCAACGCAGACTTGACGCTGGTCGAGCGACCGGCACTGTTCGACGCCGAGCACTATGCGCTCTATGAGCGCTACATCCAGGTACGCCACTGGGATGGCGACATGTTCCCCCCCAGTCGCGAGCAGTACCGCACCTTCCTGACCCTGGACGAGCCCTACTCGCGGCTGCTCGAGTTCCGCCTGGATGGGCGCTTGATCGCCGTGTCCGCCTTCGACCGCCTGGAGCACGGCCTCTCCGCCATTTACACCTTCTTCGAGCCGGACCCGGACTTCGATCGGCGCTCGCTCGGGACCTTTGCCGTACTGAGCCTGTTGAACCAGGCCTACCGCGAGGGGTTGCCCCACGTCTATCTCGGCTACTGGATCCGCCAATGCCGCAAGATGGCCTACAAGGAGGCCTACCGCCCGCTGGAAGCACTGGAAGGACGGCACTGGCGACGCCTGTTGGCCACTTCGTCCTCGTCCTGATACGGCCCGCTTTGCCTTGACGCCCGGCTTGCGGCACAATATCGCGCTATCCTAGGGACGGGCGCGCCGTTCGTCGGTGCGCCCGGGCCTGTCGTGGGTGGCCATGACGCCCAAGGCTCTTGGCCGCCACGCAAGAAATTAGACTGAAGCAAACAGACCATCGTCATCAGCGAGGAACCGCCTATATGGCACGTGAAGACCATATCGAAATGGAAGGCGTCGTCGTCGATACCCTTCCCAACACCACCTTTCGCGTCGAGCTGGAAAACGGCCACGTCGTGACCGCCCACATCTCGGGCAAGATGCGCAAGAACTACATCCGCATTCTCACCGGCGACAAGGTCAAGGTCGAGCTGACCCCCTACGACCTGACCAAGGGCCGTATCGTCTATCGCTCACGCTGAGCGAACGCGGGCGCCTGGCAGCGACGCACCTTCGACACGACAACGCCCCGTCCGGAGACAGGGCGCTGTGCGAGGTCGAGACCACCCTGGGCTCAGGGCGCGTCGGCCATTTCCGACTCCGTGGAGAGATGCAGTTCGCCATCCTCCACCGTGACGTGAACCACTCCTCCATGCTCGGATAGCTCCCCGAACAGGATCAGCTCCGCCAGCGGCTTCTTGAGTTTCTCCTGGATCAGCCTCGTCATGGGCCTTGCGCCCATGCTGGGGTCGTAGCCCTTCTCGGCCAGCCAGTCCCGCGCGGCCATGTCCACATCCAACTGCACCCGCTTCTCGTCGAGCTGCGCCTGCAGCTCCACCAGGAACTTGTCCACCACGCTGCGTACCACCGAGGTGGGCAGGGAGTGGAACTGGATGATGCCGTCCAGGCGGTTGCGGAACTCCGGCGAGAAGGTCTTGCGAATGACCTCCATGGCATCGGTGGAGTGATCCTGGGTCTGGAAGCCGATCGAGCGGCGAGCCTGCTGCTCGGCACCGGCGTTCGAGGTCATGATCACGATCACATGGCGGAAGTCCGCCTCACGCCCGTTGTTGTCGGTGAGCCGGCCGTGGTCCATCACCTGCAGCAGCAGGTTGAAGACTTCCGGATGCGCCTTTTCGATCTCGTCGAGCAGCAGCACGCAGTGCGGCTGCTTGGTGATCGCCTCGGTGAGCAGACCACCCTGGTCGTAGCCGACGTAGCCCGGGGGGGCACCGATCAGCCGCGACACGGTGTGGCGCTCCATGTATTCCGACATGTCGAAGCGCACCAGCTCAATGCCCATGATCCTCGCCAGCTGACGCGCCACTTCGGTCTTGCCCACCCCGGTGGGGCCGGCGAAGAGGAAGCTGCCCACCGGCTTGTCGGGAGACTTGAGACCGGCCCGAGACAGCTTGATGGCGGCGGAGAGGCTGTCGATGGCCTCGTCCTGACCGAACACCAGCATCTTCAGGTCGCGATCCATGTTCTCGAGCAGCTTGCGATCGGAGCTGGACACGCTCTTGGGCGGAATTCGCGCGATCGATGCCACCACCGCCTCGACCTGATCCACGTCGATGGTATCGACCCGCACCTCCGGCGGCAGCAGGCGCTGATGGGCGCCGGCCTCGTCGATCACGTCGATGGCCTTGTCGGGCAGATGGCGATCGTTGATGTAGCGATCCGCCAGGCGAGCCGCGCTCTCCAGCGCCGCATCGGTGTACTTGAGTCGATGATGCTCCTCGAAGCGCGAGCGCAGCCCCTTGAGGATGCGGATGGTGTCGTCCACCGAAGGGGCCATGACGTCGACCTTCTGGAAACGACGTGCCAGCGCCCGATCCTTCTCGAAGATGCCGCGGAACTCCTGGAAAGTGGTGGAGCCGATGCAGCGCAGCTCACCCGAGGAGAGCAGAGGCTTGAGCAGGTTGGAGGCATCCATCACCCCGCCGGAAGCCGCCCCGGCACCGATCACGGTGTGGATCTCGTCGATGAAGAGGATGGCGTTGGGCTGTTTCTTCAGCTCCGCCAGCAGGCTCTTCAGACGCTTCTCGAAATCGCCGCGATACTTGGTACCGGCCAGCAAGGCACCCATGTCGAGGGCGTAGACCACGGCGTCGCCGATGACCTCGGGCACGTCCTCTTCGACGATGCGCTTGGCCAGACCCTCGGCAATGGCAGTCTTGCCCACGCCGGCCTCGCCTACCAGCAGCGGGTTGTTCTTGCGCCGCCGGGCGAGAATCTGGATCACCCTCTCGAGCTCGTGCTCACGCCCGATGAGCGGATCGATCTTGCCCATCCGCGCCTGCTCGTTGAGGTTGGTGGCGTAGCCGGTGAGCGGGTTGGCGCTGGTCTCGCCGCTACCCTCTTCGGCCTCTTCGCTATCGCTGGGCGAAGACGAAGGGCTCTGGCCGTGTCCCGCCACCTTGGAAATGCCGTGGGCGATGTAATTAACCGCATCGACCCGGGCCACGTTCTGCTGTTTGAGGAAGTAGACCGCCTGGCTCTCCTGCTCGGAGAAGATGGCCACCAGGACGTTGGCCCCGGTTACTTCACTCTTGCCGGAGGACTGCACGTGGAACACGGCACGCTGCAGCACGCGTTGAAAACCCAGGGTCGGCTGGGTCTCGCGGTCGCTCTGGTCCTCGGGAATCAGCGGGGTGGTGGAATTGATGAAATCCTGCAGGTCGGACCGCAACTTGTCGAGGTTGGCCCCACAGGCTCGCAGCACGTCTGCCGCCGAGGCATTGTCGAGCAGCGCCAGCAGCAGGTGCTCCACGGTCATGAACTCGTGCCGCTTGGAGCGGGCCACGGTAAATGCCGTGTTCAGGGTCAGTTCAAGTTCTTTGCTCAGCATGGCAGTCCCCTTCTCGCCGCTTAGGGCTTGCATCGGATCTTTCGTGGTCCGGCACCTTCAACATCGGGCACAAACGCTGCCGTTGCAAGTCTCTTCACTCAACGACTGCCATTCCTGTCCCGTCTCGAGCAGGCCGGGAGTCGTCAGTCCGCCGCTTCGATGTCGCTGAGCAACGGGTGCTGACACTCTCTTGCATATTGATTGACCTGATGACATTTGGTTTCCGCGATGTCGCGGGTAAAGATGCCGCAGGTCGCCTTGCCTTGAGTATGTACCGTGAGCATTACCTGCACGGCGGTTTCGCTGTCCATGTGGAAGAAGCTTTGCAGCACTTCCACCACGAACTCCATGGGGGTGTAGTCGTCGTTGTGCAGCACCACCTTGTACATCGGCGGGCGCGCCACTTCGGGGTCGGCAGGCTGCACGGCGAGATCGCCGTCATCCTGCTCTTCGGGACGCGGCGGTCGCGTCATGCCTGCCACGACGCCGACCGACTCCCATGCGCTCGTGTCTTCAATCTCGAACATAAAAGCCACACACCATCTCGACAAGCCGGTCACCTGGCATCTCAGGTTAGACGAGAACAGACCGGCAGGGTTCAGGTTGATACGTAAAAGGCCCCCGTCCGCCAGGCGGACGGGGGCCCGGTGAGTCGACGATCCGCTTACATGTTGTCCGCGACCGCCTGGCCGAACTCGGAGCACTTGAGCAGCTTGGCATTGTCCATCAGGCGATGGAAGTCATAGGTGACCTCGCCCTTGGCAATGGCCTTCTCCATGCCCTTGAGCACGAGGTCGGCAGCCTCGACCCAGCCCATGTGGCGCAGCATCATCTCGGCGGAGAGGATCACCGATCCGGGATTGACCTTGTCCTGGCCGGCGTACTTCGGTGCCGTGCCGTGGGTGGCCTCGAACATGGCCACGGCGTCGGCCAGGTTGGCGCCCGGCGCGATACCGATACCGCCCACTTCCGCCGCCAAGGCGTCGGAGAGATAGTCGCCGTTGAGATTCAGGGTGGCGATGACGTCGTACTCGGCCGGACGCAGCAGGATCTGCTGCAGCATGGCATCGGCGATGACATCCTTGACCACAATGGTCTTGCCGGTCTTGGGATTCTTGAACTGCATCCACGGACCGCCGTCGAGCAGCTCGGCACCGAACTCCTCCTTGGCGACCTCGTAGCCCCAATCCTTGAAGGAGCCCTCGGTGAACTTCATGATGTTGCCCTTGTGCACCAGGGTCAGCGATTCACGGTCGTTGTCCACGGTGTACTGCAGGGCCTGACGCACCAGACGCTTGGTCCCCTCCTCGGAGACCGGCTTGACGCCGATGCCGCAGTTCTCGGGGAAACGAATGTTGGTGACACCCATCTCCTCACGCAGGAATTTGATCACCTTGTCAGCTTCCGGGGTACCGGCCTTCCACTCGATGCCGGCATAGATGTCTTCGGAGTTCTCACGGAAGATCACCATGTCGACGTCGGCGGGCTTCTTGACCGGGCTCGGCACGCCTTCGAACCAGCGCACCGGACGCAGGCAGACGTAGAGGTCGAGCTTCTGACGCAGGGCCACGTTGAGCGAGCGGATGCCACCGCCCACGGGCGTGGTCAGGGGCCCCTTGATGGAAACGACGTACTCCTGGACGGCCTCCAGGGTCTCTTCCGGCAGCCAGGTATCGGCATCGTAGACCTGGGTGGCCTTCTCGCCGGCGTAGACTTCCATCCAGTGGATCTTGCGCTCGCCGTTGTAGGCCTTCTGCACGGCGGCGTCGATGGCGATCTTCATCGCCGGTGTGACGTCGACGCCAATGCCATCACCCTCTATGAACGGGATGATCGGATTGTTCGGTACGTTCAGGGTGTTGTCGGCGTTGACGGTAATCTTCTCGCCGCCTTCAGGGACGACAATTTTCTGATACCCCATGAGAACTCCCCTGTCTGGTATGTTCAGTGGAGCGCGGAGTATAGCATCGTCCATCCTGACCGGCCCATATGACCTAAGGACCCCCGCCCGCCGGTAGGCGGACGGGGGTCAATGGTAAGAGCCTGAAGGTGCTAGCGGGACATCAGCCCTTGGCCACCAGCGCCAGAGCCTCGTTCAGGGTCTTGCTCGGACGCATGACCGCGCGAGCCAGCTCAGCGTCGGCATGGTAGTAGCCGCCGATGTCGACCGGCTGGCCCTGTACGCTATTCAGTTCGTCGAGAATGGTCGCTTCGTTGGCTTCCAGGGTCTCGGCCAGGCGACCGAACAGCGCCTTGAGGTTGGCGTCCTCGTCCTGGGCGGCCAGGGCCTGGGCCCAGTACAGGGCCAGGTAGAAGTGGCTGCCACGGTTGTCCAGCTCACCGACCTTGCGCGAGGGCGACTTGTCGTTCTCGAGGAACTGGCCGATGGCCTTGTCCAGCGCGTCTGCCAGCAGCGCGGCGCGGTCATTGCCGAAGCGCTTGGCGAGATGTTCCAGTGAGGCGGTCAGCGCCAGGAACTCGCCCAGGCTGTCCCAGCGCAGGTGGTTCTCCTCCAGGAGCTGCTGCACGTGCTTCGGCGCCGAGCCGCCGGCACCGGTCTCGAACATGCCGCCACCGGCCATCAGCGGCACGATGGAGAGCATCTTGGCGCTGGTGCCGAGCTCCATGATCGGGAACAGATCGGTGAGGTAGTCACGCAGGATGTTGCCGGTCACCGAGATGGTGTCGAGGCCACGGATCACGCGTTCCAGGGTATAACGCATGGCGCGGACCTGGGACATGATCTGAATGTCGAGACCGCTGGTGTCGTGATCCTGGAGGTAGGTCTTCACCTTCTTGATCAGTTCGTTCTCGTGCGGGCGGTAGGGGTCGAGCCAGAACACCGCCGGCATGCCGGAATCGCGGCAGCGCTCCACGGCCAGCTTGACCCAGTCGCGGATCGGTTCGTCCTTGACCTGACACATCCGCCAGATATCGCCCTGCTCGACGTTCTGGGACAGCAGCACCTCGCCGGTCTCCAGGTCGGTGATGTTCGCAACGCCGTCCGCCGGCACCTCGAAGGTCTTGTCGTGGGAGCCGTACTCCTCCGCCTTCTGCGCCATCAGGCCGACGTTGGGCACGGTGCCCATGGTGGCCGGATCGAAGGCGCCGTGCCATTTGCAGAAGTTGATCATCTCCTGGTAGATCCGCGCGAAGGTGGATTCCGGGATCACCGCCTTGACGTCTTTCATACGGCCATCGGCACCGTACATCTGACCGCCGGCGCGGATCATGGCCGGCATGGAGGCGTCGACGATCACGTCGCTGGGCGAGTGGAAGTTGGTGATGCCGCGGGCCGAATCCACCATGGCCAGCTCCGGACGCTGGTCGTGGCAGGCGTGCAGGTCGCGGATGACTTCCTCACGCTGGGATTCGGGCAGGGTGTCGAGCTTGTCGTAGAGGTTAACCATGCCGTTGTTGACGTCGACCCCCAGCTCCTCGAACAGCGCACCATGCTTCTCGAAGGCGTCCTTGTAGAAGATCTTGACGCAGTGGCCGAACACGATCGGGTGCGAGACCTTCATCATCGTCGCCTTGACGTGCAGGGAGAACATCACGCCGGTCTTGCGCGCGTCCTCGATCTCACGCTCGTAGAATTCGCACAGCGCCTTCTTGCTCATGAACATGCTGTCGATGATCTCGCCTTCGAGCAGCGCGACCTTGGACTTGAGCACCAGCGACTCGCCGCTCTTGGTGATCAGCTCCATCTTCACGTTGCGAGCGCGGTCCAGCGTCATCGACTTCTCGCCGTGGTAGAAGTCGCCGCCGTGCATGTGCGAAACGTGGGTGCGCGAAGCCTGGCTCCACTCACCCATGGAGTGCGGATACTTGCGCGCGTACTCCTTGACGGCCTTGGGTGCGCGGCGGTCGGAGTTACCCTCGCGCAGCACCGGGTTGACGGCGCTGCCCTTGACCTTGTCGTAGCGCGCCTTGATCTCTTTCTCTTCGTCGTTCTTCGGCTCGTCCGGATATTCCGGCAGCTTGTAACCCTGACCCTGCAGTTCCTTGATCGCCGCCCTGAGCTGCGGCATGGAGGCGCTGATGTTGGGCAGCTTGATGATGTTGGCTTCCGGCGTCTTGGCCAGGGCGCCCAGCTCGGCGAGGTGGTCCTCGACGCGCTGCTCGGCGGTTAGGTAATCGGGAAACTGGGAGAGAATACGGGCCGCCAGGGAGATGTCCCGGGTTTCCACCTCGACACCCGCGGCGTCGGTGTAGGCGTCGATGATCGGCAACAGCGAATGGGTCGCCAGCGCAGGCGCTTCGTCGGTGAACGTGTAGATAATCTTCGGCGTTTTTGACATGGTGGCTTTGATCTCTCTGGTCGCTGCGATGGCAGATAACTGGAACGGTTGCGCGCACTCACGATGCCTGGAACGGGGTCCCTACGTGCTCCACCTACGGTTCTCATCTGGCGGGGGATGCGCTTGGCATCGCCCCGGTGGCGAAGTCACGGCAGGCCCGTAACGACGAGGGCGCTCCCGGCGAGCGTGCGCATTATATCAGCCCGTCCGCCTCGGCGTATGGTCAATAAGGCTGACGCGTTTCCCCCTCCCATCCCATCCCGCTTGCCGGTAAGCTTTGCCCCATGAGCGCCATCTATCTCCTGCACAAGCCCTACCGTATGCTCTCCCAGTTCACCGATCGCCGCGGTAAGGGGGAAGCACCGCGTGCGACACTGGCGGACATCATCAAGGTGCCGGGCGTCTACGCTGCAGGACGGCTGGACTATGATTCAGAAGGATTGCTGCTGCTGACCGACGATGGTGCGCTGATCCAGCGCATCAGCGACCCGCGCCACAAGCAGCCCAAGACCTATCGCGTGCAGGTGGAAGGCAGCCCCGACGAATCGGCACTGGACGCGCTGCGTCAAGGTGTCGCGCTCAGCGACGGCATGACCCGCCCGGCCAAGGTGCGACAACTGGCCAACAGCGGCCTGGCAGAGCGCACGCCGCCGCTGGACCCGAAGCGCCACCCTTTGACGACCTGGCTGGAGCTGACCATCAGCGAGGGCCGCAACCGCCAGGTCAGACGCATGACCGCTCATGTCGGTCACCCCACCCTGCGCCTGGTGCGCGTGGCCATCGGCCCCTGGCGCCTGGACGGGCTGGCACCGGGAGAATGGCGCCGCGAAACCCTGCATGCCCCGCGCATCACGACCCGGCGACCGCCGCCCCGTAAAGGCAGAGGAGAACAACGATGAGCCGCTGGCAACCGCACGTCACCGTGGCTACCGTCGTGGAGCGCGCCGGTCGCTTTCTGATGGTGGAAGAGGCCCCCCGAGGCAGCAAGGTCACCCTGTTCAATCAGCCCGCCGGCCATCTGGAGCCCGGCGAGAGATTGAAGGAAGCCGCCCTGCGCGAACTGCGCGAGGAGACCGCCTGGCAGGTGGGCATCACCGACTATCTCGGTCTTTACGTCTATCAGACGCCGAGCGGCGAAACCTTCCACAGCCACGGCTTCTTCGGCATGGCCCTGGCTCACCTGGGCAACCCGCTCGACCCCGCCATCGTCGCCGTGCACTGGCTGACCCTCGACGAGGTCGAGGAGCTCGAACGCCAGGGACGCATGCGCAGCCCGCTGGTGCTGCGCCGCATTCGCGATGCCCTGGCGGCACGCTTCTACCCCATGGACGCGGTGCACGAGCTCTAGTCTCGTATCAGCAACCGATAGAGCGCCGGGATCACCAGCAGCGTCAGCAGCGTCGAGGCCACCAGCCCGGAGATGATCGCCCAGGCCATCGGCGGCCACAGCGTCGACTGGGTCAGAGTCAGCGGCACCAGGCCGGCCACGGTGGTGGCGGTGGTGAGCAGTACCGGCCGTGTGCGCCGAGCCACTGCCGAGACCACGGCCTCGCTCACCGATTCGCCCTGGCGCCGGTTGGCATTCATCAGGTCGATCAGCACGATGGCGTTGTTGACCACGATGCCGACCAGCGCCACCACGCCCAGAATGGCAGTGAAGCCGAACGGCTGGCCGGTCAGCCACAGCCCCGGCACCACGCCGATGATCGCCAGCGGCAGCGTGGTCAGCACGATGAACAACTGGCGGAAGGAGTTGAACTGGGCGAGCAGGAAGACCACCAGCAGCAGGCCGCCGAACGGCAGCGTCTGGAACAGCGCAGTATTGGCATCGCCGGCGGATTCAGCCGCGCCGCCGACGCTGTAGCTGACTCCGGGCGGCAGCTCGAGCGCCTCCAGGCGCGGCAGGATGTCGCCCAATACGCCGTCGTAGGTCCAGCCATCCGCCACCTCGGCGAGCACCGCCGTCATGCGCTGCAGGCCGCGATGCTGGATCACCGCCGGGCGCCAGGCGGGCGTCAGGTTGGCGATCTCACCCAGCGGCAGCGAACGCCCGTCGGCCGCGGTCAGACGCAGCCCTTCGAGCCCCTCGAGTGAGAAACGCTCGCCCTCCGGCGCACGCACCAGCAGCGGGGCCGGGTCGCGCTCGGCACGCCAGGCGCTGACCTCGATGCCGCGGCTGGCACCGGCCAGGGCCATGGCCACGTCGTGTCGCGAGAGGCCGTATTCGGCGGCGCGGGCATCGTCGGTCTCGACCCGCAGGGTGGCCAGCCCCTCGCCCAGGCGATGGCGCGCATCCCGGGCCCCCTCGGCCGCCCGCACCACGCTGAGAATCGCACCGGCGGCGTCGGCCAGGGCAGCGCGATCCTCAGCGAATACGCGAATCTCCACCGGCGCTTCCAGCGGTGGCCCCTGCCCCAGCCGGCGCGCCACCACCTCGGCCTCTGGCAGCCACTCCGGCGCCACGGTTCGCACCCAGGTCATCAGCGCGGGCAGGTCATCGGCACTTTCGGCCTCCACCACCAGCCGCGCCAGGTGCGACTGGCGCGGCTGCTCGACCAGGTTGTAGTAGAAGCGCGGACCGCTGAAGCCGGCGAAGCGGTGCACCGCCTGCACCGCCGGACGCGCAGCCAGCTCGGCAGCCAGCACCTCGGCCTGATAGGCGGTGTAGTCGAGGTGGGTGCCCTCGGGGAAATTGAGGTCGACGATGAGCTGGTCGCGATCGGTGTCGGGAAAGAAGTCGTGATCGAGCAGCGGCAGCATGGCGATGGCAGCCACCAGCAGAATGCCCGCCCCCACCAACACTGCCAGCGGCCAGCGCACGGCGACCCGGCCGACATGCTGGCCGATGGCCTGCAGCCGCTCGCGGCCTGCCGCCAGCCGGGGCTTGAGGATACCAGCGGCGAACACCGGGGTGACGAATACCGCATAGACGTAGCTCACCGCCAGGGTCAGCATCACCATGATGGGAATGGCACGGGTGAAGTCGGCGGTGTTGCCACCAGAAAGCAGCAGCGGCACGAAAGCGGCCAGGGTGGTGCCGGTCGCCGCCAGCAAGGGTGTGGCCAGCTCCCGCACCGAGCGGGTCACGGCCTGCATGGCCGAACGCCCCTGGTCGCGGTGGTACTGGATGTTCTCGACCATCACGATGGCGTTGTCCACCAGCATGCCCAGCGCGATCACCATGCCGGCCACGGCGATCTGGTGCAGCACGCCGCCGCCCATGGCGTACAAGGCCAGGGCGGAAAAGGTCACCAGCGGCACGATCACCATCACCGCGAGCCCCAGCCGCAACCCCATGACCAGGAACAGCAGCACGCCGAGAATGGCGACCCCCAGCAGCAGCGAGAAGCCCAGCTCCGCCAGACGTCGCTCGACCCAGTGCGGCTGATAGAAGGTCTCCTCGATGGCAAGCGGGGCGTAGGCGGGACGCAGCTCATCTACAAGCTCGCGCAGCTGTTTGCCGAAGCGAACGGCGTTGCCCCGGTCGTTGGCGAGCACCACCCCCAGCGCCACCGCCGGGCGTCCGTCGTGCCACATGCGAGCGGTGGCGGGCTCCTGCGGTGCCAGGCTGACGTCGGTGAGTTCGCCGAGCGGTACCAGCTCGCCCTGTCGGGTACGAATCGGGGTGGCGGCGAGCTCCTCCAGCGAACCGAATTCGGTGAGCGGGTCGAGTACCAGGGAGCGCCCCGCCATTTCCAATGTGCCGCCGGAAGTGGTCAGGTTGCGCATGGCGAGCTGATCGCCGAGCGCCCGGGCATCAAGCCCGGTCATCTCGGCCAGCGTATCGTCCCAGCCCACCACCACCTGCTGGCCCGGGTCGGCGAGCAGGTCGATGCGGGAAACCTCCTTGAGGCGGAACAGGTCGCGGCGCAGGCGCTTGGCCGCCTCGCGCAGGTCGAGCAGATCGTCCGAGCCGGTCAACGCCAGCACGATGCCGTGGGTATCGGAATCGCGGTCGCTGATCTCCGCCTCCCCCACGCCGTCGGGGAACTGCCGCATGGCCCGGTTCACGGCGATACGCACCTGCTCCCAGGCGGCATCAGTGTCGTAGACGTGCTCGTGCATCTCGATGGTAACGTGAGCCACGCCGAGACGCGCGGTCCCGATGATGTCGTTGACCTCCTCGACCTGGGCCAGCTCCTCTTCGAGAGGGTTGAGCACCAGCCGCTCGACCTGTTCCGGCTCCGCGCCGGGATAGGGCACCAGCACCTGGCCGAAGCGATAGGGGAAGAACGGGTCCTCCTGGCGGTCCATCGCCACCCAGGCCACCAGGCCCAGCAGCGCCAGCAGCAGCGTGACGGTCAGGATCAGGCGTTTGTAACGCAGCGAGGCAAGCATCCAGCTCATGGCAACACCCTCACCCGCATGCCCTCTTCCAGGCGCCCCTGCCCTGCCGTCACCACCCGGTCACCCGGTGCCAGCCCCTCGCCGTTCACCGACACCCAGCCGCCGGCCAGGCGCCCCGGCGTCACGGGAGCACGTCGAATGGTGTCGTCATCGCCGATGGTCAGCACGTAGGGCGCGCTACCGGCGGGATCGACCACTGCCGCCAGCGGCACCCGCGTGACCGCAGGGGCGGCGATCTCGAGCTGGACCCGCACCGGCTCGCCCAACGCCAGGGCGCCATCGGCGGGGATGGTGACGATGACCGGCGCCATGCTGTCTCCCGCCCGCCCAACATGAGCGATCTCCCCGGCGATACGCTGAGTGCCGAACGTCGGCGCAACGCTTGCCGGCTGCCCGAGCTCCAAGCGCGCGGCAAGATTGGCCGGCACACGGATGGCCACCTCACGCTCGGCCACTCCGGCCAACTGCATGATCGGCTGGCCGGCCGCAACGAAATCGCCGGGCTCGGCATCCAGGTCGATCACCTCGGCGGCGAACGGTGCGCGCAGGGTCAGTTCATCGAGCTGCGCCTGAGCCTCGTCGCGCTGTGCCAGAGCCTGCTCGCGGGCCTGGGCCAGAGCCTCACGCTCCGAACGCAGCCGATCCAGCTCCTCTTCGGGACTCAGGTTACGCTCACGCAGGGTACGGGCACGCTCCACGTCGCGCCCCAGGCGGCTCAGGCTGGCGTCCAGCTCACGTACCCGCGCCTCGGCCGCGGCGAACGCCGGTGCCATGGCCGGGTTGTGCAGCGTGGCCAGCGGCTCCCCCTGGTCGACCCGCTGACCGCGCACCACATGGCGCTCGCGCAGTACACCACCATGCAGAAAGGCCGGGGCCGCACGCTCGCTGGCTCGCACCACGCCGGGAAAGCGATATCTCACCTCGTCCGGCACCAGCTGCACCGCTTCACTGCGTACGCTGGGCAGCGGCTCCTCGATACGCTCGACCTGCGCCGGTGCCGCGTCGCAGCCCATCAGCAGAACCGCCGTCAGCATCAGCGAAGCCGCAAGGCTTGCACGCACCACCCTCCCCATCGCTCTTCCCTCCATCGAACTCTGTTGACATAAATCAGTATTGGTTGGCCCACCCATGAACTGGCCGACCGGTCAGTTATTCGCGTAAAAAAACACTCACTCTCGCGGCGTTACGCCTTCCATGAAGATCTTCAGGAAATCTTCCAGGAACGCCTCGTCGGAGCCCATGCCCGGCCAGTGCTGGTGATGGCACTTGGCCTCGAACCACTGGGTACAGGTCATCACGAAAACGGCGATGATATGCGTGGGGTTGATGTCGGCCCGCAGCAGGCCGCGCAACTGGGTCTGCCGTACCCACTCGGCCCCTGCCCCGACGAGCTGGCTGTCGAGCTCACTGCAGTGGTTGTCCCCTTCCAGATGGGTCCAGGCGAACAGGCGCACCACGCCGGGGTTTTCACGCAGAAAATGGAAGTAGGCTTCCACCGAGCTGCGCAGCAGCGCGGCATCCGGCTCGCCGGCCTCCTCCAGCATCGCCATCTGGGCGGTGAAGTAGCGCTCGAAGGCGCGATCCTTGACCGCCTCCCACAGCTGCTCCTTGCTGCCGAAGTGGTGGTGGATCAGGCTCTTGGTCACCTCGGCCGCACGCGCCAGCTCGCTGAGCTTGACGGCGGAAAAGCCTTGCTCGACGAACAGCGCTTCCGCCGCCTCGAGGATGCGGGCGCGGGTCAGTTCGGGATCGCGGATCTGGGTTCTTTGATTCATGCGCCGAAGATAGCGCTAACTGGCCGGCCGGTCAATTAGCGCTCACGTCTTCGTCTCGCCCTCTCACAGGATGAAGCTGCACGCCGACATGGGGTATAATCCCCGCCCATTTGCGACCCACTCAACCCGAGAGCGCCCATGACCGCCACCTCAGGCAAGGTGATCGTCGGCATGTCCGGCGGCGTCGACTCCTCCGTTTCCGCCCTGCTGCTGCTGGAGCAGGGTTATCAGGTCGAAGGCCTGTTCATGAAGAACTGGGACGAGGACGACGGCACCGAGTACTGTACCGCCAAGGCCGATCTGGCGGACGCCCAGGCCGTGTGCGAAAAGCTCGGCATCAAGCTGCATACGGCCAACTTTGCCGCCGAGTACTGGGACAATGTCTTCCAGCACTTCCTGGCCGAGTACAAGGCCGGACGCACGCCGAACCCGGACATCCTGTGCAACCGCGAGATCAAGTTCAAGGTGTTCCTCGAGTACGCCGAGATGCTCGGCGCCGAGAAGATCGCCACCGGCCACTATGTTCGTAGCGGTGTGCGCCACGGTCGGCCGCGGCTGCTCAAGGGCATCGATCCCAACAAGGACCAGAGCTACTTCCTGCACGCCGTACCGGAGGCCGCCATCGCCCGCACGCTGTTCCCGGTGGGAGAGCTGGAGAAGCCCGAGGTGCGCGCCATTGCCGAGCGCCACGGCCTGGCCACCGCCCGCAAGAAGGACTCCACCGGTATCTGCTTCATCGGCGAACGACGTTTCCGCGACTTCCTGCAGCAGTACCTGCCGGCCCAGCCGGGGGTGATCGAGACGCCCGAGGGCGAAGTGATCGGCGAGCACATGGGGCTGATGTACTACACCCTGGGCCAGCGCCAGGGGCTCGGCATCGGCGGGCTGGCCAACCATCCCGAGGCGCCCTGGTACGTGGCAGGCAAGGATCTCCAACGCAACGTGCTGGTCGCGGTGCAGGGCAAGCACCACCCGCTGCTGTATACCGATTCGCTGGCCACCGAGGCGATGGACTGGGTGGCCGGCGAGCCCCCCGCCGCCGAGGGTCGCCTTACCGCCAAGACCCGCTACCGCCAGAGCGACGTGCCGTGCCACATGCGCACGCTCCCGGATGGCGGCGTCGAGGTGCGCTTCATTGATTCCCAGCGTGCCGTCACGCCCGGTCAGTCGCTGGTGCTCTACGACGGCGAGATCTGTCTGGGCGGCGGCGTGATTCGCGATATCTGGAATGCCGAGGAGACCGGCGCATGAACACCACTCCCATACATCGCGCTCCCGACACCCCCGCCGCGCGCCAGGCGCTGGCACTGGCCGGCGTGTTCCAGGCCGCCAGCCTGGTCGACGAGCTGGCCCGCACCGGGCAGGTCGAACCGCGCCCCTGGGAAACCCTGATTCGCGCCACGCTGGACACCGACCCGGAAAGCTTCGAGGCGATCTACGGCGGCCACCCCAACAACCTGCGCCGCGGCCTCGAGGTGCTCGAAGCCGTGGTGGGGCGCCGCCAGGCCAATCCGGTGGTGCTGCGCTACGGCTTCTCGCTGCTGCTGCTAATGAGCAAGCTGCGCAGCGACAACGCCATGATGAGCACGCTCGGCCAGCACCTCAGCCGTATCCAGGGCCAGGCCGAGCACTTCGGCGCCACCCACGAGAACGTCATCGCCAGCCTCGGCGAGGCCTATCAGGAGACGCTCTCGACCCTGAAGACTCGCATCGTGGTACAGGGCGACCCCTCGATGCTGCAAAGCCGCATGATGCCCGAGCGGGTACGCGCCATCCTGCTCGCCGGCATCCGCTTCGCCCTGCTCTGGCACCAGCAGGGTGGCCGCCGCTGGAGGCTCGTGCTCCAGCGCGGCGCTCTCAAGAACGCCCTGGACCAGCTGGGCTGATACCCGTTTCCCTCACTCCATTTCCTACACGCACCGGATGACGACCATGCAAGCCGCTCCCCTGCCCCTCACCGCTCTTACCGCCCTCTCTCCCGTCGACGGCCGCTACGGCAACAAGGCCACGAGCCTGCGTGAACACTTCAGCGAGTTCGGCCTGATCCGCGCCCGCGTGATCGTCGAGATCCGTTGGCTGCAGCGTCTTGCCGAACAGGGCGGGATCGTCGAAGTCCCGCCGCTCTCGGCGGAGGCCACCGCTTTCCTCGAGGCCATGATTCGCGACTTCTCGCTGGCCGACGCCGAACGCATCAAGGAGATCGAGCGCACCACCAACCACGACGTCAAGGCGGTGGAATACTTCATCAAGGAGAAGATCGTCGCGCAGCCGGAGCTGCACGCCATCACCGAGTTCGTGCACTTCGCCTGCACCAGCGAAGACATCAACAATCTCTCCTACGGCGTGATGCTCGCCCACGGCCTGAAGACACTGCTACCGGTGATGCAGCGCGTCACCGAAGAGATTGCCAAGCTGGCCCATGAGCATGCCGCCCTGCCAATGCTCTCGCGCACCCATGGCCAGACGGCGAGCCCCACCACCCTGGGCAAGGAGATGGCCAACGTCGCCTACCGCCTGCGCCGCCAGCTCGCCCAGATCGAGAGCGTCGAGATCCTCGGCAAGATCAACGGCGCGGTGGGCAACTACAACGCCCACCTGGCCACCTATCCGGAGGTGGACTGGGAGGCCAACGCGCGCACCTTCGTCGAGGGTCTGGGGCTGACCTTCAACCCCTACACCACCCAGATCGAGCCCCACGACTATATCGCCGAGCTGTTCGACGCCATCTGCCGCTTCAACACCGTGCTGATCGACTTCGACCGCGACGTATGGGGCTACATCTCGCTGGGCTACTTCAAGCAGAAGACCGTCGAGGGCGAGATCGGCTCCTCGACCATGCCGCATAAGGTCAACCCCATCGACTTCGAGAACTCCGAGGGCAACCTGGGCCTGGCCAACGCGGTGCTCGGCCATCTGGCGCAGAAGCTGCCGATCTCCCGCTGGCAGCGCGACCTCACCGACTCCACCGTGCTGCGTAACCTCGGCGTCGGCCTGGCCTATGGCCTGATCGCCTACGAGGCGGCGCTCAAGGGCATCGGCAAGCTTGAGGCCAATCCGGCGCGCCTGGCCGAGGATCTCGACGCCAGTTGGGAGGTGCTCGCCGAGCCGATCCAGACGGTGATGCGTCGCTACGGCATCGAGAAGCCCTACGAAAAGCTCAAGGAGCTGACCCGCGGCAAGCGCATCGACCAGGCCGGCTTTGCCGCCTTCATCGACACGCTGGAACTGCCAGCCGAGGTCAAGACCGAGCTCAAGGCGCTGACGCCGGCCAGCTACATCGGCAACGCCGAGGCCCAGGCCCGCCGGCTGTGAGCCGGCCGGCAACGCACCAGGAGGCGCCATGGTCAAGCTGACCAGGATCTACACCCGTACCGGCGACAAGGGCGACACCGGCCTCGGCGATGGCACCCGCGTGGCCAAGCACGACCTGCGCGTGGAAGCCTTCGGCACGGTGGACGAAGCCAACGCCACCCTCGGCCTGGCCCAGCTCCACGCCGAAGGCGAGCTCGCCGAGCTGCTGAGCCGGGTGCAGAACGACCTGTTCGATGTCGGCGCCGATCTGTGCACGCCGGAGCAGGAGAATCCGCCGTACCCGCCGCTGCGGGTCACGGCTGGCCAGGTCGAGTATCTGGAAGCACGCATCGACGCCTGCAACGCCGAGCTCGCCACCCTGCGCTCGTTCATCCTGCCCGGCGGTACGCCGCTTGCCGCCCACCTGCACCTGGCCCGCACCGTGGCCCGCCGCGCCGAGCGCGCGGTCACGGCGCTGATGACGGAACAGCCGGTCAATCCCGAGGTGCTGCGCTACCTCAACCGCCTCTCCGACCTGCTGTTCGTCCTGGCGCGGCGGGCCAATGGCAACGGCGAGCGCGACGTGCTGTGGGTACCCGGCGCCAACCGCTGAGCCTAGGCTGTGTCCGAAAACTGGCTGCGCTCGGCCATACGGCGTTAAAAATCGGCTCAAAGTACTCATTTACACTCCGTAAACTCCGTCTTTTCGCCGATTTTTGCCTTGCGACCCACATGGATGTGGGAAGTGCGTTGGCCCGTCGGGAACGGGCCTAGCCCTGGCCTTCGCTCGCCGATTTTTCAGACAAAGCCTCATTCACCGCAATACGCTACCATGACGCTTTTACACCGCAGGGCCCTCATGCCCTGCGGCTCTTCGTGCCATCTGCCGAGTAGTGAGACACCATGCCAAGCGACGCCCCTCTCAGCCTGCTGGGCGGCCTCACCGCCGCCGAGTTCCTGCGCGACTACTGGCAGCGCAAGCCGCTGCTGATCCGTGGTGCCTTTGTCGATTTCGAAAGCCCCCTGGACCCCGACGAACTGGCCGGGCTCGCCTGCGAGGAGGGCGTCGAAGCCCGGCTGGTGGAAGAGGACGGCCCCGACGGCCCGTGGCAGGTCAGCCACGGCCCCTTCGACGAGGCCGTGTTCGGCGAACTGCCCGAGCGCGACTGGACCCTGCTGGTGCAGGCCGCGGACCATTACGTGCCCGAAGTAGCCGAGCTGCTCGAGCACTTCGACTTCCTGCCGCGCTGGCGACTCGACGACATCATGATCAGCTACGCCCCGCCGGGCGGCAGCGTGGGCCCCCACGTCGACCAGTACGACGTCTTTCTGATCCAGGGCCTGGGTCGGCGACGCTGGCAGCTTGGCGGCAGGGTGCCCGATGACGCGCCGATCATCCCCGGCATCGATCTGCGCATTCTCGAGCGCTTCACGCTGGAAGCGGGCGACGACTGGGTGCTGGAGCCGGGCGACATGCTTTATCTGCCGCCGGGCTGGGCGCACCATGGCCTCAGCCAATCCGACGACTGCATGACTTACTCGGTGGGCTTTCGCGCGCCCTCGGCTGACGAGGCGGTCACCTCCTTCGCCGACTTCATCGGTGAAGGGCTGCCGCCCTCGCTGCGCTACGCCGATGCCGGCATGACTCCACCCGCCGATCCGGCGGAACTCGACGATGCCGCCCTCGAACGCATGCGCCGGCTGATCCTCTCCACCCTGGACGATCCCAACCAGCTCGCCCAGTGGTTCGGCCGAGTGATGACCCAGCCCAAGTACGTCGACCAACTGGTACCCAGCGACACCCCGACGGACGTCGATGAGCTTGTCGCGCTACTACAGGAAGGCGAGGAGCTGCTGCGAAGTCCCGGCTCACGCTTCGCCTGGCGCGCCCTGGATGACGACACCGCCACCCTGTTCGCCGACGGCGACGGCATCGCCTGTGCGCTGCCGCTGGCACGCGCCGTGGCCAGCGACGAGCCCCTGAATGCGGAACTGCTGGCCCATGAGGGCGCCGCCGAGCTGCTCGCCACCCTGTACGACGCCGGCAGCCTGACCTGGGCCGAGGAAGAGTGAAAGCAAACGGAAGAGGAGTGCTAACGTGAAGGAGCGGATCGAGATTCGCGAAGGCAGTTGGGCCGAGCTTGGCGAGGTGGCCGGCGAAATCCGTCGTATCGTATTCATCGAGGAGCAGCAGGTGCCCCGTGAAGAGGAGTGGGACGGGCGCGACGACGAGTGCCGCCACTTCCTCGCGCTGCACGACGCCTCGCCGTTGGGCACCGCCCGGCTGCTGCCCGACGGCCACATCGGCCGGGTCGCCGTGCTACGCGAGGCGCGCGGCCTGGGCATCGGCGCGGCGCTGATGCAGGCCGCCATCGCCTCGGCCCGCCGCCTGGGCCACGCCCAGGTCGAACTGGCCGCCCAGACTCACGCCCTCGCCTTCTATGAAAACCTCGGCTTCACGGCCTATGGCGAGGTTTTCCTCGACGCCGGCATACCGCACCGCAACATGCGCCTTTCCCTGATCGACTAACCCCCCTCCCGCACCTTAGAAAAGGCGAAATTCGACTACAGGATTCAGGCGTAAAGCCATGCTCTTGTAGTCGAACTACAACCCTCCCTGCCCCCAAGTGATGATTGTGAGGCTCAGTCTTCATGCGGCATAGTGATACCAAGGCGAAGTTAAAACGATCGTTCGATAACGTTTGCAATGTGTCGAAAACAGTAAGCGTCTTAACGTTCAGCTGAGTTCGACCAACGCCGTAGAGACAAGCAGGACGTTCTGGTTGACTCTGACATGACTTCGCAGGTGCAGCATAGCCCGGACAGCCCGGTCGAATGCCGCCAACTGACGAGGCAGCGAGCGCCGCCGCATGGCAATCGACGCCGAAGACCCCACCTCAGATCGGAAGGATGGCAACATGTCATACAAAGACGACATCAAGGCACTGGCTCAACTGCGTGAAGCCCAGCAAGGCAAGTGGGCCAGCATCAGCCCCGAGAATGCCGCCCGCATGCGTGCCCAGAACCGCTTCAAGACCGGTCTGGACATTGCCAAGTACACTGCCAAGATCATGCGCGAAGACATGGCCGCCTACGATGCCGACAGCTCCCAGTACACCCAGTCGCTGGGCTGCTGGCACGGTTTCATCGGCCAGCAGAAGCTGATTTCGATCAAGAAGCACTTCGGCACCACCAAGCGTCGCTACCTCTACCTCTCCGGCTGGATGGTCGCCGCCCTGCGCTCCGAGTTCGGCCCGCTGCCCGACCAGTCCATGCACGAGAAGACCAGCGTGCCCGGGTTGATCGAAGAGCTCTACACCTTCCTGCGCCAAGCCGATGCCTGGGAACTGAACCACCTGTTCCGCGACCTGGAAGAGGCCCAGAAGGCAGGCGACAAGGCGAAAGCCGAAGAATTGATCGCCAAGATCGACAACCACGAGACTCACGTGGTACCGATTATCGCCGACATCGATGCCGGTTTCGGTAACGCCGAGGCCACTTACCTGCTGGCCAAGAAGATGATCGAAGCGGGCGCCTGCTGTATCCAGCTCGAGAACCAGGTTTCCGACGAGAAGCAGTGCGGCCACCAGGACGGCAAGGTCACAGTGCCCCACGAGGACTTCCTGGCCAAGATCAATGCCGTTCGCTACGCCTTCCTCGAACTGGGTGTGGACGACGGTGTGATCGTCGCTCGCACCGACTCTCTGGGCGCCGGCCTGACCCAGAAGATCGCCGTGACCAAGGAACCGGGCGACCTGGGCGACCAGTACAACAGCTTCCTCGATGGCGACGAAATCACTTCGGCTTCCGACATCGACAACGGCGACGTAGTGATCAAGCAGAACGGCAAGCTGGTGAAGGTCAAGCGTCTGGCTTCCGGCCTGTACCAGTTCAAGCCTGGCACTGGCGAAGACCGCGTTGTGCTCGACTGTATCACCAGCCTGCAGAACGGCGCCGACCTGCTGTGGATCGAAACCGAGAAGCCCCACGTCGGTCAAATTGCCAACATGGTCAACCGCATCCGCCAGGTGGTGCCGGACGCCAAGCTGGTCTACAACAACTCGCCCTCCTTCAACTGGACGCTCAACTTCCGTCAGCAGGTATTCGATGCCTGGGAGAAGGAAGGCAAGGATGTCTCGGCCTACGACCGCTCCAGCCTGATGAGCGCCGAGTACGACAACACCGAGCTCGGCAAGCTGGCCGACGAGTGGACCCGCAACTTCCAGCGCGACGCAGCCCGTGAGGCCGGCATCTTCCATCACCTGATCACGCTGCCGACTTACCACACCGCCGCCCTGTCTACCGACAATCTGGCCAAAGGCTACTTCGGCGCCGAGGGCATGCTGGCCTACGTGGCGGGCGTCCAGCGCCGCGAAATCCGCGAGGGCATCGCCACGGTCAAGCACCAGGACATGGCCGGCTCCAACATCGGCGACGACCACAAGGAGTTCTTCCACGGCGAGGCGGCACTCAAGGCCGGCGGCAAGGACAACACCATGAACCAGTTTGGCTGAGCATGGCGCTACGGTAGAACGACTGGAACCCTTGGGAGGCCTCGCGCCTCCCTTTTTTCGTTGCGAGATCCGTCGAGCCGCCTGCACTTGCACAATATTTACCCCTTTTTCTGCTGCTGTGGGCGGCACTTGCAGCATTAGGCTATGGTCAAATGCAATATGAATGGCTAAGCTAGCCAGTTAGCAAACAGTGTTTCCCCATACAATGGCAAAGACGATCCCCAAATTGACATCGGCTTGCCCTCAGGAGGTGTACATGAAGCGTCTTCTTCCCGTGCTGGCTCTCGGCATGCTGACCCTGGCCGGCTGCGCCAACACCTCGACCATGGGCGGCGACGTCTATCGGGGCTCCCAGGCTGGCACCGCCCAGACCGTGACGTTCGGCACCATCACTGCGCTGCGCCAGGTGCAGGTCCAGGCTGACAGCCGTGCGGGCGGGATCATCGGTACCGGCGGCGGTGCCGTGGTCGGTGGTCTGCTCGGTCGTCAGGTGGGCGGTGGTTCCGGTCGGCAGCTGGCCACCGCAGCCGGCGTGATCGGCGGCGCCGTGGCGGGTAGCGCCATCGAAGAGTCGACCAACCGTGTTCGCGCCTGGGAGATGGAGATTCGCCGCGACGACGGTCAGAACGTGGTGATTGTGCAGAAAGCCGACCGCCCATTCCAGGTTGGCCAGCGCGTTCGCATGATCGGCAGCGGCGCCAACGTCACCGTGGCCCCCTACTGACAGTTAGAGACAGCCAGTCTCAACGACTTTTCTCAACGTCAAATGCAACGGGCCCGCGGCGATGCCGCGGGCCCGTTGCGTTCACTAAGAAGTCATCTCAGTGGAAGTTGGCCCGGCCCATAGCCCAACACACCAGCTTCCAGGCGATAAAGCCCAGCAGAGCGATCACGATCAGGGTCAGCAGCATGTCGATGGGACGCACCAGCGTGGTGGCCCCCAGCACGGCAAGCGCCACGCCCCAGACCCAGCGGTTGCCGTCATCGCTCTTGATGACACTCGGCACCACCTTGTTCAAGGCGGCACTTACAGACGCCTCCCACAGCTTGATGCTGAAGAACAGAATGAGGGCAAAGGCAATCAGCCAGATCACGATTTCGGTCATGGGCACGGCTCCAATCAAGGTGAGAAGTAGGACGGAAATTTTGGGTCACGCTAGGGTAGCCGCGAGGCTCATGCCGCGCAACTCGACATATAGAGAGTGAACGGAACTCAGGACGAGACAGGCCAAGCTGAAAATACCGCATCCCCCCTGACAGCTCCGGCCTCGCGCGTTACCATGGTCCCTACATGCACTCACCGAAAGGTTCATCAATGCAGATTGCGCAGAATTCAGTCGTCGCGTTTCACTACACCCTGACCAACGATGCAGGTGAAGTGCTGGACAGCTCGGAAGGTCGTCAGCCGCTGACTTATCTCCACGGCGCCGGCAACATCATTCCCGGCCTGGAGAAGCAGTTGGAAGGGCGTGAAGCCGGCGAAAAGCTCAATGTGACCGTCGCCCCGGAGGAGGGTTACGGCGAGGTGCAGCCGCAGCTGGTGCAGGAAGTGCCGCGCGACGCCTTCCAGGGCGTCGAGGCCGTCGAGCCGGGCATGCAGTTCCAGGCCCAGACACAAGGCGGCCCGCTGATGGTCACCGTGACCAAGATTGAAGGCGATACCGTCACCGTCGACGGCAATCATCCACTGGCCGGCCAGAAGCTCAACTTCGACGTCGAGATCGCTACCGTACGCGAAGCCAGTCAGGAAGAGATCGAGCACGGCCACGTGCATGGTGAAGGTGGCGTCGAGCACTGAAGCAGCGCTTCACCTTCGCACGAACCATCCCCGAAGAGGGCGGCCCCGGCTGCCCTCTTTGTCTTTCTGACCTGACCTGCCCCCTGCACGGGCCCGAAATGCCCCCACCATCACTCTCCGAGTCGCCGCAGCGACCAGTAGCCGCCCCACAGCCGCGTGGCAGTGGTGATCAGGCACGCCACGGCAAACAGCGTAGCCAGCAGAGCGAACTGGTGCGGCCACAGGCAGAAGAGCACGAAGGCCAGAATGGTTTCCGTGCCCTCGGTCAATCCATGCAGATAGTAGAACGCCTTGCGCTGGAAGTGCGGCCGTTCGAGCCCGTACCGGGTGGCCATGATGGCAAAGGCCAGAAACGACGTTCCGGTGCCGATGAAGGCAAACAGCAGGAAAGCGGCCGCCAGCGCATTGGCCGCCGGATCGGCCAGGGCGAATCCTAGCACCACGGCGGCATAGAAGACGAAGTCGAGGCCGATGTCGAGAAAGCCCCCGGCATCGCTCGTCTTGTCCGTGAGCCGTGCCAGGGCGCCATCCACGCCGTCGCCCACCCGATTGAGCAGGATCGCGGCCAGGGCCAGGAGGTAGAATTCCAGCGCCAGCAGCGGCAGGCTGAGCATGCCGATGACAAACGACACCAATGTCACCTGATCGGGACGAACGTTGCAACGCTGCAGCCGCCTGGCTGCGGTGTACAGCGGTGCCTGCATCAGCGGCATGGTCCAACGATCAAGCATCCTTCCGCCTCGTCTCTGTCGCGGCCGCCCTCGCCTCGCTTCGATGGGCCCCACGCCGCCAGGCGAAGTAGCGTGCCAGCCAGCGCAACAGCTGCTCGGGCTTGTGCGCGTTCTTCCAAATACCGGCCGTGGCCTTGGCCGCCTCGGACCAGGTAGGGTAGGGATGAACCGTGCCCAGCAGCTTGTTCAGGCCAATACCGTGGGTCATCGCCAGGGTGAACTCGGCCAGCAGCTCGCCGGCCCCCTGCCCCACCACGCTGGCACCGAGAATGCGATCCCGGCCCGGCACCGTCAGTACCTTGACGAATCCTTCGGTACGCCCCTCGGTAATGGCACGGTCCAGCTCGGCCAGCGAATAGCGCGTGACTTCGAACGCGACGCCCTGGCGGCGCGCCTCGCGCTCGCTGAGGCCAACCCGGGCCACCTCGGGTTCGGTGTAGGTGACCGCCGGCAGCGCCCGGTAGCTGACCCGGAATCGCTTGAGCTCACCGAACAGCGCATTCACCGTAGCGTGCCAGGCCTGGTGGGCGCTGGCATGGGTCAGTTGGAACGGCCCGGCCACGTCACCGCAGGCCCATACGTTGGGCAGCACCGACTGCAAGGTCTCGTCCACCGCCAGGGTGCCATCGGAACGGGTCTCCACCCCCAGCGCCTCGAGCCCGAGGCCGGTCACGTTGGCCTGGCGCCCCGCCGCTACCAGCAGGCGCTCGAACGGCAGCCGATGCACCTCGATCTGACCCGAGGCGAGACGATGCTCCACCTCCAGCACATGCGCACCATCGGCGCCCGGCGCGACGCGCAGCGCCCGGGTGTCGAGCCAGAGTTCCACGCCCTCGTCCACGAGGCGCTGACGCAGCAGATCAGCGGCGTCGGTGTCCTCGCGAGGCAGTAACTGAGGGCCCATCTCGACCAGGCTCACCCGACTGCCCAGGCGGGCGAAGCTCTGTCCCAGCTCGCAGCCGATGGGGCCGCCGCCCAGCACCACCAGGCGTTCGGGAAGGATGTCGAGCTGCCATAGATTGTCCGAGGTCAGCACGTCGATGTCTTCTAGGCCCGGCAACGGCGGCACCCTGGGTCTCGCCCCGCTGGCTACGATCACGTGCCGGGTGGTCAACACGCGCTCGCCATCGGCTCCCCTGACCCGCACGCGCCAGGGGTCGTCGAGTCGCGCCTCCCCCGCCAGCACCTCGACCCCGAGGCCCTCGTAGCGCTCGCGGCTGTCGTGAGGCTCCACGGCACGTATGGCACGCCGCACGTGCCCCATCACGGCACCGAAGTCGACCCTGGGTTCGCCGGCCTGGATGCCGAAACGCCCAGCGTCACGCACCTCTGCCGCAACCCGCGCCGCACGAATCAGCGCCTTGGACGGGACGCAGCCGGTATTCAGGCAGTCACCGCCCAGGCGGTCGCGCTCCACCAGCGCCACCCTGGCCTTGACCGCCGCCGCAATATAGCTGGCCACCAGGCCCGCAGAGCCCCCGCCGATCACCACGATGTCGTAGTCGAAGCGAGCCGGACGTGAATGCCGCAGCGCCAGTCGACGGCGCTTGAGCACGGCCACCAGGCCCCGCGCCAGCCAGGGGAACAGGCCGATCAGCACGAACGAGCCGATCAGCCCGGGCGAGAGGATGTCGGATAGCGACTGCAGATTGCCGAGTTCACGGCCGGCATTCACGAACACGGCCGTACCCGGCAGCATGCCCAGTTGACTGACCCAGTAGAAGGTCCACAGGCGCATGCGGGTGAGGCCCACCACCAGGTTGATGACGAAGAAGGGAAACAGCGGGATCAGGCGCAGGGTGAAGAGATAGAAGGCGCCTTCCCGTCGAATGCCCGCATTGATGCGCTCGAGCTGCGGTGCGAAGCGCCGCTCCAACGGCGCCCGCGCCAGGGTACGGGCGATCAGCGCTGCCAGCATGGCGCCCAGGGTGCTGGCGAAGGAGATGATCAGCAGCCCCCAGCCTAAGCCGAACAGCGCCCCGCCCAGCACCGTCAGCAGCGTTGCCCCGGGCAGCGACAGTGCGGCCATGACCACGTAAAGTACGAAGAAGCCCCCCACGACAACGACCGGCTCTTCGGCCAGCCAGGCCTGAAAACGGGCCTGCTCGGCTTGCAGGTTGGCCAGGGTCAGCAGCTCGTCGGCGCCGCTGAGAAAAAAGAGCGCTACGATGGTAAGCAGGACGAGAACAAGCACAAGTCGGCGGCGCGTCACGGGTGACTCCGGTGCAGTGACTTTAAACAGAGGTTATACGGAACCTCAGTCGCTTGACAGCTTCCAACCTTACACAACGATACGAACCCCAAGAGGCGAACCGTCATGATCGGGATACGAAGCCTGGCCCTGGCTGGCGCGGTGCTGTTGGCGCTGCCCTGGGCAAAGGGCATGGCCAGTGGTGAAACCGCTACCGCCGTGTTCGGCGGCGGCTGCTTCTGGTGCGTCGAGGAGGCTTTCGACAAGGTGGAGGGAGTGACCGCCACGACCTCCGGCTTCAGCGGCGGGCACGTCGAGAACCCCAGCTACCAGCAGGTGGTGGCCGGCAATACCGGCCATGCCGAAGTGGTCTTGGTGGAGTACGACCCCGAGGCGGTCGACTACGCCACGCTGCTGCACGTGTTCTGGCGCAACATCGATCCGTTTGCCGTCGACCGTCAGTTCTGCGACGTGGGCGAGGCCTATCGCAGCGCGATCTTCTACGCCACCGACGCGGAACGCGAGCTGGCCGAGGCCACTCGCGACGAACTCGCCGTACGCTTCGAGCGCGACATCGCCACCGAGATCTCCCCCTTCGAGGTCTTCTACCCTGCCGAAGAGTATCACCAGGACTACTATCGCAAGAATCCGGTGCGCTACAACTACTACAAGGCGGCCTGCGGGCGCGAACGCCGCCTGGAGCAGGTATGGGGCGACGAGGCCGGCGGACTATCGCAACGCTGACAAGCGCTCGAAGCCACGCTCGCCGCGCCACAGCCACAGCGCGATGGCGAACGTCAGGCTGAGCAGCAGCCAGGAGCCGATCGCCACGCCGAACCAGCCGCCGCGCTGCCAGAACGGCTCCAGCCACAGGCTGCCGAGGCTCGCTCCCAGGTAGTAGAACACCAGGTAGAGCGCCGAGGCGCTGCCCCTCGCCCGCTCCGCCTGACGACTGACCCAGCTCGACGCCATGGAGTGGGCGAGAAAGAAGCCCACCGCGTTGACGGTCAAGCCGGCAATGATCCAGGCCAGCGAGTCGGCCAGGGTGATGAGGGTTCCGGCCATCAGGATGAGAATGCCCAGCGCCATGCAGGCCGGCTGGCTGAAGTGGCGTGTCAGGCGGCCGGAGAGCGCCGAGCTGAAGGTTCCGCCCAGGTAGGTCAGGAAGATCATCCCCAGCCAGCGGGCGCTGAGCCCGAACGGCTCATCGGCCAGGCGGAAGGTGATGTAGCTGTACTGATTGATGAAGATGAGAAAGTTGATGCCGCCCAGCAGGTAGGCGGCCAGCAGCAGCGGATGGCGCAAATGCCCACCCAGATCGGCCAGTGCGCCGCTCAGCTCGAAGCGCCGCGGCTTGAACTGGCGCGGCGGCGGCAGCAACTTCCAGAACAGGGCCACCCCTGCCAGGGTCACCAGCCCCACCGCCAGAAAGCCGGCACTGGCACCCCCCAGCTCGCCGATGCCACCGCCGAGCAGCCGCCCACCGATGCCGCCCAGGGTATTGGCGCCGATGTAGAGCCCCACTGCCGCCATCAGCGCCGGCCGATCGAACTCGTCGCCCATCCAGGCAATGGCCACCGCCGGCAGCCCACCGAGCACGAAGCCCTGAACCAGACGCAGCGCCAGCAGGGTTTCGAAGTTGGGCGCGAAGGCCAGGCCCAGCGAACAGAGCCCGGTCAGCAGCAGTGTCACCCGCATGATGCCACCGCGGCCAATGGCATCAGACAGTGGGCCGAACACCAGCAGTGCCCCCGCCAGGGCCAGGGTGGCAACCGACATGATCAGACTCACGGCCAGGGTCGAGACGCCATAGGCCTGGCGCAGGTCCGGCAGCAGCGGCTGCGGCGCATAGAGATTGACGAATACCAGAATGGAGCCGAGACAGAGTGCCAGGGTGGCCCGCCACCAAGCGGGGGAACGTGCGGATATCATGCCGGTTTCCTGAGAGGCAAAGCTTGGCGCTCATGATCCGTCATGGCATATGATAAGCCAAACAGAATAAAAAGATCGCAACCATCTATTTCTCTTATCCTCACTCGCATGATCGCTCTTATCAGGAAGTGCCATGGCCCTGCCCTTCGACTTACGCGCCCTGCGGGTCTTCGTCACTGTCGCCGACCGCGCCGGTTTCAGCGCTGCCGCCCGCGAGCTTCACGTGGCACAGTCCGCCATCAGCCAGACGATCGCCAACCTCGAACGCCAGTTGGAGCTGATGCTGTTCCACCGCCACGAGCGGCGTATTGCCCTGACGCCGGAAGGGGCGGAGCTGTACGCTCATGCCCGCGAACTGCTCGAACGTGCCGAGAGCACCCACTTGGCCATGCGCGAACTGCACGGTCTGGTCAAGGGCGAGGTGCGCATCGGCATCCCCTCGATGCTCGGCTCCTACTACTTCCCGCCGTTGCTGATGGGTTTCAAGGCACAGCATCCCGGTATTCGACTCACCGTGGTGGAAGCCGGCGCGCGCCGGCTGCAGCGCATGATTGCCGCGGGCGAGCTGGACCTGGGTGTCGTGGTCGACGACGAGCAGAGCCGACCCATGGAGCGGCGGCATCTGACGCGTGAAGAGATGGTGGTTTGCGTGCCGCGCGCCCATGCCTTTGCCGGGTGCCGCAGCGTGACCGCGGAAGAGTTCTTTCAGGAGCCGCTGGTGCTGTTCCAAGACGGCTACTTCCATCGCGAGTTCGTCGAAGCCCTGTCTCGCCAGACAGGTCTCACGGCCAATGTGGCCTTCCAGTCGAACCTGATACCGCTGACCAAGGCCATCGTACGTCAGGGCTTCGGCATCACCACCTTTCTGCGCCGGGTGGTGGACGAACCCGGGCTCGCGGCGGTCTCCTTCGCCAATCCAGCCTGGCTCGACCTGTCACTGGCCTGGGCGCAGGACGCCTACCTGTCGCGGGCGGAGAGCGCCTTCGTGGAGTACGTCATCGCTCACCGCAAGATCATGTAAGAGTGAAGCGCCAGCGCGCTGACGCTTCTTGAGGGGTAGGCAGAGATGCTTTTCAGCCCTCGCCCGGTTCGGTGACGCGCTGCGCCAGCGTGGTCGGCTCCAGGGTCCGGCGTGCCTGCCAGTAGTAGCGTTGCCAGTAGCTGTTGCCGAGCTGCGAAAGCCTTACGCCCCGAGAGGTGGAAGCGTGCAGGAAGTAGCCATCGCCGACGTAGATGCCCACGTGGTCGTAGCGGCCCGGCGGACGGAAGAAGACCAGGTCGCCGACCTGCAGCTCATCGCGGGAGATCTCGGTACCCTGACGCACCTGCTCGCCGGTGGAACGCGGCAGCTGCAGGCGGAAGGTTTCGCTGAAGATCGTCTGCACCAGCGCCGAGCAGTCGATCCCGCTGCGGCCGGTACCGCCGATACGATAAGGAGTCCCGACCCAGCGCTCGTGCTGTGCCAGCAGCGCCTCGCGGATCAGTTCGGGCGGGGGATTGTGCAGGCTGCTGACCCGAAGAATGGGGTTGTCCACTGGAGACATCATCGGATTCAAGGAGGACGACATGCCGGGCAGCTGCCGTGCAAAGTAGTCGTCGGGCGCCTCCAACGACGTTTTCGATGGGCCGGCACAACCGGACAACAACGCCAACAATACACCGAGTAGAGCGATACGACTCGATCCCGTGGCAACCATCTTGCGAGGTCCTCGTTTCCCTGAGCCGCGCGCACGCCCGGATCGAGCAAGAAGCTCTACCTGACTGCCCGAGAGGATCGCTGTGGTAGTGGTGCCTGGCGACGTGTCGCCCGTACCACTGCCAAAGCGGCCTTGCGCTGGCTCGCGATTTGGCCGTTTCCAAGCCCCCTCTGCGGGGGCCGGTTCAATAAACTTGCTGACTATAAACCACACTTCCTGACCAGAGCGAGCCCTAATGTAGCGTTTTGACATCGCCCGGTAACGTATCGATATGCATCGGCGCCCAATGTCGCGGTCTCGCGCCGGGAAAATCCAGGCTCGCCCAAGGGCCCGTCAACGGCGGCGCCCCCGAAAGCCACGCCACCAGGGCCTGGCGGAAGCTGCTCAGGAAGGCATCCCGCTCGGGGGTCTCGCCCATGAAGAATGAGAAACCGGCGTAGAGCCCGCTGGCATAGGCCGTCCAGCTGCCGTAGTGTGCCGCGGCCAGTCCATGGGCCCGATCCAGCACACGGCTGAAGGCCTCATCGTCCAGCCAGCCCAACTGGCGTCCGGCGATGGCCAGATCCACCGCTTGGGCCACGTCCCAGGCGGTCATATCCAGCTCGTTGCAGCCATCGGTGTTGTCGCGGACCCGCTGCAGACGCAGCAGGTGGTTGCGATCCTCTTCGCTGCAGTCACCGCTCTCCAGCATGGCGATCTCCGACGCCAGCCGCTGGGCATTCAAGGTATAGGGAGCGTAGTTGATCTGATACTCCTGCCGATCGCCTGCCTCGAGCAGAAAATCGAGAAACTCCTCGAGCTCGCGCCGTCCGTGCAGGCCGTAATGGCCATCGATCCACTCCCGAATCGACACCGCCTCGCGCTCGCTCTCCACGTGAGGCTCGCTCCAGGCGGCATTGTTGAGCGGTCCTACCAGCGCCATGGCCGTAAAACGCGAAAGCGTAGGGCGAGGCCCCGGCTCCTGCCACTGGGAGGAGTGCCAGTCGAGCCAGTGGAAGGGGCTGCCCGGATCCTCCAGGTGCCAGCGAATCTCATGCACCAGCGGTGGATGCTCACCTTCCGGCAGCAGCGCCTCCCACTGAGCCCAGGCCTCCAGCAGACGCCGGGCATCGGGGTAGAAACGGCACAGGGTTCCACGCAGCGCCTCCGTCAGCGTCTCCAGCGCCTGGGAATCAAACGCCTCGCTGTCCATGGCCATCTGCAGATAGAAGGCATACTTCTCGGCCATGTGAACGGTCGCCGCATGACGACTGCCCTGCCTCATCGATTCGAGCATGGCCCTGTCGGCGGCACTGGGTCGCCCGAACGGCGTCTCGGCGTCGGGAAGGATACCGTGGGCGGCATCGGCGGCCAGCTGATTGAGGTGGTGCGCCTGCGCCGGCAGCCAGTAGCGAGTGAGTGCTTGCACCCCCTCATCGGGGTGCAGGCCGAGGGTCTCCTCGAGGTAGCGCAGCGCATCGCCGCGCCGCTCGGCAGTCACCGCCGAGGCAACGCCCTGGCGCATGCCGAACTCGGGCTCGCGTACTGCGGCCAGTGCCAGCACCCAGTGCCGGGGTGAGCGCCGCCAGGCCATGATCGACACGCGCGATGCCTCTCGCTCCGCTTCGCTCATCAGCTGTTGCAACGGCATCCGCCAGGGGCTGACCGGCGAGTTGAACAGCAGCCCCCAATCGCGCTTCATGTCGCCCAGCCGGTCGCGCCCTTCGAACAGACTGCAGCCACGCTGGTAGGCCCGCGCCAGCGCCGACCAGTCGCTGTAGCGGCGCAGCACCAGATCGGTAGC
This sequence comes from Billgrantia ethanolica, assembly GCF_021404305.1. GTDB lineage: Bacteria > Pseudomonadota > Gammaproteobacteria > Pseudomonadales > Halomonadaceae > Halomonas > Halomonas ethanolica. The sequence continues at coordinate 102,830 of NZ_JABFTX010000001.1, read as the reverse complement.
ATGCGCGGCCAGCTCCCGGGCCTCAGTGGCACTCAGCCAGCCGGCACAGGCACCGGCCCAGGCCAGATCGACCATGCGCAGCCAGTCCCAGGCGGCCCACTCGAGCGGCTCGCCGTGCTCGATGAAGCCCAACAACACCTTGCCATAGTCACGCTCGCCGGGCGCCAGGCCGGCAAGCCACTCCTGGCGTTCGGCACTCGATGCCTTCAGCAGGCGAGCGGCATCGAGATCCCAGCCCTGGCGGTGCCCGTAGCCCGCCAGCCACAGCAGAGTCTGAATCGCCCCTTCACGACCCTCGAGCTGCCAGTAACGCTCCATCCATTCCGTCACGCCAGGCCAGTCGATGGTGGCGGGCGAAGCCTCGAGCACCGGAGAGAAGGCCGCTCGCAGACGCCAGATACCGGCATTTTCGTCATCGGCCCAGAGTGAAGGCCGCGGTTCCTTGCGCCGTTTGGCCACCCACGCGGTCAGGGCGTCCCAGGTGATGCCATCGCCATCGAGCTCGAGTGCCGCCAGCGCTTCGCAGGCTTCCCAGAAATCGTCGTCACCACGCACCCAACCCTCGGCACTCTTGGCGTGGCGCAGCGCCTCGAGCCATTGCTCGAGGCTGTCGTAGCGGCTGGCGATCTCCTCGGTCACCCGCATCAACCAGCCGCGCAGGCGCGGCTCGGTCAGCCAATTGGCCGACCCCGCCAGGGCGAGCAACTCCAGTGCGGCCAGCAGCCTTGCCGGATCGGCCGTATCGGTGCCGAAGGCCTCGATGAGCCGCCAGCCAAGCTCGCCGCGATCGGCCACGCCCAGCGCCTGCAGCCTGGCACTGGCCGCTTTGGCATCGATCATGTTGGGTTCGGGCTCGAAGGCCCAGTCGCACAGGACCAACTGCTGGGCCCACCAGGCGAAAAGGGGATCGACCAAGTCTCACCTCGACGTTCAACCAGCATAAGAAGGAGCGGCAGTGCCTCTCCCGGGAAACCGGCGCCTAGTGTAGCGGAAAGCGCCGCGCGCGCCGATGGCCTTGGCGCGGAAAAAAGCTCATGCCGCGAGCTTGCAGGTCTTGGCGATGCGTTTTAAATAATGCACACTCGCAAGACAAGATAATCAACACCGGAGCCCCCATGTCCCTCCCTGCCGACATCTTCAGCGACAAGGCCTTCATCGGCGGCCAGTGGCGCGACGCCGAGCGGCGATTCGACGTGACCAACCCCGCCAACGGCGAAACGCTTGCCAGCGTGCCCGACCTGAGCGCAGACGACGCCCGCGACGCCGTGGCGGCGGCTGAGGCCGCTTGGCCGGCCTGGCGCCGTCAGACCGCCAAGCAGCGCGCCGCCCTGCTGCGGGCCTGGTTCGACGCCATCATGGCTCACCAGGAGTCGCTGGCCCGCATGATGACCCTGGAACAGGGCAAGCCGCTGGCCGAGTCCCGCGGCGAGGTAGCCTACGGCGCTTCCTTCGTGGAGTTCTACGCCGAACAGGCCAAGCGTCTAGCCGGCGAGACCCTACCGAGCCACGGCGCCGACAAGCGCATCCTGGTATTTCGCGAGCCAGTCGGCGTGGTGGCGGCGATCACGCCGTGGAACTTCCCGCTGGCGATGATCACCCGCAAGTGCGCGCCGGCCCTGGCCGCCGGCTGCCCGGTGGTGATCAAGCCCGCCGAAGCCACGCCGCTGACCGCCCTGGCCCTGGCGAGGCTGGCCGAAGAGGTCGGCTTCCCCGCCGGCGTGCTCAACGTGGTCACGGCAAGCCGCCCCGCCGAGATCGGCGAAGTGCTGACCAGCGACCCGCGGGTACGCAAGGTCTCCTTCACGGGCTCCACCGCCGTCGGCAAGCGACTGCTCTCCCAGTGCGCCGGCACGGTGAAGAAGGCGTCCATGGAGCTGGGCGGCAACGCGCCCTTCATCGTCTTCGACGATGCCGATCTGGACGCCGCCGTCGAGGGGGCGGTGGCCTCCAAGTACCGCAACTCCGGCCAGACCTGCGTATGCACCAACCGCCTGCTGGTGCAGAGCGGTGTCTACGATGCCTTCGTCGAGAAGCTCGCCGCCCGGGTCGCTCAGCTGCAGGTCGGCAACGGCCTGGACGAGGGCGTGGTGCAGGGCCCGCTGATCAATCAGGCCGCCGTGGACAAGGTGCAATCCCACATTGCCGACGCTCTGGCCAAGGGTGCCCGGCTGGTCTGCGGCGGCGAGCCTCACGCGCTGGGCGGCACCTTCTTCCAGCCCACCGTGGTCGCCGACGTCACCGATGCAATGCGTGTGGCCCGCGAGGAAACCTTCGGTCCGCTGGCGCCGGTGTTCCGCTTCGACAGCGACGAGCAGGCCATCGCCATGGCCAACGCCACCGAGTTCGGCCTGGCGGCCTATTTCTACGCCCGCGATTACCGCCGGATCTGGCATGTGATGGAGGGTCTCGAATATGGCATGGTGGCCGTCAACGAAGGGATTCTCTCCACCGAGCTGGCGCCCTTCGGCGGCGTCAAGGAGTCGGGCCTGGGTCGTGAAGGCTCACATCACGGCCTGGATGAATTCACTGAACTAAAATACGTCTGTGTCGGCGGCCTTTGATCGCCTGCAACGTCCACGCACGAAGGGAGGCAAGATGAACAACGCACAGCTCAACGAACTCAAGCAGCGCTTCGTGGCCAACGGCGCCGCCAGCCCCGCCACCCAGTTCGCCGACCGCGCCGAGAACGCGCTGATCTGGGACGCCGACGGCAACCGAATCATCGACTTTGCCGGCGGCATCGGCGTGCTCAACATCGGCCACCGCCACCCCAAGGTGGTCGAGGCGGTGAAGGCCCAGTTGGACAAAGTGATGCACACCTGCCAGACCGTCATGCCCTATGAGGGCTACGTCAAGGTGGCGGAAAAGCTCAGTCAGGTCACGCCCGTACGTGGCCACGCCAAGGTGATGCTGGCCAATTCCGGCGCCGAGGCGCTGGAGAACGCGGTGAAGATCGCCCGCGCCGCCACCGGCAAGAACAACGTGATCTGCTTCGATGGCGGCTATCACGGCCGCACCTTCATGACCATGGCCATGAACGGCAAGGTCGCCCCCTACGCCAGCGACTTCGGCACCATGCCGGGCAACGTCTTCCGCGCCCCCTACCCGGTGCCCTACCACGGCGTCAGCGAGGACGAGGCGATCCGCGGCCTGAAGATGGCGATCAAGACCGACGCCAACCCCCGCGACACCGCCGCCATCGTGCTCGAACCGGTGCTCGGCGAGGGCGGCTTCTACCCCGCCCCGGCCAGCTTCCTCAAGGCGATCCGCGAAATCTGCGACGAGCACGGCATGTTGATGATCGTCGACGAGGTGCAGTCGGGCTTCGGCCGTACCGGCAAGCTGTTCGCCATCGAGCACAGCGGCGTCGAGCCGGACATCATCACCATGGCCAAGAGCATGGCCGACGGCATGCCGATTTCCGCCGTGGTGGGCACCGACAAGGTCATGGATGCCTCCGGCCCCAACTCGCTGGGTGGCACCTATACCGGCAACCCGCTCTCCTGCGCTGCCACCCTGGCGGTGCTCGAGGTCTTCGAAGAGGAAAAGATCCTCGAGAAAAGCATGGCCCTGGGCGACAAGCTGGCCAAGCGCTTCGCCCAGTGGCAAAGCGACTTCGACTGCGTCGACAACGCCCGCAACATGGGCGCCATGGCCGCCCTCGACCTGGTGTCTGACAAGGCCAAGCACACCCCGGACGCCGACCTGGCCGCCGCGCTGTGCAAGAAGGCCCGCGAGAAGGGGCTGATCCTGCTCTCCTGCGGCCTCTACGGCAACACCATCCGCTTCCTGATGCCGGTGACCATCGAGGATGAGATCCTCGAAGAGGGCCTGGACATCGTCGAAGCCGCGCTTACGGAACTGGTCGGCAGCAAAGCCACCGCCTGATCGTGACCACAAAGCGAAACGCCCGCCGGCAAGAACCGGCGGGCGTTTTGGTTTGTGCCATATCATCGGGCGCGGAAGTCACGCCGGCATATCGTTTGCCTTGCTGTCGCGCGCCCAAACCCGATGTTGTGCCATGGCATCACGCAGCGCGGTGAATACGTCATCCAGCGAAGCGCCGGTCAGCACGCCCTCCTCGTCGGTGGGGATGTCCGCGGCATCAAGCAACATCTTGCCATCGCCCACGGCGGCGACTGCCTTGAGGTGCTTGTAGGCTTCCTGCACGTAGTAGCGGCCGAGCCCCGAGCGGGCCAGCGCGTCCACGCTGTCGCTGCCGCCAGGCACGATCACCGCATCCACCGCTACCGAAGGCATGCCGTTGAGCATGGCATCGGGGGTCACCTGCTTGCCGTCGGCCGCTTTCAGCGGTGCCATGCTGGGGGCGATCACCTTGCCCTCGGCGCCTTCGGCCTCGAGCTTCTGCTTGATCGCCTCGACCTGGCCGGCGTCGACCCCATCGGCAGCCAGGATAGCCACCTTGCGAAACTTGATGTTGCCAGGCAGACGCGCCATCAGGCTCAGGGCGGGCGACTCCTGTTGGGAGCTCGTGCCAAGTTCCTCGGCAGGCGCGGGCTTATCGCTCGGCGTCTCGATGCCGTGGTTCTCGCCGACCCGGCGCGCCAGCTCGAGATCGATGTTGGGCAGGATCTCCTTGATCACCCGCTCGCGGATCCAGGGCCGTTGTACCTTGGAGAGCTCGAAGGTGTAGGCGGCGATGATGTGCTCCTTCTCGACATCCGTCTGGCTGTTCCAGAACAGCGTGGCCTGGGAGTAGTGATCGCCGAAGGATGGGCTGCGAGCGCGAACCTTGTGCGCATCGATTCGCTCGTAGTGAGACTCGAAGCCACCGTGCTCCGGCCCTGCCGGGGTCTCGCTGGGCCAGCCGCCGTCGATGGAGTTGGGCTCGTAGGAGGCCTGCCCCTTGTTGATCGTCTGGCGATGCATCGAGTCGCGCTGATTGTTGTGGAACGGGCACACCGGCTGGTTGATCGGTATTTCGTGGAAATTGGGCCCGCCCAGACGCAGCATCTGGGTGTCGAGATAGGAGAACAGCCGGCCCTGCAGCAGCGGATCGTTGCTGAAGTCGATACCCGGCACGATGTGCGCGGGGTTGAAGGCGACCTGCTCGGTCTCGGCGAAATAGTTGTCCGGATTGCGGTTGAGCACCATCTTGCCGATTGGGATGACCGGCACCTGCTCCTCGGGGATCAGTTTGGTGGGATCGAGCAGATCGAAGTCGAAGTTGTGCTCGTCCTCCTCCTCGACCACTTGGATGCCGAACTCGTACTCAAGGAAGTCGCCGTTCTCGATGTCTTCCCACATCAGGCGCCGATTGAAGTCGGGGTCGCGGCCCCACAGCTTCTGCGCCTCGTCCCAGATCAGCGAGCAGGTGCCGGCCAGCGGTTTCCAATGGAACTTGACGAAGCGCGACTTGCCCTGCTTGTCGATCAGGCGGAAGGTGTGCACGCCGAAGCCTTCCATGTTGCGGTAATGCCGCGGGAAGGCGCGGTCGGACATGGTCCACAGCACCATGTGGGTTGACTCGGGCATCAGCGAGACGAAGTCCCAGAAGGTGTCGTGGGCCGACTGCCCCTGGGGAATCTCATTATGCGGTTCGGGCTTCACCGCATGCACGAAGTCGGGAAACTTGATCGCATCCTGAATGAAGAACACCGGCATGTTGTTGGCCACCAGATCCCAGTTGCCCTCGTCGGTGTAGAACTTGGTGGCGAAGCCGCGCACGTCGCGCACGGTGTCGTTGGAGCCGCGCGCTCCCTGCACGGTGGAGAAGCGTACGAAGACCGGCGTCTTCTTGCCGGGGTCCTGGAACAACCCCGCCTTGGAGTACTGGGCGGCACTGTCGTAGGGCTGGAAGTAGCCATGCGCCGCCGCGCCACGGGCATGCACGATACGCTCGGGAATACGCTCGTTGTCGAAATGGTTGAGCTTCTCGCGGAAGATGAAGTCCTCGAGCAACGTCGGTCCCCGATCACCCGTCTTCAGCGAGTTGTGGTTGTCGGCGATACGCGTACCGTGGTTGGTGCGCAGATCGTGCCCGCTGGCATCGCTGCGATATCTCTCCAGATTTTCCGACTTGCTGTGCTCGTCGGTCTTTAAGTCGGTGTCGTTGGGTTGGCTACTGTTGGACGTGGTGTGAGGGTTATTCGCCATGCAAAAACTCCTGTAGTGACAGTGGGATCCATCCTCCCTGGCGCACGCAGCGCACTGCCTTGGCCCGGCAGTCATGATTCTCAGCTCCGTCTGACAAGGTAGCTCCCCTCTCGCTAGCAGCCAATTACCTCAAGCTATGGCAACAAAAGAAAACATTAATCGGTTCAAGCCGTCACCCGCTCCGGCCGATACTGGGTAACTGAACGAGGCGGCACAGCACCGCGAACGATGGCATGAACGAGGATTGAATCGATGAAATGGATGACGGCCACCGGCGTGATCGCCAGTATGTGCCTGCTCGGTATGACCCAGGCCCAGGCCCAGGACAACAACCGGATAACGCTGGGGGCGGTTGCCGGCACCACCGGCGTAGGCGCCGACGTGGCATGGCGCTTCAGCGAACGCCTAGGCGTCTCTGCCCGCTATACGGGTGGACTGGATTGGAGCACCGACTACAGCACCGACGACGTCGACTACGAGGGCGATATCAGCCTGGCGGCAGGCAAGCTGACCCTGGACTACTACCCCTTCGCCAGCGGCTTCTTTCTCAGTGCCGGTGTGATGCTGCCGGACATGGATGCCAATGTGGTGGGTCGACCGCGCAATGACACCTACGAGTTCAACGGACGCACCTACGATGCCGCCCTGCTGGGCACCCTGAACGGCACCCTGACTCTTGCCGATGGCGTACAACCCTATGCCGGCCTGGGCTGGCGCCAGTCCCATCGCAGTGGCTTCGGCTTCTTTACGGAAGTGGGTGTGATGGCCACTGACGTCAATGTGTCGCTCAGCACTTCAGAGGGCTATGAAAACCTCGACAACCCGTTCTCCGCACAGCTTCGCAGCGACATTCGCCAGGAGGAGCGGCGACTCGAGGATGAAGCGAAGAAATGGCCGGTCTACCCGGTGGCAGTCATCGGCGTAAGCTACACCTTCTAGCCAGGCGCCCGGCTCCAGACGACTCGGCCCGGGCAGTTGCCCGGGCCGAGTCGTTTCACCGCATCGAGGCTAGGCCTGTCGTACCTTGGAGATGATCCACAGCAGTACTACGGCGCCGACAGTCGCCGTGACCAGCGAGCCAATGAAGCCGCCGGCCTGAAGCCCCAGCAGACGAAACAGGAAGCCACCGATCACAGCTCCCACGATCCCCACGCCGATGTTGGGCAGGATGCCGAATCCGCCACCGCGCATGATGTTGCCGGCGATCCAACCCGCCAGCCCGCCGATGATCAGCCAGGCGATAAGTCCCATGTCGTCTCTCCTCTCCTTTTGGTCGGTCCTGTCCCCAGAGGGGCTGATAATGGTGCCTGAGCGCGGCTTCCCCGCAAAGCGTAGCTCAGAACGACGAGCCGGGCTGTTCGAGAAACGCCAGCTCATCGGCGCTCGACTCACGGCCGAGGATGGCGTTGCGGTGCGGGTAGCGGCCGAAGCGCAGCAGGACATCCCGGTGCAGGTGCTCGAAATGCAGGTTGTCCTCCAGCCCCGGCTGGTCGAACAGGCGCAGTGCCTCGTCGTGCACCTTGAGCGACTCGCTGTGCATGTAGGGCATGTAGAGAAAGCTGCGCCACGTCACGTCGAGATCACCATCCAGCCCCTGGGCCACCGCCTCCTGGGCCAGCACCAGCGCCATGGCATCCTGGGCGAAGGCCTGCGGGTCATTGCGGAATAGATTGCGCGAGAACTGATCGAGCACCAGGATCTCGGCCAGCCGTCCCTGCGGCGTATCGCGCCAGTGCCACAGCTCACCGGCCGCAGCGGCGCCGTGCAGCGCGCTGAAGCGCTCGCGTATCGTGCCGTCGAGCGCTTCGTCCTTGCGAAACCAATGGGCAGGTTCGAGCTCCTCGAACCAGAAGGCAATCACCGCGTCGCGGCCGGGCAGGCTCTCGCTCATGTCGTGTCCTCAGGTTTTCATGCACTTGATATCATGGGCCTCGGTCGCGTTTATTTCACCCTCCGTTCGCTTCGGGAGCTACCATGACGCCCATGCTCGGCATGTTCACCTTCGTCTTCAACCTCATCGGCCTGGTGATCTGCCTCGCCGGGCTGACCCTGGCCCAGCGCCGGGGAAAGCTTCAGCAGACGCGCTGGCCCGGTTATACCCTGGCCGGGCTCGGCTTCCTCGTCGCCACCACGCCGATCTGGATCCAAGGACTGCTGGTCCAGTGAAGCGACGGGCCGGATGTCTCAATCGGTGGGATATCGGTCATTGCAGACATTCAACCGCCAGCGGAAACTGGCAAGACATCTCGTCATGAGCGTTCGCCATGCCGCATGCCGTCGTCATCCTCGCCTACCCCGATTGCCAGTTGCTCGATGTCAGCGGCCCCTGGCAGGTCTTCGCCTCGGCCAACGATCTGAGCGGCCGTAAGCTCTATCGCTTGCATCTGGCCGCCGATGCGCCGGGCAGCGTGGCAACCAACGGCGGCCTGCCGCTGCTGGCCGACACGGCCTGGAGCGATCTTGCCTCGCTCGGCCCGCTGGATACGCTGCTCGTAGCCGGCGGTCGCGGTATCGTCACCCAGCGTCAGCGCCCGGCACTGCTCGCCGCCCTGCGCGATCAGGCACGCCAGGTTCGCCGGCTGGGTTCGATCTGTACCGGTGCCTTTCTACTGGCCGAGGCCGGCTTGCTGGACGGCCATCAGGCCACCACCCACTGGCGGCACTGCGCCCAGTTGGCCAACGAACACCCCAAAATTCGCGTGGTGCCCGACGCCCTCTACGTCGAATCGGGCGGGCGCTTCACCAGCGCCGGTGTCACCGCCGGCATCGATCTGGCCCTATCGTTGCTCGAAGCGGACCATGGCAGCACCCTGGCCGGCCAGGTCGCCCGCGAGCTGGTGCTGTTTCTGCGCCGCCCCGGCGGGCAGTCGCAGTTCAGTGAGGTGTTGCGCAGTCAGAACCGCGCCCAAGGGGCGCTGCGCAAACTGCTCGACCGCCTCCACGCCGACCCCGGCGCGCCCCACCGCCTGGAAGCCATGGCCGAGTCGATCGGGGTCACGCCGCGCCACCTGTCGCGGCTGTTCCGCCAGCAGCTTGCTACCACACCCGGCGCCTACCTGACCCGCCTGCGCCTGGAGCAGGCCCGCCTGGCACTGGTGGCCAGCGAGCGGTCGCCGCCGCTGGAACCACTGGCACGGCAGTGGCACCTGGGCGGCGCGGAGCAGCTGAGACGCCTGTTCCAGCGCCATTACGGCATTTCGCCCAGCCTCTACTACCAGCGCTTCGGCCCCAAGGGCACAGCCTCCAGATCAGAAACCGCTACATCGACAGCCACCGCCCCTTCACTACCGAACGATGGATGAACGTCCCAGGAGGCCACCATGCCCTTCAACGTCATGCTGCTGTCGCTGTGCCAGGCCCTGCTGGTGAGCGGCAACATCCTGCTGATCGCGGTTTCGCCGCTGATCGGCGCGCGCCTCGCCCCCGACCCGGCCTGGTCCACGGCGCCGGTCGCCACCCAGTGGCTGGGGCTGATGTGCGCCACCATCCCCGCCTCGTTGATCATGGCGCGACTGGGGCGCAAGCGCGGCTTCCTGCTCGGCAACCTGCTGGGACTGGCCGGTGTGGGCGTGGCCGCCCAGGCCCTGGTAACCGAGGCCTTTGCGCTGTTCATGCTGGGCACCTGGCTGATCGGCATCGGCATCGGCTTCGGTCAGCTGTATCGCTTCGCCGCGGTGGAGGCGGCGCCAATGGCCCTGCGCGACCGGGCCATCGGCCTGGTCATGGGCGGCGGCGTGCTGGCCGCCTTCTTCGGACCCTGGCTCGCCCGCATCAGCCGTGAAGCGGCCGTCACGCCGTTCCTCGGCAGCTTCATCGGCCTGGGCGTACTCTACCTGGTGGCTCTGCTGGTACTGCTGGCGACCCGGTTGCCGCCGGCCGAGAAAACCCATGGCGACGGCCAGCCACGGCCGCTAGGTGAGATCCTGCGCCAGCCGGTGTTCATGGTGGCGGTACTCTCGGCGCTCATCGGCTACGGCGTGATGAACCTGGCGATGACCGCCACACCGCTGGCCATGGCAGGCGCCGGCCATCACTTCGACCACGTCGCCACCACGATCCAGTGGCATGTGGTAGCGATGTTCCTGCCCTCGTTCTTCACCGGGCACCTGACCGCTCGCTTTGGCGCAGCGCGCATGATCACCGCCGGCTGCGTGCTGCTGGCGGCAAGCGGCCTGGCCGCCCAGGTAGAGGCCGGCGTAGCGGGCTTCCATTTCGCCTTGATCCTGCTCGGGCTGGGCTGGAACTTCACCTTCCTGCCCGCCACCGGGCTGCTCACCGAGACATACCGGCCAGTGGAGAAGGCCCGTACCCAGGCAGCCAACGAGTTCCTGGTGTTCTCCACCGTGGCCGTCACCGCGCTGCTGGCCGGGCCGCTGATCAATCAGCTCGGCTGGACGCTGCTCAACGCCCTGCTGGTGCCGCTGTCGCTGATCCCCATCGTGCTGCTCGGCTGGCAACGCCTTGCCAGACGCCGCCAAGACCCTCACATTAGCGGCTGACACTGCTGTGAAGGGATTTCTCGCCGATGCGCCAGTCGCTCACCCGGGAGCTGACCAACCTGATCGAACGCGGCCGCGACCGCCAGCTTCGGCTGGCGGTCACCGGCTTGTCGCGTTCGGGCAAGACCGCCTTTCTTACTTCGCTGGTCAACCAGCTGCGTCATGCCGGCCTCGAGGCACGGCTCGACCTGATGCCAGCCGCCCGTGAAGGGCGGCTGCTGGGGGCGCGCCGGGTCAGCCAGCCCGACCTGGGCGTGCCGCGTTTTCCCTACGACCAGGCCATGGCGGCGCTGGATGCCGAGCCGCCACGCTGGCCCGAGCCCACCCGCGGTATCAGCGAGCTGCGCCTGTCGATCCGCTATCGACCGGCACGCCGCGGCCTGCTGCGCGCCGACACCGCCGAGCTCAATCTCGATCTGTTCGACTATCCCGGTGAGTGGCTGCTCGACCTGCCGCTGCTGGGCCACGACTATCTGAGCTGGAGCCGCGCCATGCTGGCCGGCGCCGGCCAGCAGCGCCGCGCTCTGCTGGCCGAATGGGAGCGCGTCGCAGCCAGGCTCAACCCCGCCGCCGAGGCCAACGAGGCCGAACTGGCCGAGGTGGCCGCACTCTACGCCCACAGCCTGCAGGCCGCTCGCGAGGCGGGCTTCGCCAACCTGCAGCCGGGCCGCTTTCTGCTGCCCGGCGACCTGGAAGGCGCTCCGGTGCTGCAGTTCTTTCCGTTGCCGGCACTGGCGAATGCCGACGATTCCGCACTTTCAAAACTGTCGCCAGAAAGCATCTATGCCACTCTTGCTGCGCGTTTTCACCACTACCAGCAACACATCGTGAAACCCTTCTATCGCGACCACTTCCGTCGTTTCGACCGCCAGATCGTGCTGGTGGACGTGCTCGGCGCGCTGAATGCCGGCCCGGAGCGCTTCGAGGATCTCTCCCAGGCACTGGCCACGCTGATGCAGAGCTTCGATTACGGCAAGCGCAGCCTGCTCTCGCGGCTGTTCTCACCGCGTATCGACAGGCTGGCCATCGCCGCCACCAAGGCCGATCACGTCACCCCGGAGCAGCACGCCAACCTGACTGCCCTGCTCGAGGCCCTGCTGGCCGAGCCGCTGCAGGACCTGCGCTACGCCAACGTGCCGGTCAAGGCGCTGTCGCTGGCGGCAATACGCGCCACCGAGGCGCATGAGGTGAGTCACAAGAACGAGCGCAGCCCGGCGCTGCGTGGCACCACCCTGGCAGGCGAAGAGGTGCTGGTGTTTCCCGGCGAGGTGCCGGCGAAGCTGCCCGAGGCCGGATTCTGGGCCCGCCAGGGGTTCGACTTCCGCGCCTTTCGCCCCGCCCCGCGGGAGGGCGGTGCCCTGCCCCATATCCGGCTCGATGCCGCCCTGGACTGGTTGATCGGAGACAAGCTGCAATGAGCGATCGTCGTCACGAGCCTACGGAGAACGACCCGCGTCCGGCCCGCCGCTTCACGCTTGACGAGCCGGCCGCGCCGGGCCCCGAGGCGCCACGGGCGCGGCTCGACTTCGACAGCCAACTGCCCACGCAGCCGTTAGAGGAAGCCCCCGTCAGCCGCGCCGAGCGCGACCTGGAGGCCAGCCTCGGCCGCCCGCGCAAGCGCCGCTGGGGGCTGCTGACGCTGCTTGGCGGCGGTATCGTACTGGGCAGCGTCGAATTGGCTCTGCGCCTGCCGGCGGCCCTGCTCGGCGGCGACTGGCTCAGCGGCGGCTGGCATCTGCTGGGACTCGCTGCCATCGCCCTGGGGGCCGGGGCGCTGCTGCGCGAGGCGTGGCGGCTGCGCCGGCTGAAACGCCATGACGCCCTGCGCAGCCGCCTGGCCCGGCTGCCCGAGGCCGACGCGGCGGAAGCGCTGAGTCTGGCCAAAGTGCTCAAGCAGCAGCTCGGACTGGATGACGATCATCCCCACTGGCAGGCCTTCCTTGCCGCCCGGGAAGCACATCATACCGGCGACGATGTTCGCCAATTGTTGTCGCACCATTTGCTTGCGCCCCGCGACCGCCAGGCCCGGCGTATGATCTCGCGCATGTCAGGCGAAACGGCAGTGATGGTGGCGGTCAGCCCGCTGACGCTGGTCGACATGTTTCTGGTGGCGTGGCGCAACCTGGCGATGATCGATCGCCTGTGCCGTCTCTATGGGCTGGAGCTGGGCTATGCCAGCCGCCTGCGCCTGCTGCGCAACGTGCTCTACAACATGGCCTTTGCCGGGGCCACCGAGATGGCCAGCGATGCGGGGGTGGAGCTGCTCTCGCTGAATCTGGCCGGGCGCCTCTCGGCGCGGGCCGGTCAGGGCATGGGGGTGGGGCTGCTCACTGCCCGCCTCGGCCTGCGCACCCAGCGCCTGACCCGCCCGCTGGTGTTCGGCGAGGGGGAGGCGCCGCGCATGGCCGATCTGCGCAGCGAACTCTGGCAGCAGTTGAGACGGCTGGAAAAGCAGGAATGATGCTGGGATCCGCCTCTCCCTTGATCCGGGTCATGACACTCCCTGCCCAAAGGTCTAGGCTCTGACTATGGACAGACCAACAACATAAGGAAACCCCCATGTTCAAATCGATCCTGGTTCCCGTCGATGGCTCAGAAGGCGCCAAGAAAGCGCTCGACGTCGCCTGTCTCTTGGCCACTCAGGCCGACGCCACACTGCATCTCCTGCATATCCCCGAGGAACTCTCCCACGAGACGACACTGGTCTGGGGTATCGGTGCCATCGCCATCGAGGCCTCCCGCACCGAGCGGGAAGACATCGGCCGGCAGGTCGTCGAGAAGGCGGCCGAAGCCGCGCGTGCCAATGGCGTGTCCCAGGTAGAGACCGTGGTCGGTCAGGGCGACCCGGCACGCACCATCGTCAGCGAGGCGCGCCGTCGCGGTGTCGAAGCCATCGTCATGGGCAGTCGTGGCCTGAGTGACCTGCGCGGGCTGGTGGTGGGCAGCGTGTCGCATAAGGTCAGCCATGTGGCCGAGTGCACGGTGATTACCGTACGCTGATGCCTTGATGCCGACATGACAGGTCGCCTGCCTGGGCAGGCGACCTGTCTCTTTATCGGGACAGGCGGCTCAGGCCAGGCGCTTCTCCGTCTCGCGGTCGAACATGACCGCCCGCCCCATGTCGATACGCAGCGTGAGCCGCTCGCCCGCCTTCACCCGGCACTTGGGCCCGACCCGGGCCGTGGCCTCGCCCTCCCCCAGCTTCAGCTGCAGCAGGATGTCCGCCCCGGTGGGTTCCACCACCGTGATGCGCGGCGTGAGTGCCACCCCCTCGGCGTACTCGCCGAGCCGCGCGTCGTCCTCGGTGAAGTGCTCGGGGCGCAGCCCCAGGATCACGTACTCGCCGACCTTTTCGGCCAGCGCCGGGGTTTCACGCTCCTGCGGCCAGGGCAGCTCCAGCGTCTCTTCTCCCGGCGTCTCCACGCGCAGCCGGTACGCCCCGCTCCCGCCCACCAGCGTGGCGCTGATGAAGTTCATCGACGGCGAGCCCATGAAGCCGGCGACGAACAGGTCGACAGGATCGTTGTAGACCTCGTCGGGCGAGCCGAGCTGGAGGATGCGACCGTCGCGCATCACTGCGATGCAGTCGGCCAACGTCATCGCTTCGATCTGGTCGTGGGTGACGTAAACGATGGTGGTGCCCAGGCGCTGGTGCAGCTTCTTGATCTCGGTGCGCATGTCCACGCGCAGCTTGGCATCCAGGTTGGAGAGCGGCTCGTCGAACAGATAGACCTTGGGCTCGCGCGCCAGTGCGCGGCCCATGGCGACTCGCTGGCGCTGGCCGCCGGAGAGCTGCGAGGGCTTGCGCTCGAGCAGATGCCCGATCTGCAACAGGTCGGCGACCCGCTCCACCGCCGCCTCGCGCTCGGCCTTGGGCACCTTGCGCATCTCCAGGCCGAAGCTGATGTTCTGACGCACGGTCATGCTCGGATAGAGCGCATAGGACTGGAACACCATGGCGATGTCGCGCTCCGCCGGGGTCTGCCAGGTGACGTTCTCGCCGGCGATACGAATCTCGCCGGCGGTGACCGGCTCGAGCCCGGCAATGGCGTTCATCAGCGTCGACTTGCCGCAGCCCGAAGGCCCCACCAGGATCAGAAATTCCCCCGAGTCGATCGCCAGGCTGACGTCCTTGAGCACCTGCTCGCTGCCGAAGTCCTTGCACACGTTGTTGATTTCAAGCGCAGCCATGTTGAAAACCTCGTATTGTTCGATGGTACAGAGGGGCTCAGCCCTTGACCGAGCCGGCCGTCAGCCCACGGACGAAATATTTTCCCGCCAGCACGTAGACGATCAGCGTGGGCAGCGCGGCAATCATTGCCGCCGCCATGTCGACGTTGTACTCGCGCGCCCCGGTGGAGGTGTTGACCAGATTGTTGAGCGCCACCGTCACCGGCTGGGTGTTGTGGGCCGAGAAGGCCACCCCGAACAGGAAATCGTTCCATATCTGAGTGAACTGCCAGATCACCGAGACCACGATGATCGGCGCCGATACGGGCAGCAGGATGCGCCAGAAGATGCGAAAGAAGCCGGCGCCGTCGAGTTTGGCCGCCGAGACCAGCTCGGTCGGCACCGCCACGTAGAAATTGCGGAAGAACAGCGTGGTGAAGGCGATACCGAAGATCACGTGAACCAGGATCAGCCCCGCCCGCGAACTCGACAGCCCCAGCCAGCCCAGCGTCTGCGCCATGGGCAGCAGCACCACCTGAAACGGAATGAAGCAGCCGAACAGCATCAGCGCGAAGAGCAGCTCCGAGCCCTTGAAGCGCCACTTGGTCAGGGCGTAGCCGTTGAGTGCGCCGATGGCGGTGGAGATCAATACCGCGGGCACCACGATGGCGATGGAGTTGAAGAAGTAGACCCCGATGCCCTCGCAGCGCATGCCGGTACAAGCCTCCCCCCAGGCCTTGGCCCAGGGCACAAGGGTCGGCTCCCGGGGCAGCGACAGCAGCGTGCCGGGGGTGATCTCGGCCAGCGGCTTGACCGAGGTGACCAGCATCACCGCCAGCGGCAGCAGATAGAACAGCGCGGCCAGCAGCAACACGGCATAGAGCGTGGCCCGACCGAGCCGCGCGCCCAGCGTACGGCGACGAATGACGTTATCCATGACGGCGGCTCCTCAACTCCGAGTAGAGATAGGGAATCAGGATCGCCAGCACGCCGCCCAGCATCAGCATGGCGCTGGCCGAGCCCAGACCGATCTGCGCTCGGGTGAAGGCATGGGCGTACATGAAGGTGGCCGGCAGGTCGGAGGCGTAGCCGGGCCCGCCGCCGGTGAGCGCCACCACCAGGTCGAAACTCTTGATGGCGATGTGCGAAAGGATCATCACCGCGCTGAACACCACCGGACGCAGGCAGGGAATCACCACCCGCCAGTAGATGCGCGGCAGGCTGGCGCCATCGAGCTGGGCGGCCTTGAGGATGCTGTCGTCGATGCCGCGCAGCCCGGCGAGAAACAGCGCCATGACGAAGCCGGATGCCTGCCACACCGCAGCGATCACCAGGGTGTAGACGGCCATGTCCGGATCCACCAGCCAGTCGAAGCGGAAATTCTCGAAGCCCCAACTGCGCACCATGGCCTGAATGCCGAGACCGGGATTGAGCAGCCACTTCCACACCACGCCGGTGACGATGAACGACAGCGCCATGGGATAGAGATAGATCGTACGCAGCGCCCCCTCCTGGCGGATGCGCTGATCGAGCAGGATGGCGAGTACCAGCCCCAGAGCCAGGCAGATGGCTACGAACAGACCGCCGAACACCACCAGGTTGGTGGAAGCCACCCACCAGCGGTCGTTGGCCATCAGCCGCGCGTATTGAGCGAAACCGACGAACTCGTAGCTGGGCAGCATGCGCGAGTTGGTCAGTGAGAGAATGAAGGTCCACAGCATGAAGCCATAGACGAAGAACAGCGAAATGGCGGCAGAAGGCGCCAGCACCAGCTTGGGCAGCCAGGCCTGGAGCAGGCCTGAGTGGCTGCGCCGGGCAGCGGAACCGGCGGTCGGGCGTGCCGCCGACCTTGTCAGGGACATGATGAGAGACCTCGGGCTTGAGCGGCATAGCACCGGAGCCGGACCTGAAGGACTCAGGCCCGACCCAGCGTCAGGCTTGGGTTACAAGGCGGCCTGAGCGGCGTTGACCATCCGACGAGCGGCTTCTTCAGCGGCCATGTCACGCGAGTTGAAGTAGTTGGTCACCACGTCGAAGATGGCACCTTGAACGTCGGCCCGGACCGCCATGCCGTGGGCCATGCTGGGTACCAGGCCGCCCTCCTCGGCGGTGCGCTGGAAGTCGTCCATCGATTGCTGAGCACAAGCATCGAAGCCGTTCATGTCGAGATCGGGCCGGGCGGGAATCGAGCCCTTGGCCAGATTGAAGGCCTCCTGGAAGGTCGGTTCCAGCACCAGGCGTGCCAGGGCCTGCTGCGCTTCGCGCTCCTCACCTTCGACGCGGAACATGGCCAGGCTGTCGATGTTGAAGGTGAAGGCGTCCTGAGTGCCCGGCGCCGCGGCGCAGAGATACTCCTCGCCGGCGGTGAGTCCGGCGGCGGTGAACTCGCCCTTGGCCCAGTCGCCCATCAGCTGCATGCCGGCGCTGCCCTCGATCACCATGGAGGTGGCGATGTTCCAGTCGCGACCCGACATGTCCGCGTCCATCAGCTCACGCAGACGCTTGAAGGTCTCCAGCGCCTCGATCATCCGCTCGCTGCCCAACGCCTCGGGGTCGAGCTCGACCATCGCCTGCTGATAGAACTCGGTACCGCCGCTTGCCAGCAGCACGCTCTCGAACACGGTGGCGTCCTGCCAGGCCTGGCCACCGTGGGCCAGCGGGATGAAGCCCGCCTCGCGGATCGCCTCACCTGCCGCGAACAGTTCGTCGAGGGTGGTGGGCATCTCCACGCCGGCGGCTTCGAGCACCTGGGGGTTGGCCCACAGCCAGTTGACCCGGTGCACGTTGACCGGCACCGCCACATAGCTGCCGTTGTGGCGCATGACATCGGCCACCGTGGGCGGCAGCAGCTCGTCCCAGCCTTCGGCCCCGGCCACCTCGTCGAGCTCGCCGAGCAGACCCAGCTCACCCCACTCCTGAATCTCCGGCCCCTTGATCTGGGCCGCCGACGGCGGGTTGCCGGACATGGCCCGCGACTTGAGCACGGTCATGGCCGTTTCGCCGCCGCCACCGGCCACGGCGAAGTCCTCCCAGCCGTAGCCTTCGGCTTCCATCAGCTCCTTGAGCACATTGGCCGCCCGGGCCTCACCGCCCGAGGTCCACCAGTGAAGGACTTCCACCTCGGCGGCCTGAACGCTGAACGTCATTGACGCCGCTGCGGCGGTGGCCAGCGCCAGGGCCGTCTTGCGCAAGGGGTTCTCGAGAAGGGTCATCGGCATGCTCCTGCTGTTGTTATTGACTGTTGTATGAAACCGGTCATGGCCGGCATGCCAGTAACGTTAACCGAGAGCGGGTGTGAGCGGGGTTACCTAGTCCTGCAAAGCATTGCAGGCATATTACAGCGTCGTAACATCCTGCGGACGCGGCAGCGAGAGCGTCACCTCCAGCCCGCCCTCGGGATGATTGGCCAGCGCGATGTCGCCGCCCATGGCGCGGGCGATGTGCCGGGCGATGCCCAACCCCAGACCGCTGCCACCGGTGTTGCGGCTGCGTGAGGGTTCGAGACGCACGAAGGGAGCGAATACCCGCTCGTGCTGGGCCTCGGGAATGCCCGGGCCGTGGTCGCGGATGAAGATCGTCAGACGCTGTGGCGAATCGACCAGCGTCACCTCGGCATGCCGACCATAGAAAACCGCATTCTCCAGCAGATTCGCCAGGCAGCGCTTGAACGCCAGCGGCTTCGCCGACAGCGCAGCGGCATGACCCTGCAGCGTCACCACCCCGCCCTGCAACGTCAGCTCGTCGGCCAGCTCGGCCAGCAGTGCGCCAGGCTCTACCGCCGCCATCTCCTCGTGCAGGTCGAAGCCCTTCACCGAGGCCAGCGCCCCCTTGACCAGCAGATCGAGCTCGTCGAGCGAGGCACAGAAGCGCTCGCGCTGTATCGGATCGTCGAGCATCTCGGCCCGCAGGCGCAGCCGGGTGATGGGTGTCTTGAGATCGTGGGAGATGGCCGAGAACAGTCGCTCGCGCTCATCGACCTGATCGCGAATGCGCTCCTGCATGCGGTTGAACGCCGCCGCCGTGGCGGCAACCTCTCGCGGCCCGCTCTCGCGCAGCGGCGGCGCATCGAGATCGTCGCCAAGCTGACGCGCCGCTCGCGACAGCCGTGCCAGCGGACGGGTCACGCTGCGAATCCCGAGCAGGGCCAGGCCGATCACCGTGAGCAGCACCATCAGGCTCGCCAGCAGGCGTTCGCCCGACAGCCAGCCGTGCTCGTTGAACAGGTCGGGCACCGGCAGCAGCGTGGCCACATAGAGCCAGGTGTCGGGGCCGAGCTCCATCTGTACCACCAGGATCGGCGGCGACAGCGGCTCCATCAGCAGGCTGTGCTGGCCCCAGCGCGGCGGCAGGTCGTGCAGCAGCACTTCGTTGTTGTAGACGCGCAGGGTCTCGGCGCGGGAGAACTCCACCAGTACGTCGTCGATGTTCAGCTCGGCGGTGAGGATCTCGCGAAAGTTGTCCACCACCAGGCGTTTTTCCGGCCCTGAGCCGATGTCTTCGATCGGGATGCGCCGCTCGTTGACGCTGACGAAGAAGCGCGTGCCGCCCATGTTGCGCAGCTGATCGAGCACGATATGGCGATACTCGAAGGGCAGCGAACGGAAGAAGCGCATGGTGGAGGCCACGCTGAAGGCGACGTTGCGCGACAGCTCGTCGAGCTGCTCGAGCTGGCTGGAGCGCACCTGGGAAGTCCACACGGCGTAGCTGGCCAGTTGGGCGCTGAGCACGCCGACCAGCATGATCAGCACGAAGCGTCCGCGCAGGGTACGCGGCAGCAGGCGCGCCAGGCGACGCCGCCAATGGCGCCGTCCCTCGTTCACGTCAGCGCTTCGACCCGGGCGGTGAAGACGTAGCCCGCCCCGCGCACGGTACGAATCATCTGATGATAGTGGGCATCCTCTCCCAGGCGCTGGCGCAACCGGCAGACGTGCACGTCGATGGAGCGGTCGAGCGGCGGTGCCGAACGCCCACGGGTCAGCTCATACAGCGCCTCCCGCGAGAGCACCTGCTCGGGGCGCTCGAGAAACACCTGCAGCAGCTGGAAATCGGCCCCCGAGAGCGGCGTACGCTCGTCGCGCTCGTCGATCAGTTCGCGGGTCATGCGATCGAGCCGCCAGGCACCGAAGGCCACCAGCCGCGCACGGGACGGATCGGCCGGCGAACCGCCGCGGGCACGCCGCAGCACCGCCTTGATCCGCGCCAGCAGTTCGCGCGGGTTGAACGGCTTGCCCAGGTAGTCGTCGGCGCCCAGTTCCAGGCCGAGAATGCGGTCGGTCTCGTCGGCGCTGGCGGTGAGCATGATGATCGGCACGTCGCTGTCGCGACGAATGTCGCGGCAGATGGTGAAACCGTCGTCGCCGGGCAGCATGATGTCGACGATCAGCAGATCGGGGGTTTCGCTCGTCAGCAGGCCATGCAGCGCCTCGGCATCCTCGGCGGCCAGGGCGCGGTAGCCGTGACGTCCGAGGTAGTCGACCAGCAGTTCGCGGATTTCGGGGTCGTCGTCGACCACGATCAGAGTGGCGGGCGTTGTGGTCATCGTCTTCCGATGGCAGGGGCGATGCCTGGGGCAGGCAACACCGTGAATCGTTGTCGTTATGGCATCGATGATGGGCATGCACGCGTGGCACGGCAAGGGGGCCTAGACCAACGTCGCAACGCTCGCCCTGCTTGAACCTAGAGAGAAAAGCGCTCCTGCAGGTGTCGGGCCACGGCGCTCTCGGCGTGATGGCCGATCCGGCGAGCCACGGGTACCCGCTCGAACAGCGCGGGATGGGCGTTGGCCATCACGTGGGCTTCGCCGGCGAGACTGAGCATCTCGGTATCGTTGAGGTTGTCGCCGAAGGCCAGGCAGTGCTGGCTATCGATGTCGAGCCTGGCCAGCAGCGCCTCGAGCGCCGTGCCCTTGTTGACGCCGCCGGCCATGATCTCCAGCGAATTGACCGTGGAGTAGGTGACGTGCAGGCGCTCCCCGTGGCTGGTGCGCACCTGGGCCTCGAGCCCGGCCAGCCGCTCGGGCTCGCCGATGTAGAGCACCTTGCCCACCCCTTCGCCGTCCAGGCTTGCCGGCTCGAACACGCGATAGCCGAAGCCGGTGTGGGCATGGTAGGCCAGCAGGCGCGGCTCGGGGGCGTCGATCAGCCACTCGTGTTCCAGATAGAGGTTTAAGCGCACGCTGGCGTGGCGCTCCAGGGCGATCAGCTCGCGGGCCAGCTCTGCCTCGAGATGGCGCGAGGCCAGCAGGTCGCCTTCCGGCCCGTGCAGGTAGGCGCCGTTGGTGCTGATCACGTGGAGCGGCACGCCCAGCCGTTCGCGGAAGGACAGCATGTCGCGGAAATGGCGCCCCGAGGCGAAGGCCAGATGATGCCCCTGCCCGGCCAGCAGGCGCAGGGTTTCGATGGTTTCCGGATGCAGGTCGTGATTGGCGTCGAGCAGGGTGCCATCGAGGTCGGAGACGATCAGGTGAGGTGTCATGGCGTCCATTCCTTCGAATACCCGCTAGAGGCTAACGCAGCCGGCAAGGCTTGCCCAGCGTATGAGGCATTTCTACCCTGCCGCGCCAAGCGATTGTTTTGTCGTGACCGGCCCGGCAACGTTTGGCGCCGGCTGCGGGAATCCGTATAGTGGCCCTCCTATCCCGCCACACGTTCGTGATCATGCTGCAGAACAACCCGCTGCTCGCCCAGCTCAAGCAACAGATTCGTGAGACCACGCCGCGCGCCGAGGGGGTCATCAAGGCCACCGACAAGGGCTTCGGCTTTCTCGAAACCGACGACGGCCAGTCCTACTTCGTACCGCCGCCTGCCATGAAGCAGGTGCTGCATGGCGACCGCGTCCAGGCCGTGATTCACGAGAATGGCGACAAGACCTCGGTCGAGCCCGACACGCTCCTCGAAGCGGGTCTGAGCCGCTTCATCGCTCGCGTACAGAAGCGCGAGGGCCGCCTGGCCGTGGTGCCCGACCACCCGTCGATCAACAACGTGCTCAAGGCGCGCATCAAGAATAGCCTCGACGAGGCCAGCATCGGCGACGCCGACTGGGTCGTGGCGCGTCTGGTGCGCCACCCGCTCAAGCCCGAAGATCGCGCCTTCTTCACCCAGATCGACGAACTGGTGGCCAAGGCCGACGACCCCGCCGTGCCGTGGCGGGTCACCCTGGCGCGTCACGCGCTGGAGCAGGAGTGCCCCGAAGCCGGCAGCGACTGGCCGCTGCGCGACGAGGGTCTCGAGCGCGAGGACCTCACCGCTGAGCCCTTCTTCACCATCGACGGCGAGAAGACCCGCGACATGGACGATGCCCTGCGCATCGAACCGCGGGATGAAGGCGGCTGGCGGCTGACCGTGGCCATCGCCGATCCCACCGCCTACGTCGAGGAGGGGCATGCCGCCGATCTGGAGGCCCGCACCCGCGCCTTTACCGTCTACCTGCCGGGCCAGAACGTCACCATGCTGCCCGAGCAGCTGGCCGACGACCTCTGCTCGCTGCGCGAAGGCGAAGAGCGCCCGGTGCTGGCGTGCACGCTGAACGTGGAAGCCGACGGCAGCCTCGGCGACTACCGCTTCTTTGCTGCCCGCGTACGCTCCCAGGCCAAGCTGGTCTACGACCGTATCTCCGACTGGCTCGAAGGCCAGGGCGAATGGACGCCGGCCGAGGAGATCGCCAGCCAGCTGCAAGCGCTGCGCGAGCTGACCGAGGCACGCAGTGCCTGGCGCACCGAATATGCGCTGGTGTTCAAGGATCGTCCCGACTACGTGTTCGACCTGGATCCGGCCGGCAACGTGCTCGACGTGCGCATCGAGCAGCGGCGCATCGCCAACCGCATGATCGAGGAGTCGATGATCGCGGCCAACGCCTGCTGTGCCCATTTTCTCGCCGAGCACATCGGTCACGGTATCTTCAACGTGCATCGCGCCTTCGATCCCGACAAGGCCCAGGCCGCCCATGAGTTCCTCACCGCGCAGCAGATCGAGGTGGAGCTCGAGGCGCTCTCCGAGCTGCCGCGCTACAAGGAGCTCAAGCGCGCGTTGGAGAGCCGCGACGACGCCTGGCTCGATGCCCGCCTGCGCCGCTTCCAGGGCTTTACCAGCATGTCGGCCCGCCCCGGACCGCATTTCGGCCTGGGGTTGAACGCCTACGCCACCTGGACCTCGCCGATTCGCAAGTACGGCGACATGGTCAATCACCGGCTGATCAAGCGCGTGCTCAAGGGCGAACAGGCGCCCGCCGAGGCGACCCAGGCACTGACCGAGCAGCTCACCGAGCGCCGTAAGCTCAACCGCATGGCCGAGCGCGACGTCAAGGACTGGCTCTACGTGCGCTACCTGACCCCCGCGGCCAAGGAGCAGCAGGCCTTCGAGGCGGAGATCTTCGGCATCACCCGCGGCGGCATGCGCGTGCGCCTCACCGCCAACGGCGCCACGGCCTTCGTTCCTGCACCGATGATCCATAGCGACCGCGACAAGGTGGTGATAGACGACAAGGAAGGCCGTATCCAGGTCGAGGGCGAAGAGCGCTACAAGCTCGGCGACACGATTCGGGTGGCCCTGGTCGAAGCACGCGAGGAAACCCGTTCGCTGGTGGCCCGCCCTGCCGAGTGAGGCTGGGCGTTCGGCTCACTGCCCCGGCCTTACGCCGGGGCGCGAGAGGGCTCGACAGAGATACTGCCACAGTGAAGCCTCAGCCGAGCCTGTTGCGCTTCTCCTCGCCCCAGTCGATGCTGGGCCCCGTGAGGCCATGCCCACCGGCATAGGGCGAGGGCGTCGGCGGCTGCCAACCGGCCAGCAGCTCAGGCTCGAGAGCGAACACCTCCACCCCGATGGGGTGGCAGGTCAGCAGCGGATCGCCGGCATTCGGTCCCCATAGCTCCACCGAGAGATCGCCACCCGGGCAGCACGACAGCGCACACAGCAGGTCGATCTCGGCGAACAGTTCCAGGTAGTCTCCCTCTCGCGCCGGACACGCCTTCATGAAGTACTGGTCGTCCTCGTTGAGCCCGGTGCACTGGAACACGTTGAGCACGTCGTGCACGTCGAACTCGGTGAGGCCATGCGGCAGCACGGCGCGCACCAGGTTGGAGTGGCAGTGGTGATCGAAGTCCTCGCCGGTGAGCAGGCGATTCACGTAGGGGTCGCAGCGGGTTCCCAGCAGGTCGTGTATGCGCCCGCCCTGCTCGTCCACGCCATAGCCCGCCAGGCTATCGTCAATGATCGTGGCCATGGGGCGCAGGTAGGGCAGCGTCGACCATAGGCGATCGAAGGTGGAGACATGGGCACGCTGCAGTTGACGCGTGCGCGAGGCCCAAAAACGTTCACGCGGGTTGTGCAGGTTCCACAGGTTGAGGTCACCGACCTGCGGCCCCTCCAGGGTCGTGAGCCTCATCACGTGCCCGGCGGGCACCCGCCATGCCCTTCCCTC
Organism: Billgrantia ethanolica; assembly: GCF_021404305.1. Lineage (GTDB taxonomy): Bacteria > Pseudomonadota > Gammaproteobacteria > Pseudomonadales > Halomonadaceae > Halomonas > Halomonas ethanolica. Next base: position 78,630 of record NZ_JABFTX010000001.1, on the reverse strand, counting down.
GCGAATCGGCACCACCAGCGAGTCGACGCGCTCCCGGGCCGCTGGGTCGGTCAGCCGCGAATAGAACGTTGTGTCGACATCGAGGACGGATCCTCGGGTCGCCTGATAGGCGGCGGGTACCTTGTTCATCGTGGCTCTCCAAGCTCGTTTGCCCTCAGCCTAGCCGATGGCGCGCCACCTCACGTCAACGCAGCCGAACGGCTAGCCGCGCATGGCCCGGGCCAGGACGTCGCTGAACGGCTCGAGCAGGTAGCTGGCAAAGGTTCGCTCACCGGTATGGATCATCACCTCGGCCGGCATGCCCGCCACCAGCCGCATCTCCTCGGGTAGCCGCGTATCGTCCACGGCGATGCGCGCCAGGTAGTAGTCGCTACCCGTGGTCTCGTCCACCAGGCTGTCGGCGGAGAGATGGACGAGCTCGCCTTCGACGGCCCGGCTCGAGCGCTGGTCGAAGGCGGTGAAGCGGATGCGCGCCGTCTGCCCGGGGCGCAGGCTGTCGATCTCGTGGACCGGCACGCGCGCCTCGACTACGAATCCTTCGTCCGCCGGTACGATGTCCAGTACCGCATCGCCCGGATCGATCACCGCACCGCTGCTGCGTAGGCGCAAGTCAACGACGCTGCCAGCTACCGGCGCTCGCACGGCGGTGCGTCGCACTTCGTCCTCGAGGGCCGTGATGCGCTCCTCGGCGTCGGCTATCTGCGCCTGCACGTCCCGCAGTTGCTCGCCGGTCTCCTGCTGGAACTCCTGGCGCAGTATCTGCCGCTGCAGACGGTTCTCGCTGATCTGCGCGTCGATGCTCGCGGCATTCGACTCCTGTTGAGCCGTCTCCCCCTCCAGCTCGAGGAGGTCACGCTCCAGCTCACGCAGACGCTGCCGATCACCGTGGCCACGCTCGAACAGGCTGCGCAGGTCGTCCGCCTCCTCTTCCAGCGAGGCGATGCGCTGCCGGCTGACCTCGATCAGCGCTTCCAGGCCCTCGCGCTGCTCGCGATACTGGTGGGCCTGCTGTTCGAGGGTAGCCAGGGTGCCGTCGAGCGTCTGCCCTCGGGCGAAGAACAGCCCCTGCTGCACCGCCAGCGCTTCGCGCACACGGCGCGACTGGCTGTCGTGCAGCTCGGCAGGAAATGTCAGCGTCTCGCTCCCGGCCAGCTCGGCCGACAGCCGCACTTCACTGGCTCGGTTGAGCAGGTACTGGTTACGTGCCAGCTGAAGCTGCGAACGCGCCCGGGTGTCGTCGAGCACTACCAGAACCTCGCCCGCCTCGACGCGATCGCCATCGGCCACCCGGATCTCGCTGACGATGCCGCCTTCGTAGTGCTGCACCGAGCGCGTGGACGAAGCCGCCGCCACCTTGCCCGACGCCACGACCCCCACCGCCAGATTGGCTGCCACTGCCCAACCGCCAAAGCCGCCGAAGGCAATCAGCAGCACCAGCAGGCCGATGCGCTGCCAGGGGCGAGGATCGACGGGCGGTGTCGGCATGGCCGGGGCAGGCGGCGCCGGTTCCTGCGGATAGATCATGTTCCCGCCTCGCGCGCCGTACGCCGTGGCTGTGCAGGCTGGCTCGACGGTCGTGTCGACGCTTCGCGCCTGCTCGCGGCGATCTCCAGCCGGGCCAGCACTTCGTCACGGGCCCCCTGCAGACGCAGATGCCCCTCGTCGAGCACCAGCAGCGTGTCGACGCTTGCCAGTACGCTGCGTCGATGGGTGATAACGAACAGGGTGACGCCATCCCCCTTGAGGCGTTCCATCGCCGCCATCAGCGCGCGCTCACCGGCATCGTCGAGATTGGCATTGGGCTCGTCGAGCACCAGCAGTACCGGGTCGCCATACAGCGCCCGAGCCAGGGCCACTCTTTGACGCTGCCCACGCGACAGCACCCTGCCGGACTGCCCGAGCCGGGTCTCATAGCCCGCCGGCAGACGCAGGATCATGTCGTGCACGTCAGCCTTGCGCGCGGCCTCGACCACCCGCTCAGGGCATGGCTCGCCGAAACGGGCGATGTTGTCACTCACCGTGCCGTCGAAGAGCTCGATTTCCTGGGGCAGATAGCCCAGAAATGGGCCCAAAGCAGTGCGATCCCACTGCTCGAAGCTGGCTCCATCGAGGCGTATCGCCCCCCGCTCCGGCGTCTGGGCGCCGGCCAGCAGCCGGGCCAGGCTGCTCTTGCCGGCCGCGCTCGGCCCGACGATACCGACGTGTTGACCGGGTTCGACGCGAAAGGAGATGTCCTCGAGCACGGCCCGGTCGGACCCCGGCGCCAGCAGCGTGGCCGACTCGACCGCCACCTCACCTTGGGGAGCGGGCAGCGCCAGGTGCTGCCGTTCGGCGGGCATCTCCCTGAGCAGCGTCGCCAACCGCCGATAGGCGTCGCAAGCGCCAACCAGCCCCCGCCAACCGCCGATCATGCCATCGATGGGCGCCAGGGCGCGGGCCAGAACGATAGAAGCGGCGATCATGACGCCCGGCGTGATACGCCCTTCGAGCACCAGCAGCGCCCCCAGGCCGAGGATCAACGACTGGAATGTCAGACGCAGAGTCCTGGCGAGCTGGGTCAGGCCGCTGGCTCGATCGCTCGCGCGTGACTGCAAGGCCAGGGCAGCCCGATGCCCGACGAGCCAGCGCTGCCGCAGGGCCGGCAGCATGCCCAGCGAGCGCACGACTTCGGCCCCGTTCAGGCTGTCCGTGACCTGCCCGCGCGCCTCGCGATAGCGCTCCCCGGCATCCCGCATGAGCCCACGGGTCGCCTTCTCGTTGGCCAGCGTCAGGCCGAGCAGCACCAGCCCCGCTAGGCTGGCGAAGGCGCCGAGCCAGGGGTCGAAGAGAAACAGCAGGGCCAGGTAGAGCGGTACCCAGGGAGCATCGAAGAAGGCGAAGAGCGCGTTTCCGGAAACGAACTGGCGCAGCATACGCAGATCGTCCAGCGCCTGCACCGAGGCTCGCCCCTCGCCGCCAAGGCGCTGGGCGAACAAGGCTTGGTGCAGGCGTTCCCCCAATCGGGTATCGAGGAAGTTGCCGACACGTACCAGCAAGCGTGATCGCACGATATCGAGAAACCCCATCACCGCCATCAGGAACAGTGCGACCAGAGTAAGCAGCAGCAGCGTTTCGCGGCTGCCGGTGGTAATGACCCGATCGTAGACCTGCAGCATATAGAGTGCCGGCACCAGCATCAGGACATTGACGAAAAGGCTGAAGCCAAGCACCCATAGCAGGGCCGGTCGGCACTGGCGCAGCGCTCCTGCGAGATCGTCGACGGTCTCGGAGGCCATGGCTTGCATCCCTCCCGCAGAGATACTCCTGCTCGCACTCGTGGCACGCGAGCGGCGGTATGAAGGCTTGAAGCGGGGCAGCCTAACAGAGCCGCAGCGAAGCGATGACTACCGAATGATGGTTTTCGTAACGACGAGTCTTGTTATGTTTCCTTCCCCTGTCAGCGCCTCTCTTCGTGCATCGATGGCACCACCGCTTACCATCCTGCCTCGGCAAATTTTCCTAGGCGAAGTTAAGCGTTACAAACCCGGCAAAACTGTCCGATTTCCACCCGTTCGACGTCTCGACCGCCTGTTTTTCTCGCCGCTCAGCGTTTAGCATCTCGCCGCCCGTCACATCGCAAGCCTCGAAAACCGAGCCTCGAAGCCGAGTCTCGAAACAACGTTCCCGAGGAGAGACGACATGTCCGTGTTAACGGCCGGCCCTTCCACGAATGCAGCGGCCCTGCAGACCCTGATCGATGACGCGCCGAGGGGTGCCACCATCGAACTCTCGGCGGGTGATTACAGGCTCGACGGCCCTCTGACCATCGATCGTTCTGATCTCACCCTCAGCGGAGCCGGCTCCGACGCCACCCGCCTGACCTTCACCCGCAGCGCCCTGGATCAGGGCCATGCCATCAAGCTGGACGGCACCGCCGACAGCCTCGACCTCGGCACCCTCGATGCCACCGTACGGCAGGGTGAGACGAGTATCGTCATCGATACCGAACTGGAAGTGGGCGATACCCTGCGCCTGTGGCAGGACAATGACAGCGCCTTTTTCGATGAGATAGGCGACAGCACGTGGCGCAAGCAGGAGCATGCGGAGCTGCGCACCAGCATGGCCAAGGTCACGGCAGTGGAGGATGGGCGGGTCAGCCTGGACCGTGGGGTACATTTCGATTTCGAAGCGGGCAAGACCCAGGTGGAAAGAGTAGCCAGCGTCGATGACGTCGCCCTGTCGGGCTTCGGCATCGATTTCGATCTCGGCACTCCCGACGCTGCAAGCTTCCAGAATACCGAGAGCGAGCTGACGGGCTTCAAAGGCGTGTATCTCGACGGTACCACCGGTTCGCGACTCCACGATATCGAGGTCAGGAATGGCCCGTCCACCGCCTTTCATGTCTCGCGGTCAGTGGATGCCGACGCTGCCGATATCTCCGCCGAAGGCGCATTCAACAAAGGCAGCGGTGGTAACGGCTATGCCTTCGAGTTGCGCGAAAGCTACGACGGCTCGTTCACCGGCCTGGAGGACAGCGGCATGCGGCATGGCCTGCTATTCGCCTCCTGGCGCTCCGCCGTCGACAATGACATCGAGATCGCCCGCACCGATCGCGACGTCAACTTCCACGGCGGACGCGACCACGGCAACCAGGTGAGGGTCGAACGCTCGCTGCGCGACCCGGAAAGCGACGGTCTGTCACCGACCCTTTGGATCAACGAGGAGGGAGAGGCATTCGGCGCCCCCACCGACCCGGACGCCAACCAGGTCCGTTTCGACTATGTCGTCGGTTCCCGCCGCGACGACGTGATTCGTGGCAGCGACGATGGGGTCTACCTCAACGGCGGCCTGGGCGACGATACCCTGATCGGCGGCGCCGGCAACGACATCCTGCAAGGCGGCCCCGGCGATGACTGGAACGACGGTGAAGACGTTCTGATCGGCAGTGGCGGTACCAACACCGCCCGCTATACGAGCGATTTCGACGCTTACCGCATCGACTTCGTCGACGACGAGGTACGCATCCGCGACGACAAGGGCACCGACGACACCTTGGTCGACATGCATTACGCGATATTCGGAGACGGCACCACGCTGCACGTGGCCTCGCGCAGCCTGTTCGATGCCGAGCCGATGCCCGTCCCCAGCGAACGGGAGGTGCTGGCGAGTGATGACGGCCTGCTACCCCCGCTGATCGACGATACGACCGAGCTGGTCGTGACCGGTAATATGCTCGACGAGTGGAGTGACGGCCATAGCGCTGAAATATTCGTCGAGAACGTGACCCAGGAGACGCTGGCGCTGCCCGATCTCCGCTTCGAGCTGGACGACGAGCTGGACACGCTATGGAACGGCGAATTCAGCCGTGAGGGAGAGAGCTATCGGGTCGGCGACTCGCGCGAGCTGGCGCCGGGCGAGGCCTGGCGCTTCGCCTACCGGGCCCAGGGCGACGACAAGCAACTGCCGCAGGCCATGGAAGCCGACGATCTCGAGCTTCAGCTGCTGGGCATGGATGCCCCACGCTTCGACGAGGCACTGGCCTGAAGCGAACACCGGACATTGGAAGATGCAAAAAAAAAGGGGCGCCTCGATGAGGCGCCCCGTGTGGCCAACCGCTGATGAGCCAGGCTTACCAGCCAGTGACGTCCTTCAGCGCGTCGCCGATCTGGGCCAGGGAGCGGACGGTACGCACGCCGGCGTCTTCCAACGCGGCGAACTTCTCGTCAGCGGTACCCTTGCCACCGGAGATGATCGCACCGGCGTGGCCCATGCGCTTGCCCGGAGGCGCGGTGACACCGGCGATGTAGGACACCACCGGCTTGGTCACGTTGGCCTTGATGTAGGCAGCGGCCTCTTCCTCGGCGGTGCCGCCGATCTCGCCGATCATGACGATGGCCTCGGTCTTCGGGTCCTTCTCGAACATCGCCAGGATGTCGATGAAGTTGGAGCCCGGGATCGGGTCGCCGCCGATGCCCACGCAGGTCGACTGGCCGAAGCCGTGGTCGGTGGTCTGCTTGACCGCTTCGTAGGTCAGGGTGCCGGAACGCGACACGATGCCGACCTTGCCCGGCTTGTGGATGTGGCCCGGCATGATGCCGATCTTGCACTCGCCCGGGGTGATGACACCCGGGCAGTTCGGACCGATCAGGCGCACGCCCAGCTCATCGCACTTGACCTTGACGTCGAGCATGTCGAGGGTCGGGATGCCTTCGGTGATGCACACGATCAGCTTGATGCCGGCATTGGCGGCTTCGAGGATCGAGTCCTTGCAGAAGGCGGCCGGTACGTAGATCACGCTGGCCTCGGCGCCGGTCTTCTCGACCGCTTCCTTGACGGTGTTGAACACCGGCAGGCCCAGGTGCTCCTGGCCGCCCTTGCCCGGGGTGACGCCGCCGACCATCTTGGTACCGTAGGCAATCGCCTGCTCGGAATGGAAGGTCCCCTGCCCGCCGGTGAAGCCTTGGCAGATGACCTTGGTGTTCTTGTCGATCAGGATGCTCATTACTTGCCCTCCGCTGCCTTGACGACCTGCTGAGCCGCATCGGTCAGACTGGTAGCAGCGATGATGTTCAGACCGCTGGAAGCCAGCTTCTCGGCACCCAGCTCGGCGTTGTTACCTTCGAGACGCACCACCACCGGTACGTTGACGCCGACCTGCTCGACGGCACCGATAATGCCCTCGGCAATCATGTCGCAGCGCACGATGCCGCCGAAGATGTTGACCAGTACGGCCTTGACGGAGTCGTCGGAGAGGATCAGCTTGAAGGCCTCCGCCACGCGCTCCTTGGTCGCACCGCCGCCCACGTCGAGGAAGTTGGCCGGCTGGCCGCCATGGAGCTTGATGATGTCCATGGTGCCCATGGCCAGACCGGCGCCATTGACCATACAGCCGATGTTGCCTTCCAGGGCCACGTAGTTGAGTTCCCAGGCGGCCGCCTCGGCCTCACGCTCGTCTTCCTGAGAGGGATCGCGCATCGCCTGCAGGTCCGGATGCCGGTACAGGGAGTTGCTGTCCAGGTTGATCTTGGCGTCGAGGCAGTGCAGGTTGCCTTCCTCGGTGATCACCAGCGGGTTGATCTCGAGCAGTGCCAGATCCTTCTCGTGGAACAGACGCGACAGGCCCAGGAAGATCTTGGTGAACTGCTTGACCTGGTCGCCCTTCAGACCCAGGGCGAAAGCCAGCTCGCGAGCCTGGTACGGCTGCGCACCGACCAGCGGATCGATCTCGGCCTTGAGAATCTTCTCGGGGGTTTCCTCGGCGACCTTCTCGATCTCGACGCCACCTTCGGTGGAAGCCATGAACACCACGCGACGAGTGGTGCGATCGACCACAGCGCCCAGGTAGAGCTCGTTGGCGATGTCGGTGCAGTTCTCGACCAGGATCTTGGCGACCGGCTGACCGTTGGCGTCGGTCTGGTAGGTCACCAGGTTCTTGCCCAGCCAGTGCTCGGCGAAGGCCTTGGCCTCTTCCGGGCTCTTGATCAGCTTGACACCGCCGGCCTTGCCGCGGCCACCGGCGTGGACCTGAGCCTTGACGACCCACATGTCACCGCCGATCTTTCTGCAGGCTTCCGCCGCTTCCTCGGGGGTATCGACTGCGAAGCCCTTGGATACCGGCAGACCATAATCGGCAAACAGCTGCTTGCCTTGATACTCGTGAAGGTTCATCGATTCATGCCATTGGTTGCATGTGACTCGAACGGCAACCGCGAAACACCGCCTGCGACGGTCGATGCCGGGTTACCCCCGTCCGCGCCCGATACATGGCCGGGCGCGACGCGCCATCCCTATGGATGGCGCTCGTTGTTACGTCTACTGCGTACTGCCCGTTCCGACCGACTAGCGCTTCTTGCGGTTGGCCATGTGGATGGCATGGCCGTCCACTGCCAGCGCCGCCTCGTGAATCGCCTCGGATGTGCTCGGGTGAGCGTAGCAGGTCAGCGCCAGATCCTCGGCGCTGGAGCCGAACTCCATGGCGATCACCCCTTGGGCAATCAGCTCACCGGCATGCTGGCTGACGATGTGCATGCCCAGGATACGGTCGGTCTCGGCATCGGCAATGATCTTGGCCATGCCTTCCGGCGCGTTGTTGGCCAGCGCCCGACCGTTGGCCGAGAACGGGAAGGACCCGGTCTTGACCGCGATGCCCTTGGCCTTGGCTTCCTGCTCGTTCATGCCGACCCAGGCCACTTCCGGCGAGGTGTAGATCACGCTGGGAATGGCATCGTAGTTCATCTCGGCCTTGTGGCCGGCGATAATGTCGGCCACCATCACGCCCTCTTCCGAGGCTTTGTGAGCCAGCATCGGACCGCGCACGCAGTCGCCGATGGCGTAGATGCCGGGCACGCTGGTGCGGCACTGATCGTCGACGTGAATGAAGCCGCGCTCGTCGAGGCCAACGCCGACGTTCTCGTCGACCACGCCCTTGGTATAGGGACGACGACCGACGCAGACGATCAGCTTGTCGAAGGTCTGCTCCTGCTCACCCTTGCCGTCGCTGTACTTGACCGTGACCTCGTTGCCCTTCACCTCGGAGCCGGTAACGCGTGCGCCGAGCTTGATGTCCAGGCCCTGCTTCTTGAGCAGCTTCTGGGTCTCCTTGGCGATGGCGGTATCGACCATCGGCAGGAAGGTATCCATGGCTTCGAGCACGGTCACCTCGGCGCCCAGGCGGCTCCACACGCTACCCAGCTCGAGGCCGATGACGCCGGCGCCGATCACGCCCAGGCGCCCCGGCACCTCGGTGAACTCCAGCGCACCGGTGGAAGTGACGACGATGTCCTCGTGCAGCGGCGTCGGCGGGATTTCCACCGGTACCGAACCCGCGGCGATGACGATGTTGTCGGCTTCGTAGGTGGTCTTGCCACCGTCGTGGTCGGTGACTTCGACCTGCTTGGTGCCGGTCACCTTGCCGGTGCCGTCGATGGCGGTGACGCCGTTGGCCTTGAACAGGGCGCTGATGCCACCCACGTTCTTGGCGATGACGGAGTTCTTGAACTCCAGCATCTTGGCCACGTTGGCCTTGGGCGGTTCCAGATCGATGCCGATCTCGGCGAAGTGATCGCGCGCTTCGACGAACTTGTGGGATGTCTCGAGCAGCGCCTTGGAGGGAATGCAACCCACGTTGAGGCAGGTGCCGCCGTGGACGGTCTTGCCTTCCTTGTTGACCCATTTCTCGACGCAGGCGGTCTTCAGCCCCAGTTGGGCGGCACGGATGGCGGCCACGTAGCCCCCGGGGCCCGCACCGATGACGATCACATCAAATTTGTCGGCCATGTGGTTCTTCCTGTTGATCGGTTCGCGTTTGAGTCCGTTGATTCGGCGCCGTCAGATATCCAGCAGCAGGCGCGCCGGATCCTCGAGCAGCTCCTTGATGGTCACCAGGAACTGCACCGCATCCTTGCCGTCGATCATACGGTGGTCGTATGACAGGGCCAGGTACATCATCGGGCGGATCTCGACCTTGCCGTTGACGGCCATGGGACGCTCCTGGATCTTGTGCATGCCCAGGATCGCGGTCTGCGGCGGGTTGAGGATCGGGGTCGACATCAGCGAGCCGAAGATGCCGCCGTTGGTGATGGTAAAGGTGCCGCCCTGCATCTCCTCGATGCCGAGCTTGCCGTCACGCGCCCGCTTGCCGAAGTCGACGATGCCTTTCTCGACGTCGGCGATCTTCATGCTGTCGGTGTCACGCAGCACCGGCACCACTAGGCCGCGGTCGGTGGAAACCGCCACACCGATGTCCTGGTAGCCGTGATAGACGATGTCGGTGCCGTCGATGGAGGCGTTGACGTCGGGGAAACGCTTGAGCGCCTCGGAGGCCGCCTTGACGAAGAAGCCCATGAAACCGAGCTTGACGTCGTGAGCCTTCTGGAAGGTGTCCTTGTACTGCGCACGCAGATCCATCACCGCACCCATGTCCACCTCGTTGTAGGTGGTGAGCATGGCGGCGGTCTGCTGAGCCTGGACCAGACGCTTGGCGATGGTCTGACGCAGACGGCTCATCGGCACGCGCTTCTCGGGACGCTCGCCCTCGAAAGCCGGGGCGGCGGCAGCCTGCTTGGATGCGGCAGCAGGAGCAGCGCTCTTCTTGGCCGTGCCGGCCTGAACGGCGCGCTGCACGTCTTCCTTGAGGATGCGGCCGCCCTTGCCGGTGCCTTCGATCTTGCTTACGTCGAGGTCATGCTCGGCCACCATCTTGCGGGCCGCCGGCGCCAGGATCTTGTCGCCGATCCGCTCGTCGCCCGAGCCGTCATCGGCGGAAGCGGCCGGGGTGGCGTCTGCTGCCGTCGCGGCACCGCCCGCGCCCTCGGTGAAGATGGCCAGCACCGCCTCGGAGGCGACCTGACTGCCCTCCTCCGCCTTGATCTCGGCCAGGGCGCCATCGGCCGGAGCCACTACCTCGAGCACCACCTTGTCGGTCTCGATGTCGGCCAGCACATCGTCGCGCTTGACCGCCTCGCCCACCTTCTTGTGCCAGGTGGCCACGGTGCCTTCCTGGATCGACTCGGGGAAGGTCGGCGCCTTCACCTCATGAGACTTGCCGCCGGCGGCCGGCGCCGCCTTGGCCTCGCTCTGCGGTGCAGCCTTGGCGTCGGCCTTCTCGCTCTTCTTCTCAGCGCCCGCACCGATCTTGCCCAGCACCTGCTCGGACTGCACGGTGTCGCCCTCTTCGACCAGCACCTCGGAGAGGGTGCCGGCTTCCGGTGCCACCACTTCGAGCACCACCTTGTCGGTTTCGATCTCGACGATCAGCTCATCGCGCTCGACGCTGTCCCCCGCCTTCTTGTGCCAGGCAGCCACACTGCCTTCGGCAACGGATTCCGGAAAGGTGGGCGCTTTGATATCGGTAGCCATGTCGTTTCCCTTATATGTTCTCTACGTCCCGGTGGAGTCGCTCAGATGTTGAAGGCGTCTTCCACCAACTGGCGCTGCTGTTCGGTATGCACGGACATGTAGCCCGCCGCGGGTGCTGCCGATGCCGGACGTCCGGCGAACTTGAGCTCGCCACCCAGGCCGTTCTTGAGCATGTCAGCCACCGCTCGCATGTGGTGCTGGCTGGGATACCAGGCGCCCTGATTGAGCGGCTCTTCCTGACACCACACCACGGTATCGAGGTTGACGTAGGCCTTCAGCGCTTCGAAGAGCTCCTCCTTGGGGAAGGGGTAGAGCTGCTCGATGCGCACGATGGCGGTGTCATCGCGGCCGTTCTCTTCGCGCCAGGCCGCCAGGTCGTAGTAGACCTTGCCGGCACACATGACGACGCGCGTCACCTTCTGCGCCTCGAGGTTGCCCTGATCCGGCAGCACCATCTGGAAGTGGCCGTTGGCCAGGTCGTCGAGACTGGAGATCGCCTCCTTGTGACGCAGCAGACTCTTGGGCGACATCACCACCAGTGGCTTTCTCAGCGGACGGATCACCTGACGACGCAGCAGGTGGAAGATCTGCGCCGGCGTGGTGGGCACGCACACCTGCATGTTGTGCTCGGCACACAGCTGCAGGAAGCGCTCCAGGCGCGCCGAAGAGTGCTCCGGCCCCTGCCCTTCGTAGCCGTGAGGCAGCAGCATGGTCAGGCCGCACAGCCGTCCCCACTTGGTCTCGCCGGAAGAGATGAACTGATCGACCACCACCTGAGCGCCGTTGAAGAAGTCGCCGAACTGCGCTTCCCAGATCACCAGGTCGTTGGGCGCCGTCGTGGCATAGCCGTACTCGAACGCCAGCACCGCCTCCTCGGACAGGAAGGAGTCGTGGATGGTGAAACGCGGCTGGCCGTCGGCCAGATGCTGCAGCGGCACGTAGGTACTGCCGTCCTTCTGGTTGTGCACCACCGCATGGCGGTGGGAGAAGGTACCGCGGCCCACGTCCTGGCCGGTGATACGCACCGGATGCCCTTCGTCGAGCAGGGTGGCGTAGGCCAGGGTTTCGGCGAAGCCCCAGTTCAGCGCCAGACCGCCGGCCTGCATCTTGCGGCGATCCTCGTAGATCTTGGCCACCTGGCGCTGCACCTCGACGCCATCGGGGATGTCGCACATGCGCGCGGCCAGCCGCTGCAGGCGCTTCATCTCGACGCCGGTGTCGGCGTAGCCGCTCCACTCGTGACCGAGATAGGGCTTCCAGTCGACGAATAGTGTGGTGTTGGGCTCCTGGACCAGGGCATTGGCCACGTGATTGCCCGCCATCAGGTCTTCGCGATAGGTCTCGGTCATCGCCTGGGCGTCTTCCTCACTGAGCACGCCCTGTTCCACCAGACGCTGCGCGTAAAGCGTGCGCGAGGAGGGGTGATCCTTGATCTTCTGGTACATCAGCGGCTGGGTGCCGGAGGGCTCGTCGGCCTCGTTGTGGCCGCGGCGACGATAGCAGACCAGATCGATGACCACGTCCTTGCGGAACTGCTGACGATAGTCGAGTGCCACCTGGGTGGCATGCAGCACCGCGTCCGGGTCGTCGCCGTTGACGTGGAAGATCGGCGCCTGAACCATCTTGGCGATGTCGGTGCAGTACTCGGTGGAACGAGTGTCCTGCGGGTGCGAGGTGGTGAAGCCTACCTGATTGTTGATGACGATGTGCAGCGTGCCGCCGGTCTTGTAAGCGCGGGTCTGAGACATCTGGAACGTCTCCATGACCACACCCTGGCCGGCGAAGGCAGCGTCGCCATGCACGTTGATCGGCAGGACCTTGGTGCCTTCATAGTCGTCACGGCGGTCCTGACGGGCTCGCACCGAGCCTTCCACCACCGGAGAGACGATCTCCAGGTGCGAGGGGTTGAAAGCCAGCGCCAGATGCACCTCGCCACCCGGCGTCATCACGTTGGAGCTGAAGCCCTGGTGATACTTGACGTCACCCGAGCCGCGCTCGATCAGCTTCTTGCCGTCGAACTCGTCGATCAGCTCAGAGGGGTTCTTGCCAAGAATATTGACCAGCAGGTTGAGACGGCCGCGGTGGGCCATGCCGATGACCATCTCCTTGATCCCGTAGCCGCCGCCACGCTGGATCAGCTCGTCCATCATCGGGATGAATGCCTCACCCCCCTCGAGACCGAAGCGCTTGGTGCCGGGATATTTGGAGGCCAGGTAGTTCTCCAGGCCCTCCGCGGCGGTCAGGCGCTCCAGCAGGTGCTTACGCACGTCGGCGCTGTACTTGGGTGCCGAGCGAACCGACTCGAAGCGCTGCTGCAGCCAGCGTTTCTCCTCGGTATCGACGATATGCATGATCTCGCAGCCGATGGAGCGACAGTAGGTCTGCTCCAGCGCCTCGACGATCTCACGCAGCGGTGCCTTGTCCATCCCCAGAAAGAAAGAGCCGGTCTGGAACTCGGTGTCCAGATCGGCCGTAGAAAGCTGGTGGAAGGAGAGGTCGAGGTCGGGAACCGGCGCCTGGCTACGCAGCTTGAGCGGGTCGATATCGGCTTTCTGGTGTCCCCGGAAGCGATAGGCGTTGATCAGCTGCAACACCTTGACCTGCTTCTTGTTCTCGCCGCTGTCGGCAGCGCCCGCCGTGGTCCGGCGGGCGCGGGCCAACTGCTGGAACTGGTCGCGTACCGGACTGAGAGGGACGTCATGGGTGGCGCTGCCATCGACGCTCGGCAGCTGATCGAAGTAGGTTCGCCACTCGTCGGGCACGGAACCTGGGTCGGCGAGGTATTGCTCGTAGAGCGCTTCCACATAGTGAACGTTGCTGCCGCTCACGTGGGAGCTGTTCCACATCAACTCCATTATGCCTTGTTGCATCTCTCGGTCACCCTACACTGATGGGGTGTTGTCGGCGCCGTCACGGGCCAGCCGCGGCGGCTTGGCTGGTGCCCTGCCGGTAGGGCGTCTTCTCTTCCGGCGGATCCAGCCGCGAGGCCGGAAACCTTGAAATTCATGCTCAAGAGCCGGTACCTGTGGCACCGGCTCTGTCGCTACTGTGCGAACCGACCGCGACACAAGGTCGCGGCCGAACTGCGGCCGCTATGATAGCAAGCTACGCGCCACGATTTAAGTGGCATTCGCCAGCAGCATGTCACGGATCTTGCCGATGGCCCGCGTGGGATTGAGCCCCTTGGGACATACCGCGACACAGTTCATGATGCCGCGGCAGCGGAACACGCTGAACGGATCTTCGAGTTCCGACAGGCGTTCACGGGTCGCGGTGTCGCGCGAATCGGCCAGGAAACGGTACGACTGCAGCAAACCGGCCGGACCGACGAACTTGTCCGGGTTCCACCAGAACGACGGACAGGAGGTCGAACAGCAGGCACACAGGATGCACTCGTAGAGGCCGTCGAGCTTGTCGCGATCCTCGGGCGACTGCAGGCGCTCGATGGCCGGCGCCGGTTCGTCGTTCTGCAGGTACGGCTGGATGCGCTCGTACTGCTTGTAGAACAGCCCCATGTCGACCACCAGGTCGCGCACCACCGGCAGACCCGGCAGCGGGCGCAGCACCAGCTTGTTGTCCTTGACCACGTCGGACAGCGAGGTGATGCAGGCCAGACCGTTCTTGCCGTTCATGTTCATGCCGTCGGAGCCGCACACGCCCTCGCGGCAGCTACGGCGGAAAGCCAGGGTGGTGTCCTCGGCCTTGAGCATCTCCAGCACGTTGAGCACCATCAGGTCGCGACCCTGGGTGTCGAGCTGGTACTCCTGCATGTAGGGCGCGGAGTCGGTTTCCGGGTTGTAGCGGTAAATGGATACCTGAAGCATCTCGTGACTCCCCCTTAATATGTACGGACTTTCGGCTCGAAGGTGTCGACGGTCTTCGGCTTGAAGTTGACGTCACGCTTGCCGACCCGCTTCTCGGTCGGGAAGTACATGGAGTGCTTCAGCCAGTTGGCGTCGTCGCGATCCGGATAGTCGTAGCGCGAGTGGGCACCGCGGCTCTCCTTGCGCTCCAGGGCCGCGATGGCGGTGGCCTCGGCCACTTCCATCAGGTTGTCGAGCTCGAGTGCCTCGACGCGGGCGGTGTTGAAGGCGCCGGACTTGTCGACCAGGTGCGCTTCGCCGATACGACCGCGCAGATCGGCCAGCTTCTTGACGCCTTCCTGCATGTGATCTTCCTGACGGAACACGCCGAAGGAGTTCTGCATGATGCTCTGCAGCTCGGTCTTGAGCGCTGCCACGGACTCGCCGCCGGTGGACTCGTTCCAACGGGTCATGCGCTTCATGGCCGCCTCGACGTCGGACTCGGAAGCGTCGAGGTAGTCGATGCCCTCGTTGAGCGCGCTCTCGATGAACATGCCGGCCGCACGACCGAACACCACCAGATCGAGCAGCGAGTTGCCGCCCAGGCGGTTGGCACCGTGGACCGAGACGCAGGCCGCTTCGCCACAGGCGAACAGGCCGTTGACGATGCGGTCATTGCCGTCGGCGTCCTGCATGATCGCCTGACCGTGCACGTTGGTCGGAATACCGCCCATCATGTAGTGACAGGTCGGCACCACCGGGATCGGCGCCTTGACCGGATCGGCGTGGGCGAAGATCTTTGACAGCTCACTGATACCGGGCAGGCGCTTGTTGAGCACCTCCTCGCCCAGGTGGTCGAGCTTGAGGAATACGTGATCGCCCTTCTCACCGCAGCCGCGCCCTTCGAGGATCTCCATGACCATGGAGCGTGCCACCACGTCGCGACCGGCGAGGTCCTTGGCGTTGGGCGCGTAGCGCTCCATGAAGCGCTCGCCGTCCTTGTTGACCAGATAGCCACCTTCACCGCGGCAGCCCTCGGTGACCAGCACGCCGGCGCCATAGATGCCGGTGGGGTGGAACTGCCACATCTCCATGTCCTGCATCGGGAAGCCGGCGCGCAGCGCCATGCCGATGCCGTCACCGGTGTTGATCAGGGCATTGGTGGTGGAAGCATAGATGCGACCCGCACCGCCGGTGGCCATGACGGTGGCCTTGGACTTGACGTGCACCACTTCGCCGGTCTCGATGCACATGGCGATGCAACCCACCACGTCACCGTTGGCATTCTTGACCAGATCGACCGCAAACCACTCGTTGAGGAAGGTGGTGTTGTTCTTCAGGTTGTTCTGGTAGAGGGTGTGCAGCAGGGCATGGCCGGTACGGTCGGCCGCGGCACAGGTACGTGCCGCCTGGCCACCTTCACCGAAGTTCTTGGACTGACCACCGAACGGACGCTGGTAGATGCGGCCGTTGTCGAAGCGCGAGAAAGGCAGGCCCATGTGTTCGAGCTCGAAGACCGCCTTGGGGCCCTCGGAGCACATGTACTCGGCAGCGTCCTGATCGGTGATGTAGTCGCCGCCCTTGACGGTGTCGTACATGTGCCAGCGCCAGTCATCGTTGGGGTCGGCCGAGGCGATGGCACAGGTGATGCCGCCCTGGGCGGACACGGTGTGCGAACGGGTCGGGAAGACCTTTGACAGCACGGCGGTCTTCTTGCCGGACTTGGCCAGCTCGAGCGCTGCGCGCAAGCCGGAGCCGCCACCGCCGATGATGATGGCGTCGAAAGACAAGGTACGCATGTTAGACATGAATCAGGCTCCCCACAGAACGGTAATGCCCCAGACCAGGAATACGAACACGGCCAGGATGATGACGACCTGGGCGCCGAGGCGAACGGGCGTGGACTTGAGGTAATCGGTGGTCACGGTCCACAACCCTACCCAGGCGTGCGCGGCGAGCGAGATGAAGGCCAGCAGGGAGAAGATCCGCATCCAGGTCTGGGCAAACAGGCTGCTCCAGGTAACGTAATCGAGCCCGGGGTTGAACAGCAGATACGCGACGATGAATACCGTGTAGAGCGCCAGTATGACGGCGGAGACCCGCTGGATCAGCCAGTCGGACAGGCCGCTGCGACCCAGATTGGTGATGTTGGTTACCATACCCAGACTCCCGCCAGAATGATCAGGACGGCACTGATGACCACGGTGGCCTGTGCCTTCTTCACGCCCCCCTCGAGGGTCACGCCATATCCGGCATCCATCAGCATGTGCTTGATGCCGGCAACGAAGTGAAAGGCCAGGGCCGACAGCAGCCCCCAGGCGATCAGCTTGGCCAGGATGTTGTTGGCCAGGGTATCACGCACGGCGAGGAAGCCTTCCGGAGACGACAGCGACTTGTCGAGGGCCCAGAAAGCGAAGATGAGGCCAACGAACAGGATTACGCCGGTGATGCGGTGGGCGATCGACGTCAAGGCGGGAAGTGGGAACTGTATCGTGGTGAGGTCTAGGTTGACGGGTCGTTTGCTATTCACGGCTCTATACACACTCTCTTGGCTCGCTCTTCAACCGATGGGACCAGGCTCGAGCGGGCGGTGGTTTGAGGTAGGGGGCTCGCCGCTGCCGGGACGGGCATGACAACGAGTACCTGCCAGTCGCGCGGTGTGGATTATAGGGATATGAACTCCTAGTGACAAATACCCACCGCGCTAACTCGACCATGGTTCAAGCTCGTCATGCCAGGGATGGCAAGCAGAAGCAGGCTCCTCACGCCGCAACCGGCGGCCCAAGGGCGCCATCGTGGTGCAAAGCACCATTTTCTATACAAGGACTATCTATCCAAGCCCATCATGCACAACTATGCGGTCGCTTTGGCCTAATTGACAATCCCGGGAACGCTTCTATAGTGGGCTGACCTTTTTCGCAGGCCACGGCTCCAACAGGGTTTGCGAAATAATGAGTTAACGTTCCAAATCGACTTCGAGAGGAGGCCAGAATGGCTGACAGGAAAGCGACACTGACGGTAGACGGCCTGGAAAAAGCGATCGAGCTGCCCGTCTACTCAGGAACCCTGGGCCCTGACGTGGTCGATGTTCGTGGTCTGGGCGCCGAAGGCCTGTTCACCTACGATCCCGGCTTCATGGCGACCTCCTCATGCCAGTCGGCCATCACCTATATCGATGGAGCCAAGGGCGTTCTTCTGCATCGCGGCTATCCGATCGACCAGCTGGCCAATGAGTCCAACTTCGTCGAGGTGTGTTACGCCCTGCTGTTCGGCGAACTGCCGACCGACGAGCAGTACGCCGACTTCGAGTCGCGGGTACGCAACCACACCATGGTCCACGACCAGATCAACAACTTCTTCAAAGGCTTCCGTCGCGACGCCCACCCGATGTCGATCCTGTGCGGTGTGGTTGGCGGACTGGCGGCCTTTTACCACGACCATATGGACATCACCGTCGAGGAAGACCGCGTCATCAGTGCGATCCGCCTGATCGCCAAGATGCCGACCATTGCTGCGATGTCCTACAAGTACAACGTCGGCCAACCGTTCAACTACCCGCGCAACGACCTGAGCTATGCAGAGAACTTCCTCTACATGATGTTCAGCAACCCGTGCGAGGAGTACAAGGTCAACCCGGTCTACGCCAAGGCCATGGACCGCATCTTCATGCTCCATGCCGACCATGAGCAGAACGCCTCCACCTCCACGGTGCGCCTGGCCGGCTCTACCGGCGCCAACCCGTTCGCCTGCATCAGCGCCGGCATTGCCGCACTGTGGGGTCCGGCTCACGGCGGCGCCAACGAGGCGGTGCTGAAGATGCTCGACGAGATCGGCGACGATTCCGAAGAGAACATCCAGCGCTTCATCGACAAGGCCAAGGACAAGGATGACCCGTTCAAGCTGATGGGCTTCGGCCACCGCGTGTATCGCAACTTCGATCCGCGCGCCAAGGTGATGAAGGAAACCTGCGACGAAGTACTGGCCCAACTCGGCATCGACGACCCTCAGCTCAAGATCGCCAAGCGTCTGGAGCAGATCGCGCTCGAGGACGAATACTTCGTGGAGCGCAAGCTCTACCCCAACGTCGATTTCTACTCGGGCATCATCCTCAAGGCCATGGGCATCCCGACCAACATGTTCACGGTGATCTTCGCCGTGTCGCGCACCATCGGCTGGATCTCCCACTGGCACGAGATGCTATCCAACGACTACAAGATCGGCCGCCCGCGCCAGCTCTACACCGGCCACCCGCAGCGCGACTATCCTGCCAAGTAAGTCGGCAGAGCGCGGCCCAGGCCGCAACGTACTGGAAAGCCGCCTACGGGCGGCTTTCTGCGTCTCGCGCTTCACATGCCAGCGAGCCACACCCGGCTCCATGCTGCCACCAAGAAGAGAGGGAACCGCATATGCAAGAGCAGATATCCACCGTCGCCTTCATCGGCCTGGGCGTGATGGGCTACCCCATGGCCGGCCATCTGGCTCGTGCAGGGCTCACCGTGCGCGTCTACAACCGCAGCGAGGCCAAGGCCAAGGCCTGGGCAGAACAGTTCGGCGGCAGCCATCACGCCACGCCCGCGGAAGCCGCCCAGGGGGCTGATCTCGTGCTGGTGTGTGTCGGCAATGACAACGACGTCAGACAGGTCACTACCGGCGAACAGGGAGCCCTTTCCGGTATGCGAGCAGGCAGCCTGCTGGTCGACCACACCACGGCCTCCGCCGATCTCGCCCAGGAGCTCGACGCCGCCTGTCGCGCACGCAGCATCGGCTTCATCGATGCGCCGGTGTCGGGCGGCCAGCAAGGCGCCGAGAACGGCGTGCTGACCATCATGTGCGGCGGCCAGCAGGCGGACTACGAATGCGCTCGCCCCGTGCTTGACCACTATGCGCGTGCCATCAGCCTGATGGGACCGGCCGGCAGTGGGCAGCTGACCAAGATGGTCAACCAGATCTGCATCGCCGGGCTGGTGCAGGGCCTGGCAGAGGGGCTGCACTTTGCCGAACGGGCCGGACTCGATCAACAGCAAGTGATCGATGTGATCTCCAAGGGCGCCGCCGGCTCCTGGCAGATGGAGAACCGCCACAAGACCATGATCGCCGATGAGTACGAGCACGGCTTCGCCGTCGACTGGATGCGCAAGGATCTGGGTATCTGTCTCGAACAAGCACGACGACTGCAGGCCCGCCTACCAGTCACCGCGCTCGTGGACCAGTTCTATGGTGACGTTCAGGTAATGGGCGGTGGCCGCTGGGACACCTCTTCGCTGCTGCGCCGCCTGCGCGGGCATGGCCACTGATCCACCTCACGCAAGTTACACGCTGAGAGGCGTCGCCTACTCGCGACGCCTCTCAGCGGAAAGCATCAGAAAAGGGTCAACCTTGTCTTGACAGACGCCACTTTACACGGAGCAAATCCAGCCATTGCCAGGGCCGGCACGTTTTCCACACATTCTGTGGATAACCCTGTTCACAACCTCAAGAAAACACCATCAAATCGGCATGAGAAGGGGCTTGCAGTTAGATTGGCTATTTTTTAACCAATGATAACTAGTTGAAATTGTTGAATTTTTGCAGCTGCACACTCGCCAGCAGTCAATCCGGGGATTTACGCACAGGCGCACGCCCCGAACACTGCACAAGTGGACAAGTCAAGCGGGAAAAGCTGAAAAAACGGCAACTTCAATGGGTTTTCCACGCAGAACAACACACCTATATGAGAATCGATCTCACGGCGTTTGCGGTGAATACGGATTAGGCAAAACGATGTGGACCGCGATCCACAAGAGAGAAGTGGCGTCCCATAGGGGGTTCGAACCCCTGTTCCCGCCGTGAAAGGGCGGTGTCCTGGACCACTAGACGAATGGGACGCAATGTCGCTCACGTATCGGCACAAGATGTTTGGTGGAGCCTAGCGGGATCGAACCGCTGACCTCGACACTGCCAGTGTCGCGCTCTCCCAGCTGAGCTAAGGCCCCACAAGTGCCGTGAAGACGGGGCGTATAGTACTGATTCCCCTCGCCTTCGTCAAGTAGGAAAACACCAATTCCCTGCTGCGCTCGATAATCCGGCCGCCGGCGGTGCTCACTCTCCTCATGTAGCAGGCTACACCCCGGGAGCTGCGCTCCGGCAGCGACCAGCCTATCATCGCTCACGACGGAAATGGGCGCTTTCCTTCTTTATTGCAGGTCGCGGTACTCCTTCTCGAAGCGCTTGGCCTGCTTCTTGGACACCCCCCCCAGCACCTCGATGGCATGGCGCAGCCGTGCCCGGGTCACGTCGGAGCCGAGGATGGCCATGGCGTCCATCACCGAGGTGCTAGCCGCAGAGCCGGTGATGGCGATGAACACGGGAGCCAGGAAATCCTTCATCTTGAGTTCGAAGTGCCCGGCCAGCAGCTTGACTTCGGCGAGCAGCGTCTCCTTGTGCCAGGCCGGTACCGCCTCGAAGCGCCAGACAAGGAACTGCAGCAACCTGAGGAGCTCCTCGCGCTCCAGCTTGACGCCCTCGAAGTCATCCTCGCCGACGTTCGGCAAGCCGCTGAAGAAGTGCCCGGCCAACGGAGCAACCTGGGAGAGCGTCTCCACCCGAGTACGTACCTGGGGCAGGATATGACCGACGTATTCTTCGTTGAAGGCCCACTCCATGAGCGCCTTGAGAAATGCGCTGTCGTCGAGGTCCTCGCGAATGTAGAGCCCATTGAGCCAGGTGAGCTTTTCCAGATCGAACACCGGCCCACCGAGCGACACACGTTGGATGTCGAAGTGCGCCATCATCTCGTCGAGCGAGAACTTCTCGCGCTCGTCCGGCATCGACCAGCCCATACGTCCCAGGTAGTTGATTACCGCCTGAGGCAGGAAGCCCATGCGCTTGTAGTAGTTGATGGAGGTGGGGTTCTTGCGCTTGGAAAGCTTTGACTTGTCGGGGTTGCGCAGCAGCGGCATGTGGCACAGCACCGGCATTTCCCAACCGAAGTACTCATACAGTAACTGATGCTTGGGCGCCGAATTGATCCACTCCTCGCCGCGCAGCACATGGGTGATGCCCATCAGATGATCATCCACCACGTTGGCCAGGTGGTAGGTGGGCATGCCATCCGACTTCAACAGCACCTGAGCATCGACCTGCGCCCAGTCGACCTCGATGGCGCCACGCAACATATCATCGATGACGCAGGTACCACTGCCGGGCACCTTCATGCGCACCACGTACGGCCACCCTTCCCGTTCGCGACGCGCCACCTCTTCCTCCGGCAGCGCCAGATCGCCAGGCTTGAGCGCCAGATGCATGCCGGCCTCCCTGCGCGCCTCCCTCAGCTCGTCCAGCTCTTCACTGGTGCGATAGCACTTGAAAGCATGCCCAGCTTCGATCAACTGGCGCGCATGTTCGGCATAGATATCACCCCGCTCGCTCTGGCGATACGGACCATGCGGCCCGCCCACGTCGGGCCCCTCGTCCCATTCGAGCCCCAGCCAGCGCAGTGAATCGAGAATCATCTGCTCGGACTCGAGCGTGGAGCGCACCCGATCCGTATCCTCGATGCGCAGGATGAACTGTCCGCCATGCTGCCGTGCAAAGCAGAGGTTGAACAGCGCGATGTAAGCGGTGCCTACGTGGGGATCACCGGTGGGTGACGGCGCAATACGAGTACGTACGGTCATGTCGTCCTTATCCAGTCGGGAAAACTCATGGCGGCATTATACGCACCTGGAACGACAGGGGCAGCCGCACTGGCCACCTGCTTCCGCCAGGCATCACCAGCCACACGATCGGCGCCACTATCGCTGCCGACACGACCAGGTATGGTGTGTAAAACGTTGAACCGCCAAATTTGCACACTTAACCCAGGTCATTGACAATCAACATCCTTTGGCTCCTCGGTCTTCAGGTTGATGAAATGGACTCACTGGGCAATAGAATCAAGCAATTAAGATTGCAGGCAAATCTCAACAAGGCTGCACTTGCCAGGAAGGTCGGCGTATCGGATGTCACGATCTCGTATTGGGAGTCGGGTGCGATCAAGCAGATCGGACATGAGCGGCTGGTAGCGCTGGCAGATGCTCTTGGCTGCACCCTGGGGCAACTGCTCGAAGGGGAGGCGCAGCTCGTGACGAATCCCCTCTACCTTCGCGGCCAGCCGCCAGTGCCTTGGCAGGCTGCCAGCTCGAATCGTATGGCATTATCTCGGGAGATTCTGAATGACGTAAGTTGGGACGGTGAGTGCTATCTCGTCACCCCCGCACCAGGAGAGCGTTTCGATTATCTCGAGAATGGCGACCTTGCCGCCTTTGGCCCAACCGAAAGCTGCGACCGACCGGGGCACTATCTGATCGAAGGTGCCGGCGGCTTGTATATCGGCCAGCTGGAGCTCAGTGAAAACGGTGAGCCAGTGTGCCGTAGCGAGCATCAGACCGAGGCCTTGTCGACCCCGCTGGAAGCCTCAGAGAAAATCGTGGGGAGGCTACTGGCCCGCTGGCGAATGGAAGGCGCCTGAGCGGCGCCACTCTAACCGTCACTCCACTTCGAGCACATCGACCTGGTCGGTAGTCCGGCGGGGCTCGCTGCCGATCAGATAGCGCCTCGAATAGCTGGCCACCTGCCCCAGTCCATGTCGGGCACTTCTGACCAGCGCCCCTTCCAGGTGTTCTCCCTGCTCGCCGATTCGCTCACGCACGGCAGGCGGCTGCACACTGGCCTCCACCAGATTGACGGTGATGAGGTAGCCACCATCCGGCAGGCCGCTACCGGGACCAAAGGGGCCTGTGGCAAAACTACCGTCTTCGACCACGGTGCGCGACTGCCAGCGCACACCACTCAATTCGCGCTCCACTATCACCAGCAACCGCGTCTCGTCAGGCAGATTGGTCTCGCCATCGATCATCAAACGTCTGTCGCTACGCAGGGTAGCCGAGGCGTGGATTTCGACCGCCAGCGGCTCCACCTCGACCGGTTCTTCCACCGGCTGGGCAGCGTCTGCCGGCTGTTCGAGTTCGGTCTCCTCCTCCGCCGGAGCACCATTGCCATCGCCGCCACAACCTGCCAGCCACACCGCCGCCACCAGGCTTATACAGGATCGACGCCATGCCTTCATGCCTTTCTCCTGACCGAACATTGCCCTACTAGACTAACACTCCGTCTGCCGGCAAGTCCTGTCCACCACGTCCCCTTCTGCCAGGCCCCACCGGTACCGCTCCGCCATGCTGGGGCAACGCATTCCCCTTCCGAGTTGCCCCGATTTTTCCTCTCCTGTACCCACGAATCCCCAGTGACAGGTTGCGTACTCTCGATAACACAGGTTGCGTACTCTCGATAACAATAGTCACGCCAAGCGATCGCCTGAGAGATTGCTGACCGGTCGGTTTGCCATGCTTTCATGCTGGGCGGTACAATTTGTACACCTGCTGACGGCAACGCAGCGGGTACGAACGCTCGTTGTCTTGCAAGCGAGTGATACTGCATGTCAGCGGCAAGGGCGATGCCATCTCCGACGGCCTTGGCAGCACACCCGATGCCTCGCCGCCACAGGTCCGCTCTAAACTCATCAGCGTGGCTCGAATGGCTCTCTTCCTGCTCATCTTTGCCGTTTGCTTGTTCATCATCGGCGGCATGGTGATGGTACTTCTCTTTTCCCGTACGCCCCGCTATCGCACCGAGCCGGAACAGCTGCTGGAGCTGTTCGACAAGGCACTCGCCAACCAGGTCGGAGAGACCGAGTGGAACGTCGTGATCCACTATCCGATTCGTCACGACGACTATCTCGACGGCGTGAGACGGCGTGCCCAGCATTTGATGCAAGAGCACGGCCGCCCCTGGCAAGTGGCTCAGGGCAAGTCTCTGCTCGACAAGACGGGCCAGGCAGAGCTGACGGCCCTACGCAACCACCTTGCTGCCCACCTGAGACTGCGTGAAAGGCAACGCAACGAACCGTAGCGTTGATAGAACATTGATGTGGTAAGCTCTTTCATGACAGCCACATGCGGGAGGCCCTCATGTCCAGCGTCATACGTCAGATTCCGCTCGATACCGCCACTCAGCACCACTCCCATGATTTTCACCAGATCGTGATCGGCCTGCAGGGCCGGGCGGAGTTCGAAATCGAGGGCCTGGGTGGCGCCATCTCGGCTCTTTCCGGCTGCATCGTGCCTGCCAATCACGTTCACTACTATGTTGGCCAGGGCAAGAACCGCCAGCTCATTCTCGACCTTCCGGCCGATGCCCCGTCGCTCACCGGCTATCACCATGAGCTGTCGCGCCTGTTCGACGCGCCGCGCTTCTTCGCCCTGGACAAGCCACTCCAGCACTATCTCGACTTCCTGCTGCTCGAGCAGGGCGATAGCCAGGACGGGTTGAGCTCGGCACAGAGCGACCGCCTGGCCGCGACCTTTCTTGGCTGCCTGCACGCCAGGCTCGGTGGAGAAACGTCGCCACCAGCCAAGCGCCGCCTGAACCTTGCCAAGCTCGACCGCTTCATCGACCGACATCTGGCGGCACCGATCTCCGTGGCCGACCTTGCCGGGCAGGCCTGCCTCAGCGAAGCCCACTTCAGCAGCTGTTTCCGTGAACAAACCGGCCTGTCGCCATGGCAGTACGTGCGTCGACGGCGCCTGGAGGCCGCCCGCCGGCTACTCGAGGAGAGTCGTATGCCACTGTCACAGATCGCGGTGAGTACCGGCTTTGCCCACCAGAGTGCGCTGTCGCATGCGTTTCGCAGTGCTTTCGGCTGCCCGCCGAGCCAGATCCGACGCGCCGTTCTGGAACGCCCTTCCCCCACCGACGTTACCAACCGATTACAGCATACGACTTAAGTCTAGATTTCAATGGCACTGCGGCATTGTGCCGCGAAATTCATAAATCCTTCCCGGTTTTTGGCAAGCAGCCCCGTTCAACCGGCCCTACAGTCAAGGAAGACACACCCATGTTCGGGCAGAGCGCCACGCACATGGCGTTTTGCCGTTCTGGAACGGGTGGATACCCGGGGGACTCCTATGCTCAATGCCGAAACCATGCTGAATGCTGCCACCTGGCAGCAGGATCTCGATAGCCTGTTCTCGCGTATCAGCGAACATTACGTCGTGGACGAAGAGACCTACGTCAAGGAGCTGGTTAGCGTACTCAGCGCCGATCCCGAGGATTTCCGGCGCATCGCCGGCAAGACCGCCGAGCTCGTGCGCGAAGTCCGCGACATGGATACCGCCGTCGATACGATCGATCAGCTGCTGCAGCAGTACAGCCTCGATACCCATGAAGGGCTGATGCTGATGTGCCTGGCCGAAGCCATGCTGCGCATTCCCGACACGGCCACGGCCGACGCGCTGATCGAGGACAAGCTCGGCCCCGCCGACTGGAAGGCCCATGTCGGACAGAGCGACTCCTGGCTAGTCAATGCCTCCACCTGGGGGCTACTGATGACCGGCCACGTGGTCACCCTCGACAAGCCTCGCGACGGCAAGCCTTCGGGCTTCATCAACCGTCTGGTCAATCGCATGGGCGAGCCGGTGATCCGCCGCGCCATGTACGAGGCGATGAAGATCATGGGCAAGCAGTTCGTGCTCGGTCGCGACATCGACGAGGCGCTGAAGCGCTCCCGTCCGCTGTTCGACAAGGGCTACACCTACTCCTACGACATGCTGGGCGAAGCGGCGCGCACGCGGGCCGACGCCAAGCGCTACTTCGACGACTATGCCAAGGCCATTCGGCAGGTCGGCTTGACCAGCACCAAGCTCACCGAGCGCACCCCGGCACCTTCCGTGTCGATCAAGCTCTCGGCACTGCACCCGCGCTACGAGTTCGGTCGTCGCGAGCAGATCCTGCGCGAGCTGGTAGGCAGCGTACGCGAGCTGGTGACCATGGCCCGCGAGCGTGACGTGGCGTTGACCATCGACGCCGAGGAAGTGGATCGCCTGGAACTGTCGCTGGAAGTGTTCCGCGCCGTCTACGAGAGCGAAGCCTGCAAGGGCTGGGGTCACTTCGGTTTGGTGGTGCAGGCCTACTCCAAGCGCGCCCTGCCGGTGCTGCACTATCTCAACCGCCTGGCCGACCGCCAGGGTGACGAGATTCCGGTACGTCTGGTCAAGGGCGCCTATTGGGACAGCGAGATCAAGGAGTCGCAGCAGCTCGGCGTCGAGGGCTATCCGGTCTATACCCGCAAGGCCTGCACCGACGTGGCTTATCTGGTCTGCGCCCGCTTCCTGCTCTCCGCCCAGACCCGCGACCGCATCTTCCCCCAGTTCGCGACACATAACGCCCACACCATCAGCACCATCCTAGAAATGGCCGACGAAGCGACCCGGCCGTTCGAGTTCCAGCGTCTGCACGGCATGGGCGAGGCGCTCTACGATGTGGCCCTCAAGCGCGCCCCCAAGGGCACCTACTGCCGCATCTACGCGCCGGTAGGGGCACACAAGGATCTGCTGCCCTATCTGGTGCGCCGACTGCTGGAGAATGGCGCCAACTCCTCGTTCGTGCATCAGTTGGTCGATCCCAAGGTGCCAGTGGAAACCCTCTGCGTGCACCCGGTGGAGACGCTGAGCCAGTACCACACTTTCTCCAATCCACGAATTCCGCTGCCGAAGGACATCTACGGCGAAAAACGGCGCAACTCAAGGGGAGTCAACCTCAACGTGCGCAGCCATTACGAACCGCTGGTGAAGGCCATGTCGGGCTTCATGGAGCGCAGCTATGAGGTCGGGCCGCTGCTGGCCTTCGACGTGGAACGCATCGCGGGCAACGTGCACGAGGTGTTCAGTCCCTACGACCGCCGTCAGCGGGTCGGCAGCGTGCAGTGGACCAGCCGCGACCAGGCCGCACGAGCGGTGGATGCCGCCTGGGCCGCGTTCCCGCGCTGGGAAGCCACGCCGGTCGCCGAGCGTGCCGCCATCATTCGCCGCCTGGGCGACCTGATGGAGGAGAACCTGGCCGAGTTGATGACGCTGTGCTCCCGCGAGGGCGGCAAGCTGCTCACCGACGGCGTCGATGAAATTCGTGAAGCGGTGGATTTCTGCCGCTACTACGCCATGCGCGCCGAGGAGCAGTTCGGCGAGCCGCTCGAGCTGCCCGGTCCCACCGGCGAGTCGAACCGCCTGATGCTGAGTGGCAAGGGCGTGTTCGCCGCCATCAGCCCGTGGAATTTCCCGGTCGCGATCTTCTGCGGTCAGGTAGTGGCCGCTGCCGTGGCCGGCAATAGCGTGCTGGCCAAGCCCGCCGAGCAGACCTCCATCGTGGCTCACCGTGTCATCGAGCTGCTCCACGAGGCCGGCATGCCGCGCGACGTGGTGCAGCTGCTACCGGGCGACGGCCCCACCGTGGGCAGCGTACTCACCTCCGACCCGCGCATCACCGGGGTGGCCTTCACCGGCGGCACCGACACCGCGCAGATCATCAACCGCGCGCTGGCCGCTCGCGAGAACGCCCCGCTGCCGGCGCTGGTCGCCGAGACCGGCGGCATGAATGCGCTGATCGTCGACTCCACCGCCCTGCCGGAGCAGGTCGTAGCCGACGTGATCCAGTCGGCATACCAGAGCGCCGGCCAGCGCTGCAGTGCGCTGCGCGTGCTCTACCTGCAGGAAGACGTGGCCGATCGGGTCATCGAGATCCTGCGCGGCGCCATGGACGAGCTGCACGTCGGTGATCCCCGCGACCTGGGCACCGACGTGGGCCCGGTGATCGACGAGGATGCACGCAAGAATCTGCTTGCGCATATCGAGCAGCTCAAGGGCGAGGGACGCCTGCTGGCCGAAACCCGCCTGGATCCGGCACATACCGCCCATGGCACCTTCGTACCGCCGGTGGCGTTCAGCATCGACGCCATCGATGCCCTCGAGCGGGAACAGTTCGGCCCGGTGCTGCATGTCGTGCGCTACAAGGCCAGCGAGATCGAGCAGGTGCTCGATTCGATCAATGCCAGGGGATATGGGTTGACCTTCGGCGTTCACAGCCGCAATGAATCCTTTGCACAGCTCGTCGCACAGAAGATTCGTGTTGGAAATGTGTACATCAACCGGAATATCATCGGCGCCGTCGTGGGTGTGCAACCGTTCGGCGGACAGGGGCTCTCCGGTACCGGCCCCAAGGCGGGCGGACCGCACTACCTGCTGCGTTTCGCCACGGAGAAGACCGTGACCGTCAATACCGCCGCGCTGGGCGGTAACGCGTCACTGCTTGCGCTGGGAGACGAGTGACCGCACTCGTCATTGACCACAACAACATTTGAAGGAACCCCTCATGGTTCAGAACAACATGGCTATCGGATTCACCTTCGTGGTGTACCTCTTGTTGATGCTTGGCATCGGTATCGTCGCCTACAAGCGTACGACCAATCTTTCCGACTACATCCTTGGCGGGCGCTCGCTGGGGCCCTGGACCTCGGCGATTTCCGCCGGCGCCTCCGACATGTCGGGCTGGCTGCTGCTCGGCCTGCCGGGCGCGGCCTACGTGAGCGGTATCTCCGCCAGCTGGATCGCCGTGGGCCTGCTGGTCGGTACCTGGCTCAACTGGCTGATCGTGGCGCGCCGCCTGCGCCTCTACAGCTTCAAGGTCAGCGATGCCCTGACGCTGCCCGAATACTTCGCCAATCGCTTCCGCGACAAGTCGCAGCTGCTGCGGGTGATCTCGGCGATCTTCATTCTGCTGTTCTTCCTCTTCTATACCAGCTCCGGCCTGGTCGCCGGCGGACGGCTGTTCGAGACGGTGTTCGGCTACGACTACACGCTGGCCGTCACCATCGGCACCATCGCGGTGATCTCCTACACCTTCTTCGGCGGCTTCCTGGCGGTCTCCTGGACCGACCTGATCCAGGGTCTGATGATGGCGGCAGCTCTGGCCATCGTGCCGATCATCGCCTTCGGCGACCTGGGCGGTACCGCCGGCGCCGCCGCGGCACTCGCCGACGAGAGCGCCTATATGCTGGCCTGGTTCCGCGACGCCTCCACCGGCGAGGCGCTGACCTTCATCGGCATCGTCAGCTCGCTGGCCTGGGGCCTGGGCTATTTCGGCCAGCCGCACATCCTGGCGCGCTTTGCCGCCATTCGCAGCGACCGCGACATCCCCGCCGCACGCCGCATCGCCGTGACCTGGACCGCCATCGCCCTGATCAGCTCGGTGGCCGTAGGCCTGCTGGGTGTCGGCTTCGTGCAGCGTGACCTGGCCGACGGCGAGACCGTGTTCATGGTGATGGTCAATCTGATCTTCCACCCGGTGATCGCCGGCATCCTGCTCGCCGCCATCCTGGCCGCGATCATGTCCACCGCCGACTCGCAGCTGCTGGTCTCCTCCTCGGCGCTGACCGACGACTTCTACAAGGCGATCTTCCGCAAGGATGCCAGCCAGACCGAGCTGGTGTGGGTGGGACGCTTCGCCGTCATCGCCATCGCCATCGTCGCCTACCTGCTGGCGCTCAACCCCGATGCCACCGTGCTCGACCTGGTCGCCTACGCCTGGGCCGGCTTCGGTGCCGCCTTCGGCCCGGCGCTGATCATGTCGCTCTACTGGCGCCGCATGAACAAGTGGGGGGCTCTGGCCGGTATCGTGACCGGCGGCGTGACCGTGGTGGTCTGGGCCGAGCTGTCCGGCGGCATCTTCGATCTCTACGAAATCGTGCCGGGCGTGATCCTGGCCTACATCGCCATCGTGGTGGCGAGCCTGGCCACGGAAGAGCCCGACCTGCGTGTCACCGCCGACTTCGACACCTTCGAGGAAGCATGATCGGCAGGCAGTAGCTCACTGCAGACGAAAGCCGCCCTCGGGCGGCTTTCACGTTCTTGCTCGAGCAACCCCTCATGCCAGCCACAGCGCACGCACGATCACCAGCAGCATGAAGGCAGCCAGCGCCGCCAGACTGATCGGCGGGCTGGTGGCTCGGCGTTGCCAGTAGCGCCGCAGCTCCAGCCCCAACGGTTGCATGAATGCCGCTCCCAAGGACCATACGCCCAGCGCAATGGCGGGCAGCCTCAGCGCCATGGGCAGTCCGCTGATGAGTTCAGGCTGCACGAGCAACCACAGCGCAAGCGCCGCAGCCAACAGCATCGCGCCGAGATTGAGCCAGATGGGGGGATCCTGTACCTCGACTCGCATCGTCTGCCTCCTGCTTTTCCTATTCAAGGCTTAGCTGCAAGTGCTCTGTCTCGCCATGATGCAGCACAGCAATAATTGTACAACTCGCCTACCTTCGCCAGCATATGCGCGCTCGTAAAATTAGAGAGCCTTGGCATTACGACAATCAATCAAGCCAATCAGTGCCATAACAAATTTAAACAAGACTTTTAGAAACAGTGTTCGTATAGTTGGAGGCGTTCAACACTGCCGGGACTCCGGCTCGAGTGAAAACTGGAGGACGCTGTTATGAAACCGATTCGCTTGATTCCCGTAGTAGCTCTCGCTGCCGGCTGCACCTTCGCCAGCCAGGCAGCCCTGGCCTACAGCGCCGGCGACGCCTTTGTGCGTGGCGGCGTCGCTCAGTCGGACGTGCGCTCAGACAATGGAGAAGTGCTGGGGCAGGATGTAGATATCAGCACGGCACGGGGCTTCACCTTCGGCGCCGGCTACCTGTTCACCGACAACATCGGTATCGAGCTGAACAGCTCCGAGAAGTTCGAGCATGACGTCGCCCTGGGTGGCGCCGACCTCGGCACTATCGACCGCATGCCGGTGAACCTGCTGGTCAACTACTACCCGCTGGGCGGCTTCGACTCCCGAGTGCAGCCCTACGTGGGCGCTGGCCTCAACTACACCCGCTTCTCCGGCGAGCCCGAGGGCATCGATGCCCGTCGCTCCTACGGCGCCGTAGGCCAGGTGGGGATCGATCTGGCCATCACCGACAACTTCATGCTCAACGGCTTTGCCAACTATGCCGATGTCGATGCGCGCCTCTCCTCCGACGGCGATGCCATCGGCACCGCTAAAGTGGACCCGATGACCATCGGCGGCGGCGTAACCTTCCGCTTCTGAGCAAGGCAACGCAGTACCACGAACGCCGGGCCCCTTGGCCCGGCGTTCTTGTTGGTCACCAATTCTTAAGAAGCATTATAAATGCCTATTTTTGTTTCAATCGCAACCATTGCCCTGGATCAAGAATCGACCCGCAGCCGCTGAGTAGACTTCCTTCATTGAACGGCAGCTTCACAACTGCCCCTTTGAAACGACAGGAGTCGACCATGCGCATGCACGTCCTTCCCACGCTCGTCACTACCGGCCTCGTCGCTACCGCACTGCTGGCCAGCAGCCAGGCACTCGCCTACAACCAGGGCGATTTCATCACCCGCGTGGGCGTTGCCCATGTCGACCCCAAGAGCGACAACGGCAGCCTGGCGGGCGACACCATCGACGTCGACGTTCGCAGCGACACCAACCTGGGCTTCACCTTGGGCTACCTGTTCCACGACAACTTCGGCGTCGAGCTGCTGGCGGCGCTGCCGTTCAAGCACGATATCCGACTGGCTGACGGCGCCCTGCCCACGGCTTCCACCAAGCATCTGCCGCCGACGTTGACCGTGCAGTATTACCCGCTGGGCGGTACCGGCTCGCAGCTCCAGCCCTATGCCGGCATCGGCCTCAACTACACGCATTTCTTCAGCGAGAAGAGCGAGCTCGGCAATCTGGAACTCGACAGCTCCTGGGGTCTGGCAGGCCAGCTGGGACTCGACGTGCGCCTGCACGACAACTGGGGCCTCAACGCTGCGGCCTGGTACATCGACATCGATACCGACGTCAGCCTGGACGGCAACGACCTGGGCAAGGTCAGCATCGACCCCTGGGTCTTCATGGCCGGCATCAGCTACCGCTTCTAAGGGTACGCTCACGCAACGGGCCCGCCGGTTGGCGGGCCCGTTGCGTTTCGGCTCAATTCTCCGTGACCAACCGGTCGATCTCTTCCACCGCCTTGCACAGCAGCAGGCGGTCGTTGGCGCGCGCTCCCTGCTGCGTCAGGTAGGTCTCCAGCACCGGCGCTACATCGCACTTCTCCGGCATCGGTGCTTCCGCTTCGATCAGTGCATCGAGTCTGGCGATGAACACGAAGCGCAGCCACTGCGGCAGGTCCATGGTGTCGATGCAGAAGGGTTGCTGGCTCTCGTACGCCTCGGGCGTCGGAGCACTCATGCGCCACATATTGGTGGCTTTCATCGTGGCTTCGAGGCGGCGCAAGGCCACATCGAGCTCATCGTGGACCGTCATGTCGAAATACCTGGAACGAATGTACCTTCATTATATCCCGCCGGCCCCACCTTATGGCCAGGACCCCGGCGGACTGTTCACAGATTCGCTGCAAGAGGCTGTGGATAAGCTTTGGAAAGGAAGCTGCATAGCAGAGAAACCGGGGGGCCGCCAGGCCTGGTCATAAATTGACCAACGCCCTTGCCATCTGCTCGGAGAGTGGCTGACAACTGACCGGTCTCCACGGTAGAGTGCACGCTCAAAAGGGAGCCGATATGCAGCCGATTCATTCGCTTCACGATTTTTTCCTCCGCACCGGGGCCGATGTCCATCTCTATCACATGGGGCGCCGGGTCGAACCGTGCTCCATGGCGACCCTGGCAAGCCTGGAGGACGATGGAGCCGCCTGGCCGCTGCCCTGGCAGGGTCAGGCGCGCCTGGGCATCGTCTTTCGTCTAGGCGACCTTGCCGATCCGCTGATCTGGTTTCTGGCGCTGCCGCTGGACGAGCAAGGGCAACTGGTAGCGGCACCGCGGGATGCCTTCCTGCAGCGCCTGCTGGTCACCCTGGGGCGCAACGTGGAGCGCGCCGGTCGTGAGCCCGAACAGCAGGGGCAAATCGACAACCTGATGCACGACAATCCGCTGGCCTTCACCCCTTCGCTGCCCTTTCAGGCCATGCTGCATGCACGTGCCACCTACGATCTCGACAAGCCGGCGAGCCCCCACCTGGAGCCGGTGGAAGCCTATCTCAGCGGCCAACAGCCGGTAGATTGGCAGTTTCTCGGTTTGCAGGGACTGGCCGACTTCGTCGTCCGCCTGGACAGCGAATCGACCCAGGCGTTGATCGATTCGCTGCCGCAGTTGCCCAATGAGGTACTGGTGTCGCTGTGCTATTGCCTCGAACACGTGGCCATTGCCGATGAGCTTGCCACCGCGCTGCAACACCGGGGCGAGCAGGCCGCGCAAGCCGGCGATGTGGAAACCCTGTGCGCCTGCGTGCGCGCCGTGGGTGGCGCGAGCCCGGCGCTGGCCGGTGCCTGGTACGACGCCCTGCTGGACGACCCCGCGGCCTGCGGCCCGGACCTGCTGGCCGCCATTGCCGCACGGGGCTGGAACCACCTGGAACACGGCGAGCGGCTGCCACGTTTCCTCGAGCGGCTGGCGCAGCAGCCAGGCGCCGACTTCGCCTCTGCCGCGCGCGACCTGGCACTGATTCCCCGTCTGCGCCTGCCCGTGCTGATGGTGCTGCGCGAATCGCAGCGGGAAACCCCCATCGGCCAGCGTCTGGCCGAGCTGGGCCATTGAGTATGGATAGCGGAACATAAATGTCATGAAGGAACTGCCCTATACTCCGAAGGCCGTCATCGGCCGCCTCGAGATGGCGACCCTGCCGACCATCGGCATGACGGTTTGCGCCAAGATCGATACCGGTGCCTATACCTCGGCGCTGCATGCGGAAGATATCGAAATCTTCGAGGAAGAAGGCCATCTCTGGGTCAGCTTCACGACGCGCAGCGGTGGGCTGGAGTCGCCACCGCACCCGCACCGTACCCACCTACACGATCGCCGGCGGGTGACGAGTTCAAACGGTCACAAGGAGTGGCGCTACGTGATTCGTACGCCGATGCAGCTTGGCGAGCTCGAAATGATGGTGGAACTTACCCTGACCGATCGCAGTGACATGCGCTACCCCATGCTGCTGGGCCGACGTGCCCTGCGCCGACTGCTGGTGGCACCAGGTGTCACCTTCATGCACGGCGAACCCTGACCCACTCGGCCATACGCCCGGAGCCCAAGATGCACATCGCGCTGCTGTCACGCAATCGCAATCTCTACTCCACGCGACGCCTTGTGGAGGCCGCCGAACAGCGCGGCCACAAGGTGCGGGTGATCGATACCTTGCGCTGCTACATGAGCATTGCCGCGCACCATCCTTCGATCCACTACAAGGGGGCGGAGATCGAGCGTTTCGATGCGGTGATCCCGCGTATCGGGGCGTCTGTGACTTTTTACGGATGTGCCGTGCTGCGCCAATTCGAGATGATGGGGACCTACGTTCTCAACGACTCGGTCGCCATCACGCGCTCGCGGGACAAGCTGCGCTCGCTTCAGCTGCTTTCGCGCAAGGGCCTGGGTTTGCCGATCACCGGCTTCGCCCACTCGCCGGACGACATTCCCGACCTGATCACCATGGTCAAAGGGGCGCCGCTGGTCATCAAGCTGCTGGAGGGCACCCAGGGCATCGGCGTGGTGTTGGCCGAGACCAACCAGGCTGCCGAGTCGGTGATCCAGGCCTTCATGGGCATGAAGGCCAACATCATGGTGCAGGAGTACATCAAGGAGGCCCGCGGCGCCGACATCCGTTGCTTCGTCATCGGCGACAAGGTGGTCGCCTCGATGAAGCGCCAGGCGGCCGAAGGCGAATTCCGCTCCAACCTGCATCGCGGCGGCACGGCCAGCCTGATTCGCATCACCCCGGAGGAGCGCTCCACCGCCATCCGTGCAGCCAAGGCCATGGGCCTGAGGGTCGCCGGCGTCGATCTGCTCCGCGCTCACCATGGCCCGGTGATCATGGAGGTCAACTCCTCGCCGGGGCTGCAGGGAATCGAGACGGCTACAGGCAAGGACATCGCCGGGCTGATCATCGAGCACATCGAGAAGAATGCCAGCGCCTCGCGCAAGGCACCGCCCAAGCCCAAAGGGTAATTGCGAGAAAAGCGCCTGTTTTTGTAGAAAGGCTACTTATTTCGCCTGCGGGGGTAGCAAAACAGTGTTTCCCCCGCCACAATCTGCGTCACCGGAGGAGGTGACCGCTCATGTTTCTCGACAATCGCCAAGTGGCGATGGACAGCGTATTGGAAGCGCTGGCCGACAGCATCGACTATTTCCAGGACAATCTCGAGCGCCTGCGCCCTTCCCTGCGTGAAACGCTCAAGCCGCATTACGAGGCCCGCGCCAAGGCTCTGCAGAAGCTCCGTGAGCTGGCCAGACGGCACCTCAAGCTGCTCCCGCGCGATGCCGATGTCGAGCGCGATGACTACATGTGGCTGTGGAGCCGCCTGAAGAGCTTCGTCGGCAACGAGAGCCAGGTCGTCATCGGTGAGCTGCTCGAGCAAGAGCGCGTGCTGATGCAGGCCCTGGCGACGCTTTATACCCACCCCCTACCGAATCCCCTCGAGCCGGTCGTGGAGCAGTGCTGGAAGGAGTGCCGGGCGCTGATCCGCGAACTCTACCGGCTGCAGAAAGAGCGTCGCCGCTGATCCCAGAGGGCCGCTACTCGAAATCGAAGTCCAGATCGGGCTCGAGATCCAGCAGTTGGCGCCAGGTCGGCGGGACGATCTGCAGCGGCTCCAGCGGCCCCAGGAAGTACGGCTCACGTCCCCATACGTACAGATCACCCACAGTGGCGGCACGCGCCATCCACTCCCTCGCCTGCAACCGCCAGAGCCCTGCCACCGGGCGTGAAGGCGCACTGCAGCCGCGCACTTCGAGCCCCAGCGCATCGGCAATGAACAGCGCCCGGGGCAGATGCCACGACTGGGTGACGAGCAGTGCCTGCTCGACGCCGAACACGTCACGCGCCCGCGCCAGGGTATCGAAAGTGCTGAACCCGGCGTAATCGAGGGTCATGTCCTCGTCGCGCACGTACTGTCGGCGCAGGTCGCGCCACATGCTGATCGGTTCATTGTACTGGCGGGTACGGTTGTCGCCGGAGAGCAGCAGATGCTCGACCCGGCCCAGCCGCAGCAGCCGGGCAGCGGCGTTCATGCGCGCATCGAAATGCGGATTGCGCACGCCGCTACGGGTCCAGCTCGAGGTGCCGAAGACGATGCCGACACGCTCCGGGCCGCACAGCGGCAGCTCATGCTCGATGCGCGAGTGGGTCTTGCCCAACACCCAGAGGTTGGCAGAGACGAACAGCAGCGCTGCCAGCAGCAGCACGGCGCCGAGCGTCATCAGAAGGAGCTTGAAGGTTTTCCACAGCAGCGCCTGCATTCACCGTCACCGGTCGAGGAGATAGAGGCCCTCGTCAATAGCGAGGGCCAGCCGCTAGAACATGCCGAGTTCCAGCTTGGCCTCATCGCTCATCATCTCACGGCTCCAGGGCGGATCGAAGACGATTTCCGTATGCACCCGGCTGATTTGCGGGGCACCGAGGATCTTGTTGCGCGCATCGGCTGCAATCACGTCGCCCATGCCGCAGCCGGGTGCGGTCAGGGTCATGCGAATGGTGACGATGCGCTCGCCGCTGATCAGCCGTTCGATGCGGCAGCCGTAGACCAGCCCCAGATCGACGATGTTGACGGGAATCTCGGGGTCAAAACAGGTCCGCAGCTGATCCCAGACGAACTGCTCGATCTCCTCGTCGCCGGCATCCTCGGGCAGGGTCGGTCGCGGCAGCGGCTCGAGGCCCAGGGCATCGAGGTTGCTGCCTTCGATCAGATAGAGCCTGCCCTCGAAGCCGACGCTGACCGAGCTACCCTTGGCCTGCATGACCGTGACCTCGCTATCCTCGGGCAGCGAGATGGTCTTGCCGAAGGGAATCGAGATGACATCCACGTCGCGCTGCAGCGGCAGCTTCTGGCCTTTCTGCAGGCTGGCGATCTGTTCGATGCTGGTCATGCTCAGCGCACCATTCCGATGACACGCTCCAGGGCGTCGGCAAATACATCGACCTCCTCCAGCGTATTGTAGGCGGCAAACGAAGCCCGACAGGTCGCCGTCACGCCGAAGTGCGCCAGCAATGGCTGAGCACAGTGATTGCCGGTACGGATCGCCACCCCGAGCTGATCGATCAGCAGGGCGATGTCCTGGGAGTGCGCGCCGTCGACGACGAAGGAGAGCACGCCGGCCTTGTGCGGCGCGGTACCGAGAATGCGCAGCCCGTCGATGCGCGACACTGCTGCCGTGGCCCGCTCTAGCAGTCTTGCCTCCCAGGCGCCGATGGCATCGAGCCCCACATCGCGCACCCACTCCAGCGCCACGCCCAGGGCGATCACCTCGGCGATGGCCGGCGTGCCCGCCTCGAACTTATGCGGTACGTCAGCGAAGGTGGTCGGTACATCGAAGGAGACGCTCTTGATCATCTCGCCGCCGCCCTGCCAAGGTGGCATCGCCTCGAGCAGCGCCGCCTTGCCGTAGAGCGTCCCGGCCCCCGTGGGCCCGTAGACCTTATGCCCGGAAAAGGCGTAGAAGTCGGCATCGATGGCGCGCACGTCCACCGTCTGGTGCGGCGTGGCCTGAGCGCCGTCGACCAGGATCAGGGCACCGTGCTCATGGGCGATGGTCGCCATCTCGGCCACCGGATTGACGGTGCCGAAGGCGTTGGAAACGTGATTGACCGCCACCAGCCGGGTGCGCTCAGTGAAGAGCGCACGGTAGGCATCGAGGTCGAGCACGCCGCGCTCGTCCACCGGAATCACCTTGACCACGATGCCCAACTGAGTAGCTAGCAGCTGCCACGGAACTATGTTGGAGTGGTGCTCCAGCAGCGACACCAGCACCTCGTCGCCGGCCTTTAGGTTGGCCCGGCCCCAGCTGTTGGCCACCAGGTTGATCGCCTCGGTGGTACCGCGGGTGAAGACGATCTCGCGGCGGTCGGCGGCATTCAGAAAGCTGCGTACCGTCTCGCGGGTGGCTTCATAGGCCGCCGTCGCCTCGTCGGCCAGGGTATGCAGGCCCCGATGAATGTTGGCGTTGTAGCGGCTGTAGTAGTCGCGAAACGTCTCGATTACCGCCAGCGGCGTCTGGCTGGTGGCGGCATTGTCGAAGTAGATCAGCGGCCGGCCGTGCACCTGCCGTTCGAGGATCGGGAACTGGGCGCGAATCCCGGCCACGTCGAGGGCCGGAGTGTCGAGCTCGTGCTCGGTGGCCAGGTGATTCATCGCTCTCTCCTCGCTTACTCGTCGTGCAGGGCCACGGCGGCTTCCACCAGCCCGGCCAGGTTGAAACGCTCCGGCAGCTTGCCGGCTACTGCCAGCTCCACCCGCTCGGCGATAGCATCCAGATCGACCAGTTCCATCACCTCGCCGGCGAAGGCCAGGGTCAGCAGGCCACGGGCGGTCTGCTCGTCGATGCCGCGGGTGCGCAGCGCGTAGACTGCCTCTTCGTCGAGCTGCCCGGTGGTGGTGCCGTGGGAACACTTGACGTCGTCGGCGTAGATCTCCAGCTCGGGCTTGGCGTCGATCTCGGCGCGGTCGGAGAGCAGCAGGTTGGCGTTGCTCTGGAAACCCTCGATCTTCTGGCTGTCGCGCTTGACCACTACCTTGCCGTTGAACACGCCGCGGGCACGGTCGTCGAGGATGCCCTTGTAGTTCTCGTTGGAGAAGGTACGCGGGGCGTTGTGGTTGGCCAGGGTGTGGTTGTCGATGTGCTGACGCCCCTGACCGTAGAACAGCCCGTAGAAGTTGGCCTCGGCCCCCTCGCCGTTGAGCTCGCCGATCAGGTCGTTGCGTACCAGCCCGCCGCCCAGGTTAAGGTTGAACGAGGTGTAGCGGCTGTCGCGGTTCTGCTCGACGTGGATGCTGGCCACGTGCAGATCGGCCAGCGGTGCCTCCTGCAGCTTGTAGTGGGTCAGGATCGCCCCGCGGTCGAGCATCAGCTCGGCCACCAGATTGGTAAAGTTGGCCGCCTCGCTCTCGCCGACGTGATGCTCGATCAGCGTGGCCTGGCTGCGCGCGCCGGCTTCGACCAGGATGCGCGGATGGCTCATCACCGGCGCGGCGTTGGCCCGGGACAGGAATTGCAGCAGGATCGGCTTCTCCACCACGCTGCCCGGCGCCAGACGCACCACCGCGCCCTCCTCCATGAATGCGGTGTTGAGCGCCGAGAACGGCGAGAACTCGACGCCGGTCAGGCGCCCCAACGGGCCGCCCACCGCCTCGTGATTCTCGGCCAGCGCCTGGGAAAGCGGCAGCACCGCCACCCCGCTGGGCAGCTCACCCAGATCGGAGAGCGCCGCCGAGAACACGCCGTCGACAAAGGTCAGCCGGTGTGCCTCGATGGGCAGCGTGATCGCCGCGGCCGAGGTCGGCGAGAACTCGGCGCTGTCGCTCAGCACGAAATCGCCCCGGGCGATGGCGCGCACGTCGGTGTACTTCCACGCCTCGTCGCGACGAGTGGGAAAGCCAAGCGCCTCGAAGCGGGCCGCTCCGGCCTGACGCCGGGCGGCGATCCAGGTCGGCTCCGCCCCCTGGGCGGCGCGGCGCGCGGCGCTGCGCTCCTCGAGGCGCACGAGAAAAGTCGTCACTTCGCTGCTGACGTCACTCATGCGGCGGACTCCTCCACGACCCAATCGTAACCGCGGGATTCCAGCTCCTTGGCCAGCTCGGCATCACCACTCTTGGCGATGCGGCCGTCAACCAGCACGTGCACGCGGTCGGGTACGATGTAGTCGAGCAGACGCTGATAGTGGGTCACCAGCAGAATGGCGCGCTTCTCATCGCGCAGGGAGTTGACACCGTCAGCCACCACGCGCATGGCGTCGATGTCGAGGCCGGAGTCGATCTCATCGAGCATGGCCAGCTTGGGCTGCAGCACCAGCATCTGAAGGATCTCGTTGCGCTTCTTCTCGCCGCCGGAGAAGCCCTCGTTGACAGCGCGCTGCAGGAAGCTGGCATCCATCTTCATCTGCGCCAGCTTCTCCTTGACCAGCTTCATGAACTCTGGCGCCGGGACCTCGCCCTCGCCGCGAGCTTCGCGCTGGGCGTTGAGCGCCGCCTTGAGCAGGTAGATGTTCTTCACGCCGGGGATCTCCACCGGGTACTGGAAGCCCAGCAGCAGGCCCGCCTGGGCGCGCTCCTCGACCTCCATCTCCAGCACGTCCCGGCCCTCGAAGGTGATCGAGCCCTGGGTCACCTCATAGCCGTCCTTGCCCGCGATCACCGCCGAGAGGGTCGACTTGCCGGCCCCGTTGGGGCCCATGATGGCATGCACTTCTCCGGCGTTGATGGTCAGGGTGAGGCCCTTGAGGATGTTCTTGCCTTCCACCTTGACGTGCAGATCCTTGACTTCGAGCATCATGAGTACCTTTTCGATTCTGGCGAGCCGCCAACGCGACCCGAAAAAATTGATTTCCACCAGCCCAGCGAAACGAGCGAGCGACGTCTGGACAAGGCGAGCGCGGAAGAGAGAAGCGGAGTTTACGACTGTAAATGAGCATTCTCGAATCCGCGCTCAACGCCGTACAGGCGTCGCGCAGCCGTTTCCTTAGCCAAAGCGCTTCAACCGACGGCGCCTTCCAGGGTGACGTTCAGGAGCGCCTCGGCCTCGACGGCGAACTCCATCGGCAGCTCCTGGAACACGTCCTTGCAGAAGCCGTTGACGATCATGCTCACCGCATCCTCCTCGGAGATACCGCGGCTCTGACAGTAGAACAGCTGGTCCTCGCCGATCTTCGAGGTGGTCGCCTCGTGCTCGATGGTCGCGGTGCTGTTGCCGATCTCCTGATAGGGGAAGGTATGCGCCCCGCACTGGTCGCCGATCAGCAGCGAGTCGCACTGGGTGAAGTTGCGCGCCCCCTTGGCCCGCGGCCCGATCTTGACCAACCCGCGGTAGGACTGGTTGCTGCGCCCGGCGGAGATGCCCTTGGAAACGATGTAGGAGCGCGTGCCCTCGCCGATATGGATCATCTTGGTGCCGGTATCGGCCTGCTGACGACCGTTGGTCACCGCCACAGAGTAGAACTCGCCGATGCTGTCCTTGCCGCGCAGCACGCAGGAGGGGTACTTCCAGGTGATGGCGGAGCCGGTCTCGACCTGAGTCCAGCTGATGCGCGAACGGTCGCCGCGGCAGTCGCCGCGCTTGGTGACGAAATTGTAGATACCGCCTTTGCCGTCCTCGTCGCCGGGGTACCAGTTCTGCACCGTGGAGTACTTGATGTAGGCGTCGTCCAGCGCCACCAGCTCGACCACGGCCGCATGAAGCTGGTTCTCGTCACGCATCGGCGCGGTACAGCCCTCCAGGTACGAGACCTGGGCGCCCTCTTCGCAGATGATCAAGGTGCGCTCGAACTGGCCGGTGTTGGCGGCGTTGATGCGGAAATAGGTGGAGAGCTCCATGGGGCAGGTCACGCCCTTGGGCACGAACACGAAGGAGCCGTCGGTGAACACCGCCGAGTTGAGCGCGGCGAAGTAGTTGTCAGCTACCGGCACCACCGTGCCCAGGTACTGCTTGATCAGCTCCGGGTAATCGCGGATCGCCTCGGAGATGGAGCAGAAGATCACCCCCGCCTCGTGCAGCTTCTCCTTGAAGGTGGTGGTCACCGACACGGAGTCGAACACCGCATCCACCGCCACGCCGGCCAGGGCGGCCCGCTCGTGCAGCGGAATGCCCAGCTTCTCATAGGTCTCGAGCAGCTTGGGGTCGACCTCGTCGAGGCTCTGCGGACGATCCTCGGGGCGCTTGGGCGCGCTGTAGTAGGAGATCGCCTGGTAATCGATGGGCGGATAGTCCAGATGCGCCCAGGAAGGCTCCTTCATCTTGAGCCACTGATGGTAGGCCTTGAGACGCCACTCGAGCATCCACTCGGGCTCACCCTTCTTGTTGGAAATGAAGGCGATCACGCTCTCGTCGAGCCCCGGCGGTACCGTCTCGCTCTCGATGTCCGTCACGAATCCCTCTTTGTATTCGCGACGGACCAGCTGTTCCATTTCCTGACTTGCCATGGTCTCTCCCCTCCCGGGCGGTTGGGCCGGCGAGCGTACTCGCCTCGGGTAATGTATCCGGTTCGCTGGCTCAGGCCGTATCCGCGGCCAGGCTCACGCTCTGTATGGGTAGCTGCACAGGCAGCTTGATCGGTGCGCTGTCGGCCAGATGGGCCAGGGTCACGCTGTCGAGCAGGGTGCGCACGGCCAGCGACACGCGCTGCCAGTTGTCCGACACGCCGCAGGTGGCGAGAAGGTCGCAATCGCCCTCGGCGTGACTGCATTCGGTCATCGCCACCGGTCCCTCGATGGCGGTGATGATGTCGATGGCGGTGATGCGTGACGCCGGACGCGCCAGGGAGTAGCCGCCCTGGGCACCGCGGCGCGACTCCAGCAGCCCCGCCTTGACCAGCATCTTCAGGGTCTTGCTGACCGTGGGATGCGGCAACTGCACGGTCTCGGCCAGCTCCGTCGCCGCATGGGGCTGCTCGGGATGCCGGGCGATCTGCGCCAGGATCACGGCGGCGTAATCGGTCAGCCGGGAAAGCTTCAGCATGCCTGACTCCTGGGTCTCACGATGCGAAGTAGTGCCATCGCTCCATTTGGGACCATTTTAGTCCTGTATGGATTCGATGTGAAGTCCCACGAAAGAAAAGGGCCTTGCAAGCAGTGAGATACCGGCACGTTCGGCGCCAATGCCATCATTAAATAGAATCATTCCTATTTGAGACGACTGTCGGCTGATGCCGGAAGAGAACTTCTGAGGGAAGACCGTTCGCGCTCACGATGCCAGGTCAGCACCTCCTCCGCGGGAAGCGCCTTGGCATAGAGAAAGCCCTGGGCCTGGTCACAGCCCATCTCCTGCAGCAGCCGGTGCTGCTCCTGGGTCTCGACGCCTTCTGCGGTTACCTCAAGATCGAGCGCATGCCCCACATCGATCAGACAGGCCATCAGCTTGCGCGCCCGCCGATCGTGCTCCAGGCCCTCGACGAAGGCACGATCGATCTTGAGTCCCGTGAGAGGCAGGTGACGCAGGTACTCGAAGGAGGAAAAGCCGGTACCGAAGTCGTCGATGCTGACCCGGATCCCGCAGCTGCGAATACGCTCCAAGGCCCGCTTGGCGGCAAAGAGATCATGCACCAGCGCGCTCTCGGTGATCTCCACTTCCAGCCGCGACGGCTCCATGCCTGACTGCCGGACATGCTCGCCCAGCTCTTCCAGTAGCGCATCGTCCATCAGGTTGCGCACCGAGAAATTGATGCTGACACGCTGCTCATGACGCATGGCGAAACGGCATGCCTCAGTGGCCACGAAGCGGGTGACCGGTGCGATCAAGGTAGTGTTTTCCACCTTCGGCATGAACATCCCGGGGGGAATCAGGTTGCCCTG
The DNA here is from genome assembly GCF_021404305.1 of Billgrantia ethanolica. Taxonomy (GTDB): domain Bacteria; phylum Pseudomonadota; class Gammaproteobacteria; order Pseudomonadales; family Halomonadaceae; genus Halomonas; species Halomonas ethanolica. The sequence continues at coordinate 34,818 of NZ_JABFTX010000001.1, read as the reverse complement.
CTCGTCACGCCAGCGAATGAGCCCTTCGAAGCCCGTCACCTCACCGTCGGCAAGACCCAGCTTGGGCTGATAGTGCAGCTCGAACTCCCCTTTGGCCAAGCTGCGGCGCACCCGTGCAATCAACCTGACGTTCTGTACACCGCGGCGAGCGAAGACAGGCTGGAAGTGGCAATAGGAGCGCTGCTTCTCCGTAGCGGCCAGCATGGCGATACGCGCCTCGCGCACCAGGCTGCCAGGCGTATCATCGGGCGACTTCTGCAGCGCGCTGCCCAGCACCAGTTGAACCCGCAAGGGAACCCCGAGGGCCACCAGATTGTCCTCCCCCAGTTCCACCACGCGGGCGGCGATCCGGTTGAGCTCATCGAGCCCGACTGGCCACAGCAGCAGGACCAACTCGGCTCCACTCACCCGATAACATCCCAGCAGGTTGGGCCCTAACTGAACAAGGCGCCGATCGATGGCCAGTATCAGGTCATCGCAGGCGTCTGCTCCCAGCGCCTCCATGATCTCGGTAATGTCCTCGATACGCACCAGGATCACTCCCGCGCTGCGTCCATCCAGCCGCGGCGGGGCCTTCAGCGGGCGTGACAGGTCCTCCTCCAGAGCGATCTCGTTGGGCAGACCTGCGCGCGGATCGGTTCGCGAGGCCAGCTTGAGCTTGAGATGGCTCTGCCTGAGCCGCTCGAACAGGCCCCCGGCAAAGGCACCGATGGCCAGGTAAAGACACAGACGGATTATCCAGTTGAGGGTGGCCTGGGCCTCCCCGGTGGCCACCGTCAGCGGCATCGCCGCCATCAGCAGACCGGCCGACAGCGCGACGAGCAGCGAACCGCGCCAGGTATACCAGGCACCTGCCAGCAATACCGGTATCAGCATCAGGTAGGGATAGGCATAGCGTGTCCCGCCAGTGGCATAGACGATCAAGGTACCCAGAGCCAGCAGAGCTACCAGGATCATTATCCGACTGGCCTGACGCACGGAGGGCGGCCATGACTGCCACCGCCTCTCCACGGCACGCCAGGCTCGCACAGCGCGGCTAATGGCTGTCATGACGACCTCCTAGCTAATTCGACTGAGCACGGATTAACTCAACTGAGACTACCGACTATGACTCATGAAGTGTATGCAAGATGAGAGTATGTCACCCTCATCGCCCTCAACGCTTTGCCCTTTTGTTCCCACCTCATCCCCGCCTCAGGCTCTTTCGCATGACGCAAACCCCCAGTTGCGTCTCGTATTTGTCTGGAAACTGGCGAGCGCGGGCCGCATTCGCCAGACTTGCAATAATGGTTAGCGGTATCGGCCAAGGAACCACTAAACGCCACATTGACGAGGCACCCCATGCGTAACCTCAAAATCGACCGCATTGACCGCATGCTGCTTGAAGCCCTGCAGCAGGACGCCCGTCTGACCACTGCCGAACTGGCAGAGTTCGTGAACCTCTCCCCTTCTCCGTGCGCTCGCCGCATCCGCAGGCTAGAGCAGGCAGGACTGATCACGCGCTATCGCGCCGAGCTGGACAAGACACTCCTCGACCTGGCGGTGACCAGTTTCGTCCAGGTACGCCTCGACCAGCACCAGCGGGAACAGGTCGAGCACTTCGAACACGCCGTTGGTGCCATGCCGGAAGTGATTCAGTGCCATAGCGTTTCCGGCCACTTCGACTACCTGCTCCAGGTCATCACCACCGATATCGACACTTTCGAGCACTGGCTGAGACAGTTCCGTCAGCTGACGGCGGTCAGCGCCGTGGACAGCAACTTCTCGATCCGTACGATCAAGGAGAACGGCGCCCTACCTATCCAGTGAGGCTTGCCTCAGCAAGACGGTTCAGGCGCTAAACGATGAGATGGAGAAGACATGACAAAGGCCCCGATCACCGTATTCGGCGGGACCGGCTTTCTGGGCACTCGGATCGTTCGTGAATTGGTCGAAGCCGGGCACTCCGTGCGTATCGCGGCTCGTCACCCGACGCTGCCTGACTGGGCCGAGTCGGGCGATCCGCTGGAGCCGCTGGAAACCGATGTTCGCAGCGAAGCCGATGTCGGCCGGGCGCTCGAGGGCGCCAGCGGCGCGGTCAATGCCGTGAGCCTCTATGTGGAGAGCGCCGGACTGAGCTTCGACGACATTCATGTCGAGGGGGCCGGCCGCATGGCGCGCCTGGCCCGGGTGTCTGGCGTGGAGACGTTCATCCAGCTTTCCGGCATCGGCGCAAGCCCGACGTCGCGCTCACGCTATGTCAGCGCACGGGGACGCGGGGAAGCGAAGGTGGTCGAAGAGTACCCCAAGGCGGTGATCGTGCGCCCCAGCGTGATGTTCGGCGCCGGCGACGCCTTCATCACGCGCCTGGCGGGCTTGACGCGACTGCCGGTGATACCGCTGTTCGGGCACGGCCAGACCCGCCTGCAACCGGTGCACGTGGTGGACGTTGCCCGTGCCATCGCCAAGCTGCTGGGCGCCAATCCTCCCGAGCGCCGCCTGTTCGAGCTGGGCGGCCCGGACGTGCTGCCCTATCGCGACGCGGTGAACCTGCTGCAGGCACAGCTGGAGCGCGAGCGCCCGTTGCTTACCATACCCTTCCCGCTATGGCACCTGGCCGCCCTGCTGGCAGCGCCGCTACCCGGCTCGCCGCTGACCCGCGACCAGGTCTTCATGATGAGTGAAGACAATACGGTCGGCGAAGGCGTTGGCACCTTCGCCGACCTGGATATCCTGCCGCGCTCGCTGCGTGACAGCCTGCCCGCCTGCCTGTCGAATCAAGCCTCGGATTCGTCCTCGTCGGAGTAGAAATCGAGATCTTCGAGGCGACCGAGAGCCGCGGTGGCAATATTGGCCAGATGAGCCGCCACGCGCTTGTAGTGACGCGCCAGCAGCGAGTAGGCCACGGCCTCGTGAAACTCCACCCGGTCCTCATCACGGAACAGCTCCTCGATCAATCGGTCGCAGTGCGGGCGCACCTCGCGAGCCAGCGCCAGGGCCTTACGCGCACTGGATTCGTCGGATTGCTGCGCCGACTTGATGACCATGCCGAACATCTCCGCCACCTGAGCAGCGATGCGGTCCAGCGGCTCCTGGTACTTGGTGACGTGGAAGCCTTCGCGGTAGAAGTGGCCGACCTCGAAGACGTTCTTGCAGTAGTCGCCGATCCGTTCGGCGTCCTTGGCCACGCTCATCAAGGCCAGGCAGATCGCCACGTCGTGGCCCGGGTTGACCGTCAGGTGACGCAACACCTTGCGCCGTATGGAGCGCTCGAGTTCATTGATGCTGCGGTCGCGCTCATAGAGCGGCTGGCGCACTTCATCGGCGGGCGCCGTGCTGTGCAGTACCTCGTTGGCCCGATCGAACATCCAGGCGCCGTCGCGCAGCATCTGGGTGAGATCCTCAAAGGCGAGATTGATGGTGTTTTCTGAGGTCAAGGCGCTGAATAGCTGACGAAACATCGAGGAAACTCCTGAAATACCGCGCTCAGCGCAGGCTCGTGAACAGTTCGACGGCACCGATTCCCAGCAGGGGGATCACCAGGAACACGCCAATCAGAAAAATGAAGGCATAGCGGGTCTGGCGAGCCGCCAGCTTGCCGTACCAGGTGGCCACCTTGAGCGGAATATAGCGCAGCGGCCACCAGATGGCGGTACCGGTCAGGTTGAACATGACATGGAACAGCGCCACGGTCATGGCCGCCGCCACCGGATTGGCGGTAGCCGCCAGCACGCTGGTCACGGTCGTGCCCAGGTTGGCCCCCATCATGAACGGCAGTACCCGACGCAGCCGCACCACGCCAGCGCCGGCGAGGGGCACCATCAGGCTGCTGGTGATGGTGCTCGACTGCACCAGTACGGTGGAGACCAGGCCAACGCCATAAGCGCGCAGGTCGCTGCGGAAGAAATAGGTACGGAACAGCCCGTCCATGTGCCGCAGTAGTGCACCGCGCAGGTTTTGCACCATGAAGATCAGGGCAACGAACATCAGCAGCAGCCCCAGCCCGGCCACTAGCAGCCCCTGAGCGGCCAGCGTGGGTGTCAGCCAGCCGCCGATCATATTGAACAGATCCACGACCGGCTGGGTGATCAACTTGATCGGACTGTTGGGTCGTGCCACCTCGTCGAGGCCGATCAGGTCGGCCAGCCAGCCCGCCAGCCGGGAGAAGATGCCTCGCCCCGCCTCGTGGAACAGGCCACTGACGAACTCCAGCGGGAACACCACCAGCACGGTCAGAATATTGAAGAAGTCGTGCATTAACGCCGCGGTGAAGGAGCGTCGGAAGTTGCGCTTGATGCGCATGTTGGCCAGCGCCACGATCACCCCGGTCACCGCAGTGCCGATGTTGGCGCCCATGATGGCGAAGACCGCGGTGCCGAGGGTCATCTCGCCGCTCGCCACCAGGGTCACGATCAGTGCCGACGTGAACGAGGAACTCTGCACGATCATGGTGACCAGCACGCCGGCCAGCAGCGCGATGAAGGGATTCTCACCGTAGGCGAAGAGCTGGGTCAGGAAATCGCTGGCCCGGCCGAAGGTGCCGAGGCCCGCACCAAGGACGTTCAGGGCCGCCAGGAAGAGATAGAGACATAGGCCAGCATAGATGCCGCGCATCCAGGCCGGCACTTCACGCACCGGCTCACGAGCCAGTGCTGCGCGTTGCGTTCCGCTGGAAGAAGGAGGTGGTTTCGACATGAAAGGGCCACTTACTCTCTGCAGGAAATGTGACGGATGCATGACACCCAGATGACTGCTGGCGAACGGTAACCATCCTGTGTGACAGTTTCATGACAGAGATGCACCTACTCGCCGATGTCCTCGTTCCACAGTTCGGGAGCCGATTCGATGAAGTGCGTCATCAGCTCGATGCACTCTTCGAGCTGCAGCACCTCGACCGCCACACCCCGAGAGCGCAGCAGCTCCTCTTCACCGAGAAACGTCTGGTTTTCGCCGATCACCACGCGCGGGATGCCATACAGCAGAATGGCCCCGCTGCACATGGGGCAGGGCGAAAGCGTCGTATAGAGCGTGCAGTTGCGATAGACCGATGCCGGCAGCCTGCCGGCATTCTCCAGCGCATCCATCTCGCCATGCAGTACCGTGCTGCCCGCCTGCACTCGACGGTTGTGCCCATGTCCAATGATCTCGCCCTGGTGCACCAGCACCGAGCCGATGGGAATGCCACCTTCGGCAAGCCCCTTGCGGGCCTCCTCGATAGCCGCTTGCATGTAATGGTCCATCTGAAACGCTCTCCTTTTGGCAAGGCGTGCCCGGCGTTGCGGTGACCTTAGCAGATGCCGTGAAAGACTGCCCGTCAACACCCATCGGCGCAGGCGGTCTCGGTCACCGATGCCATCCTGGGCTCACGCTGCATCCTCATTGCCAGCGCCAGCCATGCCGCTCCCACCACGCCAGGGCCAGCTCTCGGTTCTCGGCATTGGCGCTCTCACTGAGCGTTTCGCCAAGACGAACGTAGTCCCCGTCGGTTTGCGCCATGAGCTGCGGATCCTGGGTCGCCAGCTGCAGCGCGTAGAGCACCAGCATGAGTTCATACTGGTTGTCTGTGCCGATCAGCGCATACAGCATCGGCACCGCGGGCTCGCCGATCTGCCCCAGCTGCTCCGCGGCGATGTACCACACACGCGGGTGCTCCTCACCGCCATACACGTCGATGAAGCGCCTGTCGGCCAGACGGCTGATGTAGTAGTGGATTTCATCGTCTTGCGAAGCGAAGTGCGGGGGAACCCAAAAGCGGTCTTCCCGCGTGGTACCGCTCATCGCCACGGGCGGCGGCGTGGTGACCTGCTCGACCTGCTCGGAAGCCGGGGCCTCCTGCGGGGCGGGCGACCGAGAAGGGCCGGCACACCCATTCAGGAACAGCAGCAGGATCAGCGCGCCCGTCAGTCTGGAACTTGGCATAGCGTATTCTCTCACTGGATCTGAATTGCTCACTGAGTACGATGGATTGCTCACTGACTATGAGCTGCTGCGTTTTACGCTGTTGTGCGGCCGATGACCAGCCCTCATGCGTCAAACGTCCATGGGCTGGCAAGGGCCGCGCTCAGCCTGCATCGAGTACTTCCCCGAGGGCCACCGCCAGTGCCGGCGCCAGGATCACGGCGTTACTCTGGTGGGGGATGCTGTCGGTACTCCAGACCTCTTCCACCCCGGCCTGACGAATCACGCTCAACGCATCGCCGGCAAACAGGGCATGTGTCACCGCCACGTCCACACCGGCAGCACCGGCGGCCAGCACTCGTCTCGCCGCCTGGGCCAGGGTACGCCCCGAGCTGGCAATGTCATCCAGCAGCACGATCCGTCGACCGGCAAGGGCCAGCTCGGGCAACGCAATCTCGACGTCACGGTCGCCATGGCGCTGCTTGGTACACACACCGTACGTCAGTCCCGTCGCGCGTGCGGCACTTTCCACCCACTGCGCCGACTCTGCGTCGGGCCCCAGCAGCAACGCATCATGGCGCCGTTCGGCGATGGCCTGGGCCAGCGCCGGCGCTGCAGAGAGCGCAACCGCCCAGTGCAGCGGCACCGCCTGCTCGAGGCGTTCGATACGGTGCAGATGCGGGTCGACGGTGATCAGCGCATCGAACAGCTCGGCAATGAAGCCGCCGACCAACCGCTGACTGACCAGCTCGCCGGGGTTGAAGGCGATGTCCTGGCGCATGTAGGCCAGATAGGGGGCGACCAGCACCAGGCGCTTGACGCCTCGCTCACGCGCGTGACGAGCCAGCAGCATGAGTTCGACCAGCTTGTCGTTGGGCCGATCCAGGCTGCGATAGATGACCAGACATTCCGGCAGCTCGATGGCCGGCAGACGCAGGCACAGCTCCTCATCGGGAAAGCGGTGACGTTGCATACGCAGCGCTTCGATGCCGACTGCCGCCGCCAAGCGCTTCGCAGCGTGAGACTCTTCGTCGAAATAGAGCAGGCTCACTTGCATCAGAACTCCACGTTCAGGCGTTGTATCTCGTCAGGTTGGCCGATATCGAAGCCACTGTCGCGCTCACTGCATTGGAGAGCGAAGCCGTGTTCGCTGCGATAGGCCGCATGGACCCGGTAGAGCGGCTGATCCTGCTCGACACGGTCGCCGATCCGGGCCAGCAGATCGACCCCCGCGCCGCTGGCCTTGGGGGCACCGGCCAGGCGTGCGATTCTGGCCAGGCGAAGATTGTCGATAGCGGTGACGACACCCGCCCGGGGCGCCAGTACTTCGAAACGGTGCGGTGCCAGCTCGGGAGCGTCGAGATCGAAGGGCTTCTCGCCCTGGGCCCGAATGATCGCCTGCATCTTCTCCAGGGCACGCCCGGAGTCGAGAATGTCACGCGCAATGCCGAAGCCGTCGCCACCGCGGATGTCGGGGTCGAACTCCAGCATTCGGCCCGCCAGGCGCAGCGATTTCTGACGCAGGTCCATGGGCGCGTCGGGATGGTTGGTGAGGACTCGCATCACGTCGCGGGCTTCCAGCACCGGGCCGATGCCGCGCCCGATCGGCTGGCTGCCGTCGGTGATCACCACGTCGAGCACCAGCCCCATGCGCCCTGCCACGAACTCGAACAGCTTACGCAGCCGACGCGCCTCGGGCATGCTGCGCACCTTGGCATGCGGCCCTACCGGAATATCGAGCAGCAGGTGGGTGGAGCCCGCCGCGATCTTCTTGGACAGAATGGAGGCCACCATCTGTCCCGGCGAATCGATGGAGAGCGGACGCTCCACCGCAATCAGCACGTCATCGGCCGGCGACAGCTCACTGGTGCCGCCCCAGGCCACGCAGCCGCGGTGAGTACGCACCAACTCACCCAGCTCGTCGAACGGGACTTCGACCTTCGCCAGGACCTCCATGGTATCGGCGGTGCCGGATGGCGAAGTGATCGCCCGCGACGAGGTCTTGGGGCACAGCAGGCCGTGTGCCGCCACGATGGGCACCACCAGCATGGAAGTGCGATTGCCCGGTATGCCCCCGATGCAGTGTTTGTCCACCACCGGATGCTCGTGCCAGTCGAGCCGGCGCCCCACCCTGCCCATGGCGTCGCTGAGATAGAAGATCTCCTCGCGATCCAGCTCGCCCAGTTCGCAGGCCACCACGAAGGCCGTCAGTTCGATTTTCGAATAGCGCAGCTCGGCAATGTCCTGCACGATCTCGCGAAAATCCCGTCGCGTCAGGCGCTCGCCGGCGATCTTGCGCCGCAGGGCCGGGATCGAGACGGGTGGCTCCGCCTGGGAAACGCTGACCGGATGCCCCTCCGCCGCCCCAAGCAGCGCGAAGGCATCTTCGGACAGGCCGAGCTGGGTATGGCCGACGATGGCCACGTCATCCACCACGTTCAGCGTGGCCAGTATCCGCTTGCCATTGGCACGAACTTCCACCTTGGAAAGCGCCTGAAACCCCTCGGCGCGGTAAAGGTCGCACTCGCGGTGCAGGTAAGCGACGTTTTCACGATAGGTGTCGATCGCCACGCGACACAGCGCCAGGGGCAATCCCGTTTCTCCGCCAGTCGCGTTTCTGGTCGTATTAGTGGGTCGAGTGTCGCTCATGTGGCGCCCGTCTTCGGCTGGTCGATGTATCAGTCTGCCTTATTTGCTTCAGCCTGTGCAGCGCCACGACGGGCACCCATGATCCAGGGCAAGCTCCGCCGCCACAACCTGGAGATCACCCAATCGCTGCTTTGCCGCTATGCTCCGAGTAACACCATTCGTTACACCTGCAATGGAAAGGAGACAGCATGAAGTTCGCCATCATGGGTAGCGGCGGTGTCGGCGGCTATTTCGGTGCACGCCTGGCCGAAGCCGGCGAGGACGTCACTTTCATTGCTCGCGGTCGACATCTGGCCGCCATGCAGCGCGACGGACTTCACGTGAGCAGCATCAAGGGTGATGTGGTGGTGAAGCCGGTCAAGACCACCGACGATCCAGCCACGCTGGGAGAGGTGGATTGCGTGATCGTGGCCGTCAAGGCGTGGCAGGTGCGCGAGGCGGCGGAAGCCATCCGTCCGCTGGTCGGGCCTGACACCCTGGTCCTGCCACTGGAAAACGGCGTCGAGGCCGCCGACATATTGGCCGAGGTGCTCGGCGAGGCGCCGGTGCTCGAAGGGCTGTGCGGCATCCTGGCCTGGCGCGAAGCACCGGGACACATTCGCCATGCCGGCGTAGATCCCTTCGTGCGCTTCGGCGAGCGCGACAATCACACCAGCGAGCGCACCGCACGTCTCAAGGCGGCATTCGACAAGGCGCATGGCGTCAACGCAGAGATACCAGACGACATCGTCGTCGCGCAATGGAGCAAGTTCCTCTTCATCTGCGCCATGAGCGGCATTGGCAGCCTGTGCCGGGCGCCCATCGGTGTGACGCGGCAGTTGCCCGAAACGCGCGCCCTGATCCAGGGCATGCTGGAGGAGATCCATCAGGTGGCCCATGGCCATGGCGTTGCCTTCCCCGGCGACGCCGTGTCGCGAGCCATGCAGTTCATCGATGCCATGCCGGCAGACAGCACCTCTTCGATGCAGCGCGATATTCTCGCCGGCGAACCCTCCGAACTGGAGTCGCAGAATGGCGCGGTGGTCCGTCTGGGCCGAGCGGTTGGCGTCGAAACACCGATCCATGCCGCCGTCTATGCGGCCCTACTGCCCCAGGAGCTGGCAGCCCGTGGGGAGCTATCCTTGTGACGCACCGTGTCGCCGTGGGCAGAGCATGGCTGCCGGTGCCGAAAGCCTCAGGGTGGCGTAAGATGAGAATGAGGCTCAAGACCAGAGAGGGGGCATACCATGACCGAATCTCCGCATAACGCCCCAGGCCAGCAATGGAACGCGGCCGCCTACATGCACAATGCCGATTTCGTCTCCACCCTGGGCGGCGAGGTGGCGAAACTGCTTGCTCCCCGCCCCGGCGAGCGCATCCTCGACGTGGGCTGCGGCGACGGCTCCCTGACCGAGTCGTTGGTGAAAGCGGGTGCCACCGTGGTCGGCATCGACTCATCCCCCGACATGGTCGCCGCCGCCAAGGCGCGAGGCCTCGACGCTCGTCTCATGGATGCCCACAACCTGCCCTTCGAACATGAATTCGATGCGGTATTCAGCAACGCCGCCCTTCACTGGATGCTCAATCACGAGGCCGTCCTGGCCAGCCTCCACCGTGCGCTGAAACCGAATGGCCGTTTCGTCGCCGAGTTTGGCGGCCATGGCAACGTTGCTGCCATCTGCACCGCCATGCTGGCGGCGCTGCAGGCGCGGGGAATTAGCGGAAGAGCCCGCTTCCCTTGGTTCTTCCCCACCGTCGAGGAGTACACCGATAGCCTGGAAGCGGTAGGTTTCACGGTCGAGAGCATTGAGCTGATTCCACGCCCAACGCGCCTGCCAACGGGCATGACCGGCTGGCTCGACACCTTCGCCGCCCCCTTTCTCCATGGCCTGGATGAATACTTGCGCGAAGCGATACTCAATGACGCCCTGGCCCTGCTGGCACCGAGCCTGCGCGACAGCCATGGCAACTGGACGGCCGATTACGTTCGTCTGCGCGTCAGGGCGCTATGCTGAAGCCATTCGCCCCGCAAGCGGGGCGAATGCCGTAAGTTCACACGAGAATCACACCTGCCGACGTCAGCAGAACGTGGCTCAGCCAACCGGCTCCAGCGGATTCCAGTCGCTACGATTGGCCAGGAACTCGGGGCGCGGGCGGTTGCCGCAGAACGGATTCATCAGCCCGTTCTCGACACTGTTGTAGACGAAGAAGAGATTGCTGCGTGGCCAGCACGACATGTTGATGTTGGAGCCGTGCATGGTGTTGCACTCGAACATCACCAGCGTACCCGCCGAGCCCTTGGGCGCCTCGATATCGCCCTTGAGCATCAGTTCACGCAGGCTGGCATTGTCGGGCACGCCGACATCCTGGCTCTTGAGCGACTCCTTGTAGTTGTCCGTCGGCGTGCGTCCAACGCAAGGCACGAAGTAGCGATGAGAGCCGGGAATCAGCATCAAGGGTCCATTGAACTCACCGTTGTCGGTCAGGATGATCGAGCAGCTCAGCGAGCGCATGCGAGGCATGCCATCCTCGCTGTGCCAGGTCTCGAAGTCTGAGTGCCAATCGAAGCCCTTGCCCTTGAAGCCGGGCTTGTAGTTGATCCTCGACTGGTGAATGTAGATACCCTTGCCTAGCAGTTGCTCGACCATCGCCAGCAGTCGCGGATCCCGCGTCAGGCGACTGAAGCGCTCCGAGACTTCATGAATGCCGAAGATCGAGCGGATCTCCTCACGGCCCGGCTCCAGAATGGTGCCCTCGGAAAGCTTGAGGTCCTCGTCCTGCTCGTACTCACGCAGTTCCTGCATGAAGGCTTCCATCTCTTCGCGTTCGAAAAAGCCCTCGAACGACAGGAACCCCTTCTCTTCATACTCGCGTACCTGCGCCTCGCTGAGAGGCCCAGCGCTACGCTCCGCTTCATCGGTAAATATCACGGGGTCGATACGTTCGAACATTCCCAACTTGCGTTCCAAGCGCGTCGGGAACAGATCCTGAACATCCTTCTTCATCGCATGCTCCTCCTTGATCCAAGCGAAACGCCAGTCATCCGAACTGGTAATGAACCAACCTAGACCCGGAAAGGTTTGCATGCAAAGCGAGTTTGTATCCGCCCATTGCGCAAGGAAAATTGGACGTAAGCGCGCAGCGACTAACAGACGGTGCACTCGAGGCGCCGCTCGCAGCTAGTCACGCAGCTAGAAATGCGGCCAAGCACGGAAACGTCGTCTCCGTGCTGGAACAGCGGTGGACTATTGCCGCCCGCCCACCGCCATGGACGGTGATGAATCAGCCGCGCCGGTAGGTACCGATCAGGCGGTTCATGCCGAGCAGGTGGGGCTCGAGCTGCTTGAGCAACTCACCCAGCCCCAGCCCCTCGGGCAGGTCGGTGGGCTTGTCCAGCGCCAGCACCCAGAAGTAGTAGTGGTGCACACCGTGCCCTTCCGGCGGCATGGGGCCGGCATAACCCACCTTGCCGAAATCGTTCTTGCCACGGGTGCCGTCGCTGCTGCCTTCGCCTAGCGACGTGGTCGAACCCGGCAGGTTGTAGAGCAGCCAGTGCACGAAGCCGTAGCTGCCGTGCTGGACGAGGGGCGCATCGGGATCATGGCAGACGATCGCGTACCCCTTGGTACCCTCGGGAGCATCGCGCCAGCTCAGCGGTGGCGAAACATCGTCGCCCTCGCCGGTATGCTTGGTAGGGATGGCCCCGTGGGCCTCGAAGGCGGAGCTTTCCAGTTGCATGTTCGAAAGAGCAAAGGCCATGTGCGTGTTTCCTCCTGCCTGACGAATACGGAAGGTGCCGAAACAGCGTCGGAAAAAGCCGTTAGACTGTCAAACATGAAACGTCTGCTGATCGTGGCCCACGCGCCATCGCCCAATACCCGTCAACTGCGGGACGCCGCCCAGCGCGGCGCATGCCATCTGGATATCGATAGCATCGAAGTTACCGTCAAGGCCCCGCTCGAGGCCGGCCCGGATGACGTGCTGAACTGCGATGCCATTCTGCTCGGTACCACCGAGAACCTCGGCTACATGAGCGGCGCGCTGAAGGACTTCTTCGACCGCAGCTACTACCCCGTGCTGGAGCAGAAACAGGGCCTGCCCTGCGCACTCTACGTTCGCGCCGGCCATGACGGCACCGGTACACGCCGCGCGGTGGAGAGCATCGTCACCGGGCTACGCTGGCGCTGGGTGCAGGAGCCGCTGATCCTGCGCGGCGAGTGGCAGGACGACTTCATCGCGCAGGTCGAGGAGCTTGGCCTCTACCTGGCGGCAGGACTCGAGGCCGGCGTGCTGTAGCGTATCCGGCTAAGGCTTGGCTTTCTCGTGCAAAAACGGCTATGCCCCAAGGCATAGCCGTTTGACGTGGCTAGCGGTCGTCGTTCAGTTACTGCATGATCCGCAGCAGGTGCCGGGCTGCCCATGCTTGGCCTTCTTGGCGGTATCGGGGGCGGAACTTCCCGAAACGTCTGCACCCGCTGCCGGTGCCGTCTGTGCATCGGGCTCGAAGCCCTGCACGACCTGCATGTCTTGCGCCTTGTCTTTCTTGAACAGATTCTTGAGCCGCTCCACGGGAATCACCTCGCAGCAGTTAAAAGAAGCATACAAAATGAATCTTATTGTTCACGCACCAGAACGTCAACGCAACAAACGCCGACGGCCCCGTCCTTGTGGACGGGGCCGTCGGTCATAGCGGTACTTATTTCATCAGGCGTTTACTTCAGGCGCTCGAAAACGGTCGCCACACCCTGCCCCATGCCGATACACATGGTGGCGAGCCCCAGGGTGGTGTCCTGCTGGCGCATCACGTTGAGCAGCGTGGTGCAGATACGCGACCCGGAGCAGCCCAGCGGGTGGCCCAGGGCGATGGCACCGCCGTTGAGGTTGACCTTCTCGTCCATGGCCTCGAGGAAACCCAGGTCCTTGAGTACCGGGATCGCCTGGGCGGCGAAGGCCTCGTTGAGCTCGACGGTCTGAATGTCCTGGGCAGAGAGACCGGCGGCCTTGAGCGCCTTCTTCGAAGCCGGCACCGGGCCATAGCCCATGATCGAGGCGTCGCAGCCGGCCACGCCGGTGGAGAGCACCCGGGCAATGGGCTCGAGCCCCAGCGCACGGGCACGCTCGTAGCTCATGATCGCCATGGCGGAAGCGCCGACCGAGAGCGCCGAGGAAGTACCGGCCGAGACGGTACCGCCGCGCGGATCGAACACCGGCTTGAGCTTGGCCATATCCTCCAGGCTGGCGTCGATGCGGATGACTTCATCGCGCTTGACCAGCTGGCGGAAGCCACGTTCGTCGTGGCCTTCGACCCCGACGATCTCGTTGTCGAAATAGCCCTTGTCGCTGGCCGCGGCGGCGCGCTGGTGCGAACGCACGCCGAACTTGTCCTGATCCTCTCGGGTGACGCCATGCATCTTGCCCAGCAGCTCGGCGGTCAGGCCCATCATCATGGCGGCCTTGGCGGCGTACTTGCTGGCCGCCGGGTTGACGTCGACCCCGTGAGCCATGGGCACGTGCTCCATATGCTCGACGCCGCCGATGACATAGAAGTCGCCCATACCGGCCTTGATGTTGGCCGCGGCGATGTGCAGCGCGGTCATCGAGGAGCCACACAGACGGTTGACCGTCTGGGCCGGCACCGTGCGCGGAATGCCGGTCATGATCGCCGCATTACGCGCGATGTTCATCGACTGCTCGAGGGTCTGGTTGACGCAGCCCCAGATCACGTCGTCGACTTCGGCCGGGTCGAGGTTGGCATTGCGATCGAACAGTGCCTGCATCACCGCGGCGGAGAGGTTCTCGGCGCGCACGTTGCGGAAGGCGCCGTTCTTGGCCTTGGCCATGGCAGTGCGGACGCCGTCGACCACCACGATGTCTCTCGGATTCAAACTCATTTCAACTTACCTCCTGCTCGTGGTGGGTTCAGCCCTGGGCCTGGCTGGGATAGAAACGCTCGCCGGATTCGGTCATCTTGCGCAGCTTGTCGGTGGGGGCGTAGAGCGGCCCCAGCTCCTCGGCAAGGCCGTCGGCCAGCTTGACGAACTCGGCCACGCCCATGGCATCGATGTAGCGTAGCGCGCCACCACGGAACGGCGGGAAACCGATGCCGTAGATCAGCGCCATATCGGCCTCGGCCGGCGTCTCGACGATGTCGTCCTCGAGACAGCGCACCGTCTCCAGGCACAGCGGCACCATCATGCGCGCGATGATCTCCTCGTCGGAGAACTCCTTCTCGCTGACCACCACCTGCTTGACCAGTTCGTAGGCCTTGTCGTCGCTGACCTTCTTCGGCTTGCCCTTCTTGTCTTCCTCGTAGGCGTAGAAGCCCTTGTCGTTCTTCTGCCCCAGGCGCTCGTTCTCGTACATCACCTGGATCGCCGTCTTGCCGTCGCGAGCCATACGGTCCGGGAAGCCTTCCGCCATCACTTCGTTGGCGTGCACGGCGGTATCCATGCCCACCACGTCGAGCAGGTAAGCGGGGCCCATGGGCCAGCCGAACTTCTCCATCACCTTGTCGACGCGCTGGAAGTCAGCCCCCTGCTCCACCAGCAGGCTGAAACCGCCGAAGTAGGGGAACAGCACGCGGTTGACGAGGAAGCCGGGGCAGTCGTTGACCACGATCGGCGTCTTGCCCATGGCCCGGGCGTAGGCCACGGTGGCGGCCACGGCGGCGTCACCGGTCTTCTCGCCGCGGATGACTTCGACCAGCGGCATGCGGTGCACCGGGTTGAAGAAGTGCATACCGCAGAAGTTCTCGGGACGCTTGAGGTTCTGCGCCAGGCGGGTGATCGAGATGGTCGAGGTGTTGGAGGTGAGGATGGTGTCCTCGCTCACCAGGCCTTCCACTTCGGTCAGCACCGCGTCCTTGACCTTGGGGTTCTCCACCACCGCCTCGACGACCAGGTCGACGTGGCCGAAGTCGCCGTAGGAGAGCGTCGGACGGATCAGGGTCAGTTTCTCGGCCATCTGCTCGGTGGTCAGCTTGCCCCGCTCCACCTGCTTGGCGAACAGCTTGCGCGACTCCTTGAGCCCCAGCTCGACGGCCTCCTCCTTGATGTCCTTCATCAGGATCGGGGTGCCCTTGGATGCGCTCTGGTAGGCGATACCTCCGCCCATGATGCCGGCGCCCAGCACGGCGGTTTGCTTAACCGCCTTGGCTTGCTTCTCGAACTTGCCGGCTTTCTTCTTGACCACCTGGTCGTTCATGAACAGGCCGACCAGGTTGAAGGCCACGTCGGTCATGGCCAGCTTGGCGAAGGCCTTGGCCTCGATGGCCTGGGCCCGGGCCCGCTCCTCGCCGGCACCCTTCTGAATCGCCTTGATCGCCTCGATGGGCGCCGGGTAGTGCGGCCCGGCCTTGCCGGCCACGAACCCCTTGGCGGTCTCGAAGGCCATCATCTGCTCGATGGCATTGAGCTTGAGCGGGCCGGTCTTCTCGGCGCGGCGCGCCTGGTAGTCGAGCTCACCGGCATTGGCACGCGCCAGGATGTCCAGCGCCGCCGCCTCGAGCTGATCGTTCGGCACCACGGCGTCCACCGCCCCGACCTTGAGCGCGGCGTCGGCGCGATTCTCGGTGCCGCCGGCAATCCACTCGACTGCATTGTCCGAGCCGATCATGCGCGACAGGCGCACGCAGCCGCCCCAGCCGGGCAAGATTCCCAGCTTGGTTTCGGGCAGGCCGATCTTGGCCTTATCACCCATCACCCGGAAATCGGTGGTCAGCGTGACCTCGCAGCCGCCACCCAGCGCCAGGCCGTTGATCGCTGTCACCGTGGGGAACGGCAGGTCTTCGATGGCGTTGAAGATGTCATGCACCTTCATCAGCATCGACTCGAGGAACTCGCCCCCCTTGCCGAACATGGTCTGGAATTCGGTGATGTCGGCACCGACGATGAACGACTCCTTGGCGCTGCCGATCACCAGCCCCTTGAGCCCGCTCTCGGCGCGAATCGCCTGGACAGCATCGTCGAGCTCGGCGATCACGGCGCTGGACAGCTTGTTGATGGATTCATCCTTCAGATCGAAGGTGAGCATGGCGACATCGTCGCCCCCGTTGTTGGTACCGCGGGCCACCGTGATGGCGTTGCCTTGATAGATCATCCACGAATCTCCACACAGAGGTTGGCGTTGGCGGAGTGCCAGATTTCATACGGCCGTTTGATTGGGGAAAGCTTGGTCCACTCCAGCCGGCACGTCAAGCCCCTGGAGATGCTTTGTTGGCCGTAGCGACCGCCACGGTTGGTCATGAAAGTCAGCAGAGCTGGCTGACAGCATAGTCGCTGCAGTGGCAGGAGCCGCACCGGACGGAGCCGCGTCGGCCAGGAAGCGACGGTCTGCCGCCATGCCGCTCCAGGTGCATTTTCGCCAGACAAGTTGCATTACACGCAAGGGGTCCGGACAATTCGACAAATTCAACGATATTATTGCGGAGTCCCATGCACCAGAACATCGGCTTCCGGCTGTCCCGCCTGCCCCGGCAGTGGCGGGCCATCATCGACCGGCGCCTGGCGCCGCTGGGTCTGACCCAGACCCGCTGGATCACGCTCTACCATCTATGGCGGCTAGGCGATGGGCAGCCTCAGTGCGACCTGGCACGGGCGATAGGCGTGGAAGCGCCTTCCCTGGTCCGCACCCTCGACCAGCTCTCCGAGCAGGGGCTGATCGAACGCTGTCCCTGCGATCAGGACCGGCGCACCAAGCGAGTCTTTCTGACGCAAGCGGCTACGCCGCTGCTGGAGAAGATCGACGATGTGGTGAATCAGGCGCGGCGCGAAATGCTGGCAGGCCTCAGCGAGGAAGAGATCCGGCAGCTCGACGCCCTGTTGGAGCACATCGAGAACAACGGTCTGGCGATCCAGGCCAGAGAGAGCGATGGCTGAGCTCAGTTGCCCGGCGACTTCTCACCGAAAGCGCGCCGGGCTCCGGGGTGATCGGCGTAGCCGGCCAGGGCATCACGCAGCGACCGGAAATCCTCGACGTAGGTAAGGAAGCGCTCGGCCGTCTGCGACTCCCACCACCACAGGGTGATGGCGAACTCGCTGGATTCGACGACCAGCGCATCCTGTGGCAGGCGCATCAGCAGCGCCTCGAGAGGTCGACGAGCCGCTTCCGGCAGCGGCCGGAGAGGCTCGATGCGCCAGCGCCAGTCGGCCACGCAGGGCTCGAGCACGTCGCTGGCCTCGCTTGCCCTCACCAACACGAATCGCGGCCCCGGGCTATCGCTGGGGTAGCTCCAGCGATAGCCCGGCATGGGCGTGTCGATACCATGCAGCGGCGGCTTCTCCATGACGACCTTGACCCCGGCTTTGGTCGCCGCGCTACGCAGCGGCGCCAGCCGGCGCTGCCTTGCGCTTGGCTTGAGCCACATCACCGGCGAAATCATAAGCAAAAGCGCCGCCACGATTACTACCCAGACCATCGCTATCTCCGTTTCTTGACGCAAGTCGTTGTCTTGGTTCGTCAGGCGTCCTAGAGTTAAGGCATATCAATCATATCGTGCCGCTTCGCAGGAGTCTGACATGAGCAATGAGTACCGCCACATCCTGGTCGCCGTGGACCTGACCAAGGATTCCCACAAGGTGCTCGAACGCGCCTTGCAGATCGCCGAGCGCAACCAGGCCAAACTGTCGATCATGCATACCCTCGAACCGCTAGGCTTCGCCTACGGCGGCGACATTCCCATGGATCTGACCAGCATCCAGGATCAGCTCGACGAGCATGCCAAGCAGCGCCTGGCCGAAATTGCCGACCCCCACGTGGCCAAGGAGAACCAGCACGTCCTGGTGGGCATGCCGGATACCGAGATCCACCGCTTTGCCGAGGAACACGGCGTCGACCTGATCGTGGTCGGCTCCCATGGCCGGCACGGCTTCGCCCTGCTGCTCGGCTCCACCTCCACCGGGGTACTGCACGGCGCCCAGTGCGACGTGCTCGCCGTCAGGGTAGGAAAAAAGGGCGAGAGCGCCGAGTAGCGGAAACCCTGTTTATCTACTGCGCTCGACGACCCACAGGGATGTGGGAAGTGCGTTGGTTCGTCGGGAACGAACCTAGCCATTCTGGCCGCCGGCGGTGCCGATACGTCGGACCGTCGCTATCCTCATGTAGCAGGCTACACTGCGGTAGCTCCGCTCCGGCGGCAGCCAGCCTATCTTCGCTCGTAACGATAAACAGCGCTTCCTGTCGAGTTTCTTTTTATTGCTCCCCTGCGGCGAGGGCTTCAAGCTCCATCCATCGCTCCATGGCGGCGTCGAGTTCGGCCTGCTTGTCGCTCATCGCCTGCAGCACCTCGGACACCACCCCCGCCTCCTGCTGATAGAACGCCGGGGCGCCCACCCTGGCTTCGTACTCCGCCACCTCGGCCTCGAGCCGCTCGATCTCGGCCGGCAGCGCATCGAGCTCGCGCTGCAGCTTGTAGGAGAGCTTGGCGGGCTTCTTGGCCGGCGGCGCTGAGGGGACCGGGCTGGCGGGCGCCTTCTCCATCGGCTTGGCCGTGGGCTCGACCTGCTGACGCGCCGCGCCCTCCCAAGGGGCCGGCGGCAAGGTGCCACCCTGGCGCACCCAGTCGCTGTAACCACCCACGTATTCACGCACCACACCGTCGCCCTCGAAGGCCAGCACGCCGGTGACCACGTTGTCCATGAAGGCGCGGTCGTGGGACACCAGCAGCAGGGTCCCGTCGAAGTCGAGCAGCAGCTCCTCGAGCAGCTCCAGGGTCTCGACGTCGAGATCGTTGGTCGGCTCGTCGAGCACCAGCACGTTGGCCGGCTGGGTGAACAGCTTGGCCAGCAGTAGCCGATTGGACTCGCCGCCGGAGAGTGCCTTGACCGGCTGGCGCGCCCGCTCCGGGGTGAACAGGAAGTCCTGCAGATAGCTGATGACGTGCTTGTCCTTGCCGCCCACGGTGATTCGGTCGCTACCCTGGGCAACGTTGTCGTAGACGCTCTTCTCCGGCTCGAGGCCAGCCCGCAGCTGGTCGAAGTAGGCCACCTTGATGTTGGTGCCAAGCTTTACCGTGCCTTCGCTGGGCTCGAGCTCACCGAGCAGGATCTTGAGCAGCGTGGTCTTGCCGGCACCGTTACGCCCGATCAAGCCGATGCGATCGCCGCGCTGGATCTCGATATTGAGATTCTGCAGGATGAGCTCGTCGCCGAAGCGATGAGACACGCCGGCCAGCTCGACCACACGCTTGCCACTGCGCTCACCGCTATCCACGCCGAAGCTGGCCCGGCCCTGCACCTCGCGGCGCTGGCTGCGCTCGCGGCGCAGCTGCTCCAGCGCCCTCACCCGGCCTTCGTTGCGTGTGCGCCGCGCCTTGATGCCCTGGCGGATCCAGGCTTCCTCCTGGGCCAGCTTCTTGTCGAACTCGGCGTTCTCCCGCGCCTCGACCTCGAGCTCGTGGGCTTTCTGCTGCTGGTACTTGGCGTAATCCCCGGGATAGCGCCCCAGCCGGCCGCGATCGAGCTCGAGGATGGTCGTGGCCAGCTTCGACAGGAAGGCCCGGTCGTGGGTGATGAACAGCACCGCACCGTTGAAATCGAGCAGTTGCTCCTCGAGCCAGGCAATGGTGTCGAGATCCAGGTGGTTGGTGGGCTCGTCGAGCAGCAGTAGATCGGGCTCGGCCACCAGCGCTCGGGCCAGCGCTACGCGCCGGCGCCAGCCGCCGGAGAGCGAACTCATCAGGTCGTCGGCGGGCAGCCCGAGTCGGGTCAGCACCACGTCGATGCGCTGATGGAAAGACCAGCCGTCGATGGCCTCGAGACGGCTCTGCAGGGTCGCCATGCGTTTCATGTCGGGGTCGGCCGCCTGCACCAGATGATGGTACTCGGCCAGCAGCTCACCGGCTTGAGGCAGGCCCTGGGCCACCACGTCGAAGATGGTTTCACCTGACGCGGATGGCAGATCCTGCTCCAGCACGCCGATCTTCAGTCCCGGGGCGCGCCAGATGCTGCCGTCATCGGGCAGGATCTCCCCTGCCACCAGCTTGAGCAGGGTCGACTTGCCGGTACCGTTGCGCCCGACCAGCGCCAGACGCTCCCCTTTCTCCAGCACCAGGTCGGCGCCGTCGAGCAGCACATGGGTACCATAGGCCAGTTGCAGGCTTTCCAGACGTAGCAGGGTCACGCGCTCACCTCATCGTTCATCGAGGCGGCTAGTGTAACGCATGGCTGGCCTGCCGTGGCTTTGGTTACAATGCGCGAAAGATGCAAAGGAGCGCTCCCATTGGCTGATACCGACGCCACTTTCGACGACTTCCTGCCCGAGGCATTGCGCTTTCGCTCGCCTGCCCCGCTGGTGGACATCGGCGCCAATCTGACCCATGACAGCTTCGCCCGCGATCTCGAAGCGGTCGTGCAGCGTTCGCGAGCCGCCAACGTCACGACGCTGATCGTGACCGGCACCGATCTCGCTCACGCCGAGCAGGCCGTGGCGCTGGCCCAGCGCTTCCCGGGCGTGTACGCCACCGCCGGCGTGCATCCCCACGATGCCAGCCGCTGGGATACCGACCTGGCGGCGGGCATGGCCGAGCTCCACCGTCGCCCCGAGGTGGTGGCCGTGGGCGAGTGCGGCCTCGACTTCAACCGCAATTTCTCCACCCCGGCCGAGCAGGAGCACGCCTTCGAGGCCCAGTTGGGGCTGGCCGCGGAGAGTGGCAAGCCGCTGTTCATCCACGAGCGCGACGCCGGCCGGCGCATGCGGGAAATGCTCAAGACCTGGCGCGACGACATCGCCGATGCCGTGGTGCACTGCTTCACCGCCGACCGCGACACCCTGCACGGCTATCTCGATCTGGACCTGCATATCGGCCTGACCGGCTGGATCTGCGACGAGCGTCGTGGCCATCACCTGCGCGAGCTGGTGAAGGAGATCCCCCTCGAGCGCCTGATGGTGGAAACCGACTGCCCCTACCTGCTACCGCGCGATTTACCTGCCAAACTCAAGGGCAGGCGCAACGAGCCTGCCCTGCTGCCGTGGATCGTGCGCGAGATCGCCCACTGGCGCAGCAACGACGAAGCCGAGCTGGGTCGGGCGACCAGCGAAACGGCAATACGCTTCTTTCGCCTTCCCTTGAACGGCGAACCCCAGGACAATGGCCGCCCCCCACAGGAGTCGTAGCATGGCCGACATACCCGGATTCATCGCCGTGGAAACCGGCGCCGACAGTGACCTGCCCCTGGCCATTGCCTGGGTGCTAAGCGACGGCAGGATCAAGCACACGCTGATCCAGCCCGACGACGACTGGCTCGACGACGAGTTCAACGAGCTCAACGGCTACAGCCTGGAGGAGCTGCACAGCTTCGGCGCGAGTCCGCTCGACGTGATCCGGGAGCTGGAGAGCGACCACTTCAACGCCACCCTGTTCACCGCCGGTGTCAGCGGCGACGAAGCCGCCCTGGCTCGGCTGTTCGACACCTACGGCATCGACCCCTTCGTCGAGCTGGCACCGGCCGACAGCCTCTATCCCGCACTCTCGGCCGGCGAATGGAGCCGCGCACGCAACGAGCTGTTCGGCGAGATGGGGCTCGAGCCGATGCGGCCCGAGCACGAAGTGGAAGTGATGCTGCATCTGCATCAGCGCCTAAACGGCGAGTGACTCCCGCCGAGCCAGCAGCCACTCGCGCTGCTCCGCCAGGCCCATGCACAGCAGTTTCGGCTCCTCGGCCTGGCCCCGCTGGAAATCGCTCTTGTCGCTCCAGCCCTGCCAGCCGAGCTGAATCAACGCCTGGGCCGTGGCCCCGCCCAGGGTCGCTCCCGGGCCGGGGATCACGATGCGGTCTGGCGCGAACTCACGCACGCCGACCCGAATCGCCGCCGTGAAGTCGTAGGGCGCGACCAACTGCTCGCCCAGGGTGTAATTCCATAGCGCTTGCGGATCGGTGCTCCACGGCGTCCAGATATGGCCGCGGCCATCGATCATCGGCACTTCGGGCGAGCGCAGCGGCAGGTTTGCCAGCGCGCGGCGCGCCTCGCGCTTCACCCCCTCCTGCAGCGGCGTATGGAAGGCGGCGTGCTGGTGCAGCCGCAGCGGGAAGCGCTCGCGCGGTGGCAGGCTCTCGGTCAGCCGCGCCAGCCCCGCCTCGTTGCCACCGAAGACCAGCATACCGCCCAGATCGATGGAGAGATGGAGCTCCGCTCCGCCCCGGCCGTGAATACGCTCGATCAGCCCCAGCAGTTCCTGGCGCAGCGACCAGTCCGGCCGCCACCCCTCGTCGACCCAGGGGTAGATGACCTGCCCACCGACCAGGGTCTCCTGCATGCGCAGCCCCATGCTGCCGATCAGGTGCAGCGCCTCGTCGGGCCCCAGGGCACCTGCCGCCGCCAGGGCGATGTACCAGCCCATGGAGTTGCCGGTCACCGCCACCACCTCGTAGCGCTCGCGGTCGATGGCCAGCAGATCGGCCCAGGCGCAGGCATAGATCAGCGGGGCAGCGTGTTCACCGCGACCGTGCAGGCTCTGGCGAAAGGGTGTCTCGCCGTCCAGCGCCGTGAGCGTCGGCATGCCGGCCTCGCGGCGCCTGACGTCGAAGCGTGCCAGCCACTCGCTGCCGCCCGCCAACCGGTTGAGGGTGCCCCACTCGGCGGCGTTGTAGGTGCCGCGACCAGGGCAGACGAGCAGCAGCCGCTCGCGGCTGCTGCTTTGGGGCTCGTTAGCGTGTCGTTGGCTCATGGGGTGTCGCTCCCTGCCATCGCCTTGCCTGGTGTTTTTGTCATTGCCCCCTCCTTCGCTCCGGGCGCGGCGAGGCGCAGCGCTTGCTCGACGATCGCCGCCACCGAAGGCAGCGTGACCGTGGCCGCCCGCCCCAGCGGGATGAAGCTGTCTTCGGCGGTCAGCCGGTGCAGCCTGTCGCTCGGCATGCCGCGCTCTACCAGCGCGGTGATCAGCTCCTCGCTGAGCGAGCCGCTGCGCCGGCATTCGTCGACGATCAGCACCTGGCCGCATTCGGCGACGCGACGGTGCACGGCATCATGGTCGATGGCGGTGAGCCAGCGCAGGTCGACGATGCGCAGGTGCACGCCCTGAGCCTCCAACCTTGCCGCCGCCTGTCGCGAGAGGTAGACCCCGTTGCCGTAGGTGACGATGGCAAGCTCGCGCCCCTCGCCCCACTGGCCGAGCGCCCCCTGCGCCAGGCGATGCTCGGGCCCCGGGTCGGCGAAGCACCACTGCTGATCTCCTTCTTCATGCAGATCGCGGGTGTGGTAGAGCGCGATGGGTTCGATCACCACCACCACCCGCTGCTCCTCGTCGGCCAGGCGCACCGCCTCCTGCAGCAGACCCACGGCATCGGCGGCGTTCGACGGACAAGCCACCAGCAGGCCGGGGATGTCGCGCAGCACGGCAATGGCGTTGTCGTTGTGAAAGTGACCGCCGAAGCCCTTCTGGTAACCGAGCCCGGCGATGCGCACCACCATGGGGTTGGTGTACTGGCCATTGGAGAAGAAACTGAGCGTGGCCGCCTCGCCGCGCAGCTGATCCTCGGCGTTGTGCAGGTAGGCCAGGAACTGGATCTCGAGAATCGGCACCAGGCCGTTCTGCCCCAGCCCGATGCCGAGCCCGAGGATGCTCTGCTCGTCGAGCAGGGTGTCGATCACCCGGTGCGGCCCGAACTGGGCCTGCAGGCGCTGGGTGACGCCGTAGACGCCGCCCTTGCGACCGATGTCCTCGCCCGCCATCACCAGATGGGGATAGCGCTCCATCAGACGGGCGAGCGATTGATTCAGCAGCTTGGCCATGGGGGCCGGCGTAGGGTCCACTTCGTCCTGCCAGGGACGTGCACGGCCCGGTCTTGATGGCGGCACGATGCTGGCCATGACCTGAGCGGCCGTCTCCAGTTTGGGCCGACGGATCGCCTCCTCGGCGACATGCGCGACCCGCTCGGCCACCGAGCGGTAGAGCGCCTCGATGGCATCGCGCCCGAGCACGCCGTGACGCTCGAGCAGCCCGGCCGTGACCAGCAGCGGGTCGCGGGTCTCGTCGGCCTTGATCCGCGCGGGAGAGAGATAGGCCTGCTGCGCATCGGAGCCGGCATGGCCGTAGAGCCGCACACAGCGCATGTGCAGGAACACCGGCTGCCTGCGCCGCCGGGCGATGCGTTCGGCCTCCCTGGCCGCCCGCCAGGTGTCGAGCAGGTCGAGGCCGTCGCAGGCCAGGTAGTGAAAGCCGGGGCGCGAACGCATGCTGGCTTCGATCCAGCCGTTCGGCGTGGGCGTGGAGATGCCGATGCCGTTGTCCTCGCACACCATCACCAGCGGCAGCGGCGCCCCTTGATAGGCCGCCCAGCCGGCGGCGTTGAGCGCGCCCTGGGCGGTGGAGTGGTTGAACGAGGCATCGCCGAAGCTGCAGATCGCCACGCCGTCGGCGGGCCACTCGCCGCCGCCGCCCAGCCGCCGCCACAGGCCGAAGCTGTAGGCGGCCCCCACGGCCTTGGGCAGGTGCGAGGCGATGGTGCTGGTCTGCGGTGGCACGTGCAGCGACTTCGAGCCCAGTACCTTGTGCCGCCCGCCCGAGACCGGGTCATCCGCCGAGGCGGCAAAGCTCAACAACAGATCCCACAGCGGCGTCTGCCCCGGCACACCGCGACTGCGCTGGATCAGAAAGGCCGCGTCGCGATAGTGCAGAAAGGCAGGATCGGTGGCGCGAAAGGCGCGGGCGATGGCGGCATTGCCCTCGTGACCGGCGCTGCCGATGGTGTAGAAGGCCTCGCCTCGAGCCTGCAGGCGCCGGGCGTGCAGGTCCAGGTGGCGGCTCATCAGCTGGGTTTCGAACAGCTCGACGAGGCCCGCCGCAGAGAGCCCGACCGCATCGAGCGACCAGTCGCGCTCGGGGGTTGGCCAGTCGCCGCTGCGCAGGGCGGTGAAGAAACGCTGCTCTTGAGGTAGGGGTTCGAGCACCATGCTGGCTCCGCAGGCAAGGAGGGTGGATGCCTCTAGCCTAGCGCGCCCGGTAGACAAAGCGATAATATCGATATCCTGCCCCAGATATAGGCCTAACCTATGGATATACGCAGCCTGCGCTACTTCATCGCCGCCTATGAGGGCGGCTCGATAAGCGCCGCCGCCCGACGCTGCCACGTGGCGCAACCCTCGATCTCGACGGCGCTGGCGCAACTGGAAGAGCGCCTGGGTACGCCACTGTTCGAACGTCATCGGCGCGGCATAACGCCGACCGAAGAGGGCCACCGGCTCTACCCGCTGGCGCGTCAGGTCAGCGAAGACCTCAACGCCATCGACCGTCTGTTCCGCACGCCGGCGCCCGCAACGCCGGTACGCCTGGGCCTGATGCGCTCGCTCGGGGCCAACCGCATGACGGCACTGCTCAAGGAGTACATCGGTCAGGGCGACAACCTGGCCCTAACCTTGGTCAATCCCGAGGAGCGCTGCGACGCCCGCATCATCGGCGAACAGGACCTGGCAGCTGGCGAGGCATTTCAACCCATCTGGCACGACAGCTATCTGCTGGCGCTGCCCGGCGGCCATCCTCTGGGCTTGAAGGGGTCCGTATCGCTGAGCGACCTCGACGGTCTGCCGTTCATCTGGCGCCAGCCCTGTGCCGCCATGGAGCAGCTGGCATCGGCGCTGAGCGATGCCGGCGTGCGCTGTCAGGTTCGTGCACGCCTGCGCACCATCGAATACACCCTGGGGCTGGTGGCGGCCGGCGTCGGTGCTTCACTGGTACCGGCCTGGCCGGAGATCCTCAGCCATGCGGACGTGCAGTGCCGGCCTCTCAGCGGACTCGACATTCGCCAGACCGTCGGCGTGGCTTATCCTGCGCGCCAGGCCATGCCCGCTCTAGAGCCACTGCTTCAGCTCGGCAGGCAGGCGTGGGAGTCGGCCGGTACTGCCTGAGCCAAGAGCTCGAGGCCGCCGGCAACGGCACTCTCGAGGGCGCGCCCCTGCTGGTAGAAAGCCTGCAGCGCGGCATGAAAGGCCGCCGCCCGGGCGGGAAGCCCCTCGCGTTCGTAGCGCGCCGCGCGGGCCGTGACCCGGGCCGCGAAGGCGTGACGGTCGACGTCCACCTCACCGCCCAGGTTGTCGACACTGACGTGAAAGCGCAGCCCACAGGCGCGTGAAAAGAGCATCTCCAACGCCTGAGGCGCCACTTCCGCCGCCTCGAAGCGACTTTGCTGCTCGGCATCGCGACCGTCGGGCAGGTACCAGTAGCCGTAGTCCTCCAGCTGGCGGCGCCGCTCACCGGCGATGCACCAGTGGCTGATCTCATGCATGGCGCTGGCATAGAAGCCACGTGCAAAGATGACCCGGTGCCAGGGGCAGGCCGTATCGGCAGGCAGATAGAGCGGCTCGTTGCCGCCGCGCACCAAGCGAGTATTGAAACCATCCTGAAAGAGCCCGTCGAACAGGGCGATCACGTCCTCGAGGCGATGCGTCACGCTGGCTTCCTGTGTGGCTGAACGGCGGGACAGTATAGGCGAGTCGACCACACAGCGAAATTCACCGGATATTGCTAACATATTCGGTTCTCCTGACGCATTGGTCAGGCTTTCGACACGCATGGAGCCTTCTGCCTTGGCAACGTTCTTCTCCGACCTGCTGAGCGTCAGCCGCACGGAAACGCGGCCGCTGATTCGTCTCGCCCTGCCCATCTGTGGCGCTCAACTGGCCCAGGCCGGCATGAGTGTGGCCGACGTGATGATGACGGGGCGACTCAGCGCCACCGACCTGGCCGCAGTCTCGGTGGGCTCCAGCCTGTGGCTGCCGCTTATGCTGTTCATGACCGGCACCTTGATGGGCCTGACGCCCATCATCGCTCACCTGCTAGGCGCCGGCACCACCGAGCGCATCCGTCCCAGCGTGCATCAGGCGCTGTGGGTGGCTCTCGCCCTGGGCGTGGTGGCGGCCCTGCTGCTGTGGTTCACGGTGATGCCGATCTTCCGTGTGATGGACGTTCCCCCCGAGGTGGCACGTCGCTCGGCAGCCTATCTCTCGGCCGTGGCTTTCGGCATGCCGGGTGTGGCACTGTTCCAGGCACTGCGCGCCTTCTCCGACGGCATGAACCACACCCGCCCCTCGCTGTGGATCAGCCTGGTCGGGCTCGGGGTGAACATTCCCAGCAACTACGTGCTGATTTACGGCGGTGACGGGCTCACGGCACTTTTCGGCGACTGGTTGCCCGGCTGGATACAAGACTTGCCAGCGCTGGGCGCGCTGGGGTGCGGTATCGCCACCGCCCTCTCCATGTGGGTCATGTGTCTGACCATGATCGCCTATACGCGGCGCTCACGGGCCTACGGCGACGTCTCCCTGTGGCACTCCCCCACCCTGCCCCGCTGGCGTCTGATCGGCGAGCTGCTCTACGTGGGCGTGCCCATCGGCGTGGCGATCTTCGTCGAGGTGACGCTGTTCACGCTGATCTCGCTGTTCATCGCCAGCCTGGGTGAAGTGACGGTGGCGGCACACCAGGTCGCGTTGAACTACACCTCGATCCTGTTCATGCTGCCGCTGGCCCTGAGCATGGCGCTGACCGTCAGGGTCGGCAACACCCTGGGCCAGGGCAAAATCGAACGGGCACGCATGGTGGCCTGGAACGGCATACTGGTCTCGGTGCTGATCGCCCTGCTCAACAGCGCCTTGCTGTGGTTCACGGCAGAGCCGGTCATGGCCCTCTACACTCACGATACGGCCGTGCAACGCCTGGCCCTGTCGCTGGTCCTGCTGGCCATGCTCTATCAGGTGTCCGACTCGCTGCAGGTCAATCTGGCCGGCGCCCTGAGGGGCTACAAGGACACCCGCATCATCATGGTCATCACCCTGTTCGCCTACTGGGCGGTGGGGTTGGCCGGCGGCCACTGGCTGGGCACCCGCGGCCTGCCCGGCTGGAGCGAACCGCTGGGAGTGCATGGCTACTGGATCGGCCTGATCGCAGGACTCACCGTGGCGGCGCTGCTGCTCGGCGAGCGACTGCGGCGCAGGGCCAAGGGAGTCGCGCATGGCAAGCAGGAGATACCGCTGGACTGAAGTGAAACGCCATCTGACGGCAGGCATGATGGCAGGGCTAGTCGCATTGCTGGTGGCAGGCTGCGGCGGCGGTGAGCAGGGTGACGCCAAGCTTATCGAGTACCAGAGGGCGCTCGCCGAAGCCTTGGGACAGCCGGCGCCAGAGAGAACGGCGCCACCCAACATCGGCGCCTTTCCCGAACGCGATGAGCGCCTCTTCGAGGTTGCTGAAACCCGCGAGGGCATGCTCAACGTCTACGCCCTGCGCGATTGTCATATCACACAGCTGGTCGCTGCCCGCAACAACCAGCTTGGGCGCGTGGCGCCGCCCAGTCAGCAGTGGATATACGAACTGGAACTGTGGCGCCGCCTGCATGCCTGCTGGCACAGCGACGTGCCCGACGGCTTGTCGGACGCCAACCGCGAGCGCCTTGAACGGCTCACGCTGACCAAGACCGAGCAGCTGCCGAAGGTGAGCTGGAACAGCCTGTTCGATTCCGAAGAGTGGGTGCGCAGCTTCTCCCGCGCCAGCTCCCCCTTGGTACCGGACGATACGCGCGGCATCGAGGCGCAGTTCGAAGCCCTCTCCTGGCTGCATCAAGCCACTCTCAACCAGTTCAATCCCGAATGGCAGCACCCGTCGAGTACGCTGGAGAACCACCTCAACTCACTGCGCAGCCGCCCCCTGACCGCCGAGCTGCTGCGCGCCCTGGTGCTTGCCGAAAGACGTCTGACCGAAGCGAACGAGCTTCTTGCCGCCAACCTCCGGTCGCAGCGTGGCTGCACCGCACTTGCCTCGCCTGCCGATGCGCTGAGCGAAGAGATGGCCGACATGGCGGCATTCGCCTGGCTGGACCAGTTGGAGAATTTGGCGTCGCGCTGGCTCGAAGCGATCGACGACCTGCTCGCAAGCCATGTTCCCCCACCCGAAGCGGTCGATGACTACCGCCATAACTGGCTCTCGCTGGAGAACCCCGAGGCCCCCCTGCCTGCCCTGCGCCAGGCACGCAGCGAGCATCGGCAGCATTGGCAGGCTCTGGCCAGGCGCTGCACGTGAAACCCGACACCGCACGAAAAAGGTGCCGACAGGCTTAACTTGGATGCCAACTCTGTGATATTGGTGATTGCAAGAAGGTAGGAGTCGATCCCGTCAGCCTTGCCGCAGCCGTGACCTTGCCGCTCGGCCCATGCAGAATCTGGAGGGAGGAACATGGGTATGACACTGTCACCCCGACCTGCCCGGGTCATCGACCTGGAAACGATGCGCCAGAAGCTCCAGGCCAAGCGACGCCTGGTGCGTCTCTCCCCCGAGCTGGACGGCCTTGAAATGGTCTACAGCCTGGCCTCCGACCCGGACTCCCTCTACGGTATGCCCATTCTGGCCTGGGGCCTGCGCGAAGATGGCGATGTCGTGGGCCTGGTGCCCTGGATGGAGACCTTGACCCCCTGTCATCAGCTCGACGATGCCGAACACGGCCGTTTCGTCGGCTATCGCGATCCTGAAACCGGAGAGCTGCTCGAATATCCCCCACCCCACAAGACCTATGAGCTGGAACATGCCGCCGCCTACTTCGACTACGAAGAGACGCGCGACATCACCCTCATTCAGCAGATTCCTGACACCCAGGGCACCCATGCCCTGTGCATCGATGACGACGACCGTCCCTGGCAGCTCAAGCAAGTGTTCGGCTGGCGGCTCTATAGCGACGGTAACGTGGAAGCTCTGCTGGCCGATGAGTCACTCATCGAGACCACACCGATCTTGCCCGGCGACGCTTGCCTCTATCCGGGCCGAAGCCGCCACAAGATGGTCTACTTCTTTCAGCGCAGCATCGCCAATCGAATTCGTGAGCAGGACCCCGGCACGCTGGAGGCCCTTGCGCTGATGGTCATGCCCAACACCACCGTGAGAGCCGACGGCTAGGCACTGTCCGAAAATGGCTCGCTCGCTGACTTTCCAGATAGGGGCTTTCAGACAGGGCCTAGGCACGCGGCAGGGGGTGGCGATACATCAGCCCAAGCGGATAAAGTAGAGGTAGTGGCCGTCCGACTCCTCCTGCGCTACCAGCTCGTGCCCCAGGAAACTGCAGAACTTGGGGATGTCGCGGGTGGTGGCGGGATCCGTCGCCACCACCTTGAGTATTTCGCCAGAGCGCATGTCACGCACCTTGTTGTGCATGAGCATGATCGGCTCCGGGCAGTAAAGACCGGTCGTGTCCAGCTCGACCTGGTGGACGGGCTGCGAGTCGGCGGTATTCGTCATCGATCGACCTCGGCGTAGGGAACTGCTAGATGATAAAGATCATAATCGAACGTCGCATCATGCCTGGCCTGGAAGAGGAATACGAAGAAGCCGCCCGTGAGGCGATGCGCTTCTCTCTCGGTGCCAGAGGGTTCGTCGGCGGCGAAACCCTGGTCGAGCGCGGCCGCAGCGACCGACGTCTGATGATCGTCAAGTGGCGGGACCTGAACGCCTGGAACGAATGGTACACCAGCGAGGAACGCTCCAGGGTGATGCAGCGCATCCTGCCGCTGCTCACCGAGGACGAAACCATCCGCATCTACGAACCGTCCTACTGAAACGCCCTGACCTCTGTACCTGGCCTCAGTACTTGACCTCAGTACTTGGCCTCTGCTCCAGGCCCCTACAGCTGACCTGGTGTCAGTCGAGCAGCCTGACGTGCACCGTGACCTCTTCACGATCATGGTAGAGATGCCGGCAGCGCAGCGTGGCACGGACGCCGGCATCCTCCAGCGCCTCTTCCAGCAGCGCCAGACAGCGCTGCACCTCCTCCCAGCGTCGTTTCATCGGTAGCTTGAGATTGAAGATCGCCTCGCGGCACCAGCGCCGAATTAGCCAACGCTGAACCATGGCGGTGACCCGGGCCGGCTTGTCGACGATATCGCAAACCAGCCAGTCCAACCGATAGGGCGGCTCCCAGACGAATCCGTCCTCGCGCAGATGCTCAACCATCCCCGTGGCCATCAGGTCGCCCTTCATGGGGCCATTGTCGATGGCAAAGACATGCATGCCCCGAGCAACCAGTTGCCAGGTCCACCCGCCGGGTGCCGCCCCCAGATCCGCCGCCTGCATTCCCTCGGAAAGGCGCACGTCCCACTCTTCGCGCGGAATGAACTCGTGCCAGGCCTCCTCGAGCTTCAGCGTCGAGCGGCTGGGCGCCGCCGCGGGGAAGCGCAACCGGCGAATACCGCCGGGCAGTTCGCTGCGGTTACCCGGAAAGCTCATGCCCAACTGCACGAGATCGCCATCCATCCAGAACAGATGCAAACGACGCCCACCGCCCTTGCGCCGGAGCGCCCCCCGCTTGCGCAGTGCCGACTCGAGCGGGCGCGTCAACGCCTTGATCAACCCCGCCAACGCCTTGCCCTCGTTGGTATCGGGCGTCTCATGCCAGATCGAATCGAAACTCCAGCCGCTCTCCACCACCTGCTTGAGGATGGGAGACAGCCTGTCGTCACGCTCCAGCTGCAGTGACGGCAGCGCCACCAGGCTCTGACGCGCGAAGATGAGCCGCTCGAACGCCAGCTGACGATGCAGCTCATTGGCCGGTCGCTCATCGTCGACGACCAAGTTCACGAACCCGGACTGATCGATGAACTCGGCCCTGCCCTGCCAGCCGAGTCGCTCGACGTTTGCCGCCACTTCGGCCGCCACATCGGCTTCGAAGCCAGGACGACAGTAGAAGAGCAGCTGATCGGGCACCATGCGTTCTGCCAGGCTGGACATCGGCGTTTCTCTCACGGATTCGTTGGTGACGCATGGTACCAGCCCTGGCCTTCGCTGTCGGCCATCTCGATATCGTTAAAAAATCGTCCTTTAAAATTACCTAATGCTCGATATTGGTGCGCAAAAAACGGCAATTTGAAAGCGATTTCGACTCATATCAATGTCTAATTCCGACATAGCCTATGCAATTGCTGCATATTGGTGCATTGAATTATAGTGAGCGCACCTATTTACCATCAGGACACAGCCATGACTTACGTGCACGACACCCTCGAAGGGCTGAGAAAGAGCAGCCCTGCCCAGAGCGAGTTCTATCAGGCGGCCGAGGAGGTCCTCGAGTGCCTGCGCCCGCTGCTCGAAACGGTGCCGCGCTACCACCAGCACAGCATCATCGAGCGCATCGTCGAGCCTGAGCGTCAGATCATGTTCCGTGTCAGTTGGGTCGACGATGCCGGCAAGGTACAGGTCAACAAAGGCTATCGCGTCCAGTTCAATTCGGCCCTGGGTCCCTACAAGGGCGGCCTGCGCTTCCACCCCAGCGTCAACGCCAGCATCATCAAGTTCCTGGGCTTCGAGCAGATCTTCAAGAATGCTCTGACCGGGCTGCCCATCGGCGGCGGCAAGGGCGGCTCCAACTTCGACCCCAAGGGCAAGTCCGACGGCGAAATCATGCGTTTCTGCCAGTCGTTCATGAACGAGCTGTATCGCCATATCGGCGCGACCATCGATGTACCGGCCGGCGACATCGGCGTAGGTGCCCGAGAGATCGGCTACATGTATGGCCAGTACAAGCGTCTCACCGGCAGCTATGAGGGCGTCTTCACCGGCAAAGGGCTGAACTGGGGCGGTTCGCTCGGCCGCAAGGAAGCCACCGGTTACGGTGCAGTCTACTTTGCGCAGAACATGCTCGAGGCGCGCGGCGACAGCATCACCGGCAAGACCTGCCTGGTATCCGGCGCCGGCAACGTGGCCATCTACACCATCGAGAAGCTCTACCAACTCGGCGCCCGCCCCATTACCTGCTCGGACTCCCGCGGCACGATTCACCACCCGGAAGGCATCGACCTCGAGACGCTGAAGCTGCTCAAGGAGGTCAAGCGGACCACATTGCGCGAGTATGTGGAGTACCATCCCGAGGCGACGTATATCGATGCTCAGGACTACCCGAGCGACGGCCATGCCGTATGGCGCATCAAGGGCGAGGTTGCCTTCCCCAGCGCCACTCAGAACGAAGTGACCGAGGCCGACGCCATGGCGCTGCTCGGCAACGGCGTCCACTGCATCAGCGAAGGCTCCAACATGGCCTCCACCGCCACTGCGGTGGACCGCTTCCTCGAAGCCAGGATCGCCTATGGGCCCGGCAAGGCAGCCAACGCCGGCGGCGTGGCCACCAGCCAGCTCGAGATGGCGCAGAACAGCAGTATGCAGCAGTGGTCGTTGAAGAAGGTCGATACCAAGCTACAGGCGATCATGGCAGGGATTCATAGGCAGTGTGCGGGCACCGCCGAGGAGTTCGGCGAGCCCACCAACCTGGTGCTGGGCGCCAACATCGCCGGCTTCCGCAAGGTGGCCGATGCCATGATCGATCAAGGCGTCGTATAAGCCGCCCCGTCCGGGTCGTCGGACTCCCGACGGCCGAACACGACAAAGCCCTGGCCTTCACGGCCAGGGCTTTGCTTCATACGGGTACTTTCTTGCCTATCAATTGTTAAGCAGCCAGCTTCAAACCCACCAGGCCGGCCAGGATCAACACCAGGCTGAGCAGCCGCAGCGGCGAAGCGCTGTCGCCATAGAGCAGAATGCCCAGCAAGACCGTACCCACCGCACCAATGCCTACCCAGATGGCGTAGGCGGTACCCACGGGCAGCACCTTCATTGCCTGTGCCAGCAGGTAGAAGCTGGCCACCATGGCGATGACGGTCAGTACACTGGGGAGCGGCCGGGTAAAGCCGTGTGACGCTTTCAGGCCCAACGCCCACGCCACTTCGAGAAGACCGGCCACGACCAACAACAACCAGGCCATTGAGATTTCCTTCTTGAGGGTCCGAGGCCGTCCCCGGGTTGGCAAGCACACCATCGGGTCGTCCCGCTGGCGATCAGGGGGACGTTTTGGGACCCCCAAACGGCGAAACCCAGCCTCTCTCGAAGCTGGGTTTCTGAAAAGGTGCCTGACGATGACCTACTCTCGCATGGGGAGGCCCCACACTACCATCGGCGCTGAGCGGTTTCACTGCTGAGTTCGGCATGGGGTCAGGTGGTTCCCACTCGCTATGGTCGTCAGGCGAAAACGGTCGGAATCATGCTGACGCGATCGTCTCGACCCGGCTCTCGCTCAGGCGCGTATCCGTCAATGTCGTGCGCAATGCGCAAACCCCTTGGGGTTATATGGTCAAGCCTCACGGGCCATTAGTATCGGTTAGCTCAACGCCTTGCAGCGCTTCCACACCCGACCTATCAACCAGCTGGTCTCGCTGGGCCCTTCAGGAGGCTCGAGGCCTCAGGGATGTCTCATCTTGAAGGGGGCTTCCCGCTTAGATGCTTTCAGCGGTTATCCCGTCCGCACGTAGCTACCCGGCAATGCCACTGGCGTGACAACCGGAACACCAGAGGTGCGTCCACTC
>NZ_JABFTX010000018.1 GCF_021404305.1 Billgrantia ethanolica | reverse complement strand
CAGCTCGATCTCCTTACCCAGCTTGGCGGCCGTTTCGCGCACCACGCGCGGGAAGCGACTGAACACGAAATCCATGGGGATCATGCGGATCGACATGACCGACTCCTGCAGGTCCCGCGCATTGCGCTGCAACAGGCTCATGCCGTTCTGCAGGGCGCTGTTGGCGACGTTGTCCATCTCGCTGACGGTCTGATCGAGCATCGACTGGGTGATGATCAGTTCGCCCACAAGGTTGATGATCTGATCGACTTTGTCGACCGAGACCCGAATCGAAGTGGACTCGCCGCCGCCCTTGGCCTTGGATTTCGCCTTGGCAGGCTTTCCGCTGTCGGGCATGACACCGCCGGCGGACGAGGCCAGGGGGGGCGGCTCCACTGCGGCCGGGGCCGCCTGCTGCTTCTCTACCTCGGGCACCGCTACCGGGGCCTCTGCCTGAGGCGCGCCTCCC
>NZ_JABFTX010000017.1 GCF_021404305.1 Billgrantia ethanolica | reverse complement strand
AAAGGGTCTGGTCCGCGATTACGTACGACAATTGCCGGATACGCTTGAGACGTATCACTTTTGCTTTCTCCTTGCGGAGAAAACTTGTCAGCATGATTCACATTGTTAAAGAGCAGACTGTTCAGAGAACAGTGGGAAGTCTGTCGACTTGCCGCTGGTCTCTGCAGATATAAGACTGGCTTGGAGAAATGTGGTGGAGCCAAGCGGGATCGAACCGCTGACCTCCTGCGTGCAAGGCAGGCGCTCTCCCAGCTGAGCTATGGCCCCACTGATTCCGACCTTCCCTCAAGGGGCGGTTCGGTTAATTTTATTCAGGTCAAGGCATTTCGGGGCGACGCATAGCTCGCTATGCGAGTCACGAAATAACGCAGGACTGGATAAAATTGGTGGGTCTGGGCAGATTTGAACTGCCGACCTCACCCTTATCAGGGGTGCGCTCTAACCAACTGAGCTACAGACCCGGCTTACAACCACTGGGTCTTCGACCCAAACAGTCTTTGCTCT
>NZ_JABFTX010000016.1 GCF_021404305.1 Billgrantia ethanolica | reverse complement strand
ACAGGGGCAGGAAACGCAGACTTTTCAGTTTCTGTGAATTCTCAAAAACTGCAAAATCTCAAAATTTCCAAAATTTAACTTTTTAAATTTTTGAGAAATTGCAGAAACTGAGAAATCTTAAAATTTAAGTTTTAATTATTAACTAGAAATGACTAAAAGTCAATTTTCTGAGATTATCAAAGATTTTCAAAATCTAGAAAGTTCAGCTATTAAGAGAATTATAGTTAGAACTGATATTGTAGAGATAATGTATAATAGTAGCAAAAATGTGTATACTTATACATTAAATGTTGCAAATTTCGCTAATACTATTCAAGAATGCCTTGATAGTAAAGAATCAGTCGGTAAATTGATCAATAATGCTATCAAACAGCAAGATTTGGAGTTAATATCCAAATTTGAAGCATAATTTGATAAATATTGATGTATTTTGATACTAATTGATTAATTTCACTGACAAATGGCAAAATCAAGCAAGAAGTATACCTCCGACGTGACAAGCAAAGCAT
>NZ_JABFTX010000015.1 GCF_021404305.1 Billgrantia ethanolica | reverse complement strand
ACCGTCAGCGGCGGCGGGTTGTCCTTGTGATAGAGCGCATCGGGCTTGTGGGCCTTCTTGTCGGGCATGTGGCCCAGACACCAGCTGCTACGTTTGGCGCCTTCTACCAGCACGGTGGCCAGCAGCGCTGGACGTTGCAGGATCGGCCAGTTACGGCGCGTGGCGAAGCGCTCAACGAGGTCACTGACATTGACCTGCTTTTGGTTCTCGAAGAACAGCTTGCCGAGCAGCGTCGCCGCTTCTGCGGTGGAGGCACGTTCCTCGGTGATCAGTTCGCCTTCCTCGGCTAGCTGCTTGAGGATGGCATCTTCCAGGTGCAGGCCGCTGGAGCCACCTGCGGTGGGGCCGGCGCCCCGCTTACCCAGATCGCGCACCACCACGCGGCCACCATCGCGCCCCGGGTAGATCAGAAAACGATAGGCTTCATCGATGGCCGTGCGCAGCTCGGCCGGGCTCTTGGCGGCCCGCTCCCTGAACTCCCCTTTTTGAAGCTGGTCATGGCTGACGCCCCAGTTCTCGGGGTTTTCCTTGAGGCGCTCCACGGCGATGGCCTTGCGCG
>NZ_JABFTX010000014.1 GCF_021404305.1 Billgrantia ethanolica | reverse complement strand
TCATCGATCTCCCGCTGGAGACGATCCCGCTCACGCGTCAATGCCGACAGGATGTCATCGATCGAGCGGAGGATATCGGTTGCCATGACGAACTCGGCTTTCTCGCGCCGGTTTCGCTCACGCTGAATGTCCTTGTCCAGTGCGTCGAGTCTCGCTGCTAGCGCCTTGAGCTTGCGTACCTCCTCAGGCTCCGGCTGCCACGCATCAGGTCGTTGCGTCGCGCCATAGCGTGCCAGCACCACACTGTCCTTCTTATCTGTTTTGCCGCGTACTCCCAGGCTACGGGAGAAGTCACGCACCTGTGCGGGGTTGAGGACATAAACCTGGATGCCGGCAGCATGCAGCCAATAGGCGAGCGTTTCGTGATAGATGCCGGTGGCTTCCATCACAACGTGCAACTGGTCCAATGGCTCACCGGTTTGGTGCTCAAGCCATTCCAGCAGGTGTGGAAAGTCCTGCCGCCGATTGCCGAATACACGCGTCTTGACCTTTCCAGTCGCCTCATCGCGTAGCCAGGCGCAGTCGAGCTTCTGCTTACTGACGTCGATACCGATCACTGCCATGTCTCGTCGCCTTTCCTTGTTCGTGCAGCCTCACTCCGATTGGGGAGGGGCTTGGATACCATTCAAGCTA
>NZ_JABFTX010000013.1 GCF_021404305.1 Billgrantia ethanolica | reverse complement strand
GGTCTACCTGCACCTGATCGGCGGCAGCGTGGTCGGCAGCACGGCGGCCAGCGCCGCTGACGTCAACGGCGGCAACACCGTCTTCGTCGTCTCTCTCGTCGACGGCAAGTTGGTGCTGGATCAGCAGCAGGCCATCGACCACCCGACGGCGAGCAATGCCAGCGAAGTGCTGCACCTGGCCGGCGGCCAGATCCTGCTCACCGGCAGCGTGACCCTCACCGACGCCGACGGCGACACGGCCACCGACAGTGCCATCGTCGACCTGGGGGGGCAGCTGGGCTTCCAGGATCACGGCCCGAGTATCGAGATCGGTGCTGCCGCCGAGCTGGCCAGCCTGCTGACCACCGACGCCGCGCTGGGCACCGACAGTGCCGCGCTGCGCGACTTCTTCACCATCGTCGACAAGTCCTTCGGTGGCGACGGCGCGGCCGCCGGTGGTGGCAAGGCCTGGCACTACAGCCTGAGCCTGGGCAACAACGTCGCCGGCAACGTGGCCCAGGACGGCAGCGGCGAAAACCTCACCAGCGGTGGCCAGGCGGTCTACCTGCACCTGATCGGCGGCAGCGTGGTCGGCAGCACGGCGGCCAGCGCCGCTGACGTCAACGGCGGCAACACCGTCTTCGTCGTCTCTCTCGTCGACGGCAAGTTGGTGCTGGATCAGCAGCAGGCCATCGACCACCCGACGGCGAGCAATGCCAGCGAAGTGCTGCACCTGGCCGGCGGCCAGATCCTGCTCACCGGCAGCGTGACCCTCACCGACGCCGACGGCGACACGGCCACCGACAGTGCCA
>NZ_JABFTX010000012.1 GCF_021404305.1 Billgrantia ethanolica | reverse complement strand
GTAAAGTTCTTTCAAGATGTTAAACATATCCTTCCCTAGAAATTTAGGTAGCTTTATAAGGTGCTTACCTTTAGCGAAAATCACTCCCGCTCGATCACCCTATCTGTCAGCGTAGTTGTCACCTAAACGGATTGAGAGGTGATCAACGTGCGTTACCCCGCAGAGCGTAAGGAAGCCATCCTCAAGAAGATGGCACCGCCCATGAGCATGACCATCCCGGAACTGGCCGAGCAGGAAGGCATCACCGTGACAACCCTCTACAATTGGCGGAAACAGGCCAGAGCACGAGGACAGGTTTTGCCATCACGTTCGACCCAGCCCGACCAGTGGACCAGCCAGGAGAAGTTCCAGATCGTCCTGGAGACGGCCCCGATGAATGAGGCCGAGCTCAGCGCCTATTGCCGTGAGCGTGGCCTCTACCCCGAACAGGTGGAGGCCTGGCGGGATGCCTGCATGAACGCCAACGAGGATGCGGCAGCACAGGCCAAGCAGCTTCGCCAGGCGCGGAAGGCCGAGCAGAAGCGGCTCCGCCAGCTGGAGCGTGAGCTGCGCCGCAAGGACAAGGCCCTGGCCGAGACGGCGGCGCTGCTGGCCCTGTCAAAAAAGGCCGAGGCGATCTGGGGCACGACCAACGACGAGGACGACTGACCAGCCTCCCGGATCGCCAGCGCATCGTGACCCTGGTGCAAGACGCCCAGCGTGACGGTGCTCGGCTGGCCAAGGCCTGTCAGATGATGGGCATTAACGTGCGGACCTACTATCGCTGGGTCACCGAAGGCGAGGTGACGGCGGATCGCCGCCCCGACGCCGACC
>NZ_JABFTX010000011.1 GCF_021404305.1 Billgrantia ethanolica | reverse complement strand
AGCAGCTGCGGGAGGAGAGAGCCGCATGAACCTGAGTCCCGAACTGCTCACCCTGGTGATGTTCGGCGGGCTGCTGATCGGCCTGTTCATGGGCCATCCGCTGGCCTTCGTGCTGGGCGGCATCGCCGTCATCGGCGCCTACCTGGGCCCTGGCGAGCGCGTGCTCGGCACCATCATCAACAATATCTACGGCAACGCCATGGACAACTACGTCCTGGTGGCCATTCCGCTGTTCGTGCTGATGGCGCGTTTCCTCAACGACTCGGGGGTCACCGAGAAGATGTTCGCGGTGATGCGCCTGCTGCTGGCCAACCTGCGCGGCGGCCTGGCGCTGACCGTGGTCATTGTCTCGGTGATGCTGGCCGCCACCACCGGCATCGTCGGCGCCTCCATCGCGGTGATGGGCATGATCGCGCTGGTGCCGATGCTCAAGCACGGCTACAACAAGGAGCTCAGCACCGGGGTGATCATGGCCAGCGGCTGTCTGGGCATCCTGATTCCGCCGAGCATCATGCTGATTCTGATGGCCAGCTACTCGCCGGTCTCGGTGGGCGCGCTGTTCGCCGGCGCGCTGGTGCCGGGGCTGATGCTGGGGGCGATGTACGCGCTCTACGTGCTGGTGATCTGCTACATCAAGCCCGCCTACGGCCCACCGGTACCCGCCGAGGAGCGCGCCGAGACCTCGACCGGCCAACTGCTGATCATGCTGACCAAGTACGTGCTGCCGCCGATGGCGCTGATCCTCGGCGTGCTGGGCGCGCTGTTCACCGGGGTGGCCACTGCCACCGAGGCCTCGGCCATCGGCGTGGCCATCGCCTTCCTGCTGTTCCTGATCTTCGGCGACCGCAAGCTCAC
>NZ_JABFTX010000010.1 GCF_021404305.1 Billgrantia ethanolica | reverse complement strand
GTCAAGACGGGCCTGACAGCTGCCCTGGCCCTTCTGGCTACTGCCATCCTATGTTTGGCAGCCTTGGGTATGTACACAGGCCATCTGTCACCGCCGATGTAAAACTGACCCCCTGACGCCGAGGTAAATCTGACCCCCTTGGGCGAAGATGGTGGCTTTTGAGCCGCCGCGATGTTGATCCAGGAGCAGTCAGTGGAAATCAGAGTGTTGGCCCGTCAGGGCCGGAGCATAAAGGCGATCGCACGGGAACTGGGACTGTCGCGCAACACAGTGCGCAAGTATCTGCGAAATGGCGAGTCACCGCGCTACACGCCGCGCCACCCGCAGCCTACCAAGCTCGATCCGTACAAGGCCTACCTCCAGGAGCGGATCGAGGCGGCGCGCCCACACTGGATTCCGGCAACGGTGTTGCTGCGCGAGATCCAGGCCCTGGGTTATCCCGGCGGCATCAGCCAGCTCAAGAGCTATCTGGCGCCGTTCAAACGCCGGACCGAAGAGCCGCTGATCCGCTTCGAGACGCCGCCAGGCAAGCAGGTGCAGGTGGATTTCACCACCATCCGCCGCGGCCGCTCGCCGCTCAAGGCCTTCGTCGCCACCCTCGGCTACAGCCGGGCCACTTTCGTGCGCTTTTCCGAACGAGAGGACAGCGCGGCGTGGCTTGCCGGGCTCGAGGCGGCCTTTGACTATTTCGGGGGCGTGCCACAGGAGGCGCTATTCGACAACGCCGGCGCAATCATCTCCGAGCGGGATGCATTTGGCGACGGCCAGCACCGCTGGCATCCAGCCCTGGCCGATCTGGCGGATATTTATGGCTTTCGGCCCCGAGTCTGTCGCCCCTACCGGGCCAAGACCAAAGGCAAAGTCGAGCGCTTCAACGGCTACCTCAAGGGCAGCTTCGTGACACCGCTGGCGGCGACACTGAAGAGCGCCGGCCTCATGCTCGACGTCACCACGGCCAATGCTCATATCGGACGTTGGATCGAGGAGGTGGCCCACCAGCGCATCCACGGCACCACCCAGGTCAAGCCGGCGGTGCGCTTGGCCAAGGAGCGGCTGGAGTTGCTCCCGTTGCCGGTCCGGCAGCAGAGCGCCACCTCGGCGCCGAGCCTGCGGCCAGGGCGCGCGCTACCTCACGAGAGCTTGCAGCACCCGCTGTCGGTTTATGATCAGCTGCTGGAGGGACAGGTATGAATCTCCAGCACGCACGTATCCAGGAGTTGTGCCAACGGCTCAAGCTTGAGCGTATCGGCACGGACTGGTCGCATCAGGCCCAGCAGGCGGCGACCGATGAGGCGAGTTTCGCCGACTTCCTTGAACACCTGCTGGGGGCGGAGCACGAGGCCCGTGCAGAACGCAGCCGCCAGACGTTGCTGAAGATGGCGACCCTGCCGGCGGTGAAGACGCTGGAGCAATACGATTTCGCCTTCGCCTCGGGAGCACCGCGCACGCAGCTTCAGGAACTGGCCACACTGACCTTTCTCGAACGTACCGAGAACATCGTGTTACTCGGTCCCAGTGGTGTCGGCAAGACGCATTTGGCCACAGCACTGGCCTACCGGGCAGTGATGAGCGGTATCAAGACCCGCTTCGTCACCGCCGCCGACCTGATGCTGCAACTGCGTGCCGCCCAGCGCCAGGAACGGCTCAAGCAGTATTTCAACCGCGTCGTCATGGGACCGAAGCTGCTGGTGATCGACGAGATCGGCTACCTGCCGTTCGGGCGCGAGGAGGCGAATCTGTTCTTCAACGTCGTCGCCAAGCGCTACGAGCGCGGCAGCATGATCCTGACCAGCAATTTGCCGTTCACCCAATGGGCCGGCGCCTTCGCCGACGATCAGACTCTCACCGCCGCCATGCTCGACCGACTGCTGCACCATGCCCACATCGTGCAGATCAGCGGCGAGAGCTATCGGCTCAAGGACAAGCGCAAGGCCGGCACACCTTCAACAACCATGAAATAACCCAGCGGGCCTAGGGGGTCACTTTTATTTCGGCGTTCTACGCCCAAAGGGGGTCACTTTTCAGTCGGCGTTGACAGCTAGCAGCGAGCAGAGCGAAGGTGTGCGTGAAGTGGGCGCCGCAGTGACGGAAATGGATCGCGTCACACAGCAGAACGTGGCCTTCATACAGAAAAATGCCGATTCGGCCCGCGAGCTCGAAGCCCATGCCGAGGAAATGCTGGCAGCCGTTGCGGCCTTCCGGCTGCCGGAGCCGGAAGCGCGACCCCAGCGTGGCCAGGATTCCCTGCCGGTGCTGGCGCTGGCGCCTGGTTCGGGGCTGGTCGGCTGACGGCGCTCACTCACGGTCGGTTCAGGCGCTGGCGCTGCCAAAGGTTTGGCCGTTCATGAACTGGCGGCGCCAAGTGCGAACCTTCTCATGGGGGTAAGCTATGTTGCAGGCCTCGAACAGCTCCTCGAGGAAGCGCTTGCGCTTGCCCTTGCATCTGCCGGCGAACACGGTAGCCGCGATCAGTAGCTCGAGCACGCGGTG